>NZNC01000011.1 GCA_002692965.1 Haliea sp. | reverse complement strand
TGTCGCCGCCGCGCATGCTGTGTATCTCTCCCCAAAACTACCGCCGGTATTATCTCAAATACCGTGCCCTGAGGCAGGGTTTTTCAACAGCCTGCTAGGAGTGGCCCATGAGAGTGGCTCGAAACATAATCATCGTGAGCACAAAGGCTTGCCGGGCGGGCATTCGTCAGTTGATTCGACGGAGTCAGAGGGTACATATCAAGGCACACACGATCACCGCAAGCGTAAAGGTCTGCCAGGCAAAGGGATACCGACCGATCAGGCTGCATCAGAATCGATGAAGTCGTCCTCCGAGGAGCCCGATGGTGTCTCGGCCGGTTCGACTGGTAGCATCAAGCACGACCACCGCAAGCAGAAGGGATTAGCTGGCTCTTCTCTGCCAGACGAAGGCGAAGTCGTTGAGCGCTCGGGCGATCTAAGCTCCAAGAAAGCCCACGATCATAAGAAGATGCACAAGTGACACATTACCAGATATGTAAATAGAAACAGGCACATGAATAAATTGTTGAAGCAAACAAACCAGGTTATTTATAGGGTGAAAAAAAAATGCACATGGATCGGAAGTTGAAAAAATCTTAATGGTTACACTACTTATATCTTCTATTAAGGAGAATGGACATGAAGCAGCTACTTATACTCTGCGCAATATCACTGTTAACAGTAACAGGTACGATGCATGCTTTCTCAGCTGAAAAGAGCGTGACGTGGAATGCGGCGCAAGCCCAGGCTCAATCTGACAACCTTCTGGACGCCGCGCAAGAACTGGTCAGGGAGTGTCGGACTTGACCACCAAATTATTCGGAGGTCGATACATCAAATACCCACCTTGGATTCCTGTATCACGTTCGGCACTTCAGAAGTGTGGCAGCTGAGCTTTCCATGGCGCTAGAAAATGGCAAAGGGAGAGACTGGACCGCTCCCATGTACAACGAGTTGGTTGATATTATGCCGGATCTCAAGAAGTACGCTATTGATAACCCGAGAGGAGCCTGGGTGGCCGTGGAGCGAGCGGTTATCGAGGCTGATAACGCGCTAAAAGAGCTGGGAACTTCGTATTCGAACTAACTCTCCTGCAAACTATTAGCCTGATTTATGTTGATGAATTTTGGAGTACGACCCTCTTGACTAGAGATGAAGGAATTTATATATAGTATCGAAATAGGACCACAGGCTCGGTGTCGACGAGGTTAGTCTGGTCAAGCGCAGACTCAAGGTGACCGAGCCCAATAAATCGACTATTGAACAGGCGCCTCAGGAAATTGACGCGATCTATGGGATGGTCGAGACTTGCTTTGACGCGGAATTCCACGAGCCTCACGTTGCATACGGCGCGCCGCGAATCTGCCTTAATTGCGTAGAAGAGATTTTGAAAGATCAGCGAGTGGAAGTTGATCCGGGCTGGTGGGATCTTTTCAAGGAAGAGTACTACAAGTTCATCGTCGCAACTTTCGCGGACGCGTGGATAGAAACATGGCGATCACCCTCAAACAGAAGAAGCAATTTAAGTCGCGCTCTCAGTCGGTAATTATTTCGAGCATTGTTGAGGATGTTCTAAGTATGGTGTTTTTAATGTTGTCGCCGTTTATCAGGAATATAGGCTATTGAAAATAGAATTAGGAAATTGGCTTATTGACAATCAGTGGAGTGGGCGTGGTGGTCAATTTATAAGAATAAATTATGTTTATAGTTGAGAGGCTCGCATGCGTTATCAATGGATTGATACATGCTGGGTGTGGAAGCTTTGAGACAAAATTGCCATTTTCCCCTCTCTATCAAAGGCAACCTGTCCTGGCGAGAAGGCAACAAAAAAATTCCCCGGTCGCGGGAAGCGCGGGAGATTTTTTGAATGCGCGTGTCAGCCGCTCGAAGCCGGAGTAGCCGATAAATTACGCAATATGCCGCACTGCTCCACTGTCCGACGGTTTGAGCAGCTGCGGCGCAGCATTCCCAGTTGCTCGTTCAGTTTGGTGAGTTCCTGGATACGCGCCTCCACCTGCTCGATATGCTTATCCATCATCCGGTTCACGTCATCACATTGCGCACCGGGCGAACGGTTTAATGCCAACAACTGCCGAATCTCCGGCAAACTGAGATCCAGGCTGCGACATTGCTTGATAAACAGCAGTTGCTCAACGGCAGCTTCATCGTACAGGCGAAAATTGCCTTCACTGCGTTCTGCAGAGGCAATCAAATGTTCCTTTTCATAATGCCGGATGGTTTGCACGGAGCAGCCAGTCACTTTCGACAGTTCGCCGATTTTCATCATCTCTCAATATTCCGATTGACTCTATAGTTGCTATAGAGTTTATAGTGACCGTCCGTACATCCACAAGGGCTTTATTCGATGTCTGACCCGTGCAGTGACGGCTGCCAGAGCGCGAAGGTTGCCAATGCCCCCACCTCTGGGATAGCGAATACTGATACGGCTTTTCAACATGGCTATGTCAGTGACTACCGAGTACCAAAAATGGACTGCCCGTCGGAGGAGGGGATGATCCGCATGGCCTTGGACAGTATTCGTAAGCTTCCCCGTCAAGAGGACAATTCAAAAGTAGAGACTCCGGCGCTTTGTTGCCGCACTTCGGCGGGTGTCCGGTCGCCCAATGAGTCATGGGGGCGCTCCTCGTTGTACTCCAGCATCCACCAGAATGTTGCCTCGCGCACGTCGTCCAGCGAGGTGAATAGATGCTGGTCCAGAATGTCTTCGCGGTAAGTCCTGTTGAATCGTTCGACGTAGGCGTTCTGGTTCGGCTTTCCCGGTTGGATATACTGTATCGCCATGCCGGCTGCCTTTGCCCAGGTAACGAAGGCCTCTCCCAAGAACTCTGGACCGTTGTCGGTTCTCAGAACCTGCGGTAGACCGTGGTTTTCTTGCAGCCGCTGGAATATCCTAACCAGACGCTCTGAGGTGATCGACGTATCGATCTCAATGTGAAGCACTTCGCGATTGAAGTCATCGACCACGTTGAAGGTGCGGAAGCGGCGTCCATTCCACAATGCGTCGGACATGAAGTCAGCGGACCAGACCGTATCTGGCAGCTGGGGAACATACAGCTCCACGCGATGCCGCTTCGGCAGGCGCTGCTTGGCTCGACGCCGTAGGTGAAGATTCATACGCTTGTAGACCCGATAAATCCTTTTGTGATTCCAGGCACGGCCCTGGCGCCGCAGGATCTTGCGGCACTTCCAGAAGCCACGACTGGGGCGATCCTGGACCAGCTCCGCCAAGGCAGCAATGACATCCGCGTCCCGCACGGTCCAATCATCGACTTCCCGGTAAAAGGCCGACCGAGAGAGCCCAACACATCGACACGCCCGACTGACCGACAGATCAAAACTTTCAGTCAGGTGACGCACCGCATCTCGCTTGCGGGCCGGCCCTAGAGCTTTTTTGTGATCAGGTCCTTCATGGCCGTGTTTTCGAGCGCCAGATCGGCATACATCCGCTTCAGGCGCGCGTTCTCCTGCTCGAGCTCCTTGATCCTTTTCAGCTCGGATGCCTCAAGGCCACCATATTTGGACTTCCACTTGTAGTAGGTCGCATCGCTGATGCCGTGCTTGCGACACAGGTCCTTCACGGGTATCCCGCTATCGGCTTCCTTCAAGATTGAGACGATTTGAGTCTCACTGAATCGTGATTTCCGCATACCAACCTCCTAGGGTTACTATGCCAGAAATCTCTACTAATGGACTGTCCTCTCAGAGGGGAAGCTTACGTATTGAGCCCCGGGTTTTACTGGAGTTCGATACCCCGAATCGGAAGGTGCGGGTATTCCATGGCGACAATGGGGCTACCATCGAAGAGAGGATGCGCTCCCTGAGACTGGGTGCCACGCTCGAAAAAACCACCCCGGTGGGGGAAGAGGATCTTGCCCGGGCCAAGGAGAACGAAGAGGCAGCCGCCCAGGTCGAAGCCGGTATTTTGAAGTGGCTGCTGGCCATCAACGGCGTTATGTTCGTGGTTGAACTGACAGTAGGCTGGCTGGCGCAATCCACCGGCTTGATTGCCGATTCCCTGGATATGTTCGCCGATGCCGCGGTTTATGGCGTCGCTCTCTATGCGGTGGGGCACAGCCTTCGCACCAAGCTGCGCGCGGCGCATTTGTCAGGCTGGCTGCAGTTAATTCTGGCGCTGGGAGTCCTGTCTGAAGTTGGGCGGCGATTTGTCTTCGGCAGCGAACCCGTATCTGCGTTAATGATGGGTTTTGGTCTTGTGGCTCTGGCGGCCAACGTCTGGTGTCTGGTGCTCATCGCAAGAAACCGGCATAGCGGCGCGCACATGAAAGCAAGTTGGATCTTTTCGGCTAATGATGTCATCGCCAATTCGGGTGTTATCCTTGCCGGTGTATTGGTCGCCTGGACGGGCTCCCGTTATCCCGACCTGGTCATTGGTCTGATCATCGGTCTGATTGTGCTGAATGGCGCCCGGCGTATTCTGCAACTGCGCTATTAGTCTTCGGTCTTTCTCGCTGTTCGGATTCACAAAGGCAGAATCTCGCGCTTAGGCGGCCTGTTGAAACAAGCTCCGCTCTCGCCGGTACATACGAGGAATCTTTCTCTCAACAATGCCCTTACTGTTGATTTGAGCTTCTGCTTCTGGGGCTATGCCGTTAAGAGGTGTGCATATTTTTGAAGAAATTTCTGAGCATGGTATTTTTCATGGTATCGCCATTTATCAGGAAATTAAGCCATTGATAATAAAAGATAAAAATAGCTCATTGATAATCGAGTGGGAGTAGCGGCGACTCATAGGGAGTGAATGCTGCCGAAAACCACCACAGCCGCTTTCCAGCCATAGCAATAGCAGAGCCAGCCGACGCGTGCTGGCTCCCTGCGCAATCCTCGCTATCAGAACCACGCAGATCGCAAAACGACGACTCAGCCCTACCTCAAACCCGGTTCGTATCCTGTATCGGAGCATGGTAAGGTCGAATTCGCTCATTCATAAGAAAAATAAGCACAGCGTGAGCGAATTCATCACAAAAGCATAAAAAATGAGAGGACGTCACTATGAGGGCCGATCAAGAACCATCAAAACCAACATCACACCACTATCCTGTTGCCTTGTCTCCGGGTTTGCTCCACCGGTCACTGGCTTTGTCTTTTCTCCTTGCCCTGGGGGGCACTGCCTCGGCCAGCCAGTCGGTCATGGAGGAAATCATCGTGACATCGCAGAAGCGGGAACAGTCGCTTCAGGATGCTTCCGTGTCGGTGTCGGCATTCTCCGGCGATGCCATCAAGAAGATGGGCTTTGAAGAGGGGCTGGATATTGTTGCACAGGTCCCGAACATGAATTTCTTCGCAATCTTTGGTGAGGCCTCCAGCCCCTCCATCAGCCTGCGGGGTATCAGCCTGGTGAATTTTTCCGATTCCTGGGAGGCGCCGGTTGCGATGTACGTGGACGATGTCTATCGCGGCAATCCCGCCGGCTCGTCGATACAGTTGTTTGACCTGGCAAGAGTGGAGGTACTTCGCGGTCCCCAGGGCACTTTGTATGGGCGCAACGCAACGGGTGGCCTGGTGCATTATATTTCCAACGACCCAACAGACCAGCTGGAGGCCTCGGCAAGCTTCCAGGTTGGCAGCTATTCGGAGCGGATTTTCGAGGGCATGCTGAGCGGCCCGCTTGCCGAAGGCGTGCGCGGTCGTGTCGCGCTCAAGGTCAACCAGGCCGACGGCTGGCAGACCAACAACGCCGATCCGGTTAACGATTACGGGTTTCCGGTCGACACAGACCAGGATTTGAACGAAACGGACAGCTTGGGCTATCGCGCCAAACTGGCAGTGGATATGGGTGCGGACGCCGAGCTGCTTCTCGATGTGCATGGCAGTCAGGCGGATCAGGCGAGTGTGGGCTTTGCTCACATGGGCTACCAGGAGACGCCGGGGGGCGAAACCTGCTCCACCGCGCGCATTCACCGGGGCGAATGCACCAGCAACACCTTTCAAACGACCGGTATTGAACAGGCGGGTGGCGACTTCAATCCCGAGGACGTGTCCTCCAGTGTCAGCGGTGGGCTGGACACCGAAATTGATACCTTCGGGGTTTCCGCAAAGCTGGAGTGGGCCTTCGAAAATGGTGTGAAGCTGACTTCCATTACCGCCTATGAAGAACTGGAAAAATACCTCCAGGATGATGGCGATGGTGTCGGCAGTGGTCCGGGTTTCGATGTGTTCTTTGACGAAGAATACAGTGTGGACGCCGAGCAGCTGTCCCAGGAGTTCAGGCTCGACAAGATGGATGAGGTGTCAAGCTGGGTCGTCGGTCTGTACCTCTACGATGACGAGCGGGACATGCGCACGCAGAATCCGACGGCTGTCGAATTTGCCGATGCCGCAGCGATAGATTTCGCTCACCGGGAAGATGTGACACTCGAAACGCAATCGGCTGCGCTTTTCGGCCAGTGGGAGTGGTTCTTTTCCAGGGACTTTACGCTGGTCCTGGGGGCACGCTACACGGACGAGGAACGCGACTACGACTACGTGAGGAACATCTCCTACTACAATACGCCGACCACCACGACGCCGACTCTGGTCCAGGACTCGATATCCGACCAGAACTTTTCCGGCCGAATCGGTCTGGACTGGCGCCCGGTGGATGAGACCCTGGTCTACACCAGTCTGTCCACGGGTTTCCGCAGTGGCGGGGATTCCGCCAGTTACAACAGTGTTCCCGAGGCCTTCGAGCCCGTGGATTCCGAGGAAATGACCAACTTTGAAGTTGGCCTGAAAACTTCGCTGCTGGGTGGCCGCGCCCGCCTGAACAGCGCTGCCTTCGTCTACGAGCTGGAGGGCTTCCAGGCCCAGTTGTTTGACACCCTGGCCAGTGGTGCCCGTATTCTCAATGCCGGTGACGTTACCGGATACGGTCTGGAAATGGAGCTCACTGCCCAGGTCAGCGAACGTTTCGAGGTGATCCTGGGTGCCGGCTACCTGTCGACGGAAATGGACTCGGATCAATCCAGTCCCGTCGCGGGTGATCTCTATGACTACGATGGAATAGAGCTGCCCTCCGCACCGGAGTGGAGTTTCAATACGGTCATGCGCTACTACATTCCCATGGGCGAGTCGGGGGAAGTCACCTTGCAGGCGGACTACTCCTGGCAGGATGATCACTTCCTCCAGGTGGAGAACGACCCCTACTCTCTTCAGGAGAGTTATGGCATTGCCAATGCCAAGGTCAGCTGGGCATCATCGGACGGGCGCTACATTCTCGAGGCCTTCGTCAACAACCTGACTGACGAGGAGTATTTCACCTATCAGAACACCCTGGGTGATGACTGGGGCTATGGGGTCTGGGGCAAGCCGCGTACCCTGGGGGCGCGGGTAACCTGGCATCTGTGAGCAGGACTTGTGGTGCGCTCATCCTGCGGGTTCGTTCTTGACGATCCCGCGGATATTGAGGGCGGCCAGCCCAAACTGCAACACGACCAGTGCCCACGCACCCGTGTGGGCACCCCAGACAACCCAGAGCACGTTACTCCCCAGGAATATCCAGAATCCGTGCTTGCGCTCGGTCTTGCGCTGGTAACCAACCAGCCATACCGCAACCAGAGTCACCAGCATGGCCGGCCATTGCAGAAGATCCAGAGCTGTGGCCATTGGGGAGCCGCTCAACAGACTTGCCACCGCTTGGGTAGTCGCGGTGTCACGTTCGCGTTGCAGTAGACAGCAGAATCAGGGTGATGCCGGAGAACAGCAGGTCTATTCCCAGCAGCACACCGATAACCCAGCCGGCAGCCTCTGGCCAGAGCATCAGTATGAGCACCGCGAGTACCAGTGGCATGATTCCGCTCACCAGCAGCCAGGTCCAGCCCTTCAGTGCTCGCAGTCGCCAGGCGGTCATGATCCGCATGATGCCAGTGATGATAAAAAAGAATGCTACGAGCAATGCCAGTGACAGAATACCCGAGCGCGGGAAAAGCAGCAGTAGCATGCCCAGGCCGAGGGCAAACAGGGACGAGACCAGGGAGAAGTGAAAGCCGTGCCAGCGCCCGGCGCGCCAGGCATGAATCAGCCCGGAGATCCCGCTGATCACCAGGATCCAGCCAATCAGCAGCTCGATCGTCAGGGCCGCTACCAGCGGAAACACGATCGCAGCGGCACCCAGCAGTGTGCTGATGACGCCTAGTGCCAGGAACCAGTTGCGACTGGCGCTGAATTCAGTGGAAACTGCCGAAACTGTGACCGACTCTGTCTTGCTCATCGTTTTTCCTCCGCAGTTTTGTTACCCATGCCTTACAAACTAACATAGAAGGAGGGCGGTGCTCACGACGGTCCGCCTGAGAGGCTTCAGTAGGCCGAGTAGGCAACACCAGCATTTCACTGGAATTTGAGCCGCATGTGGGTGTCACGCACTATGCTTTCCAGCGCAGCCCGGACGGTCCGGCGGACACAGAGCTTCAGCCGGCGGGTGCTGCGTCATTTTTTCCGGAACCACGGCGTATTGCTTGCGGGCGGCGTTGGCTACAACGTGCTGCTGTCGGCGATTCCGCTGCTGGCACTGCTCGGGGTAATGCTGACGCACCTGGTCCCCGAGGGCCAGCTCATGGAGGTAATGCATATCCAGGTGCGCCACTTTGCCTCCAACTACGCTGATCTGATACTGGATGCCGTGCAGGCGTTTCTGGATTCGCGGGACCTCATTGGTCTGGTCGGCATTCCTGTAATGTTGATCTTCAGTTCTGCAGCGTTCCGGGGGCTGGAGGACTCCATTGCCATTATTTTTCGACAGCCGGATACACCTCTACGCAGCTTCTGGGTATCCGCCGCCATGCACTACGTGTTCATCGCGGTACTGGGCATTGGCATGCTGGCATTGACTCTGCTTTTCGGTCTTGCGGAGCTTTTCTATGACAGGCCCGCGATCATTCTGTATCCGCTCAGTTTCGTCAGCGTCTTTATCTTGTTCAGTGCCATCTACAAGGTACTGCCCATTGTTCGCATCGCACTGCCGCGGGCAGTGATAGGTGGATTTGTTGCGGCCGTTCTCTGGGAGGGCACCCGTCTGACGCTCATGTATTACATGCAAAATGTCTCTTTCGTCAACGTTATCTACGGCTCTCTGGCGACGATTATCATCTTGCTGATTACCCTGGAAATAGGTGCGGTCATCCTGCTCTTGGGGGCGCAAGTGATTGCCGAGCTTGAAAAAAGTGCTCGGGCAGGGCTACCTTGGTACCAGTCGCCACATGAACCCTGAGCTCGCCAGGGCAGGGCGCGGGAGGCTGAATGGTGGTAGGGCGGCTATACTAAGGGCCGTAAAGTCGTACCACGCAAGCAGTAAGCGAGGGAAACCATGAGTTATGACATCCTCGGTCTGTCGGTGCGGCGTTAGTTGTCGCGCGGATACCTCAGTGATCCATGTCGCGGAATGTCGCCGTAAGGTGTTGTGAGCGCTTCCTCGCTCTCATTCCGCCAGCCTGACATGGGATCGCGTAGAGTCAGGCTTCAGTCAAACCAGGACAGAAGGAGAAAGTCCCCCATGCAACGTTCCCTGATTCGCCTGCTAGCGCTTGTGCTGTTGCCCGGCGCCATTCCGGCACTCGGTGCCCAGCCTGAGGCAGGAGCCAAGGCAGTGCCCGAAGCGGTGGTCGTCCTGGACGAGGTCGATTCCGAATCCGCAACCTTTCGTGTCGTGCGGGTCGTGAGTAATCTGGAGCACCCCTGGGCGGTTGACTGGCTGCCTGACGGCAGGGCCCTGATCACGGAGCGCGGCGGTTCGATGTACCTCGTGGATGGCAGCCAGTCGACAGCGCTGTCCGGTGTGCCCGACGTCTGGGCGGAAAACCAGGGTGGACTTCTCGATGTCGCGGTATCGCCCGACTACGGCGAGAGTGGCTGGATTTACCTCACCCACGCCATCCGGGAGGAGGGCAAGGGAGGGACCGCGCTGACGCGTGTTCGTCTGGAAGGTGCAACGCTGGTCGATCGGGAGGAGATCTACCGGCAGACTCCGCTGCTTGAACCGAACTATCACTTTGGCTCTCGGATCGCATTTCAGGAGGGCGGGACGCTGCTGGTGACCATGGGTGAACGTGGCCAGCGACGCGAGAGGCTCGTGGAGATACCGACCGCGCAGACCTCGGTGGGTACGACGGTACGTCTGGGTATGGACGGCTCGGTGCCCGCTGACAATCCCTTCGCCGGGAAGGAGGGCTTCCGTCCAGAGGTTTTCAGCTATGGTCATCGGAATCAGCAGGGCATGGCCATTCATCCGCAAACCGGCGCCATCTTTCAACACGAGCATGGGCCCCACGGTGGCGATGAACTCAACCTGATAGAACCGGGCAACAACTACGGTTGGCCCGCCTACAGCTACGGCGACACCTACAGGGGCCAGAAGCCAATCGGTGAAAAGACAGGTCCGGGAGTTACCGATCCCGTCAAATACTGGGATCCCTCGCCGGCTTTTTCCGGCATGGCATTCTATACGGGGGACGATTTTCCGGAGTGGAAGAACGATCTCTTCATGGGGGCACTGGCCCACCAGAAGATCCTCCGTATCGAACTGAGCACTGATAATCAGGTGCTTCACCAGGAGGAACTGCTGCGCGGTGAGCTCGGCCGCATCCGGGATGTCGCCATGGGTGTGGATGGCTATCTCTACCTACTCACCGACTCGCCGAACGGCGCGCTCTATCGACTCGAGCCCTTGCCAGTGCCAGAGTAAGAGTCGGCAGGGGTGAGCCAGTCTGGCGCGCCCGCACGAGGAAACCTGAGGAACTGACGCTATCAGGAGCCCGCGTTCGGGATTGAGGCTGACACCAGTAGAGAGAGGCCGGCCACAACCGTCAGCTCGATCCGCAACCGCGCATAATAGGCTGGCTGGGGGCGGAACAGCGTATGTGACCTCTCCACCAGTAGCATGAGCCCCAGGAGGGCAGCGGCGAAGGGCAAGAATTTGCCATCGGGCAGTATCCATTTGCCGGCCAGTGCGCCGAGGAAAATGGCATTACTCATGAGGAGTATTGGGGCACGACGGCGGACCAGGGCCAGGCCCCACCAGATGCCCGGCAGGAAGGCGATAATACCAAAGGCGTAGTCGGCCAGTAGCCCGCTGACCAGCGCCCTGTGCTCCTCACCCAGAGTCGCTAGTGCCAGGGGTGCAGCGACAAAGGGCAGCAAGCCAGCGCGTCCCAGGAGCGTCGCGACGGTCGGCAGGGCGCTCATGGCGACTGGAAACCCGTGAGTCTTGGGGCGGAGCGCGTTTCCGGCGGCTTGTCCAGGAAGGCGACGCCGCGCCCGAAGATCGAACGGATGTCGAGGGGAATTTCAAGCTTGCGAGCCTTGCTTCTCAAGCGGCTGATGATGACATCAATACGATGGGTGTCAGAGCTCTCACTGGTGCCAAAAACCAGTTCGTGCAGTAACGCTTTGCTGCAGACTTCGTTCCGGCGTTGATACAAAATTTCCATCAGCCGGTGTTCTCGCGGTGTCAGTGGCAGGCATTTTCCCGCCGGGTCGTACAGTCCCATTGGAGTTAGCCTCCAGTTCGATGTGTTGACACTTTGGACTGCCGTGAGGTCCGGCGACGTGTCTCGTCCAATGCAGATGCGCCGCCATAGTGCCTCTATGTTCTCCTGCAAGTCAGCAAAGTTTACCGGTTTGACCAGGTAGAGGTCAGCCCCAAGAGCCAGTCCGCGCTGTCTTTCCTGGGCAGCGCCACGTGCTGTGACTACGATAAGTCCATAGTCGCCGCGTAGACGCTTCAGGAAACGCACCACACTAAAACCGTCCTCGCCGGGAAGCCCGATATCCACAATCACGATATCCGCAGCAGATTTATGAAGCTGCTTCCAGAAGCTCTCGGCACTTCCAGTCGCCCAGGCTTTGAAGCCCTGGGCTTGCAGAAAAAATAGCAGTTCCTCGCGTAGCTCGGGACTGTCTTCAAGAATGGCGATATTCGGTTCAGGCATCATCGGCTGGTGTTCCGTGATGGGGGATAAAAAGTGTGAAGCAGCAGCCATTCGGAGAATTGCGTGTCAGTACAAGGTCGCCGCCATGGGCAAGGGCTATTTCCCGTGACACATACAAGCCGAGTCCGACACCGGAGCTTCGCAAATGACCCTGCTGAAAGCGTTCAAAAAGCCGTTCTGCCAGGCGGCTTTCTATTCCCGGTCCCTGGTCGCATACCGATAGTTCGAGCCTGTGCGGACTCAGACAAACAATGACCCGGATTTCTGGCCCAGTGGAATATTTCACGGCATTATCCAGTAAATTGGATATGGCGATCCTTAGCAAGCCTTCATCTGCCAGAATGTCGGGAGCCATTGCATTATCACCAGAAGTCTCGGGAAAGCTCGATTCCACGACCAGTGAATGCTTAGGTGAAAGTCGAGCGATGGCCCCGGCGCTATCGATCACTTGATGGATAGCGGTTGGTCCATATTCCAGTTGCAGGTGCGAGGCGTTCAGGCGTGAATCGGCGAGGCAGTTGTCAGTCAGTTGCACCAATCGTTCATTGGCACGGACGATGTTGGCGATCCGAGAGTGGCGTTGTGTTTTATCGAGATCAAGGTACTGCAAATTATGCAGTGCTGCACTGATCACGGACAGCGGTGTTCGAAACTCGTGTGCAACCATACCCATGAACTGTCTTTGATGGAAGCGTGCCTCACGTGACACCTCGAGATCGTGGGATAATTGCAGCCGGGTTCTTTCCAGCCGCTCCTCGTTGACGGCATTGATTGTAATCAGAGCAAGTACGATCAGCGTGTTAACCACGAGGCCATATTGCCATAGCGCATACAAGTGCTCTTGATAGGGCAACACTCCAAACAGGGATAGGAGAGCCAGCAAGGCGGTGAGCAGGTACCAGATAGATGCCACGCTGAAGCCGCGCTCCATTGCAGAGCGTGGCTGCTGGCGACGGAGTCCGCGAACTGAGATGGATCCCAGAATCACGATCGCAATAGCACAAAGGACAAACTGCATCTGAATCGCGTAGTTGTAAAGGTCCAGCGGTATACTGACTGGCGAGGCAAATATCACTGATACAAGGGCCATGACAAGGCGGTGCAGCCGCGGACTCTCTCGTCGCGTATTCAAGGCTTCAGCACACATCCAGAAGAGACAGCCATAGGATGTCAGGGTAAGTATGCTGGTCAGGTAATGCTGCATCTGCCAGGGTATAGAACCCAGCAACCAGTCGATATAGCCCTGTATGCAGGCGACCAAAAGATAAGTGCTGGAGAATAGGCAGAGCAGCCAAAGTAACTTGCGCCGGGTCAGCAGAGCGAGTAGCAGGCCCAGCCCCGTCGAGAGGGATGCCAGTCCAAAATAGAAGCCCCAGAAAACGGTTTCACGGCTGGCATGTTCCAGAAAATCTTCGGGTTTCCACAGTTTTCCATGCAATAGCACTGCGCTACTGCTCTTGTAGTGAAATATCAACTCATAGGTTTCACTGTTCGCGGGAGGTGGCTGCAGGATGAGCAAAGGGTGTCGATAACTGATGTCGCCGCGGGGTAGCGGAGACCTGTCCCCGAGTTCCTCAGGGATCCAGTGCCAGGGTGTATTCGAAGAACGTCGATAGACCGTAAGCTGATCAAGGAAGACCGGGCCCAGTTGCAGCCAAAGTTCTCCGCTGTTCTCGAACAGGTGGCGGGGAATGTAGACGCGTGCCCAGTAGGCGGAGCGTGTATAACCGTGCGATATGACGGCCTGGCGGGGTACGAGCTCTGTGTCCGGAATTGCCAGAAACTCTGTCAGCGTAAGCGCGTCGGAAGGGGCTTCCCGCTCAAGGAAGACCAGCTCCGATCCGGGCAGTGATACCGCCGGGTGAGCCGACAGTGTCCATAGCAGTACGCCGCACGCAACGAGCAGACGTGCAATGATTGAGTTGGTGAACACCTGTCCTTCCCTGGCAGCTTCCCTGCTGCGAAGTGCCCATCCGGGTTTGCCAGGACTTACCACGCCGCATGCGGTGTCATCTTATCAGCTGCTATGGTGTGGTTTCCATTATCGGTGGCATGCCCAAGGCAAAGGCCTCCGGCAAGTCAATGCCGGAAGCCTTTGCCTGGTCCAGATTGGCGCTGCAAGGCGCCAATCTGCCGAGGCAGTCAGCTGCGCTTGCGCATGCGGCTAGCGCCTATCCAGGAGAGCCCGGCACCCAGCATGCCAATAGCCCAGAGAGGCAGGGTCCAGACAGGCTGCGGTGCCGCGCTCGCCGCGGCGGCGTAGCCTACGGTTACCGGGTCGACAATCACGCCATTGGCGATGCCGTCCTCATCGTACGGCCCACCGTCCGTCAAGGTGTAGGTCAGTACTGAACCCGAAACGCTGGCACCGGCAATCGGTGCCCAGTCCCCGGCATCGTTGATCTTGTAGACGGCAGCGCCCGGGAGCAGGTCTTCGCCCAGGTCGACACTGACCTGGATGGATTCGCCGACTGCACAGCTTTCTAGGGTGAACTCGATGGCTCGGCCGATACCGGTAATGCCGGCAGGAATGGCTTGCAGCGGCAGGTTGGGGTTGAATGAGCCATTCATGATGGAGCAGCTGGATGTCGCAGTGCCGGGTGTGGTTTCCAGGATGCTCCCGCCATTCTGCTCGAGTGTCACCGCGTTAGGGAAGGGGTCGTCCTCATCGTTCGTGCCGTCACCGTCGCTATCCGTCGGTTCTTCAATGGCGTCGTCCACGGTACCGCTGCCTACAACGATGGGGTCTGGGGTCGAGGGCGGCGGCGGTGTGAGGTTGACGTAAAATTTGTCCATCCCGAAGCAGTAAGTGCCACCCTCGGACTCAAACCAGAAGGCCTTGATGCCGTCGAATTCGGGCCCCAGGTAAATCTCCCTGACACCGTCGCTAATGCCCCAGTCTTCAGAGGGTAGTTTGGAGCGAAACGAGGCTGTGACACCGTCCCTGGACGCCACAATATAGGTGTCTTCGTTACCGGTAGCGGCGCTACCACCGTTTTCGGTGTTACTTGTCAGGACATAGTAGTTCAGGTCGAAGGTTTCCCCTGACTCGGCCCGGAACAGGAGTCGATCCATGCCATTGCTGGCGCCGCCCGCGCTCCAGTGACCGTGAACGACGCCCTCGCTCTCCGAGTAATACTTGCCCACGGTGACCACGGCGCCTGTCGGCTCGACCGTCATGCGGAAGCTGGACTCTGTGTAGTCGACGGTCGATGAGTATTGCCTGCTATCGCCGCTAATGGGTGATACCACGTCACCGGAACTTGAGGTGGCGCTGCCGTCGCTGAAGTCGTAGATGAATCCCGTATCCGCCAGTGCTGCACTGCCTTGCAACAGCAGAATAATACTGGCGCTGCCCCTGATCAGTCTTTTCACGCTTTCCCCTTCCTTTGAATAGTGTTTTCGTGCCGGTTGATTGGTCGAAGGATAGCCACCGACCTCGGCGGGTTTACTATCGGTGGTTCCGGGGGGGGAATGTCAGTCTCAGAGGTCTCAAAAGGCTCTCAATTTGCCTTGCTGCAGGTGCGGCCTGCTGACGGGCCGGGAAGTATCCTTTTCACTTGACCCGACTGCCCTTTCTTGCTCTAAACTAAGGGGGCTTTGCGCAACCCGCTTGTGTCAGGCGCCGGCGCTTTTTCCTACCCGCGGACCCCTAACACCATGGCCGATCATGAAACCGGAAGCAATTTCCTTGAGTTGACGGCGCGCTTCCGCGAATTTCATCGCTTGAGTCTGAGTCGCTATGATTCCTATAGCGCGCTGTACGAGGATTACCTGAAGACCGGTATGCAACTGTTTGACATGCCGGTGGGTATCGTCAGCAGAATCAGCGAGGGACAGTATACGATTCTCGCCGTCGCGCCCGACTCCGTGGGCTTCGCGGCGGGTGACAGCATGCCGCTTGGCGATACCTACTGCTCGGCGGTGATTAGTCAGCAGAGGACCATGGCGGTCTCCCATGCGGCCGTGGATCCCGCGCTGGGCGGGCACCCGGCCTACCGTCAGATGCTGCTTGAGTCCTACCTTGCGGCGCCTATCTGGGTCGAGGGGGAAATTTTCGGCACGCTCAACTTCACGGCACCCGAGGCGCGCCAGCACCCCTTCGATGAAACGGATATCGAACTGATAGAACTGATGGCCGGCCGCATCGGCCAGGTCGTTGAGCAGGATCAGGCAGACCGCCGACGCCAGGACGCGCTGCGCCGGCTGCGAGTAAACACGGAGTTGTTCGAGAGTGCCTTCCAGTATGCGCCCATCGGGATGGCACTGGTGAGCCTCGAGGGCCGATGGTTGCGGGTCAACCGGGCCGTGACGGCCATCTTCGGTTACAGCGAAAGCGAGTTGCTGGCGATTAATTTCCAGCAGATCACTCACCCTGATGATCTGGATACGGACCTGGCTTTCCTGCGGGAAATGCTGGCGGGCCAACGTGACAGTTATCGCATGGAGAAGCGCTATTTCCACAAGGGTGGCAGGGAAATATGGGCGCTTCTCAGCGTGTCGATGGTGCGCGACGAGACCGGAGCGCCGGACTACTTCGTTTCCCAGATACAGGACATCACGGCCCAGAAGCAGGCCGAGGCGGAGCTGCTTCAGCAGCAGCGTGAACTCGAGTCGCTCAACCACCGGCTGGCAGTGCTTTCGACCACCGATCCCCTGACCCAGCTGGGCAATCGTCGGGAACTGGACCGACGCCTGTCGGAGGAGTTGCATCGCAGCGCACGCACCGGGGAGCCCTTGTCTCTGCTGGTTGTCGATGTCGACCACTTCAAGCGCTACAACGACACTTACGGCCACCCGGCGGGCGATGTCGCCCTGCGCAAGATGGCGAAGGTCTTGCAGAGGCTCGCTCGGGTGAATGACTGTGCGGTACGCCTGGGCGGTGAGGAATTCGTGCTGTTGCTGCCGCATACCGATGAAACCGGCTGTTGTACCGTCGCGCGACGCCTCAGCGGGATGGTGCATTCCATTACTGGCCTGGAAACTCCCATCAGCGTGAGTAGCGGGGGTGCAACCTGGACGCCTGCCATGGGGTCAACCCGGGTGCCGGATGGAGAGTTCTTGCTGGGTAATGCCGACGCCGCACTTTATCGCGCCAAGCAGGAGGGCAGGGATCGGCACTGCCAGTCACGCGGGCTTTCGCAATAGTGGCTTAACCGCATCGCGCTGCCCGCAAATTACGAAGAGTGTCGTAGAAGCGCCGGGGCACAGCAGGTGCCCCGGCGGTGTCTGCACGCTTATTCAAGCATGGCAATTTCTTCCAGCTGGGCCATGGTGTCCGATACCGCACGGCGTATGCACTCGGGGGTGCGTGGCTGGCCGAAAGGAAGCTCCTCCTCAAGCTGTTCGCAAACGCTTGTTGCTGCCTCCTCGACTCGATCCCGCGCTTTGCGCATATCGGCGGTGCGGGTGATATCCAGGTCCGCGATGTTTACCACCATGCTTTTTTGTGCAACAACGGTCTTGCCGTAGGGCGGCGAGGTGCGTTGCTCGCTGGTGATGCGTGGAGCGAGCACGGTGATTTCCTCGATTTTCTTTTCTGCCGCCAATGCAGTCCCTTGTGTCAGGGCGAGTGTGCAAATTGCCGCTGTCATGGCGAGTAGGCGTGACAGTGATCTGATAAACATGATTCTGCGCTCCTTCTCGGTTGGTTTTCAGGCAGCGCCGCGTCTGCTTTCCTACGGCGCGAGAAAGACCGAAAATTCGTGCCAAAACTACCCGATGCCGTGCCTTCGCATGGCAAGCGAATTTTCGGGTTGGTCATTAGTGTAGCAAAGTCATCATTTTCTGCAGCCTTGGGCGAACGGTGTGCCGGCAAGTCCCGATTCTGCTGACCGCCAGGCGTTCACTTGATCGCCATCCATATGCCCATCGCGATCATCATCAGGTTTTCAGTCAGCGACACAAAGCCCAGGGGCACGTTGCTGTCGCCACCCACGCAGGCGCACTTCAGCTCGCGTTGGTCAATGTACACTGCCTTGAATACGGAGACTGCGCCAATGGTGCCGATGAACAGCGCTACCGGTACTGCGATCCACATCAGCGCGCCGGCAATCATCAGGACGCCGGCCAGGGCCTCACCGAAGGGATAGACGTAGGCATAGCGCACCTCGCGCTGTGCCAGCAGGTCGTAGCCGAGAAACTGATTGGTAAAGCTCGACAGGTCCTGGAGTTTCAATATCGCCAGGATCGACATGGAGATGGCAATAAACCACTCGCCGCCACGCAGGGTGAAAGGTGTACCGAAGGCCGCATGGCTGGCGCCCAGTGCCATCAGCAATGCCACGCCAAATACCGCGATAACAGGCTGGTAGCTGGTGCTGTCCCGATTCTCTTCGGCGGGTTTTTTCCCCAGGTGAACTTTCAGTTCCTCATAGCCACCGATGCGCTTGCCGTCAATGAATACCTGTGGCGTTGTCTCCACCTTGTGTTCGCGCTTGAAGGCTTCGGTGTCCTCGCGTGTCTCCAGATGGTGGTCCTCAACGTCGTAGCCCGCGCGTTTCAGCAGACTTTTTGATTTCAGGCCAAACGGGCAGACATGGTTGTGCATGACCATGCGATAGAGTACGGCTGATTCAGATTTTTGGGAGGTATCTGAGTTCATGCTGCACATTCCTCGCGTTGCAATGGTTCAGGTATCCGACACCCCGATCCTGCCTCGGTTCGACATAATCGACCGCGGTGACGGATTTGAAGCTTTGCTATCCGTTTACTAGCTTGAGGGTTATGCAGCTGTGGATCAACTGGCGGTTAGTGAACATGTGTAGACCGACCGCCGAATTCGAAAGAGGAGTGCAGTGGCTGTTGCCGGAGAGGTGCGCGCCGTAGCCCCCGAGAGGGGGCTATCAACGCAAGCTTTGGTATGCAGTCACCCCGGTTGCCCGGGGTGTCGAAATCAGCTGTGCTTTTTCGCCACTTCCCGGAAGGCTTCGCAGAAAATATCCAGTCCTTCCTGCAGAATCTTATCCTCGATGGTCAGGGCAACAAACAGCTTGTTGACGTGCCCGTCAGCACCGCAGGTTTCGGAGATCAGCATGCGCTCGAAAGCCGCGGCTGACACCTCGTCGGCGAAGCCGTCGATCGGCGTTTCGATACCTACCATCAGGCCGCGTCCCTTCACCCGGCAGTTCAGGCCGGGGAACTCGTCTCGCAGGCCGTTGAGGGTAGCCATGATGATATCGGTCTTGCGGTGCACTTCGCGGGAGAGTGTGTCATCGGACCAGTACTGGTCTATCAGTACCTTGGCCGCCACGAAGGCGAGGGAGTTGCCGCGAAAAGTCCCGGTATGTTCGCCCGGCGACCATACGTCCACTTCCGGGTTGATCAGCAGCAGGGCCATCGGGTTGCCGCCGCCAATCGATTTCGACAGGCAGACCAGGTCGGGTTTGATGCCGGACTTCTCGAAGGAGAAGAACTCCCCGGTGCGGCCATTGCCGGACTGGATGTCATCGACGATCAACAGGATATCGTGCTTGCGGCAGAGCTTCTCGAGGCCCTGCAACCACTCGCTGGAGGCGACATTGATGCCCCCTTCCCCCTGGACCGTCTCCAGAATGACTGCTGCGGGTTTTTCCATACCCGAGCCTTTGTCCTCCAGGTAGCGCTCAAAGACATAGAGGGTGTCGATGTCGCCGAGGAAGCCGTCGAAGGGCATGAAGCTCACCGCACCCCGGGCACCGTAGGATTCGTCGCGGTAGGCTTCGTTGCCGGTGACCGCGAGAGCGCCCATGGTGTGGCCATGATAGGCGTTGGTAAAGGCGATGATATTGTTGCGACCCGTGGCCTGACGGGCCAGCTTCATGGCGGCCTCGGTGCAGTTGGTGCCCGTGGGGCCGGTGAACTGCAGCTTATAGGTCATCTTGCGCGGCTCGAGGATCTTCTCGATGAAGGTTTCGAGAAACTCCTTCTTGGCCACGGTGGCCTTGTCCAGGCCGTGGGCAATACGGCGGTCCTTGAGGTACTGGATCTGAGCTTCCACAGCCTCTTCGGGATTGTGGCCGTAATTCAGGGTACCGGCACCGGCAAAGAAGTCGATGTAGCGCTTGCCGTCCTCGTCAAACAGTTCGGAGCCCATCGCCTTGTCAAACACGGTGGGGAATGAGCGGATGTAGCCTCGAACCTCGGATTCGTACTCGTCAAAAATTTCCACGGGGTAACCTTCCTGTGTTTTCTCGAGTGTGGGAAGCGCACCAGTATAACGCACCTGTCCCGGATTTTCTGCCGGCGTCCCCGGTGGCCGCGCCCTTGCTCTCGGCCCGGTCAGTTCCTGGGCATGCCGCGATTCCGCCGGGATATCATGTTAAAGTTGTGTTCAGCTAAAACGGCAGACGTGGAGTCAACAGGCAGTCAGCAGGATGTTTAACAGGCTTTCAGGTACGACAATCGCGGCCGCACTGCGCGACAAACCGATGGTCGCAGTCGGTGGGGTGGTCGTGCTGTTCCTCTTCGGTTGGTGGTTTTTCGCAGCGGATTCACGTCCCCTGCCGGACTTCTCGCGCTACGACCAGGTGCCGGAACTGAAACAGGCCTTCTATGACTACCTGACGCCGATTGTACGCGAGCAGAACGACCGGTTGCGCGAGGAGCGCCGCTCCCTGCTGGCTCTGGCTGACAAACAGCAGCTCGGGGAGCAACTCAATCTGCTGGATCGCTGGCGGGTGCGGCGTCTCGCCGAGACCTATGCAGTGCCCGAGGAGCTGACGGTTGCGGAGCAGCTGGAGATCCTGCTGCAACGTGTCGATGTGGTCCCCCTGGAGCTGGCCCTGGTGCAGGCGGCCAAGGAGTCAGCCTGGGGGCGTTCGCGTTTCGCGGTCAAGGCCAACAACCTCTTCGGCCACTGGTGTTTTGAGCCCGGTTGCGGTCTGGTGCCGCTGGCCCGCGGCACGGGGAAGCGCCACGAGCTCCGCGTCTATGCTTCGGTGAGTGACGCTATCGCCAGTTACATGCACAACCTGAACACGCACCCCAGGTACCGGGCTTTCCGCGAGCTGCGCGCGCGCCAGCGCGACCGCGACGTCGCGCTGTCCGCGCGGTTTCTCGCCGACGGCCTGCTCTACTATTCCGAGCGCCGGGAGGACTACGTTCAGGAGGTCAAGGCGATGATTGGCCAGTATCGCGAATTCACCACCCGACAGCTTGAGGACACTCAAGCGTGAGCCTGCGCACGCTTGCGGCGATACTGGCGGTGGGCTTGTTTTCCCTGTCGCCCGTGCTGCGCGCCGCCGACCATGCCGTCATTCTGCTTTACCACCACGTCAGTCAGGAGACCCCGGCCAGCACCAGCGTGACTCCCGAGCGCTTTACCGCACATCTGGACTACCTCGAGGACCATGGCTTCACCGTCATGCCGCTACAGCTTCTTCTGGAGAAGGCCCTGGCGGGAGGGCCGCTACCTGACAATGCCGTGGCCATCACCTTTGACGATGCCTACCGATCAGTGTTCACCGAGGCCGCACCCCGCCTGGCCGATCGTGACTGGCCCTTCACGGTGTTTCTCGCCAGTCAGCCGCTCGACGACCAGGTGCCCGGCTACATGTCCTGGCAGCAGGCCCGGGAGCTGCTTGCCATGGGTGCCAGTATCGGTGGCCACTCCCACAGCCACGATTACCTGGCGCGGCGTCGGTCCGGCGAGAGTGACGCCCAGTGGGCGCAGCGCATAGACGATGAGATCGACCGCAACCGCGAGCGAATCCGTGCGGAACTGCAGGTGGATATCCAGGCCTTTGCCTACCCCTTTGGCGAATATAACAGCCAGCTCAAGGGCGCGCTTTCCCGTCGCCAGCTGCTCGGGCTGGCACAGCAGTCAGGCGCCGTTGGCGCAGTTACTGATCCGCTGCAGATTCCACGCTTTCCAATGGCGAGCGGTCAGGACAGTCTGCAGCGTCTGCGCCAGGGTGTTCACAGCCGGCCACTGCCGGTGGTACAGGAGCGGGTAGATGACGGGGTGCTGAGCATCACGCTTTCCGGTGAGGCCCTGGCCGGGCTGGCCTGTTTCGCCTCAAGCGGTGAGGCCCTGTCTCTCCATCAGATGGGAGAGCGCCGTTACGCTGTCGACTTGCCGCCGACCCGCGGCGGCCGCAACAAGGTCAACTGCACGGCCCCCAGCAGTGAGGGTGCAGGTGAATTTTACTGGTACTCCTATCTTTGGCTGGGGGATTAGGGGCGCCGCTTTTTCTCAGCTGCCGCCACATGCGCGCTTGCCCGGGCCACCGAGTCGGGGTTCAGACTGATCGAGTCAATCCCGCAATCCACCAGGAACTCGGCGAACTCCGGGTCATCGGAGGGAGCCTGGCCACAGATGCCCACCTTGCACCCATGCTGGTGGGCCACCCGGATCACCTGCTCGATCATCCGTTTGACGGCTTCATCCCGAGCGTCGAAAAGCGTTTTCAGAACCGCGGAGTCGCGGTCTATGCCCAGTACTAGCTGGGTCAGGTCATTGCTGCCAATGGAAAAGCCATCAAAACGCCCAGCGAACTGGTCCGCGAGAATCACATTGGAGGGGATCTCGCACATCACATAGATTTGCAGCCCGTCCTTGCCGCGCCGCAGGCCCGCTTCGGCCATGGTGTCAAGAACCCGGTCTGCTTCCGCCGGCGTGCGGCAGAAGGGAATCATCACGATGATGTTGTCGAAGCCCATACTTTCGCGGGCTCGCAGGATGGCGCGACACTCAAGTTGAAAGCCCTCGCGGTACAGGGGGTGGTAATAGCGTGAGGCACCGCGAAAGCCGAGCATGGGGTTTTCTTCTTCCAGTTCGAAGAATTCACCGCCCAGCAGGCCGCGATACTCGTTCGATTTGAAGTCCGACATGCGCACAATGACGGGGCGCGGATACTGTGAGGCAGCAATTCGCGCCACGCCCCGCGCCAGCCCATCGATGAAGTAGTCGACCGGCTGCTGGTGACCGGCATGCAGCTCGGCAATGTCCTTTGCGACCTGTGGATCGCTTACCTTTTCCGGGTGGACCAGCGCCATGGGGTGGACGCGAATCTGGCTGGAGATGATGAACTCGATCCGCGTGAGCCCGATACCGGACACAGGCAGTTGCCACCACTGCAGGGCGCCGTCTGGAAGTGCGGCATTGATCATCAGTTGTGTGCGGGAGTGCGGCAGCTCGGCGAGGCTGATGGAGTCGCAGTCAAAGTCGAGCAGGCCCGCATACACCTTGCCGGTCGCGCCTTCTGCGCCACTGATGGTGATCTCCATCCCATCCCGCAGCATAGCGGTGGCATCGCCGCAGCCAACGATGGCGGGTTTTTTCAGCTCCCGGCTGACAATGGCCGCGTGGCTGGTGGTGCCGCCGCTATTGGTCACGATACCCGCCGCCCGGCGCATGATGGGTACCCAGTCCGGGTCGGTGCGCTCGGTGACCAGGATGGCACCCTCGGGAAAGGCATCGACATCGCCCGGCCGGTCCACCACGCAGACCGGCCCGCCGGCGATGGCACTGCCCACGGCTGCCCCCTCAAGCAGCACCCGACCTTTTTCCTTCAGGTGATAGCTCACCAGGACGCTGCGGTCCTTCTGCGATTCTATGGTTTCCGGCCGGGCCTGAACAATGAACAGCTGCCCGTCGCTGTCCCGGGCCCACTCGATATCCATGGGCCGCCCGTAGTGCGCCTCGATTCTGGCTCCCCAGCGGGCCAGGTGTAGGACCGCTACGTCATCCAGCACCCGGCTGCGTTGTTCTGCCGTGCTGGTAGGGACGGTGACAGTGGGCCCCTGATCATCGTCGGCATCCGAGGGCTGGCTATCCTCCGGTAGCGCATAGCGCATTTTCACCAGCTTGCTGCCCACGCTCGCTTCAATCACGGGGCTCAGTGCGCGCTCCTCGAGGAAGGGCTTGTAGGCCATGTAGCGGTCGGGATTGACCGAACCCTTCACGACGGTTTCCCCCAAGCCCCAGGCAGCACTGATGAGCACCACGTCGGGAAAGCCGCTCTCGGTATCCAGGGTGAACATCACGCCCGCCGCGGCGGATTCCACCATCTGCTGGACACCGACGGACAGGGCGACCTGTTCGTGTTCGAAGCCTCGCTCTTCCCGGTAGGCAATGGCGCGATCGGTGTAGAGGGAGGCGTAGCATTCGCGGCAGGCCTGCAGAAGGGCCTCCTCGCCGCGGACATTGAGGAAGCTCTCCTGTTGTCCGGCAAAGGAAGCCTCGGGCAGGTCTTCCGCGGTGGCGGAGCTGCGCACGGCGACAGCCAGGGAGGGGGTCTGCAGGCGCTCACAGAGTTCGCGGTAGGCGCCCGTGATCAGGGTGCGCTGGCGGTTGGAAAAATTCCCCCTGCGGATCAGCTCGCGGATGGCTCCGCCGGTGGCTTCGAGCGATTGGCTGCCTCGACGCATGGCAGCCACAGCCTCGCGGATGGGGGCCTCCAGCCGGTTGTCCGCCAGGTAGTCGCGGAAGGCCTGCGCCGTGGTGGCAAAACCGAAGGGGACCCGGATCCCTTCCTCGCTCAGGCGCTGGTACATTTCCCCCAGGCTGGCGTTCTTGCCACCGACTTGCGGCAGGCACGAGAGGTCAAGGGTGTCGAACCACAGGACGGTTTCTGGTTGGTTCACCGCATCATCTCCTGCTTGTGGGCTTGCCGCTACAGGATAGACCAGGGCAGGCGTTGTGGCGCGCAGGCATGGCGCCGGAGCCATCAGGTCCCGTGCAGGCTGAGGAAGCGGTCCACCACCTGCTCGACATGCGTTTCCAGGGACTCGCCCGTGAATTTTGCCGGCTGGCCGTAGAGTAGCCGGATCAACTCCAGTCCCAGCAGCATGCCAATCAACAGCTCCGTGCTTTGTGGCGGGTCCGGTATGCGCAGCAGGCCGGCGGCATCGGCCCGGGTCATCCAGTGTTCCAGCTGCGCGTGAGTGGCTTCCGGTCCCGAGCGGTAGATACGCGCCAGGATCGCCTGGGAAGAAGCGGGGCTGGCCAGTACCAGGCGCAGGAAGCCCTGGTGCTCCTCACCGAGGACGAAGCTCAGCAGCTGTTGGCCGAAGCTGCACAGCGCCTTGCGGGCACTGGAGGCGTCTTCCGGTTGCAGATTGAGGCTGTCCATCAGGCTGTTGGCCTGGTCGCCAATTACGGCGTCGAGCAGGGCTTCGCGATTGGCATAGCGGGCGTAGATCGTCACCTTCGAGACACCCGCCCGGCGCGCTACGGCCTCCATGGAGAGCTCACCCGGGCCCCCCTGGAACAGCAGTGACCGCGCGGCGTCGAGAATGGCGCGTTGCTTGGCCGGGTCGGGCGGTCGCCCGGGCCGGGCGTTGCTCGCGGTAGAGGACGGTGCGGCTTTGGCCTGCTTGCTTGACACTGGTGCGTACCTCTTAATTACTGTACGATACCGTACACTAAATTGGCGGATGGATCACCTTTCATGTTGCGAGCAAGGCTGGTCGCCATTCTGGCGGCGTTTACCCTGGCTGCCTGTGGCGAGGATACCGGTAATCAGGCCCAGGCGCCCGCGGCCCACTGGGTTTTGACGGTGCCCCTGAGGGCGACCTCGGATCAGCGCCTGCAGCTTTCCGGCACTGTGCGGGCGCGGTTTGAAACGCCACTCGCCTTCCAGGTTGGCGGGCGCATCCTGCAGCGCCGGGCCAATGCGGGGGAGAAGGTGACGCCTGGCCAGGTTTTGTTTCGCCTCGACCCGCGGGATTTCGACCAGGCGCTGCGCATTGCCGAGGCGGAACTGGCTGCAGCCAGGGCGGCACGGGAGACGGCCGTCAGTGAACTCTCGCGTCAGGAACAACTGGTGGCGCAGAATTTTGTCAGTGCCCAGAGCCTGGCGCGCTTTCGCCTGGCGGAGCAGGATGCCCGCAGCCGGGTGGACGCGGCTGCCGCCAGTCTCGCCAGTGCCCGCCATCAGCGCGAATATGCCGATTTGCGACTGGCGCAGGGCGGGGTGCTGATCGAGGTCAGTGGCGAGCCCGGTCAGGTTGTGGCGGCGGGCGAGCCGGTCGCTCTGCTGGCCCAACGGGGCGAGCGCGAGATTGAGGTGTTCCTCCCCGACGTGGGGCCGGCTCCGGTTCAGGGCACGGTTCGCTGGCGCGACCAGCCGCCCCGCGCGATACACCTGCGTGAAGTGGCGGGCTCTGCGGACCCGGCGAGTCGTACCTGGCGCGCGCGCTACCAGCTGGATGACAGCGACGAGAGTTTGCCGCTTGGGGTTGTGGTTCAGGTTGATCTCCACGAAACCGGCAGTTCGCAGCGCTTTGCCCTGCCGTTCTCCGCGCTGGATGAACGTGGGGAGGGTCCCCGAATCTGGACCTTGCGCGACGGTGAGGCGCACCCGGTGTCGGTATCGATCGCCGGTTTGCGCGACGATCGTGTGCTGGTGGCGGTGGATCTGCCCGCCGGCACGCCGGTGATCCGGCTCGGTACCCATCTGCTGGAACCCGGCCAGGCGGTGCGGGAGCGCAGGCAATGAGTTTCCCCAATCTCTCTGCCCTGGCGGTGCGCGAGCGTGCCCTCACGCTGTTCTTTTTGCTGCTGTCAGTAGTGGCCGGGGTCTATGCCTTCACGACGCTGGGGCGCGCCGAGGACCCGAGTTTTACCGTGCGCATCATGGTGGTCTCCGCCCTGTGGCCGGGGGCGACCCCGGAAGAGATTGAGGAGCAGGTGGCCGACCGTCTGGAGCAGCGCATCCAGGAGGTCGAGGACCTCTATCGCATCGAAACCGTGATTCGTCCGGGGCGTGTCGATCTGCAGGTGGAGTTCGAGGACTATACGCCCAGTGAAGCGGTGCCCGACCTCTTCTATGAAGTGCGCAAGCGGATGTGGGACGAGGCGCCGAACCTGCCTGAGGGGGTGATTGGCCCGATCGTCAACGATGATTTCTCCGACGTCTACTTCTCGCTACTGGCGCTGACTGCACCGGGCCTGCCGATGGCCGACCTGACCCGCGAGGCGGAGGCTATCCGTGACCGCTTGCAGCGCCTGGACGGCACGCGCAAGGTGCTGCTCCTAGGTGAGCGCAGCGAGCGGGTTTTCGTGGAGTTCGATCCGGCGCGTCTGGCCAACCTTGGGGTTCGCCCCGAAGTGATTTTTGATGCCATCGCGGCGCACAACCAGCTGGCCCCCGCCGGTTTCATCGACCGCGAGGGGCCGCGAACCTACCTGCGTATCGACTCGGACCTCTCCGCCCGCGGTGCGCTGGAGGCGGTCCCCGTCGCCATTGGTGATCGACTGCTGCGCCTGGGGGACCTCGCGACCGTCCACTCCGGTTACGAGGACCCGCCAAGTTACCTGGTCAGGGCACACGGGGAGGATGCCATTCTGCTGGGTGTGGTCATGCGCGAGGGTGAGAACGGGCTGGATTTTGGGGCGGAGTTATCCGCCTTCCTGGAGCGCGAGCGCGGCCGTCTGCCCCTGGGCATGACCCTGCATACCCTGACCAACCAGACCGACATGATCCGGGCGGCGGTGGACCTGTTCCAGGTGAAGTTCCTGGTCGCGGTGGCCGTAGTGATGGCGGTGAGCATTCTTTCCATCGGCCTGCGAGCTGGCCTCATCGTGGGGATCGCCATACCGGTGACCCTGGGGCTGGCCTTCCTGTTGATGAAACTGGCCGGGATCAACCTCGACCGAATCACCCTGGGGGCCTTGATTATCGCCCTTGGCCTGCTGGTGGACGACGCCATCATTGCCATCGAAATGATGATTGTGAAGATGGAGGCCGGCTGGGACCGGGTCCAGGCGGCCACCCATGCCTGGAACGTTACCGCGGCGCCGATGCTCTTCGGTACCCTGGTCACGGTGGTGGGCTTCGTGCCGATCGGTTTTGCCCGCTCCGGCGTCGGTGAGTACGCGGGAAATATCTTCTGGGTCATGGCCTTCTCCCTGCTGGTGTCCTGGCTGGTGGCGGTGACCTTCACCCCCTGGCTCGGCGTGAAGCTGTTGCCGGACCTGCACAGTCAGGGGCACGGTGAGGACGCCTACCAGACGCCACTCTACCGTTGCCTGCGCGGGCTGATCCTAGCCTGCGTTCGCCACCGCAAGAGCGTGGTGGCGGTGACCGTCGCTCTGCTGGCGCTGGGTGTGGTGGGCATGAATACCGTGGTACAGAAGCAGTTCTTTCCCGCCTCGGACAGGCCCGAGGCCCTGGTGGAAATCTACCTGCCCCAGGGCAGTGCGATCGGTGTGACCGACCGCGTGGTGCAGCGCCTGGAGGCTGTCCTCGAGGACATGCCCGAGGTGCGCAGCCTGTCCTCCTATGTGGGCGCCGGGGCTCCCCGCTTTTTCCTCTCGGCCAACCCGGAGCAGCCGAACCCCGCATTTGCCAAGATTATCGCCATTGGCGAGGATGCCGATGGGCGTGATCATATCCTGAAGACCCTGCGGACCCACGTGGATGCCGGCGAATTTCCCGAGGCCCGTATTCGACTGACTCGTCTGTTCTACGGCCCACCCGTGGTCTGGCCAGTTACCTTCCGCATACTTGGTCCCGACCCCCTGGTCCTGAGGGAGCTGGCGCGGGAGGTCAGTGCACGGGTCGACGCGCATCCGAACACCACGGGCACCCACCTGGACTGGGACGAGAGGGTGCCGGTGGTGCGGCTCAAAATGGACAGCGAGCGACTGCGCCTGATGGGCCTGACACCCAGCGAGGTCGCCAGGCAGGTGCAGTTCCAGCTGGACGGCCTGCCGATCGATGAACTGCGCCGGGATGTCCGCACAGTGGAACTGCGAGCACGGGCGCGGCGCGATTCTCTGCCCGACCTGGAGCATCTGGAAATACGCAACCAGTCCGGCGACAAGCTGCCGTTGATTCAGCTGGGTGAGCTGAGCGTGGAGTTTGAGGACCCGGTGATCAAACGCCACAACCGGCAGCGGGTGCTGGCGGTGCAGGCGGATGTGCGCGGCGCCCAGGCGCCGGCGGTGCAGATGGCCATCTGGCAGCAGCTGGAGAGTTTCCGCAACCAGCTGCCCCTCGACTACCACATGGAACTGGGGGGAAGTATCGAGAGCTCGGCCAAGGGGGAAGCCTCGATCCAGGCAATGCAGCCGGTGATGGTGATCCTGACGCTGATTCTCATCATGCTGCAGATGCGCTCTTTTTCGGGGCTGTTTATCGTGGTGGCCACGGCGCCCCTGGGGCTCGTGGGAGCGGTAGCCGCCATGGTGCTGTTCGACCAGCCCTTCGGGATCAATGCCCTGCTCGGGCTGATCGGCCTGTCCGGCATTCTCATGCGCAACACGATGATCCTCACCCAGCAGGTGCAGGACAATCTGGAGGCAGGGCTGGAGGCGACCACCGCGGTGATCGAGGCGGCGGTGCAGCGCGCCAGGCCGGTAGTGTTGACCGCGCTGGCCGCGGTATTCGCCTTTGTGCCCCTGACCCTGGACAGCTTCTGGGGGCCGTTGGCCTACGTGCTGATCGGCGGCATCGCCGTGGGCACGGCGATTACCCTGTTGTTTGTGCCGGCTCTGTACGCCCTGTGGTTCCGACTTCAGGTGCCCGAGCGCTGATGCGGGGATGGCGGCGTGCCCTCGGTGTTCGCGGCAATCGTGGACGGCGCCGCGGTCGGTATGGCCAGCCTGCTGGCGCAGGACATGGACACTCGCCCCGAGCTGACGCCCTGGCTGGCCTCGGTGTTCGTGCTGCCGGCGTGGCGGGGGCGGGGGATCGCCTCGCAGCTGGTGCGGCGAGTGGAAGGGGAGGCCCGCGACAACGGGATCGATTGCTTTTACCTGTTCACCCCAGACCAGCAGTCACTGTATCGACGACTCGGCTGGCGCGACAGGGAAGTGTGTGAGTATCACGGCGAGTCGGTGACAATCATGTGCCGCCGACTCGCCGAGGGCGTTACGCCAGGTCGAAGCGGTCCGCGTTCATGACCTTGTTCCAGGCGGCCACGAAGTCGCGCACGAATTTCTCACGGTTGTCGTCCTGGGCGTAGACCTCTGCGTAGGCGCGCAGGATCGAGTTGGAGCCGAACACCAGGTCGAGGCGGGTCGCGGTCCACTTCAGCGCGTCGCTATTGCGGTCGCGAATCTCGTAGAGGCCGTTGCCCGCGGGCTTCCAGGTATTCCCCATGTCGGTCAGGTTGACGAAGAAGTCGTTGCTGAGCACACCCTCGCGATCGGTGAACACCCCGTGTTGGGTGCCGCCGTGGTTGGTGCCGAGCATGCGCATGCCGCCCACCAGCACGGTCATCTCCGGCGCCGTCAAACCGAGGAGCTGGGTCTTGTCGAGCATCAGTTCTTCCGGCTTGACCACATAGTCCTGCTTCAGCCAGTTGCGGTATCCGTCGTGGATCGGCTCCAGGGGCGTGAAGGAGTCGGCGTCGGTCATCTCGTCGCTGGCATCGCCACGACCGGGTGCGAAGGGCACCTCGATCTCGATTCCCGCGGCCTGGGTGGCCTGCTCGATGCCGACGTTGCCCGCCAGTACAATGGTGTCGGCCAGGCTGGCACCCGCTTCCGCGGCGAGGGGCTCGAGCACTGACAGGACCCTGGCAAGGCGTTCGGGCTCGTTGCCTTCCCAGTCCTTCTGTGGCGCCAGGCGGATACGGGCACCGTTGGCGCCACCGCGCAGGTCGGAGCCGCGGAAGGTGCGCGCGCTGTCCCAGGCAGTCGCGACCATCTCGCCAATGCTCAGCCCGCTGGCAGCGAGCTTTTGCTTGAGCGCAGTCACGTCATAGTCGGTGGGGCCGGCGGGTACCGGGTCCTGCCAGATCAGATCCTCCGCGGGGACATCCGGCCCGATGTAGCGGACCTTGGGCCCCAGGTCGCGATGGGTCAGCTTGAACCAGGCGCGGGCGAAGACCTCGGAAAAGTATGCCTGATCGCGGGAGAAGCGCTCGGAAATCTCGCGGTAGACCGGGTCCATCTTCATCGCCATATCGGCGTCGGTCATGATCGGGTTAAGTCGGATCGACGGGTCTTCGACGTCCACCGGCTTGTCCTCTTCCTGGATATCGACCGGCTCCCACTGGAAGGCTCCGGCGGGACTTTTCTTCAGCTCCCAGTCGTAGCCGAGCAGCAGCCGGAAGTAGCCGTTGTCCCAGCGGGTGGGGTGGGTCGTCCAGGCACCCTCGATCCCGGAGGTGACGGTGTAGCGGCCCTTACCGCTCTCGTGGGGGTTCTTCCAGCCAAAGCCTTGCTCCTCGACGTCAGATGCCTCGGGCTCGGGGCCGAGCTTGCTGGCGTCGCCGTTCCCGTGGCATTTGCCCACGGTGTGGCCGCCGGCGGTCAGGGCCACGGTTTCCTCGTCATTCATGGCCATGCGGGCGAAGGTCTCGCGCACCTGTGCGGCGGTTTTCAGGGGGTCGGGCTGACCGTTGACCCCCTCGGGGTTCACGTAAATCAGGCCCATCTGCACCGCGGCGAGGGGGTTGTCCATGGTGTCCGGCTGGTCCACGTCGCCGTAGCGCTCGTCAGAGGGGGCGAGCCACTCTTTTTCGGCGCCCCACCAGGTGTCTTTCTCGGGATGCCAGATGTCCTCGCGGCCAAAGGCAAAACCGTAGGTCTTCAGGCCCATGGACTCATAGGCCACGGTACCGGCGTAGACGATCAGGTCGGCCCAGCTGATCTTGTTGCCGTACTTTTTCTTGATCGGCCAGAGCAGGCGGCGCGCCTTGTCCAGGCTGACGTTGTCGGGCCAGGAGTTGATCGGGGCGAAGCGCTGGTTGCCGGTGCTGCCGCCACCGCGACCGTCGGCAATGCGGTAGGTGCCCGCGGCGTGCCAGGACAGGCGGATCATCAGGCCGCCATAGTGCCCCCAGTCCGCTGGCCACCAGTCCTGGCTGTCGGTCATCAGCGCGTGCATGTCGCGCTTGAGGGCGTCGAAGTCCAGCGTCTTGAGCGCCTCGCGGTAGTCGAAGTCGGCGTCCATCGGGTTGGTCTTGCGGTCGTGCTGGTGCAGGATGTCCAGGTTCAGGCTCTCCGGCCACCAGTCCATTGAGGTTTTGCCTGCGGATGTGTTGCCGCCATGCATGACCGGGCATTTGCCGGCTGGGGCCTTGTCACTCTGCGTCATGATGTTCTCCTTCCTGAGGGACTGTGGATTCACAGTACCGTGACTCTCTGTTTCAGAGAACTGAATTCGCTCGAAGTTCACGATCGAAAAATTGAAGGGATCCACGCTATCATCGCGCCGGCATGGTGTGATGATAGGGGTAGCAGTGACCTTCAGCGATGATCAAGAGTGGATGGCGCGAGCGCTGCAGCTGGCCGATCTGGCGGCGGAGCGGGACGAGGTGCCTGTCGGCGCCCTGGTGGTGCGGGACGGTGAACTGCTGGGTGAGGGTTTTAACCAGGTGATCTCGGTCCGCGACCCGACTGCCCACGCCGAGATTGTCGCCCTTCGGGCTGCGGCGACGCAGGTGGGCAATTACCGCCTACCCGGTGCGGTTCTCTACGTGACGCTGGAACCCTGCACCATGTGCGTGGGGGCCATGGTGCACGCGCGGGTGCAGACTCTGGTGTTTGCGACCCGCGAGCCCCGGGCGGGTGCGGTGTGCAGCCAGTGTCAGCTGCTCTCCAGTGACTTCTATAACCACCGGGTGAGCTGGCGGGAGGGCGTGCTGGCTGATGAAGCATCCGGGCGGCTGCGCGACTTCTTTCGTGCGCGGCGTCAGCCTCGCGTCTGATACCGGGCCCGGTGCCCGCGTGCTGCGCTAGAGTGCCTGCAGGCGGACACCCCGCAAAACCTCAGGCAGAAATTCCCGGGTATCCAGCGGCGGACTGGGTTTCTCGGCGGGCTGATCCTGCCACTGCAGAATGCTGTAGTAGTGGCGGATGTTCTGTACGTAGTTGACGGCCTCGAGGCCCCGGGCGAAGCCGTATTTGGTGGTGCGGTAGTACTCCCGTTTCTGCAGCAGTGGCAGGTACTCCATCAGGTCCGCCCAGCGGTGGGGGTCGCCCCCCATCCGCTCGGTCAGGACGCGGGCGTCGGAGAGGTGGGCGCGGCCAATGTTGTAGGCAACCAGCGCCATCCAGGTGCGGTCCGGTTCGGGAATGTCCCCAGGCAGTCGCCGGCGCAGCTGTTTGAAGTAGCGGGCGCCCCCTCGCAGGCTCTGCAGGGGGTCGGTGCGATTGCTGACGCCCATTTCCTCCGCCGTGGGCGTCGTCAGCATCATCATGCCCCGCACCCCGGTGGGGGAGGTTGCCTCCGGGTCCCAGTGGGATTCCTGGTAGGCGATGGCCGCCAGCAGGCGCCAGTCCAGCTGGTATTCCGCTGCCACCTGGCGAATCATCCCCCGCCACTCCGGCAGCTGGGTGCGAATGCTGCGGGCAAAGGTGTGGGAGCCGATGCGGGAGAGGGCGCTGGCGTGGCCGAAATGGCGGTCTTTCAGCAGCTCCAGCCGTCCCTCCTCGCGCAGGCGCTGGAACAGATCATTGACCCTGGCCTGCAGGGCTGCCCCGGGCTCCCCCGGCGCCATGTACCAGACCATTTCCTGGATCTCGCCGAGATCGAAAGCGACCGCCAGGCGCGGATAGAGTGCCTGCTGGATGCGAAACTCATTGGCGTCCAGCATGGCCAGCTCGGCCTCGCCGTTTTCCACGCGCTCCAGCAGTTCGGTCGAGTCCGCCTCCGCCAGGGACTGCCAGCGCAGACCCGGCTGGGTGGATGCCTGCAGCCGTTCCAGGGTCTGCTCGTGGGAGCTGCCGGCCAGCACCACCAGGCGCAGATCGCCCAGGTCGTCCATGTCCGCGGGGCGTCTCTGGCCGGTGCGGTAGATCACCTGGGTGCTGATCTCGGCGTAGGGCACGGAGTGGTGGAAACGGGCCGCGCGTTCCGCTGTCAGGCTGAGGCCGGCCGCGGCCAGGTGGGCTTCCCGACGTTCCAGGTGCGACAGCACCTCGGTCAGGGTGAAAGCGGGTTCCAGGCGCAGCTCGACGCCCAGGTCCTCGGCGAGGAGTTGCGCCAGATCGTACTCAAAGCCGGTGGGTCCTTCGCGTCCCAGGTAGAAGGTGGTCGGGCTGCTGCGGCTGACCACCACCAGCTCGCCGCCATCGAGAATATCGCGCAGGCTGTCCCGCTGCTGGCATCCCGCCAGCAGCAGAGCGAACAGTAAAAGAGCGAGATAGGAACGCATGGGGCCATGGTAACCGGGTCGGTGGAATCTGCGAAGCTCTACGGAAAGTGGACAAAGCCCGACTGATCCCCTATTCAAGGTATGGGCGGAATCTGTTTCAGCGCTACGCTTGAGCCTGTCAACCGTCAACCCGGAGAACAATAGTATGACACTTCCCGCGCTTCCCCTGACTCACCGCCCCGAAACCGGTGCCAATGAGGTTTTTGCCAAGGTGGCTGCCCTGGGCGAACTGTTCCGGGGCAATGCCGGTCGCGCCCGCGAGGAGCGCATGGTGCCCCAGGAAAACATCGATGCGCTCAAGGAGGCCGGCTTCTTCCTGGCGCTGCAGCCGAAGCGCTGGGGTGGTCTCGAGGTCGACCCCCAGGACTTCTTCCGCATGCACCTGGCGATCGCGGAAAATTGCATGTCCACGGCCTGGGCCGCGGGCATCGTGGCAGTGCACGCCTTTCAGATTGCGCTGATGGATGAGCGCGCCCAGGAGGAGGTCTGGGGTGAGGACATTCATGCCCGGGCTTCCTCGGCCTATGCGCCCATGGGCAAGGTGACCGAAGTCGAGGGCGGTTTCCGCTTCAGCGGCCGCTGGGGCTGGAGCAGCGGCAGCGATCACTGCACCTGGGCGCTGCTGGGTGCCATCTGCCCGGACGGCGGCTTCCGCACTTTCCTGGTGCCCCGCCGCGACTACGAAATCGTCGACACCTGGCACGTCATGGGTCTCCAGGGCACCGGGTCCAAGGATATCGTCGTGGAGGATGTCTTCGTGCCCGACTATCGCACCCACAAGGCCGAAGACGGCTTCCAGGGCACCAACCCCGGCGTGACCGCGGACAGCGCGCCGCTGTATCGTCTGCCCTGGGCCCAGCTCTTCGTGCGCGTGGTCTGTACCCCGGCGATCGGCGCCGCCCGCGATGCGGTGGATATCTATCGCCGCACGGTACTGGGCAAGGCCAGCGGTGATGTCACCAAGCTCGCCGGTGACACTGCCACCCAGGAGCGTATTGCCGCCGCGGTCAACACCCTGGACGAACTGGAGGCGATTCTGTTCAGCAACTTTGATCGCATGATGGCGCAGGTGCGTGCCGGGGAGTCGGTGCCGGTGCTGGAGCGCATCAAGTACCGCTACCAGGCCTCCCTGGTCATCGAGCGCTGCATGGGCGTGATCGACAGCCTGTTTTCCTCCGCCGGTGGCAGCTCGGTCTTCCTGGGTAACGAGTTGCAGCAGCGCTTCATGGATATCCACACTGGCCGGGCCCACGTAGCCAACAACCCGACCGCCTTTGGGCGCAATTTCGGTTCCGTGCTCCTGGGCGCCGACTCGAGCGACTTCTTCGTCTAGTGTAGATATGTCGCCTTAACCGGGGCGCCGGGATCACGTACAATAGCGAGCTTCCATTTGATCCCTCCTGGAGCTCGCCACAGCATGTTGATCCTGCGCGGTGCCCCGGCCCTGTCTCCCTTCCGGGCTGACAAGCTGGCCGAAAAGCTGTCTGCCATCCACCCCGATATTCGCCTGCTGGACAGCCAGTTTGTCCACTTTGCCGAACTTTCCGCAGCGCTCGCCGACGGCGATGACCTGCGACTGAGTCAGTTGCTTGGGGACGCTTCTCCGGCCGCCGGTGCACCGTCCGCTCCGAGCGCGGCGGCGATCGCCGCTTCGACACTGTCGCTGGTCGTGCCGCGCCCGGGGACCATCTCCCCCTGGGCCAGCAAAGCCACCGACATCGCCCACAACTGTGGTCTGGGAGCGGTTCGCCGCCTCGAGCGGGGCACCGCCTTCTGGCTGAAACTGCCGGAGGGCCTGGACGCCGCGAGTCGGCAGCAGGTTAAGGCGCTGCTTCACGATCGCATGACCGAGAGTGTTCTCGACAGCCTGGAGGCGGCAAGTTGCCTGTTCGAGCATGCCGAGCCTGCCCCCATGGGCAGTGTCGATGTGCTTGCGGGGGGGCGCTCCGCCCTGGAGCAGGCGGACCGCGCGCTGGGCCTGGCCCTGGCGGATGACGAGATCGACTATCTGGTAGAAAGCTTTACCGCCCTGGGCCGCAATCCCAGTGATGTGGAGCTGATGATGTTCGCCCAGGCGAACTCCGAGCACTGCCGGCACAAGATCTTCAACGCCAGCTGGAGCATCGATGGCGAGGAGCAGAGCCACTCGCTGTTCGCGATGATCCGCAACACCCACGCCTGTGGCGGCGAAGATGTGCTCTCGGCCTATTCCGACAACGCCGCGGTAGTGCGCGGACATCGGGCGGGGCGCTTCTATCCCGACCCGGAGAGCGGCGAGTACGGCTTCTCCGACGAGAACATTCACCTGTTGATGAAGGTGGAAACCCACAATCACCCGACCGCCATCGCCCCCTTCCCCGGGGCCGGTACCGGCTCGGGGGGCGAGATTCGCGACGAAGGTGCCGTGGGCCGGGGCTCCAAGCCCAAGGTGGGCCTGACCGGTTTCTCCGTCTCCAACCTGTGCATTCCCGAGCTGCCCCAGCCCTGGGAGTCCGACTACGGGCGGCCCGGGCGCATTGTCTCTCCCCTGCAGATCATGCTGGAGGGGCCGATTGGCGGCGCCGCCTTCAACAATGAATTTGGCCGCCCCAACCTCTGCGGTTACTTCCGCAGCTTCGAGCTGGATGCCCCGGGGCCGGATGGCGAGGAGCGTCGCGGTTACCACAAACCGATCATGATCGCCGGGGGCTACGGCAATATCCGCGAGGAGCATGTCGAGAAGGGCCAGTTTAGCGCCGGCGCCAAACTGGTGGTGCTCGGCGGCCCGGCCATGTTGATCGGCCTCGGCGGCGGGGCGGCGTCCTCCATGGCCAGCGGCGCCAGTGACGAGGATCTCGACTTCGCCTCGGTGCAGCGCCAGAACCCGGAGATGGAGCGCCGCTGCCAGGAGGTCATCGACCGCTGCTGGCAGCTGGGTGCCGACAACCCGATTGCCTTTATTCACGACGTCGGTGCCGGCGGTCTGTCCAACGCGCTGCCGGAGCTGGTCAAGGACGGCGGTCGCGGTGGTCGCTTCGACCTGCGTGCGGTGCCCAACGACGAGCCGGGCATGTCGCCCCTGGCCATCTGGTGCAACGAATCCCAGGAGCGCTATGTGCTGGCGGTGGAGCCCGGCGACATGCCGCGCTTCGCGGCCATCTGCGAACGCGAGCGTGCGCCCTATGCCGTGGTGGGCGAGGCCACGGAAGCGCAGTGCCTGGTGCTGGCGGACCCGCATTTTGATAACCGCCCGGTGGACCTGCCCATGTCGGTGCTGTTCGGCAAGCCACCGAAGATGCATCGGGACGTGGTACGTCGCCCGGTAGCGCACGCGCCCGTGCGTATCGACGCCCCCCTGGAAGACGCCCTGGAGCGGGTCCTGCAGCTTCCCACCGTGGCCAGCAAGCAGTTCCTGATTACCATCGGTGACCGCACGGTGACCGGGATGGTGGCCCGGGACCAGATGGTCGGGCCCTGGCAGGTGCCGGTGGCCGACTGTGCGGTGACCACGGTCTCCTATGACAGTCATGCCGGGGAAGCGATGGCCATGGGTGAACGCACCCCGTTGGCCCTGATCGACGGGCCGGCATCGGGCCGGATGGCGGTGGCCGAGGCGATTACCAATCTCTGCGCGGCGCCGGTGGCGCGGCTGCAGGACATCAAGCTTTCCGCCAACTGGATGTGCGCGGCGGGCCACGGTGTCGAGGATGTCACCCTCTACGACACCGTGCGCGCGGTGGGCCTGGAGTTCTGCCCGGCCCTGGGTATCACCATTCCGGTGGGCAAGGACTCCATGTCCATGCGCACCCAGTGGCAGGAGGGTGATCAGGCGAAGGCGGTGACGGCGCCGGTGTCGCTGATCGTCTCCGCCTTCGCGCCGGTCACCGATGCCCGCCTGGCGGTCACGCCGCAACTGCAGCCCGAGGCGGATGCCGTGCTGGTGCTGCTGGATCTCGGCCGCGGCGCCTGCCGCCTCGGCGGCTCGGCACTGGCCCAGGTCTACGGCCAGCTGGGGGACCGGGTGCCGGATGTGGAACGCCCGGAGGATCTTCGCGGTTTCTTCACCCTGGTCCAGGAGCTGCTGGCCGGCGAACGCCTGCTGGCTTACCACGACCGCTCTGACGGCGGTCTGCTGGTAACCCTGCTGGAGATGGCCTTTGCCGGCCACTGTGGGCTGGAACTGGATATCCCGGGCGCTGGCGCAGCGCCGCTGGCCGCCCTGTTTACCGAGGAGGCGGGGGCTGTCCTGCAGATCGCCCGGGCCGATCTGGCGCAGCTGCAGCAGCGTGCGGCCGAACTGGGGCTCGGCGATTGCCTGCAGGTGCTGGGCCGGGCGGTGCCCGGCAACCGTGTGCGCCTGCAGTCCGGCGACAGCCTCTTGCTGGAGGACCGTCGCGACCGCCTGCAGGCCCTGTGGTCGCGCACCAGTCACGCCATGGCGGCCCTGCGTGACAACCCCGCCTGTGCCGACGAGGAGTTTGCCCGCATCACCGCCGAGGACCCGGGGCTGTCGGCTGGGCTGAGCTTTGATCCGGCCGAGGATATTGCGGCGCCCTTCATTGCCACCGGCGCCCGTCCGCGGGTGGCGGTCTTGCGCGAGCAGGGCGTGAATGGCCAGGTGGAAATGGCCGCGGCCTTCCACCGCGCCGGTTTCACGCCGGTCGATGTGCACATGAGCGACCTGCACAGCGGGCGCCATCACCTGCAGGACTTCAAGGGCCTGGTCGCCTGCGGCGGCTTTTCCTACGGCGACGTGCTGGGTGCCGGCGAGGGCTGGGCGAAAAACATCCTCTTCAACGAGGGTCTGCGCGAGCAGTTCGCCGCCTTCTTCCTGCGCGATGACAGCTTCACCCTGGGTGTCTGCAACGGTTGCCAGATGGTCTCCAGCCTGCAGTCGCTGATTCCGGGTACCGAGCACTGGCCGCGCTTCCGCCGCAACCGCTCGGAGCAGTTCGAGGCGCGCCTGGCCCTGGTGCGGGTGGAGGAGAACCCCTCGATTCTGCTCGCCGACATGTCGGGTTCACACATGCCGATCGCCGTGGCCCACGGCGAGGGCCGCGCCGAATTCAGTGACGAGCAGGCGCAGCGCAGCTGCGACAGTGGCGCCCAGGTGGCCCTGCGTTACCTGGAAAACGACCTGTCGGTGGCCGAGCGCTACCCGGCCAACCCCAACGGTTCGCCGCTGGGTATCGCCGGTGTGACCAGTCGCGACGGACGGGTGACCGTGATGATGCCGCACCCGGAGCGGGTAATTCGCACGGTGCAGCACTCCTGGGCGCCGGCGGAATGGGGCGAGGACGGCCCCTGGCTGCGCCTGTTCCGCAACGCACGCCGCTGGTTGGGATAAGCTGGAGGGCCGCCCGCCGGGCGGTCCTTGTGACCCCTGCCTGTTTCTCTATAATGGACGGCCTTTTTCGGGCCCGAGTAATGTCATGCTGAACTCCTACCCTCTGTGGAAATACCTGCTGGTACTGGCCGTGCTGTGCCTCGGGTTGTTCTACGCGGCACCCAACCTCTACGCCCCCGATCCGGCCCTGCAGGTAACCGGTGCCAGCAGCGCCCAGGTGATCGACGAGCAGACCCTGGCGCGGGCCACCCAGGCCCTGGAGGAGGCTGGCATTGAGCACTTCGGTGAGGAGATCGATCCCGGTGGCCGCAACGCCCTGATCCGCCTGCGCAGTGCCGACCAGCAGCTGGTGGGCCAGGCGCGCCTGCAGCGCGCCCTCGGCGACGGCTTTATCGTCGCCCTGAACCTCGCGCCCACCACGCCGGAGTGGCTCAGTGACTTCGGTGCGCAGCCGATGAAGCTGGGCCTCGACCTCAGTGGCGGGGTGCACTTCAAGCTGGAAGTGGATATCGATGCCGCGGTGGAGCGGCGTCAGGAGTTCTACCAGAACTCGGTGCGGCGCCTGCTGCGGGAGGAGCGTATCCGCGGCATGGTTGGCCAGGATCGCGAAGGGCGGGTCGAGGCCCGCTTCCGCAGCGAGGCGGACCGCGATCGGGCCCGCGAGCTGGTGGCCGACGAGCATCCCGAGTTGTTCCTGGACCGGGTGGAGGAGGGTGACAACTGGATTCTCTACGCCGCCATGACCGAGCAGATGATCAGCGAGATCGCCGATTACGCCGTCAGCCAGAACCTGACCACCCTGCGCAACCGGGTCAACGAGCTGGGGGTTTCCGAGCCCCTGGTACAGCGCCAGGGCCGCAGCCGTATCGTGGTGGAGCTGCCCGGGATCCAGGACACGGCCGAGGCCAAGCGCATCCTGGGTACGGTGGCCAACCTGGAATTCCGCCTGGTGGCGAACCTGGATGCCCCGGAATCCGAGAAACAGGAATTCGAGTACCGCGGTGAAGAGCGCGCCGGGATGAGCGAATGGCTCGAGCGTGACGTGATCATCACCGGCGAGCACGTCGCCAATGCCCAGGCCAGTTTCGACGAGAACGGTCGTCCAAACGTGCAGATCAGCCTGGACAGCGAGGGGGGCACGCTGATGTCCCGGGCCACCCGCAACAACATCAAGCGCCGCATGGGCGTGCTGTTCATCGAGCGCAAATACCGCACCCGCTACGAAGTTCAGGCGGACGGCACCGAGAAGCCGATCCAGATCCCCTACGACGAGAAGAAACTGCTCACCGCACCGGTGATCCAGTCGGCCCTCGGGGCGCAGTTCCAGATCACCGGTCTCGACAGCCCGCTGGAGGCGTCCGAGCTGGCGCTGATGCTGCGCGCCGGCGCCCTCGCCGCGCCGATCACCTTTGTCGAAGAACGCACCGTGGGCCCGTCCCTGGGTGCGGAAAACATTCGCCTGGGGGTCAAGTCAGTGCAGTACGGCCTCGGGCTGGTGGTATTGTTCATGATCTTCTACTACCGCCTGTTCGGCGTCATTGCCGTGCTCGCCCTGAGTGCCAACCTGATTCTGCTGGTGGCCTTCATGTCACTGATCGGGGCTACGCTGACTCTGCCCGGCATCGCCGGTATCGTGCTCACGGTCGGTATGGCGGTGGACGCCAACGTGCTGATCTTCTCGCGGATACGCGAGGAGCTGAAACAGGGGCGAAGTCCCCAGATGGCGATTCACCAGGGCTATGATGCGGCCCTGTCGACCATTCTCGACGCCAACATCACCACCCTGATCGTCGCGGTGATTCTCTATGCCGTGGGCACTGGCCCGATTAAGGGCTTCGCAGTGACCCTGTCGGTGGGCATCGTGACCTCGATGTTTACCGCCATTGTCGGTACCCGCGCACTGGTCAACCTGATTTACGGTGGCCGCAAGGTGCGCACTCTGTCCATCGGGTCTGTCAAGGAGGCGCAGGCATGAAAGTCTTGAACTTCATGGGGCAGCGCAAGCTGGCCCTCGGCCTGTCGGTGGTCCTGCTGGTCCTGTCGATCGGCTCTCTCGCGACCCGCCAGTTGAACTGGGGCCTCGATTTCACCGGCGGCACCCTGGTGGAAGTCCACTACAGTGAAACCGCGGATCTCAGTGCCATTCGCGGGCTGCTGGACGGCAATGGCTTTGCCGGTGCGGTGGTCGTGGCCTTTGGCACCGACCGCGATGTACTGATCCGTCTGCCCCAGGGCAAGTCGGATGCCGATGCCCGGGCCATGCTGACGCTGCTGCAGGACAACTTCGAAGGCACGGTGGAGCTGCGTCGGACGGAGTTTATCGGCCCCCAGGTGGGCGCGGAGTTGCGGGAGCAGGGCGGCCTGGCCATTCTATTGGCCCTGGGCCTGGTGATGCTCTACATCGCCTTCCGCTTCCAGATGAAATTCGCCGTCGGCGCGGTGGCGGCCCTGTTCCACGATATCGTGATTACACTGGGCTTTTTCTCCATCACTGGCATGGACTTCGACCTCACCGTGCTGGCAGCCCTGCTGGCGGTCATCGGTTACTCCCTCAACGACACCATCGTGGTTTCCGACCGCATCCGTGAGAATTTCCGCAAGGTGCGTGGCGAGGGCCCGGTCTCGATCATCAACATTTCCCTCTCGGAGACCCTGGGTCGCACCCTGGTGACCTCCTTGACCACCTTGCTGGTGCTGGTGGCGCTGGCGGTGTTCGGTGGCGACATGATATATGGCTTTGCCATCGCCCTGCTGGTCGGTGTGGTCATCGGTACCTATTCGTCCATCTACGTGGCGGCGAATACCCTGCTGATGCTCAATGTCAGCAAGGAGGACCTGATGATTCCGGTCAAGGAAGGGGCAGAGCAGGACGACCTGGCGCCCTGACAGTCTCTGTTGCGGCTGCCTGCCGCACCGGTTGTAAGCAAACCCGGGCGGCAAGGTAGCCAAGGGCGTTCCGGGACACGCTGTGTATACATCCCTGTACGCTCGTTGGCGGCCCTCCCTGGCCGCCGACGGTCCCGGAACGCCCTTGGCTACCTCGCCGTCCTCCGTGTTCGAAGTACCCGGGCAGAGCAACCAGCCGGGCAGGCCGGCCGGCGAGGTCAGGCGAGGGTGCTCAATCCTCGGCGGAATCGGAACCGGCAGCTTCGCGGCGAGCGAGGAGGGGGCGGGTGACCTGAAGGACCGCCTTGAAGCACTTGGGATTGCCGGCCACGATGTTGCCCGAATCCATGAAGCGGTCCGAGGCATCCACGTCGGCCACCAGCCCGCCAGCTTCCTTGACCAGCAGAGCGCCCGCGGCCATGTCCCAGGGCGCCAGGCCCAGTTCCCAGAAGGCGTCGAGGCGGCCGGCGGCAACGTAGGCCAGGTCCAGGGAGGCGGCGCCAGCGCGGCGGATGCCGGCGCACTGGGCGGCCAGCAGCTCCAGGGACTTGGTGTAGCTGGGCAGCTGGCTGTCGCAGTGATTCTTGAAGGGAATGCCGGTACCCAGCAAAGCGCCGTCCAGGCTCGGGCGGCTGCTGACGCGGATGCGGTGGCCGTTGAGCTGGGCGCCGCGGCCGCGGGAGGCGGTAAATTCTTCCCGGCGCACCGGGTCGACCACGACCGCATGTTCGACCTTGCCGCGGTACAGGCAGGCAATCGAAATTGCGTAGTGGGGAATGCCGCGCAGGAAGTTGGTGGTCCCGTCCAGAGGGTCGATGACCCAGCGGTACTCGGCGTTCTCGTCGCCGATCAGTCCCTCCTCCTCGCCCAGGATGGCGTGGTCGGGGTAGGCCTTGTTCAGGTGGTAGCGGATTTCCCGCTCCGCGGCGTGGTCCACTTCGGAAACGAAGTCGTTGCGACCCTTGCTGCGCACGTTGAGCCGGTCCAGGTCATCCGAGGCGCGCACGATCTGTTCTCCGGCCTTGCGGGCGGCGCGCAGCGCGATGTTGACCATGGGTTCCATAGGACAGTCCTGGGTGCGGTATGTGGGGCGGCGGATTATAGCAGCAGTTATGCGCCGGGCGACACCGGCAATCTGCTATACTCGCCGGCTTTTCTCGCGCGGCGACGGCAGCTGAATCCATGGATTTTGACAATATCCGTATCGTACTGGTGAACACCTCGCATCCCGGCAATATTGGCGGGGCTGCCCGGGCCATGAAGAACATGGGGCTGTCGCGGCTGGTGTTGGTGGCGCCGCGACAGTATCCCGACGAACGCGCCATCTGGCGGGCGGCGGGGGCGCTGGATGTTCTCGAGCAGGCCGAAGTGGTCGCTTCCCTCGAGGAGGCGATTGCCGACTGTCAGTTCGTGGTCGGCACCAGTGCCCGCGGTCGGCGTATCCCCTGGCCGGTGCTGGACGGGCGGCGCTGCGCCGAGCAGGTGGCCCAGCGCTCGAGTCGCGAGCAGGTGGCCGTGCTCTTCGGGCGCGAGGATCGCGGCCTGACCAACGATGAGCTTCAGCTGTGCAACTTGCATTTGCACGTGCCCACGAATCCGGATTACAGCTCCCTCAATCTGGCCATGGCGGTGCAGATTGTCTGCTACGAGCTGCGCATGCTGCAGGTGGCGGGTGAGCTGCCGGAGCAGCCGGAGGACCAGTGGGATGCGCCCTTCGCCACCCGCGAGAACATGGAGCGCTTCTACACCCACCTCGAAGAAACCCTGGTGGCGATCGGTTTCCTGGACCCCGCGGCGCCACGCCAGCTGATGACCCGCCTGCGCCGCCTCTACGGGCGGGTGCGGCTGGACGAGATGGAGCTGAATATCCTGCGCGGCATCCTGACAGAAACCCTCAAGCAGACCCCGCGGGACAAAAGTTGACCTAAATAGTCGGGTATTGCATACTCGGGCCTTTCTCAGACCGGGGGTCGCCATGCGCCTGACGACCAAGGGCCGCTACGCCGTCACTGCCATGCTGGATCTCGCCCTGCACGGGACTGCCGGGCCGGTCAGCCTGGCGGATATTTCCAGTCGGCAGGACATTTCGCTGTCTTACCTCGAGCAGTTGTTCTCCCGTCTGCGCCGGCGACAGCTGGTCACCAGTGTCCGCGGTCCCGGCGGCGGCTATCGCCTCAGCCGCCCGGATGACGCCATTTTCGTGGCCGAGATCATCGATGCCGTCGACGAGGCGGTGGATGCCACAGGCTGCGCCGGCAAGGCCGACTGCCAGCAGGGCGAAGTCTGTCTGACGCATCACCTGTGGGAAGATCTGAGCCGCCAAATCCATGGCTTCCTGAGTGGCATCAGTCTCGCCTCCCTGGTGCGCCGCAGTGAGGTGCAGTCCATCTCCGCACGCCAGGATGCGCGCGCCCGGGTTGACGGTATGCTGACCTTGAAACAGCTCTGACCACCATGCAATCACCGGTCTACCTCGACTATCTGGCGACGACGCCAGTTGACCCACGAGTCGCCGAAGTGATGGCGAAGCACCTCGGGATGGATGGTGTGTTCGGTAATCCCGCCTCCCGTTCCCACGTCTATGGCTGGCGCGCCGAGCAGGCGGTGGAGCAGGGGCGGCGCCAGGTCGCCGACCTGCTGGGTGCCGACCCGCGGGAGATCGTGTTCACGTCCGGTGCGACCGAAGCCGACAACCTCGCCATCAAGGGCGTGGCGGAATTTCACCAGGCACGCGGGCGCCACATCGTGACCACGGCGATCGAGCACAAGGCCGTTCTCGACAGCTGTGCCTGGCTGGAAACCCGCGGTTTCGAGGTGACCTACGTGGCGCCCGATGCCCAGGGGCTGATTCAGCCCGAGGCCATCGCGCAAAGCCTGCGGCCGGATACGATCCTGGCCAGCGTCATGCATGTCAACAATGAGCTGGGTACCATCAACGACATCGCTGCTATCGGCGAGATCACCCGGGAGGCCGGGGTCCTGCTGCATGTCGACGCCGCCCAGTCGGTGGGCAAGCTGCCCTTGTCGCTGCGGGATTTGCCGGTCGATTTGCTCTCGGTCTCGGGTCACAAGTTCTACGGCCCCAAGGGTATCGGGGTGCTCTGGGTGTGCCGCCAGCCGCGGGCCCAGCTGGCGGCACAGATGCACGGTGGCGGGCACGAGCGCGGCATGCGTTCCGGCACCCTGCCGACGCACCAGATCGCCGGCCTGGGTGCGGCGGCTGCCATTGCCGCGGAGGAAATGTCCCGCGACAGCGAGCATCTGGCGTCACTGCGCCAGCGCTTCCTGGCAGCGATCGCCGGCCTTGAGGGGCTGCATTTCAATGGTCACGCGGAACAACGCCTGCCCGGCGTGGTCAATCTGAGCGTGGAGGGTGTGGACGGCGAGAGCCTGCTGGCGGCCCTGGCGGAGCTTGCTGTCTCCAGTGGTTCGGCCTGTAATTCCGAAAGCCTGGAGCCCTCCCATGTACTGCGTGCGATCGGCGTTTCCGACGCGCTGGCCCACAGCGCCCTGCGCGTCAGTTTCGGTCGGTTTACCGGCCCCGACGAGGTGGATCGCGCCGCCGCGCATCTGACGGAGGTGGTCGAGCGCCTGCGGCGCTGACCGTGAAATTGTCGCTTTTCCCCAAGTGATTGATTTCAGTGGGGAAGTGTTCGGGCTTATCGCTGCGTTCAGGGTGAAAACAGGGCGCAAATTCCGTATAATCGCGCGCTTCGTGATCCGGGGCTCTCCCCGGGCTCTTTTTTGTCTTTCCTGGAGATTGTTACATGGCCGTAGAACGCACCCTGTCCATCGTCAAGCCTGATGCCGTCGGCAAAAATGTCATCGGCCAGATCTACTCGCGTTTTGAGGGCGCGGGGCTGCGGGTGGTGGCTGCCAAGATGCTGCATCTCAGCGAAGAGGTGGCGGGTGGATTTTACGCCGAGCACCGCGAGCGCCCCTTCTTTCCGGCGCTGATCGAATTCATGACCTCCGGTCCGGTCATGGTCCAGGTCCTGGAAGGTGATAACGCCATCGCCAGGAACCGCGAGCTGATGGGAGCAACCAATCCGAAAGAAGCCGAAGCGGGTACCATCCGCGCTGATTTCGCCGAGTCCATCGACGCCAATGCGGTGCACGGTTCCGATTCGCCGGCCTCCGCCGAACGCGAGATCGCCTACTTTTTCGCCGCCAGCGAGATTTGCGCCCGCGCCTGAGCGCGGGCCGGGAGTCACAGCATGAGCACGGATCTTATCGCCAGCTCCACCACCGCCAGGGTCAACCTGCTGGGGATGAACCGTGCGCAGCTGGAAGCTTTCTTCCTCGAGCTGGGGGAGAAGAAGTTCAGAGCCCAGCAGGTGATGAAATGGATTCACCACGCCGGCATCACCGACATCGGCGCCATGTCCAACCTGGGCAAGGCCCTGCGTGAAAAACTGCTGGCCGTGGCCGAGGTGCGCCCGCCGGAGATCGTCAGTCAGTACGACTCCAGTGACGGTACCCGCAAGTGGGCGATCCGCGTGGATGGCGGCGGGCTGGTCGAGGCGGTGCTGATCCCCGATGGCAGCCGCGCCACCCTGTGCGTGTCCTCCCAGGTGGGTTGCAGCCTCGACTGCAGTTTTTGCTCCACCGGCAAGCAGGGTTTCCAGCGCGACCTCAGCGCCGCGGAAATCATCGGCCAGGTGTGGTTGGCCATCAAGTCCTACGACGCCTTCCAGTCCGGCAAGGGCAGGGTGGTGACCAATGTGGTGATGATGGGCATGGGCGAGCCCCTGCTGAATTTCGACAACGTGGTGGCGGCCATGGACATCATGCTGGATGACCTGGGCTACGGTATCTCCAAGCGCCGGGTAACCCTGAGCACCTCGGGTGTGGTACCCGCCCTGGATCGCCTGGCCGAGCTGAGCGAAGTGTCCCTGGCGATATCCCTGCACGCATCCAACGATGCGCTGCGCAATGAGCTGGTGCCGATCAATCGCAAGTACCCCATCGCCCGGCTGCTGGACAGCGCCCGGCGCTACATCGACGCCCAGGCGGACACCAAGCGGGTGGTGACGGTGGAGTACACGCTGATGGCGGGTGTCAACGATCAGCCGGAGCATGCCCGGGAGCTGGCCGCATTGCTGCGGGACTTTCCCTGCAAGATCAACCTGATTCCCTTCAATCCCTTCCCCAACTCGGATTATCGCCGCCCCAGTGGCAACGCTGTGTCGCGTTTCTGGCAAGTGCTGGTCGATGCAGGCTATATTGTCACGGTTCGGACCACCCGCGGCGACGATATCGACGCCGCCTGTGGTCAGCTGGTCGGTCAGGTGGTCGATCGCACGCGGCGCAGCGAGCGCTACCGCCAGGCGGCGAGCATCGGGGAGGTGGCATCAGGGTGAGTGTGACAGCGCAGTGGCGAGGCTTGTGGTGGTGCTGGCTGTTGCCGGCACTGTGGCTGACGGGCTGCGTGACGACTACCGAGCGGGTATTCACCGATCCCCCGTCCCCCGAACGCGCCCTGGAGCGGCGGGTGGAGCTGGCCCGCAAGTACATTGGCGAGGGTGACTGGGACAATGCCAAGCGCAACCTGAAACACGCCGCTGAGATCAATGATCGCAACGCCGAAGTCCACGAGGCTTTCGCGCTGGTCTACCAGAGCACGGGCGAGAAAGAGCTGGCGGAGGAGAGCTACCGCAAGGCCATTCGCCTGGACCGGGACTTCTCCCGCGCTCGCAACAACTATGCTGCCTTCCTGTTTGCCGAGGGTCGCTACCGCGAAGCAGAGGAACAGCTTGAGGCGGTGGTTGCCGACTCGCTCTACAATGCCCGTCCCCGCGCCTTCGTCAATCTGGGGCTGTGTCGCCTGCAGCTCGACAAGCCGGCAAAGGCCGAGGAGGCTTTTACCCGCGCCCTGGCCATGGACCGCACCAACAGCGTAGCGCTGCTGGAGCTGGCGATCCTGCGTTTGGCAGCGGCGGATATCGCGAATGCCACCCGCTACTACAACACTTACCGCCTCGTGGTCAGGCAGCAGTCGCCACGGGGGCTGCTGTTCGGCATCCGCCTGGCCAGGGCCCAGGGCGATCGCAATGCCGAGAGCAGCTACGCCCTTGTCCTGAGCAACCTGTACCCGGATTCCCCGGAACACCGGACCTTACAGAGGATGTTGCGGGATGGGCAGTGAAGAGCCGTATGTCGACAGCCAGTCGCGCCCTTCGCCCGGCGCCATGTTGCAGGCTGCCCGCCAGGCCCGGGGCATGACGCCCCAGGAAGTCGCCCAGCAACTCAACTGGCTGCGCGAGTATGTCACCTTCATCGAGCGCGATGACTTTGCCAGCCTGCGTCGCCCCGCCTTTGCCCGGGGCTATGTGCGTGCCTACGGGCGCCTGCTGCAGCTGGACGAGGCAATGCTGCTGGCGGCTTTCGATGCGGTGCGCCCACCGGCCTCGCCGCCGCGGGTGCGGCGGCGGCCCCAGCAGCTGCAGAAGACCGGTCTGGGGATTGCCCTGGGGCTCGCCGTGCTGGTGCTGCTGGTGTTCGGCCTGTGGTGGTTTCAATCCAGTCTGACTGTAGGAGGTAACTAGTCATGCAGCAGGCATCACCCATAGTGCGCCGCAAGAGCCGCAAGATCTTTGTCGGTCGCGTACCGGTCGGCGGGGATGCGCCGATCAGTGTGCAGAGCATGACCAACACCGAGACCTGCGATGTCGAGGCGACCGTGGCCCAGGTGCGGGCGATCCAGTCGGCCGGTGCCGATATCGTGCGCATCTCGGTGCCCAGCATGGAGGCCGCCGAGGCTTTTCGGCGCATTCGCGAGCAGGTCGACGTCCCCCTGGTGGCGGACATCCACTTCGACCACAAGATCGCCCTGAAAGTGGCGGAATACGGTGTCGACTGCCTGCGTATCAACCCGGGCAACATCGGCAATGACCAGAAAGTGCGCGCGGTGATCGACAGCGCCCGGGACCGGGGCATTCCCATCCGCATCGGGGTCAACGCCGGTTCGCTGGGGAAGGAGCTGTTGCGCAAGTATCCCGAGCCCACCGCCGAGGCCCTGGTGGAGTCGGCCCTGCGCCACGTGGATATTCTCGACCGCTTCAACTACCCCGATTTCAAGGTCAGCGTGAAGGCCTCGGATGTCTTCATGGCCGTTGACGCCTACCGCCTGCTGGCGCGCCAGATCGAGCAGCCCCTGCACCTGGGTATCACCGAGGCCGGCGGCTTGCGCGGGGGTACCGTGAAGTCCGCGGTGGGTCTGGGCATGCTGCTGCGGGACGGTATCGGCGATACCCTGCGCATCTCTCTGGCCGCGGACCCGGTGGAAGAGGTCAAAGTTGGCTTCGAGATTCTCAAGAGTCTGAAGCTGCGCAGCAATGGCATCAACTTCATCGCCTGCCCGAGCTGCTCGCGGCAGAATTTCGACGTCATCGGCACCATGAATGCCCTGGAGCAGCGGCTCGAGGATATCCGCACGCCGATGGACGTGGCGGTCATTGGCTGCATCGTCAACGGCCCGGGCGAAGCCCGCGAGGCTGACGTGGGCCTGACCGGTGCCAGCCCGAACAACCTCATTTACATTAATGGCGAGCCCGATCACAAGGTCAGCAATCGCGACTTCGTCGATCACCTGGAAGCGGTGATCCGGGAGCGTGCAGCGGCCATCGAGGCGCGGAACAGCGAACAGGACGAGCGGCTGATCGCCAGCTCCCGTGCCTGACAGAAAACAGACAGGAGAGCAGGTGAGCAGTATCCGAGCCATCCGGGGAATGTCCGACATTCTTCCGGAGGAAAGTTGTTATTGGCAGTTCCTGGAGGCCCAGGTGCGCGCTCTGCTGGCCAGTCATGGCTACGCTGAAGTGCGCCTGCCGCTGGTTGAGTTGACGGCGCTGTTTCGCCGCTCCATCGGCGAGGTTACCGACATCGTCGAAAAGGAAATGTATACCTTCGAGGACCGCAACGGCGAGAGTCTGACCCTGCGCCCGGAAGGTACCGCGGGATGCGTACGCGCGGTGATCCAGAACGGCCTGCTGGGCACCAGCCAGCGGCTCTGGTACAGCGGCCCCATGTTTCGCTACGAGCGCCCGCAGAAGGGTCGCCAACGCCAGTTTCATCAGATAGGTGTGGAGGCCTTCGGGGTCGCCACCCCGGACATGGATGCCGAGTTGATCGCCATGAGCGCGCGACTGTGGCAGCGGCTGGGCTTGGCGTCGCACGTGCGCCTGGAGCTGAACAGCATCGGCAGCAGTGCGGCGCGTCAGGCTTACCGCGAGGCACTGGTGACCTACCTGGACGGCCACCGCGAGGCGCTGGATGCCGACAGTCAACGGCGTCTGGAAAGCAATCCGCTGCGCATTCTGGACAGCAAGAACCCGACGACGCAGGAGATTCTTGCCGGTGCGCCGGCGCTGGCGGATTTCCTCGACGGCGAATCGCGCGCCGATTTTGAGCGCTTGACCGAGTTGCTCGATGCTGCGGGGATACCCTACGTGATTAACCCCCGCCTGGTGCGCGGCCTCGACTACTACAACAAGACCGTGTTCGAGTGGGTCACCGATAGCCTCGGTGCCCAGGGCACGGTCTGCGCCGGCGGACGCTACGACAGCCTGGTGGAACAGCTGGGCGGCAAGCCCACCCCGGGCATCGGGTTTGCCATGGGGGTGGAGCGTCTGGTGTTGCTGTTGCAGGCGGCCGGCATTGCAGTGCAGGATGCCGCCCGGGCACAGGTTTACGCGGTGTGTGTCGGCGAGGCGGCCACAAGTGCCGCCTTTGCCAGCCTGGCCCGTCTTCGGGACGCCCTGCCTGACCTGCATATTGTGCAGCATACGGGCGGCGGCAGTTTCCGCAGCCAGATGAAGCGGGCCGACCGCAGCGGTGCCGATTATGCCCTCATCTGGGGTGACGATGAGGTCGCCAATGGTGTGGTTACCCTCAAGGCCCTGCGCGGCGAGGGCGAGCAGCGGCAGCTGCCGGTCACGCAGCTCGTCGACGAGCTGGCGGGCCTGAACCGGGCCTCCTAGGTTCGGAAACCGATAAACAACACAGGAAATCCCGCAGTGGAAGCATATCGTACCGAGGAAGAACAGGTAGAAGCGCTCAAGCGCTGGTGGCAGGAGAACGGTCGCAGTACCGTGATTGCAGTCGCGGTGGCCTTGTCCGCAGCGTTTGGCTGGCAGGGCTGGCAGCGCTACCAGGAAAGCCAGGCGGCTGAAGCCTCGACCCTGTTTACCCAGTTGATGGAGTCTGCCGCCGCCGTGGAGGAGGGGGCCGAGGCCGGGCGTTTCCAGGAGCTGGCCGCGACCCTGCGCGAGCAGTTTCCGCGCAGCAGTTATGCCCAGTTTGCCGCCCTGCACGAGGCCCGTGTTGCGGTGGCCGCGGGGCGCTCCGCCGAGGCGGAAGGTGACTTGCGCTGGGTACTCTCCCGGGCGGATACCGGCAGCGATATCCATCAGGTCGCCCAGTTACGTCTGGCCAGGGTACTCGCCGACCGCGGTCAGACCGATGAGGCGCTGACTTTGTTGCAGTCAGGCACTGGCTACTATCGGGCCGCCACGGCCCTGGCTCGGGGCGATGTCCTGTTGCAGGCACAGCGCGAGGCAGAGGCGCTCGCGGCCTACCGGGAAGCGCAGGCCCTGCTGTCCGAATACCCCGGCCAGTTGCAGGTCGACACCCTGGCAGCCAAGCTGCAGCTGCTCTCCGCGGGTCTGGATACAGAGCAGGAGGCGGAATGATGAGCAAGGCGGTGTGGCGGAACGGTTGTTTTATCCTGGCGCTGGGCCTGTTGTCCGGGTGCAGCACGATCGGTGGCTGGTTCAGTGTCGACGATGATGAAGATCCCCGGCAGCCCGCGGAGCTGCAGGATATCGACGAGTCGGTGAAGGTGTCCCGGCGCTGGTCGACGGGGGTTGGCGACGGGCAGGGCGAGGGCCGCTACGCGCTAGAGCCGGTGATTGCCGGCGACAGGCTCTACGTCGCCTCCGCCGACGGGGAGGTGCAGGCGCTGCAGCGCAGTAACGGCAAGCGTCTGTGGGAGCGCGAATTGGACCGGGGACTTTCCGGGGGCGTGGGTCACTACAGTGGTGATCTCTTCCTGGGTGGCGCCGACGGCTCGGTGCTGCGTCTCTCCGCTGACAGTGGCGAGCTGATCTGGCAGGTGCCGGTGAGCAGTGAGGTGCTGGCGCCGCCGCAGTCCAACGGACGCGTGGTGGTGGCGCAGACCTACGATGGCAAACTCCACGGCCTCGATTTTGCCAGTGGCAAGCGGCTGTGGACCCACGACAGCAACATGCCGGTATTGACCATACGCGGCACCAGTACTCCGATCCTGCGTGACAACCTCGTATTTGTGGGCTTTGCCACTGGTCGGGTGCTGGCGCTGGATGTGGCCACGGGCGCGGTGCAGTGGGAGGCCCGGGTGGCGATTGCCCAGGGCCGCTCCGAGATCGAGCGAATTGTCGATATCGACGGCAGCATGGCCCTGGCCGGTGGCGACCTGTATGCCGCCAGCTACCAGGGCAACCTGGTGGCGATGGAGGCCAGCAGTGGTCGCAAGCTGTGGCAGCAGGCAGTCTCCTCGGTGTCCGGCGTATCAACCGGGTTTGGCAACGTTTATGTGGCGGACGAGGATGGCAGCGTGCTTGCCTGGCTGCGCAATGGCCAGGGCCTGCGCTGGCGTCAGGATGCGCTCGCCTGGCGTGGGCTGGGCCGGCCGGTGCCGGTGAGCAGCTATCTGGCGGTGGCAGATTTCGAGGGCTACGTGCACCTGCTGTCCCAGGTCGACGGCGAGTTCGTCGGGCGCATCAAGGTTGACGGGGATGGTGTCCGCGCTGACATGTTGAGCGACGGGAACATCCTTTATGTCTATGGCAACAGCGGCAAGCTGGCGGCCTACGAAATTCGCGCGAGGTAGTCAAAACACCCATGCTTCCGGTTATCGCCCTGGTCGGGCGCCCGAACGTCGGTAAATCGACGCTGTTCAACCAGCTGACCCGCAGCCGCGACGCACTGGTTGCCGACTTTGCCGGGCTGACCCGCGATCGCAAGTACGGCGAAGGCCGTCTGGGCGAGCGGCCCTTCGTGGTCATCGATACCGGTGGTATCAGTGGTGACGAGGCGGGGATCGACGCCCAGATGGCAGGTCAGTCCCTGCAGGCGATCGAGGAGGCGGACATTGTCCTGCTGATGGTCGACGCGCGCGAGGGGCTTAACCCCGGCGACGAGTCCCTGGCGCGGCATCTGCGCCAGCGCAACAAGCCCTTCCAGGTGGTGGTCAACAAGGTTGACGGCTTACAGGAGGAGGTGGCTCTCGGGGAGTTCTACCGCCTGGGCATGGACACGCTGTTTGGTATCGCCGCCACCCACGGTCGCGGCGTGCGCAGCATGCTCGAGTCAGTGCTGGCGCCGTTTCCCGCGGATCAGCCAGGCGAGGAAATCGACGGTGTCGACCGCAGCGACAGTATCCGCGTGGCCGTGGTGGGGCGGCCCAATGTGGGCAAGTCCACCCTGGTCAACCGCCTGTTGGGCGAGGAGCGGGTGGTGGTTTTCGACCAGCCCGGCACGACCCGCGACAGCATCTACATCGACTACGAGCGAGACGGGCAGCAGTACACCCTGATTGACACCGCGGGCGTGCGTCGGCGCAAGAACGTGCGCGAAGTGGTGGAGAAGTTCTCCATCGTCAAGACCCTCAAGGCGGTCGACGATGCCCACGTGGTGGTGTTGGTGATGAATGCCCACGAGGGCATTGTCGACCAGGACATGCACCTGCTGGGTCACTGCATCGAGGCGGGTCGCGGCCTGGTGATGGCGGTGAACAAGTGGGACGGCATCGAGGCGGACCAGCGGGACTGGATCCGCAGTGAGCTGCAGCGCCGTCTGCAGTTTGTCGACTACGCCGACACGCATTTCATCTCTGCGCTGCACGGCAGTGGTGTCGGCCACCTGTACCGGTCCATCCTGGCGGCGCATCGCTCCGCCACCCGCAAGCTGTCCACCAATCACCTGACACGGATTCTGGAGGGCGCGGTGCACAGCCATCCGCCCCCCATGGTCAACGGGCGCCGGATCAAGCTGCGCTACGCCCATGCCGGTGGCCAGAACCCGCCGCTGATCGTGATCCACGGCAACCAGACCGGCAATGTGCCCAACAGCTATCAGCGCTACCTGGAAAATGTCTACCGGCGCGAGTTGCAGCTCACGGGCACGCCGGTGCGCATCGAGTTTCGCACCGGGGAAAACCCCTACGCCGACCGCCGTAACAAGCTCACCCAGCGACAGGTGCAGCGCAAGCGGCGGATGATGGCCCACGTGAAGCAGCAAAAGAAGAAGCGCTAGGCGGCGGAGAGCCATGCCGAGGCCGGATCTTGACACTCGCCCCCGGGTCGAAGCCTTTGTCGACCAGTTCTATGCCCGCCTGCTGAAGGACCCGGAAATGGCGCCCATCTTCTTCGACGTGGCCAGGATCGATCTCGATGTGCACCTCCCGCATATCAAGGATTACTGGTGCAAGTTGCTGCTGGGGGAGCGCGGCTATCAGCGCCACACGATGAACATCCACCGCCGTCTGCATGCCCGCCGCCCCTTGACCGACGCCGACTTCCAGCGCTGGCTGTCGCATTTTGATGCGGCGCTCGACGCGGGTTTTGCGGGTTCCAACACCGAACGCGCTCGTCGTCTTGCCCACGCCATCGCCGGCAACATGCAGAAGACCTTGCATTACCCGGCTTAGGTGATATAGTTTAATATAACACCATAGCAACGGGGTGATGTCATGGCTTCAGCTCCCTATCCGCGTCAGCATTTTCCCGCGGGCGTCGGCGGCCGCTTGTCGACCGCGCTGGCGCTCTGCCTGGCGGGCCTGCTTCTGGCGCTGCCCAGTGCGGCGGAAACCCGCCGTGTCCAGGGCCTCGCGGGCGTTCAGAGCGTGCAGATTTTCGGCGCTGTGGAGGTCGAGATTAGCCAGGGCCCGGAGGCGGAACTGCTGTTTCGCGGCGAGGAAAGCCGCCTGTCGCCGCCCCCCTTCTACCGTTCGGAAAACACCCTGGTGCTGGGGCGCTCGGCCGAGGCGCCCGAGCGCAACATCGGTGGTATCCAATATCGCCTGACCCTGCCGTCCCTGGAGGCTCTGCAGGTTCTGGGTTCCGCCGACGTTTACTTGCGCCCACTGGAGACAGCGCTGCTGCGCGTGACGCTGGAGGGTTCGGCCGACCTACGTCTGTTTGAGCTTACCGCCGAGCGCGCAGAGTTCAGCCTGCGCGGCAGCGGTGATCTGCATGTGGCGCGCCTGCAGGTCGACGACTTGCAGCTGTCGCTGGCAGGCTCCGGTGACCTGATGCTTGGGGAGGTGCAGGCGCGGTGGTTGCGCGCGACCATCAATGGCTCCGGTGACATTGCAGTCACGGAAGCGGGTTGGTCGGATCGACTGGATGTCAATGTGCTGGGTTCCGGTGACGCAGACTTGCGCGGGCTGGATGGCACCAATGCCGAGGTCAATATTATTGGTTCCGGGGAGGTTAGCCTGGGCGTGCTGGAAGCGCTGGAGGCGAATATTTTGGGCAGCGGTGATGTGGTCTACCGCGGAGAGCCACAGCTGGAGCAGCGCATCATCGGTTCCGGCAGCCTGAGCCGGAAGCCCTGAACGGGGTAGGACGTGAGTATCGAGTGGAACGACCGCCAGCCCATCTACCGCCAGCTACGGGACCTGGTGGTGGAGCGCATCATGGATGGCAGCTTTGCAGAGGGTCAGCCGGTACCCTCTGTGCGCCAGGTTGCGGCCGACTATCAGATCAACCATCTGACGGTGGGCAAGGCCTACCAGGAGCTGGTGGACGCCGGGCTGCTGGAGAAGCGGCGAGGCCTGGGCATGTTCGTGACCGACGGCGCCCGGCAGTCGCTGACCCGGGAAGAGCAGGCGCGTTTTTTTGCCGAGGAATTGCCGGCTTTTGCCGAACGGGTACAAAACCTGGGCCTGGACATGCAGGTGGTGGTGGACGAATTGCAGGGCAGGGGGAGAGATAATGACTGATGCCATCATTGCCGCTCGCGGTTTGAGCCGGCGCTTCGGTGAGACACAGGCGGTCGATGCTGTCGATCTGGACCTGCCGCCCGGCAGTGTGCTTGGCTTGATCGGCCCGAATGGCGCGGGCAAGACCACACTGTTGCGAGCCCTCCTGGGCCTCACCCGCTGCGAAGGCGAGTTGTCCGTTCTGGGGCTGGATCCCCGCATGCAGCAGACGACGCTGATGCAACGGGTGTGTTTTATCGCGGATACCGCTGTGCTGCCGCGCTGGATGAGCGTGGCGCAGCTGCTGGACTACGTTGCCGGCGTGCATCCGCATTTTGATCGCGCCCGGGCAGAAAGTTTTCTCGCCAGTACCGAGGTTACACCCAAGCGTTGCGTGCGGGAGCTGTCCAAGGGCATGACGGTCCAGCTGCACCTGGCTCTGGTCATGGCTATCGACGCCCGGCTGCTGGTGCTGGACGAACCGACCCTGGGGCTCGACATCCTCTTCCGCAAACGCTTCTACGAGCAATTGCTCAACGACTACTTCGATGACGGCCGCAGCATCATTATCTCCACCCATCAGGTGGAGGAGGTGGAGCACATCCTGACCCACGTCATGTTCATGCATAAAGGCAAGTCGGTGCTGTTCTCGCCGATGTCGGCACTGGAGGAGCGCTTTGTCGAGCTGCGTGCGGTGGGCCCCGATGTGGCTCGCGCAGAGACCATTCCACACCTGGGAGCGCGGACGATGCTGGGCGGCAAGGCGCTGATTTACGAGGACATCGATCCGGATGCGCTGGCGCCACTCGGCGAGCTGCGCACGCCCACGCTGTCCGATCTGTTTGTCGCGAAAATCTCGGGAGGGCAGTCGCATGTCGTCCAATGACAGTCGGCGCTGGTTCAGCCTGATACAGCGGGAGTTGCGGGAGTACCGCCTGTCCCTGGTGTGGACACCCTTTGTGCTGGCCGGAGCACTGGCCCTGATCATGCTGGCGGGCGTGGTGGTGGCCAACCAGGTCAGTACCTTTGGCGAGGCGGTTCTGTCCGCGATTCTGCAGGCGGAGGGTGAGGGTGAAGGCCTCGAGCTCGGGGTGATTATCATCGACAGCGAGGGCAAGTCGGCCTCACCGCCCGCAACGTCCGGCTTGCCCGCGGTACCTGATGCCAGTGATCCGGCCCTGCAGATCGAGCGGGTGCCGGAGGCCGAGGAGGAGGCCTGGAATTTTTCCCGGGAGTGGCGCTTCAGTCCGCCGGGGCGCGGCGACCGCACAGCGGAGAGTAGCGAATCGGATTCGCCGGTGGAAACCCTCAATCCGCTGCTGCAGGGGGTGCACATGCTCATGCTGCTGGTCCTGCTGGTGGTCAGCGTGCACTACGCCCTGGGCAGCCTGTTCAACGACCGCCGGGACCGCAGCATCCTGTTCTGGAAGTCGATGCCGGTGGCGCCGCGGGAAGAGGTGCTGGCCAAGCTCGTGGTCTGTCTCCTGGTTGCACCGCTGATGTTCCTGGCGGCCTCCCTGCTGGCGCAACTGGCGATGCTGTTGCTGAGCGTGGCCCTGGTCTGGCGCATGGGGCTCGACCCGCTTGAGCACGTACTAGGCAATCTTGAATTTGCCCGCCTGCTGCTGGACCAGGTCGGCGGTTGGCTGGTAACGGCCTTGTGGGTGGCACCGATGTATGCCTGGTGTCTGTTGGCATCGGCCGCGGCACGGCGCTCGCCTTTCCTGCTGGCGATTGCGCCGGTGCTGGTCGCCATGTTGCTGGAAAGCCTGCTGTTCGGCAGCAGCTACCTGGCCTCTGCCGTGCAGAACCATGTGCCGCATTACGCCGGCGCGCGCAATGCGGTGGGTTTTTACCTGTTCGGGCCGGACTGGGGGACCCTGGATCTCTGGAGCATGTTGCTGGGCCTGCTGGCCGCGGGCCTGATGCTCTGGGCAGCGATCTGGCTGCGCCGCCACCGCTGGGAGATATAATTCATTTGGTGAATGGCTGAAATGTAAACTATAAATTACAAATATGTAACTGGGGCGACTAGCATGGCTCTCACTGAAAACAACGCCAATGCAGAGGCCCGCCATGTCTACTTATCTTCAGGATGTTGCCCGTTTTACTGAACTGCGCGCCGCCCAGGGCGGGCAGTGGGATACCGTAAACGCCGAGTACGCCGCGCGCATGGCGCACCAGAACCGCTTTCGCACGGGGCTGGAAATTGCCCGTTACACCGCCGGTATCATGCGCCGCGACATGGCGGAGTACGACGCCGACCCGGCGCAATACACCCAGTCGCTCGGCTGCTGGCACGGCTTTATCGCCCAGCAGAAAATGCTGGCGATCAAGAAGCACCACGGCAGCACCCGCAAGCGCTATCTCTACCTCTCGGGCTGGATGATTGCGGCCCTGCGCAGCCAGTTCGGCCCGCTGCCGGATCAGTCGATGCACGAGAAGACCGCGGTGCCGGACCTGATCGAGGAGATCTATACCTTCCTGCGGCAGGCGGATGCGCGCGAGCTGGGCCACCTGTTCCGGGAGCTGGATGCCGCCCGCGCTGCCGGCGACCAGGTCCGCGAGCAGGCCACGCTCCAGGCCATCGACAATTACGAGACCCACGTGGTGCCGATCATTGCCGATATCGACGCCGGCTTCGGCAACGAGGAAGCCACCTATTTGCTGGCGCGGCGCATGATCGAGGCCGGCGCCTGCGCCATCCAGATCGAGAACCAGGTTTCCGATGCCAAGCAGTGCGGCCACCAGGACGGCAAGGTCACCGTGCCCCATGAGGATTTCCTGGCCAAGATCAACGCCGTGCGTTACGCCTTCCTGGAGCTGGGGGTCGACGACGGCATCATCGTCGCGCGCACCGACTCCCTGGGTGCCGGTCTGACCCAGAAGATCCCGGTCTCCCGGGACCCCGGTGACCTGGCCCACAAGTACAACGCCTTCCTGCAGACCGAAGCCGTTGCCCGCGCCGAGGATGTCCGCGAAGGCGATGTGGTGATCAAGCAGGATGGCGGGCTGGTTCGACCGGTGCGTCTGCCCAACGGGCTCTACCGTTTCAAGGACGGCACCGGTGAAGCCCGGGTCATCCTCGATTGCATCACCAGCCTGCAGCACGGGGCCGATCTGTTGTGGATCGAGACCGAGAAGCCCCACGTGGGCCAGATCGGTGACATGGTGCGTGAGATCCGCAAGGTGGTTCCCAACGCCAAGCTGGTCTACAACAATTCGCCGTCCTTCAACTGGACCCTCAACTTCCGTCAGCAGGTTTTCGATGCCTGGCAGGCGGAGGGTCGCGATCTGGCTGCCTATGACCGCGACCGCCTGATGAGCGTCGACTACGACAGTACTGAACTGGCAACAGAGGCTGACCGCCGTATCCAGTCCTTCCAGGCGGATGCTTCCCGGGAGGCGGGGATCTTCCATCACCTGATTACCCTGCCGACCTATCACACGGCTGCGCTGTCGACCGACAACCTGGCGCGGGGCTACTTCGGCGAGGAGGGCATGCTGGCCTACGTTCGCGGTGTTCAGCGGGAGGAGATTCGCCAGGGCATTGCCTGCGTGAAGCACCAGGACATGGCCGGCTCCAACTTGGGCGACGACCACAAGGAGTACTTCTCCGGCGAGGGCGCGCTCAAGGCCGGTGGCGGGGCCAACACCATGCACCAGTTCGGTTGAGGGCCGGTTTGGCGGTGCGACCATTCTCGGCGATACTGTTCGCCGGGAATGGTGCAGGAAGGGGCGCATGCGCTGGTCAGACATAGACAAGCAATTCTGCTCGGTGGCCCGGGCTCTGTCAGTGGTCGGCGAGCGCTGGACCCTGCTGATACTGCGGGACGCCTTCCTGGGCACGCGCCGTTTCGAGCAGTTCCAGCACAACCTGGGGATCACTCGGCACCGGCTTTCCGAGCGCCTGGGCAAGCTGGTGGAGCAGGGTGTGCTGGTGCGTGTGCCCTACAGCGAGCGCCCCCTGCGTCACGAGTACCGGCTCACCCGCAAGGGGCTGGCCCTCTACCCGGTGCTGATGAGCCTGTCGCGCTGGGGTGACGAGTGGATGGCCGACGAGCGCGGAGCGCCGCTGGAGTATGTGCACCGCCGCTGTGGCAAGCGCACCCACCCCCAGCTGTCCTGCTCCGAGTGCGGGGAAACCCTGCGCCCGGAACATGTGCAGCCACGACTGGGTCACGCCCTGCAGATCCTGGCCGATGAACTGGCCCTGGATGGCGAGACCGACCTCAGCCTGCCCGCGGTGATCGCCCGCTCCCGCGAGTCGAATACTATGAAAAAATAACAGTGCGGGAACTTTTACTTCGCTAGCCAGGCGCTAGACTCGGAAGGTGATTCCCATACCAACAAGCAAAAAGGAAGTCGCCATGTCAGCGTTCCGCAAGTCGGTGCTCGCCACCGCCGTGATTGCTCTTTCGCCCCTTGCCCAGTCCCAGATGCTCGAAGAGGTCGTGGTCACCGCGACCAAGCGCGAAGCCTCGGTGCAAGACCTGCCTTTTTCCATCAATGCCCAGTCTGCCGCCGATATCCGTCGCACCGGCGCCACCACCCTGGAAGACCTGTCGCGCAATGTCGCCGGCCTGGCCATCCAGAACCTCGGTCCCGGCCAGAGCCAGGTCGCCATCCGCGGTGTTTCCGCGGGGCAGATCGTGCGCGACCAGCCAGGGGTCAAGGAGCAGGTGGGTGTCTACCTGGACGAGACGGTGATCTCACTGTCGCTGTTTACGCCTGACCTTGACCTCTACGATCTGAACCGGGTGGAAACCCTGCGCGGTCCCCAGGGCACGCTGTTCGGTTCCGGTTCGGTCGGCGGTACCGTCCGCTTCATCACCAATCAGCCGGAATTCGGTGTCTTCGAAGGTTCGGTGGAGGGCAACCTGAATACCGTGAAGGACGGGGAAACCCGCGGACATCTCAAGGGCGCGGTGAACCTGCCAATGGGGGATAACGCCGCCCTGCGGGTGGTCGCCTACGATACCGAGTATCCCGGCTGGGTGGATGCCCTGCGCGAATATGGCAGCACGCGGGAGGACGTCAACAGCGGCAGCCGCCGCGGGGGCCGCGTTGCTCTCGCCCTGCGCCCCAGCGACCGCCTGACCATCACACCGCGGGTGGTGTTCCAGGAGATCGAGACCGACGGCTACAACCGCCAGGAGGTCTACAACCTGTTTGCCAATCCCTACACCACGACCCGTCCGCCGATCCAGTTGGGTGAGAATGAGCAGTACCTGCTACTGGATGAAGGCTTCGAGGACCGCACCATCATCAGCGACCTGCTGGTGCAGTGGGCCGGGGACACTGTGGACGTGACCTACGCCGGCAGCTATGTCGACCGCGATATCCTGGCCAGCCGCGATGCCAGTGCCCTTAGCGGCTCGGTATCGGTGGATCTCGGCTTTCCCGACATCGCCGTGAGCCTGCCTTCCAACCTGCGCGACAGTACGGATCTGCAACAGGTCACCCACGAGATTCGCCTGGCCTCGGCGGGGGAGGGCCCGCTGCAGTGGGTCACCGGCGTGTTCTATTCCGACGTCAAGCGCAAGTACGAGCAGCGCCTGCCCACCCCGGGCTACGACGCCTGGACCGATTTTGTCCTTGGCGCGGGGACTGCGGCTGCGGTGGCCAATGGCTACGGCGCGGACTCGCCCTACAACTCCGACCTGCCCTACGACATCGAGCAGATGGCCTTGTTTGGCGAGGCCAGCTACGATCTGACCGAGCGGCTGACGATTACCTTCGGCGGTCGTTTCTACGACTTCGAGGAGGAGCGGACCTTCACGTCAGGTGGCCTGTTCGCCAGCGGTGACAGCCAGACGGACGCCACCGAGTCCGACGGCTTCAACCCGCGCCTGATGGCCAGTTACGATGTCAGCGATACCGTCACGGTCAACGCCCAGGCTTCCCAGGGTTTCCGGCTGGGGGGTGTCAACGATCCCCTGAACCGCCCGCTGTGCAATGAAGGCGACCTGCAGGTTTTCGGTGGCTTCCAGGCCTACGACGACGAAACCCTGTGGAACTACGAGTTGGGCTTCAAGGCCCAGAACGACTGGCTCCGCTTCAATGCCGCCGTGTTCTATACCGATATCGAGGACCTGCAGGTCACGCTGGATGCCGGTTCCTGTTCCTCGCGCATCAGCTTCAACGTGCCCGAGGCTCACACCCTGGGCCTGGAGTGGGAACTCAGCGCCTATCCGGTGGACAGCCTGATGCTGACCCTGGCGGGCAGCTACCTGGAGGCGGAATTCGACTCCACGGTGACGGATAGCGAGGGCAACGTGCTCGGTGGTGTCGCCGATGGCAATCGCCTGCCTTCAGTGCCGGAGTTCCAGGTGTCCGCCTCGGCAACCTGGACCGTGCCTACCGAGCTGTTCGGCGCCCAGGAGATGGTCTTCTCGCTGCTGGCGCAGCATGTCGGCGACCGCTACACCCAGCCCAGCGACCAAGTGCCTGGCGCCGGTAATTTCGTCTCCGGCCTGCCCTTCGGGGGCGCCACTGGCAACGAAGTGACATCCGTCGATCTGAAACTGCCTTCCTACGAGCAGGTGCGCCTGAGCGCGGGCCTGAACTGGGAGAGCTGGGAGGCGGTCGCCTATGTCGACAACCTGACCGACGAGAATGCGCTGCTGTCCTTTGACCGCGAGCGCGGTGGCCGGGCGCGCCTCGCCTACCGGGTGATCCAGCCGCGCACCTTCGGTGTGACCGTGCGCAAGTTCTTTTAAGAGCCGCGCCGGGCGAGACCACGAACCCGCGTTTGCCGCCGTTGGCAAGCGCGGGTTTTTTGTGCCGATCTGTTTCAGCTGTCGGCGCCGACTTCCCGCCAGGCATCGATCGAGGGGCAGGAGCAGACCAGGTTGCGATCGCCATAGACGTTGTCGACGCGACCGACGGGCGGCCAGTACTTGTTGCGTCTCAGGGATGCCACCGGGAAGGCTGCCTGTTCCCGGCTGTAGCTGTGCGACCAGTGATCGGCGGTCACCTCCAGCTGGGTGTGCGGAGCGTTGCGCAGCGGGTTGTCCTGGGCATCCAGGCGTCCCTCCTGCACTGCCCGGATCTCCTCGCGGATGCTGATCATGGCTTCACAGAAACGGTCCAGTTCCGCCAGAGACTCGGACTCGGTCGGCTCGACCATCAGGGTGCCGGCGACCGGGAAGGACATGGTGGGGGCGTGGAAGCCGAAGTCCATCAGGCGCTTGGCAATGTCCTCCTCGCTGATGCCGCTGGCCTCCTTGAGCGGGCGGATATCCAGGATGCACTCGTGGGCCACCGTGCCGTCGTGCCCGGTGTAAAGCACCGGGTAGTGGTCGCGCAGGCGGTGGGCGATGTAGTTGGCGCTGAGAATGGCCACCTGGGTGGCCCGGGTCAGGCCTTCGGCGCCCATCATGGCGATATACATCCAGGAGATGGGCAGGATCGAGGCACTGCCCCAGGGGGCCGCCGAAACCACGTCGTTGCTCTCCGGCAGGCCGGGGAGGGGCACCACCGGGTGGCTGGGCAGGAAGGGCGCCAGGTGCGCGCCGACGCCAATCGGGCCCATGCCGGGGCCGCCGCCGCCGTGGGGGATACAGAAGGTCTTGTGCAGGTTGAGGTGGGAGACATCGGCACCGAACTTGCCCGGCGCGGCCAAACCTACCAGGGCGTTGAGGTTGGCGCCGTCGACGTAGACCTGGCCGCCGTGCTGGTGGACGACCTCGCAGACCTCGATCACACTCTCCTCAAAGACGCCGTGGGTCGAGGGGTAGGTGATCATGATGGCCGCGAGGCTGGCCGCGTGCTGTTCGGCTTTCGCCCGCAGATCCACCAGGTCGATGTTGCCCTGGCTGTCACACTCGACAATCACCACGCGCATGCCCGCGAGGGCGGCACTGGCCGGGTTGGTACCGTGGGCAGAGGCGGGGATCAGACAGACGTCGCGCTGGGTATCGCCGCGGCTCTCGTGATAGCGGCGGATCGCAAGCAACCCGGCGTACTCCCCCTGGGATCCGGCGTTGGGCTGCAGGGAGATGGCGTCGTAGCCGGTGCACTCCTTCAGCATGATTTCCAGTTCGGCGAGCATCTCCCGGTAGCCCTCGGTCTGGTCTGCCGGGGCAAAAGGGTGCAGGGCGGCGAAGGCCGGCCAGGTAATCGGCAGCATTTCCGCGGTGGCGTTGAGCTTCATGGTGCAGCTTCCGAGGGGAATCATCGCGCGGTTGAGGGCGATGTCACGGTCCTCCAGGCGGCGCAGGTAGCGCAACATCTCGGTTTCCGCGTGATAGTCCTGGAACAGCGGGTGCTGCAGGTAGTCCACCGGGCGCGCCAGGGCCTCGGGGATGCCGTCGATGGCCTCGGCGTCGCGCTCACGGCTTGCCTGCGCGGGCACCGTGCCCGTGACCGCCTGCAAAATCCGGTCGACATCCTCGGGGGTGGTAGTCTCGTCCAGCGCAATACCCAGCCGGTCTGCACCCAGGGGGCGCAGGTTCATGCCCAGGTCCACGGCGCGGGCCAGGATTTCGTCGCGCTGCGCACCCGCCTGCAGGGTCAGCGTATCGAAAAAGTGTTGGTTCTCGGGGCTGAAGCCTGCATCGCGCAAGCCGCGGGCCAGCAGGCCGGTGAGGCGGTGCACCCGCTCGGCGATCCGCCGCAGGCCGCCGGGGCCGTGGTACATGGCATAAAAGGCCGAGAGGATCGACAGCAGGGCCTGGGCTGTACAGATGTTGCTGGTCGCCTTCTCCCGGCGGATGTGCTGCTCGCGGGTCTGCATGGCCATGCGCAGGGCCTGGTCGCCATGGCGGTCGATCGACACGCCGATCAGGCGACCGGGGGTCGAACGCTTGTAGGCGTCCCGGGTGGCGAAGAAGGCGGCGTGGGGGCCGCCGAAGCCCATGGGAATGCCAAAGCGCTGGCTGCTGCCGACCACCACGTCGGCGCCCTGGGCACCGGGTGACTGCAGCACCAGCAGCGAGAGGATGTCCGCTGCCACGGCGACCAGGGTATTGGCGTCATGGGCACGCTCCACCAGGGGTGTCAGGTCGCGAACTTCCCCCGTGGTTCCCGGGTATTGCAGCAGCATGCCAAAGGCATCACGCGAGCCGGGCAGGTCCTCCGCGGGGCCGGTCACCACCTCGATGTCCAGGGCCTCGGCGCGGGTCCTGACCACGGCGATGGTCTGCGGGTGGCAGTCGTCCGCCACCAGTAAGACATTGCTGCGGGACTTCTTGTTGACCCGCTGCAACAGGGTCATGGCTTCGGCCGCGGCGGTGCCCTCGTCGAGCATGGAGGCGTTGGCGAGGTCCATGCCGGTGAGGTCCATGATCATCTGCTGGTAGGTCAGCAGGGCTTCCAGGCGCCCCTGGGATATCTCCGGCTGGTAGGGCGTGTAGGCGGTATACCAGCCGGGGTTTTCCAGGACGTTGCGCTGGATGACGGCGGGCATACGGGTGTCGTGATAGCCCGCACCGATGAAGGACCTGAGAATCCGGTTCTTGTCGGCCATCTTCCGCAGCCGGGCCAGGGCGTCCTCTTCGTTGCGCGGAGCGTCCAGAGCCATGGGTGAGCGGCGACGGATGGCCGCGGGTACCGCGGCGTCAATCAGCGCCTCCACGTTGGAATAGCCCAGCTGGCGAGCCATCTCGAGTTGCTGCTCGGGGGTGGGGCCGATGTGGCGCTGGATGAACGCCTGGGAATGCTCCAGGTCCTGCAGGGTGGGGCGGCTCATGGGGGCTCCGGGGGGATAGCTGTTCAGGGGGACTTCTCGCGCAGGCGCGATGTTAGCAGCCGCCCCCCGGGCGTTCAATAAAGCCGGTCTTCTGCTCATAATGTGACCGGGTTGGCTCGGGCGCACGCCCGGTTTGCACGCCTGCCATGCGCCCGCTACTCTTTCAGGCGACTCAATAATAAACACAAGGAGTTTCCCATGCGTCTGTGGCCTCTTGCCGCCCTGGCGATCCTGCCGGTGCTGGCCGCCTGTTCCGACAGTTCCAGCGACCGCGGCAGTCCCGAAGTGCCCCTGCCCCCTGAGCGCATCAGCATCGATACCCCCAATCCCGAGCGCTGCGAAATCCTCGACGGCGAGAACTGTCTCTTCCCCTGGCCCAGTGATGCGCTCACGGTGGAAGATGTCGAGACGGCTTCCGGGCGTCGCGTCAACCTGGCGCGGGCCTCGCTGCCCGCCAACCGCCAGGGGGTGCGGGTCGACCCTGCGGAGTGGAACCGCAACGACGGCTTCTCGCCCTCGCAGATGATTCTGACCCAGGTGCCGGGTCTGGACCTGGTGCAAACGAATGTCCCGCCGCTGACCGATCTGTCGCAATCCCTGGCGCCCGATTCGCCGGTCATGGTGATTCACGCACGTACTGGCGAGCCACACCTGGTGTTCGGGGAGCTGGATGCCAATACCGACGATCCCGCTGAGCAGACTTTCATTATCCGGCCCATGGTCCAGTTTGAACGCGGCGAGCGCTACATCGTGGTGCTGCGCAACCTGCGCGACGCCGAGGGCAACCTGCTGGAAGCGCCACCGGTCTTCCGCGCCTTCCGTGACAATACACTGACCGACAACGAGGCCATAGAGGCCCGTCGTCCGGCGATGGAATCGCTGTTCGCCGAATTGACCGCGGCCGGTATCGAACGCGATGAGCTGTACCTGGCCTGGGACTTTACCGTGGCCAGTGCACGCAATATCACTGAGCGCATCCTGCATATCCGCGACCAGGCCTTCAGCCTGCTGGGCGGCGGCGCTCCCGCCTGGAGCATCAGCAGTCAGACGGATTTTGCCCCCTGCGGGGAGGACGGTTGCCAGGAGGGCGAGGACGAGCAGATTGCCCGGGAGGTGGCGGGCACTTTCGCGGTGCCCAACTTCCTGGACTCGGCCGATGGCGTTCCGGGCTCGCGCTTTCATTATGCGGAGCCGGATGATGGCCTGCCGGACCGCTTTGCCCCCGACAGTAACTTCGAGGCGAATTTTATTTGCCGCATACCGCGCTCGGTGGCGGAGGATTTCAGTCAGCCGCCCAAGGTCGTGGCACGCCCCTCGCTCTACGGACACGGGCTACTGGGCAGTGCCCGGGAGGTGCGGGGCGGCACGGGTCAGAATGTCGACATCATGGCCGATACCCACCAGATGATGTTCTGCGCTACGGATTGGGCCGGCTTTGCGGGGGAGGATGTGGGCTTCGCCGTGCAGGTGCTGCAGGACTTCAGCCTGATGCCCGCCTTCTTTGATCGCCAGCAGCAGGGTCTGTTGAATTTCATGTTCCTGGCGCGCCTGCTCAAGCACGAACAGGGCTTTGCCGCTGATCCCGCCTTCCAGGCCGGCGGAGAGCCGGTGTTCGACAACCGGCATGTCTTCTACGACGGCAACAGCCAGGGGGGTATCCTCGGCGGTGCCCTGATGGGGGTGATACAGGACGTGACCCGCGGGGTGCTGGGCGTGCCGGGCATGTCCTACAGTTTCCTGTTGCGGCGCAGTGTCGATTTCGAAGCCTTCAAGCCCTTTTTCAGCGGCAGTGGCGCCGGGGAAAATGGCGGCGGTTATCCCGGTATCAAGGACCAGAGCTTTCTGCTGTCTTTCGCGCAGATGCTCTGGGATCGGGCGGAGTCGAGCGGCTATGTCACCCATATCGAACGCGACCCGCTGCCCAATACCCCCGCACATGCCGTGTTGTTGCAGGTCGCCTATGGGGATCACCAAGTGAGCATGTGGGCGGCGGAATTCATGGCGCGCAGCATCGGGGCCAAATTGCGGGTCCCGGGCACCGAACCCGGGCGCCACCCCGACAGCGAGCCCTACGTCGGGCTGGAACCGGTTCCGGCCGGGGAGTTTACCGGCTCGGTCCTGACCATCTGGGATGACGGCCCGGTGGGAGGGGGCGCCGAGGACGGCGGCACGGCGCCGCCGCCCATTACCAATACCCCGCCGTTTGAGCCCGACTTTGGCGAGGACCCGCACAGCTTGCCGCGCAAGGAACCGGCGGCGCAGGCGCAGAAGTCCGCCTTCCTGCGGCCGGCAGGGGAGGGGCGCTTCCTGGATACCTGCGATCCCTCGCTGGCCTGTACCACGGATGGTTATCATCCCGGCGGCTAGCCCCTAGCCGCTTCCCAGGCCCGCCGCATTGCCGGCGGGCCTGATCCACAGGCGCGAAACCTCGCCGCGGTGTGAATGTGTCACATCGGCGGGGTGCTGTTTTGTTAAGAATTGTAAATGCGAATAATTGTCACTATAGTTCGCCCCTGCAACCCAATTTACCGTTGTGAGGGAACCGATGAAGAAGTGCGTACTTGCCCTGGCCGTGGCAGCTGCCCTGCCAGCTGGTCAGGTTCTGGCCCAGGATAGTCTGCTGGAGGAGATCACCATCTTCGCTGACCGTGAGGCCGTGCGGGAGCTGCCGGGAACAGCCGCCCTGGTGGATAACGAGCAGATCCGGATTGAGGCAGCGACGGACATCAACCAGCTGTTGAAGACGGTCCCCGGCATCTACATCCGGGAAGAGGATGGCTACGGCCTGCGTCCGAATATCGGCATCCGCGGCGCCACCTCGGAGCGGGCCTCCAAGGTCACCCTGATGGAAGACGGCGTGCCGATCGCGCCGGCGCCCTACACCGCGCCCGCCGCGTACTACTTCCCCACCATGGCCCGCATGCACGCCGTGGAAGTGCTGAAGGGCGCGCCTCTGCTGCGCTATGGCCCGCAGACCACCGGCGGCGTAATCAATCTGGTGTCCACGCCGATTCCCGAGCAATCCGCAGGCTACCTCAACCTGCGTGGCGGCGAAGACGGCGAGATGGACCTGCTGGCGAACTACGGTGCTCGCTCGGGCAACTTCGGCTTCCTGGTGGAAACCGCCCAGCGCCGCAGTGACGGTTACAAGGAGATTGATCGCAGCCGTCGCGACAGCGGTTACGACATCAGTGACTATGTCGTGAAGCTGGCCTGGGAAACCGACACCCAGGCGCTGCTGTTCAAGGCCCAGTACTCCGAGGAAGTCTCCGACGAGACCTACCTGGGCCTGACCGATGCCGACTTCGCGCGTGACGAGAATCGCCGCTACGGCCTGTCCAGCATCGACGAGATGGACAACGACCACACCGGTTACAACCTCACTTACCGCCTGGCCCTGAACGAATCCACGCAATTTACCGCAACGGCCTATCACAACGAGTTCGCCCGCAACTGGTTCAAACTGGGTGGTGGCGGTGCCTTTATCGCCGCCGCCAATGCCGGCGATGCCGAGGCCCAGGGCATCCTCGATGGCACGGTGGATGTTGCCGGCCTGGGTTACAAGAACAACAACCGGGAGTACGAGTCCACTGGCCTGGAACTGAACCTGGACATCGAAATGGGCTCCCACCAGCTGGCCCTGGGCACGCGCTATCATGAAGACGAGATGGATCGCTACCAGCCGGTCGACGTGTACGACCAGGTCAATGGCGAACTGGTGTACGTGGAAACTGTCGCCCCCACCGGCAGCGACAACCGTTTCGAGGATTCCGAGGCCCTGGCTTTCTGGGCGCTGGATACCTGGCAGGTCAACGAGGTGATGACCCTCAACCTGGCCCTGCGCTACGAGGACGTGGAGTCCAACCGCCGGCAGTGGGCGGACAGCGAGCGCCTGGTGGATCCTTCCCGCCGCAGCAGTGACAGCCGCGAGTGGCTGCCGGGTATCTCCATGACCTATGACGTCACCCCGAGCTGGCAGCTCCTGGCCGGTGTGCATCGCGGCTTCTCGCCCCTCGAGGGCGGTGGCCAGGACAACGAGGATCCCGAGACCAGCACCAACTGGGAGGCGGGCGTGCGCTACCAGGGTGACTGGTATGCCGAAGCGGTGGGCTTCTACAGCGATTTCGAGAACAAGGCGGAAAACTGTTCCAACGCCAACCCCTGCAGCAATGGCGCCACTTCCGGCTCATTGGTGACGGGTGAAGCGGTTATCCAGGGTCTGGAGTTCCAGCTGGGTACGGTGATGGAGCGCGGGGGGCTGGCCATGCCGCTGGACCTGAGCTACACCTGGACCGACGCCAGCATCAGCGAGGACTCGCAGGCCCTGGGCTTTGCTGATGGCGACGAGCTGGCTGACATCCCCGAGCATGTGTTCAGTCTGCGCGCTGGCATCGAAACCGGCTACGGCTGGAACAACTACGCGGTGGTCAAGTACGTTGACGAGATGTGCATGAGTGTCGGCTGCAACAATGACGGCGACCGCTTTGATCGCAGCGAGGACCTGTGGGTGGTGGACGTCATCAGCCGCTACGCCCTGAACGAGGCCACCACGGTCTATGCCCGGGTGGAAAATCTCTTCGACGAACAGGCAATCGTGTCCCGGGTGCCGGACGGTGCCCGCCCGAACAAGCCGCGCACTGCCTCAGTCGGCGTGGAGTGGTTCTTCTAAGGGGCCGCTGTAGCGGATCTCCGCAATCCAGTAGCGCTGCTCCCCCTGGGGGCTGCGCACCTGGATCTCGTCATCCAGGCGCTTGCCCAGCAGGGCCCGCGCCACGGGTGAATCCACGCTGATCAGGCCCCGGGCGAGGTCGAACTCGTCCGGGCCGACAATCCGCCAGCGGCGCTCGCCGCCGTCCTCGTCCTCCAGGGTGACCCAGGCACCGAAGTAGACCTTGTCGGTATCGTCCGGTATGCGGTCGACCACCTTGAGCTCCTCCAGACGCTTGCTGAGGAAGCGCACCCGTGAGTCAATTTCCCGCAGGCGGCGTTTGCCGTAGATATAGTCGCCATTTTCCGAGCGGTCGCCATTCTTGGCGGCTTCGTGCACCGCCTGGGTGACCTGTGGCCGCTCGACTTTCCACAGCTGGTGGAGTTCCCGGCGCAGGACTGCCTCGCCCTCGGGGGTGATGTAGGCCGAGCCGCGTCGGCGAGGTGGTCGGTATCTGCTCATGCCGTGTATTCTAGGGCCTGGTTTGCAAGCAGCTCAATCACTTCGTAACGGCCGCTTGTCGCGAGGCCTTGCCAGCGGGGCGGTTGCGGCTGATCTTCATGGAGGGTTCTTATGTCAACAGGTAGACGGTGGCGGATAGCGGTCTGGTCGGCCTTGCTCTGGGCTTGCGGCATTGGGCCCGCTGCAGCCTGTATCGAGTGGCAGGGCCAGTTGCAGCAGGGCGGGCTGGTGTGGGCGCAGGTGGCGCCCGGCACTCAGGTCCTGATGGATGGCGAGCCCCTGGATGTGCTGGAGGACGGGACGGTCTTCGCCGGTTTCGGGAGGGATGCCGCGACGACTGCCGAGGTGGTGTTGCGCGGCGATAGTGCCTGTCGGGAAACCCTCGCCATCGCGCCCCGGGAGTACCGTATCCAGCGGGTCGACGGCGTGCCCCAGCAGACCGTGACACCGCCACCCGAGGTGCTCGAGAGGATTGCCCGGGAGCGCAAGCTGGTGACTGCCGCCAAGGCCCGTTATCTGACGCGGCCGGACCTGCTGGCGGCGGCCCTGGCAGGCTTCCAGTGGCCGGTGGAAGGCCCCATCTCCGGGGTCTATGGCAGCCAGCGCATCTACAATGGCTCCCCCGGCAATCCCCATTACGGCGTGGATGTCGCCGTGCCCACCGGCACGGCCGTGCGAGCGCCCTCACCGGGGGTGGTCACCCTGGCCGAGCCCGATCTGTTCTACTCCGGCGGCACGATCATCCTCGATCACGGTTACCGCCTGTCCTCGTCTTTTCTGCACCTGAGCAAGGTCAGCGTGGCGGTGGGGGATGAGGTGAAAGCTGGCCAGGTCATCGGTGAAGTCGGTGCCACTGGGCGCGCCACGGGCCCGCACCTGGACTGGCGCATGAGCTGGCGCAGCGAGCGCATTGATCCCCAGTTCCTGGTGCCGCCGATGGCGTCAGACTGACGCGAGGCCCGGCCGCGGCGCTACCGGCTCGAGCCACCCGCCGGGCCCGTGCCGTGATTCGCTGTAAAAGCATCGCAAAGGCCGTATAATCGCGCCCTTTGGCCCGTTCCGGAGGCTGCAATGATCGACGACAAGCTGCTTGGCATCCTGGTTTGCCCGGTGACCAAGGCACCGCTGGAGTACGACCGGGAAAAACAGGAGCTGGTCTGCAAGGCCAGTGGCCTGGCTTATCCGGTACGGGATGGTATTCCGGTGATGCTGGAAAGCGAGGCGCGCCAGCTCACCGCCGACGAAAAACTGGGGTAGTTGCCATGTCCGAGACCATTTTCGGCAAGATTCTGGCGGGGGAGATCCCGTCGGAGTTCATCTATGAAGACGAGCACTGCGTAGCCATCAATGACATCAACCCGCAGGCCCCGGTGCATGTGCTGGTGATCCCCCGCAAGGCGATTCCCCGCCTGGTGGATGCCGCAGATGACGATCGCGACCTGCTGGGGCATCTGATGCTGGCGGCGGGAAAGGTGGCCGAGCAGCTCGGCGTCGCGGATGCCTTCCGCCTGATCGTCAACAATGGCGAAGGCGCGGGTCAGACCGTGTTCCACCTGCACCTGCACATTCTCGCGGGTCGCGGTTTCAGTGAAGGACAGATGGCAGGATTCCGATGAAGACAGGCGATATTCGCGAGGCCTTCCTGGCCTATTTTGAGTCCCAGGGACACACCCGGGTACCGAGCAGCTCACTGGTGCCCGCCAACGACCCGACGTTGCTGTTTACCAACGCCGGCATGAACCAGTTCAAGGACACCTTCCTCGGCACCGACCCGCGTCCCTATACGCGTGCGGCTTCCAGCCAGCGCTGTGTGCGCGCCGGCGGCAAGCACAACGACCTGGAGAACGTCGGCTACACCGCTCGTCATCACACCTTCTTCGAGATGCTGGGCAATTTCAGCTTCGGCGACTACTTCAAGCGCGACGCCATCCGCTTCGCCTGGGAGTTCCTGACCGTGGAGCTCAAGCTGCCCAAGGAGCGCCTGTGGGTGACCTGCCACGTCTCCGATGACGAGGCGGAAAAGATCTGGGTCGAGGAGATCGGTTTCCCGAAAGAGCGCATCTCCCGCCTCGATGAAGACAACTTCTGGCAGATGGGCGACACCGGCCCCTGCGGACCCTGCTCCGAGATCTTCTACGACCACGGTGCCGACGTGCCCGGGGGCCCGCCCGGCAGTGAAGATGACGACCTCGACCGCTATATCGAGATCTGGAACCTGGTGTTCATGCAGTTCAACCGCGACGGCAGCGGCGAACTGCACCCCCTGCCCAAGCCCTCGGTGGACACCGGCATGGGCCTCGAGCGTATCGCCGCGGTCATGCAGGGGGTACACAGCAACTACGAGATCGACCTGTTCCAGGCCCTGATCCGCGCCGCGGCCGGCCTGCTCGGCGTCGAGGACCTCAGCCACAATTCCCTGCGGGTGATCGCCGACCATATCCGCTCCTGCGCTTTCCTGATAAGCGATGGTGTCCTGCCCGGGAACGAGGGCCGCGGCTATGTGCTGCGGCGCATCATTCGCCGGGCCGTGCGCCACGGCAACAAGCTGGGCGCCCGGGAAGCCTTCTTCCACCGTCTGGTGGGGCCGCTGGTCGAGCAGATGGGCGCGGCCTATCCCGAGCTGGCGGAGGCCCGCGAACGTGTGGAACAGGCACTGCTCAGCGAGGAGGAGCAGTTCGCCCGCACCCTGGACAATGGCCTGCAGATTCTCAACGAGGCACTGGAGGGGCTGGAGGGCACGGTGATCCCCGGGGAGGTAGTCTTTCGCCTCTACGACACCTACGGCTTCCCCACCGACCTGACCAACGACATCGCCCGCGAGCGCGGCCTGACCCTGGACATGGACGGCTACGAGGCGGCCATGGCAGAGCAGCGCAGCCGCTCTCAGGAGAGCGGCAGCTTCAAGGTCGACTACAGCAACGTGCTGCGCCTCGAGGGCAGTACCGAGTTTACCGGCTACGACGCGCTCGCCGGCCAGGGCAGGGTGACGGCACTGCTGCGCGACGGTGCTGAAGTCGAGTGCCTCGCCGCGGACGAGTCCGGGGTCGTGGTTCTCGACCGCACGCCGTTCTATGCCGAGTCCGGCGGCCAGGTGGGGGATACCGGTTACCTGCGCGCCGATGGTGTGGAGCTGGAAGTCACCGACACCACCAAGGCCGCCAGCCAGCACCTGCACCATGTGCGCGTGCTCGGCGGCAGTCTCAAGCTGGGCGATGTCCTGCAGTGCGAGGTAGATGGCGGTGTCCGCCAGCGCACCCGCCTCAACCACTCCGCCACCCACCTGATGCACGCCGCCCTGCGCCGCGTGTTGGGTGAGCATGTCACCCAGAAAGGCTCCCTGGTGGACTCCCAGCGCCTGCGCTTCGACTTCTCGCACAGCCAGCCGGTCAGCGCCGATGAGCTGGCAGAGATCGAGCGCCAGGTGAATGCCCAGATTCGTGCCAACACCCCGGTGAGCACGCGCCTGATGTCCATGGAGGAGGCCCTGGCGGCCGGTGCCATGGCGCTGTTCGGTGAGAAATACGGCGACGAGGTGCGGGTCCTGGCCATGGGGGAGGCGGACTATTCCGTCGAACTGTGCGGCGGTACCCACGTCGATCGCACCGGTGATATCGGCCTGTTCCGTATCGTCGCCGAATCCGGGGTTGCCTCCGGGGTGCGCCGGATCGAGGCAGTGACCGGGGAGGGCGCCCTGGCGGCGGTGGCTGAATTGAATGCGCGCCTGGATGCCGTGTGCGAGGTGGTCAAGAGTGGCCGCGACAAGGTGGTTGACCGGGTTGCGGCGCTGCGCAGCGAGGCGCGCGAACTGGAGAAGGAAGTCGCCCGCCTCAAGCAGAAGCTGGCAACTTCCGCCGGCGGTGACCTGACGTCGCAGGCGGTCGAGGTGGCCGGGGTGAAAGTGCTGGCGGCCAATGTCGACGGGGCCGATGCCAAATCCCTGCGCGATACCCTCGACCAGTGCAAGAACAAGCTCGGCTCTGCCGTGGTGCTGTTATCGGCTGTCGACGGCGACAAGGTGGCCCTGGTGGCGGGCGTCAGCAAGGATCTCACCGGCCAGCTCAAGGCCGGTGATCTGATGCGCGAATTCGCCGGACGCCTCGGCGGAAAAGGCGGCGGCCGCCCGGATATGGCACAGGGTGGCGGCAGTGACGTGGCGGCATTGCCCCCCGTATTGCAGGCGGTGCCCGAGTGGGTCCAGGGGCAGCTGGGAGCGGCCTGAGGGTCGCGCCGGTTGCGTTTTTCAGGATCTGAACTACAACTGTTCAATACCCGAGCGCAAGGCAGACAGGACGCTATGCTGATACTCACCCGCCGAGTCGGCGAATCGCTCAAGGTTGGCGATGACATCACCATCACGGTGCTGGGCGTGAAGGGAAACCAGGTGCGCATCGGGGTCAATGCACCCCGGGACGTCGCAGTTCACCGGGAAGAAATCTACAATCGCATCCAGGACGGCGACGAGCCGCCCCTTCCCGACGACCACCAGGACTCCTGAGCAACAGGTGCTGCCCGCCGCGTCTGTCGGTGGCGGCGGCCTGTTGCCGACGTCTCTCCGGGGGCGGTGCGTGAAAGCGGCCCTGCGGGGTTTGAATTTCGGCACAGTATGGTATGATGCCGCCCCTCTGGTGAGGCAGTGACACGACACTGTTTCAACGCTGGCAATCGCCAGTCCAGAGCACCGGCGCAAGGCCGGTGAAAACCTCTGCGGAGAGGTGGCCGAGTGGCTGAAGGCGCTCCCCTGCTAAGGGAGTATAGGGTAAAACCTATCGAGGGTTCGAATCCCTCTCTCTCCGCCATATCCTCACGTTATAAAGCCCCTCACGGACGCAGCTAGCCCAACACCCGCACCCGCAGGCTGCGCCCCTTTACCTTGCCGCGCCCAAGCTTGTCCAGCGCCGTATCCACTGCCTTGCGCCGCACCGCCACGCAGGCCCAGTTATCGTGGATGCTGATCTTGCCCACCTGGCTGCCGTCGATGCCGTTCTCGCTGGTGAGGGCGCCCAGGATATCGCCCGGGCGCAGCTTCTGCTTTTTGCCGGCGCCGATTTCCAGGCTCACCATGGGCGGTTTGTAGGCCGGCGTTTTCAGCAGGTCCCGCGAGGGCAGGGGCTCGGCCACTATCGACTGTTCCAGCCGTGCTTCCAGCTTCGCCAACTTGTGGTCTTCTTTCTCGCTGAACAGGGTGCAGGCCAGGCCGCGGCTGCCGGCGCGGCCGGTGCGGCCGATGCGGTGGATGTAGACGTCCAGGTCCCGGGGGATATGGTAGTTGATGACTGCGTCGAGCGCGTCGATATCCAGGCCGCGCGCGGCGACATCGGTGGCCACCAGCACCGACAGGCTCTTGCTGGCAAAGCGGGTCAGGATGCGGTCACGCTCGCGCTGTTCCAGGTCGCCGTGGAGGGCCTGCGCACTGAATCCGTGACTGGTCAACTCTCTGGCGACCTCGGCGCATTCGGCGCGGGTGTTGCAGAAGATGACGGCGGAATCCGGTCGCTGTTGTAACAGCAGCAGGCGCAGGGCGAGGCTGCGTTCGCTGTCCTCGACCCGGTAGAAGGCCTGGGCGATGCTGCTGCTGTCGTGAGTGGACTCCACCTGGACCTGTTGTGGAGACTGCATGACACGCTGGGCTATCGCTTCGATTTCCGGCGGGTAGGTGGCGCTGAACAGCAGGGTCTGACGCTGCGTGGGGACATGTTCGAGGATGGCGTCGAGAGAGGCCTGGAAGCCCATGTCCAGCATGCGGTCCGCTTCGTCGAGCACCAGGGTGCTCAGCTGCTCCAGTGTCAGGCTGCCCTTGCCCAAGTGTTCTTCAATGCGTCCCGGCGTGCCGACCACGACGTGCGCACCGTGCTCGAGCGAACCGATCTGCGGGCCCAGGGGCATGCCACCGCAGAGGGTGAGCACCTTGATATTGTGAATGCCGCGCCCGAGTCGGCGGATTTCCCGGGCCACCTGGTCTGCCAGCTCGCGGGTGGGGCAGAGCACCAGTGCCTGAACGGCGAAGCGCTCCACCGCCAGTTTGTTCAACAGGCCGAGGCCGAAGGCAGCGGTCTTGCCGGAGCCGGTCTTGCCCTGGGCAATGACATCGTGTCCGGCCAGAATGAGGGGCAGGCTGCCGGCCTGGATCGGGGTCATGCTGCGGTAGTCCAGCGTGGCAAGGTTGGCCAGCAGGTCTGCCTGCAGGCCGAGAGAGGAAAACGCAGTAGTCACGGGGCGGGCCTCGAGTGGCGGGTCACAAGGTGTCTGGCGGCGCCTCACGGGGGGTGACAGCGCGGCTGATGTCTGACGAGGCCGCAGTGTAACAGAGTGGAGACCCGGGCCTGGGTTCTACGATAAGAGAAGGGAAATCCAATCCATTGAGGGGATTCCGTCCCCCAGTGACAGAATGGCATAAGGGTCGCAGCTTGCAGCGACATAAAAAGCGACACACGCCACAACTCCAGCACCTCGTGTTCCTGCAGTCCTATAAGGTGCTGCTAGCATCGCATGGCAATACCTCGAGTAAGTTTAACCGCTTGTGTCATATCTCTTACCCAGCCATGCCGGTTGGCGTAACATAGCGCGCAAGCAAGCTATAACAAGCTGTTCAGGGTTTCAGGTCTCGTGGAGGCAGCCTTGGCGGCATTGCAGGGAGCAAAAAATGCGCGACGTTCTTTCCACTTGTCAGCCACGTCCCGAGATCCTCGCGGGCACTTTCAACCCGGAAATCTTTACCGCCAGCCTCAGCCGGGTGTTGGGTGACTATCGCAAGGGCGAGGCCCGTGAGGGAGCCGGCTCGCTCTACTCCGACCCGGTGGCCTTCTTCCGCGATGCCACGCACCCGACTCAAGGGCTATGCACCATCCTGGATAACGCTCTGGCTCGGCTGACTAATGGCGACCTGTCGCGCCCGGCCATGCAGCGCCTCGATACCGCCTTCGGGGGCGGCAAGACCCACACCCTGATCGCCCTGGCCCATGCCGCCATGCAGGGACAGCCACTGGCCGATCACATGACAGGCATTCTCGCTCCCGAGCGTTTGCCGGCGCCAGGACAGGTACAGGTGGTCGGCATCATCGGTGACACCGTGGATACCCTGCGGGAGACCGCCGGTGGCGCTTCGCCCAAGCCCAACACCCTGTGGTGGATGATCGCCCAGCAGACGCTCTCCACCGAGCAACAGGCCTCGATCCAGTCGCGCCTGGATGACGCCTCGGCGCCGGCTTCAGATGAGTTCTTCGATACGCTGTTCGGCGACCGGCCGACGCTGATCATCATCGACGAGATCGCCCAGTACCTCTCGCGCATGGAGGCGGCTTTTCCCGGTGTGGGGGCCGAACAGTCGGCGGCCTTCCTGATGTCGCTTTCCACCTATGCGGCAGGCAGAGCCAATGTCTCGGTGGTGCTGAGTCTGGCCTCGGCCACCAATGCCTTCGGTGATTTCAACAAGCTGATCCGCAAGCTGCAGTCCATCCACAACATGAGCTCGGCCGAGGCTGAGGCCGTGGTGCGCAAGGCGCAGCGTGGCATGCTGGACGTGGTCAACCGAACCTCGGAGGCCACCACGCCGGTGCAGGAGGGCGATCTCTCCCGCATCATGGCCAAGCGCCTGTTCGTCTCGGTCGACCAGGCGGAAGCTAGCGAGGTGGCCGCGGCGTTTATCGAGACTTATCGTCAGGCCGGCACCGACTTGCCTGCCGGCGCCAACGATCCCCAGCTGCACGATCGGCTGGTAGCGCACTATCCGTTCCACCCCACGCTGATCGAGTTCCTTTCCGAGGAGCTGGCCCAGGTGGAGAGCTTCCAGGGCACCCGCGGTTTACTGCGAACTCTGGCGCGCGCCGTGCGCCGCATCTGGGAGGCGAAGCTGGCCATCCCTTTGATCCAGACCGGGCATATCGACCTTTCGGACAGCACCATCCGCAACGAACTGCTGGGCAAGACCGAGAACAGCGATCTGGTTCCGGTGTTGGATTCGGACATCAGCAAGGCTTCCGGCACCCACGCCACCAGCCGCACCGTGGCCGGTGAGTTGGATGCGGCCAACCCCCACCCGGATGGCTATCCAGTACATGAGTGGGCGTGGCGCTCGGTCTTCCTGCACAGCTTGATCGGCCGCGGCGGGGGGCTGCAGGATGAGAAGTTCGGCATCGACATCACCTCGGCGGTCTACGAGATGGCCTCGCCGGCCATCAAGCCCGCCACCGTGCGCTCGGCGCTGGAAACCATCGAGCGCGAGGCCAACTATCTGCGTGAGCGCAATGGGCGCCTCTACGCCGATACCGTGCCGACCCTCAACAACATCCTGCGCCGTATCGAGGGCAATGTGGCTCATGTCGAAGCGATGACGCGAGTCGAGCAGGTGGTGCGCAGCCTGATCAAGGGCTCCTCGGTGTTCGATGTGCACCCCAACATCGATGACAACGAAGGTATACCTGACAAGACCCCCAAGCCGCAGCTGGGTATTCTCGCCTTCGAGGTGGAAGAGATGGACCCGGCGCGATTTATCGAGCGGCGCGGTGACGCGGTGCGTCAGTATCAGAACCAGGTCTTCCTGTTGAACCCCAGCACCACTCATATCGCCGGCACCACCTGGACGGAGTCGCGAACCCAACAGGAACACCGAACCCGACAGAACATTCTCACCCTGGCGCGCAAGGCGATTTCCCTGGAGCGCCTCAAGGAAAACCCCGAGAACTGGGGGGTCAGCCATGAGCAACTGCAGAAGGGGGAATTCAGGGAGCGTGCGGCCAGGAGCCCGGCCGAGCTGCGTACCGCCATCGACGAGGCCTATCGCTTTCTGATCTACCCGGGACGTGAGGGCGGTCGAGTCGTGGTCCGCGACCTCGGCAAGCGCGGTGGTGGTCCTACCGCGGGTGGCTCCGGCGGCCTGCACCTGGAGGATGCCATCCTTAAGCAGCTGGCTGACGAGGGCGAGCTGATTAGCGAGGAACGAGCCTCCACCGCAGAGGCCATTACTTTGCTTGGCAAGCTGTTCTTCGATAGCCTCAAACAAGTCAATGTCAGCGACCTGGTCGAGCGTTTCGCGACTCGCCGTAACTGGCCCATCCTGCAGCGTCCGGCGCTACTCACCACTGTGTTGGTGGAAGGTACCAAGCGCAGCAGCTGGTGTCTGGGCCATATGCCAGACAAGACCAGCCACAAGCCTGACGCCCTCTACCACAAGGACAACCCGCCGCCGCTTACGGTAGAGCCCCTGGAGAACGGCGGCGAGGGCTGGATCCTCTGCACCAAGGAGCACGCCAAGCAGCTCGGCTGGCTGGAGAGCATCGTGCGCGACCCCAACACCGTGGGCGCCTGGATCCGTCAGACCATCGAGGGTCGTGACCAGATCGATCTCGGACAGCTGCCGCAGATCATCGAGCAGGAGCACGACAAGGTCGATGCTCACGTCTACCAGCAGCAGCTGGAGAACCTCTTCGCCCAGCGGCAGCTGGTGGCCTACCCGCAGGATGCCTTCGGTGACGGCGGGGATGCCGACCCGGAACAGGCGATGACCGGCGACAGCGTGCCGGTCGGCGGCATCACCAGCGGTATCGTGGTGCCCTATCAGACGGCCCAGGCCCGCGGGTGGATCGCCAAGCCCAAGGTGGAGAACCGCTCTTTTGTGCTGCGTACGCCCGAGAAAATCAAGCAGCTCTTCAACCTGCTCTCCGGCACCGGACTGGCCCAGTCAAAGACCGAGATGCAGACGTTACAGATCGGCGCGGAAACCCCTGATAAGGGCCGCTTTCAGCTGATCCTCGGCCCGACCACAGTAGGCGCCCTGGTCGAGAGCCGAGCGCTGTTTTCTGCGTTGAACAACCGATTGCGTTTCACCACCGAGAAGCATGAGGTTCGCCTGACGCTGGGTGAGCAAGACCCGAACTGCAAGTTCACCAAGATGCTTGAGCAACTGGAAGGATAATCACCGTCGATGGCCACTACCGCAAAGAAGGCGGCCCCCCGCGCCCGCCGCAAGAGCAATCAGGCCGATGAGGCGCAGCTGGCAAAGCTGGCCAAACGTTCGCCCTATGTGCTGCGCCTGACGCGCCACAAGGACCTGCCGCCGCCGGTGCTGATCATCAAGGAGCGCATTGCCCCCGAGGACCGCGACGACATAGAAGGGCTCACCAACCCGCGCGCCAAGCATGTGGAGCGCGGCACCCTGCACGGTGAGAGCGTGCGCGCCTGCCTGCCGGTGCTCAAGCGCATCCTGGAAGAGGTGAAGGACGAGCAGGGGATTCCCCTGGGTCTGGAGGGCTATATGTCCACCCAGGGGCTCAAGCGGAGTGATCTCAACTTCCCTCTGGATGAGGCCGCCGGCGCCCGCCTGGCGCTGTTCTTCCGCCTGCAGAGCAAGGTGAAGGACGTCGACCGCATCGAGCTGATCGGCCGCCGGGTAGCGATGTTCTCCCGGGAGGAGGCCGTCTACTGGCTGGCCAACGTCACCACCGCCGACCCCGCGCTGCGCAGCTGGGCCACCAGCGGGCTGCGCATGTTGCTGTGCGGTGAGGCCGGCGACAAGCGGGTGCCACGCATCCTGGAGAAGGTGCGTGCCCGCGGCTGAGGGATAGGAATCGAAGTGGCTCGCAAAGCGGGCCGGAAAAGGCAGCTTAGCCACGCTAAGAGCGGCAGTGCCAAGAATGCATGATCAGCCAGGCCGGTTGCCTGGCTGTCGCCTTGTTAGAGGAAGCAATTGTATGGACGTCAACGAATCAGGCCTGACTGCTACCAGCATGCCGACCACCAGCACCGCCCAGACATTGATCGACGACCAGCGCCTGATCGAAGCCGGTTTTCCTTGCCATCAAGTTGGGGCGGAAACGCGCCGCGAGCGTGACACTGGAAAAGCGCCGCCTACTCATCGTCTGCATATATGGTGGGCTCGCAGACCACTTGTACCCAGCCGGGCTGCAATTCTCGCTTCGCTGATGCCAGCGGATGCCGATCCTGAGCAGTTTGTGCAAGACTTGGGTATCGTTCGATGGCAAGCCAAACTGGGGGAAGAGCGCTGGACCTTGGTAGGCGATACCATCACCAAGCGGTTCTACCAGGAGGATGATGGCCGCTGGGTGCTGCCCGTCGATAAGACGGTGCTCAAGGCGGTGGAAAAGGAGCAGCAGCGCCGTGAAGCCTGCCGTGAAATGATCGGTCAGTTGGAACAGGCAAGCCCCGAGTTTCAGGAAGACTCAGTGGTGCAGGCCTGGAAGGTAGATGTCCAAGAGTTGCCCACAATGGGTGTCTATGTTGGAGCCAAGCTGGAAGTGGTGCAGGCAACTGCCGATCCTGCCGGTGTCAAGGAGAAGATCGAGTTCGCCAAGCGAGCCGACGTCAAAAATATCCTTGGCACAGCTATTCGCTGGGATCCCGAGGATTCTTACGGCTATTCCCGCGCCTTCGCCATACCGATTGAGCCACTACCCGAGCATCAGCGAAAAGTAGTGCTCGACCCAACTTCGGGTGGTGGCTCCATACCCTTTGAGGCGTTGCGTCTCGGCCATAAGGTCATCGCCAACGAGCTTAACCCGGTCGCTAGTGTCATCCTCAAGGCCACGCTGGACTATCCGGCACGCTTTGGTGAAAGTTTGTTGGACGATATTTTGGAGTGGGTAGAAAAACTACAAGAAACGGTTGAGGGTAAAATGGCCGCCTTCACACCCTTCAGCCCGATCCCTGCTGATCAGCGTGTTAAGCTGGAAGCTCACCTGCACAAGCATCCTGAGCTGGTAGAAGAATACTCCAACGAGCATGACCACATGGGGCTGCTTTACTGCCGTCAGGTCACCTGCCCTCACTGCGTCGGCGATGCACCTCTACTCAATTCCCTATGGCTTTCCAAGGAGGGTGAAAAGTGGGGCGTGGCCATCAAACCACAGTCAGACCGCACCGTTCGCTTCGAACCCTTTGAGGTTACAGCTGGTAACAGCGGCCCCAGCGGTGAAGATTTGGATGCCGGAACCGTTAGTCGCGGTGTTGGTCAGTGCGTACATTGCCAGCAGGCTATCTCTGGTGATGAGATTAAACGCCAGGCCCGCGGTGAGTCCGATCATGGCAAGTGGAAGGACGTACTTTACAGCGTAGTTAGCATTCGTTTGGAGCCTAAGCTCGATAGGCATGGCAGGGTGCAGCGCTTTGTCAGTGGTGAGCGAAATGGTCAAATTAAGACTAAAAAGGTGCGTTACTTCAGGTCCCCCAATGAAGCGGATCTAGAGGCTCTTCAAGCAGCCGAGCTCGAACTGGAAGAGCGCCGCCTAGATTTCGAAGTTAAAGGCTTGATACCCAATAGCCCTATTACACAGTTATCAAATTATAATCGCGGGCATCGGATGTATGGTGAGGAGTTGTGGTCAGACATGTTTACTCCTCGTCAGCTTCTTGGGCATTTGACTGCTCTTGAGGCACTTTATGATGTAAAAAATAAAATAATTGAAAAGTTTGGGTTCGAGCGTGGTCGTGCGATAGTTACCTATCTGCAATTCATGCTAGATAAAGGCATTGATTACAACTGCAGGCATACGCGGTGGGAATATACAAGGGGTATTATTAAAGGTGCGTTTAGTAGACACAATTTTGCAACTCAGTGGACTTTTGGAGAGATGGTTTTCTCTGGCCCGTCATCTGGGTTTATGTGGGGGGTCGATCAGGTATTAGATTCGTATAAAGGAATTGCCGAACTTGCTAGCAAGAGGAATGTTGGCGGGTGCGATAGAGAGTTTGTTAAGCTTTTAAAAGGTTCAGCAACCAACATTGGCGAGGTGAATGAGCGTAGTGTTGATGCGATAGTAATGGACCCGCCTTATTACGATAATGTGCAATACAGTGAGCTTTCTGACTTTTACTATGCTTGGCATAAGCGGTCTGTAGGCGATCTATACCCTGGCTGGTTTGATGATGAAGAAACTGATAAGTACTCAGAGGCCGTCGCTAATCCTGCTAGAGATGGATCGGCTCGAAACGCCAAGGCACGCTACGAGCAGCTTATGCAGGAAATCTTCACTGAATGCAAGCGTGTGCTCAAGCTAGATGGCATAATGACTTTAATGTTTACCCACAAAAGCTCAGACGCCTGGGAAACTTTGACAAATGCCTTGATACATTCTGGTTGGCATATTACCTCCTGTATGCCTGTAGATTCTGAAAGCAGCCACTCAATGCACCAGATGAATTTGGCAGCTGCCGCCTCCACAATCTTTATCGCTTGCCGCCCGGCGGATCGTGGGGATCGCGAGCCCTCCAGCTGGGCCTATGAGGTTAAAGGCAAGCTGGAAGCTGCGGTGCGTGAGGGCCTGGGGGAGTTCGAGCGACTCAAGCTCAACCCTGTAGACCGCATGATCGCCTCCTGGGGCCGTGCCCTGCGCGTCTACTCCGCCCACTGGCCGGTACAGGATGGCGACGACGAGGTGCCGCCCACCCGCGCCATGCAGGAAGCGGCCCGCGTGGTGGCAGAAGAAGAGGTCAGCCGCCTCTCCGGCGGCCTGGTCACCGTTGATGACCTGGATGCCGAATCCCGCCTGGCGGTGATCGCCCTCGGCATCAATGGCCTCGGTGACTTCGCCTTCGATGACGCGCTGCAGATGAGCCGCTCGCTCAACTTCCGCCTTCAGAACCGCAACGGCAACTACCGCGTCAGCGACGATATGGTGGCCTATGCCAACGTCGGTGAAGACGAGCGCGCCGCCCCGCTGGCCATCCGCGGCAACAAGTTGCGCTTGCTCAAGCCGGAGGAGCGCGCCGCGGCCCGCCTGGAGAGCCCACAGACGCTGTGGGACGTGCTCGGTGGGCTTATCATCACGCATCGTGAAGGTGGCATCGTCGCTGCGCGTAACTACCTCAGCGAGCACGGCAAGCGCGATAGCGACGCCCTGCGCGGCCTGCTCAAGGTGTGGGCCAAGGAGTGTCGCGACGACGAGCTCAAGCGCGAAGCTCAACTGATCGACTACGAGCTGTAAGGAGAGAGACCCATGCTCACTGAGCTGCGACTGCAGAACTTCAAGGCCTGGCGGGACACCGGGCCCATGCGCCTGGCGCCGCTGACGGTCATTTTCGGCACCAACAGCTCAGGCAAGTCGAGCCTGGGTCATCTGCTGATGGCCCTGAAGCAGACAGCGCTGCTGACCGATCGCAAGCGCTCTCTGCATTTGGGCGACGACAACTCGCTGATCGACCTGGGCACATTCGAGGACTGTTTGTTTGAGCACGATTTGACTAAAGCGCTCAAGTTTTCGCTGAGCTGGAAGACTCGAAAGCCGCTGGAATTGAGAGATATCCTCAACCCGGATCAGACTTTCAGTGGCGATGAACTCACACTGGAAGCAGAGATCGCTGCCAGCAAGGTGCAGCAGCCCGAAACCAAGCAATTTTCCTATACCTTGCGTCAGGACGACGAAAAGGTGCTCAGCGCCAGTCATGGGCGCCGGGACGCCAAGCCTTTCCTCAAGTGCGAACCCCTGCGGCTGGTTCATGCACAGGGTAGAAGTTGGGGTGTTGAGTCGCCGGAGAAGTTTTACCGGTTCTCAGACAAGACACTTTCGCGATATCAAAATGCGCACTTCCTGACCGAGTTCGTGCTCGAAGCGGAGCAACTGTTGGAGAACTTCTACCACCTTGGCCCGTTGCGCAGCCCACCCAAGCGCGTCTACCCCTGGTCGGGTGACTCCCCGCCCGATGTGGGTGCCGAGGGTGAGCTTACCATTCCGGCGATCCTGGCGGCCACCCAGCAGGGGCGGGAGCTAAACCGCGGACCCAGGCAGAAGTATCAACCCTTCGATACATTTATCGCCGGTTGGCTCAAGAACCTCGGCATCATCCACGAGTTCAAGGTCGAGCCCATCGCGGAAGGACGCAAGGAGTATGAGGTACTGATCCAGACCCACGCCGGGGCGCCCTGGGTCAAGTTGACCGACGTCGGGTTTGGTGTGTCCCAGATTCTGCCAGCACTGGTACAGGCGTTTTATGCGCCGCCAAATTCGGTCTTGTGGATGGAGCAGCCGGAAATTCACTTGCACCCACGTGTGCAGGCTAACCTGGCGGATGCCTTTATCAGTGCGATTCAGGCGAGGGAGGATGGGCACGTTCGCAACACTCAACTTATCATTGAGAGCCATTCGGAGCATTTCCTTAACCGCTTGCAGCGGCGTATCGCTGAAGGTGAGGTAACGCCCGATGAAGTGGCGGTCTACTTCGTGACGCGCCGTCGTAACGGTGCCCACCTGGAACCGCTGAGACTCAACGAATATGGGGATATCGAAAACTGGCCTGATGACTTCTTCGGTGACGGCATGGAAGACATCACTCAGCGGGCGTTGGCGGCCGCCCGCAAGCGTCGGGCCCAGAAGGCACGGGGAAGCGATGCATGACGCGTGTTGTAATCGATACCAACGTGCTGCTGGTGGCGAATGCTGATCATGAGGGCGTTTCAGAAGAGTGCATTATTGCCTGTATCGAGGCTATTGACGATATACGCCATCGAGGTGTCGTCGTCATCGATGATAGCTGGAAGCTGATTGATGAGTACCTACACAAGCTGAACCCAAACAAGGGTCAGCCCGAACCCGGGGACGCCTTTCTCAAGTGGCTGCTGCAGTGCCAGTCCAACCCAAAGCATGTCGCTCGGGTGTCGGTGAATGAAACAGTACAGGACTGGTTTGAGGAGTTCCCCAATCACGAGCTGCAAAAGGTGTTTGATCCACCGGACCGAAAGTTTATCGCTGTGGCGGCGGCTGATGATGGCAATCCGCATGTGCTTCAAGCTGCCGACTGCAAATGGTTGAGCTGGTGGCCGAAGCTTGCCGAGGCAGGGGTTCGTTTCCGCTTTGTGTGCCCAGAGGATGTGAAGCGCTTTTACCGAGGGAAGTTTGACGGCCCTGCACCGGAGCTTCCTGAAGATGACTGAGTTCTTCCGTTTCCCTCATACACCGCACCTTGCCTGGCTGGGCGAGGGGGAGCCGCGAGACGACAAGCTGCTCGCCCCCCCCGAGGTCAAAGCGCTGTTGGCCGGTGACGTAGTAGTGGAGGAAAAGCTGGATGGCGCGAACCTGGGCATTTCCTGGGGGGGAAATGGTCAGATACGTGCCCAGAACCGAGGGGCTTATTTAGAGCCGCCGTTCCGCGGGCAGTTCTCGCGCCTAAATCAGTGGTTGACGCAGCATCTTGCCAGCTTTCATGCGGAGCTGCCTACGGATGTCATTGTGTTCGGAGAATGGTGCGCCGCGCGACACTCTCTCGACTATGGCAGTCTACCTGACTGGTTCCTGGTTTTTGATGTCTTCGATCGCACCGCGCAGCGATTCTGGAACAGTAGCCGACGCGATGAGCTGGCTGACATACTTGGCCTGGTTTCGGTGCCATTGTTGAAACGAGGGCGCTTCACAATTAAAGAGCTTGAGGAGCTGGTGTATAACACGTCCAGTGGTTTCCGGGACGGCCCTCTGGAGGGAGTTGTCATTCGGCAGGATGGCCCGCATTGGTGTGAGCTTCGCGCCAAGATGGTCCACCCGAAGTTTGTTCAGCAAATTGAAATGCATTGGCGCTCGCGAGCTCTGGAGTGGAATGAGCTGGATATGCGTCAAAATGTTTAGGAACAGAATGCCCTCAGGAGGTAATAGTGGCATTGCGTGATTATCCCTGGGAGTCCAGTTACGCCACGTCGGATATTCGTGAAGACGGCAAGCTCGTCGACGTATTGCACGATTTCTATATTCCTGCACTAATGCGGGCAACGGCCTATGATCGAGTGGCCGGTTACTTCACCTCATCTTCTTTGGCCGCTGCATCTCAGGGTTTTTCCGGTTTTGTAGAAAACGGTGGCAGGGCGCGATTTGTAGTTGGCATGCAGCTCACTGCAGAGGATGCTGCTGCTGTTCTGCAAGGTGACGAACAGCGCGCCAGTCAGGTCATGCTGGCAGAGCTGGATGGCGAGCATCAGTGGCCTTCAGCATTACGACATGGTGTTGAGTTGCTTGCGTGGATGGTGGCGAAGGAGCATCTCAGTATTCGCGTAGGTTTGCGAGTACATGCGAAGGATGGTTCTCCGCAGGCATTGGACTATGCCCAAGATGGATACTTGCACGAAAAGTGGGCGATCATTGGTGATGGTCGGGATGAGTTATATCTTGCTGGATCCCTCAACGAGTCAGAAACAGCGCTTGCTGTCAATGCGGAAAATATCCTCGTTCTTCCTTCCTGGAATGACTGGAACAAGTCGCTTGTTTCCCAGGCCCATCGTAATTTCTCTGCGTTATGGCAAGGTAATCACCCCGCCATCAAGACATTTTCGTTACCTGAAGCAGTCGAGGCTCGACTGGTAAAAATTTCTCGCAACGCGCGCTCGTTGTACGAAATAGATGGCTCCTGGATGAAGGCGCCACAAAAATCGATGCGAGAAAGGGATGAGGTAGTGCCGAGCTTCACCGAACGCCTGCGCTTCGCTATGCTGCGCCTCGCTCCACTACTGCCTGGCGGGGAGCGCGTCGCAATCGAGACCACGCCCATTGAACCCTGGCCGCACCAGCGATTTGTGGCCAATCGTCTGCTGGAAACTTACCCTCGCAACCACTTGCTGTGTGACGAGGTGGGACTTGGCAAAACTATTGAAGCCGGACTGGTCTTCAGGGCTTTGTGGTTGAGTGGCCGAGCCAAGTCAATCCGGGTTTTCGCGCCCGCGTCGCTGACGTCACAGTGGCTGACGGAAATGACGGAAAAGTTTTACTTGCCGTTTGTCCGGCGTACTAATCGCAAGGGGTTTTGGGAGCGCATTGACCTGCGAAATGGCGAGCTTTGCGAAGGGCAAAGCCAGATGTTCGATGCACCACTTGAAATTATTTCGACTGGCCTGGTGATTAATCGGAAAGGTGGGAGATTGCTGGAAAACCTTCCTGAAACAGATATGGTCTTGGTGGATGAGGCGCACAAGGCCAGACGGCAGAGTCCGGATAATCAATCCAGCATGCCGCGTTTTAACAAGCTCTATCAGGAATTACGTCGCTCGCTCTATAGCAAATCGGACGCGCTCCTTTTGGCCACGGCGACACCGATGCAGTTGAACAGGGTAGAGGCCTTCGATCTGTTGAAGCTGATGCCTTCAGCAGGCGCAGTACAATTCTCGGAAGATCTGTGTGAAATATTTTACCGCGTTCGCGATAAGTTGCTTAACGATGAGTCGATGGCGGATTATGAGAAGGAGTGGCTGCGTCGATATTTGAATAACGTTCGTCACTCGTCCCCCGAGCAGTGGCAATTTGTCAATGAGCATGTGTTGAGCCCTTTTGGAAAGTCGGGGCTTGAGGATTTTATCGATCGCGGCTGGGACCCTATCATTTGGGATGAGGTGCAGCCCGCGTTGAGCATGTTGGCGCCGCTCGGGCGGAGCATGTTGCGACACACACGTTCTCTATTGCGAGCCTATCAGCGAGAAGGCTTGTTAAATGCCAATCTCGCCTGGCGGGAGGTCCAACCCAGTATCATTCCACTGGAAAACATTGAACGTGAGGTATACGACCAGTTGCAGGAGTACTGTGCGGATCTCGCAGGTCAGATTGCAGCTAACCTTGAAGATGGGCAGCAGAGAGCGGCCATTGGCTTCTATTTGAGTTTCTTGCGCCTGCGTTATGCCTCATCCTTTTTTGCGCTGCAATCTTCCCTTGAGCGGCGTCAACAGAAAATTCAGCAGACTCTAGATCACAAAGCTTCCCAGTTTGCAGCTGCAGATGCCTCCCGCGAGGATCTCGAGGAGTTGCAGGATGATGAGGTGGAGGGGTTGGTTCTCAAGTACCGTAGTGAAAGTGACTTGACCTGGGAGCAGGGTGCGGTCGCAGCTCTGTTGGCAACAATGAAAAAGTTGCCTACGACACCCAGGAAAATGAACCGTCTTCTTGAACATATTGATCTACGTCGGATTAATGGTAGTGATCGTGTGCGTCAGTTGGTGTTGTTCACACGCTACACAGATACCATGGACTATCTTCATAGAGAATTGAGACAGCGCCTGCCCGGTTGCCCTATCGGTACTTTCTCGGGATCCGGTGGTACTCTGCGAAGAGCAGGGGAGTTTCAGCCGGAACGGTTGGACCGCACCACTATCAAGCAGCGTTTTGTGGCTGGGAATATCGATATTCTTCTTTGCACTGACGCAGCAGCTGAAGGTCTTAATCTACAGAGCGCCGATCTGCTTATCAATTTCGATTTGCCTTGGAACCCGATGATGCTGGAGCAGCGTATTGGGCGTATTGATCGTATTGGTCAAAAGCATGCGCAGATTCATGTGTTGAACTACCTCTATCAAGGTAGCGTAGAGGAGGTGGTGTATTCCAGACTGGTCAAGCGTTTTCGCGAAGCCTTAACGGTTTCTGGTGAGCTGCAGTTCTCACTATTGCCAATCCAGCCTGAGGATTTTGAGGATTATGCGAAGGCTGAAGGTGAGAAGGGAAAGATTGATGAAGACGAACTGATTCGACGAGCGCAGTTACATGCAAAGCGAATCAAAGAGCGCCAGCAGCTAACGGAGTTCAAGGCCGATCAACAAAAGACCGCCTACGAACATCTGGAAGCTCAGCAACGCGATGAACCATTACCTGTTTCCTTGGAGAATATCTGGCGGACTATCAGCGGAAGTGCTTATCTCAAGGCGCTCGGGGGGCGCGTTGAGAGCTTCCCTCATGGCGATGCATTCCGCATAACCGGCATTCCAGGGGTGCCAGACGGTGTGTTGCTCACTACGTCCAGGGAGTTGTTTGACTACGGCTTAGATCCTGATGAGCAGGGTAACTTGCATTTTGCTACCTATGGCGATCCTGTTTTTGAAAAGTTGCTCAATTATATGTTGGAGCCTTTTGATTTTGTTGAGACTGCATGGGTCGAGCGCAAGCCACTGATGTCTCTGGCAGTCGGGGAACAACGTCTAGCGACCGCAGATGATGTCTTAGAATGTGAGTTTTCTGGTGTAGATAAACTGGAACTTATCTATCGCAGCGAACAGCGCCAGTCTCGGCAGGATGACAGTGTTGGTCGGCAGCAGAACATCATGCTGGAAGCCACCGGGGCTAGCCTTGCTGAAAAAAAGCTGAAACCCAATTCCGATACGGTGCACAACCAGATGCTGGAGCTGGATCGCTTTCTTGCCGATGTGCAACGCCGGCCAATCCCACTTGTTCAGCTAAGATACGACACGCCAGATCGAAATGCGATGCTGGCGCTAAACGACAGGCTGCTGTGGCCTGTCTTTGATGAGCCTGGGCATATCAGGGTGGATGCGGACCCTCTACTGCTTTCAGCTGTGCGAGACTTGATTTTCAGATTGTTGGGTGACGCAAAGAAAGAAAATCGTACAAGTCACGATGTGGCGAGGCGTTTGCGGGCAGGTTTGGCTGTATAACCAAACCTCCACGTCTCTCAGAAGTCGTAGCGCAGATCCAGTCCCCAGGTGCGGGTATTGCCCCAGCTGTTGGTGTACAGGCCATCGGGCGGGTTGATGCCGAAGGTGGGGACGTCGAAGCCCCCGGTGCGGTATTCCTCGTCGCCCAGGTTCTTGCCCCAGAGGGAAACCGTGACGCTGGAGCCGAGCACTTCCCGCAGTTCCACCCGTGCATCCAGCAGGGTGTAGCTGTCACCCTCGATCAGGGGCGAGGGTGCGACCTGGAAGTACTGCTCGTCGACCCAGGACCAGTCGAGTCGCAGCAGCAGTCGGCCGAGTTCACCCACCTGGGCCTCGTAGCGGGCCGTTACGCTGGTGGTCCATTCCGGCGAGAACTGGAAGTTATACAGGTCGGAGACGTCGATAAATTCCAGGGTGGTGAAGTCCTGGCTCAGGTAATTGTCGTACTCGGGGTCCAGCCAGCCGAGGGTGCCGCTGATCTGGAAGGCCTCGGAAAGCACCAGGGTTGCCTCGAGCTCGGCGCCGGTCATGGTGGCCCCGGCGGCGTTCTCGATACGGCTGAGGAAGGTGAAGGTGTTGGGGTCGATACTGTTGATCTGTACCTGCCAGTCGTCGAGCTCCTGGTAGAAGGCGGCGACGTTCAGCCGCAGACGCTGGTCCAGCAGGTCGGACTTGATGCCCACCTCGTAGCTGGTGATCTCGGCATCGTCATAGGGCGTGAAGTTGCGCACCTCGGTGGCGCGACCGTTCAGGCCGCCGCTCTTGAAGCCCACCGAATAGGTGGCGTAGAGCATGGTGGTGTCTGTCGGCTGGTAGCTCAGGGTGGCCCGGGGGGACAGGTTGTCGGTCTCGAATTCGTTGGTCGGTGCCAGCTCACTGATGGGCAGGGTACCCCCGGTGGCAGGGAAGAAGATCGACGAATCGACAGTTTTCTCCTCCTCGGTGTAGCGACCGCCCAACGAGGCCTTCCAGCGTTCATTGAAGGCGTAGGAGAGCTCCGCATACACCGCCCAGGTATCGGTCTCGGTCTCCAGAGTGATCACGGTATTGGGTGTCTGTGCCCCAAATTGTTGCTGCAGCTGGTAGAAGCCCTCGTCGGCACTGATGAAGACCCCCGAGACGATGTTCAGTCGCTTGTCCAGGGCGGTCCCCAGGAACTGGAATTCCTGGGTGAAAAAGTCGTAGTCCTGTTCCAGGGGGCCGGAGATCAAGTAGTAGGGCACCATGGTGCGGAAGCTGGAAAGTTCGGTACTGCGGTAGCCGGTCAGTGACTTGAGGGTGAAATCCTCCACGGGCCCGAGGTCACCCACCTCGTAGCTCAGGGTGAGCCCGTTGAATACCTGGCGGAACTTGTCGAAGACTTCCTCCGGGGTGGCGACCGTGCGGTCCAGCCCGGGGTCACTGGTTTCGGAAAGGCCGGGAAAGATGATATCCAATCCCGGTTCGATCAGGGTCGGTTGCCAGCCATTGGGGGTCTGGTCGGCATCGAACCAGTCGACGGTATAGTCGGCGGTGAAGCGATCCCCGATATCCGCCGCGAGGGCAAAGCGCGCGGTCTGGAAATCCTTGTCGTTGAGATCGGAAAAGGTGGTGTTCTCGATCAGGCCGTCGCGCTTCTGCTGTCCGTAGCTGAGGCGCCCCGCCAGGCCGTCGGCAAACGGCACGTTGACACTGAACTTGCCGCCGTAGAGGTCGTCACTGCCGAGGGTGCCCACCACATAGCCACCCAGCTCCGGGCCTGGCCGCACGGTGGTGATGTTGATCGCACCACCCGCCGTGTTCTTGCCGAACAGCGTGCCCTGGGGGCCCCGCAGGATCTCGATCTGCTGGACGTCCAGCAAGTCGAAGAAGGCGCCCTGCATTCGCGCGATGTAGAAGCCATCCACATAGGTGCCCACCATGGGCTCCTCGGTGATGATGTCATCGGTGCGGCAGAGACCGCGCATGCAGGCGACCAGTGAGCTGTCGCCGCCGGCCCCGCGCTGCATCTGCAAATTGGGGGTGAACACGGAGAGTGAGGTCAGGGTCTCCATGCCGATTTCCCGCAGCGTCTCCTGGGAGTAGGCGCTGACCGCAATCGGCGTCTGTTGCAGGCTTTCCTCGATTTTGCGTGCAGAGACGACGACTTCTTCCAGCCTGCCGGCGCCCTGGGCTGCAACTGGCTGGATGTCGGCAAGTGTAAAGGCGGCGCCCACGGCGAGAGCGAGGGTGGGGCGGGCATAGGCAGGGGTGCGGAGGGCGACTGGTGACATGGTGTTGATCCTTGCTGAATTATTATTGGTGTGTCACCCGGCGGGTGTGCGTGTCGGCCCCATGGGTGAACCTTTGGTGTGTGCGAGCCGGATCCGCCAGACAACAAACATTGTTATATCACGGTTTTATTTTTGCAGCCAGGGTGACACCCGCTCGCGTTCCTGAACCGACCTCGCCGCGGAGTTTTAGACCTGCGCTGGCCCCGGCCCTGACCGCGCTTGTCATCATCGACCGGCGGAGACTGGAAATGCCGCGACAAATCCCTGACACTTGGGCTTTCCCAGAACCTCACGGTACCGCATGACAGGTCATGCCAGCCCCCGTCGGCCCCCGCGCGTTTGCCTCCGCCGAGTCCGGCCGGGCGCAGCAGCGGTTGGCGCGCTGCGGTCTCCGCTATGTCTGCTGGCAGTGCTGCTGGTCCTGCTGGTTCCCCAGGGGTGGGGGCAGCAGGCAGAGGATCCCATCCGGGCGCGGGTCGAGCAACTGCGGGAAGAGGCGGTAGCGCACCGCAACCGCGGTGAGATTGCCCAGGCCAGGGCGTTGCTGAGAGACATGGAGGGCCTGCTGAATGACCTGCAGGCTCCCTTGCTGCAGGCGCGGTACTGGCACGTGCTCGGCACCCTGGATGCCGAAGAGGGGCACTATGCTCGGGCCCTGGAGCACTTTCATCGCGCATACCTGCAATTCCAGGCGCAGGAGGAAACCTGGGGTATTCTGGCTTTGGGCAATGCCATCGGTGCCGTGCACCAGATGAGCGGCAATCATCACCAGGCGCGGGAGTACCTGGAGAACACCCTGGCGCTGGCCCGGCGCGAGGAGAACCTGGCCTGGCAGGTCACCGCCCTGGGCAATCTGGCGATATCCGTGGCCGAGCTTGAAGGGCCCGCTGCCGCCCGGCCCCTGGAAGAGCAGGCCCTGGGACTTGCGCGGGAGCTGGGAGCGCCCAATGAACTGGCCATTCGCCTGGCCAATACCTGTCGCGTGCAGGAGGCGGCGGGGGCACTGGATAAGGCGCAAGCGACCTGCCGCGAGGCCGCGGCGCACCTGGAGCCCCTGGGCCTGCCGCGGTTTCTCGCCGGTACGCGCATGGTGCAGGGGGACCTGCAGCGACGACTTGGTTCACTGCAGGAAGCGGAAAGCCACTATCTCGCCTCGCTGGCCCTGGGGCGGGACATTCCCTCGGTGGAACCACAATTGCGGGAGCGGCTGGGGCGGCTCTACCGGGAGCTGGGTGACGACCGGGCGGCGGCTGAACAGCTCGATCGGGCGGCGACGCTTCGCGAAACCCAGGCCGTGAGGGAGCGCGCGGACCTGATGCAGGAGGCGGAGTCCGGCTTCGTGCTGCGACTGGCGGAGAACGAGATTGCGGCACTGCAGCGGGAATCGAGCTGGCAGGCGGAGCAGTTGCGCTGGCGGCGCTGGATCAATATCGCGACCTTTGTTGCGCTTTGTGTATTGGTCCTGCTGACCATGCTGATTTATCGGGCCTACCGCCAGCGAGTGGAATTGCAGCAGGCGCTTGCGGCACGCAACAGTGAACTGGAACAGGCCCTGGAGACCATTCGCGAACTGGCCGCCCGCGACCCCCTCACCGGGCTCTTTAATCGCCGTGCATTCCGGGAGGTGGCCCAGCACGCCATGGTGCAGTGCCGCCGCCGCGGTCAGCCCATGGCCGTGGTACTGGCGGATATCGATCACTTCAAGGCGCTCAATGACAGTCACGGTCACGCCGTTGGGGACGAGGTCCTGTGTGCGATTTCCCGTCGCCTCGAGGGAGCTTTGCGGGAGAGCGATCTGCTCTGCCGCTGGGGCGGCGAGGAGTTCGTGATTCTGTTCTGTGACGCATCCCTGCGCGAGGCCCTGCGGGTGACGACACGGGTGCGGGAAGCCCTGCTTGCGGCGCCCGTGGATACCGCCGCGGGCCAGCTTACCGCGACCATGACTTTTGGTATTGCGCGACTCGAGTCGGATTTCGACAGTGCCTTGGCGGCCGCGGACAAGGCCCTTTACCTGGGCAAGCAATCGGGTCGCGACCGCATCGAGTGCAGCGCGGGAGCCCCGCATCCCGCTGATACCCTGCGTCAGACTTCAGCGAGGGAGACATCATGAACGCGGACGACATCAGCGCTTCCCTGCGCATCAACATGACCGGCGACAGTCTGGATCCGGAAACGCTGTCCGAGCGTTACCGCGCTGCTGTCGATATGGCTGAATATGCGGATGCCGCCGGCTTTGCCAACATCGGCCTGGAGGAGCATCACCTGGCGGACAATGGCTGGTTGCCGTCGCCCCTGACCATGGCCGGCGCCGTGGCTGCCCGCACGCGTCAGTGCCGGATTACCCTCGGCGCTCTCCTGGTCAGTCTCTATGATCCGGTGCGCCTGGCGGAGGACCTCGCGGTAATCGACCTGCTGAGTCAGGGGCGGCTGTCCTTTATCGCTGGCCTGGGCTATCGCGATATCGAATTTCACGCACTGGACAAACCCTGGGAGGCGCGTGGGGCCTGGATGGACCATGTGCTGGACACATTGTTGAAGGCCTGGCGCGGCGAGCCCTTCGACTACCGGGGCCGGGAGATTCGCGTCACGCCGGTTCCGTTTTCGCGCCCGCATCCTTTTTTCCTTCTGGGTGGCATGAGCCGTCCGGCGGCGCGCCGCGCGGCGCGGTTCGGCATTCCCTTTTCACCCCCGCAACCGATGCCCGAGTTGGAGGCTTATTATCACGAACAACTGGCAGCCCACGGTACCGAGGGCTTCGTTTATTGTCCGCCGGCGGACATGTCGATGCTGTTCATAGATCCGGATCCGGAGCGGGCCTGGGAGGAGATCGGCCCCTACATGCTTAACGAGGTCCGCGAGTACAGCAGCTGGCGTGCGGAGGGGCTGCAGCGCCCGCTGGAGATGCAGGCGGACAGCGTGGAGGCCCTGCGGGAGAGCAAGCGCTACGAGATCCTGACGCCGGTGGAATGCCGCCAGCGGCATCTGGCGGGCGGGGCCGGCTTTACGGCACTATTGCACCCCCTGGTCGGCGGTGTGCCGCTGCAACGCGCCTGGGATTGCCTGCATTTATATATTGATGAAGTACTGGTTCCGCTGCGAGAGCGGGCCGATCAACACGAGGAGCATTGATGAAGTTCTATTCCCGCAAGTGGGTCAAACCTGAAGATCTCAACCCCAACGGCAGCCTGTTCGGCGGCCAGCTGCTCAGCTGGGTTGACGAGGAAGCCGCGATTTTTGCGATGTGCCAGCTGGGCAAGGACCGTCACCTGGTGACCAAGTTCATGTCGGAGATCAATTTTGTCAGTTCCGCGCGCCAGGGGGATGTGATCGAGATGGGCGTTGAGGTCACGGGCTGTGGTCGCTCTTCGGTGACCCTGCGGGCGGAGGTCCGCAACAAGATTACCAAGCAGACCATCATTTCCATCGACCGCATCGTCTTCGTGAACCTGGATACCGAAGGGCGCCCAACCCCCCACGGCTACGAGTGGCCTGGCACCAACAGCGATTCCTGAGGGCAAGTACCCTGCTTCCCGTGTCGTGCCCGGCGCGGGATTGCCCGACATGTGAAGGGAAGGAGATTGCTGCGCTGCCGGCGTCGATCAAAAAGTCACCAGTTGTGGCCGGCGCCGGTGGTCTCGCGCTCTGCGGCGTCCCCCCAGAGGTAGGCCACAGAGTTATCCACAGATTCTGTGGAGATACCACGGGCGCCGGCTCTGGCATACTGTCCTGAATGCCCCATCAGCCCCGCGGAACGGTATGAATTGTCAAGGTGGCAGGCGCCGATGCCTGCAGGTTTTTTTGCTGACGGCACTGTGCTGTCTGTCGGTCACGGGATCCCTGGTCGCCGCGCCTGCGCCGGTCACGGTGGCCGTGGCCGCCAATGCCCTCGCCCCCCTGCAGCGCATCAGTGCGCAATTCCAGCGCGATACCGGGATCCGTGTGCGGCTGGTGGCGGGCTCCACGGGGGCGCTGTACGCGCAGATCCGCCAGGGCGCGCCCTACGATCTGTTTCTCGCCGCCGACACCACCACCCCGGCGCGCCTTGAAAAACAGGGTTTGCTGGTTCCCGGCAGTCGCTTTGTCTATGCCCGCGGTCAACTGGTTCTCTGGAGCCGTGACCCCGCGAGGGTGGATGCGGGCGGCGCCGTGCTCAGCCAGGGGGAGGGCTTGCGTCTGGCCATTGCGCACCCGGAGCGCGCGCCCTACGGGGCCGCGGCGCTGGCGGTGCTCGAGGCACTGGGCCTGCGACAGGCCTGGGAAGACCGGCTGGTATACGGGGAGAGCGTGGGCAAGACCTGGCAGTTCGTCGCCAGCGGCAATGCCGACCTCGGGTTTGTGGCGGCGAGCCAGGTGCAGACGACTGAGCTTGGCTCCCGCTGGCCGGTGCCGGCGAGTCTGCATCCGCCGCTCGACCAGGGTGCGGGTCTGCTGACCGCGGCCCAGGACAAGGCAGAGGTGCGAGCCTTTCACCGCTATCTCTGTGCCGCCGAGGCCCGCGCGGTATTCCGGACATTTGGATACTTGCCGGGAGATTGCCGTGCCATTGACTGAGGAGGCCTTGCAGGCGATTGCTCTCACCCTGCGCCTGGCGGGGTCGACCACCCTCGTGCTGTTGTTGCTGGGCATTCCCCTGTCCTGGTGGCTGGCGACCACGCAATCCCGCTGGCGCAGTGTGATCGGGACCCTGGTAACCCTGCCGCTGGTGCTGCCGCCGACGGTGCTCGGCTTCTACCTGTTGCTGATGATGGGCCCGGAAGGGCCCCTCGGGCGCCTGACCACGGCCCTGGATTGGGGCTTGCTGTCGTTTTCCTTCACTGGTCTCCTGCTCGGCTCGGTGGTGTTTTCCCTGCCTTTTGCGGTGCAGCCCCTGCAGCATGCCTTTGTTGCGATCGGGCCACGCCCCCTGGAAGTGGCGGCCACCCTGGGCGCCCGTCCCCTGGTAGCCTTCCTGACGGTGGCGCTGCCGCTCGCCTGGCCGGGGGTGCTCACCGCAGTCATCCTCACCTTTGCCCACACCCTGGGTGAGTTTGGCGTGGTGTTGATGATCGGTGGCAATATACCCGGCGAGACGGCGGTGGTCTCCACGCGCATCTACGGTCACGTGGAAGCGATGGAGTATGGCCAGGCCCATGCACTGGCGGCGCTGATGGTGGCCTTTTCCTTCCTCGTGCTCTTGCTGCTCAACCTCCTGCAGCGCCGTCGCTCTCTGCGGGTGATGCCGTGAGCCTGGAGCTGTCACTGTCGCTGGCGCGTCCGGACTTTCAACTGGCCGTGGACCTGCAACTGCCGGCTTCGGGAATCAGCGTGTTGTTTGGCCCTTCGGGAGCGGGCAAGACCACACTGCTGCGCGCCGTCGCGGGGCTGGAGCCAGGTCGCGGCAGGGTGGTGCTGAATGGCGAAGTGTGGCAGGACAGCGCTCGACAGGTCTTTCTTCCCACTTGGCGCCGCCCCCTCGGCTATGTCTTCCAGGAGGCCAGCCTATTCCCTCATCTGCGTGTCGCCGGCAACCTGCGCTACGGGCTGCGCCACCGCGACCGTAGTCGGGACAGCGTGAATGCGGGGACGGCGGTAGATCTCGGGGCCCTGATCGAACTCCTGGATATCGGTCACCTGTTGGAACGCTTTCCCAGTCAGCTCTCCGGGGGCGAGCGGCAGCGGGTGGCCATTGCCCGGGCCATGGCGCCGGGGCCGCATCTGTTGCTGCTGGACGAACCCCTGGCCTCGCTGGACCGCGGCCGCCGTCAGGAAATCCTGCCCTGGCTCGAGCGTCTGCGGGAGGAGTTCGCGATTCCCATGCTTTACGTGACCCACTCCGCCGAGGAGATGAGTCGATTGGCGGACTGCCTGGTCATCCTGGAGCAGGGGAAGGTGCGCGCGGCGGGACCGCCGGCGGAACTGCTCGCAGCGATTGATCCGCCCCTGGTGCGGGGCGAGGAGGGGGCTGCCCTGCTGCTCGGGCAGGTGGCGGAGATCGATACCCGCTGGCATCTGGCGCGGGTGGATTTTCCCGGCGGCAGCCTGTGGCTGCGAGACCCCGGCCTGGCCCCGGGAAGCCCGGTGCGGCTGCGGGTCCTGGCCCGGGACGTCAGTCTCGCCACGCGCGAACCTGAGCAAACCACGATCCTCAATCACCTGCAGGGGCTGATCGTGGGTATCGCCGATGAGGAGCATCCCGCCCAGTGTCTGGTGCGGGTGGCCTGCGGCGACAGCAGTTTGCTGGCACGAGTGACCCGGCGTTCGCTGTCGAGTCTGGCGCTGGCAGTGGGGCAGCCGGTGTGGGTGCAGGTGAAGTCGGTGGCGATCATCACCTGAGCTGGTAGGATGCAAGTTGATTCCGTTTTTTGGAGCGATGCAATGACTCGCCTGCTGTTGCCCCCTGTCTCTTTCCGATTGCCTGCGGCTGTCCGCGGCCTGAGTCTCGTCCTGCTGGCGCTGTGCGCCACCCTCGGCGCCCCCGGGAGCCGGGCGAGCGATGAGGGCAATCCCGAGCTGGCTGGGACCGGGCTCACGCCATCCAGCCTCGAGCATGCCCGCCAGCTGCGTGACCGCGCCCTCCAGGGCACCCTGGCCTGGGACATTGTCGAGTCCCTGACCACGGAGGTCGGTCCCCGCCTCGCCGGCACGGAGGCCGAGGTCAGGGCCCGGGACTGGGCGCTGAAGCGCCTGCGCCGCATGGGTTTCGAGAACGTGCGAGTCGAGCCCTTCGAGATGCAGACCTGGGTGCGTGGCCACGAGTACGCCGCCATTGTCAGCCCCTTTCCGCAACCGCTGGAGATCACCGCACTGGGCGGTTCGGTGGCGACTCCCGCGGACGGCCTGGAGGCGGAGCTGGTTGCTTTCGATAGCCTCTCGGCACTGCGCGCGGCGCCCCCGGGCAGCCTGCGCGGGCGCATTGCCTACGTCGGTCACGCCATGCAGCGCACCCAGGACGGGTCCAGCTACGGGCACTATGGCAAGCTGCGCCGTGAAGGTGCCGCCGTTGCCGCTGGCAAGGGGGCTGCGGGTATCCTGATTCGCTCGATTGGCACCGACAGCCATCGCTTCCCCCATACCGGTTCCATGCGTTACGCGGAGGGCGTCGAGAAAATCCCCGCGGCGGCCCTGTCCAACCCCGATGCCGACCAGATCGAACGTATCCTCGCCCGGGGCAAACCGGTGCGGGTACGACTGGAGCTGGCTCCGGAAGTCCTCGGTACCACCGAAAGCGGCAATGTGATTGCCGAGATTGTTGGTCGCGAGCGTCCCGAGGAGGTGGTCATCATCGGCGGGCACCTGGACAGCTGGGACCTCGGCACCGGTGCCATCGACGATGGGGCGGGGGTGGCGATCACCACCGCGGCGGCCAAGATGATCCTGGATGCCGAGCGGCGTCCGCGCCGCACGATTCGCCTGGTCCTGTGGGGCGCCGAGGAGGTCGGCCTGCTGGGTGGTCACGCATACCTGGAGCGCCACCGGGAGGCCCTGGGTCAGCAGGTCATCGGCACCGAAAGCGACTTCGGGGCGGAGCGCATCTGGCAGATCACCGCCCAGGTTTCCGAGCCGGGTCAGAAGGTGGTGGACCAGATGGCCGCGCTACTCGATCCCATCGGCGTGGCCCGCGGCAGCATGGACAAGGCGGGCGGCGGTCCCGACCTGATTCCCCTGGTGGAGGCGGGCTTCCCCTCCCTGCGTCTGGTTCAGGATGGCCGCGACTACTTCGACCTGCATCACACCCACGATGACACCCTGGACAAGATCGACCCGGCGGCGCTGGACCAGAACGTGGCCGCCTACGTGGTCTTCGCCTGGCTGGCCGCCGACAGCACGGTGGATTTCCGGCGGTGATCGATAGCGCTGTGCTGAATCAGAGTGGCCTGTTGCCGGCCGGGGACCCCGTCGATCCGCGGTCCTCGTACCGCGGCTGCCTGCTCGGTGGTGCGGTGGGGGACGCCCTCGGCGCGGGTGTGGAGTTCCTGTCCGCGGCGGAAATCCGGCGTCGCTTCGGCCCTGGGGGCCTGCGCGATTATGTGACTGTCTACGGTCGGCGCGGCGCGATTACAGATGACACCCAGATGACCCTGTTCACCGCCGAGGGTTTGATTCGCGGCCTGATGCGGCAGCGGGCCGGCCACGACACCGACTACACCGACGTCACTGGCTGGGCCTACCAGCGCTGGTTGTTGACCCAGGGGGATCACAATCTGCACGGCCTCAGCCCCCTGGAGCCGGCACCCGGCTGGTTGTGGGGTATCCGTGCGTTGCACAGCCCGCGGGCACCCGGCAACACCTGTCTGAGCGCGCTGCGTCACGCCCGTGAGGCGGGTCTGGCGGCCGTGAATGACAGCAAGGGGTGTGGGGGCGTCATGCGCATGGCCCCCGCAGGTCTGTTTGTGGATACCGCGGAAGACGCCTTTGATCTCGGTTGCGAACTGTCCGCTCTGACCCACGGACATCCCAGTGGTTGGCTCGCCGGCGGCGCCTTTGCCGCCCTGATCCGCCTGCTGCTCGACGGCGAGACACTGGAGGATGCCCTCGACCCGGTCTCGGACATGCTGGCCCAGCGTTTCGAGTCCGAGGAGGTTCTGGCGGCCTTGCAGTTCGCCGCCGACCTTGCCATCAGCGAGGAGCTGCCCGGCGAGGCCATCCGCCAGCTGGGACAGGGCTGGGTGGCGGAGGAGGCCCTGGCTATCGCCGTCTACTGTGCACTGGTGGCGCCGGACTTTCGCGAGGGGGTATTGATGGCGGTGAACCACGATGGCGATTCCGATTCCACTGGCGCGATCGCCGGCAATCTGCTCGGCCTGATCCTGGGGGAGGGTGCCATTCCCGAGTCGTGGCTGGCGGAACTGGAGCTGCGGGAGGTAATTACCCAGGTGGCCAACGACCTGTTCGACTGCGCCAACTGGGATCTGCAACAGGCGGATCATGCGGTCCAGCAAGCGCTGCAGGAGCGCTATCCGGCCTGGTAGGTGGCTGCAGCCTTCACGGGGCCTCGCCGGGCGAGCGGGCTTGCGGGTCAGCGACATCGGCACGCAGCGTCTTGCTGCGCCGGTCAGGCCCGTCGTGCTGCCAGCCGGGCGCATCAAATAGGTAGCGGAGTCGCGCGCGCCAGTCGGGCGCCCGGCGCAGATCGCGGGCCAGCGCCCGGTACTCGTGGGTCAACACGTTCCAGATGCCGTCGTTATCCAGGTTGCGGGTCAGTCCGTAGCGGACGGGCTCCTCGTCGGTTTCGGGGGCGAAGGTCCCGAACAGCCTGTCCCAAACAATCAGCATGCCGCCGTGATTGCGGTCGAGGTAGCGGACGTTGCTGCCGTGGTGCACGCGGTGATGACTGGGGGTGTTGAACACGGCTTCAATCCAGGGGTGCAGGCGGCCGACGGACTGGGTGTGGATCCAGAACTGGTAGAACAGGTTGATGCTGATCACGGTGATGATCATCGCCGGGTCGAAGCCCAGCAGTGGCAGCCACAGCCAGAAGAGGAACTTCGGGACGCGCTCCCCGACGCCCTGCCGCAGGGCGGTGGCGAAGTTGAGATAGCGCGAGCTGTGATGGTTGACGTGGCCCGCCCAGAGCAGGCGAACCTCGTGGTTGGCGCGGTGGAACCAGTAGTAGGTGAAGTCGTCCAGCAGGATCAGCAGCAGCCAGGCCCACCATTGCCGCTCCACCACATCCCTGAGGGGGCTGACCTCGTGCAGATAGACGAAGGCCGCCAGGGCAAGCAGGCGCGGTAGCAGCTCCGCGAGGCCCGCAAGGGCCAGCATGCCGAAGGACGTGAGGCTGTCCGATAGTCGATAGCGATCCAGTCGATGCCGCGCTGAATACCAGGCCTCCAGGGCCACTGCCGCCAGGTATAGCGGCAGGGCGAAGAGGCTGAGGTCGTCCTGTAAAAGCTCGCGCATGGCGGCGTTGAGGGACTAGCCGGGGTTGCCCTGGCTGGCCTGCAGGGCTGCGGCCGTTGCCGGTGACCGATCCGCACCCCAGCTGCGCAGCACCCGGGCCTGAACATCCTCCAACTCCGCAGCGGGAACCACCGAGGGATCGATGCGCTCGAGGGGATCGTAGTGGAAGATGTAGACACGGGAAGCGAACTGCCCGAAGGGCAGGGAGGCCTCCCCGAAGCGCTCGCCGTTACCGGCGGTACTCACCTGCAGTCCATCGCCCCAGTCCTGCCCGCTGTCGTTGTTGGGATTGTAGAAATAGACCCGCATTTCATCCTTGGGGTCGCGGTCCACGCGCAGAATGCAGATGGCGTGCCAGCCGATAAAGCGGCAGGCACTGTCGGTGATGGCAATGCCCGCGGGTTGGGGGTGGATCAGCGGCTGATTGCCGTTGTAGTCGATGTGGTAGTTGGCGTAGAAATGACGCAGAAAGCCTTCCAGGTCAACCAGTTGCCCGCTGGCCACGTCGACATTGATGCGAAAACCGCGCCCGGCCCACCAGCCGTGGAACTCCGGGTTGATCCAGCGGTGCGGGTCGCCCTCGCGACCGATGCAGCGCCGGCCCATCTCGGCGTAGATGCGATCCAGGTGCGGTACCACCAGTAGGGAGACGGCATCCAGATCGATGGGCAGCTGGGTGGCCACCCCGGACAGGCTCGCCATGGACGAGATCGGTTGACCCTCGAAATGCATGATGATCTCGTCGTCCCGGGCGGCCCAGGCAACCATTTGCAGCAGATAATCCGGATCGATGCAGCCCCACATCGACAGTGCCCGTGCCGACTGGCAGGTAGGGTTGTTGCCCTGACCAATGCCCAGGGGCTGCCCGAGCATGCACAGCACGCCGGCCAGCAGGTGGGTTTCCGCGGAAACGCTGCTGCCGAATGCCAGGGTCAGTCGGGCTCGCGACCAGTCGGTTAGCGGTAACACGAGCTGTCGCCGCAGTGCCGGTGCCAAGGGGGCCTGATGCAGGATGCCGCGGTCCAGCAGCAGAGCCAGGCCATAGGCGGCCTGAGCGGTTTCCGGGTGGATCCCGGCGCGGATCAGATCGTGTACCAGATCGCGGAAGCAGAGCAGGCAGTCCCGCCCCGTCGCGGAGACACCCAGGGCTTCCGCCACCAGGTGGTCGCTTTCTCCCAACACGTGGTGCAGCAGGACCGGCAGATAGGGCGAGACCAGGCCGGTATCGTGCATTGCCCGCGCGAACCCCGTGGCCTCGCTCTGCAGGGCATTGCTGTCCATGGACTGCAGGCGCTCGCGGTAGGTGTCGAGGCCGGGGTCCTCCCGGCAGCCCCGGGTGGGGCCGAACAGGGAGCTGACCAGGCGGCTGGCACCCTGGCCGGAGGTGCCCAGGTCCACCTCCGGGTTGCTTTGCAGCACGGCGATCTGGGTGATCATCTGTTTCACCGTGTCCACCTGGATCGGGCGTTGCTGCAGGATGCGCCAGATCTCTTCCACCAGCTGGTCCATCACGTGCTCGTAGCCAATGCGCTCCACCAGGTACTGCATCAGGCTGCGCGGAATCTGCGCCAATCGGCCCTGGGTTTCGCGCTCTGCTTCACTCGGCGGGCCGAACAGCAGGGGCAGGTTGAGGGCGATCACCTGGGTGAGGAAATGGTGGGCCTGCTCGGCAGCCAGGGTCGGGTGCTGATAGCCCCCTAGGGCGACTGCCAGGAGGCGCAGCTCGCTGAGGGCTTCGGTGACCAGCAGGTTGCTGTCGCCACTGGACAGCGCCTGCGCGGTCAAGCCGGGGACCAGGATACTGGGTGTGGCCCAGTCCGAGCCGAGGAAGATGCCCGCCCGCTCGAGGCCCTCTGCACGGCTCTCCAGGGCGGCGCAGCCCCCGGGCTGCATCAGCACGCGCCGGGCGGTATCCAGCACGCGGGGCAGTTTGCCGGGTTTGGCAAAGTCCCGCGCGTCGGCGAGCAAGCGGGTGGCCTCGTCGAGGTTATCCAGGAGGCCGGGTAATTTATCCATGTCTGCCCTATATGTAATAGTCCAGCTCTTCCTGGTGTTTGAGCAGGTCCCGCAGGCGGAGCGGATCTTCGCCGCGGAAGTACACCAGGCCCCAGTGGGTACCGAAGGCCGTCCGCTTGGTGACGGTCTCCTCCACGGGCGGAGTCAGTTCGTGTGATTCAAAGTAGGGGTCGTCCTCCACTTCTTCCGGTATCTCGAGGCGGCTCACCACCCGGCGGCGGGGGGACACGCCAAAACAGCCGGCGTAGCCGTTGGCATCTTCCACCTCCCGCGGGAAGAACTGCTGGACTTCCTCAGCGCTTGCCTTGGGGTCGAATACCAGCATGGTGGCCTGGTAGGCGTTGAAGCCGTAGACCCGTTCCAGCAGTTCGAAAACCTTGAAGCCCGGCGGCCGGTAGGCCACCTCGCCGAAGTACATCTCGCCGTCACTGGTCACGAAGTACTCGGGGTGGATCAGGCCAAACTCGATATCGAAGGCCTTGATCAGCTTCTCGATTTGCGCGGTGATCTGCGGGCGGTAGTGTTCCAGCTCGGGAGAGGCGGGCACGAATACCGAGTAGCCCAGGCTGACATATTCGGAAATGTTCAGGAAGGCGATCTTGCCATTGTGGACCCAGGCCTCCACCGCGAACTCCCAGCCGTCCAGGTGGGATTCCATCAGCACCGGAAATTCCTCGTCGGGGATGCTGTCCACTTCGTCGGGCGTACGGATCACCCGGTGGCCCAGGCAGCCCGCCTTGTCGAAGGCCTTCAGGTGAATCGGATCGTTGGGGTCCCCGTCCAGCTTGAGCAGGGTCTGGTTGACGCGCTTGAGGAAGCGAATCACGTCTTCTTTGTCGTGCGCCTCTTCGAAGATGCCGACCCGAATGCCACCCAGCTGGGCGCGCCGTTTCATCAGCGCCTTGTCACGCAGCAGCAGGGACTGGCCGTAAAGCCGGGGGCTCTGGAGCAGCACCGAGTTGATGGCGCCGGCCCACTCCACGGTTTCCTCGAACAGGGGCACGGCGACGTCGACCCCCATGTCGCGCAGGGTTTCCGCGATCTCGATGGAGCGATCGTTCAGGCGCTCGAAGTTCCAGGGGACATAGGGGATGTTGTGCTTTTCGCAGTATTCCTCTGCCCAGTTGGGTGCCACGACGACATAGCGTCGGTCGAAGGTTTCCGCGGCCTCGACCGCGGCCAGGGACCAGCCCAATAGTGCGATATAACCTTTGTCCGGGTTCTTCTCCATCGTGCGCCTCCTTGTGGTCGGCGGGTTTGCGGGCTCGCGGGGGTAGCTGCGATCACCCGGGGGAACCGATCACTATACAGGATCACCCCTCCGATCTCGAACAGCGCTTCCCTGGCGGCTCGCTCGAGGCAGCGGGGAAGGCGGGGGCGCTGGGATTGCCGGCCGCAGGCCCCCAAGCATGCCCACAAAAAAGGGGGCCCTGAGGCCCCCTGAAAGCATTGCATGTCGGTGATCAGAAGGTGTACTGGGCTTCCAGGCCGTAGGTGCGGGGGTTGCCGAAGAAGCTGGTGGTGAAAGGACCAAAGGGCACCGTGTTCAGACGGTACTCGTTGTCGGTCAGGTTCTTGCCCCACAGCGCGATCTGCAGCTGATTGTCACCCACGGGGATCTCAGTCAGGGTCAGGCGCGCGTTGAGCAGCCCGTAGCCCTTGATGTCGGAAACGGCTTTCTGCTCCGGCGTCACGTAGGGGGTGTAGTCATCGTTGTAGCTGTAGTCCACCCGAGCGATCAGCTCGCCGAAGTGCTCGCGCAGTACCGTGTACTCGACGCCCACGTTGACCGTGTGCTCTGGCGTGTACTGGGTGAAACGCTGGTCGGCGACGTCCACGGTCTGACCCAGCGCGGGGTCAAAGGTCAGGAATTCCTTGAACTCGGAATCCAGGTAACCGTAGTTGGCGGTGAGCATCAGGTCCGCGGTGGGCGAGTAGACCACCTCGAGCTCGACACCCTTCTTCTCCGCCTGGCCGGCGTTCTCGATCACCGAGGCCGCGGTGCCGGATTCGGAGGGCACGAAGACCGACAGCTGGATGTCCTTCTCGTCGTTGAAGAAGGCGGCGCCGTTGATTTGCAGGGTGTCGTTCAGCCAGCGGCTCTTGAAGCCGATCTCCCAGGAGTCGATTTCCTCGGCGTCGTAGCCGCGGTTGAAGGACTCAATGCTGCCCGCTTCACCATTGAAACCACCGGACTTCCAGCCCTGGGCGTACTTGGCGTAAGCGTTCAGCTGATCGCTGAACTCGTAAGCAAAGATGACCGTGGGTGAGACGTTGGTGAAATCGTCCTTGTTCTCGCCGCTGAAGGGCGGGTTGTCACCGGGGTGGTCGATGTAGACAGACTTCTCCTCATCGGTCCAGCGCAGGCCGGCGGTGATGGTCAGGCGCTCGTTCATGATCGGCGGCACCCAGTCTGCCTGGGCGTAGGCGGCGATCTGTTCGGATTCCAGGCCGTAGGCATTGTCCTGCTGCAGCGGTCCGAAGAAGCTGTTCAGGGGCTGCAGGGGGTTGAAGACGTCGGCCTGCTCCTCGAAGTAGTACAGGCCCAGGACGTAGTTGACACGGTCGCGGCTGCCGGTCCACTGCAGTTCATGGGATTTCTGGGTGTAGTCCTCGAAGATCTGCGAATGGAAGATCGAGAAGGGCGTGCCGTCGTTGTCCAGGCTCTGGTAGAAGTCCAGGTCGCGGTCGTTGAAGATGTACTTCAGCGAGGCGTCGCCCAGGAAGCCCAGATCGCCGAGATCATATTCGGCGGTGACCGTGTGGCTACTGGACTCGAACTCCTCCGCGGTGTCCGCATCCACCGAGTTTTCGTCGATGTTGTCATTCTCGCGGGTCACGAACTGCGCCAGATCCGCGGGCATCGGGAAGCCGAAGGTCAGGTTGGAGGTGTCCAGGTCCGTGAACTGGGGCTTGGCCGGCGTATTGTCGACATCCACGTCGTCGTAGGAATAGCGGATCGACAGGCGGTCGGAGACGTCCCACAGCAGGTCCAGGCGGCCGATAGTGCTTTCGGCGGCGTTGTGCTCCTTGCTGGAGCCCGCCGGGTTGGCCGGGATCGGCTGACCGGTGAAGGGGTGGGTGATGGTGGTCCCGGGGGCTGGCTCGACATTGTCGTAGAAGCCATCGCGCTCGTCCGTCGACAGGCTGATCTTGGCCGCCAGGCTGCCGGCGCCGCCGAGGTCGAAGGCGGGCAGGTCGAGGGAGCCATAGAGCTCGCCGTAGCCGAAGTTGCCCACGCCGGCGCGCAGCTTGCCGCCCAGCTCACCGGTGGGTTCCTGGGTGATCACGTTGATGGCACCGCCGGAGGTGTTGCGGCCAAACAGGGTGCCCTGGGGGCCGCGCAGAACTTCAATCCGCTCGACTTCCGCCAGCTTGAAAACGTTGCCGGAGAATTTGCCGACATAGGCGCCGTCCAGGTAAATGCCGACGGTGGGTTCCCAGTAGATGGCCGGGTTGGAGGTGACAGAGCCACGAATGGCGACAGTCGCCTTGGCGGTGTTGGAGGGCAGCGGCGCTACCTTGACATTGGGGGCGAAGGTGCCGAGGTCCACCAGGTCGCGCACGCCTTTCTGTTCCAGCTCGTTCTGGCCGAAGGCGGTGATGGCGATGGGGGCGTCCTGCAGGGACTGTTCGCGTTTCTGTGCAGTCACCACAACTTCTTCCAGCTGGGCCTGGGCCTGGCTGGCAGCCAGTACCGCGGTGGAAAGCACCAGGGGTGTCAGGTGGCGTGGCAGTCGACGGGGGCTGTGCATTGCCATGGGCAAACTCTCCTTTCTTTAATAGTCGTTATAAGCCGGCCTGGTGGTCGGCAGAGACCGTTCAACGGGCGGGCAAGACTAGTCACTTATCGGTGGGTTGCGCATCCCCCAAATGTATTACGCGAGGCTTCGCCTCAGCAATAGGCCGACCTTGACGCCCCGTTCCGGGTGGCTAATCTTTGAGCAGGGTCCGGGCGCGGCCCGCGTCAAGCGTATAACAAGCGTATAAAAAGAACAGCGCCGTTGAGACTCTGCGGGCCTGAGCGAGGGAGGCAACATGGCGTCTGTGTTTACAGCCATCTGGGCTGCTGTTACCGGAATTGCGGTCGGTCTGGCCTTCGTTCCGGCGACGGCTGCGGATACTGCGCAACCCGGGCCGCTGCCGCGCATTACCCATCTCGAGTCCGGGGTTTCACTGCCGTTTCCCGGGCATGCGACACGGCAGGTAGTCCGGCCGCGGGACACCCCGTCCGGTCTCAGCATGCTCGAGCTGACCCTGGCCCCTCGTAGCCTTGGCGCGCCGCCCCACACCCACAGGGACGAGGACGAGTATTTTGTCGTGATGGAGGGAGCGGTGATGTTTCTCAACGGTGCCGAGGAGCGCGCGGCGCCCGCCGGCACGGTGGCGATACTCCCCCGGGGCCACCGCCACGGGTTCTGGAACCCCCACGAACAGCCTGCACGCCTGCTGCTAATGGTTGCGCCGGGCCACTTCGAGAGCTTTTTTGACGATGTGGTGATTCGCATCCGCGAGGAAAACGCCGATACCCCCGAGCGCATTGGTGCCATCCTGGGGCAGGAGGCAGCGGCGAGAAACGTGCGCATCGAGATGGAGCATCTTCCGGTGAGCGCACACGGCTTGCGCGGCGCTCCAGCACTGCCGGGGTCAGGACTTTCCGGAAGGTAACACTTTGTTCGAGGCTGCCTGGTCAAAATATGTTCAGCTCGGTGTTACTGGGTAACAAAATCAATAAAAGCTATATAAAACAAATAATTAAATCTTAGATGTACGGGATTTATGCCAACTTTTCACGCGCCGTTTGTTTCAAATATAAACAAAAATTCATGTTCCAATAGGTGATGTTCTGCGTACATGTGTTACCATACGCACCGTTGTGGTAACACAGCACCGTCATCAAGGAGAGACACATGAAGATTCTGACCTCTATCGCCAAAGCCAGCACCGTTCTGCTGAGCCTGGTTCTCGCCCACGCCGTGGCGGCGGAAACCGCTACCGGCGAAGGGGCTATCACGCTGGCCATGAACACCCAAGGCGCGCCCCTGTGGGAAGCGCCGGTGGTCAAGACCCCCGAGCCGGCGCTCGAGCTGCCCGTCAGCGCGACGCCGACGATTTCCGCCGATGAGCTGGCGGAAAAACTGAACAAGAAGCTGGAAGAGCAATTGGCCCGCCGTCTGGCCACGCCCGCCAGCTGAGTTTCACCACCCAGGTATGCGCTTCCACCCGGGGCCTCGGCCCCGGGTTTTTTTTGCCCTGGAGAAATGTTGCTCGCGTGCTAACATCCTGAGCACACTGGCTGGCAAGGGAGCGCTGCGTGCCGGAACCACTGACCTTGCAACAGGTCTACCGCGCCTGTTCGCACACGGACTTCACCTTCACTTCCACCGCTGACCTCGAGCCGCTGGATCTGCTGAGCGGTCAGGCGCGCGCCCGCGACGCCCTGGGATTCGGGGCCGCCATGCGTTCGGACGGTTTTAACGTCTACCTGCTGGGTGACCCCGGACACGGTCATCACGACCTGGTGAGCCAGTTCCTCAGCGAGCGAGCGGCCAAGGAGTCGGCGCCCGGCGACTGGTGTTACCGCTACAATTTCGAGGATCCGTCCCAGCCACTGCACCTGTCCTTGCCCGCCGGCATAGGCCGGCAGCTGCGCGCCGACCTGGAGCAACTGGTGCAGGAGCTCAAGGTCGCCATCCCCGGCCTGTTCGAGAGCGAGGAGTACCAGAATCGCCTGCACGAAATGAACCAGGCGGCCAATGAGCGTCAGCGCGACGCCATCGAGGCGGTGCGCCGGGAGGCGCGGGAGCAGGACATCCTGCTGGTACCCACCCCCAACGGCTTTACCTTTGCCCCCGCGGACGGCAAAGAGGGGATGATGTCGCCCGAAGATTTCCAGAAGCTTTCCCAGGAAGAGCGGGAGCGCATAGAGGCCACGGTGGAAATCCTGCAACGCAAGCTCACCCAGGCCATACGTCAGATGCCCAACCTGGCCCGGGAGCTGCGCCAGCAGGTGGATGCCCTGAACGCCGAAATGCTGGAGACCGCGACCGGAGCGCCCTTCGCCGAACTGGAGGAGCGCTACGCGGACCACCAGGGAGTGCTGGCGCATCTCAAGGCCTGCCGCGGGGCGATTCTGCAGCACGTCGGCTCTTTTATCGATGAGCGCGCGGAATTGCCGGCGGAGGCCCTGTTCAGCCGCTTCCAGGTCAACCTGCTGGTGGACAACGCCGACACCCACGGTGCGCCGGTGGTCTACCAGGATTTGCCGGGCCACCAGCACCTGGTGGGGCGCATCGAGCACCATGTGCACAACGGCACCCTGATGACCGATTTTTCCCTGATCCGGGCGGGCGCCCTGCACCGCGCCAATGGCGGCTATCTGTTGCTGGATGTACGAGCGTTGCTGATGCAGCCCGGGGCCTGGGAGACGCTGAAGCGGGTGATGCGCGCCCGGGAGATCCGCACGGAATCCCTGGAGCAGGCTTATGGGCTGATCAGCACGGTGACCCTCGAGCCGGAGCCGATTCCCCTGGATGTCAAGGTGGTCTTGCTCGGGGAGCGCCTGCTCTACTACCTCCTGTGCGAGCACGACCCGGAGTTCCTGGAATTGTTCAAGGTCCAGGCCGACCTCGAGGACAGCCTGGCGCGGGACGCCGACCAACAGGAGGTCTATGCGCGCCTGGTGGGCACCCTGGCGCGGCAGGCGGAGCTGCGACCGCTGGCGCCCGGTGGCGTTGCGGCCACGATCGAGTACGCCAGTCGTCTGGCCGATGACCAGCGCAGGTTGACGGCCCGCCACCGCGAGCTGCGCGACCTGCTCCGGGAAGCGGATCACTGGGCCGGGGAGGATGGCGCCGCGCTGATCGAGCGGCAGCATATCGAGCGCACCGTAGAGCAGCAGGTCTGGCGGGCCAGTCGCCTGCGCGAGCGCAGCCACGAGATGATCGATCGCGGCGTCGTGATGATCGCCACTGACGGTAGCGAGGTGGGGCAGGTCAACGGCTTGTCGGTACTGGCGTTGGGGGATTTTGCCTTTGGCCAGCCGACCCGGATTACCGCGACCGCCCGCCCGGGACCCGGGCAGGTGGTGGATATCGAGCGCGAGGCCCGCCTCGGGGGGCGCATTCACTCCAAGGCCGTGATGATACTCTCCCGCTACCTGGCCGGCCGCTATGCCCCAGACAGCGTGCTGTCGTTGTCCGCCAGTCTCGCTTTCGAGCAGTCCTATGGTGGCGTTGAGGGTGATAGTGCTTCCGTCGCCGAGGTCTGTGCCCTGGTGTCCGCCATCGCGGGTCTGCCGCTGTCACAGCGCTTCGCCGTCACCGGTTCCATCAACCAGCGTGGCGAGGTGCAGGCGGTGGGGGGCGTCAACGAAAAAATCGAGGGCTTTTTCGATATCTGCGCCGCTCGCGGTGAGGTCGAGGGGCGGGCGGTGCTGCTGCCCGCCAGCAATGTTGAACATCTGATGCTGAAGCCGGCGGTGCGACAGGCGGTGGAGGCGGACCATTTCCGCATCTATCCCCTGCGCCATGTTGACGAAGCCCTGGAGCTGCTCACCGGGGAGGCGCCGGCGGCGATTGCCGAGCGTGTGCAGGCCCGATTGCAGGACTTTGCCGATGTGGTCAAGGCAGCCGGCAAGCAGGAGGAGAACTCTGGCGCGGAGCATGGGGAGGGCGACGATGAACGCTGATGCCCCGCTGCAGGCTGCGCCAGAGCGTGTGCTCGCCCTGCTGGATGCCTCGCGGCAAAGCATCGCGGCCCTCGCCGCGGCCGTGGAGCTGGCCAGCCGCGGGCGCGCGGAGCTGTTGGCCCTCTATATCGAGGACCAGGATCTGCTCGACTGCGCCGGTTTTCCCTTCTCCCGGGAAGTGGGCGGGCGCACGGGGCTGGCGCGCCCTCTGTCCATGGATTCCCTGACCTCCACGCTGCGTCATCAGCGCCTGCGCGCCGACGAGGCCTTGCGCAGGGCGGTGGCCGGGCGGGACATCAAACACTCTCTGCAGGTGAGCCGAGGCCGCGTGGTCAGTGAAACCCTGGCCCAGGCGGGGCCTGGCGACCTGCTGGTGCTGGGCAAGGCCGGGTTGGCGGGGCAGTGGGGGGTTCGCCTGGGTTCCACCTCCCGCGCTCTGCTGCTGCGGGCGCCCTGTACGGTGGTGATCTGGGACGAACGTCAGCCCCTGCAGCCCGGCCCGCTGCGGCTCTACGGCGACGCCGAGCCACTGGCGCGGCTGGCCCCACTGTTTCAGGGGCTGGAGCAGCTGCCGCCGATGGCTGCCCCGGCGCTGGAGCGGCATCTGACACAGGCCCGGGGCGGTGCCCTGCAGCTGCGACGGGAGGCCTTGCAACGGCTGTTTCGCGAGGATCCCGACCTGCTGGGGCGCGTCCCCGTACCCGTGGTGGTGACCGACGGCGCTCCGTCTGAATGAAGGCCGCGGCGCGACGAGCGCTAGTTGCCGCGCTGGCCTGAATCCTCTTTCACATCTGCCATCCGTTCGCGGTAATCCCAGGTGAAGAAGCGGCTGGGCGTCAGGCGAATCAACATTTCCTCTTCCCGCCGGGACAGTAGCCAGTCACCGACTCGGGAGCGTTCGCTGCCCAGGTAGCGCAGCACCAGGTCGTCCAGGGCGTCGCTGTCACCCAGGGGCTGGAGCGTGGCCTCCACCTGCCCGCGAACGCCGAAATAGGGCGGTTCGTTGGGAGAGACTTCAAAGGCCGCTCTCGGATCCCGGCGCAGCAGCCGGATCACCGCCGAGTCCCGGTGGGACACGCACTCCAGCACATCGCCCTGAAGGCGAAACCAGACCGAGGCGACCCGCGGGAAACCATCGCTGCCGTTGCAGGCCAGTCGCAGGGGCCAGCGGGTACGGGTCAGAAAGTCGTCGATTTGCGTGCGGCTCCAGGGCCCTTTCAATGTCGCAGTCATGCTCTGCCTTACTCCCGGTACTGGCGCAGGATCAGCTGATCTCCGCGCTGAGTGAATTCGATGTGTTTCAGAAAGGACATGCCGAGCAGGACCTCGTCAATCTGTAGCCCCGGGGTAATGCCGGCGCTGACATTGTCCAGACTGATGTCGCCGATGGAAACCCGGTCCAGGCGCGTCGCCCAGCTGGTGCTCGGGCCGTTGGCGGTCTGTGTGCGGAAGGCGCGGCCCCGCACCAGGCCCAGGCGTTCGGCGATGGCTTCGGGAATCGCCACGCCAGTCGCGCCAGTATCCAGCATGAACACCACCGCTTCACCATTGATCGTGCCACTGGTCACGTAGTGGCCAAAGCGGTTGCGCTGCAGGACCACTTCGCGCACACCGTCCTCTATCACCGTGTCGATGCGCTGATTGGGATTGTGCTGCCGGTCCAGCAGGTCGGAGAAATAGGCAACCAGCAAGACCATGAGGATCAGCCAGGCAATGGCCTGCATGCCGACACCCAGTCTCCGCTGTTCCCGTTCTTCCTGCATGACCGCTCCTTTCGGCTGACGTTTCCCCGATACCGACAGTGTAACCGAAGCGCGGCAGCCGCTGGTGTGGTGAACACCCTCCCGGTAAGCTCATCGCTCAGGTCGCGAGCGCAGGAGAGCATGCATGAGTTGCGGTGTCAGTGGTGCACACAGCAAGCCGGTGCGGGAGGTACTGGGTGCGCTGGACGCAGACGAGCAGGGGCTTCAATCGGCAGAGGCGGCGGCGCGCCTGGCCGAACACGGACCCAATCGCTTGCCCGTGGTGGCCGGTCCGGGGAATCTCCGCCGCTTTCTGGCCCAGTTCCACAACGTGTTGATCTATGTCCTGCTGCTGGCTGCGCTGATTACCGCGTTACTGGCGCACTGGGTGGATACCGCGGTGATCCTGGCGGTGGTGGTGATCAATGCGGTTATCGGTTTCGTGCAGGAGGGCAAGGCCGAGAAAGCCATGCGGGCAATCCAGGGCATGCTGGCGCCGCGAGCGGCGGTACTGCGGGGTGGCGAGCGGCAGACGGTGGAAGCCGCCGACCTGGTGCCGGGCGATGTCGTACTGCTGGAAGCCGGTGACCGGGTCCCCGCCGACCTGCGCCTGCTCAAGGTCTACGGCCTGGCCGCCCAGGAGGCCATCCTGACCGGTGAATCCCTGGCGGTGGAAAAGTCCGTTGACCCGGTATCGGCCGAGGCGGCGCTGGGGGACCGGGATAGCCTGGTATTCTCCGGTACCCTGATTACCACCGGACAGGGGCGGGGGGTGGTGGTGGCCACCGGTGCCGATACCGAAATCGGCCGCATCAGTGGGCTGCTTTCCAGCGTGGAAACCCTGACCACGCCGTTGCTGGAACAGATGGCGGTATTTGCCCGCGGGCTTACCGGTGTGATCCTCGCGCTGGCGGGGGGCTTGCTGGCCTTCAGCTATTTCAATGCCGATCTGCCCTTCGGCGAGGCTTTTATGGCCGTGGTCGGCCTTTCGGTCGCGGCCATCCCGGAGGGCTTGCCGGCCGTCATGACTATCACCCTGGCAGTCGGTGTCCAGGCGATGGCCCGGCGCAACGCCATCGTGCGACGTCTGCCGGCGATCGAGACGGTCGGCTCGGTCTCGGTCATCTGTACCGACAAGACCGGTACCCTGACCCGCAACGAGATGGTGGCAGTGTCCCTCGCCACCGCGGCCGAGAGCTTCCAGGTCAGTGGCGAGGGTTATTCCCCGGTGGGCGATTTTCGATGCGGAGAGTCCAGCGTCGAGCCGGAAACCGAGCCGGCCATCCAGGAGGCCGCGCGTATTGCTCTGCTGTGCAATGACGCCGCCTTGCGCCAGAGTGCAGGCGAGTGGCAGGTGGAGGGCGACCCCATGGAAGGCGCTCTGCTGGCGATGGCCGCCAAGGCAGGCCTGGAACCCGGTCAGGCGACGCGGGCGTGGACCCGCACTGACGCGATGCCTTTTGACGCCAGTGCTCGCTATATGGCGACGCTCCATCACGACCATCAGGGACAGGCGTTTATATTCGTCAAGGGGGCACCCGAGCGCGTGCTCGAGCTGTGCAGTCTGCAGCGGGCGCCCGGTGAAGGGGATCAGCCTCTGCAGCGGGAGGCCTGGGAGTCGCAGGTACTCAGTATGGCCAACGACGGCCAGCGGGTGCTGGCGCTGGCCTGCAAGGCGGTGGCGCCAGAGCACACTGTGCTGGCGCGGGAGGATCTCGAGCAGGGGCTGGTCCTGGTGGGACTGGTCGGGCTGGTGGACCCCCCGCGGCATGAGGCGATTGGCGCGGTTGCCGAGTGTCGCGCGGCCGGCGTCCGGGTCAAGATGATCACCGGGGACCACGCCGGCACCGCCGCCGCCATCGCGCGCCAGATCGGCCTGGAGCACGCCGATGCCGTGCTGACTGGCAGTGAGCTGGATGCCATGGACGACAGCGCCCTGCGGGCGGCGGTGCTGGGTACCGATGTCTTTGCCCGTACCAGCCCGGAGCACAAGCTGCGTCTGGTCAGCGCCCTGCAGGATCACGGCCTCACCGTGGCGATGACCGGGGACGGCGTCAACGACGCCCCGGCACTGAAGCGGGCAGACGCCGGGATTGCCATGGGCCAGCGCGGCAGCGAGGCGGCCCGGGAGGCGGCGGAGCTGGTACTGGCGGACGACAATTTTGCCTCGATTGTCGCCGCGGTTCGCGAGGGCCGGACGGTCTACGACAATATCCGCAAGGTGCTTGCCTGGACGCTACCCACCAATGGCGGCGAGGCGGCGACCATCATGATTGCCCTGCTCGCCGGCATGAGCCTGCCGATCACCCCCGTGCAAATCCTCTGGGTCAACCTGATTACCGCTGTGACCCTGGGGCTGGCACTGGCCTTTGAGCCGACCGAAGCCAATACCATGCAGCGACCACCGCGGCCCCGTCGGGAGCCCCTGCTGAGTCGGGACTTGCTCTGGCTGGTGGTCATGATTTCGGTGTTGTTTGTAATCGGCGTGTTCGGCGTGTACCGCTACGCCATTGAGCAGGGTTACTCCGTCGAGCTGGCGAGGACCATGGCCATGAATACCCTGGTGGTGATGGAAATCTTCAATCTGTTCTACATTCGCAATCTCTACGGGACTTCCTTCACCTGGCAGGCCATTCGCGGTACCCGGGCAGTGTGGGCGACCATCGCAATCGTGACCCTGGCCCAGTTCGGGATGACCTATCTGCCCTTCATGCAGCGCTGGTTCGGCACCGCAGCGGTGCCCTTGCTGGACGGCTTGATGATCGTGGGGGTCGGGGTGCTGCTGCTGGTGGTGATTGAGGTGGAGAAGGCGCTGCGACTCGCCTGGCGGCGCCGGCAAGGGAGTGTATTGTGATGGACCTTTCAGTTTTGCACACATCGCCGTTCTACGAGTGGGCTGCGTTGCTGGCCCTGACCGCGGCTGTCGGCTTCGCCGGGCTGCAGATGCGCCAGCCCATGGTGGTCAGCTTTATCGCCGTGGGTGTGCTGGCAGGTCCCTCCGCCCTCGATCTGGTGCACTCCCACGGCAGCATCGATCTGATGGCGGAACTGGGTATTGCTGTCCTGCTGTTCCTGGTGGGTCTGAAACTGGACCTCAAGCTGATTCGCACACTCGGGGTAGTGTCCCTGGCGACAGGGCTCGGACAGGTCCTGTTTACCTCACTGTTTGGTTTCCTGATCGGCCTGGCGCTGGGCCTGGGGCCGCTGACCTCGCTGTATGTGGCGGTAGCCCTGACCTTCTCCAGTACCATCATTATCGTCAAGCTGTTGACCGACAAGCGCGAGGCGGATGCCCTGCATGGGCGCATTGCCATCGGCTTTTTGATCGTCCAGGACCTGGTGGTGGTGCTGGCGATGATGGTGCTGTCCTCGCTCGGCATCGGGGGGGCAGGAGAGAGCGAGTCGGCGTGGGAGGAAATTGGCCGGGTAGCCCTCAACGGTCTCGGCATGCTCGCCTTCGTGATGTTTTTTATCCGCTTCCTTGCCAATCCACTGGTGGGGCATATCGCCCGCTCGCAGGAGCTGATGGTCACCTTTGCCATCGCCTGGGCGGCGCTACTGGCAGCGGTGGGTGACTTCCTGGGCTTCAGCAAGGAACTGGGCGGCCTGCTGGCGGGGATTGCCGTGGCCTCGACCCCCTACCGGGAGGCGATCGTCGCCCGCCTGGGTTCCCTGCGGGATTTCTTCCTGCTGTTTTTTTTCATTGCCCTCGGCAGTCAGCTCGATCTCGCCCTGCTGGGCGCCCAGGTGGGGCCGGCCCTGGTGCTGTCTGTCTTCGTGCTGGTTGGCAACCCGCTGATCGTGATGGTCATCATGGGTCTGCTGGGTTACCGCAAGCGCACCGGGTTTCTCGCCGGTCTGACGGTGGCCCAGATCAGCGAGTTCTCGCTGATCTTCATGGCCATGGGAGTCAGCCTGGGGCACGTGGACTCCGGGGCGTTGGGGCTGGTCACTCTGGTGGGGCTAGTGACTATCGCCGTGTCGGTATACATGATCACCTGGTCTCACCTGCTGTATCGCTGGCTGGAGCCATTCCTGGGGGTGTTTGAGCGCAGGATTCCCCAGCGCGAGGTCTACGCGGAAGAAAACACGCTGGAGTCCCGTGGCTACGATGCCGTCGTTTTCGGGCTGGGGCGGTATGGCCAGCAGATTGCGCATCGCCTGGCGGGTCACGACATGCGCGTGCTGGGAGTGGACTTCAATCCCGAGGTGGTGCGTCATCACCACCATCGCGGTGTCGATGCCATTTACGGCGACGCCACAGACCCCGAGTTCATGAGCATGTTGCCCCTGAATGGCGTTCAGTGGGTGGTTTGCGCACTGCCGCCCCAGGAGGTCGGTGTGACCCATGAAGATCCCAAGCTGCTGATCCTGCACAGTCTGCGCGAACGCGGGTACCCGGGCAGTGTCGCCATTGCCGCACATGCAGCGGAGGATGTACCTAGGCTGAAAGACAAGGGGGCGCACTTGATCCTTAGGCCCTTCGACGACGCGGCCGAAGCCGCAGTGCTGAGGCTCCTGCGTCGCGAGGCGAATGAAACGCAGAGCGCCTGAACGGTCGACCGGGTCAGCCACCTTTCCCCCCTGCAGTGCATTCCCTATACTCGCGGGATTGCAGGCAAGACCCGGAGAAGTGTGCGGTGTCCGAAGAGGATAAGAACAATCGGGACGATGACGCCACCGAGGTGAGCCCGGAAAGCGGCCCGGGCGGTGCGGCGCCGGGCAGCAGTGGCGATAGCGCCGAGGGTTCAGACTACACCGAGTATCGAGCCGCCACCCAGACGGCCGGTTTCGACCAGGCGAGGGAGCTGGCGCAGAAGGCCGGCAGTGACCAGGGCCGGCTGCTCAAGAAACGCTTCGTGCTGGAGGATGTCCTCGGTGAGGGGGGCATGGGGCTGGTCTATCGGGCCCGCGACCTGCGCAAGGTCGAGGCCGAGGACCGCAACCCCTATGTGGCGGTCAAGGTCCTGGGCCAGGGTTTCCGCGAGCACCCCCAGGCCTTTGTCTCCCTGCAGCAGGAAGCGGTGAAGTCGCAGAAGCTGGCCCATCCGAATATCGTCACCGTTTACGACTTCGATCGCGAAGGCAACACCATCTTCATGACCATGGAGTTGCTCAAGGGCGACCCCCTCGACGCCCTTTTGCGCCTCGAAGCTCCCTTCAGCAAGGAAGTGGCCCTGCGCTACTTCCGCGACCTCTGCGCCGGGCTGGAATACGCCCATCAACGGGGCCTGATCCACTCGGATTTCAAGCCGGGCAACATCTTCGTGACCACCGGCGGCACGGTCAAGATCCTCGACTTCGGGATTGCGCGGGCGGCCAGCAAGAGCGCGCTGACGCACGACTACGACGCCGGCGAACTGGGGGCCCTGACGCCGGCGTATGCGACCGCCGAAATGGTCCGAGGGGAGGCGCCGAGCCCGAGCGACGACATCTACGCCCTGGGCTGCGTGCTCTACCTGATGCTCACCGGGGAGCATCCCTACCAGCGCAAGAGCGCCGCCGAGGCCGCCGAGCTGAACCTGAAACCGCTGCGCCCGGCCTGCCTCAACAACCGCGAATGGGCGGCACTTTCCGCGGCGCTGAATCTGGAGAAGGCTAAGCGGCCTGCGAGTATTGCCGCCTTTCGCGAGGCCATGCTGCCACCGCGGCGGGGTGGCAGTTGGCTGGCACTGGGTATCGCCGGGCTGGTCGTGCTCGCGGTGGCGGGCTGGTACGGCTACGAACAGTACCGGAGCAAGGAAGCGGCGCGTGAGGCGATGCTGCAGCGGCTGCAGGCCGGCAAGGACTGCTACATCCAGCGCGACTATGAGTGTGCGGTGGAAAACGCCCTGGTAGTGAGCAAGCTGTCCCCGGACGACCGCGAAGCCCAGGCGCTGCTGGCGGCGGCCCGCCAGGCCCAGGCCGAAGCCGAGCAGGAGAGCCTGGTGCAGAGCCGCCTGCAGGCGGCGCGCGAATGCCTGCAGGCGGCCGACTACGCCTGTGCCCGGCGGCGACTCGTGGCACTGCTGGAGCTGGTGCCCGATCAGCTTGAAGCCCAGCAGCTGCTGCGCGATACCGAGGAAGCCGAGCGGCGCGCAGCGATTGAGAAGCTTCTGGAACAGGCGCGCGATTGCGTGTCGACAGGGGACATTCCCTGCGCCCGGGAACAGCTGGCGGAGGCACAGGGCCTGGGTGCCAGTGCCGCGGAACTCTACCCGGTGCAGCGCGAGCTGGATGCCCTGGTGGCGGCTCAAATGGCGGCCACACGGGACCGCGAGGAACGCGTGCGCCTGCTACTGGACGAGGCTCGGGCCTGTCTGAAACGGGAGGATTTTGCCTGTGCCGAAGCCCGTGCCGCCGAGGTGCTGGCGGAGCAGGCGGACAGCCCGGGCGCCTTGGAAGTCCAACAGGCGGTCCGCGCCGGCCGCGAGCAGCGGGCCTTCCGCGAGCAGACCGTGGCGAATTTCCTGGCCGAGGCGCAGGACTGCTTCGAGCGCAAGAACTACAGTTGTGCGATCGCCAAGTCCGAATCGGCTCTGGCAATTGTGCCGGGTCACGGCGAGGCGCGACAGATGATCGAGCGGGCAAACAAGGCCCAGAAACAGGCTAAAATGAACATTACTATCGAATAGGCGGGGGGCACAGTATGCAACGCTGGATCGGGGTACTGGCCCTGGCGGGACTGGCAGCCAGCCAGAGTCAGGCGGGGTTTTTCGATGAACTGGTCAACGCGGTCGAGCAGACCGCGAAGGACACCGCCAAGCAGGTGGTGGTGCAGACCACCAGTCAGATGGTTCGCGACATGATCATTGGCTACACCATTGAGCAGGTGCGCTCCGATGATGAGGTGGCCGAGGACTACCGGCGCGAGCACGGTGACCTGCCGGTGAATACGCGGGTGTCCTCTTACCGCACCGAAATTCAGCCGGGGACCTCTGTCAGTCCCGGCACCGAGGTCAAGGTTCGCTCCTGGATCGAGGTGGTACCCGGGCGCAGCGGTGACAAGCCGGTGATCGAGGAGCGCTTGACCATCTGGGACAACGAGGACAACAGTGTTGCCCTGAAAAGCATGACCAAGGCGGCTGGCAAGCGCGGTGGTGCCTTCAGTGGCGAGTTCACCTTTGCCCTGCCGGAGGGCCTGCCCCAGGGGGTCTACCCGGTGAGTACCGACCTGATGCTCAACGGCGAGCAGGTGGGGGACCAGAAGCATGGTCTGCAGCTGGTATTGTGGGTGAATCCGGTGGGCGAGGGGCAACTGGTTGCCCTGGCACCCTGAGCGGGCGCCCGCACGGAAGAACTGATCCGGCGCGGCGCTCGATTTGGGCTGGGTCCGCTGCTGCCTAGCCCGGATGTTGCACGAGCATGGCGCTGAAGCCAACAGTTCTGCGTTGCCGGCCCCGTAGTACTCTTGGGCCGGCCTGTCTGTCTATTTTTTGAACGCTTCGCCGGGCTTGGGCTTTTTTCAGACACAGCTCCCCCAACCCCCATTGTTTATCAACGTGCCGGGGCAGCACTCCGAGGGAGCTATGACGAGTTCAGCTGCAGGGCGACCGAGCGGAACAGATCCTGATGGGGGCAGGCGCTGCTCAAGAGAATGCGGATGCGGCGGGTGTTGCGGAGGATGACGGCGCCGATTTTCAGCAGGGTCAGGCGCAGGGTATTCGGACTGGCA
>NZNC01000010.1 GCA_002692965.1 Haliea sp. | reverse complement strand
CCGCAACTCCTTCGTCATGCTGCCGCTGGCGCTGTCACTGCCGGAGCCCTGGCGTGCCGCCATCGTTGTCATCGTCTTCCAATCCCTGGTCGAGTTGTTCGGCATGGTCGCGTATCTGCGCTGGCTGCCGCGTCTGATCAAGAATACCCACTGAGCCAGACAATAAGCGGCATGATCGAGGAACTTTCTCTGAACATCACCCCCGGATTTTGACGCGACAATAGCCCAAGTTGATTGAATCCCCCTAGTAAATTATAGTGTGCGCTCATTTCTACTCGGCTCGCTTGATAATCGAATGGCAAAAAACTGGACGCTAATACTGTTTGCGGTATTGATGGTAGTGCAATCACTATCCATCGCCGCTGATGTATTGCCTATCCATTCGGATCACCAACCCCATGAGTTGGCGGATATGTCCGGGGGCGACGGTTCAACCCAAGCGACAGACCCGTCACCGGGATCAGACCACAACACACCGCCCGGCCATTGCCACTCCTGTCATTGCCATGGCTCTCATATGCTGCTGTCCATGCAGCTGCCCACGCTGCCGACTGCCTCTTCCAACCAGGTCGCACTACTCTATACCGTCGACCACCCGTCTCCCCCCATCGCTGCGATACTCCGACCGCCCATAGCCTAACCTCACTTTCCGGTCATCGACCGGCACCAGGATTTTTCAAAAATCTTTACGTGAGGTAATTCATGTCCATGCTATTCCGTTTGCGTCCGGATTCAGGCCGGAGCCTGATAATCCGGACAACGCGCCTGCTGATTTGCGGCGCGCTGCTAAGCCTGTCCGGGCTTATCCAGGCCGCCGACCGCGACCCGGCAACACTGACCCTATCCGAGGCCTTCGCCCGGGTGCTCAGTGACAATCCCGAATTGGCAATGTATCCCTACGATATTCGCGCGGCCGAGGCGCGGGCCCTCCAAGCCGGGTTTCGACCCAACCCCCAGGTCTCCCTCGAGGTCGAGAATATTGCCGGCAATGGCGAGTTCTCGGGCACCGACGCCATGGAAACCACCCTGGCGCTCAGCCAAATCATCGAGATGGGCGGCAAGCGCTCGCTGCGCGGGGATGTTGGCCAATGGCGCCGTCAAACCCTTGAGCGCGACTATGAACTGGCCCGCCTCGACGCACTATCTGCGGCGGCCAGCCGTTACCTGGAAGTGGCGCAAACCCAGCGCCTGCTGGCTTTTGCCCGGCAAGTCGTGGACTTTACCAGCGCGGCAGAAAAGGTCGCCCAAAGGCGGTTTGACGCTGGCAGCGCCAGCCGGGCCGAACTCAGCCGTGCCCGCACGGATCTGATGCAGGCCAAGCTGGCGGTGAGCAATCTCACCGTGCGCCTGGGCAATGCCAAGCGGCGCCTGGCGAGCCTGTGGGGGGAAACCTCGGCGGATTTTAGCGGCGTCGAGGCCGAACTCTTTGCCCTGGCGCCAACGCCTGAGTTTGCCAGCGTCCAGCGACAGTTGGAACAGGCGCCGCAGCTGCAACAGTTTATGACCCTGGAAAGACTGCGCCAAGCCGAACTGGACCTGGCCATTGCCCGGGGCCGGCAGGACATTGAAGTCGGCGCGGGTATCAGACGTGTCGAGGGAACCGGCGATACCGGTCTGGTTTTTTCGTTTTCCATGCCCCTTGGCGTCTCTAACCGCAACCAGGGCAACATCAGGGCCGCGCGGGAAAACCTGACAAAACTGGATCTCGAACAGAAGGCTACCCGGACAAAGGTTTTCACGGAACTGCGCAATGCCTTCGCCCAACTGGAACAGGCCCGCGAGCGAGTTACCCTGTTGCGTAAGCAGATACTGCCCGAGGCCCAACAGGCACTGATGCTGATTCAGGAAGGCTACGGCGACGGGCGATTTTCCTATCTGGAACTGGTGGAAGCCCGGCGTCAGCTGCTGTCCTTCGAAACCGAGGCCGTTGCCGCCGCCACCGATTTTCACCAGACCCTTATCACCCTGGAGACCTTGACCGGCCAGCCGCTTACGGGGGAGCGCCAGTCACTCTACCCCACTGAAGCAATCAATGATTTCCGGTCCGATCTGCGCCTACCCACGCTGGGCAGCATCGATGATGAAGGGTCTCTTTCGCCACAGGATGAATCACAATGAACAAGTTACTGAATTATTTAATGGGCGGCCTCCTGCTAGCCGCCATGGTATCTCAAAGCACAATCGCCGCCCCATCAGATCAAGCCGCTCACACCGAAGAAGGCGCTCAGCACGCAGATGAAAAGCAACACTCGGAAGAGGAACATGCCGGGGAAGATCACGCTGAGGATGAAGGCGACCTTGCCAAAGAAGACGCGCATGAAGGTCATGAGGAGGAAGAGCCCGAACTGACCTTTAGCGCCGAGCTGCTACGCGATTTTGGCGGTGAAATCGCCACCGCTGAAGCCGGTGTGATTCGCCAACAGGTTTCGCTGCCCGGCGAGGTGAAGCTCAACGAGGAGGCTGTGGCCCATATCACACCCCGGTTTTCAGCCAAGATCGTCGAGGTACAAGCCAAAACCGGTGACCGGGTCAAGGCCGGTGATGTCCTTGCCGTGGCCGAAAGTTCCGAAACTCTGTCCCGCTTTCAGCTGAAATCCTTGATCGACGGCGTGGTCATCAAACGCCACGTCACCCTGGGAGAACACCTGGCGCCCGACGATACCGCTTTTGTCGTCGCGAACCTGTCCACCCTGTGGGTGGATATCGCCCTCTATCCCAAGCAGGTACCGCTGGTAAATACAGGGCAGCCGGTGCGAATCACCACCAGCCATGGCCCCACACCCGTGGAGACCAGCCTGGACTATGTGGCGCCGCTGGTAGACGAGGCCACCCGCACAGGCTTGGCGCGGGTCTTCCTGGCCAATCCTGACAATGATTGGAAGCCGGGCATGTTCATTGAAGGCCAGATTACACTGGGAGAGTTTCCTGCAGAGGTGGTGGCACCCAGAACCGCCGTTATCGACCTGGAGGGCCAACCCACGATATTCGTTCAGCACGACGGCAGCTGGGAACCCCGCCCGGTTACGCTGGGTCGCGGGGACAGCGACGCGGTGGAGATCCTGACGGGCCTCGACGCGGGTGAACGCTATGTGGCCAAAGGTGGATTCGTGCTCAAGGCCCAGCTGCAAAAAAGCGAATTCGAATCCGGTCACAACCACTAATCGCGGGAGAACAGTATGCAAACTCTTATTCGTTTTGCGCTGGAGAACCGACTGTTAGTGGTCGTGATCTCTCTGGCGATGCTTATCGGCGGTTACTTCGCCTATCGCACCCTGCCGGTCGACGCCTACCCGGATATTTCACCGGCGTTGGTACAGGTTTTTGTGGAAACCGAAGGCCTGGCACCGGAGGAGGTGGAGAAATACGTCACCTATCCCATCGAAAGCGCCATGAACGGCCTGCCGCAACTGGATCATGTGCGGTCGATCTCCAACTTCGGCTTGTCGGTGGTCAATATCTACTTCGAGGATGGCACTGATATTTACTTCGCCCGCCAGTTGGTGGGGGAACGGCTGCAGGTGGCCCGGGAGGCGATTCCCGACGGCTTCGGCGAACCGGTGATGGGCCCCATCACGACAGGACTCGGCCAGATTCTGTTCTACGTACTGGAGGACACCAGCGGGCAATACAGCAACACCGAACTGCGGGAAATTCAGGACTGGATCGTCAAGTTCAACCTGCAGACGGTGAAAGGCGTTACGGAAGTTCTTTCCATCGGCGGTGAGGTCAAGCAGTTTCAGGTGCGTATCGACCCCGACGCGCTGATCCGCTACGACGTATCGCTGCCCGACATCAAGGAGCGCATCGAGGCCAACAATGCCAACGCCGGGGCGCAGTTCATCGTCAAAAACGACGAGGAGTACATCGTCCGCTCCGTAGGGCTCGCAACCGATCTTGAAGCGCTGCGCAATATCGTGGTGAAAACCATCGACGGCACCCCCGTCTACCTGCACCAGTTGGGCGAGCTGGACATCGGCGGCGAAATCCGCCGCGGACTCACCACCAAGGACGGAGAAGGCGAAGTGGTCGTGGGCATGGTATTGAAGCTGATCGGCAGCAATACCTCCCAGGTGATCGGCGCCGTCAAGGAGGAGCTGGCCACCATCAACGCCAACCTGCCCGAAGGCGTCGAGGTGCAGCCCTATTACGACCAGGCGACACTGGTCAAGGCGGCGGTGAGCACGGTGATCAACGCCCTGTTGCAGGGGATTATTCTGGTGGCCCTGGTGCTGTTGGCCTTTATGGGCGGCCTGCGGCCCAGCCTGGTGGTGGCGCTGTCGATTCCGTTCTCCGTCGGCTTCACCTTCCTCGCCATGAAATTCTTCGATATCTCCGCCAACCTGATGTCGCTGGGCGGGATTGCCATCGCCATCGGCATGATGGTGGATGGCGCGGTGGTTGTGGTGGAGAATATCGACCGGATGTTGCGGGAATCCTCCCCGGACGAATCACGCCTGCATCTGGTGGCGCGGGCCTGCCAGTCAGTAGCGCGCCCGATTCTGTTTGCTATCAGTATCATCATCATTGTGTTCCTGCCGCTGTTCACCTTGCAGGGCGTGGAAGGGGCGACCTTCCGGCCACTGGCCTATACCGTAGCCGTGGCTATGCTCGGCTCGCTGTTTTTTGCCCTGATCGTGGCGCCGGTGGTCTCGTCCCTGCTGATGAAGCGCCCCAAGACAGACCCTGACAAACCTCGCAAGGACATTGTCAGCCTGCTGCTGAAAGGCTACCAACCCTTGGTCCAGGCCATAGTGGCGCGCCGCTGGATTGCCGTGACCCTGGCGGCAGTGGTCCTGCTCATTGGCGTTGCCGTCGCCCCGCGGCTGGGCTCAGAATTTGTGCCCCGCTTTAATGAAGGGGATTTGCTGATCCGCGCCACCATGGCGCCGTCCATCTCGCTGGAAAAAGCCGAGACCACCATTGGCGTATTCGAGCGGCAATTGAAGGCTGCGTTTCCGGAGGTCACCCAGGTGGTGTCGCGCATTGGCCGGGGCGAAGTCGGCGCCCACGCCGATCCGGTGAACAACGCCGAGATTTTCGTCGCCCTCAAGCCCCAGGATCAATGGCAAAGCGCGGAGACGCTGGATGGCTTGTATGCGGCCATGAGCGAAAAATTCGCGGATTTCCCCGGCGCGCAATTCAACTTCACCCAACCGATCGCCGCGGCGGTGGATGAACTGCTGACCGGTACCAAGGCCGAACTGGCCGCCAAGCTGTTTGGCGATGACCTGGATGTGCTGGTGGAAAAGGCACAGGCCATCGAGCAGGTAATGCGCACCGTGCAGGGCGCCCAGGACGTTCAGCGCGATCAAATCGGCGGTACGCCGCAACTGCGCATTTCATTGAACCGGGAGGCCATTGCCCGTTATGGCCTCAATGTCAGCGACGTGCAACGTACCCTGAGCGTGGCCGTGGGCGGCAGTGAGGCCGGTCAGGTATTCGAGGGTATCCGCCGCTTTGATATCTATGTACGGCTTGAGGAGCCCGCGCGCAACCGGGCCGATGTCATCGAGCAGCTCATTATCAAGAACGCCGCCGGCCAGCGCATTCCCCTGGAGGAGCTGGCTGCCATCGAGGAAGTGGTGGGGCCGCGCCAGATCACCCGGGAAAACAATCAGCGCTTTATCACCATCCAGACCAATGTCCGCGACCGGGACATCGGTTCCTTCGTGGCCGAGGCCGATACCGCTATCAAGCAGCAAGTGGATTTGCCGCCGGGCTATTTTCTCAAATGGGGTGGGCAGTTCGAACTCCAGCAACAGGCCAACAAGCGCCTGATGATCGTCGTGCCAATCACCCTGGCGCTGGTGTTTTTGATGCTGTTTGTCAATTTCCGATCCCTGCGCAACGCCCTGTTGATCATGCTAAATATCCCGCTGGCGCTGGTGGGCGGTATCGTCGCCCTGTGGCTGAGCGGCCAGAGCCTCTCGGTACCCGCCTCGGTAGGTTTTATCGCCCTGTTTGGCATCGCCCTGGAAAATGGTCTGGTGCTGGTCAGTTACCTGAATGAACTGGTCAAGGACGGGGTGTCCATTGCCGAAGCCAGTGTGCGGGCGGCCTGCGCAAGGCTCCGGGCGGTGATCATGACCGCCGTCACTACTGCCCTAGGGCTGTTTCCGTTGCTGTTCGCCACCGGCACCGGCAGCGAGGTGCAGCGGCCACTGGCCACCGTCGTGGTCGGCGGTCTGGTGACCGCCACCATCCTGACCCTATTGGTTATACCCGCACTGTATCACTGGTTTGCCGACAAGCCCGCTGATATGAGCGAATCCCACTAACCCGGAGTGACAGTCATGCAAGAGATCAAAGCCTATATCAAACACCACAAACTGGAAGCCGTGACCCTGGCCCTGCACCGCGTGCAGGGCGTCACCGGCATGAGTGTCGCCCACGTTGTCGGCTTCGGCCGTAGCAAAGTCAATACCAGCGCCGCCAACCCGATCGATGGCGCGGGGGATTTTGTCAAGCACGTGAAAGTGGAAATCGTGTGTCACGATCGATACGTGGACGAGGTCGTCCGCGTACTGAAAAGCGAGGCGCACACCGGACTGCGCGGTGATGGTCGCATTTTTGTCAGCAACGTCAATCGTGCGATCAGAATCGAAGATGGTGCCGAGGACAGTACGGTTGTCTGAGAAAAGAACCCGCCCTCTTCAGGCGGGCGGGTTCCATTTCAGCTGTCGCTCCCTCTGCGTCTGATGATTTACCGTCAACAGGAGCTGTGGCTCATGACCTTGTACAGTCAGTTCAAGCCGTTTTGGATGGCTTTACTGGGCAAGGTCATGACAGCAAGACAAGATTATGAGTGATCCACCCAAGCATCGAAAAACTGACTCGAAGAATGCTTCAACCTTTCGAACACATCGCATCCACGCCATTAACAGTGAATGGTATTTTTTAACCCGTGAAAGTCAAAATATCGGGCCGTTTTCGATCAAAAAAGAGGCAGAAGAAGGCCTCGCGAAATTCCTGAAAACTGTCAAAAAGGATGAGTAAACAATGGCCCAAAATCCACAAAGTCGCCAAGGCACAGGCGACCAAGCACAGAGTAAGCTGAATACAGCAGATGCTTTTTTATAAACAGCCACCAACAAGGTTAACCCAATGAGTCACGAACATGTGCATATGGCCCCCGAGACCAAGGATAAACGCGTTGCTATCGCCATCTGGGCGAACGGGATCCTGACCCTGGCTCAGATTGGGGGAGGCATCTTCGCCGGCAGTCTCGCCCTTATCGCGGACGCTTTGCATAACTTCTCTGACATGGCATCACTCGTCATCGCGTTCGCGGCGCAAAAAATTGCGCGCCGCCCGGCTGACGCAAAGATGACCTTTGGCTACGGACGCATTGAAATCGTTGCAGCCCTCATCAACTACACTACCTTGATCATTATCGGGGTCTACCTGATTTACGAAGGTGGCATACGGATCATTGATCCTCCGGAGGTAAAGGGCTGGTGGGTCGTTTGGCTTGGTGGTATCGCCCTGGCCGTGGACGCATTGACAGCCTTGCTCACCTATTCGATGCAGAAAGACAGCGTCAACATCCGCGCACTGTTTCTCCACAATCTGTCGGATGCACTCGCGTCGGTCGCCGTGGTCATTGGTGGGACCCTTATTTTACTCTACGACATGCGGTGGGTTGATCCTGCCATCACCATCGGCATCGCGGGCTACATTCTCTACCTGGGTCTGACAGAAATCGGCGGCACCATCAGGACACTCATGCTGGGCAGCCCGGTGGATATCGATACCGATGCCGTCATCGTTGCCCTGTCCAACATTGAAGGCGTTGTCGACCTTCACCATGTGCATTTTTGGCAGATGGGCGAACACGATGCCTCGCTGGAGGCCCATGTAATTATCGAGGAAAGTGCATGGGATCAGCTTGAGAGCATCAAGTACAGGATAAAGCAGGCTCTGGCGCAGGAATTCAACATCAGTCATTCAACACTGGAATTCGAGCACCCGGACCATATGCACAAAGATGCCCACACCTATGGGCATGGTTAAGAGAGAAATTCTCCGTAAGCACCGGCAAGAACGGAGACTATTTCAACAGGCCGCCAAGGCGCATAATCAGGTTCGGAGCACACTGCCGAACAGTGACGACAACAGGTGCTTTCGCCCGTCAACGGGAGGTGTTGCTCTGACCGCCCTTGGGCTTTCTCCTGTACACCACCCCTTCCAGTCCCAGGTTGAGTTATTCGGAATGGTCGCGTACTCGCGCTGTCCGCCGCCCCTGATCAGGAGTGCCAACTGACCGCAGCCCGGTTCCATCTGTCGAAATACGATGCATGATCTTGGTTAGCTTCTTCCTGGTGGTTGCAATGTACTTGCCCTCCGGCTAAACTCGCCATCGAATTTTGGGGCCATCTATATGGTTAAACGCTGTTTCGTAGTGGTATTCACGCTCATGATTGCTTTGCAGTCAGTGCTGGCTATTGCCGATATGGAGCAGTTTTTCCAGCCGGGGGCGGGTCATCAAAATACTGGGCACCTCGCCGACTTTCCGGATATTGAAGCCGACAACTCAACAAGCAGCCAATCTCCAGAGGCACCGGACATCTCCATCGAACAGTGTGAGCTGTGCCATGGACACTGCCATATGTTATCGATGAGTTACCTGCCAGGCACTTTAAGCTTTCTGCCTGGCAAAAGCCTGACGCACTATCAGGCCAATATTTCCTCTATCGCTCCCTCCTCTCCTTTTCGCCCTCCTATCGCCTGATCCTGCGAACCCCTTCCCCCTTCGGGGGGTAGCTGTCATTTAGATTTTCGTAGGAGCAGTCCCATGCTTTTTGGAACGCCCATAAAAAATGAGCGGTGCGCTGTGCCGCGCCACTTTTTTATCCAAGTGTTTTGCCTTCTTGCACTGGCATCGAGTGCATCCCTTGCTTATGCCGGGAATAAGCCGCTAACCCTGCCCGAGGCCCTCTCGCGGGCTATGGCGCAAAACCCCAGCCTCCAGGTCTTCGACCTTCGCCTTAATGGGCTCGAGGGCCGCCGCATTACGGCAGATCAAAACCCTGCCCTGGACGCCGGCCTGGAAGTGGAAAATTTCCTCGGCAGCGACGATCTGCAAGGGGTCGACGGGGCGGAGTACACCCTGTCTTTGTCATCGGTCCTCGAGTTTGGCGGCAAGCGTCAGGCCCGCGTCAACCTGGTTGACTCACGGTACGGGCGGGTCGAGGCCGAGCGCCGGGCCGAAACGCTGGATGTGCTGGGCAAGGTGACCCAGCGCTTTGTCGCCACCCTGGCCCTGCAGGAAAAACTCGCACTGGCCGCTGAAGCTGTGGCGCTGGCCGGGGCCACTCACGAGATCGTCGCCCGTCGCGCCGGCCGCGGCGCAGCGCCCCAGGCCGAGGTCATGCGCGCCAGGGCCGCGCTCACCCGGAGTCGAATTGAGCAGTCCCGTCTGCGAGCCGCATACGAGAGCCGGAAAATGGCTCTGGCTTCGCTGTGGGGTGATACCGGCCCGGACTTTCAGATTCTGGAAGGCGATCTGTTCCAGTTCGGTTCCTCCGCCAACTTTGATGCCCTGTACCAGCGGGTCAGCGACAGCCCAGCCATTCAAATCTATGCCAGCGAACAGCGTATCCGTGAAGCGGAGATTCAGCTGACGCGCAGCCAGTCCGAGAGCGACATCCGTTGGCAGGTCGGCATCCGGCGTTTCGAGGAGACGGATGACTCGGCGCTGGTCGCCGGGTTTTCCGTACCACTGTTTTCCGGACGGCGCAATCGCGGCGAGGTGCAGGCCGCCCTGGCGGCGCGGGATGAAGTCCGCTTTCGCCGGGAGGACACGCTGCTGCGTCTCCATGTCCGCCTGTATGACGCCTACCACCTACGGCAACAAAGCATTGAGGCGGTGGCGCAAATCCGCAGCCAAATGCTCCCCGACTTGACCGAGGCACTCAACCAGACCCGCGAGGCCTACGAACGCGGCCGCTACAGCTATGTGGAGTGGACCGCCGCCCAACGGGAATTGCTCTCCGCCCGGCAGGCGCTGGTCGATACCGCCACCACGGCGCTGCTCAACCAGGCTCTGATCGAACAACTGACGGCGCAGCCTCTGGCTGACCGCTGAACAACAGGATTACTACCATGAAAGTCGTTTATTATTTACTCATACTCGCCAGCGTCTATGTGCTGACGGTCGGACCGACTCATGCCGCGGAAGATGACCACGGTGAAAATGCGCATGGTGGCGTAAACGAGGCGCACGAGGAGTCGGAGAGCACCTACGTGGAAATCTCCGCCGATGTGGCGGAGCAAGCCGGGATCCGAAGCAAGGCCGCAGGCGCCGGCATTCTGGAGCGCACGATCACCAGCTATGGCCGCCTTGTGCCCAACCCCGACGGGATTGCCCTGATCAGGGCACGCTTCCCGGGTCAGGTTATGAAAATCAATGCCAGTCTTGGTGACTCGGTCAAGGCTGGCAACCCATTGGCCACCATCGAATCCAACGACAGCCTCCAACCCTACACCTTGCGTGCGCCTTTGGCCGGTACCGTTATCCAGCGCAATATCAACGTCGGCGAGCTGGCCGGGCAACAGACACTGTTCACCATCGCCAAGCTCGACCCGCTATGGGTGGAATTGAAAATCTTCCCGGGGCAGCGCCGCGAAATCGCGCCCGGACAGCTGGTGCGAATTGACGCAGGAGATGCACAGTACGATTCCAGGATCGATCATATCGTGCCCCAGAACAGCGACTCGCCCTACGTCATTGCCCGCGCGGAAATTGCCAACGCAGAGGATCTGCTTTCTCCGGGCCGGCTGGTTTCGGCGAGCATCGTGGTAGAGCGTATCGAAGTGCCGCTGGTGATAGAAAATCGGGCCCTGCAGTTGCTCGACGAATCCCAGGTCGTGTTTGTGCAAGAAGGCAATAGCTTTGAGCCCCGGCCTGTCGAGTTGGGCCGCACGGATGGCCAGTTCACCGAAATACTTTCTGGCCTGAAGCCCGGCGAACGCTACGTGGTGGAGAACAGCTATCTCATCAAGGCGGATATCGAAAAATCCAGCGTGTCAGACGACGATTAACAGGAGGCCACTATGATCGACGCTATCGTGCGCCTCTCTGTAGAACGGCGCTATCTCATGCTTTCGCTGATTCTGGTGCTGATCGGTGTCGGTGTCTGGAGTTTCCAGCGCCTGCCCATCGACGCGGTACCTGATATCACCAATGTCCAGGTGCAGATCAACACCGAGGCACCCGGTTATTCACCCCTGGAGACAGAGCAGCGCATCACGTTCCCGGTGGAGACGGCGCTGTACGGCCTGCCCAGCCTGTCCTACACCCGATCCCTGTCTCGTTACGGCCTGTCCCAGGTGACCGTGGTGTTCGAAGAAGGCACGGACATCTATTTCGCCCGCAACTTGATCAACGAGCGCCTTGGCGCCATCAAAAGCGTCCTACCGCCTGGGCTGGAGCCGGAGATGGGCCCCATCGCCACCGGGTTGGGCGAGATTTTCATGTACACCGTGGATGCGGCGCCCGGCGCCACCCGGGAAAATGGTGAGCCCTGGGATGCCACTGCCCTGCGGGAAGTGCAGGACTGGATCATCAAACCTCAACTGGCCCAGGTGCCCGGGGTGATCGAAATCAATTCCATCGGCGGCTACGACAAGCAGTATCACGTCACGCCCTCCCCGAAAAAATTGTTGGAGCTCGGCGTCAGCCTCGAGGACTTGGTGGCGGCACTGAGGGCCAACAACGCCAACCGTGGCGCTGGCTATATCGAACGCAATGGCCAGCAGCTGCTGGTGCGCTCCCCCGGCCAACTGAAGACCATCGGCGACATCGAACAAGTAGTGATCGCCAACCGCGATGGCGTGCCCCTCCGGGTGAAGGATGTCGCGGAAGTGGCCATTGGCAAGGAGCTGCGCACCGGGGCTGCCACCCGCGACGGCGTGGAAACGGTGATCGGCACCGCCATGATGTTGATGGGAGAAAATTCCCGTAGTGTCGCCCGGGCCGTTAGCGAGCGGCTGGAGGATATCCGGCCATCCCTGCCCGAGGGCATTCGCGTGGAACCCGTCTATGACCGCACCACTCTGGTGGACAAGGCCATCGCCACGGTGGAGAAGAATCTGCTTGAGGGTGCGCTGCTGGTGATCGTGGTGCTGTTCCTGCTGCTGGGCAACCTGCGGGCCGCCCTTATTACCGCGGCGGTGATCCCCCTGTCGATGCTCGCCACCATCACTGGCATGGTGAGGACCGGCGTTTCCGCCAACCTGATGAGCCTGGGGGCACTCGACTTCGGACTGATTGTCGATGGCGCGGTGATTATCGTGGAGAACTGCATCCGGCGCCTGGCCGGGTCTCAGCAGGCTACGGGTGCGCGCCTGCCGCTCAAGGAACGGCTGCAGGTCGTCTATGAAGCCACGACCGAGGTGATACGTCCGAGCCTGTTCGGGGTGGCGATCATTACCGTAGTTTACATCCCCATCTTCTCCCTCACAGGGGTAGAGGGCAAAATGTTCCATCCCATGGCCGCCACCGTGGTCATGGCCCTGGTGTCAGCCATGGTGTTTTCGCTCACCATCGTCCCCGCCGCCGTTGCGGTGTTCCTCACAGGCAGGATCCGCGAAAAGGAAAGTGCCGCCATCAGTGCGGCCAAAGGGATCTATCGCCCGGCGCTGGAGCTGGCCCTGAAATTCCGCTGGCCGGTACTGGGGGGCGCCGGCGCCTTGCTGGCGGTCTGTATCTGGTTAGCAACCACCCTGGGGTCGGAATTCATACCCCAGCTCAGCGAGGGTGATATGACCGTGCAAGCCCTGCGCATTCCCGGGACCGGTCTGGAGCAATCCATTGCGATGCAGAAACCTTTAGAGCGGCGCATCAAGGCCTTACCCGAGGTAGACAAGGTATTCTCGCGAATCGGGACACCGGAGGTGGCCACCGACCCCATGCCACCAAATATCGCGGACAGTTTCGTGATTCTCAAGCCCCAGGAACAGTGGCCCGATCCGGATAAATCCCGGGATGAACTGATTGCGGAGCTCCAGGCGGCGGTCAAGGATTTGCCCGGCAACAACTATGAGTTCACCCAACCCATCGAGATGCGCTTCAACGAACTGATCTCCGGTGTGCGGGCGGACCTGGGCATCAAAGTATTCGGAGACGACCTGGAGCAGCTGCTCAATGCCGCCAATGCGGTGCTCGAAGTCGTGGAGTCAGTGGAAGGGGCCACCGATACCCGAGTGGAGCAGATCACCGGGTTGCCCATGCTGTCGGTGCACCCCAAACGCATGGCGCTATCCCGCTACGGCCTGACCGTGGATGATCTTCAGGATCTGGTGGCAGCGGGAGTGGGTGGCGAAAATACCGGCCTGATCTACGAAGGGGATCGCCGTTTCCAGCTGGTAGTGCGCCTGCCCGAGGCCATCCGCCGGGATGTGGACAGCCTGGCGGATCTGCCGGTGCCCCTGCCGGGAGGCGACTATGTGCCCCTGTCAGAAGTCGCGGCGCTGGAGCTGGCCCCGGCCCCCAACCAGATCAGCCGGGAGAATGGCAAACGGCGGGTGGTGGTCACCGCCAATGTCCGGGATCGCGATCTGGGCGGTTTTGTGCAGGAAATCAAAAGCAGAGTGCGGCAGGAAGTGGATCTGCCCGCCGGCTACTGGCTGAATTACGGCGGCACCTTCGAGCAACTGGAATCCGCCAGCCAACGCCTTGCCATTGTCGTGCCCGTGACGCTGGCGATCATCATTGCCCTGCTGGTAATGGCATTCGGATCGCTGAAAGATGCGCTGATCATCTTCAGCGGCGTCCCCCTGGCCCTGACCGGTGGCGTGCTGCTGCTGTGGCTGCGGGACATGCCGCTGTCGATCTCCGCCGGTGTGGGCTTTATCGCCCTGTCGGGGGTGGCGGTACTCAATGGTCTGGTGATGGTGGCGTTTATTCGGGATCTTTGGCACAACCAGGGTGATCTGGTTTCCGCCGTGGTGGAAGGCGCCCTGATACGCCTGCGTCCGGTCCTGATGACGGCACTGGTCGCCAGCCTCGGCTTCGTGCCCATGGCCCTCAATACGGGCACCGGCGCTGAGGTCCAAAGGCCGCTGGCCACAGTGGTGATTGGCGGGATTATCTCATCGACGCTACTGACGCTGTTTGTATTGCCAATTCTGTACACATTGCTGCACCGCCAGGACGAAAAGGTGTAATTGCATCCCGGTAGCCCGCTCTTGGCCGCCATTTGGCCGGGAGCGGGTCGTTTTCGAGAAACAAATTTCGGCTTTGATTAGCGGCCAGGAAGTGCAGCCTTACCGACTGGCAAGCACGGTCAAACCGAGCGCATTTTTAAGGGATTTTCCTCTTAGGTTTCTGGAAGATCCATCCAACTCGGTATTGGGATTTTCTTTTCGCAGCAAGCTTGCGAAAACGAGAAGCAACGCACCGAGGACAATTGCAATATCGGCAAGGTTGAAAGCTGGCCAATGCCAGTCTCGCCAATAGAAGTCAAAGGAATCTACAACATAGCCGCCGGGTATGGAAAACAGGACATATCGCAAGAGATTGTTGCCAATAATGGGCATGATTTAACCCTTGAGCGCCAAAATGCGCCTGGCACCGTTAAGCACGACGAGCCCCGCGATGGTGCCGATAATCAGATCCGGATAATTGGAGCCGGTCCACGCGACCAGAGCGCCGGCGGTGATAACCCCCAGGTTGATGACCACGTCGTTGGCCGAGAATATCCAGCTGGCCTTCATGTGCGCACCACCCTCCCGGTGTTTGGCTATCAGCAGCAGACAACTGGTATTGGCAATCAACGCGACGAATGCGATAGCCACCATTACCATCGATTCAGGCTCACTACCGAATACAAAGCGTCTCACCACCTCTATGAGTACGCCAACAGCCAAGATCAGTTGCAGTACACCCGCAAGATGCGCGGCACGTAGCTGCATTTTCACGCTGTGGCCAACCGCATAAAGGGCAAGCCCGTACACGGCCGCATCGGCAAAATTATCCAGGGACTCTCCGATCAGGCCGGTGGACTGGGCAATCAGGCCGGCTGTCATTTCCACCACGAACAGGACTGCATTGATGCCGAGCAACCAGCGCAGGGTCCCGGATTCTTGCGTAGCAGAGGCTGCCGAGAACTCGGCGGCCTTGATGGTCTCCGGATCGGCAGCGACGCTTTCCTGAAGCGAGGCGCCTAGCTCCAAGGTCTTCAGTTTCGCGGTGACGAGCTCGACCGCGCCGTCATGCACGACCTTCAACCGGCGGTTCGACAAGTCGAAGGACAGCGCCCGAATCCCCTCAACGCCGCTTAGGGCCAGGCGAATCATGCGCTCTTCTGATGGACAGTCCATCTTCGGCACGGCATAAACGCTGACCCATTCCCCCGACGCGTTGGAGGAGGCCTGCATATCGGTATCCGCTGCGGGCTTTACATCGTCGCCACAGGGGTCTCCGCAGTTTTTGCTCATGATATGACTCCACTTGAATGTGATCGGGCTTTCATTTAAAACTATATAGTCGCTATAAGGTCAATAGCGTATAGAATTCGTTGCGGAGGAACCCATGCGTATTGGTCAATTGGCACGGTCGGTAGGGGTCGATACACAGACGATCCGCTTCTATGAACGGCAGGGCTTGTTGCCGCCCCCTGATCGGCAGGAGAACGGTTACCGTGTCTATAACGAGAAGCATGGTGAGCGGTTGGCCTTTATTCGTCGCTGCCGGATCCTGGACCTCTCACTGGCAGAAATTCACGAACTGCAGCGCCATCAGGACGACCCTCATCAGTCCTGTACCGCCGTCAATGCCTTGCTCGATGATCACATCTCTCATGTGCGCTCGCAGATAGCCGCTCTACAGGCGCTTGAAAAACAGCTCGTTTCACTGAGAGCTAGCTGCAACGATGATCGGGAAGTTGAAGCTTGTGGGGTTCTTGCCGGCATCAGCGAGGGAAGTATCCACCCGCAGCAGGCTGAAGCATCGACTCGATAAGGCTTGGCCATTCGCAAAGCCGGCCGCGTTTCACTGGCTGGGGCGGAATGGCTCGGCCAGCTGGGCCCAATAGTTTACAGGGTAAGGCTGTTCGCCCGCGATGCCGATCTGCCGACTCTCCCGGGGCGCTGCGTCGGGCTCATACCGGAAGGTTCCCATCATACGGTCGTACAGGACTGTGAACAGCCCGAAGTTGACGTCGCCGTCCGCCGAGTTGGCATGGTGGAAGCGGTGCACCTCGGCATTGGCGAAGACGTACTTGAACCAGCCCGTGCGGTAATCGGCATTGCTGTGCTGGCACAACAGCGCAATGGTCACCAGGAACGGCAGCGTGATGGCGACCTCGAAGGGGATGCCCAGCAACAGGAGCGGCAGCACGCCTGAGCTCGTCTCGATCGCCTGGTGGACCGGATGCTTCATCAAGCCATTAAAACCGTACAGCCGCTTCGGGCTGTGGTGCACCGCGTGAAAGCGCCACAAGAGAGCAAAGCGATGACTTGCGTGATGTGCCATTGCGATACCGAGGTCGAGAATCAGCGCGGCGAACACGACCTGCAACGCGAATGGCCAGGTGTGCGGCCAGAAGCCCCCGCCGAGCGCCGTCCAGGTGAGCCACGGCAGCAACCACAGCGCCGCCCGATTGAGAGTCGTGTTGACCAGGGCGTGCAGCCAGTCGCGCGCCACATCGCCGTGGGTGCGGTTCCAGTCGGGCTGATAGGGGATCACCCGCTCGGCGAAGAAGGAAAAAGCAACGGCGCCCGCGAGCACGGCGAACATCGGCCAGACTCCGACGTTCGCTGACGCCAGCCAGACGACCGCGCCGCCGAAGCCAAAAAACAGCATGGGCCACGTCCCGTAGCGAAACAGTACTTTTGTGAAACTCATGGCAGTGCATTCTCCTTTCCGTGATGACAGCTTTTGTGAAGACACGGATAGAATGCTCTTGGCGGGCTCCCGAAGCTTGAATAAACTGGCAGCCATGCACCCGCCAACTTTTCATCTGTTTCTCTGGCCCCATCGACTGCTTTTCCTGGGTCCGGCGTTCGATGCCCAACCCCATCGCCACCACGCGGCGCAACTCGCCCTGGGCCTGCACGACCGGTTGCGGGTCCGCGGCGGGCAGGACCAGCCGTGGCAGGAGGCGGCGGCCTTTTATGTACCTCCCGACGTGCCGCACGAGTTCGACGCCGGCGATACGCCCTGCACGCTGCTGTACCTGGACCCCGAAGGCCGGGAGTGCGAGGACGCATGCCACCGATTCGGCGGTGGCCGAATCCGGCTGCTCGACAATCGCGAGCTACCCCTTGCGACGCTGCGACGCCTTGCCAACGGCGGTGGCAGTCCCGCCGATGCCGAACAGGCCTGCCGCGAGCTGCTGGGTCAGGGGGTATCCACGCTGCGGCGCAACCTGGACCCGCGCCTGCAGCGCGCGCTGACGTGGCTGGACGAACATCTCGACGACGAGCTGGGAAACCGCGCCGTGGCCAGCGCCGCCGGCGTGTCCGAAAGCTGGCTGTCTCACCATTTCGGGGACCGGGTCGGCGTGCCCATTCGCCGCTATGTGCTCTGGCGCCGATTGCGCCTGGCCATCAAGGCCGCCCTGGACGGCGACTCGCTGACGGACGCCGCCCATGCCGCCGGTTTCTCGGACTCGGCCCACCTGACCCGAACATTCCGCGAAACTTTCGGCGTTGCCCCCTCGTTCTTGTTCGGAGACCGTCAGGCAATCCGGGTCCACTTTATAAGCTAAACAAGCTAACCCAAAACTTCTGCCGACTGATGAAATTTTCGGGCCAGCCCATGACATTGCAAATCGAGGCCGGGGAGCACTGCAAGGCGCGGTTGCAGGGCTGGTGAACAGTGCATATCAGCTTGAGTAACACGCTCTTGATGTCACGCGGGCGCGGCTTTTTGCAGTGCTACCCGTTTTCACCGGACCTACCCTCGAGTCGCGGCTCGTGCCGCCACGCCCCGGCGGCATCGCGCAGTACCTGGTAGGCGGTGTGCAGGAACACGGCAGACACGGCGCTGGCGACGACGATATCCGGCCAGAAGGAATCGAGCGCGATGACCAGTCCCCCGGCGACTATGACCCCCAGGTTGCCGAGCACATCGTTGCGTGAGCACAGCCAGACCGAGCGCATATTCACATCTTCGCCCCGGTGCTTCATCAGCAGGGCGAAACAGATCAGGTTGCCGATAAAAGCCGCGCCGGCGACCGCCATCATCGCCGGGCCGACGGGCCGCGGCTCCCCCAGCAAGCTGGCGACGATAGAGGCCACAATGCCGATGCCGAAGGCCAGCTGAATCAGCCCCTTCGCGAACGCGGCGCCGGCCCTCCAGCGTAGGCTGCGGGCGACAACAAACAGGCTTATGACGTACACCAACGTATCGCCGAGATTGTCGGCGGAGTCTGCGATCAGCGCCTTGGAGTCCACCAATACCCCGGCCGTCAGTTCCCCGGCGAACATCAGGGCATTGATCCACAGAACGGCGTACAGGGTTTTTCGCCGCTCGCCAGCGGCCAGGTTATTCGCGGTTTCGTCGTCACAGCAGCCGCTGCTCATCGTTTTACCTCTTGATCATCCGAGCGTGGAGGATAACGATGGAGTCCGTAGTGATTTCAGTCAAGAAGCTTGAGCCAGGTTGAGTTAGCCAGGATGGTTCGGCTGGCGCGGGCTTTTCCTGGCCGTCAGCGCAACCGGAGGGATAGTTCTGCTGCTGTTTTTACCCTATCGCCGCCTGATCGCCGGCGCGATGCGGTCGGTAGGGGGCACACTCGGCGACCTGATGCGCGGCTATTTGGGCTTGCTGGGCACCGCACGCGGCCAGCGCACCTATGGCTATATTTTTGTGAACTCGATGTTTCATTCCGGCGTGTTCACCTGGTTGGGCGTCTACCTCGAACAACGCTACAGTCTCGGGCCGGTCGGCATCGGTCTGGCATTGCTCGGCTACGCGGTGCCCGGTTTGTTGTTTGGTCCGCTGATCGGCCGCGCTGCAGACCGATGGGGTCGCGCGCGATTGCTGCCGATCGGGCTCGGCTTGAGTGCGTTGGCCGCAGCGGGTTTGCTGTTCGATTTTCCGGTACTCCTCGCGCCGGTCGTCGCGATGCTGCTATCGCTGGGCTATGACGCGACACAGCCTTTGTTTGCCGGCATCGTTACGTCGCTCGGCGGCAAACGGCCCGGCCAGGCGATGGATTTGAACGTGTTTACCCTGTTCGTGGGTTTTGGCCTGGGCAGCCTGATTTTCGGCGAAGTCCTACGCTTTGGCTTCGGGACCGCATTGGCACTGTTTGCAGCTATTGAATTGATACTCGCCCTAGCAGGCCGTTGAAAAACTGTAGCAATCAATGAATCGACAGCTCAGCATCGAAGTTGATTATCCTGAGCCCCAGAGATCTTGGCCTCCCGGGTTTCAGTTCGCGCAGGATTCCGATTATTGCGGAGCCGACAAACAGCCACGAACGAGACCTCAGGTCCGTAAGCAAGTGGCGCCAGGGGTGCACGGTGACCACCCAAGGCTTTCACGTCGCCACCAGCGTGCGGATCCGCACCAGGTTGTAGGCCGCCATCGTCAAAGTGAACCGTTGATCGACACGGTTCAGGCCTCTGGCCATCAACTG
>NZNC01000009.1 GCA_002692965.1 Haliea sp. | reverse complement strand
TCAGGCGGGGAACGCTACAGGTATTGGTGGCCTATGCCACCTCGGGGGTGGGTCAAAATTAATGGCCAGAAGGGGGTCAGTTTAGATGGCCATCAACACGCAACCAGAATGTGGTTCAGAGTACCCAGGATGGAGCCAAAAAAGGCGCCGCGGTCTGCGGCCAGTTCCTGTGGTGAGAGTTGCGCGGCAGCCTCGTAGAGCTTGGTGTTCATCCACTGGTTGTAGGTGGCCAGCAACTTGAAGTGGTCTGTCAGGCTCATGGGGACTCCGGCTCAGATGTGGTCTTTCACGTAGGAAACGCCACGGCGATGTCCCAAAAGGGGTTCTGCCAGTAGTTCCGGGTGTGTGAATATGCTAGGGGTCGAGGGAAAATACATAACCATAGCTGCAAGACGTCTCGGCATGGCCGGGTGAAAAACTGGAGTTGAACAATGCCCGCCTGGCTGATGCGATGAAAGAGCTACAGCCTTCCTGTATCTCGACGGGGGTTACTTGGGTGACCTTTCCCTCTGCGGAGAGATCGAAGAACAGGCGGACGTTGAGGCAGTGTTGCACATCCTCGATTGTTCTGGAGCCGCAGAAGACCCTGGGGAAAATGGGCATTTCCAGGGTGATGGCTCTTTCCATGCAGGTTTGGGCGGCGAGCTGGGGTGCCGTGATTAGGGTGAAGATGAAGGCTGCCAGGGTTATGTGGGGCTGGCTCACAGATTAGTCACTCAAGCTACGCTCAGCTATTTGGCACACCGTCGTTTTCATTGGCTGCCCCCCTTGAATTGCTTAACGCATCAGGCTGAGGCGCTGAAACCGCGCAGCGGTTTTTGCGTCCGCAGCCCTGTCTTGTTAAGTCGACGACACACCCAAAAACTTCCCTATCAAATCCCACCTATCTTGGTAGCGCCCGATATCTTTTAAACGTGACTTCACTATCTTTCCCCAATTATTGCCAGGATCACGAACGTCGAGAACGTACTCGACAGGCATAACATAAAAGTTGGGATCTCGGACCCCTAAATCTCCTGATTTCTTAGGCTTGGGATAGCCCCTATTCAAAGTAACAAGTACGACAAAGTCGCAGTCGAAGTTCTTGATTATGAAACCGTCCCAATCGGTTCGCCAGCGGCTCTTAACTTGAACTCGCGCAGCAGTGTTCGATTCGGCGTTTGTTGCTATCAAGTCATACCCAGGAAAATTTGTGTAAGCCTTGAACGTAGATATTTGGTTTAGCAAGAGATTTCCTAGAACTAAGAACTCTGCTCCCTCTGCCTCCAATTTTGTGTTTCTGCGTCGAGCCATACCGAGTCGCCTTAACAACATATTAGCAAGACCACGCTGACTAACGTCCGGCTCGCTAACTCCATAACTGAAACGCCCCTTACAAGAAAAAAATCGCAGCCTTTCATTAACATAGGGCCTTAGCTCTATCGAGATCTAGCATTAGCAATGCCGGCAGTCTTCGCCCCCACCGTCAACCCTGCCAAGGAAAATCCCTCGAAGACTCAAGGCCTTACCGGCTTGCAGCCATCAATCTCGACCCCAGACCGGTGAAAAAACCAACTAACGGGTTATACCACGCCCACCAAAGCCACCAAAACACGCCATGCGCCAAGCCGCGACTCACGTCACAACCTGGCTCGGCGCAAGCAAAATCAAAGAGGATCGTATGGAAAATCGAGGAAGCGCCACCGCATAACCAGGGCGGCGCATAGCAGGATAAATTCGGCGACCCAGCCCCACCTAACCAACAGCCGGGCCACCCTTCACTGAGCCGTCAGGCCGATAGTGGAATCACGGCGCGTCCTGAAAGCAGTCCGCCTCAAAGCCATCCCCGTGCCGCTGCGAGGCATCCGGGAAGCCGGGCACGGTATGCACCCCATCAATCGCCTGCTGCACCTTCTGCGCCTCATCGAGCGGCATGTAGAACTGACCGACCCACTGGCACAGGGCACGGAAGCGGCCGTCGTACTGGGTCTGCATCACCTTCAGAGCCGGCTGCTTGTTCTTCTAGATCTCGAAGTCCGCCGCGAAGGTTTCCAGGGCCCCCGCCTGCTCCACGTGGGCCCGCTCCCGGGCCTCGGCTTCCGGCAGGTTTCCTGTGTTCAGGCTCAGCGCGGCGTGCCACACCCGGCTGATGCCATCCTCCACCGGAGTGTTGGCAATGAACTCGTAGCGCACCTGGTCCAGGTACTGCTGCTTGGACAGCAGAATGCCCGGTCCGGTGTACCAGGTGACGGTTTTCAGATCCGCCTGGTAATAGTCGAAGAAACCGCCCTGGCGCTGGATCACCCGGTGGCCCTGGAGTTCGTTCTCCAGGTATTCGCAGGGGGCGCCGTGGGTCGGACCGAGGTGGTGGACGTCCGCCATGTTGTCGAGGATCTGACCCGAGCGCTGGCCGGGGGCTCCGGGGATATGCTGGAACAGCTAATCAAGGTGCGCGAACGCGCGCTGGCGGAGTTGCAGGACGCCTGAGGGACTTGCCAATCACGTCGCCTGTCGCGACCTTCCCCGCCTGTATCACTTTGGCGTTGACGCCCCGCAAGTTCAGCTGCTTGCCCCGCTCGGAGTTCACAAACAACGCGGCGTCCCTGCCGAAACGCTCCATAAACTTATTGCAACCGAGGTGCGGCTCAGCTGTGATCTCGATAAGTGCCGAGCCAATTTGCAGGCGAGTGCCTGGCGGCAGGTTCTCTTCGCTCAGATCCAGGTCCACGTAGAACTGGTCACCCGCCAGTTTCCAGCGCGAGCGGGTCTGGGCAATCAGCGAAATGACCCTGGCATTCATCAGATTGATCTGCATGTCGGGATGGGCGGAGCCATCGGCTGTTTTCTTGTAGCCCCTGGCGAACCAGTTATCCCCCACCAAGCCCAGCTTCAAGTCCAGCTCGCCTTCGGGGATTTCCTCCCTTTCACCGACGGCGGGTCTTCTCACGATCAGTTCCACCGTCCCCTCCAGCCGTGGTGACTGAAGGATGGAGGGCAGGCCCTCTTCCAACTCTGTGGTACTCAAAAACACACGCCTATCTCCCTGTTGTCGCAAGGTAGCGCTGACGTCCGGGGGTAAGCCAAGACTACGAAGCGTCCTTCCCGACACCGAGTCGCTGCGACTGGGGCCCCTTGTCGCTCAACGCGCCAACATCACCGGCTGTTATACCCCAAGGCTCATATCCGATCACCCCTTGCGCGCCTCGAACGTCAGGAGCCTCGCCCGCAGGTCGTCACCCTCCTGACCCTGCGTACTGTATATCGATAGAGCAACAACGACAGCTCATCAAGCGCGGGGCGGAACTGCGCAGGCGCGGCCATCTTGTCTATACTGGCTGACTCTGGCCCATTCAATGGAGGTAAAATATGCCCGATGCATGGAGCAAGAAGGACGAACGCCAGTATGAGGAAATAAAAAACAGCCAGCTGAAACGCGGCGTTAGCCTGGAGCGCGCCAAGGAAATTGCGGCGTCGACGGTTAACAAGCAGCGCCGCGAGGAGGGACGAACGCCTAACAAGACCACCCAGGGAACTGGAAACCCCAGAACGCGGCTGGAAGACCGGAGTAAGCAAGAACTCTATAACCGGGCAAAGGAATTGCGCATACAGGGGCGCAGCAACATGAACAAGAGTGAGCTGGTAGCGGCCATCAGGAAACGCTAGCGGGACGGCTTTCGGGTTCGTGTAATTACCCAGCACTTTACTGTTCAGACCCGGCCGTCAGCCGATCAATATAGTCACACCAGGCCTCACTCGCTCGCTCTGGCACATCGAGCTGGCCCCGAACGCCGAGCTTGAATTCGACCACGGACTTCCATTCATCCGAACCAATATCCGGGCCATGTCCATGCCCGTCACCCGTGGGCACTTGCTCCTCTACCGCTGCATACCAAGCATCCGAGCAGAGCGACTCTGCTGCCGGCGCAGAATCGGGTGTCTCATCCGGCCCGGTGCAGCCCGCCGTAACAGCAAGCAGGACGGCCAGGCAAAGCCGCACAACCATTGCGCCCATCTCGAGATATCGTCGACCAAGCATGGCTGCACCTCCTGTCATCATCAAAGGGGAAGCTTACGCCGGCACCCGCGTTCGGCACTTGGGAAAAGCACTACAGCCCCAAAACACCTGCCCTGCATTCGCGCCAGACTTTGCTTTCCGCAGGACCATCGGCTCCCCGCACTTCGGACAGATCCGCGACGCGGGCTTGGCTTCATGGCGCTCAGCAGCGACGGCGCCCCCTCCCGGCCAGGAGCAGGCTCAGCGCTCGGGGGCGATGCTGAAAGCTCCTTAGAGTGCGCTACGGGTACGGGCCTCTCCGCAACGGCAGGAGGAACAGTCTCCTCGGTGACAGCCGCTGAGGGAGAAATGGCTGCCGCTATCTGACGCTGGATCTCGGCAAGAGCATAGGACCTGGCCGCTTTGACACGCAGAAGCGGCAGGCCGGCCGACTGGCATGCGCCGTTTAGCAGATCGTCCCGCTTCCGCGCCTTTGATGATCCATGACTCGAGTCGTCCAATTCGACCGCTAGCGTTATTGCGCAATCGGCAGGCTCGCAGACGATGAAGTCGAAGTGTTTTGAGGAAATCGCATTGAACGCTCGCTGCCAGTCGCCCCGCTTGAGTCCCTTCTGGGGCGAAAGGACATCGGCAACACGTACTTTCGAGAAGACCACGCCAGAGTTACCGACCGCCTGCACAAGCACCCCATAAAAGGATCGCTCGGCCTTCGACATCAGATAATTCGATTTCCGGTAGGGGTAGGCTCGCGAATCCCCCTTTCCCTTGGCCAGCAGCAAGAGAAAAGCGATTCCGGTAATGACGAGCACAAAAAACAGCAATGTTTTCATATCTTTTGTCTAACTGACTAGTACCAGTCTCAACGAAACAGCTCAGCTAACCGCGTAAATTTGGCTGTTAAGCGTCTTTTAGCCACCCTTGTTGCACCGCGTGCTCAACCCTTGAAAAAATCCATCTATATATTTCGGGTTGTTCATCTTCAATGAAACGATGCATTTTTAAAACCTGACTCTTACGAATACCATTTTCCCGCCATGCCAGGCCCTCGCTTGTCATGTTGTGAAGAAACGGCATCAGCCGGTCAATGACTTTTAGCAACTTTGCCTCCTTGCTGTCACCAACCTCCTGCTCATCCCAAAGCATCAAGAGATTTGAAATTGGATTTCCTGGATGCGAGGAAATTCTTTCAACACATTTACGTTCCTCCGCATGAGCGTTGAGTCTGTTCGCGCTGTAGAGAAACGTATCACCCGCTTCAATCTCACCAAGGTCATGTACTAACGCAAGTTTTATGAGCTTTAACACGTCAAAATCATCTTCGAGCAATTCGGAGAACGCCCAGCAAGCCATGGCCAAGTGCCAGGAGTGTTCAGCGGAGTTCTCTACACGCTCGCCTCCGTTGATATAGGTTCGACGATTTATCGATTTCAGCCCATCCAGCTGGAGTAGAAATTTTGATAACTGCGTAACAGTATCGGCCACGTTGTCTCCTAACCTCTGACATAACCGGGAGGAAAAATCCTAGCTATTTGGAGATCCAGGCACTGCCCATCGGCGCAAAATATTAGGCTCTTGTTAGATGCCATCACCATTAGGTCCTCCCTCGACCAATATCCACTTGATGCCCCAAAGATCGCCTCGTGCGAAGGACGCGCAGCTAGAGTCATCGTAGCTTCTTGGCTGACGTAACCGTGACATCTGTTTGCAGTGACTCAAAAAACCGGCACACTTCTCCGAAAGATATCCATGTTGATTGAGAAACTTAGCCTCTGAGATGAGATGCTCAATACGTGGAAGGCGCTCTCTCCGCGAGTGAGCGCCTTCTTCACAAAATGCTTGAAACTCCGACTCTAGCTTCTCATAGACCTCTTCTTGTCTTTCCATTACTCTCCACCTAGCATCCGAGATAGGGGCTCCACTTCGAGTAGTGGCTTGGAGATTCAAGCGAACCGAACTCGTTGCACCACATCAAACTACAACCCCGCTTCATTTGCCCAGTGCTCTTCGGTAACGATTACAATGGGCAAACCATCTGCTCGGTACTGCACCGCTTTCTCAATTTTCCGGCCGAAGGATTCATGAATCCAACTGTCTGTCACGTACGTTCCAAGCACAAGGTAGTTAAGCGACTTTGTGACGCCCTTGGCATTGATGGCACCCAATGATTCGATAGCAGCCTGACACTCTCGCCGAGTACCGAATGCGCAAGTTCCGGTGAACAGGAAACTTGTAGTATCAAAATTTATCCTTGGTGCCGGATCATTTATCGGCAGCGAGGTTGCCTTTGCCAACTCACCAATAACGGAACCCTCACCTGCAATCGATTGCAGCAAGCTCAATAGCTCCGCAGACTCTTCGGCGTCTAACACGCCGTCCTCCAGGACCGATGAAATTTTCGCAAGCAGGTTCGAGACGACGGGATTTTCCGACGCCTGCCTGTTCTGAATGAGCCATGACAGAAGGAATTCTGCTTCCGCCTGGTTCACTTTTCCGTCAGCAACTAGCCCCTTACTGAGGCCGATCAAAGTATCCCCCTGCCGATCCTGGATGCCCTTTCGGTTGAATCGTGTGAAGTTATCTATCCCAACCCCCTGGTACTGAGCAGTTGCTCAAGTTTTTATTCGCACACCTGATCGGGTGTTCTCGATGTATACACAATCGCATGTCCTGCACGTAGCGTTTGTGGCCCCTACACCGGCAAAAAACCCACCACACTGCTTATACCACGCCCCCAGAGCCCACCAAAACACACCCTGCGCCACACCGAGCGGCTCGTCACAGGCCCTGATGCTGGCTCAGTGCCAAGAATCTGAAGCCACATTGATCCGGGTCACCATCCCGGCCAGAAGCTCCTCTATACTGGAACTTTGAGCCACACACCCAAGGACACCCCATGGCCGCACCCGCCGCCAAAGCCGCCATCCGCTTCCTCCCGGCCCTGCTGATCCTGGCGGTCGCAGGCCTCGCCGCCTGGTACCTGCTGCCCGACGGCGATGCCCTGCCCGCGCACATCGCCTCGGGCAACGGCCGCATTGAAGCCACGGAAGTGGACATCGCCACCCGCCTGCCCGGCCGGCTGGAATCCTTTTCCGTGCGCGAAGGCGACATGGTGGAAGCCGGGCAGTTGCTGGCGGTGATGGATACCGACGAGCTGAAGGCCCGGCTGGCGGCGGGTGAGGCCAACCTGCACCAGGCGGAGCAGACCCGCCACCTGGCCGAAGCCGTGGTCGCCCAGCGGGAGAGCGAGCGGCGCTATGCCTACAGCGAGCTCAAACGCATGCAGACCCTGGTGGAGCGGGGTCACGCCTCGCAGGAGCAGCTGGACCGCACCCGCACGGCGGCGGAAACCGCCGATGCCGCCCTGCAGGCCGCGCGGGCCCAGGTGGCGTCCGCCGAGGCCGGTATCGAGGCGGCCCGGGAGGCCATCCACCAGATCCAGACCAATATCGACGACAGCCAGCTCAGCACCCCGGTGGGTGGGCGCATTCTCTACCGGCTGGCGGAGCCCGGCGAGGTACTGGCGGCCGGAGGCAAGGTGGCCACGGTGCTCGACGTCACCGATGTCTACATGACCATCTTCCTGCCCACGGCCCAGGCCGGGCGGGTGCGGGTGGGCTCGGATGCGCGCATCACCCTGGACGCCCTACCGGATTATGTGGTGCCGGCAAAGGTCAGCTTTGTCGCGGCGGAGGCGCAGTTCACCCCCAAGTCGGTGGAAACCCGCAGCGAGCGGGAGAAGCTGATGTTCCGGGTGCGTATCCGCATCAACCCCGACCTGCTCAAGACCTACCGCGACCGGGTCAAGACCGGCGTGCCGGGCGAGGCCTTTGTGCGCATTGACGAGAGCCAGCCCTGGCCGGACAGCCTGACGGTGAAGCTGCCCAATGACTGAGGCCGTGGCCCGGCTGGAGGGCATCAGCCACCACTACGGGCACACCACCGCGCTGCGCGAGATCACGCTGGCGATCCCCGCGGGCTGCATGGTGGGCCTGATCGGCCCGGACGGGGTGGGCAAGTCCACCCTGCTGGGGCTGATTGCCGGCGCCCGCCAGCTGCAAACCGGCCAGCTGGAGGTACTCGGCGGCGACATGGCCAGCCACCGCGTGCGCACCCGCGCCGCCCCACGCATTGCCTACATGCCCCAGGGCCTCGGCGGCAACCTCTACCACAGCCTGACGGTGGACGAGAACCTCGCCTTCTTCGCCGACCTCTTCGGCCTGCGCGGCCCGTCCCGCCGGCAACAGATTGATCGCCTGCTGGAGGCCACCGGCCTGCGGGAATTCCGCGACCGCCCCGCCGGCAAGCTCTCCGGGGGCATGAAGCAAAAGCTGGGCCTGTGCTGCGCCCTGATCCACCACCCCGACCTGCTGATCCTGGACGAGCCCACCACCGGCGTCGACCCGCTCTCGCGCAAGCGCTTCTGGGATCTGATCGCCACCATCCGCCAACAGCGCGCCGGCATGAGCGTGCTGGTGGCCACCGCCTACATGGAAGAGGCGGAACACTACGACTGGCTGGTGGCGATGAACGACGGCCAGGTGCTAGCCACCGGTTCACCCGCCGAGCTGCACCGGCAGACCGACACCCGCAATCTCGACGATGCCTTCATCGCGCTCCTGCCCGACGAACGCCAGGAGCAACCTGCAGACCCGCAGCCCCAGCAGCGGGCCGCGCCAACCACCAACAGCGGCAAGAACAACGGCAGCCCGGCCATCGTGGCCGAGCACCTGACCCTGAAGTTCGGCCACTTCACCGCCGTGCGGGACGTCAGCTTCGCCATCCCCAAGGGCGAGATCTTCGGCTTCCTGGGCTCCAACGGCTGCGGCAAGACCACCACCATGAAAATGCTCACCGGCCTGCTCACCCCCACCGAGGGCACCGTGGCGCTGTTCGGCGAGCCACTGGACGCGAAGGACCTGGCCACCCGCCGCCGGGTCGGCTACATGTCGCAGTCCTTTTCCCTCTATGGCGAGCTGAGCGTGCGCCAGAACCTCGAGCTGCACGCCCGCCTGTTTCATCTGCCGCCGGCGAAGATTGCCGAGCGCATTGCCAGCCTGACCCGCGAATTCGGTCTGGAGGAGGTGCTCGACCACCCCGCCGGCGCCCTGCCCCTGGGGGTGCGCCAGCGCCTGTCCCTGGCGGTCGCGGTGGTGCACGAACCCGAGCTGCTGATCCTGGACGAGCCCACCTCCGGCGTGGACCCGGGGGCGCGCAACCGCTTCTGGGATCTGCTGATGCGCCTGTCCCGGGAGGACGGGGTGACCATCTTCATCTCCACCCACTTCATGAACGAGGGCGAACGCTGCGACCGCATCTCGCTGATGCACGCCGGCGCCGTGCTGGCCTGCGACACCCCCGCGGCCCTGATCGCACAGACCGGCAGCGACAGCCTGGAAGGCGCCTTCATGACCACACTCGAGGCGGTGGACAAGGAGCCGGAGCGCCCGAACGGCGGCGAGCTGCTGAGCCAGGACCAGCGCGGGCAGCCGGCACGCCACAAGGCCTTCAGCCCGCAGCGGCTGCTGGCCTACGCCCGTCGCGAGGCGCGGGAACTGCTGCGCGACCCGATCCGCATGGCCTTCGCCTTCCTCGGCTCCGCACTGCTGATGCTGATTCTCGGCTACGGCATCACCCTGGATGTGGAAGACCTGCCCTTCGCCGTGCTGGACCGGGACCAGACGCCCCAGAGCCGGGACTACGTCGCCGCCCTCTCCGGCTCGCGCTATTTTGTCGAGCGCCCGGCCCTGTCCACCGCCGGGGAGCTGGAACGGCGCATGCGCTCGGGGGAACTGAGCCTGGCGATCGAGATCCCCGCCAGCTTTGGCCGCGACATGAAACGCGGCCGGGACACCGAGCTGGCCGTGTGGGTGGATGGCGCCATGCCCTTTCGCGGCGAGACCATCCTGGGTTACGTGCAGGGCATGCACGTCAGCTACCTGAGCGAACAGGCCCGGCGCGCCTGGGGCGAGGTGCCCCGCCTGAGCCTGGTCAGCCTGGAGGACCGCTACCGCTACAACCAGGACTTCCGCAGCCTCGACGCCATGGTGCCGGCGGTCATTCCCATCCTGCTGATCTTCATCCCGGCCATCCTGATGGCCCTGGGCATCGTGCGCGAGAAGGAGCTCGGCTCGATCACCAACCTCTACGTCACCCCGGTGACCCGGCTGGAATTCCTGCTCGGCAAGCAGCTGCCCTACATCGCCTTCAGCATGGTCAGCTACGCCAGCCTGGTCCTGCTGGCGGTCACCCTGTTTGACGTGCCACTCAAGGGTGGGCTGCTCTCCCTGAGCCTGGGCGCCCTGCTCTTTGTCACCGCCACCACCGCCCTGGGCCAGGTGATGTCCACCTTCGCCTCCACCCAGATTGCCGCACTGGCCGCGACCGCCATCATCAGCATCCTGCCCACCGTGCAGTTCTCCGGCCTCACCGAGCCGGTGTCCTCCCTCAGCGGCGCCGGCGCCTGGATCGGCCCCTTCTGGCCGGCCACCTGGTTCTTGCAGATCAGCCGCGGCGTCTTCACCAAGGGCCTCACCCTGGCCGATATGCAGGGCGCCTTCCTGGCCCTGGCGGCGTTTATCCCGGTGCTCACGGGCCTGGCTATGGTGCTGCTGCGGAAACAGGGGCGCTGACGATGGAATCCCTCGGTAATATCTGGCACCTGGGCATCAAGGAACTGCGCAGCCTGTGGCAGGACAAGGTGCTAATGGTCTTTGTGCTGGTCGCCTTCAGCGTGATGATCTACACCGCCGGCTCCGCCGGTTCCATGGAGCTGCACAACGCCCCGGTAGCCGTGGTGGATGAAGACCAGAGCGTGCTCTCCAACCGCGTTATCAACGCCCTGCAGCCGCCCTGGTTCCTGCCGCCGGAGCCCGTGCGCTACGACCAGATCGACGCCCTGCTGGACCGGGGCAGCCACACCTTCGCCCTGGTGATCCCGGAGGGCTTTGAGCGCAAAATACGCCAGGGCCAGTCGGTAAGCCTGCAGCTAAACATCGACGCCACCCGCATGAGCCAGGCCTTTATCGGCACCACCTACATCGAGCGCCTGGCCATGACCGAAGTCGCCGAGTTCCTGCAGCCCGGCAGCGCCAGCGAGGGCCTGCCGGTCACCCTGGTCACCCGCGTCAGCTTCAACCCTAACCTGGACGGCACCTGGTTCGGCGGCGTGATGGAGCTGATCTCCCAGGTCACCCTGATCAGCATTATCCTGACCGGCGCCGCCCTGATCCGCGAGCGCGAACACGGCACCGTGGAGCACCTGATGGTGATGCCGATCCGCCCCTTCGAGATCATGGCCTCCAAGGTCTGGGCCAACGGCCTGGTGGTCCTGCTGGCCGCGACCGCCTCCATCACCCTGGTGATTCAGGGCTGGCTACAAGTCCCCATCGCCGGCTCCGTGTCGCTATTCCTGCTGGGGGCGCTGATCCACCTGTTCTCCACCACCGCCATCGGTATCCTCATCGGCACCGTAGCCCGCACCATGCCCCAGTTCGGCCTGCTGCTGATCCTCACCATCCTGCCCCTGCAGCTGCTCTCCGGTGGCATCACCCCACGGGAGAGCATGCCAGAGCTGGTGCAGAACCTGATGCTGGCCGCACCTACCACCCACTTTGTGAGCATGGCACAGGCAATACTGTACCGGGGCGCGGGGCTGGAGGTGGTGTGGCCGCAAATGATCGCGCTGGCGGCGATTGGCGGGGGGTTTTTCTCGGTGGCGCTGGTGTTGTTTCGGCGGCATTTGTCGATTTGAGGGGTGTGGACCAGGGCACCGTCAGCGCCAACGCTTTGGCCTTGAACTTATTTGTCTAATGCCTGCCACCCTCTCGGTGCGAATTTCTTAGCATCAACAGACTCCTCGTTAGATTGAGGTGTTCGCTCTAGCGGGTGAAGTTCAATGTCCGACAGCAGCGCCTTGTTAGGCTTAAAACTCACTTTCGGATAATCCATATGTTTGCATGTTGCCATTTCTGACTTTATAAAGAGTCATTGTCATATCGCTGTATCGCGTTCCATTGTAGGTAGAAACTTCTTCGAGGGTGAATGACTCAGATCTCGCTAGCCCGCCTGTCGTAAGATCTCTATAGCGAATGTCGTAGAGCCCTGGATTAATGCTATTAATCTTAAACTTTCCAAATGCCGGAATAAAGAAAACTCGAACAGGGTGAGATTCGTTGGCTGAGATAGACACTAACTTTACGAATACATCAGAATCATTCCGAGTGTTATCGACAGTAACCGAGGATAAACCACCGGTATTAAGTTTTGCATAGTTCGCTACATATGAAGCATGCGAAGGCCAAGAAGCACCATTAGGCGCGGTTGCAGACCTGACGTAACTTGGCTTGCCTTGTGGCTTGCTGCTATAGGGCGTTTTACTTTTAGAATATACTGGTTTGAATGGCCGCTCCTGATTAATTTCGTAACTTAACCCCAGAAATCCAAATGAGACCAATGGAATTAATATGTAGGCGGCTAGCGGTGAAAATGATCTCTTTTTGTTTTTTTTGGTATACCCCTCTCGAACGGGCAAGAAATCATCGTTGTCGATGATATAAGCCATATCATTGGAGTTTACTGCTGATCTAAATCTTGTGTCGTACTCTTGAAGTTTACTGAGCAGCTTTTGATAAGCTGACTCTGGCGAAATAGAGAAAGTTTTTCGGTTGCCATCCAAGGTAAGCGATAAGGCGGTATCTTGGTAAGAGCCATTTCTATAATTGTGGGTCGCTTTTATATCCGAGATTGTCCAAATAGGCCAATATGAAATCTGGTCAAGGTGAAATTTAATCAGATACAACGGTGTAACAACTAGCCAAGATTTTAGCGGTTTTGAATGCCATGAATATAGCCAAGATATGTTTCTTGCTAGCAGAAAACTCACGGCAGCGGTAAACCCTGCATGCCAGCATGTTGTTTCTTCTTCCCACCTGTATTCTGCCGCACTAGCGTAAATGTAATAAAACCATCCAGATAAAAGCACACACCAAATATAGTTCCAGAGAACACCATCAAGTTTTATTCTAAACTGCTCTTTATTAAGCCCTGAAGCCCTATCTTTTATTCTCTTTCTCGTTTCTTCATCCAAGTCATAGAAATTGACCTTGCCAGATACCCCCTCTGTCAGCATAGTTGTCGCCTTCCCCCGTTTGACTCTTAACTCTGGAGGGGGCGGTTTGTGAGAAGCAAGTGGCTCGGTACAACGATGAGATCAAAGAACAAGCTGTACGGTGTTGATGGCCATCTAAACTGACCCCCTTCTGGCCATTAATTTTGACCCACCCCCGAGGTGGCATAGGCCACCAATACCTGTAGCGTTCCCCGCCTG
>NZNC01000008.1 GCA_002692965.1 Haliea sp. | reverse complement strand
GTGTCCCGCCCAAGCCTTGAGCAGCGTGCCGTCGACACTGAAATGGTCGCCGGACAAAAGATCCATCTGCTCGGCCATCTCCACCACCTGGTTAAAGAATGCCGTGACCACGTCGTGCTCGAGCATGCGGTCCCGGTTCTTGCTGAAGACGCTGTGGTTCCAGACCTTGTCATCAATGGACAGACCCACGAACCACCGGAACAACAGGTTGTAGGAAATCTGCTCAACCAGCTGCCGCTCGCTGCGAATACTGTAAAACACCTGGAGAAGCATCGCCCGGAGCAACTTCTCGGGTGCGATGCTGGGGCGGCCACCCTGGAGACCGGTGTCGTACATCTGCGAGAACAGCGGGTCCATGCGCTGAAGGGCTTCGTTGATCCAGGTGCGCAACGGGCGGAGCGGGTGATTGGACGGAACGAAGTCCTCCAGTCGCACTACGGAGAACAGATTCTCGGTGTAGTTGTCGCCGCCGCGCATGCTGTGTATCTCTCCCCAAAACTACCGTCGGTATTATCTCAAATACCTTGCCCTGAGGCAGGGTTTTTCAACAGCCTGCTAGACAAAAAGGACAATAACTCTATTTTTATAGTGTTTTTATAAGATTTCTTGCTTGCAGGTGCCAGCCAGTGCCAGACGTGAAATCATTCCCACTCGATCGTCGCCGGCGGCTTGCTGCTCACGTCATAGGTGACCCGGGAAACACCCGAGATCTCGTTGATGATGCGGTTGGAGACCGTTTCCAGCAGCTCGTAGGGCAGGTGCGCCCAGCGGGCGGTCATGAAGTCGATGGTCTCCACCGCCCGCAGGGCAATCACCCACTCGTAGCGGCGGCCATCGCCAACCACGCCGACCGACTTCACCGGCAGGAAAACCGCGAAGGCCTGACTGGTCTTGTGGTACCAGTCCGCCTTGTGCAGCTCCTCGATGAAAATGGCATCCGCACGGCGCAGCAGGTCGGCGTATTCCTTCTTCACCTCACCGAGGATCCGCACACCCAGGCCTGGGCCCGGGAAGGGGTGGCGGTAGACCATGTCGTAGGGCAGGCCCAACTCCAGGCCGATGCGCCGCACCTCGTCCTTGAACAGCTCGCGCAGGGGCTCCACCAGCTGCATCTTCATGGTTTCGGGCAGGCCGCCCACATTGTGGTGGGACTTGATCACGTGGGCCTTGCCGGTCTTGGCGCCGGCGGACTCGATCACGTCGGGGTAGATGGTGCCCTGGGCCAGCCAGTTGACATCCTGCAGCTTGGTGGCCTCGTCGTCGAAGACATCGATGAAGGTATTGCCGATGATCTTGCGTTTGGCCTCGGGGTCGTCGACACCCGCCAGTTTGCCCAGGAACAACGCCTCGGCGTTGACCCGGATCACTTTCACCCCCATGTTGCGGGCGAACATATCCATCACCTGGTCGCCTTCCTGCAGGCGCAGCAGACCGTTGTCGACGAATACGCAGGTCAGCTGATCGCCAATGGCGCGGTGCAGCAGCGCCGCCACCACCGAGGAGTCGACCCCGCCGGAGAGGCCCAGCAGCACCTTGTCGCTGCCCACGGTGTCGCGGACCCGGGCAATGGCGTCCTCGACAATATTGGCCGGCGTCCACAGGGCGTCACAGCCACAGAGCTCCAGCACGAAGTGTTCGACAATGCGCTTTCCCTGCAGGGTGTGGGTCACCTCGGGGTGGAACTGAATGCCGAAAAAGGGCTTTTCCCTGTGGGCCATGCCGGCGATCGGACAGCTGTCCGTCTCGGCGATGACCTCAAAGCCCTCGGGCAGGCCACTGACCTTGTCGCCGTGGCTCATCCACACGTCCAGCAGGCCGCTGCCGTCGTGGTCCAGGTGGTCGCGGATATCGTGCAGCAACCCGCTACCCTGGCCGACCACGCGAATGCGGGCATAGCCGAACTCGCTGGTGGGTGAGGCGCTCACGGTACCACCGAACTGGGCGGCCATGGTCTGCATGCCGTAGCAGATCCCCAGCACCGGCACGCCGAGCTGGAAGACGCACTCGGGCGCGCGGGGCGAGCCCTCTGCGGGGACCGACTCGGGCCCCCCGGACAGGATAATGCCACTGGGGGCGAAGTCGCGGATGGCCGCCTCGTCCAGGTCGTAGGCATGGATTTCACTGTACACACCGATCTCGCGCACGCGGCGCGCGATCAGCTGGGTGTACTGTGAGCCGAAATCCAGGATCAGGATGCGGCTGGCGTGGATATCGGCGGTCATGGGCAGGTCTGGCCTCAGCGGATGGGGTAGTTGGGCGCTTCCTTGGTGATCGACACGTCATGGACGTGGCTCTCGGACATGCCGGCGGCGGTCACCTTGACGAACTCGGGACGGGTGCGCATGTCCTCGATGGTGTGGCTGCCGGTGTAGCCCATGGCCGAGCGCACGCCGCCCATGAGCTGATGAATGATCGCGGACACGGGGCCCTTGTAGGGGACGCGCCCCTCGATGCCCTCGGGCACCAGTTTGTCGGAGCCCTTGCTGGCATCCTGGAAGTAGCGATCGGAGGAACCCTGGGTGCGCGACATGGCACCCAGGGAGCCCATGCCGCGATAGGCCTTGTAGGTCCGCCCCTGGTACAGCTCCACCTCACCGGGGGCTTCCTCGGTACCGGCAAACATGCTGCCCATCATGACGCAGTGGGCGCCGGCGACCAGTGCCTTGGCGATATCACCGGAGAAGCGTACACCGCCGTCGGCAATGATGGGAATTTCGCGCCCCGCCAGGGCCTCGACCACATTGGCGATAGCCGTAATCTGGGGTACGCCGGTACCGGTGACCACACGGGTGGTGCAGATGGAGCCGGGGCCGATGCCCACCTTGACGCCGTCGGCGCCCGCCTCGACCAACGCCAGCGCCGCGGCGCCGGTGGCAATATTGCCGCCAATAATCTGGACAGAGGGAAAGTTCTGCTTGATCCAGCGCACGCGGTCGATCACGTTGCGGGAGTGCCCGTGGGCGGTATCCACCACCAGCACGTCCACGCCGGCGCGGACCAGGGCCTCGACGCGCTGGTCGGTATCCGCGCTGGTGCCCACCGAGGCGCCGACGCGCAGTTGGCCGTAGGAGTCCTTGGAGGCCAGGGGAAAGCTCTCGGCCTTGTCAAAATCCTTTACCGTGATCATGCCACGGAGCTCGAAATTTTCCCCTACCACGAGGATCTTCTCGATCCGGTGCTGGTGCAGGAGACGCTGAACTTCCTCGGCACTGGCGCCTTCGCGTACGGTTACCAGCTTGGTCTTGGGAGTCATGATTTCCGACACCAGCTTGGTGGGGTCGGACTCGAAACGCGTATCGCGGCGGGTCACGATACCCACCAGATCCTCGCCGTCCAGTACCGGCACCCCGGAAATCCCGTGGGCCCCGGTCAACTCGCGCAGCTCCGTCAGGGTCGCGGTCTGCTGGATAGTGATCGGATCCTTCACCACACCGCTTTCAAACTTCTTCACCCGCCGCACTTCCTCGGCCTGCTCGGCCACGGTCATGCTCTTGTGGATGATCCCGATCCCCCCCTCCTGGGCCAGGGCGATAGCCAGGCGAGCCTCGGTCACCGTGTCCATGGCTGCCGAAACAAGGGGTATGTTCAGCTCGATGTCTCGCGTTAGCCGGGTGCGCAGGGACACCGCGGAAGGCACCACCTCGGAATACCCGGGCAGCAGCAGAACATCGTCAAAGGTAAGGGCTTCCTGAGCAATTCGCAGCATGGGGCGTCTCCGGCTGGCAGCCTGAAATTAAACGTGCAATTATAAGTGTTTGACCCACCTCAGGTAAACCAGCCAGCGTGTTCAGTCAGCCCGGACCAGCCGAAATTCCCAGCTTTACCGTCGCCCAGCTCAACCGCGAGGTCCGGCGCCTGCTCGAAGGCCATTTCGACTTCATCTGGGTGGAGGGCGAGATCGGCAATTTCGCCGCGCCCTCCTCCGGCCACTGGTACTTCACCCTCAAGGACAGCGCGGCGCAGGTGCGCTGTGCGATGTTCCGCAACCGCAACCAGCGCGTGCGCCTGAAACCCGCCAGCGGCCTGGCGGTGCGCCTGCGCTGCCGGGTGTCCCTCTACGAGGGCCGCGGCGAGTTTCAGCTGATAGTCGAGCACATGGAGCACGCCGGCGCCGGCGCCCTGCAGGCGGCCTTCGAGGCGCTCAAGGCACGACTGCAGGCAGAGGGCCTGTTCGATCTGGCGCGCAAGCGCGCACTGCCCGCCGACCTGCAGACCCTCGGGGTGATCACTTCTCCGACCGGCGCAGCAATCCACGACGTGCTGACGGTGCTCCGGCGGCGTTGCCCCAGCCTGCGGGTCTATCTGCTGCCAGTACCGGTACAGGGAGAGGCTGCCGCGCCTGCCATTGTCGAGGCACTGGCGCGGGCCAACCGCTGGGCAGCTGCCGGGGAGCTGGCGCTGGACGCGCTATTGCTCACCCGCGGCGGCGGCTCCCTGGAAGACCTCTGGGCCTTCAACAAGGAGTCCGTGGCCCGCGCCATCGCCGCCAGCACCCTGCCCGTGGTCAGCGCGGTGGGCCACGAGGTGGACATCAGCATTGCCGACCTGGTCGCCGACCAGCGGGCCCCTACCCCATCCGCAGCCGCCGAGCTGCTGAGCCCCGACAGTCAGGCGTGGCTGTCGCGACTGAGCCAGCTGGAACGACAGCTCACCGGCCTGATGCGGCGCCGACTCGCCGATGCGGGCCGGGAGCTGAACCACCTGCAGCAGCGCCTGCGCCACCCCGGGGCCCTGTTGCGCGAGCAGGCACAGCGCCTGGACGAGCTGGAGCAGCGCATGATCCGCGCCCAGCGACAAACTCTGCGCCAGAACCAGTCCAGGCTCGCCTTGCTGCAGCAGAGACTGCAGGGACGCAATCCGGCCCAGCGGGTCGGCCAGCACCAACGCGACGTGGTCGCATTGCAACAGCGGCTGCAGCGGGCGATGCAGGCCCGTCTGGAGCGGGCGCGAACCCGCCTGGCACATGTCGGGCAGCTGCTGGACTCGGTCAGCCCCCTGGCAACGCTGCAGCGGGGCTACGCGATACTGACGACGGAGAGCGGCGAGGTCGTTCGTTCGGCGGAGCAGGTGACCCCGGGAGACACCCTGCGGGCGCGGCTGGCGGAAGGCCGGCTGCGACTCACCGTTGAGCGGGACAGGTCAAAGGACGAGCCCTAGCACCCTGCTTTGAGGTTGGGCTTCGCCCCCGGGGCCCGGGAGCGGAGAAACCGCGAGGTTCAGTACTTCGCGGGCAGGCGCGTGTTGATAATGATATGGCGCCCTTCGAAGCGGATGTACTCACCGATGGTGAGATCCTTGAGGATGCGCGCAACCATTTCCCGGGAGGCGCCAACGCGGTCGGCAATATCCTGCTGGGTCAGCTTCTCGGGAATGAACAGTGTACCGTCACCCCGCTCCTCCGACAGGTCCATCAGCACATTGGCCACCCGCCCGTAGACATCCTGAAGGGCCAGGCTCTTCACGTCGGCGGTCAGCTTGCGCACCCGCTGGGCGAGATTGCCGATGAGCTTGCGGGCGATGCCGGGGTGCTCGTCGAGCACCCGGTTAAAATCGTCCTTGAAGATAATGCAGAAACTGCTCTTCTCTACCGTGCGCACCGAGGCCGAGCGCACCGAATCGTCCAGCAGGGCCAGCTCGCCGAAATAATCTCCGGCGCCCTGGGTGTTCATGATGAATTCCTTGCCGTTCTTGTCGCTGCAGTAGACCTTGACCTTGCCGCTCTCGATGATGAACAGCGAATCGGCCGGGTCATTCTCGTGAATGACCACGGTGTTCTTGGGAAAGGACCGACTGGTACTGCTCGCGGCCAGGGCATCCAGTTCCTCGCGGGAGAGCCCCTGGAAGATTTCAACTTGCTGCAACATGCGTGGTGTACCTGCCTCGTGGGTAGCCCGAACGAAAGCTTCCGGCCATGGTAACCCAAACCGACCGGCATGCGTAGCCACCACACACAGCAGATGCTGCGCCCCGGCGACCCGCTCTCCACTGTAACGAACAAGGCGGCGGTTCCCTCAAGCGGCCGCGTCTCGCTATACTCCCCTCACGCCCGCCAGACAGGATTCCGTGGCCAACGTGAATGCCGACACCCTCCCGGTAACAAGAGACCTCGACGATGCGCTGGCACAGGTCCAGGCCGCCTATCGGGAGAGCGGGTCCGCGCTTGATCACACCCTGCAGGCGGATTTCCAGCGCCTGTTCAGTGCCGCCTCGCAGCTGCGGCAAGTTCCGGGCGGCGGGCAAAACACCCTGCACGACCAGCGCAATGCACTCGGCGCGCTGCGCGGCTTTAGCGAAATGCTGCTGGAGGATCTGCCCGCCGAGCAATCCCGGCTTGTCCGTCGCCTGCGACACCTGCTGGCCTTGATCCAGCGGCTGGACCAGGGGCCGGTCACCGCCGGCGAGCTGCCAGTGGATCACGGCTTGACCATTGCCACCGAACCCGGCTGCATTCTGGCCGTGGATGATCTCCCCGAGAACCGCGAGCTGGCCGAGCGCTACCTGTCTCGCTTCGGTCACCGGGTCATCACGGCCGCCAGCGGTGAGGAGGGCCTGCGTCTGCTGGCGGAAAAGCCTGTGGATGTGGTGCTGCTCGACCTGATGATGCCCGACATGGACGGCCGCGAAGTGCTGCAGCGCATCAAGCGCCACAGCACCTGGCGTGCGATTCCGGTGATTGTCATTTCCGGCAGCCAGGATATCGAGGGCATCATTGCCTGCATCGAAGCGGGTGCCGATGACTACCTGTTCAAGCCCTTCAACCCGGTGTTACTGCAGGCACGCATCAAGGCGGGCATCGAACGCAAGCGCTGGCACGATCGCGAGGAGCAGTACCGGCGACAGCTGGAGCGCAACGAGCGCTTCATCCGCGCCACCTTCGGGCGCTACCTGTCGGATGAAATCGTCACCGACATCCTCGAGCGACCCGAGGGCCTGGAGATTGGCGGCGACCTGCGCGAAGTCACCATCATGATGTCGGATATCCGCGGCTTCACCACCCTCAGCGAACAACTGCCGCCGGACCGGGTGATGCACATGCTCAACCGCTATCTCGGCAGCATGACGGAGATCATCCTGGCGCACCGCGGCACCATCGACGAATTCATCGGCGACGCCATCCTCGCGGTCTTCGGCGCGCCGCAGCAGCGGGAAGATGATGCCGAACGCGCGGTGCGCTGCGCACTGGCCATGCAGGCGGCGATGGACGAGATCAACGCGCGCAACCGCGAGGAGGGGCTCCCTGAACTCGCCATCGGCATCGCGCTCAACACGGGCACAGTGATTGCCGGCAACATCGGTTCCGAGCGGCGGGCCAAATACGGTTTCGTCGGGCACCAGATGAACGTGACCTCCCGCATCGAGGACCACTGCCGGGGGGGCGAGATCCTGGTCGCCGACTCCACCGTGACCCGGCTCGGTGGCCGCTACCGTACCAGCGAGCGCCGTGAACTGCAGGTTCGGGGCATTGACCAGCGCGTGATTGTGCACCGCCTGGAGGGTAGCTGCGATGCCTGAATCACGTCCGCTGCTGCTGGTCGAGGACAACCCGCTGAACGCGGAAATGCTGACCCGCCGACTGCAGCGTGCGGGCTTTGCGGTGATCGCCGCCACCGACGGCGTCCAGGCCCTGGAACTGATGGCCAGCGAGTCCCCGGCACTGGTCCTGATGGATATGAACCTACCGGTACTCGACGGCTGGAGCGCCTGCGAGCGTGCGCGACAGGACCCCGCCCTGCGCGACATACCCATCATCGCCCTCACGGCCCATGCCATGGACAGCGATCGCCGGCGGGCCGTTGCCGTCGGCTGTGACGACTACGCCACCAAGCCGATCGACTTCCCCGACCTGCTGGACAAGATCAGGCGGCTGGCCCGCCCATGAGTCTGCGCCGCCGACTAACCCTGTCACTGCTGGCAATCCTGGTGCTGTTTTCCGTCAACGTCGGCACCCACTTCTGGGGCAGCTACGCGCGGCACGAGAGCATGATCGCCTACCGCGGCTCCGTGGCCGCCGCCCAATTGTCCACCGAGATCGCCCAACGCCTGGAGAACCAGCGCCAGAAAATTCTCGTCCTGGCCACTTTGCGGGAAACGACGGGCGACCAGCTGGAGCAGGCGGAACAGACCGAGTCCGAGGAAAACATTCGCGTGCTGCGCCAGCGCATTGCGGAACTGGGCGAGCTGGCCAGCGATGTCACCCGTCCCCAGTTCCAGCGCCTGCAAGCTGCCAGCGACGTGCTACTGGACAGCTGGATGGCTTTTTATGCCGCGTACAACGACCCAGAGGCCAGGCTGGATGTCGACGACCCGCTGCCCTACGTGGAAACCGTGGAGCATCTGCGCCAGCTGGAACAGCGCCAGGCCTTCATCGCCGGACAGCGTGCGCGGATCATCGACCGCACCATTGCCCTCACCGACCGCATTACCGTCATCGGCTTCTTCGCCTCCATCGTGCTCACCGCCACCCTGGGCTTTTTCCTGCTGCGCTATACCAAGCGCTCGCTCAAGCAACTGAAAACCGGTACGCAGCGGATCGGTGCCGGCGATCTCGAGTACCGCATCGACAGTATCGAGGATCGCGGTGAACTGGGCGATCTGGCGCGGGCCTTCAACGAGATGTCTGCCAAATTGCAGGATGCCATCGAGGAAGTGCGCCAGGCCAGGGATACCGCCGACGAGGCCAATGCAGCCAAAAGCCGCTTCCTGGCCAATGTCAGCCATGAGCTGCGAACGCCCCTGAATGCCATCATTGGCTACAGCGAGATGCTGCAGGACGAACTGCAGGACGAAACCCGCATCGACCGGGATCAGTTCGACCAGGACCTCGGCAAGATTGTTCTGTCGGGGCGCCAGCTGCTGACGCTGATCAATGACATCCTCGACCTGTCCAAGATCGAGACGGGGCGCATGGAGCTGCACCGGGAGGACTTTGCCCCCGGCGAGATTCTCAGCCAGGTCTGCGATGCCATGGCGCCACTGCTGCGCAACCGCGGCAATACTCTCCTGACCGCGGGTTTCGACGACCTCGCCAGAATGCACGCCGACGCCACCCGCTTCCGGCAGATCCTGGTCAACCTGCTCGGGAATGCCAACAAGTTTACCCGCAACGGGGAAATCCGCGTGGAGGCCAGAAGACTGCCCGGGGAAAGGGTCGAAATCAGCGTCGCAGACACCGGAATCGGCATGGACCCGGCGCAGCAGGCGCGAATATTCGAGGCCTTCGTGCAGGCGGAAAACACCACCAGCGCCAACTACGGTGGCACCGGCCTCGGCCTGACTATCTGCCGGGAATACTGTCAGATGATGGGGGGAGACATCCGCGTGGTCAGCGCGCCGGGAGCGGGCTCCACCTTTACGGTCGAGCTGCCCCTGACTGCCCCAGCGTCAGCTCCCGCAAGCGCTTGATCGCCTCTTCGCGCTTCTCCAGGTCCTGCTCCAGGGTACTGTTGACCTGTTCCAGGTCCTGCAGGTGGCGGTGCATGACGGCAAAGGATTGCAGCGCCTGGCGCATCAATACCGCCGAGGCATGAGCGCCCTCGGGCGGTCCGGACAACTGCGCCAGAGCCGCCGCCACCGCATCGCGGTCATAGAAGGGACTGTCGGGCAGCATGCTTACCCAGGCCAGCGCGACGTCGGCCTCCCAGTGCGCCAGCGGCGAGCCCTCGAGCCGCCGGTAGCGTCGGAAATGTTCGCTGGCCTCAACCACCCGTCCCTCCGCCAGCGCCTGCAGGCCGCGATCAAAGAAGGTGGTGTCCCGGGCCGGCGCACAATCACAGTCCTTGCGATCGTTTCGAGGCAGGTTGAGGGTCAATTCAGGCCGGCTGCGCGAGGCTTCCCCCGCGCCGGCGGAGTCGGCCTCGTCGGGGGCGGGCCCCTGTTGCAGTGGCGCGCAGCCCGCCAACAGGCTCAGCGCAAGCAGCGATACGACCCGGCGCGACTTCCACATCGGCTATGGTTTCCCTGTCAGCATGTGGGAAAAGTGTAACACCAGCGCGCCGCGGGTGGTCACTCCGGCCGCATGTGAGGAAACAGCAACACGTCGCGAATCGACGGCGCATCGGTCAACAACATGACCAGGCGGTCGATGCCGATGCCCTCCCCCACGGTGGGCGGCAGGCCGTACTCCAGGGCACGGATATAATCCGCATCGTAGTGCATGGCCTCCTCGTCCCCGGCGTCCTTCTCCGCCACCTGGGCACGGAAGCGCTCGGCCTGATCCTCGGCATCGTTCAGCTCCGAGAAGCCATTGGCCAGTTCACGCCCACCGACAAAGAACTCGAAACGGTCGGTGACGAAGGGGTCCGCGTCGTTGCGGCGCGCCAGGGGCGACACTTCGGTGGGATAGGCGGTAATAAAGGTCGGCTGATCCAGGCGGTGCTCGACGGTTTTCTCGAAGATCTCGATCTGCACCTTGCCCAGGCCCCAGCTGTCTTTCAGGGGAATACCCAAGCCCTCGGCGATGTGGCGGGCGCCCTGCTCGTCGCCCAGCTGCGCCGCGCTGATGTCGGGATTGTGCGCGAGGATCGCCTCGAACACCGACATGCGGGTAAAGGGCTTGGAGAAATCGTAGGTCGAACCCTGGTAGTGGACCGTGGTGTCGCCCAGCACCTGGGCCGTCAACTGGCGCAGCATGTCCTCGGTCAGGTCCATGGCATCCCGGTGATCGGCATAGGCCCAGTAGAATTCGAGCATGGTGAACTCGGGGTTGTGCCGGGTGGACAGGCCCTCGTTGCGGAAATTGCGGTTGATCTCGTAGACCTGCTCGAATCCCCCGACCACCAAACGCTTCAGGTAAAGCTCCGGGGCGATGCGCAGGTACATGTCCAGGTCGAGGGCATTGTGATGGGTCACAAAGGGCTTCGCCGCCGCACCGCCAGGGATCACCTGCATCATGGGCGTCTCCACCTCCATGAAGCCGCGCCCGTCCATGTAGTCGCGAATGAAGCGCACGATCCGCGAACGCAAGCGGAAGGTCTCCCGGGACTCCGGGTTCACGATCAGGTCGACATAGCGCTGACGGTAGCGCAACTCCTGGTCGGCCAGGCCGTGGTACTTGTCCGGCAGTGGACGCAGGGCCTTGGTCAGCAGCCGCGCTTCCTGCATGTTGATGTAGAGGTCGCCCTTGCCAGACTTGTGAATCGGCCCCCGAGCACAGACGATGTCGCCCAGGTCCCAGCTCTTGATCGCGGCGAGCGTGTCGGCATCCAGCGCCTGACGGTTCAGGTAAAGCTGCACCTGCCCGGAATCATCCTGGATCAGTAGGAAGGCCCCGCGGTTGCGGATCAGGCGCCCGGCCACGGCGTACTCGCGATTCGCCGCTTCCAGCTCTGCCTTGTCACTGTCACCGTATTCCCGCTGCAGATCGCCGGCCCACGCACTGCGCCGGAAATCGTTGGGGAAGGGATTGCCCTGCTCGCGAAGGCGCGCCAGTTTGGCGCGCCGCTCGGCAATCAGCTTGTTGTCTTCGTCCTGGCCGCGGGGGGCCTGATCCTGGTCGGTCATGCTGTCACAGCCCCTTCTTCAGTGACGCTTCGATAAATGGGTTGAGATCGCCGTCCAGTACCGCCTGGGTATTGCTGGTCTCGACCCCGGTTCGCAGGTCCTTGATCCGCGACTGGTCCAGGACGTAGGAGCGAATCTGGCTGCCCCAGCCAATATCTGCCTTGCTGTCCTCGGTGGCCTGCTTGGCCTCGCTGCGCTTGAGCATCTCCAGCTCGTAGAGCTTGGCTCGCAGCAGCTTCATCGCGCGGTCGCGGTTCTGGTGCTGGGAGCGCTCGGTCTGGCAGGACACCACCACACCCGTGGGGTTGTGGGTCAGGCGCACCGCGGAGTCGGTCTTGTTGACGTGCTGGCCACCGGCACCGCTGGAGCGGTAGGTGTCCACCCGCAGGTCGGCCGGGTTGATCTCGATTTCAATGTTGTCATCGATCTCGGGCGACACGAACACCGAGGAGAAAGAGGTGTGGCGGCGGTTGCCCGAGTCAAAAGGCGACTTCCTCACCAGGCGATGAACCCCGGTCTCGGTCCGCAGCCAGCCGAAGGCGTATTCCCCCTCGAACTGGATCGTGGCGCTCTTGACCCCCGCCACTTCCCCGGCGGAGACCTCGATCAGCGTGGTCTTGAAATCGTTGGCCTCACCCCAGCGCAGGTACATGCGCAGCAGCATCTCGGCCCAGTCCTGGGCCTCGGTGCCACCGGACCCGGCCTGGATATCCAGGTAGGCGTTATTGGCATCCATCTCGCCGGAGAACATGCGCCGGAACTCCAGCTGCTCCAGCAGCTTTTCCAGGCGCTCGATGTCCGCGCGGACATCCGCCACGGTGGACTCGTCGTCCTCAGCGGCGGCCAGCTCCAGCAGGTCGCCGGCGTCCGCGGCACCGCTGGTGAGGGTCTCGATGCTGCTGACGATATTTTCCAGCGTCGCCCGTTCGCGGCCCAGATCCTGGGCCCGCTCGGGGTCGTCCCAGACCGTGGGTTCGGCCAGTTCCAGCTCTACTTCGGCGAGGCGGTCCTTGCGATTAGCGAAGTCAAAGATACCCCCTAAGCACGTCGGTGCGCGCCTCGATATCCTTGAGTTTCTGAACCAGGGGATTGATTTCCAGCATGGCAAGACGTTCCACTGCAAAAAGGCGCGCAGTGTACCGCAGGCGGGGGTTTCAGGTCTAACCAGCCGCCGCTTTCGGACTCGGCACCCGGACTACGACAGCGCCTCCAGCTGCTCCACCACCAGTTGCAGGCCACGGCGCCCGCGGAACTCGTTCACATCCAGTCGATACACCGCTTCAACCCACTCGACACCGGGATCGGGCCAGCGCTCGGTGTCGATATTGAAGGCAATGGCATCCACCACGTCACCCGCATCGGGCTGCAGCACCAGCTTCAGGTGCCGCTCGCCCACCAGGCGCTGTTGCACGATGCGGAAGCGCCCGTCGAAGCAGGGCTCCGGGAAGTGCTGGCCCCAGGGGCCGGCATAGCGCAGCAGCTCGGCCAGCTCCAGGTGCATATCGCTGCCCGGCAATTCGCCATCGGTTTCGATGATCGCCTGCAGGTCCAAGTCACGGGCGTGGCGCCCCACTTCGGCCACGAAGGCCTCGGCAAAATCCGTGTAATGAGCGCGGGGCAGGCTGAGGCCCGCCGCCATGGCGTGGCCACCGAAACGCGATAGCAGGCCCGGGTGGCGGGTGGCCACCGCGTCCAGGACATCGCGAATGTGGATGCCCTGGATGGAACGGGCAGAGCCCTTGAGTTCATCGCTGCCCGGTTCCGACTCGGCAAAGGCGATCACCGGCCGGTGCAGGCGGTCCTTGATGCGCGAGGCCACGATACCCACCACCCCCTGGTGCCAACCGGGTTCAAACAGCGTCACTGCCGGCGGCAGGTCGGCGCTGTCGTGGTGGTGCAGGTCCAGGGAGGCGAGCACCACCAGGGCCTCGTCCTGCATGCCGCGTTCAATGTTGCGGCGCTCCGCATTCAGGGCTTCCAGCTGGGCAGCCATGGCGGCGGCCCGTGGCACATCGTCACAGAGCAGACATTCGATACCGATCGCCATGTCCTGCAGACGACCCGCGGCGTTAAGGCGCGGGCCGACGGCAAAACCGAGGTCACTGGCGACGACACTCGCCGGGTTGCGCTTGCCTGCCTCGAGCAGAGCCAGGATGCCAGGCCGCGCCCGCCGGGCGCGAATACGCGCCAGGCCCGCGGCAACCAGGATGCGGTTGTTGGCATCCAAGGGGACAACGTCGGCCACCGTGCCCAGCGCCACCAGGTCCAGGTATTCCCCCAGGTTGGGTTCGGTCATCCCGCGCTGGCGGAACCAGTCCCGCGTGCGCAGCTCCGCCCGCAGGGCCAGCAAGACATAGAACATCACCCCGACCCCTGCGATCGCCTTGCTGGGGAATTCGCAGCCCGGCTGGTTGGGATTGACAATCACATCGGCGGCCGGAAGCTCGGCACCCGCCAGGTGGTGATCGGTCACCAGCGTGGCAATGCCCAGATCCCGCGCCGCGCGGACCCCCTCCAGACTGGAAATACCGTTGTCCACGGTGATGATCAGGTCGGGGGAACGCTCGGCGGCGAGGGCGACAATTTCCGGGGTCAACCCGTAGCCATACTCGAAGCGATTGGGTACCAGGAAATCGACCGAAGCCGCGCCCAAGGCCCGCAGGGCCAAGAGTGCCAGGGCGGTACTGGTGGCGCCGTCGGCATCGAAGTCCCCCACCACCAACAGGCGCTGATTGGCGGCGAGAGCATCTGCAAGCAGGCGGGCAGCGGCATCTGCTCCGCGCAACTGGCAGGGAGGCAGCAGACGCTTCAGGGACAGGTCAACATCTTCCGCCGACTGCATTCCCCGGGCGCGATACAGACGCGCCAGCAGGGGGTGCAGCCCCGACTGCTCCAGCTCGGGGGCGGCGCCGGAATCGCGGCGACGAAGCTGTCGGGAAACCATCGGCGCCTCAGGCGCCGAGGTTGTTCGCCATGAAGGACTGTACCGCCGAGAGATCGTTGGGCAGCACCTCGAAGCGCTCGCTGCGGTCGAAAAGATCGGCGAGGTGCAAGGGCAGAGGCGGCTCGACACCGATTTCCGCCCGCTGAATCGCCTGGGGGAACTTGGCCGGATGCGCGGTGGCCAGGGTCACCACCGGCACCTGCCGGTCGAGCCCCGACGCCAGGGCCGCCTTGACGCCAATGGCGCTGTGGGGGTCGAGCAGGTATTCGCAGTCACGCCAGGTGGCCGCGATCTGGGCGCAGGTCTCCTCGTCGGACACCCGATGGCTGCTGAACAGCTCGCGGGCGCGCTGCATGGCCTGCTCGGAGAAATGGATGTCGCCCTGATCGAAGTCGCGCATCAAGGCGGCAACCGCCGCACCGTCACGGTCGTAGAGGTCGAACAGCAGGCGCTCGAAGTTCGACGAGACAGTAATGTCCATGCTCGGCGACAGGCTGTGCTCCAGGGTCTGACGGCCGTAGCTGCCGCTGGTCATGACCCGGTGCAGGACATCGTTGCGGTTGGTGGCGATAATCAGCTGCGCCACCGGCAGCCCCATCTGCCGGGCGAGGTAGCCGGCGAAGATATCGCCGAAATTCCCGGTGGGTACCGAGAAGGCCACCGGGCGGCCCGGTGCCCCCAGGGCGAGGCCGGCGTAGAAGTAGTAGACAATCTGGGCCATGATGCGCGCCCAGTTGATCGAGTTGACTGCCACCAGGGCGCGATCCTCCGGCAGGAAGCCGCGCTGGTTGAAGCTGGCCTTGACCATGGCCTGGCAGTCGTCGAAGTTGCCCTCGAGAGCCAGATTGTGGATGTTGTCACCCACCACCGTGGTCATCTGCCGGCGCTGCACCTCGGAAACCCGCTGGTGGGGGTGCAGAATGAAGATATCGATATTCTTGCAACGCTTGCAGCCTTCAATGGCAGCGGAGCCGGTATCACCGGAGGTCGCCCCCATGATCACCACCTTCTGGTGCCGTCGCTCGAGGACATAGTCCAGCAAACGGCCCAGGAGCTGCAGGGCGAAATCCTTGAACGCCAGGGTGGGGCCGTGGAAGAGCTCCAGCACAAACTGGTTGTGCGCAATCTGGGTCAGGGGGGCCACGGCGTTGTGGCGGAATACGGCGTAGGTGTCGTGGATCAGCTGGCGCAGATCGTCGGCGGGGATGCTGTCCGCCACGAAGGGCGCAATGATGCGCTCCGCCAACTGCGGATAATTGAGACTCGCCATCTCGGCGATCTCGTCGCGCGTGAAGGTGGGCAGGCGCTCGGGCACATACAGGCCGCCGTCGGAGGCCAGGCCGGTCAGCAGGACTTCCTCGAAGTTCAGGGTGGGGGCCTGGCCCCGGGTACTGATGTATTTCACGTTGTGTCCTGCCTGTCAGCCGTCCAGTACTTCCACACGAATGCGCGTGACGCGCCCCGCGATGCTGTCGAGTTCCTCGATCTGCTGCACCGCCTCATCCACCTTGCCCTGGGCTGCCCGGTTGGTCAGGACGATCAGCGGTACCCGGGACTGCCCCGCCGCCGGGGCCTTCTGGATCAGGGCCTCGATACTGATGCCCTGGTCACTGAAAATGCTGGCGATGCGCGACAGGACACCGGGCCGGTCCTCGGCCTCCATGCGCAGGTACCAGGGGGTCTCCACCTCGGCCATCGGCACCACCGGCAGGTCGCGCAGGGCATCAATGCTGAAGGCCAGCGCCGGCACCCGGCTCAGCTGACCCGCACTGAGGTCACGCGCCAGGTCGACCAGATCCGCGACCACGGCCGACGCGGTGGGCTTGCCCCCCGCGCCCGCGCCATAGTAGAGCGTCGGCCCGACAGCGCTGCCCTCGACCAGCACCGCATTCTTGACGCCATTGACGTTGGCCAACAGGCGGTCTTCCGGGATCAGGGTCGGGTGCACGCGCAGCTCCACGCCGCGCTCGCTCTGCTTCGCCACGCCGAGATGCTTGACCCGGTAGCCGAGCTCCTCGGCATAGTCCAGGTCCTGGGGCGTGAGCTGTGTAATGCCCTCGGTATACACCGCGTCGAAGCGCAGGGGAATGCCAAAGGCGAGCGACGCCAGAATCACCAGTTTGTGCGCGGCGTCGATCCCCTCGACGTCAAAGGTCGGGTCGGCCTCGGCATAGCCCAGGGCCTGCGCCTCCGCCAGCACGTCGGCAAACTCGCGCTTGTGCTCGCGCATCTCGCTGAGAATGAAGTTGCCCGTGCCATTGATGATACCGGCAAGCCACTCGATGCGGTTACCGGCCAGGCCTTCGCGCAGTGCCTTGATGATCGGGATGCCGCCGGCAACCGCGGCCTCATAGCGAATGGTCACGTCGTGCTCGGCCGCCAGGGCAAACAGGGCATTGCCATGCTCGGCGATCAGCGCCTTGTTGGCCGTGACCACGTGCTTGCCACTGCGCACGGCGCGTTCGATCAGCGTGCGCGCGGTATCGATACCGCCGATCAGCTCCACCAGCACGTCCACCTCGGGATCGTCGGCGACCGCCATGATGTCCCGGCTGACCTTGATGCCGGTCAGCTCGCAGGCCGGGTTGTCACGTCGCGCGCCGACATGCACCACTTCCACGGGTGCCTGGGCACGCGCGGCAATCTCCTCCGCCTGCTCGCGCAGGACGTTGAAAGTGCCGCTGCCAACGGTCCCCAGGCCACACAGGCCGACGCGGACGGGTTTCACTGCTTGCTCCATGCTCTCCTCACTGACCCGCCAGATGGCCATCCTGTCGGAACATGCGCTTGATATTGCGCAGTGCCTGGCGGGTACGATGTTCATTCTCGATCAGGCCGAAGCGCACGTAGCCTTCGCCATACTCACCAAAGCCCACGCCGGGGGATACCGCAACCTGTGCTTCCTGGAGCAGTTTCTTGCTGAATTCCAGCGATCCCATTTCCTGATAGAAATCGGGAATGCGCGCCCAGACAAACATGGTCGCCCGCGGCGGTGTCACCGGCCAACCCAGGGCGTTCAGACCACTGCAAAGCACGTCGCGACGGGCCTTGTACATGGCGGTAATCTCCGCCACGCAACTCTGATCCCCCTCGAGGGCCGCAATCGCCGCAACCTGGATCGGCGTGAACATGCCGTAGTCCAGGTAGGATTTGATTCGCGCCAGGGCGCCGACCAGCTCGCGGTTGCCGCAGCAGAAACCGACACGCCAGCCGGGCATATTGTAGCTCTTGGACATGCTGAAAAATTCGACTGCGACGTCGCGGGCACCTTCGACCTGCAGGATTGAGGGTGCGACATAGCCATCGAAACACAGGTCGGCATAGGCAAGATCCTGCACCACCCAGATCTGATGTTCCCGGGCAATCGCCACCACGCGCTCGTAGAACTCGAGCTCGACCACCTGCCCCGTCGGATTGGAGGGAAAACTCAGCACCAGCATTTTCGGCTTCGGCCAGCTGTTGCGGATGGCGTTTTCCAACTCGGTGAAGAAATCCTCCTCGTTGTTGCCCATGGGCACATGGCGGATATCCGCCCCGGAGATCACGAAGCCGTAGGGATGGATCGGGTACGCGGGATTGGGTACCAGGATCGCATCACCCGGCCCGGTGGTGGCAAGCGCCAGGTGCGCCAGGCCTTCCTTGGAGCCCAGGGTAACGATCGCTTCGGTTTCCGGGTCCAGGCTGACGTCATAGCGACGCTGGTACCAATCGCAGATCGCCTTGCGCAGACGCGGAATGCCCTTGGACTGGGAATAGCGGTGAGTATCGCCGCGGCGCGCGGTCTCCACCATCTTGTCGACGATGTGCTGGGGAGTCGGCTGGTCGGGGTTGCCCATGCCGAAATCGATCACATCCTGCCCCGCCGCTCGCGCCTGCTTCTTCAGCTCGCCGATGATATTGAATACATAGGGGGGCAGGCGCTCAATGCGCCGAAACTGGTTTTCCACGTCGTCTGAACCCGGTTGGGCGGTCGCGTGACCGCATATAGAAAAGGTGGCAAACAGTACTGAGTCCGCCCCCGGCTGTCAACGCGAGGGGGCGGTTGAAGACGGTTTCGCCGCGGCAATCAGTCCAGGCCGAGGGTCACCATCAGCTCGTCGGCGGACTGGTAGCCCGGGATCATCTGTCCGCTCTCGCTAATAATCGCAGGGGTTCCGCGCACACCCAGCGCCTGCCCCAACTCGTAATGGTCGGCCACGGGCTGATCTTCGCAGAGGTTCTGCGGAAGATCTTCGCCCTGCTTCATCCGCGTGAGCGCGTCCTGCTTGTTCTCCGCGCACCAGGCCGTGGCCAGCTTGCGATAGCCCTCCGAGCCGACCCCTGCACGAGGATAGGCCGCGTAGCGTACCTCAATGCCCCGCTCGTTCAGTGCGGGTACTTCGCGGTGCAGCTTCTGGCAGTAAAAACAGGTGATGTCAGTAAACACGGTGATGTGGGCGCGGGGCTCGCCCTGCGCCGGGAAAACAATCAGCTCGTCGGTATCCAGTGCGGCCAGCTGCTTGGCGCGCTCGCCATCGCGGCGCTTCTCGGCCAGATTGACGAAACCCTTGGGTCCCACGGTAAACAGGTCCCCGACAATGAAAAAACTGCCATCGGGGGTCGAATAGACCAGCGGGCCCTCCTTGAACTGCACCTCGTAAAGGCCGGGCATCTCGCTGGCCCGCACCTCGCCCACCGTCAGGCCGCTCCCGGGAACCTCGAGTGCCTCCCGCAGGCGCTCGCGATCCGCGTCGGAAACGCCCTCGGCCCGGGCAGCCACCGGCCCCAGCAGTGCAGTCACGGTGAGTATCAGGGCAATCAATCGGGCAATCATGGTCCTTCCTCTTGTCAACAACACAGCCGTGTCACAGTCCGGCCCCGCGCTTTGGAGCCGCGGAGCCGGCACAAGTTCCATCAGCCGCGGGGATGGTGGCGGGCATGCAGATCCTGCAGGCGCTGCCGGGCCACGTGGGTGTATATCTGCGTGGTACTCAGGTCACTGTGCCCCAACAACATCTGCACCACGCGCAAGTCGGCGCCGTGGTTGAGCAAATGCGTGGCGAACGCGTGGCGCAGGGTGTGTGGCGACAACGGCGCCCGAATGCCCGCGCGCTGAGCATAGAGTTTAATACGATACCAGAAGGCCTGGCGAGTCATCGCCGCCCCCTGCCTGCCGGGAAACAGGGCATCGCTGAGGCAAGCCCCCAATAACGCGGCGCGCGGTCCACCCAGGTATACCCGCAGCCAGGCCAGCGCCTCCTCACCCATGGGCACCAGGCGCTCCTTGCTGCCCTTGCCGACAACGCGCACCACCCCCTGATTGAAGCTGACCTGATCGACACGCAGGCCGACCAGCTCGGAGACGCGCAGGCCACAGGCATACAACAGCTCGAGCATGGCCCGGTCGCGGCACTCGAGGGGGCGCTCACTGTCGGGGGCTGCCAGCAGAGCCTCGACATCGCGCTCTGACAGGGACCGGGGCAGCGGCCGCCCCAGTCGCGGGCTGTCGATAGCCGCCGAGGGATCGTCGGCGAGCCGCCCCTCCCGCACCTGGTAGCGATAGAAGCCGCGCAGACACGACAGCATGCGGGCCGAGGAACGCGGCGATCGACCACTGCCCAGGCAATGGCCCAGCCAGGCCTGCAGGTCACCCGCATCCGCGTGCAGCAGACCGGGGCGACCGCGCTCGCCCAGCCAGAGACGGTACTGCATCAGGTCCCGTCGGTAGGCGGCCAGGGTGTTGTCGCTCAAGCCGCGCTCTATCCACAGCGCGTCGAGATAGGCAGCCACCTCGGCATCGACGGCAGGGGCCGGGTGTCGGGGCAGTTCACTCATGACGAAAACTGTAGCATGCACCCGTTTTCCAGGCACGAGAAAGCGCCCAGACCACCTCCCGGCGGTTTGGGCGCTTCACGGATAAGCCGACAACGCGGAGCAAAAACAGCACCGCGTGTGGGCGTCTTAGCTGGAGAGCTTTTCCTTGATGCGGGCGGCCTTGCCGGACAGCTCGCGCAGGTAGTACAGCTTGGCCTGGCGTACGTCGCCGCGACGCTTCACGGAGACACTCTCGACCAGCGGGCTGTAGGCCTGGAAGGTACGCTCCACGCCGACACCGTGGGAAATCTTGCGCACGGTGAACGCCGAGTTCAGGCCGCGGTTGCGCTTGGCAATGCAGACACCCTCGAAGGCCTGCAGACGCTCGCGGTTGCCTTCCTTGACACGCACTTGCACGACCACGGTGTCACCGGGGCTGAACTCCGGCAGGTCCTTTTGCATCTGCTCTGCATCGAGCTGGGAAATGATCTTGTTGGTGCTCATGGCGTGCTCCTGTTGTCGACTGTGCGTAGCTTCACAGCTAGCGAGTTAATCCTGTTGCTGTTCCTGGCGGTAAAGCGCCAGCAATTCCTCTTCCTCGGGTGTCATCACCCGGCCCTCGAGCAGATCCGGCCGCCGCTCCAGCGTACGACCCAGCGCCTGCTTGAGACGCCAGCGGCGGATCCGTGCATGATCCCCGCTGAGCAAAACTTCGGGTACTACACAACCCGCCCACTCTTCCGGGCGGGTATAGTGGGGGCAGTCCAGCAAACCATCGGCGAAGGAATCCTCCTGCGCCGACTGGGCGTGGCCCAGCACCCCCGGCAACTGCCGGATTACCGCGTCCATCAGGACCATGGCGGCGAGTTCACCCCCGCTCAGCACATAGTCGCCGATCGACACTTCTTCATCGACATCGGCCTGTATCACCCGCTCGTCGATGCCCTCGTAGCGCCCCGCCACCAGCACCAGAGCCGGCAGCGCGGCAAGCTCCAGCACCCTGGCGTGGGTCAGCCGACGCCCCTGGGGTGACAGGTACACCACCCTGGCCCCCTCACCGGCCTCCTGCCTGGCCTCGGCGATGGCCTGGTGCAGCGGCTCGGGCTTCATCACCATGCCCGGGCCACCGCCAAAGGGGCGATCGTCCACAGTGCGATGGCGATCGTGGGTGAAGGCCCGCGGGTTGCTAAAGGCCAGTTTTACCTGGCCCTGCTGCACCGCCCGCCCGGTCACACCGCTGTCGCTGAGGGCGGCAAACATCTCGGGAAACAGGCTGACCACACTAATATGCATGTTGCCTCGCCCACTCCACTACCCGGCGACTATTCGTCGGGGAACCAGTCCACCTCAATGCAACCCGCATCCAGATCCACCCGGGTCACGGTCTGCCCGCGCAGCCAGGGAATCAGACGTTCGCGCTGATCCAGGCTGCCCTCGCTGGGCCTGACCACCAGCACGTCGTTGGCGCCGGTGTCGATCAGGTGATCCACTTCGCCGAGCAGCACCAGCCCCTCGGGGCTGGAACACCAGACCTGGAGCCCTTCCAGCTGGTGCCAGTAGTACTCGCCCTCGTCCAGTTCCGGCAGGGCGCCCGCGGGAACGCTCACATCCAGGCCGCGATAGGTCTCGGCCTGATTGCGATCGTCGACACCGCGTATGTGTGCGACCAGCCCCTTGCCGTGACGCCGGCCGGCGTCAAACTCAATGGCTTCGTCGCCTCCCCGACGCCGGACCGTCCAGCCCGTGTAGTCGAAGAAATTTTCCATCGGCTCGGTGTAGGCGTGAACCTTCACCCAACCCTTGATTCCGTAGCAGCCCGTGATGCGACCGATAACCAGACGCCCGTCACGCTTGTCTTCGGGCACGCTGTCGTCACTCACGGACCGGGGCAGCCCGAGCTCAGGCTGCTTCGGCCTTGCCGGCTTCCTTGACCAGCGCGGCAACGCGTCCGGACAGCTGGGCACCCTGGCTCTGCCAGTAGGCGATACGCTCGGCATCCACCTTCAGGCGAACTTCCTGGCCGCGGGCGACCGGGTTGAAGAAACCTACGCGCTCGATGAAACGGCCGTCCCGGGACTGGCGGCTGTCAGTAACCGTCAGGTGGTAGAACGGGCGCTTCTTGGCGCCGCCGCGAGAGAGTCGAATTGTGACCATATTGCTCTATATTCCTGTAGTGGGGTGTCATCTGCAGCCATTACGCTGCACGATCCACAGCTGTTTCTGGCACCAGGGCCGCAAAGGTGGCGTATCATACGGAAAAACCCCCCTCAGGGAAAGCCCTGCCGGGGGGAGTTTTTTAGCACTGGCGCGGGCTTAGCGGAAGGGGAAGCCGCCACCCTGCCCGCCGCCCGGGGGCAGCATGCCGCCCATCCCGCGCATCATCTTTTCCATGCCGCCGCCCTTCATCTTCTTCATCATTTTCTGCATCTGCTTGTGCTGCTTCAGCAGACGGTTGAGATCCTGCACCTGGGTGCCGGAGCCCAGCGTGATGCGGCGCTTGCGGGAACCGCTGATGATGTCCGGATTGCGGCGCTCCTTCGGCGTCATGGAGTCGATCATCGCCTCCATGCGCTGGAACTGCTTCATGTCGAGGTTCTTCTGCGCCATCTGCGCCATGCCACCCATGCCGGGGAGCTTGTCCAGCATGCCGGTGATGCCGCCCATGCTGTTCATCTGCTGCAACTGGTCGCGAAAATCCTCGAGATCGAACTTCTTGCCCTTCTTGACCTTGCGCGCGAGCTTTTCCGCCTTCTTGCGGTCGACCTTCTGCTCCGCCTCCTCGATTAGCGACAGCACATCCCCCATGCCGAGGATGCGCGAGGCAATGCGATCCGGGTGGAAGGGGTCCAGGGCCGCGGTCTTTTCACCCACCCCGAGGAACTTGATCGGCTTGCCGGTCACCGAGCGCACCGACAGGGCGGCACCCCCGCGACTGTCGGCATCCACCTTGGTCAGGATCACACCGGTCAGCGGCAGTGCCTCGCCGAAGGCCCGGGCGGTGTTGGCCGCATCCTGACCGGTCATGGCATCCACGACGAAGAGCGTCTCGGTGGGCTGGGTTACCCGGTGCAGCTCGGCAATCTCCGCCATCATGGCCTGGTCGATGGCCAGACGACCCGCGGTATCCACGATGAGCACGTCGCTGAACTTGACCCGCGCGTGCTCCATGGCCGCCCGGGCAATATCCACCGGCTTCTGCTCCGCCTGGCTGGGGAAGAAATCGACACCGACCTCCGTGGCCAGGGTCTCCAGCTGCTTGATCGCCGCCGGCCGGTAGACGTCGGCGCTGACCACCGTGACCTTCTTCTTGTCGCGCTCCCGCAGCAGCTTGGCCAGCTTGGCCACCGAGGTGGTCTTGCCCGCGCCCTGCAGACCCGCCATCAGAATCACCACGGGGGGCTGGGCAGAGAGGTCAAGGCCCTCGTTGGCCGAGCCCATCACCGCCTCCAGCTCTGCCTGCACGATCTTCAGGAAGACCTGACCCGGGCTCAGGCTGCGGGTGACCTCCTGGCCGACGGCGCGCTGCTTGACCGCCTCGACAAAGTCCTTGACCACCGGCAGCGCAACGTCCGCCTCAAGCAGGGCGCGACGCACCTCGCGCAGGGTGTCCTGGATATTCTCCTCGGTCAGCTTGGCCTTGCCGGTGATATTGCGCAGGCTCTGGGAAAGGCGTTCTGACAGACTCTCGAACATGGGAATTACTCTCGCTGGGGCTCACGCTATTGAATGTAGTGAGACAAACCGGTACAAAAGGCGCAGTATACGCCACCCGGGCCAGTCCCCCCAACCATGCCATTGTCCCTGCTCGCCATTGTCAGCGCGCTGTTGTACCTCGTCGCGGCGGGGATACAGCTGATGCACGTCCTGCAGCGCCGGCGCGGCCTCGGCCTCGGCGTGATCCTCAGTGGGAGTGTCGCCCTGCTCTGCCACGCGGCCGTGGCCTGGCAGAGCGTCGTCGACACCAGCAGCGTACACCTGGGCTTCTACAAGATTGCCGCGCTGATTTTCTTCATCATCAATCTGGCCTGCATCGTCTTTCTGTTGAAGCGACCGCTGCAGAACCTGCTGCTGGCCCTGTTGCCACTGTCCGCTGCCGCGGTACTGGTCTCCGCCTTCGCACCGGAGACCGGCCGCGCCTCCGGCCCACTGCAGGACGGACTCCTGCTGCACGTGTCGGCCTCTTTGCTGGCCTACGCCCTGCTCACCCTGGCAGCCCTGCAGGCCGCCCTGCTGGCGGTCCAGGATCGCCAGCTGAAACACCACCATCCGACCGGCATCGTGCGCCTGCTGCCCCCCCTGCAGCTGATGGAGTCGATGCTGTTCGAGCTGCTCTGGGCCGGGGTCGTGGTCCTGGGCGCCGCCATCGTCTCGGGCTTCCTGTTTGTCGAAAACATTTTCGCCCAGCATCTGGTCCACAAAACCATACTCACCATCATTGCCTGGGTGATCTACGGCGTGCTGCTCTGGGGACACCACCAGCTGGGTTGGCGCAGCCAGACCGCCGTGCGGCTGACACTGGTGGCCTTTGTCCTGCTGGTGCTCGCCTTTTTCGGCTCCAAACTGGTCCTCGAGCTGGTTCTGCAACGCCCGTGACGCGCCCGACGAACGGGCTTGCGGGGGCGCGGGTTTTTCTTCACCATAGCGCCTTCATTCCGGTCAAAGGTGCAATCCCGCCTTGAACGACGCTTCACTGGGTCTGCTCAGCTCAGTTCTGGTCTTTCTCATCTTCCTTTCCGCGTTCTTTTCCAGCTCGGAAACGGCAATGATGTCCCTCAACCGCTACCGGCTGAAGCACCTGCGTCAGCAGAAGCATCGGGGTGCCCGCAGGGCCAGCGAACTGCTGCAGCGACCGGATCGCCTGATCGGACTGATCCTGATCGGCAACAACCTGGTCAACATTCTCGCTTCCGCCATCGCCACCGTCCTGGCCATCCGCCTGTGGGGCGACGCCGGCATTGCCATTGCGACCATCGCCCTGACCCTGGTGATCCTGATCTTCGCCGAAATCACCCCCAAGACCCTGGCCGCCCTGCGCCCGGAGCGCATTGCCTTTCCCGCCAGCGTGATCCTGCTGCCGCTGATGAAGGTCATGTATCCGGTGGTCTGGGCGGTGAATTTTGTCACCAATGGCCTGATGCGCCTGCTCGGCACCGACCCGGCCGCGGGGCAGGAGGAACACCTGTCCTCCGAGGAGCTGCGCACCATCGTCAACGAGGCCGGGCCGCTGATTCCCTCGGCGCACCGGGGCATGCTGCTGAATATCCTCGACCTCGAGGAAATGTCGGTGGACGACGTGATGGTGCCGCGCAACGAGGTCTTCGGCATCGATCTCGACGAGGACGACGACACCATCCTGCGCGCCCTGCAGACCAGCACGCACACCCGCCTGCCGGTGTGGCGCGACGACGTCAATAATATTGTCGGCGTGCTGCACATGCGCAATCTGAGCCGGATCCTCGACCGCCAGGGCCTCGATCGCGCCGCGCTGGAACGGGAGATGGACCCACCCTACTTCATCCCCGAGGGCACGCCGCTGCACACCCAGCTGCTGCACTTCCAGCGCAACAAGCTGCGTTTGGCCATTGTGGTGGATGAATATGGCGACGTGATGGGCATTGTCGCCCTGGAGGACATACTCGAGGAGATCGTCGGCGAGTTCACCTCCAAGTTGAGTGACACCGGCGACAGCATTTTCCCCCAGCGCGATGGCAGCCACCTGATCACCGGGGGCGCCAATATCCGCGATGTCAACAAGGCCCTCAACTGGGACCTGCCGACCGACGGCCCCAAGACCCTCAGTGGCCTGATCCTGGAATACCTGGAGTCCTTCCCCGACGGCAACGTCTGCCTGCGCATCGACGGCTACCAGCTGGAGGTACTGGAGCTGCAGGGGAATGTGGTGCAATCGGTCCGCGTCAGCCACCCGCGCCGGAGTGGCACACGCACAAACTGACCCGCGAACTAACGCAGCCCGGTTGGCCAATCGGCCAGTCGGCGCTCCCGGGCACGGTCGAGAATCGCCTGTTTCTCCGCCGGGCTGGCCATGAACCAGTCGGTTATTTCAGTGGCGCTGCGGTAGCAGCCGACACAGACATCGTCCTCATTCAGGGCACAAATGGAGACACAGGGTGACGCCGGCTCGACTGCGAGGGGACGCCCCTTGTCACCGTCCTGCTGTTCGTCGTGACTCACGGCTGCTCCTCCAGGCCCTCCAGGAAGGCCGCGGCGTTACGCACGTAATGCTCGGCATTGAGCGCCAGGGCCGCCTGCTCCTCCTCGCTGAACTGGCGGCGCACCTTGGCCGGCGCACCCAGTACCAGGCTGCCATCGGGGATCTCCATGCCCTCGGTAACCAGCGCACCCGCGCCAATCAGGCAGTTGCGGCCGATACGGGCGCCGTTCAGGACCACCGCGGCAATCCCCACCAGGCTGCCGTCACCCACGCTGCAGCCGTGGAGCATGGCATTGTGGCCCACGGTGACGTTCTCGCCGACCACCAGGGGGTAACCCGGGTCCGCATGCAGCACCGACCCGTCCTGGATATTGCTGCCGGGACCGATATCGATACGCTCCACATCCCCGCGCAGCACACAACCGAACCAGACACTGCTGCGGTCGCGCAGAGTAACCTGCCCGATCACCGCGGCATTGGGTGCGATGAAATGACCGCCGCCCTCCAGGGTCACCCGGTGACCATTGAGACTGTATTTCACGTTTTTTCCTCCTCGAAGACATCCGGGTCCAGGCCCGCTCGCAGGCCGATATTGACCAGTTCCAGCAGCACCCGGGCCGAGGTTCCCCATACGGTATCACGGGCCAGATGGAAATGCGGCACCCGGACCGGGAGCCCGGTCTCCGGGTCGGGGAAGACCCGGCTGTGCCAGCCCTCACGGTGAAAAAACTGCTCCAGTCGCGGCAACAGCAATTCGGCGACCTCCCCCGGGTCCGCTCGCAGGGGCAGGCCCGGGTCAATGACCGCCACACAGGGATAAATGCGATACCCGCTGCGGGTGACCAGGGGCGGTAGTTCCCCGAGGGGCTCGACGGCGTCCGGTGGACAACCCACCTCCTCCTCGGCCTCCCGCAGGGCGGTGTCCCAGGGGCTGTGGTCACCGGGCTCACGCTTGCCGCCGGGAAAGGCCACCTCCCCGGGATGCAAGGGGAGGTGCAGGGCGCGGCGGCCAAGCAGCACCCGGGGACACGGCTCCCGGGTCAGGGCTACCAGCACACCCGCCAGGCGCCCACTACCCGACCATGCGGCGCGGTGCAGGGGCAGCGCCTGCCGCAGGCGCTCGAAGATTTCCGCCGCGGCACTGTGATCGGGCTCAGGCACCCTCGGCCTGCTCCGCGTAGAAGCGGGCGGCAAAGGCATCCAGGCAGCCCTCGACGATAGCCTGGCGGATACCCGCCATGTGCCGCTGGTAGTAGCGCAGGTTGTGCAGGGTGTTCAGCTGGGAACCCAGAATCTCGTTGCACTTGTCCAGGTGGTGCAGGTAGGCGCGGCTGAAGTTCTGGCAGGTGTAGCAGTCGCAGGCCTCGTCCAGGGGCAGCGTACTGGTCTTATGCCGGGCGTTGCGCAGCTTGAGCACCCCTTTCGAGGTAAAAATGTGGCCGTTGCGAGCGTTGCGGGTAGGCATCACACAGTCGAACATGTCCACCCCGCGACGCACCCCTTCCAGCAGGTCGGCGGGCGTACCCACGCCCATCAGGTAGCGCGGCTTGTCCTCGGGCAGGTGCGGCTGCAGGGCATCCAGCACCTTGAGCATCTCGTCCTTGGGTTCGCCGACCGAGAGCCCGCCAATCGCGTAGCCGTCGAAGCCGATATCCACCAGGCCCGCCAGGGAGGCCTCGCGCAGGGCCGGGTACATGCCCCCCTGCACAATGCCGAACAGTGCAGCGAGACTGTCGCCGTGGGCCGCCTTGCTGCGCGCGGCCCAGCGCAGGGACAGCTCCATGGAAGCGCGGGCCTCGGCTTCGGTGGCCGGATAAGGGGTGCACTCATCGAAGATCATGACGATATCTGCGCCCAGGCTGCGCTGGATGGCCATGGACGTCTCCGGGTCGAGGAAGACCCGGGCACCATCCACCGGGCTCTGAAACTTGACCCCCGCCTCGGAGATCTTGCGCATGGCCCCCAGGCTGAACACCTGGAAGCCGCCGGAGTCGGTCAGGATCGGGCCACTCCAGCCCATGAAGTCGTGCAGGTCACCGTGCTGCTCGATAATGTCGGTACCGGGACGCAACCAGAGGTGGAAGGTGTTCCCGAGAATGATCTCGGCGCCGATCTCGTGAATATCGCGGGGAAGCATGCCCTTGACCGTGCCGTAGGTGCCCACGGGCATGAAGGCCGGCGTTTCCACCGTACCCCGGGGAAAGTGCAGGCGCCCGCGACGGGCAGCGCCGTCGCCGGCCAGATTCTCGAAACGCAGGTGACTCATCGGGGCTCCAGGGAGTCGGGGCGGGGGGTGAGGAACATGGCATCGCCGTAGCTGAAAAAGCGGTAGCGCTGGGCGATGGCCTCGGCGTAGGCGGCGAGGACCGCTTCGCGCCCGGCGAAGGCGGACACCAGCATCACCAGGGTGGATTCCGGCAGGTGAAAATTGGTCACCAGGGCGTCCACCACACGGAAGCGGTAGCCCGGGTAAATGAAGATATCGGTATCCCCGGTCATCGGGGCCACCCGCCCCTTGCCACAGGCCGCCGACTCCAGCGAGCGTACCGCGGTGGTTCCCACGGCAACCACGCGACCGCCGCGGGCGCGGCAGGCCTCCACCGCAGCACAGACCTGCTCGTCCACTTCCAGGTACTCGGCGTGCATGTGGTGGTCTTCGATATTGTCCGTCCGCACGGGCTGGAAGGTTCCCGCGCCGACATGCAGGGTGACCGCGGCCCGGTGCACACCCTGTGCATCGAGCTGCGCCAACAGGCTGTCAGTGAAATGCAGACCCGCCGTGGGGGCTGCCACCGCCCCCTCTTTCTCCGCATAAACGGTCTGGTAGCGCGACTGATCAAGCTGTTCGTCCTCGCGCGCGATATAGGGCGGCAGAGGCATGTGGCCTATCTGATTGAGCAGCGCGGGAAGAGGGCTGCCATCGGGCGTGCGCAAACAGAACAGTGCGCCCTCCCGGCCAGTGACCTCGAGCTGCCAGGGTCCGGGCTCCTCGCCCTCGCGCTCCGCGAGCAGCAGCGTCGTGCCGGGCTTGGGCGACTTGCTGCTGCGAATATGCGCCAGGGCGGTATCCACGCCGGTGAGGCGCTCGATGAGAATCTCCACGCGCCCACCGCTGGATTTCTGACCCCACAGGCGCGCGGGGATCACACGGGTGTTGTTGAAGACCAGAAGATCCTCGGGGCGCAGCAGTTCGGGCAGGTCGGTAAACCGGCGGTGAGCCACCGCACCACTGGCACCTTCCAGGCACAGCAGACGGCTGGCGCCGCGTTCAGGCAGGGGGTGCTGGGCAATCAGCTCGGGGGGCAGGTCGTAGAAAAAGTCGCTCTTGCGCATGGGAATGGGGCCTGTGCGGGCACAGGCCCGGATCGGACAATGATTTACTCGGCGTCTGCCTCGCCTTCGGCGGCGGTCTCAGCGGCCTCGCCCGCGCCCTCTTCTTCCACCGGCTCTTCCGCGGGCTTCGGTGCGGGCACCTTGATCAGGCCCTCGGCAGCCAGGACTGCGACTTTCTCCTCGCCATTGACCGGCTTGCGCTCGGCATCCTTGACCGCGTAGCGATTGTCGCCGCGCTGGTAGATGCGGTGAGACTCGGTTTTCTTGATCAGCTTAAGCGCCATGATCCTTTCTCCTTAGCCAAGGTACTCAGAAAACACCCCGGTCACGGGGCAGTCGCGAAGTTTACAGGCAAACATCGCCAAGGTTAAGGCGACGGCAATTGAATTGCGCGGCCGGATTGCTATAATCCGCCCTCTTCCCGACCCTCCCTGGGGTCGTTCCCGCCCTGCCGGAGTGGTGAAATTGGTAGACACGTCGGATTCAAAATCCGATGCGGTAAAACGCGTGCCGGTTCGAGTCCGGCCTCCGGTACCAATTCAAGAACATCGTTGCTGTGGTCAATCCACGCGTGCCGGCCGAAGCGTCGGACCGTCGACTCCGGCCTCCGGTACCAATTCAAGAACATCGTTGCTGTGGTCAATCCACGCGTGCCGGCCGAAGCGTCGGACCGTCGACTCCGGCCTTGCATTCCTGGCCCCAAGCTTCACCATTGTCGACGGTGAATGCACACACTTGCGGAAGGAAGCGCGGCATGCAAAAGCGACCAGGGTGGGTTTTCTATATTTCTCTGCTGCTGCTGGTGACCTTCGTCGGGGTGGGCGTGGGCCTGCCCGAGGAGCTTGCCGAGGGAGCTGATACCGCGCTGCATTTCACCACCGATCACTTCGGCTGGATGTACCTGTTCGTCACCACAGGCTTCCTGCTTTTCTGCGTGGGTATCGCTCTTTCCGATTACGGACAGATACGCCTCGGGGCGGACGGGGAGGCACCGGAATTCCCCTACCTCGCCTGGCTGGGCATGATCTTCTCGGCGGGTATGGGGGGCGGCCTGGTGTTCTGGGGGGTTGCCGAACCCATGACCCACTACAACGACCCACCGCTGGGCCAGGCCGTCGCCGAATCCCCCGAAGCGGCCAGGCTCGGCATGCAGTATGCGCTGTTTCACTGGGGCTTTCACCAGTGGGCCAACTTCGCCATCGTCGGTCTGGCGATTGCCTACGTCCGCTTTCGGCGCCAGCGAGCCGGCCTGATCAGTGAGACCTTCCGCGCCAGCCTGGGCGATCGCGTGGACGGCCCCGTCGGCCATGGCATCAATATCCTGGCGGTGGTTTCCACGGTCTTCGGCGTCGCCACCACACTGGGGCTGGGTATCATCCAGATCAACAGTGGCCTGGGGGCCGTCAGCGAGGTAGCCTTCGGCACCACCCAGCAACTGGCCATTCTGGGCGGCGTGGCGGTGGTATTTCTGCTCTGCTCACTGATGCCACTGGAAAGCGGTGTACGCTATGTCAGTGACGCCAATATGCTGCTCGCCGCCGCCCTGCTGGTGTTTGTCTTTTTCGCCGGGCCAACTGACTTCATCACTGCCGCAATGACCAATGCCATCGGTGACTATTTCAGCAACATGATGGGCATGAGCCTGGTCATGTCACCCTATACCGGCGAGGACTGGGTGGAGCGCTGGACCATTTTTTACTGGGCCTGGGGTCTTTCCTGGGCTCCCTTTGTCGGCAGTTTCATTGCGCGAATTTCCCGCGGGCGCACCATACGCGAGTTTATCCTCGGTGTTATCGGCATGCCTGTACTGCTCAGCGTGGTGTGGTTCGCCACCTTTGGCGGTTCGGCACTGTACTACGAGCTATTCGAAGGTGCCGGCATCGGCGAAGCGGTTCACGCCGAAATCAGCTCTGGCCTTTTTCTGACACTGAACTCACTGCCTTTCCCTGAGCTGCTGGGCATTCTGGTGCTGGTACTGATCGTGCTCTTCGTCATCACTTCCGCAAACTCAGCAACCTTCGTACTGGGGATGTTTACCGGCAAAGGGGTCCTGACGCCCAGCCGCTGGCTACGGGTGATCTGGGGACTGGTTCAGGTCATGGTAGCTGGCATACTACTGCTCAGTGGTGGCCTGGCGGCTCTTCAGACCATGTCCATTCTTGCGGCTTTTCCCTTCATGATCCTGATGGTTTTCATGGCCGCGGCACTGCTCCGATCCCTGCGCGACGAGCAGCGCCAACAACAACTGCATGCCGCCCTGCTAGCGGAACGCATGCAGCGAATGCTTGAGGACTATGAGGCAAGGCAGCGGGACGAGCAAAACCCGGCGCCCGTCGCCGGAGGGAGCGACGACACATCATACCGGCACCTGCAATGACCCGCGGGAGCGCCGTCAATGCTCAGTCTAGTGCGGAAACACGGCGCACTGACACCAGCAACGGGTCTTCCGCGCTGGTCTCCCCCCATTGGTCTAGCCATACCAGACTTTCGAGGGGCAGGCGATTGCGCCATCCTCTAACCTCAAGTTCAGGCCGACTATAAAAATCGCTGACATGCCCCAGGCAAAGATAGGCTATCGGCTCCACCGATTCCGGCAATGCAAACAAGGTCTTCAGCACATCCGTCCGAAGGATGGAAACCCAACCTAGCCCCAGACCTTCGGCTCTCGCCGCCAACCAGAGATTCTGAATCGCGCAGACCGTGCTGTAGATGTCGGTATCCGGCTGCTGCGTTCTCCCCAGGACGGCGGGACCGGCCCGTGAGCGATCACAGGTGACACAAATGTTCACGGGAGCCGTGAGAATGCCTTCGAGCCGGAGCCGATCATACCGCTGGCGTTGCTCTCCCTCGAAGTGAGCAGCCTCTCGTTCGCGGCAAGCCGTGAACTCCCGATAGACTGCACGGCGCCTGGACGCTTCCCGCACGACAATGAAATTCCAGGGCTGGGACAGGCCGACCGATGGCGCATGGTGTGCCGCGTTGAGGATACGCGCCAATACCTCGGGGCACACCGGGTCCGGCAGGTATTCGCCCCGGACATCCCGGCGACTGAAAAGCAGGCGGTAGAAATCCTCGACATTCATGAGTACAGCCCCGTAATGGTGGTTGACCGACAGTGCTTTCAGACAAAACCGACCGGGCAGCCGCCATGAACGCCTTCATGTCAGCCATCCGGTCTGGCGAGTGAAAAGCGACTCTGATCAAAACCCTCAGGTTCAGCCCGGAATCAGAACGTGTAGGTCAAACCCAGCTGCCATTCACGCCCCTCCTGGTTGTAGCCCTTGTTGAGCTGGTAGTCCCTGTCAAAGATATTCTCCATCTTGAAGGTCGTTTCCAGCTGACGGGTCAAGCGGTAGCCAAGCCGCAGATCGAAGGTGGCGTAGCCGCCCAGAGATTCGGTATTCGCGGTATTGGTATAGCGCTGCCCCTGACTTTTCAGCGACAGACCGAGTGTCAGGGCATCAAACTCCCGATTGGCATTCAGCGTCAGATTGTCGCGACTGCGCTTGATCAGCAACTTGTCGGTACCGCTGTCCCTTGGCTCGACATAGCTGTAGGCAGCATCGACACGCCAACCCAGCATGTCACCACCTATCGCAAACTCGGCGCCGCTTATCTCTGCGTCACTGACGTTGTAGGGTCGCCAGACAAAATCCGCGCCCGGTGCCCAATCAATCAGGTTTTCCACGTCGTTCTCGAAATAGGCGATAGACCAGTGCCAGTCATCGTAATCGCCGCGCAGACTCAGCTCGCTATTCTCCGAGGACTCTGGCTCCAGATCGGGGTTCCCCGCACTAAAGGGGCCGGCCGGCCAGTAGAGGTCATTGAAGGTCGGCGCCTTGAAACCCTCAGACCAGGACGCGATGAGCTTGTAGGACTCACTCAACTGCAGACCAATCGCGGCATTGCCGGTAGTGTGGTCACCAAATTCCTGGTTGTCGTCTTCCCTCAGGCCCAGCACCACATCCAGCTGGCGCCAGCTTGCCTGGTATTGTCCAAACAGCGCTTTGTTGTCTCGACTGCGCACCGGGTTACCCAGTCCATCGAGGTAATCGTTGGAGTTGCTGGCAACGTCATCCTCGTAGTAATCGTAGCCCAGGGTGAGAAGATGCCCCTCGGCCACGACAATGTCGTTCTGCCAAAAAAGCTGCTGCCTTTCCGTGCGAAAATCCCCCTGGTTTAGGCCGGTAACGCTGTCGAAGTTGTCGCTGTCATCCGTGGAAACGCCGAGGGAGAGCTCCGTGCTCCAGACATCGGTCAAAGGCAGCCGTCCGCGCAGATTGATATTTTGTACGATGCCTTCGCTATAGGGCTTCTCCGAGGCATTGGAAGCACTGTCATGCTCGTTGCGGTTATTGCTCTCCAGGTAACGAAAGGAGAGATCTGCGCCATTGTCAAACCGGTAACCCGTGCTCGCGCTGACGGATTTGTTGCGGTAGCCATCCCGATCCTTGTTGAAGCCGGTATCGATTGCCAGATTGTCGATACCCTCCGTTTCCAGGTACGAAGCATGTACCCCGTAGCGCCAGTTGCCGCTGTTGCCACTGGAGCCCAGCGCGAGCCGGTACATCGCATTGCTGCCGGCCGCTGTGGTGAGGTAGCTGCCCTCGCTGGCGGAACCGTCGCGGGTAAAGATCTGAATCACGCCGCCGATCGCCTCACTACCGTACAAGCTGGAGCGTGCCCCGCGCACGACTTCAATGCGCTCGATCTGGTCCGGGTTGAGAAACTGGAAATTGGCACTGCCCAGGGTGGCACTGCTCACCCGCTGGCCGTCGACCAGAATCAGCGTGTGGCCACTGGCGGTGCCCCGGGTGTACAGGCTGGTGGCGGACCCGGGTCCACCGCTGCGACTGATGTCCAGGCTCGGCACCTGGCGGAAAACATCAACCAGATCCAGAGGCTGACGGGCCTCGAGGTCCGGCCGACTGATGGCGGTGACGGACGCCAGGCTGTCGGCCATGGCTACCGGTGTACGAGTAGCCGTCACAACAAGCTCATCAATATCGGACGAAGCAATGACAGGCTGCAGCGGCAAGAAACAGCAACAGCCCGCAAGGGTACTGCGGAAAACAGGCAGGTTTTTCATGATCAATCCTCAATCGGCAATTGTAAAAACAATGATTGAGGGAGGGGTAAGAGTGGCGAGCGCCATGGAACAGAGGCAGTTAACCACCGACAAAGCCCTCCGCTTCATCGTTGTTGCAGTACTGCACTCCGTGATAACACCAGAAGGCATTATCACCAGGCCGGTTTCGGGCTTGTGAATTCGATCGCGAACTCATTTACCGTTGCGGGGGCAGCGGTGGCGTTGTCAGCGGCGGCCGTGGAATTTGCCTGGATTCCTGCCGTGACGCACCACACTTCCCGTTTACCCTGTTCCAGTCTTCCCCGGCGAAGGGATGACGAGCAGGCACCTGATGCAGGGCGCGGACTCTATCGGCATTGCCAACGGTAAGTCAACTCAGAAAAACAAACAGCCTCTTCGAATTAACCGTTGATAACGCTAACGCCAGCTTTAGATAGGCCGTGTAACGCCGAACTAAACACAACCTTTGCCACCCAAAATATTTGCGTAACCAATAATTGATTAAATCTGTAAGGTGTCGACAAAAACGATTTTCAGTTGACAGCACTGACCTCGATCATTAAAACTGCCGACGCTTTGGCGAGCTGATTATCCATCGGCATTCAAGGAACCCGGTGAAAATCCGGGGCTGTACCCGCAACTGTCAGCGGCCTCAATAGCCGTGAGCCAGATACTTGTCGCCAGGAAATTACGGGCTGTCGCGTCTTTGCCGCGCACAACCTGAACTGCTGGATAAACCCTGTTTTCCAGCACCGGGCGGGAATACTCGGTACTGCATCAGCCTGACTTCCCTTATCAGCTGCCACGGTACGTAGCTTTCTTGCCTCGAACTTTCACATAGTCGAGGAATCGTCATCATGCGTGGTTTGCTGCTGCTTCTGGTCTGTCTTACCCAGATAGCCTTCGCTCGACCCGATACCGCAGACGAGAAACATATTCTGGTGCTGGCTTCGCAACGCAACGCCGAAACGATCGCCGATGCCGTCCGGCTATTCAGCGAAAATCACCCCCAGCTCCGCGTGATTGCACGATCCGATACCCAACTTTGGGAGATGACGGGGCCACAGCGGCAAACTCTGGTCGAAAGCGCAGACCTGGTGCTAGGCATCGGCCTGTTTGGGGCCAGCGTTGCCGAGCTGGAGCCAGTGCTGGCGCGAAGCGAAACCTCACTGCTGATGATCAGCAGCGACCATCGACTGATCCAGCAAAGCCGCATGAATGGTCGGGCCATTTTCACGAACGGTGAGCAATTGCGGCATATCGCGGGTATGCAACCGAGCACGGATTTCGACCGATCACTCGACGACCTGACAGCTCGCTACCCCCGGCAAGCCGATTGGATCAATGCCCGCCGCTATTGGCAGGCGGGTGGCAGCAGCAATACTGCGGCCCTGTTTGCCTGGAGCTTTGCAAAACTGGGCAAAAAGATCGAAGTACCTCCCGCGCAAGCCCTGCCACGCCTGCGCTGGGTCTATCGCGATCAGGTCACGACAAGCCTGCCATCAGTGGACGACGAGCAGCCACTAATCGTCGTACTGGATCACGCGGGCGGTGACCGCCCCGCCGATAACGCCCTCCTGCGCGAATTCTGTCGCGCCACCAGAGTCGATGCAGGGCACGAATGTCTCACGGCGCTGGCTTACTGGGGTGAGGCTGGAGTGTCCGCGGCGCGGGCGCTGCTTCCTCTGAAACATCGCCTCACAGCGGTGGTCATGCTGCAGGACTTTGTGGTTGGCGGGGGCGAGGGGCGGGAACAGGTGATCGACGCGTTCCGGGAACTCGACCTGCCCGTGATCAAGGCCATCAAGATGCGCGATCGCACCCCCCTGGAGAGGCAGCTGTCATCGGATGGCCTGGCGCATGACAAGGTTTACTACCAGGTCGCCTTGCCCGAATTGCAGGGCGCCAGTCAGCCCCTGGTCATCGCCGCGGCCGGCGGAGAAAGGGATGATCCGCTCAGCGGTATCCGTATCCAGCCCCTGGCTGCCGTAAACGAGGGCATCGCCACACTGGTCTCCAGAATCAACCGCTGGCATCACCTTCAAACCACTCCGAACGCCGAAAAGCGCGTTGCCATTGTCTACTACAACCACCCACCGGGCCGCCATAACATCGGTGCTGACAACCTGGATGTCCCCGCATCACTGTGGCAGATCCTCAACTGGCTGAAACAGGCAGGCTATACCACGGGAGAGCTGCCGCCGACCCAGCAGGCCCTCCTCGACATGATGCAGGAACACGGGGTAAACCTGCCCAATGACGCCGCGGCCCTCGAGAGCATGGGTCCACGTATCTCGCGCATGTCCAGCGGGCGCTATCGCGATTGGTTCAAGACACTGCCGAAAGCCGTGCAAAGCGAAATGGTGCACGGTCCCTTTGGTCTGCTGCATAGCCAGCTGACGAAGGCGCTGGAGGCGGGGAAGACTCAGCTTGCCGAGGACGCCCTGCATCACACTGTGGAAGAGATGCGCCACTTGCTGGAAGGTGTTGAGCACCCTGCCCGTGAACGGGCTCTATCCCTGCTGGGGCAACTGGAAACCTGCTACGACCGGAGCCTCGAACAACAGGGACCCCCCTGCCAGGAACAGGCATTGACGATTATCCGCGCCCTCCAGGCAACCGGTATCGAAGGTCTCGGAGGATGGGGCGAGGCCCCAGGTCGGGTCATGACACTCGACGGTGAACTGCTGCTGCCAGGACTGCAGTTCGGCAACATCTTTATCGGCCCGCAGCCCCCCCGCGGCTGGGAAATCAATGAGGAACTGCTGCATGCCAACCTCGCCTTCCCCCCGCCTCACCAGTATCTCGCCTTCTACCACTACCTGCGCGACGACTTCCAGGCCGATGCCTTTGTTCACCTTGGCAGACACTCCACCTACGAGTTCCTCCCGCATCGCTCGGTGGGGCTGGCGGCGGATGACTACGCGCGCATTATTGCCAGCGATATCCCCGGCATCTACCCCTATATCGTTGACGGCGTCGGTGAGGGCATCCAGGCCAAGCGCCGCGGCCTCGCGGTCATGGTCGATCACCTGACGCCACCCCTGGAACACACGCCGCTGTATGACGACCTGCTGCAGTTGCGACAGCTGATCGAGAGCTTTGAGGCCAGTCACGGCACCGACAATCATGCCCTGGAACAGCGTCTAGTGACACAGATTCGCGACAAGGTGGATGCTCTCGAGTTGAAGGACGAACTGGCCGAGGCCATGTCGGCCGAACTGGCGGTCATGGGCATTGGCTTCGACGAAGTCGATGACGACATGCTGGTGCACGAAGTGGGTCATTACCTCACCGACCTGCAGGAGCGATTTATGCCCCTTGGCTTGCATATTTTCGGCCAGCGCTGGAAAGACCAGGCGGTGAACATGATGCTGGACTCCATGGCGCCGGAGAGCGAACAACAGCGCACCGACTGGGAGGGCCTGCTGCAGGCCTCGCCGGAAGCGGAAATGTCGGCGCTGCTGGCGGGGCTCTCTGGCCGCTATATCGCGCCCGGACCGGGGAATGACCCCATACGATCGCCGGATAGCCTGCCCACCGGACGCAATTTCTATGCCCTCGACAATAGCCTCATTCCCAGTCCCGTTGCCTGGCAGCTAGGGCGTGAAATGGCCAGGGCTGCACGCAGTGATAAGCCACAGAACCCGGATAAACGCGAAGCGCTGGTCCTGTGGGCCTCCGATGTGGTGCGGGATGAGGGGGTAATGATCGCCTTTGGCCTGGACATGCTGGGCCTGCAACCGGTCTGGAACAGCCGCGGACTGGTGAAGGGCCTGGAGCGACAGACACTGGCTCAGGGAGAGGTACGCCGCGATGTCGTCTTCACCACTTCGGGCCTGTTTCGCGATCTCTACAGCCGCCAGATGAACCTGATCAATCAGGGCGTACTGATGGCGCTGGACGCCAGCGCCGATGTCATCCTGCGCGACTACCCCGCCTTGACCCTGGCCCTGGAAAAAGCCCTGCAGCCACTGGAGGACCCGGAATACCGGGGCCGGCGGCAAGGCGGCAATGAAAGCCTGGCACAGAACCAGGTCGCTGCGCACTGGGTCAGGCAGGCCAGGGATCTGCTGGCACGGGGCCGCGCGCCCGATGAGGCCGGTGTGCTCGCCAGCCTGCGGGTATTCGGCGATGCCCCCGGCAGCTACGGGGCCGGGGTCAACCGTCTGGTCGAGCGCTCGGGTGCCTGGCAACAGCGTGAAGAACTCGCAGCGGTCTACCTGCGTCGCCTGGGCCACAGCTACGGCCGCAGTGGCGAGGACGGTGGTGGCTTCGGCACGCCAGTGGAGGAAACTTTCCGCGAGGTACTCAGCGAGGTCGAGAACACCTGGTTCGGCCGCTCCAGCAATCTCTACGGCCTGATTGACAACAACGATGCCTTTGACTATCTGGGCGGCCTGAGCCTGGCGGTGGAAACCCTCACCGGCCAGGCGCCGAACAATTTCGTGCTCAACCACGCCAATCCCGATGCCATCTCGGTCGAACCCCTGGCCGTCGCCCTGCGCCAGGAACTGCGAGGACGCTTTCTCAACCCCGAGTGGCTGCAGGGCCTGATGGCTCACGGTTACGCCGGCGCCCGCACCATGGGCAGCGAATTTCTCGAGTACCTCTGGGGCTGGCAGGTGACCAACCCGACACTGGTTGGCGACTGGGCCTGGCAGGAGGTCAAGGACGTGTATGTAGACGACCGCTATCAGCTCGGGCTGGACCAGTTTCTCGAGCAGGACCATAACGTCCACGTCAAAAGCAACATGCTGGCAATCATGCTGGTGGCGATTCACAAGAACTTCTGGCAAGCAGATGCCGCGACGACCGCGCAACTGGCCGGGCAGTTCGCGCGCCTGGTAAACGCCCATGGCTTGCCCGGCAGTGGTCATACGGCCCCTGACCACGCCATGCTGCCCTGGCTGGAACAGCACCTCCCGGAGGTGGACTGGGAAGCCCTGTCACAGGTCATCCAGCGCGCGGCATCGACACCGGAAGAGCAAGGGGAAATCCACCGCCTGACGGAGATCGAGCTGCAGGATCAGGACGCCATCAGCGAGGCAACACAGGATGCTGAGCTTGCTGCCAGCGAAGGTAATGCAAGCGACGCCGAGGCCGCACGCGAGAGCAACCCAACGAATAGTGTTGGCTGGCAATGGCTAGGCTTGCTGGCCTGCCTTCTGCTGGTGATTGCCGCGGGCTTCTACCGCGCCCTGACACACGCACGGCGGGTCGGCACATGATGTTGCACGGCCTCAGCCTCGGCATTCTGCACCAGTTCGTCGGCTGGCTGCTCTATCCGGTGATTATCGGTCTTGGCCTGGCGCTGCTTGTGACGCTCTGGGAGGCTGGCATCGCCATTGCCGAGCGCACGCTAACCCTGGATCGCTATCGGCGCGGCAAGCTCAGCACTTTCGAGCCCTATGCGCTGCAACGTTTGGAACGGGCCGATCTGCTGGCCCGCAGTGGCCCGATTCTGGGTCTGATGGGCACGCTGATCCCCCTCGGTCCGGGCCTCTCAGCGCTGGGTTCAGGTGACATCGAGATCCTCGCCACGGCTCTGACGGTCGCCTTCGATACGACCGTAGTTGGCCTGCTGGTGGGCCTGCTTGCCTACTTGCTGGGGCGTATCCGGCGTCGCTGGTACGACGTTGTCTGGCAGTCTCTGGCAGGTCAGCCGTGAGAGGGCCGCAACAGCGGGAAACGCCGCCATGGCAGCGGCAGGGCATGGCCGACGGCGACACGGACCCACTCACCGGATTCGCCAACATCATGGACGTGATGCTGGTTTTCGCCCTTGGCCTGCTGATCGCCTTGATCGCGCAGAGCCGCGAGCTGCGCGGGCACTTCCAGCTGGAGGACACGGTGAAGGTTCGCGAGGGCCGTGAACTCGCCGAGCCCCCGGACGCTTTACGCAAACAACTGGAAAGTGGTGCGGAGGGCATGGAGTCTCTGGGGCAGGTCTACCGCGATGCGGCAACCGGCAAGCTGATTCTAGTCGGTCAATAGCCAAGGCCCCACGACAGAACATTTTCCAATCACTCTATCGAGACGGGAAGACACCATGAACAACACAAGCGACAAATCCGAACGCCACCGCAAGGCGATGGCCAAACAGAAGGCCAAAGTCGATCAGCGCATTGCAGAGGCGGCTACCGAACAGGGCGTGCTGCTGGTGCTAACCGGCAATGGCAAGGGCAAGAGCAGCTCCGCCTTTGGCATGGTCGTGCGCAGCCTGGGCTATGGCTACAAGGTCGGCGTAGTGCAGTTCATCAAGGGGAAACAGCTCTCCGGGGAAGAGCTGTATGTGCGCGAGAAATGTCCCGAGGTGGATTTCCATCAGATGGGGACCGGCTTTACCTGGAACACCCAGGACCGGGAGGCGGATACCGCCGCGGCCCTGGCCACCTGGGAGGAAGCCGCGCGCATGTTGCGGGACGAGAGTGTTCATCTGGTGGTTCTGGATGAACTCACCTACATGCTTGCCTACAAGTATCTGGACGAGGAGCTGGTGCTCAATGCACTGGCGAATCGCCCGCCCTCGCAAAGTGTCGTGGTGACCGGGCGCGGCGGTGGCAGCGCCCTGCAGGAGCTGGCGGATACCGTGACCGAGCTTAAGGATGTCAAGCACGCCTTCAAGTCCGGCATCAAGGCGCGCAAAGGGGTGGATTACTGAGTGGCGATGACACTGATGGTGCAGGGCACAACCTCCGACGCCGGCAAGAGCGTGCTGGTGACCGGGCTGTGTCGCGTACTGGCCCGCCGCGGCGTCCGGGTGGCCCCGTTCAAGCCGCAGAACATGGCACTGAACAGCGCAGTGACCGCCGACGGCGGCGAGATCGGTCGCGCCCAGGCGGTGCAGGCCCAGGCCTGCAATCTGCCCCCGGAGTCCGACATGAATCCGGTGCTGCTCAAGCCATCCAGCGATACCGGTGCCCAGGTGATCATTGGCGGACAGGTACAGGCCAACATGGATGCCCGCGGCTATCACGATTACAAGGCGACTGCCAGGCGGGCCGTCATGGCGGCCTACCAGCGCCTCGCGGATCGCTTTGACGCCGTCATCGTCGAAGGGGCCGGCAGTCCGGCGGAGATCAACCTGCGCGACAACGATATCGCCAATATGGGCTTCGCCGAAGCGGTGGACTGTCCGGTCATCCTGATCGCCGACATTGACCGGGGGGGCGTGTTCGCTCACCTGGTGGGCACCCTGGAGCTGCTGTCAACGACAGAACGGGCGCGCGTGAAAGGCTTCGTAATCAATCGTTTTCGGGGCGACATTTCCCTCCTCCAGCCGGGTCTCGACTGGCTGGAGGCCCGCACCGGCAAGCCGGTGCTGGGGGTATTGCCCTACCTCCACGACTTCCACCTGGAAGCCGAGGATGCCATCGACGCAAAGCAGGTGCTCGACCCGGAATCAGCCTTGAAAGTGGTGGTGCCTGTGCTGCCCCGCACCAGCAACCACACCGATTTTGACGCCTTGCGCTTGCACCCGGGCGTGGACCTTCAATTTGCACGCAGCGGCCAGCGCCTGCCCGGCGCAGACCTGATCATCCTCCCCGGCAGCAAGAATGTGCGCAGCGATCTCGAGGCACTGCGACAACAGAACTGGGACCAGGACATTCTTCGCCACCTGCGTTACGGCGGCAAGCTACTTGGCATCTGCGGTGGTTTCCAGATGCTCGGCGAGCGAATTAACGATCCCGCGGGCCTCGAGGATACCCCCGGCGAATCTGTCGGTCTCGGCCTGCTGAGCATGACCACGGAGCTGGCGCCACAAAAACAGCTGCGGCGCGTAAGCGGCAAGCTCGCCTGGGCGCCGGCCGCGGTAGAAGGTTACGAGATCCACTGCGGCATCAGCCACGGTCACGCCCTGGAGCGGCCCTTCGCCCAACTGCAGCAAGCCAGTGACGGCGCCCTCGACGCGAGCGGTCAGGTCGCCGGCACCTATATTCACGGGGTTTTCGACCACCCGGAAGCAGCCGGGGCCCTGCTGCGATGGGCGGGATTTGAAAACGCCACCGCGATTGAATACCGCGCGCTGACCGAGCAGCAGATCGAACGCCTGGCGGACAACCTGGAGGCTGCGCTTGACCTCCAGACGCTGTTTGCCGGGCGGACCGACCAACCCGACCTATCTACCAGGAGCCCCCAAACCCATGCCTGAGCAACGCTGCCCTGCCCTGCTGATCAGCGCCCCGGCCTCGGGCCAGGGCAAGACGACCCTGGTCGCCGCACTGGCGCGCCACCACCGCAACCGGGGGCGCCAGGTGCGGGTGTTCAAGACCGGCCCGGACTTCCTCGATCCGAAAATCCACGAGCTGGCCTGTGGCCAGCCGGTCCATCAGCTCGACTTGTGGATGGTCGGTGAACAGGCCTGTCGCCAGCTGCTCCACCAAGCGGCCACCGAGGCCGACCTGATTCTGGTGGAAGGTGTCATGGGGCTCTTCGATGGCGATCCGAGCAGCGCCGACCTGGCGCGACACTTCGGTCTGCCGGTGGCCGCGGTGATTGACGCACGAGCCATGGCCCAGACCTTCGGCGCCCTGGCACTGGGACTGGCCACCTTCGAGCCGGCGCTGCAGTTTGCCGGTGTCGTCGGCAACCGGGTGGCCAGCGAAGGTCATGGGCAGATGTTGCGAGAGAGCCTGCCCGCGGGCATCAACTGGCTGGGCACAATGCCCCGCTCGGAGGAGATTCACCTGCCGGAACGCCACCTGGGCCTGCACCAGCCAGAGTGTATCGCCGACCTGGACAGCCGGCTCGACGCCGCGGCCGCGCTCATCGCGCAGGGTCCGCTGGCGGAGCTGCCACCGGCCGTCACCTTCTCGGCCCCGGAGGCAGTGGATGCCATACCCCCGTTGCTGAAGGGGCGACGCATCGCAGTCGCCAGGGACGCGGCCTTCAGCTTTGTCTACCCCGCCAACCTGTCGCTGTTACAGGCGCTCGGGGCCGAACTGTGCTTTTTCTCGCCGCTGAGGGACAGTGCGCTGCCGGACTGTGACAGCCTGTACCTACCAGGCGGCTATCCCGAACTGCACCTGGATGGCCTGGCAAACAATCGCGCCATGCTGGACGCCATCCGCGAGTACCACCGCGAGGGTTACCCGATTGTCGCCGAGTGCGGCGGCATGCTCTATCTCCTGGACAGCCTGAGTGCCCGTGGCCAGACGAGGCCAATGGCGGGGCTGATCGAGGCCACGGCGAGCCTGGGAGAACGGCTCGCCGGGCTGGGGGCCCAGGCAGTCGACTTTGCCGATGGTCAGCTGCGCGGCCACACCTTTCACTACTGCGCCTTCGACCAGGCGCCAGGCTTCGCCCACACGGCTACGCGCCATCCCCGTGGCGGGACGGGGGAAGGTGTCATCCGCAAGGGCGGATTGACCGCCTCCTTCATCCACTGGTACTTGCCGTCCAATCCCGCCCTCGCCGCCGCGCTATTCCTGGGGCAAGTCGCATGAGCTCGCAAGCACCTCACCATGAGCTGGAGCTGATTCTGGGCGGCGCGCGCTCGGGAAAAAGTCGACTGGCTGAGCAACGGGCGCGGGAAAGCAGCAAAAAGCTTTTATACCTGGCCACCGGGACCGCGGGTGACGCGGAAATGGCCGCCCGTATTCGCCACCACCAGGCCCGGCGCGGCGCGGAATGGCAGCTGGTGGAAGCCCCCCTGCACCTGGCCGATGCCCTGCGGGCGCACCAGGGCGACGATCACTGCCTGCTGGTGGACTGCCTGACGCTGTGGCTGAGCAATTGCCTGCACCGGGAGTGCTGGGACGCGGAGCGGGAGGCTCTGCTGGCAACCCTGCCGACACTTCAGGGCCGGATCATCCTGGTCTCCAACGAGGTTGGCTCCGGCATTGTGCCCCTCGGTCAACTCAGCCGCCGCTTTGCCGATGAGAGCGGCTTTCTTCACCAACAGATCGCCCAGCTCTGCTCACGGGTATCGCTGGTGGTGGCGGGGCTGCCGCTGGAACTGAAAGACCGGCAAGCCCCCTGCCCCCACGCTGCCCAACAAAAGGATTACCCACCGTGAGCCACACCGAACTGCGAAACCCCGCCCACGGAGACGCTGACAACAACCGTCCCTACGAGCATGCGCCAGGTCTGTTAGCGGAAGCTTTTGCCTGGCTTAAAGCGCCAGTCACGCCGCCCGATGGCACGGCACGACAAAGCGCCCTGCTGCGCCAGGGGGAACTGACCAAGCCCGCCGGATCCCTCGGCAGGCTGGAAACCCTGGCGGTGGATTTCGCCGGCTGGCAGGGCCGCAGCTTGCCCTCACTGGAGCACTGCATGATCCGCGTGTTTGCCGGGGATCACGGCATCGTCGCCGAGGGGGTGTCGCGCTTTCCACAAGACGTCACGGCGCAGATGATCACCAACTTCATTCACGGTGGCGCGGCGATCTCGGTATTGGCACAGCAATGGCAGGCCGACTTTGCCGTCGTCAGTCTGGGCACGGTTGTGCCAGTCCCGGCAGAACTGGCCGGGCACCCGAGGCTGCGTCAACTGCACCTTGCGGCGGGCACCGGCAACATCTGTGACACCGAGGCCATGGATGCATTGACGCTCGCCCGCGCACTCCGGGCGGGTGCCGATGAAATCGACAGTGCGGACACACTTCAGCTGTTCATCGGCGGCGAAATGGGTATCGGCAATACCGCTGTCAGCGCCGCACTGGCCAGCCTGCTCCTGGATCTGTCCCCCGAAGAAACCGTGGGCCGCGGCACCGGTGTGGATGACGATGGCCTCTCGCGCAAGCGGATTGCTGTGCGTCGTGCCCTGGACCGGCACCGGGCTGCTTGCGACTCCCCCCTGGAAGCGCTGCGCAGGCTTGGCGGCCTGGAAATCGCGGCCCTCACCGGCGCCTATCTGCGCGCCGCCCAGCGCGGCGTGCCGAGCCTGGTGGACGGCTTCATCGCCACCACGGCAGCGCTGCTGGCCTGCCGCATCAACCCCCCTGTCAGGGACTGGCTGCTGTTCGCTCACCGCTCCGCGGAACCGGGTCACCGTCACCTGCTGGAAGCGCTCGGAGCCGAGCCGCTGCTGGATCTGCAGATGCGACTTGGCGAGGGCAGCGGCGCGGCTGCCGCGCTTCCCCTGTTGCAATCCGCGCTGACGGTGCATGCGGGTATGGCCACCTTTGGCGAGGCCGCCATCTGTGCCGGCTCCCCCACCCATGACTGAGGCGCGCTACCCGGTGACCACCGTGGACCTTTTGCGCCACGGCGACTGCCTGGGTGGCGCCATCCTGCGCGGTCGCACCGACAGCCCCCTGAGCGGAGAAGGCTGGCAGCAGATGCGCAGGGCACTGCAGCCCCACGCGGGCTGGACCCGCGTGGTTGCCTCCCCCTTGCAGCGCTGCTTCGACTTTGCAACCCGCTTTGCCCGGGAACAGGACATTCCCCTGGAAAAGAGGGACGATTTCCGGGAACTGGACTTCGGCGACTGGGACGGGCTGACCCCCTCGCAAATCGCGGCGCGCGACCCGCTGCTCGCGGAAAACGTCTACCGGGAACCTGAAGCATTTTGTCCGCCCGGCGGCGAGTCGCTGGACACCGCGCGCCAGCGCATCGTGGCGGCCTGGGAGCCACTGATCGAAGCCCATGCTGGAGGCCACCTGCTGCTGGTCGTGCACGGCGGGACCATCCGTCTGCTGCTGGAGCACCTGCTGCAGTCTCCGCACCTCGCTCGGTATATGGCCATACCGATGGCCTGCCTGACCCGGCTGTGCCTGTATCACACACCCGAGGGACTTTACCCACAGCTGCTGTTCCACCAGCCGGAGCCACGGGCATGAGGGGGCGGTTGCGACAGGAGTGGCGAGCGCTGCTGTTGGCCACCGGCCTGCTCACGCGTATTCCGATCCCCGCCATCGGCAGCTGTGACAGCCGAACCGTCGGGCTTTCCCTGCACTGGTATCCGGTCGCGGGGCTGCTCATCGCCCTGCCCCTCGTTGCGGTGGCCGCGCTTACGCAGAGCTCCCCGCCACTGGCCGCCGCCCTGGTCCTGTGCGCCTGGGTGACGCTCACCGGCGCCCTCCACCTGGACGGCCTGGCAGACTGCGCGGATGCCTGGGTCGGCGGCATGGGCGACCGGGAGCGCACCCTGGCGATCATGCGGGACCCCGCCAGCGGCCCCGTCGCGGTAACCGCGCTGGTGCTGCTCTTGCTGCTCAAGTGGACCGCGCTGACCGTTATCATTGCCACGGCCCTGGATAGCGGCTGGTGGTTGATACCCGTGCTCGCCCGGCTGGCCGTGGTTCTGGCCTTTATCAGCACCCCCTACGTGCGCCCCGGCGGCATGGGCGACGGGCTCGGCGAGCAGCGCTCGCCTTGCGCCATCGCTGTCGTCGTGGCCGCCAGTGCCGTCGCGGCCCTGCTGCTGACACCGGCACGGATCGGGGGGCTGTGGCTGGTCGCAGCGAGCCTGCTGTTTTTGTGCTGGCGCAGGGCAATGCGCCGCCGCCTGGGCGGCTTTACCGGCGACGGCGCCGGTGCCCTGGTGGAATTGCTGGAGGCGGCACTCCTGGTCGTCACCGCCCTGGCCGCCGGAGGCGTCGCTTCATGATGGTGCTCGAGCTCGTCGCCGCGCTGGCTATCGACCGGCTGTTCGGCGAACCTCGCCACCACCCTCTGGTGGCTTTTGGCCACTGCGTGAGTGCCGTGGAAACGCGTTTCTACCGCGCCGACCAGTCTGCGCGCCGGCAACAGCTTGCCGGCCTGTTGGGCTGGGCTCTGCTGGTATTGCCCCCGGTCGCGCTGCTCTGGACCTTGCTCTCCACCCTGTCCAGCCTGTGGCAGGGCATTATCGCCGTGCTGACCCTGGCCTTCTGCCTGGGCGGGCGCAGTCTAAGCGAGCACGCCCGGGCGGTGGCCGGACCGCTGGCGCGCGGCGACCTCGGCGCTGCGCGCCAGCAGGTTGCGATGCTGGTCAGCCGCGACACCCGGGCGCTGGATGAAGGAGGTATCAGTCGCGCCACTATTGAATCCGTCCTGGAAAACGGCAACGACGCCATCTTCGCCTCGCTTTTCTGGTTTGCCCTCGGAGGCGCACCCGCCGCCCTGCTGCACCGGCTGGCAAATACCCTGGATGCCCGCTGGGGCTACCGCAGTGCCCGCTATGAGAACTTCGGCCGCGCGGCGGCCCTGCTCGATGACCTGCTCAACTGGGTACCGGCCCGGCTCTGCGCCCTGGCCTATGCCCTGGCCGGTCACTGGCTTGCCGCGGTCCGTTGCTGGAGAACACAGGCCAGCCATGCCGCCAGCCCCAATGGCGGCCCTGTGATGGCGGCCGGGGCCGGCGCACTGGAAATCCGACTCGGGGGGCCGGCCATATATGCCGGCCTGCAGGAAAACCGACCCATCCTCGGTTGCGGCCGGGAAGCGCGCCCGGCGGATATCCCCCGGGCCCTGGCATTGCTCCGTCGCGGCATTCTGCTCTGGTTGCTGGTGATTGCCCTCGCGACATTGCTGCAGGGGGTATCGGCATGACCCTGGTGCACGGCGGCAATCTCGCGGCAGCGGCGGCGCGATTCGGTATACCCAGGGAGCAATGGCTGGATCTCTCCACCGGCATCAGCCCCTGGAGCTGGCCGGTACCCCCACTGCCGGAGACCGTGTGGAACCGGCTGCCGGAACTGGACGGTGAGCTGGAGGCCGCCGCCGCGGCCTACTACGGCACAGGGAGCCGGGAGCTGCTGGCGGTACCGGGCTCCCAATATGCCATCGCGCGCATTCCCGGCACGCTCACCACGGCGACCGCCGCTCTGCCCCTGTGGGGATACCGCGAACATGAGGCGGCCTGGCAGCGGGCCGGTCACCGGATTTTGCATTACCGGGATGCCGAACAACTGGCGCAGCTCGTCAGATCCGGTGCGGTTCGCCATGCCGTGGTCATCAACCCCTGCAATCCCACCGCCGAAACGGCAGGCCTGGACCGGCTGACCGATATCGCGAGCGGACTGCAGGCGGTGGACGGCATGCTGGTTGTCGACGAGGCCTTCATGGACACCACACCGGAGAACAGCCTGCTATCCCGGCGTCCACCCAACACCGTGGTGCTGCGCTCAGTCGGCAAGTTTTTCGGTCTGGCGGGGCTCAGGCTGGGTTTTGTCGTGGCGGAGCGGCCCCTGCTGGCGGAGCTCGGCGTGACCATGGACCCCTGGGCCGTTAATCACCCCGCCCGCTGGATTGGCACCCGCGCCCTCGCCGACCGAACCTGGCAGCGGCAGCAGCGGCGGCGGCTGGCGGTAAATGCGCACCGCTGGAGCGAGATACTCGCCGCCGTATTCCCCGGGGATAGCCTGACAGGCAGCAGCCTGTTTACCAGCCTGCAATGCGACTGGCACCGTGGCCGCGCGCTCTACGCCTCCGCGGGTCGACACGGCCTGCTGTTGCGATTGATCGGTCCCCATTCCGGCTCGGCGCAGCTGCGCTTCGGGCATCCACTGCCCGAGCATTACGACACTGCCCTGGCCAGACTCTACCTGGCACTCGGCGACCTCACTCCGGAGCACACATGAAGCACCTGACTCGCAGCTTGGGCAACTGGGCCTGCGCCCTGCTCTACCTGCTGGCTACAGCGGCTGCCGGTGAAATCCGCCTGGTCGATGTCACCGGCCACGAGGTGGTCCTGGAGGCACCCGCACAGCGCATCGTCAGCCTGGCGCCCCACATTACGGAAACCCTGTTCGCCGCTGGCGCCGGAGAAAAAATCGTCGGCACCGTCGCATCCAGCGATTACCCCGAGGCAGCAAAAGCCATTCCACAGATTGGCGGCTATGACCGCATCAATCGCGAGAGCCTGATGGCCGCCAGGCCGGACCTGGTACTGGCCTGGGAAAGCGGCAACGGCAGCGAGGTCATCGCCGGACTGCGGGCCCTCGGTGTCACAGTCTATGTGAGCGAGGTCCGCGAGCTGGACCAGATCGCCGGCAGTCTGCGCGCATTTGCCACGCTGGCCGGCACCGCCGAGGCCGGACATGCCGCGGCGAATGCCTTCGACAGGCGCCTGGCGACATTGCGCAACACCTACAGTCACAGGCCGCCGGTCACAGTCTTTTACCAGATCTGGAATTCGCCCATCCTGACCTTGAACGGCGAACATCTGATCTCCGACGTCATTCGCCTCTGCGGGGGGCGTAACAGTTTTACAGATGCCATCGCCCTGGTGCCCAAGATCAGTCTTGAAAGCATTCTGCTGCGAGACCCCGATGTCATCGTCGCCAGCGGCATGGGCGAAGAACACCCGGAGTGGGTGGATGACTGGCGCCGGTTCCCGAGCCTGCGCGCGGTGCAGAATCAGCAGCTCTACTTCATTCCCCCCAGCCTGCTGCAACGCCATTCGACACGGATTCTCGACGGCGCCGAGCAACTCTGCGGTTTCCTGGAGGAGGCGAGAGCAGGGCCCGCGACCTGAGTTATTCTCTCAGTGAAGCCCCGCCTGGGCGCCGGCACGCACCAGCCGCCCGGGCAACGCCCCGGTGGGCACTCCGTTTTCCATGACCACCTGTCCGGACACCAGTGTGAAGCGATACCCGGTCGCCCCCTGAAAGACCCGACGGCCCCCCGCGGGCAGATCGTAGACAACCTGCGGTGAATCGACTCCCAGCGTCTCCAGGTCAATCACGTTGATATCGGCTTTCATCCCGGGCTCCAGGGTCCCGCGGTCGTTCAAACCCATGCAGCGGGCGGTATCCCGTGTATGCATGCGCACGGCCGTTTCCAGTTCCAGGCGCGGCCCGCGCCGCCGGTCCCGTACCAGGTAAGTGAGCAGCCAGGTGGGAATGCTGGCGTCCGACAGCACACCGCAGTGGGCACCGGTGTCAGCCAGGCTGATCACGGAAGATTCGTCCGTCAGCATCTCGATCTGGCGGTCCAGATTGCGGCGATCGTAGCCAAACAGCGGGCAATAGAGCATGCGCTTGCCGTCATTCTCCAACAGGGCGTCGTAGGCGAACTCTGCGGGACTGACCCCCGCCTGCCGCGCACGCTGGGCGATGCTGTCCTGTTCGCCAGGCTCGTAGTCCGGCAGGTCACCCAGGACATACAGGTTGTCAAAACCGTTGGCGATCCGGTCCATGATCTCGTGGTCCAGATGCGGAGGCACCTCCTCGACGATCGCCCTGCGCACTGCCGGGTCCCTGAGCTTGCTCAGGCGAGTGGCCGGGTCCAGCTCTGCCAAGGGCGCAAATGACTGGTGGAACATGAAGGGGTTCACAGTACCCTCCCAGCTCATCAGGATATTCACCGGACGGGCACCGACATGGGGAATCAGGCGCGCTCCCTCGGCTTGGGCATCCTTGACGTACTGCAGTTGCTGCAGCACCCGTGGCCAGTCCGCTTCACTACGATAGAACAAGACGAAATTGACCTGACACTGATTTTCTATGGACAACTGCTTCATCCAGTCCATTTCCTGGCGCCAGTCGGCAAAGTCGGACACCAGACCGTAAATGCCCCGGCCGGTTTCACCAAGCACCCGACCAATGCCCAGTAACTCACTGGCATCCGCGTAGGTGCCCGGCATCACCTCACCGTTGCGGGTCATGTGCAGCTGGGTTCGCGAGGTGGTGAAGCCCACGGCCCCCGCCTGCAGGCCTTCGCGCACAATCGCCGCCATGCGCGCCACGTCCTCCTCGCTGGCAGCTTCGTTGTTGACGCCGCGTTCACCCATCACATAGGTCCGCACGGCGCAGTGGGGTACCTGGGCGCCAATATCGATGGCCCGCGGCATACCCTCGAGGAAATCCAGGTATTCGGGGAAACTCTCCCACTGCCAGTCGATCCCCTCGGAAAGCGCTGCTCCCGGGATATCCTCCACGTCCTCCATGACTTCGATCATGCGCTGACGCTCGCCGGCATCGGGCTTGCAGGGAGCAAAACCCACACCGCAGTTGCCCATGACCAGGGTCGTAATGCCATGGACCGAGGCGGGACTGCAGTAGGGGTCCCAGGTCGCCTGGCCGTCCATGTGAGAGTGTGTATCGACCCAGCCAGGCGTGACCAGGCAGCCCCCGGCATCAATGACGCGATCTGCGCCCTCCTCGATGTCTCCCACTGCCGCGATCACACCGTCCTGGATCGCGATACTGCCCGAAAATGCCTTGCGGCCCGTACCGTCGACTATTTGCCCGTTGCGAATGACCAGATCGTACACTGTCTGCCCCTCTAGACTTATGCTTATTAGTCTGAGCAGCATAGCCCATGCAGGGGGCTTCGCAAAAGCGCCGAATGCCGAATGGTGTGGCCCCTGCCGGATGATGGCGCCGGTTTTTGCCGAAGCCGCGGCCCATGTGGAACCCCGGGCCCGCTTCGTCAAGGTGGATACCGAACAGGCCCAGCGGACCGCTGCGCGATTCGCCATTCGCAGCATTCCGACCCTTGCGATCTTTCACCGCGGCAAAATCATCAGCCAACAGGCCGGCGCCCTGCCCAGACAGCAATTTCTCGCCTGGGTGGAACACAACCTGCCCGATTGAGGTGAACTTTTCAGCTCCGCGGGCAGCCAGGGCAGTGGCGCCCCTGGCGGCAACGGGGCAAACCGATCCTCAGTGCAGCGCACTGGAACCGGAGTAACGCTGTGGCACCACCGCCGCGGCGCGCGGCGCCAGCTCCGAGTGCACCGATGGCGCGCCCGCCTCGAGCAAGCGCTGGCAGCACTGCAGCACGGCAGGACGCGGCGCGCCACTGGCCATGGCCCAGTCCAGCCTCGCCATGCAGCCACCCACCAGGCCACTGACCAGGCCGGCATCCCCCAGCTCCAGCAGCAGCGCACGCAACAGAATCGCCGACTCTGTGAAGCGCCGAAGATCCACCTCGCCCTGCTGGGCGTGGTCGCGAATCAGTATTTCAGCCGCCTCCAGCGCGCTGCCGGCAGCATTGATCGCCTGCTCCAGCCGGTCCTCCGCGGAAAAAGCCAGGGCCTTGTCATAACTCATGATCCAGGTGCCAAGAGCACGGGTGGCGCTGCGTTCCAGCAGCGCGCGGTGGTGTTGGCAGAGAAAACGCAGTCGCATGATGGGCCTCCTGTTATCGATGCAGAGCCCAATTTAATGCGAATAGTTCTCACTTGCAATAGCTGGCAAGAGATTCCGGTTTCCGTAGTGGCGCCAATCTGGCTCCGCCAGGAAAAGCCCCCTGCCAATTGGCCTGCCACCCTTCCACGATCATCTTGCCAAGCAAGCAGACCCAAATGGCCGAAAACTCGTCCGCGCTGACGAGATGGTAAGATGTTGCTTTTCTTGTTCCAGGAGGTCCTTTTGTTACGGCAACTCTTATACACGCTGAGCCCAGTACTTCTCGCCCTGACCCTCCCCGCCTCATCCTCCTTTGCCAGCTATGCCTTCTATGTCGGCAGCGAACTCACCGCCGACGGCAGCGTATTACTGGGAGGAACCGGCGAAGAGCCCTCGAGTCACTGGCTGCAGATCGCACCGCGGGGAAAACATGGCGCCAATGCCGTCATCACCGTGGGCGCCACGGAACGCGCCGACCTGCCAGCGCGACTGTCGACGATTCCCCAGGTGGCCGAGACTGCCCGCTACATCACCATGAATTATTCCAGCTATGCCGGCTTCCCCGCTCCCATTACCAATGGCGGCCTCAACGAGCACCAGGTTGCCGTGCGCGACGTGTGGTCGCCATCACGCGACGAGCTGGTGGCCATGACCCCGGCGCAACAGACGGGCCCCAATTACAGCGACCTGGCGCGGATTGCCCTCGAGCGTGCCGAAACTGCCCGCGAGGCGGTAACAATCATCGGCGACCTGATTGATCGCTACGGCTACACCACCTACGGCGGCAACTCCCACCTTATCGCCGACAGCAGCGAGGGCTGGGTGGTACTCGAGTTTGCGGGTGGCCAGGGGCTGTGGGTAGCCGAACGACTCGGTCCGGACGACGTGCGAGTCAGCTACCCGGGATATATCGGCGACATTCCCGCAGACTACGCCGACCACCCGAACTACATGGGCTCAGACAACCTGATTGATTTCGCTGTCGAACGTGGCTGGTATGACCCCGAAGCCGGCGAGCCATTCAATGTGGACCGGGTCTACGGTATGGGTGGAATCATGCGCCACCCCGGCACCAAATACCTTTCCCCTGCCACCGTTGAGGCGGAACTGCGTGTCATGGCGCCAGTCACCGTGGCCGACATGATGGCCATGGTGCGCGACCCACGCATCGCTGACGATCACGCCGGTTACGGACAAGTGGCCCACCTGCGTCCCGAGCTGACACACCCTGAGCTGGGCCTGCTGTGGGTGGCCCCAACCGGTTCGGTCACGGCGCCCTTCATCCCCTGGTGGATCGGGGTACAGTCCGTGCCCCCCGAATACGGCGAACACCGCTATCTGACCGAGAACGCGGGGCCGACCTTCCTTAACCCGGCATTTCAACTTCAGGAAGCCACGGAATTTGCCGGCCGCGTGTTCAAACGCCTGATGTACTACACCTGCGCCCATCCCGAAGAGCAATTAGAACGGGTACAGTCCACCCTCACCGCATTCGAAGCCGGTATGCTGTCCCGGGTACCGCGACTGGAGGCGACCGCCATGCTGGCCTTTGATCAGGACCCCGCCCTGGCCCGTGAACTGCTGACCGATTACAGCCATGCGCGCGCCGCCGAGGCCTTGAACCTTGGCCGCGACTTGGTCGCCGGCATTGGCGCAGAGATTCGTGTGCGGCACGGTGTCCCGGCACCCGCTGCAAAAGAGGACATCAATGCCGGCGGGACATCCATCAATTGTCTCGTCGGAGCCAACCCCGACCGGCCTCAGTCATGAACCGGGAGGCTATGGAAAACGCGCTGCGCCAGGGGCTGTCACGGCAGCGCGCCGGAGACCTGCCCAGCGCCGCGCGCTGGTATGAGAGCGTGTTGCAGCAGGCGCCAGAGCAGGTTACCGCGCTGCACTACCTGGGCCTGACTCGATTCCAGCAGGGACAGCTGTCAAGCGCAGAAAATTTACTGCGGCGAGCCCTGGCACAGCGGACAGACAACGCCAACGCCTGGAGCGACCTGGGCATGGTGCTGCTGCGTCGCGGTCAGCCCGAAGCATCCATTGAGGCCTTCAGCAAGGCTCTGAGCCTCGCTCCCGACCATCCCGATGCCCTGCACAACAAGGCTCAGGCCTTGCGTCAGCTGGGCCGTTTCGACCAGGCTCGGCCCTTGCTGGAACACCTGCTCACCCTGAAGCCCAAATCCGCATCGGCGCGCTACCTGCTGGCCAACGTGCAGCACCGGGCCAATGACCTCGACGCCGCCATCCCCGCTTACCGCGAAGCGCTGCGCCTGGCCCCCGGGGACAAGCGTATCCGTCTCGGCCTCGGTGACGCGCTGGAATCCTCCGGACAGTTCAGCGAGGCTCGGGAACACTACGATGCCGTACTCGCAGCTGACCCGGACAGCCCCCTGGCACTGGCCAGACTCCTCCAGATGCGCGACCGCGAGCCAGCAAGGGAACAGGTAAGGCGAGCAGAAACCCTGGCGGACAACCCGGCCACTCCAGAGGACGGCCGGGTGCGCCTGAACATTGGGCTGGGCTACTACCACGATCGCCAGCAACAGTTCGAAACCGCTTTTCAACGACTGCAGGCGGGATACGAAGTGCTTGCACGACGGGCCCCCTTTGACAGTGACGGCTATTCCCGTGCCGTGGATAAACTGATTGAGGCCCTGCCCAAGAGCTTCTTCGAAAGCGCCCCCAATTCCGGGCTGGACAGCGAGCGTCCCATCTTCATTGTCGGGATGCCCCGCTCTGGCACCACCCTGACCGAACAAATCCTGGCCAGCCACAGCCAGGTCGCAGCGGGTGGAGAGCTATCGTCGCTACTCAAGGTGAGCTATCGCATCGGCGAACTTTCGGCCAGTGGAAAGCCCTATCCGGCGGGTCTACGCAGCGTCGCACCGCCGGACCTGCGCAGCCTGGCCGAGGATTATTTGCGTCAACTCGACCGCGTTGCCCCGCAAGCAGCAAGGGTAACCGACAAGTTGCCCTTTAATTTCATGCACCTCGGGGTAATCGCGCTGCTGTTTCCGCGCGCGCGCATTATCCACTGCCATCGACACCCGCTAGATAATTGCGTGTCCTGCTATTTCACCAGCTTCGCCGACCAGATTCGCTTCGCCAACCGACTGGATACCCTGGGGCGCTACTATGTCGACTATCACCGGCTGATGACACACTGGAAGCAGGCCTTGCCACTGGAGATCTTCGATCTGCGCTACGAGGACCTGGTGACAAATACCGAAGATCGCATTCGCGCACTGCTGGGCCACTGCGACCTGCCCTTTGAGGACAGCTGCCTGCGCTTTTACCAGACAGAGCGCGGCGTACGCACTCCCAGTCGCTGGCAGGTGCGGCAACCAATCTATGCAAAGTCGGTGGGGCGCTGGCGCAACTACCAGCAACAGCTGGCTCCGCTGGCAGAGATACTGGCCCCCGTGCTGGGGGCCGAAGAGAATCAGCGAGGCTGACAGTTCACGTAGGGACCATTGCGGGTGCTGATGGTGCGACTGTCCAGCGGCGCGCGATACCCGACCAGCAGCCGGTGGCGGGCCTCGATACTGGCGAGCAGTGCCTGGCCCAACTCCAGGGCCTCATCTGCTCGCTCAGTGCTGTAAGCGTCGAACACCTCACCGGCCATACCCGGTTCACCCGCCTGGTAAAGTGCAAGTGCCCGTGCTTCGACCCCTGGCTGGTCGAGGATACTGGCGTTTTCGAATGCCGCCAGGGCCTCGGTGACTTCCGCCAGAAAACGCTCCGGCGCGTCGCAGGTATAGTACATCAGACGCTTGAATACACGACCGGCGAACAGGGATGCCTCCTGTATCGCGAAGTCCGGCGTCACAAAACGCGTGGCTTCGCCCTTGGTCAGGTAACGGTGCTTACCGTACTCCGGCAACACCTCACTGCCACCGATCCAGTAAGGCACGAAGGGCGCGGTGATGGAACCTGTGGGCGCAACCCACAACACCTGCAGCGATTCGTGTGGCAGCTGCTGACGGATATGTGCCACCTGGCCGTAGCCATTGGTATCCAGGGATACCAGGGGGTCGCGCACAGCGGCCATCATATCGCGCAGACTGACGCCACCCGCGGCGCCCTGATCCATCAGACGCTTCTCGATAATCTTTACCGTATCCGAGCGCCCCTCACCGTTGCCGTATATCGCGTTGACATTAAACGGGGCACCGGAATCCGGGTCGTACCAGCCCTGTTCAACCGCAAAATCAATGAAGTTGTCTGACCCCATGTAATCCGGGCTATCCTGGAAATCCAGGGGGATTTCCAATACATAGCCGGGATAGGACATGCGAACTTCATCCGGTCCAAGGCGCTCGGCGATCCACAGCCCCTGACCACCGGTGAAATTGATCACCACCCAGGCCTCTTCGGCATCGGCGAACAGGTGTGAGTTGCCACCGTAAGTGGAGTAGCCGAACTCATCCATCAGCCCGCCGATGATCTCCACCGCTTCCCGTGCGGTGCGCGCACGCTCCACGGCGATGCGCGAGAGATCACTGTAATTCGGCCCAGTCTGGGGGTTGGGCGTCATCGCTGCCAGCTCCGGCCGCGAAGGCGACCAGATATCCCGAACCGCGAGACCGTGCTCGTTGAGGCCGCCATTGGTCAATGGTGGCGGGAAGCCCTCGTAGTCGGAGTAACTCATGGTAATGTATTTGGCAGTCTGCCGGGCCTGGGGGATGTCGATGAACTGGCCAGGGTAAGTGGCCTTCTCATCGACACCGACACGGATGGTCTCGCCCTCCGGATAGGAACGGCGCGGCACGATCTCCAGCCAGTGGCTGGAGACCTCGTCCCCGGTACCGCCGAGCAATACGCTGCCATCGGTCGTCAGATTGCGACCGACGTAGATACCGTAGCTAGCCAGAGCATTCACTGCAGGGACTGCCAACAGCAGGCACAACACGGTTTGACGTAACAGCTTCACAATAAACCCCCCTGCTTATTCAAAGTTGTAGCGGACGCCGAAGCTCATGCGCTGTTGATCGATGAACATGACGCCATAGCCGGGGTTACCCTGCTTGGCCACCAGGATGTCTTCGTCGAAGATGTTGTGCCAGTTGAAGGACAAGGTAAGGTTCTGCCAGTTCCCGAAAGGCGGTACATACGAGGCGTGGAGATCCACTCGCTCGTAGCCACCGTCCACCAGAGAGCCAAAACGGTCGACATTGCTGGTGCCTTCGATAAAGGAGTAATCGTCGCTGTACTTGTAAGTCGCCCCCACACGCAAACCATTGACCGGCCCCTCGAGGAACTCGTAGCTGGTAGTCAATGCCGCGGCGTGCTCCGGCGTGGTCCTGGGCGGTGTGGAGCTGGAGTTGTTGGGGTTGATGATCTCCGCGTCGGTCCAGGCATAGTTGGCCGCCAGGTTCCAGCCGGGCAGGATCTCGCCGACTATCTCGAACTCGAGGCCGGTAGTTTCCTGAGCACCTTCGAGCACGGTGCTACCAAAGCCACCGAAGGATCCCAGGAAGGAACTGGAGACTTCGATATTGGTGATCTCGTAGTCATACAGGGCGAGCGAGCTGCCAATCGCGCCACCCAGCCATTCGGTCTTGATACCGATCTCGTGCTGCTCCATTTCCTGGGGCGCACTGACAGTGCGGCCGTCGCCGTCAGTGAAGGTCTGCGGCTCGAAGCCTTCGCTGTAGCTATAGTAGAGATTGGCATCATCCAGACTGCCCCAGTCGCGGAACAGGTTGTAGGTTGCGCCGAACTTGAAAACAGTTTCCTGGAAGCCGACATCGGTCACATCATCGGGCGTGTTTTCACCGCGGTTGATGGGAATGCGAGTTCTGGTTTCATTGTCCTGATACAGCACACCGGCGAGTACATCCAGACGATCAGTGATGTTAAACAGCATCTGGAAGCTCAGCTTCAGATCCTCGGTTTCCTCCTGAGTGAGCTGACGCACGCCGAGAATCTCCTCGCGGTCACCCTCGATGGGACGGAAGGGAGAACCATCAGAAAAAACCGGGCCGGTACTCGGGTCATAGACATCGTCACCATACATATCGATGGTGCCATAACCCTGGAAGGAAGAGTTCAGCAGCTCGAAACGATCCGGATCGACATTGTCACTGTACTCCAGCGCGGCGAAGACCTGATGCTCGCGGCCGAACAGTTCAATATCCGCACCCAGGCTCTGGTTGAAGGTCAGTTCCTCGCCATCTTGTTCGATATCGTAGGAATAAATATAGATCTCATCGTCGCCGAGGGAATAGGCGCCAAAAGGACCGAACGGATAGAAGTACTCCAGGTCCTCGTCATAGCGGTTCCAGGCCAGCTTGCTCTCGCTTCGGATACCATTGGCGAATTCATGCTCGAGCTCCAAGATCGCGAAATCGATATCCAGCGTATCCTTGGACTGGTCCGGGTGGGAGAAATACCACTCTTCCGGATCTGCATCCGGGAGGCTGAGGCTGCCATCCGGGTTCTCCACCACGGCGCCACCGTCCCACGGATCCATATTGCGCGACTGGTGGAAGTAACTGAAACGCAGAGTGCTGGTGGTAGCGATATCCCACTCCAAAGAGCCCAGGACCACCGATTGGTAGTTGGGAAAATCTTCGCCGGCTATATCCAGCGGCAGCCCAAACTCCCGATACCTGCCAGCCAGACGGCCGGCTACCGTTCCGGCTTCGTTGAGCGGCCCGGTGACATCGACAAAGACCTCGCTGGTGTCGTAACTACCCACTTCACCACCGACTTCCAGGGCAAAAACACGCTCGGGCTTTTTCAGGATAGAGTTGATTTCACCGCCAAAAGAGCCTGTAACACCGTAGATCGCAGTCGCCGGCCCGCGAACAATTTCCAATCTTTCCAGCGCATAGGAGTCAACTGACGTCAGGTCGTTGCCCAACAGTATCTCGTTGACACGCTGAGTGCTGTTGAACACACCGCGCATGACAATCTGTTCCAGACCAAAGCCAAAACCGGAGCGCTGGACGCCCGGCACCAGGTCTGTCGCTTCATAAGCTGACTTGGCATTGATGGTTTTCAGCATTTCGTCCGTGATGACAGATACCGCCTGAGGAGTATCAACCAGCGACATCTGCAGACCCGTAGCGCTGTCTTGATCCTGCGGGCGATACTGCTTTGCCACACCGCGAACAACTACCTCCTCCATACGCGATGCAGGTGCCATGGCGATATCGGCGGACTGGGCTACAGAGGCAGGCGACTGGGTAACAGCCAGGCCTGCAGACGCCAAAATCGTGTGCAAATAAAGGGGTTTGCGTTGCGGGGTAAATTTGGACATAGGAGGGCTCATCACTCTTTGCTGAGTTTAATCGGGACGGAGTTCAATCGGGCAACGGCATCAGCGTTTGGCACGCCAAAGCACCCGTTCCATCAGTGGAATACCGGCTGGATCCACAATCCAGCAGAATAAAGGCAGTAGATCCGGGAGGCAGTAGAGGCAAGCAGTCGTTGGATCTTATCGATAAACTGTCTTACTCACTACGGTGGGTCAGCAGCAACCTGCGCCAACCGAGTTCGTCAGAGGAACTATGATATCAAAATACGGTCCCGCTGTCGATTTGCGCGCAAAAGCGCCTCGTCGCGCAGCGGCTGAAATACGTGGAGCGCGGCAGTTTCCGCGGCAATTAGCACGGTTTTCTGGGACAATCCTGGCACGTAGACAACTCGCGTGGTGACAGTCGAGGATGCTTTCGCACGATTATAGCTTGATGCAGCAAGCCAGCGAACTTGATCAGCAGGGGCGCGCCGGGGATGCAATGTCGCTACTCGAAAAGCGTCTGTCGTCCGCGAATGCACCGAGGGAGTTGTGTCTGCTGCTGGCGAAAATTGCCGCGCGTCACAACTCACCCCAACGGGAGGCCAGGGCTCTGGCTCACACCCTGTCGACAGCCAGTCAGCCACGGGAAGCACCGCTTCTGGGCCGGCTAGGCACGCTGCTCTTGAACCTGGGCGACACACTCGCTGCTGCTCGCGCCTTTTCCCGCGCAACGCAGTTGCAACCTCAGGAATTTGCTGCCTGGCAAGGGCTGGCCAAAGCCGCGCTTGCGCGCCAGGACGTGGCCACTGCTGAACAAGTATCAGTACGCCTGATGGCGCAATTCCCGGAGCAGGTTTTTTCCCATCTGCTAGCGGGCCACCTGGCCAAAGCCCGTGGCGACGCAGGCGCTGCGCAGCACCATTACCAACGGGCACTGAAACTGGAAACCCATTGCGGCGAAGCACTTTACGGCCTGGTGGACCTGGATACACCCGCCGCCGATAGTCCACTCGCAATCCGGGCAAAACAGCTGGCACATCACGCCGCTGCCGTGGCAAACCGTATCAATGGCGCCTTTGCTTACGCACGTACCCTCGACCACGCCGGACAATATGCTGACGCCATGCACTACTTCCAGCGAGCCAATAATCTGGCGCTGGAGGATCTCGCATTGCGCGGCGTGCGCCATGACCCTGGCAGGCTCTCGGCACGCATCGAATCCATTCGGCGCCTCTACCCGACCTCGCTCGCGACAGCTGCATCGACGGAATCAGCCCCCTGCCCCTTGTTCATCGTGGGCTTGCCGCGTTCGGGAACCACGTTGGTGGAGGGCATTCTGGGCGGGCACCCACAGGTCCAGGCCGGCGGCGAACTGCCCTTCCTGCAGGAATGCGAGCGACATTTTATGCACTGCCGCCATCAGGCGGGACTCAACGGACCGATCAACCCCGCGAGCGAGACGGACGCACGACTGCTGCATGCGGCCCGGCTTCGCTACCGGGAAGCCCTGGGCTCCCGCACGCAGGCAACGACCGGGTGGATCGTGGACAAGCTACCTGCCAACTTCCAGAGCCTGGGCTTCCTCAGGCTGCTGTTCCCACAAGCACCCGTCGTGCACGTCGTTCGGGATCTGCGCGCAACTGCCTTTTCCCTGTACTGCTCAAACTTCGCAGGGCACGAGCCGTACTATCACAGCCTGCAAGGCTTGCTGGACTACTGCTCGTACTACCGCGAGGTAATGCATCACTGGAAGAGCCGGATACCCGGCATGGTCGAGGTAAGCTATGAAAAACTCGTCACATCCCCCGAGGAGGTCATTCCAGCGCTATTAAAAGCCGTGGGCCCGGGCACCACGTACCCTGGCTGCAGCGCACCCCATCGCAACGTCGGCACGGTACTGACTGCCAGCCACGCACAGGTGCGTCAGCCGATCCACACCGGTGCCATTGACCACTGGCGCCACTATGAGCCCTGGCTTGGCCCGCTCTCCTCACTGGCAAAGCCGCCCTTGTCCCGCGATTAAAGAGAAGCAAAGCGCGCAGTACTCAGCTGTCCCTCCACCTTAAGCGCAGCGCATTACCCACCACGGAAACCGAGCTCAGGCTCATGGCCAGCGCGGCGATCATGGGCGACAGCAACAGGCCGGTGAAGGGATAGGCCAGCCCCGCCGCAACCGGCACCCCGATACTGTTGTAGAGAAAGGCAAATACCAGGTTCTGACGCATGTTGATCACGGTTTGCCGTGACAAGTGGATAGCCCGCTCAATACCGCCCAGGTCTCCCTTGACCAGGGTCACCTGGGCGCTGTTCAGGGCCACATCGGTGCCGGTTCCCATGGCAATGCCAACATCCGCCCTTGCCAGAGCGGGTGCATCGTTGATGCCATCCCCTGCCATGGCGACCACGCAGCCGTCCCCCTGCAGTCGCTCCACCAGGGCCAACTTGGCGTCCGGCTTGACTCCGCCGTGCACCTCGTGAATGCCGAGTTCCCGGGCCACGGCTCGAGCTGTGACCTCGCCATCTCCCGTCGCCATGACAATGCGCAGACCCGCGGCCCGCAATGCCTTGATGGCGTCGTGCGTGGTCGCCTTGATCGGGTCTGCCACCGCCAGGGCACCAGCCAGCTTGCCGCTGACCGCCAGGAACATCACCGTAGCCCCGCGCTCTCGCAGGGCATTGGCCTGCTCATCCAGGGCCGTGGCGTCCACCCCCTGCTCCTGCATAAGCGCCAGGTTGCCCAGGGCAAGAGGCTGACCGCCGACCCGCCCCGTCACACCAATACCGGACCCGGACTCGAAATCCTCGGCAGCTTCCAACGCCAGTTGGCGCTCGCGTGCCGCCGCGATAATCGCATGGGCCAGCGGGTGCTCACTGCCCTGGTCCAGACTGGCAGCCAGTCGCAACACCTCGTTATCGTCCCAGCCTTCCGCAGCGACCACCTGGCGAAAAGCCGGGCGCCCTTCGGTGAGCGTCCCGGTCTTGTCCACCACCAGGGTATCGACCTTGCGCAGCGCCTCGATGACGGCGGCATCGCGGAACAGCACGCCCCGCGTCGCGCCCTTGCCGGTCGCCACCATGATCGACATCGGCGTGGCCAGGCCGAGGGCGCAGGGACAGGCAATGATCAGCACCGCCACAGCATTGACCAGACCATAGACCCAGCTCGGTGACGGCCCCCAGATGCCCCAGGCAAAAAAGGTGAGCAGGGCAATCGCGACCACCGCCACCACGAAATAGGCTGCAACCGCATCCGCCAATCGCTGCATGGGTGCCCGGGAGCGCTGCGCCTGGGCGACCAGCTGCACGATCTGCGCGAGGGTGGTGTCCTCTCCCACCTGGGCGGCCTCGACCACCAGGCTGCCGCTGGTATTCATGGTGGCACCAATCACCTGATCGCCGGGCTGCTTGCTGACCGGCAGCGGTTCGCCTGTCAGCATCGATTCATCCACCGCGGAGCGCCCCTCGATCACCCGGGCGTCCACGGGCACACGCTCTCCGGGCCGCACCCGCAGGCGGTCACCGACACGAATGTCGGCCACGGGCACATCGTCCTCATCGCCGTTGTCAGCAATGCGCCTAGCCCGCTCCGGGGCCAGCTGCAGCAGGGAGCGCAGGGCATCCGAGGTACGTGAGCGCGCCTTGAGCTCGAGAAACTGCCCAAGCAGGGTCAGGGTGATGATCATCACCGCCGCCTCGAAATACACCGCAACCCGGCCATCCTGGATGAAGCTCGCGGGAAACCAGCCGGGGATCAGAGTGGCCGCCACACTGTAGAGCCAGGCCGCGCCGGTCCCCAGGCCGATCAGGGTCCACATGTTGGGACTGCGATTGCGCAGGGACTGCCAACCGCGCTGGAAGAAGGGCAGCCCGCAGTACAACACGACCGGCAAACTGAGCAGCAACTCCACCCAGTCCTGCATGGCACGGGGCATCCAGTCCCGGCCGTGCCCGAACATCGCCAGCAGGAACACGGCGGCGGTGAAGGGCAGGCTCAAATAAAAGCGGCGGCGAAAGGCGATCAGCTCAGGGCTTGCTTCCTCCTCCAGGGAGGGGGCCTCAGGCTCCAAGGCCATGCCGCACTTGGGGCAGTCACCCGGTCCCTGCTGTCGGACCTCGGGGTGCATGGGACAGATAAACCAGGCCGAGTCGTCACCGGGGCGGCTTTCCCGGTGTCGCCCCGACAGGTAGTGTTCCGGATCGGCGGCGAACTTGCCGCGACATCCGGCACTGCAGAAGTACCAGTCCTTGCCGTCATGCTGCCAGTGATGCGGAGAATCGGGGGTCACCGACATGCCGCATACGGGGTCCCGCAAATCACCGCCATCACTGGCCGTGCACGCGTGTTCAGTGGTCATGACCCTGTCCTCCATCGATATTCATATCAGACTGCGAGTCGTCCGGAGCCTGCGACTCAATCAAATGACAGACCGACTTTCCGTTCGGTGAGCGATCCGGCATCTCCCGCCAGCTTTCCATGGCGCTCTCCATGCGGTCGCAGAGGGCCTGCAACTCGGCGATGCGGTGCCGTGTCTCTCGAACCCGGCTTTCCATCAGTTCCCTGACCCGCGGACAGGGAGAGTCCCTCTCTTCCGCATCGGCAAAGATCGCCTGTATGTCCGCCAGCTGCAGGCCCAGGCTTTTCGCCGAGCGAATGAAGCGCAGGCGCGAAAGGCACCTGTCGTCGAACAGCTGGTAGTGATTGGCGGCATCCCTGTTCGGCAACAGCAAACCCAGCGTCACGTAGTGACGAATGGTGTCGCGACTGACTCCACTGCGCCTGGACAACTCCCCGATTCTCATCCTGACAACCTTCGCTGACTAAGCCTTGAAACACCGTGAGTGTAAAACCGTGGGCCTACCCCAGGGTCAAGAGCACCCTGCGTCTTTGGCAACAGGCAATCCAGCGCGCAAGACTCGCAGCGCGCAAATCCGTACCTGGTCAAGATGCTTGAACAGCGCGACTGGACGACCCGGAGGCCTTGCCCCTACCCTCACTGTATAACAACCGACGTCCTATGACTCAGGGAGAGCGCTTGCATGACAGAAACCATTGACCTGGTGATTCGCAACGGGCGAGTCGTCGACGGCAGCGGCGCGCCCGCCTTCGAGGCCGATATCGCCATAGACAAGGGCCGCATCGTTGCGATTGGCAGGGAACTGGTGCAGCGGGGCCGCGAGGAAATCGACGCCAGCGGCCAGCTGGTCACTCCGGGCTTTGTTGACATCCACACCCACTACGACGGCCAGGTGACCTGGAGCAACAGTATTACTCCCTCCTCCGCCCACGGCGTTACCACCGTACTGATGGGCAACTGCGGGGTGGGTTTCGCACCCTGTCGGCCCACGGACCGGGAGAGCCTGGTCAGCCTGATGGAAGGCGTGGAAGACCTGCCCGAAGTGGTCCTGAGTACCGGCCTGCCCTGGACCTGGCAGAGCTTTCCGGAGTATCTGGATTTTCTCGAACAGCGGCAGTACGACGCCGATATCGCCACCCAGCTGCCCCACGCCGCCCTGCGGGTGTTCGCCATGGGCCAGCGCGCGGTGGAGCGGCAACCCGCCACACCGGAGGATTGCGCCCGCATGGCAGAACTCGCGGCGGAGGCAGTGGAGGCTGGCGCGCTGGGCTTTGCCACGTCGCGTACCATCAATCACCGCGCCAGCGACGGCAAGTTGATTTTCACTCTGGACGCCGCGGAGGACGAACTGATCGCCATCGGCAAAGCCCTGGACAGCCGAGGCAAGGGCGTGTTGCAGCTGGTATCGGACTTCAGCGATGTCGACCAGGAGCTGGGCATGCTGCGCCGTGTCGCCGAGCAAACGGCAAGGCCGATGTCACTCTCGGTCATGCAGTGGCACAACGCGCCGGAAAAGTGGCGTGCGGTGTTCGACTGGATGGAGGACTGCCAGCGCGAGGGGCTGGCAGTCACCGGGCAGGTCAGCGGCCGACCGGTGGGCATCCTGATGGGCTTCGAGGTCAGCTTCAACCCTTTCAGCTACACCCCCACCTTCAAGTCCCTGCAGACTCTGCCGCTGAAGGAACGTCGTCGCGCCCTTCGCGATCCGGAAATCCGCCAGCGGATCATCGGGGAAACGCCCGAGCCCTCGGATTTCCCCGGTGAGATGCTGCTGCGCTGCTGGGACTTGATGTACCCGCTCGGGGAAAACCCCGACTACGAGCCGGACGCGGAAAACAAGGTCAGCGCCATCGCGGCCCGCCGCGGTGTCAGTCCGGAGGCCTGCGCCTATGACCTGATGCTGGAACAGGACGGCCAGGCGGTGATCATGCTGCCGGTGGTCAATTTCGCCGACGGCACCCTGAATGCCGCCCTGTCCATGCTGCGCCACCCCCACAGCATTTTTGGCCTGGGGGATGGTGGCGCGCACCTGGGCTTCCTCTGCGATGCCAGTCTGCCGACCCACCTGCTGACCTACTGGGTGCGCGACCGTGAAAAAGGGGAACGCCTGGGCCTGGAAGAGGCCATCCGCGGCCTGACCCACGACACCGCGCGCGCCGTGGGCCTCAATGATCGCGGCCTGCTCAAGTCGGGCTACCGAGCGGACATCAATATCATCGACTTCGACCAGTTAACCCTGCTGCCACCACGGGTGCACTACGACCTGCCTGCCGGCGGCCGGCGGGTACACCAGGGCGCTCTAGGCTATACAGCAACCCTGGTCAACGGCACGGTTGTCCAGCACAACGGCGAAGCGACCGGGGCCCTGCCCGGCCGCCTGGTGCGGGGAGCTCAGGCCGCCTGATCCGAGTCGCTGTCAGCGGCGGGGCGGGCTGCCACGGTGCGGCCCGCCAGCCGCCCGAAGAAACTGCCATCCCCCAATGAAATCCCGGAGCTGTAGCCCTCACCCCAGCGGGGCAGGCCACAGGTGGTGCGACCGGCCGCATAGAGGCCGGGTACCGGCTGGCCGTCCACGTCCAGCACTTCGCCAGTCGGCTGGGTAGTCAATCCGCCCAGGGTAAAGCCGGTAGCGGGGTAGTCCTCCGGGCAGAAACTCAGCGCCGCGAAGGGCGGCTCCACCAGGGGCTGCATCCACTGTGTGTGCTTGTGGAAGAGCGGGTCCTCCCCGGCCTCCGCATAGGCGTTATAGCGCTCAACGGTGTGAACCAGTTCCCCGGCGGGCAGGCCGAGATCGGTCTCGACCTCTTCCCAGCTTTCCCCTACCGCGGCGATGTCGATGTCCGGGCGGAAATCCGGACGCGCAAAGATCGCGTTGTCCATCAGTAGCCAGGCGCGCCCCTCGGGCTGACGCAGGATGTAACGACAAATGCGGCCGTGGTAGGCATCCTCGTTGATGAAGCGCTGACCGCGCTGGTTGACGAAAATGCCGCGCACCATGTTGTCCGGCGGGAATAGCGGCTTGGTGGCAAAGAACTCGTGCATGTGCGAGACCGCGCCGCCCACCGACATCCCCATGCGAATGCCCGAACCGTCGTCGTTGCCGCCAGTTGTGGGTACCTCGGCGGCCACCAGGGCCTCCGGCGCGAAGCGACGCAGCATCTCCTGGTTGCAGATGAAGCCCCCGGCGCACAGGATAACGCCCTTGCGGGCACGAATGAAGCGCGGTTGGCCGTCGATGCGAGCGACCAGGCCCTGCACGGCATTGTCCGTATCCGCCACCAGGGATAGCGCGCGGGCATCGAACTCGGCCCTGACGCCCAGGCCCAGGGCGCGTTCGGCGAGAAGATCCATGATCACCTTGCCCGCCCCCATGCCCTCCATTTGCGCGGCATGCCCCCGCGGCGCCGGTTTGGCCACGGCGGAGAAGGGCCAGGCCATTTCGCTGCCGGACCAGATCAGGGTGTCATCGGTCATCGGCTCCAGCCATTTACCGGGCAGAAAGGTTCCCTTGAAGGGAATGCCCTGCTCCTGCAGCCAGCGAAAGTGATCCAGGGCGCCTTCGGCATAGAGTCCCACACGTTCCTCATCCACCCCTGGCCCACCACTCAGGCGCAGGTAGCTGGCAAAATCTTCCGTGCTGTCCTCAAAACCCGCCGCCTGCTGTACCGGCGTGCCGCCACCACCGCCGAGGTAGAACTCGCCACCGGAGAGGGCAGCGCTGCCACCCCAGGTCGAGGCCACCTCCAGCACTGTGACACTGGCGCCAGCGCTGGCTGCCTCGATTGCCGCGCAGGCACCCGCTATACCGAAGCCAACCACTAGGACGTCGGTTTCCGCATCCCAATGCGGCACATCCGCCAGTCGACAGGGCGTTCCAGGTGTGTAGGTCGCAGTCATGATCAGTTCCCGAGTTCAAAGTACAGATTCTGCCAGCGTCCAGGCGCTGACCAACAGGTAGGGGCACGAAGCGCCCCTGGGCCATCAGCCGGAGACCGTAAAACCACCGTCGATGGGCAGCGTCTGGCCGGTAATCCAGCCGGCCTGGGCGCTGCTCAGGAAGAGCACGGCACCGGCAATATCCTCCGGCTCCCCGAGACGCCCCAGTGGCGTACGCGCCAGGGTCGGCTGGGCCCACTCCGGGTTCTCGAACGTGGCGGCGGTCATGCGGCTGGCGGTCAGGCCCGCCGCAACGGCATTCACGCGTATCCCCAGTTTACCCCATTCCACGGCCAGGGCGCGGGTCATCCCCAGCAGCCCGGTCTTGGCTGCGCCGTAACCCGGCACGATGCCGATACCGAAATAGGAGCTCATCGAGGCGATGCCGACTATCGAAGCCCCGCCTTCGAGCTCACTGGCGGCAAGCAGGTCGCGGCAGCCGCGCGAGAGGCGGTAGGCTCCCACCAGGTGCATGTTCACGGCGCGCTGGAATACCTCCGGGTCGTACTCATCCAGGCCCAGGGAGGGCAGCGCCAGTCCGGCGTTGTTCACCAGGATATCCAGACCCTCGAGGCTCGCCGCCAGCGCGGCAATCTGCTCTGGCGACTCGATATCCAGTTCCGCATAGTGGTATCCGGAGAGATCAACCTCGTAGTCACTCGCACTTGCGCGTGTCCCGGTGATGGTAACCTCCGCACCCGCAGCCCGGTAGGCGCCCGCAATGGCAGCCCCGATGCCACTGGTGCCACCGGTAACCAAGACCTTGGCCTGACTGAAATCGTAACGACTCTGGTTCCGCACCGGCACCTCCGCCTTCTGGCTATTTTAATGGGATTGCATTAAATCAGGTCTGCCTCAGGGGGGCAACACGCTTGCGCTTCTTCCCGCTGCCAAGCCGGCGGGGCAAACTGGTAGACTGTTGAAACCATTGGCTCGCCTCCCACGATTCTAAGCATGCTGGACACCCGAAAAGTTGCCACCGAGGACCTGCAGATCGGCATGTTCGTCAGTCGGCTCGACCGACCCTGGCTGGGCACGCCCTTTGCCATGCAGGGTTTTCGCATCGAAAACCGCGAGCAGATCGAGGAACTGCAGAAGCTCTGCAAGTATGTGCTGGTGGACAACGAACAGAGCGGTATGTCGCTCTCTCTGCCGAAAACCCGCAGCGCGCGGCAGCATCTACCCCTGGAAACCATCTTTTTTGACCGCTCGCTGAAGCCCTACCGCGACCAGACCGATTTCATTCAGGAGCATGCCGCCGCCAACCAGGCGATCGATGTCCTGACCGATGACCTGCAACAATCCTACGAGCGCGCGACCCGTGACAACCGGATCCACACAGTCATGCTGCGCCAGTCACTGGATCCCCTGCTGGGCAGCGTGGCGCGCAACCCCGACGCCAGCGTGTGGGTATCGCGCCTCAAGCGACACGACCGCTACACCTACCAGCGCGCGCTGAATACTGGCATCTGGGCCGTGGCACTGGGAAGGGAGCTCGGCCTGCCGAAGTCCGACCTGCGCTCGCTGGCCATGGGGGGCATGCTGCTGGACGTAGGCATGCTGTACGTCCCCAGTGATATCGCCAATGCCCAGCGCCCCCTGAGCCCGGACGAGGCAGAAGTGGTTCAGGCCCACATCGAGCACGGCCTGGAAATTGTCAGGGCCAGCGGCATCATGAACCGCGATGTACTCGACATGGTTGCCCACCACCACGAACGCTACAACGGTTCCGGCTACCCCCGCGGCCTGACCGAGGATCGCATCCCTACCTTCGCTCGCATTGCCGGCCTGGTGGACACCTACTCCGCCATCACCACCGACCGCGGCTACGCCAGCGCCCTCTCCCCGGCCGCGGCCATGCGCGCCCTCTACGACATGCGCGACATCGAGTTCCAGGCGGAACTGGTGGAGGCCTTCATCCGCGCTGTCGGCATCTATCCCGCCGGGACGCTGGTGGAACTCACGGATGGCAGTGTCGCCGTGGTCGTCGCCGAGTACCGGGCACACAGGTTGCGGCCGACGGTGCTACGGCTGCTTGACGCCGGCAAACGCCGTCTGGAAAAGCCCGAGCTACTGAAACTCCAGGCCGACGGTTCCAGCTGGCGGCGCAAGTCGCTGCCCGGCATTCGGCGCAGCCTGGAGCCCGACGCCTTCGGCATTCAGCTTGAAGAGATCGATCTACACGAGTATTTCGGCATTTAATTGAAGAAATCCTGACTTTTTTGCAGTTTTTTGCTTCACCGCGCCTTGCGCGGCGCTATTCTTGAACTTAGGCAATTCCGCGCTCGGCACGGGGCTTGATGTCAGGACCATGCTAACTTCACTGAAAATGCCAACCAGCGACCTCGAAGTCGGAATGTTCGTCAGCGCACTGGACCGGCCCTGGCTGGATACGCCATTCATGATCCAGGGCTTCAGAATCGAAACCCGGGCGCAAATCGAGAGTCTGCGCGAACACTGCGAGTACGTGTTCATCGACACCCGGCAGAGCCGGCAACGGGTAGCACCCGTGCGCAAGGCCGCCTCCCACAGGCGCCAGCCTCTGGAACAGATCTTCCGCGATCGTCGACTGCAGTCCTATAACGACGAGGCAGCGTTCGACAAGGAGCAGCCCCGGGCGGCTGCCGCCCTGGAAGCCCTCTCCAGTGACATGGCAGCCATTTACGACAGCGCAGCCCGCGAGGGAAGGGTCGACCCGATTCGTCTGCGCAAGGCCGTCGAACCGCTGATCGACAGCGTCAGCCGCAATCCCGACGCCTGCCTCTGGATGGCCCGCCTGAAACACCACGACGAGGCCAGCTATGGTCAGTCTCTCAGCGCCGGCATCTGGTCGGTGGCTCTGGGACGGGAGCTCGGCATGTCCCGGCAGGACCTGCGCTCCATGGCCATGGGCGGCATGTTGATGGATATCGGCAAGCTGCATGTGGACGCCGAGATCCTGCGCCGCCCGGAACCGCTGGATACCGACGCAGCCGCGCTCATGCAAGCGCATGTACAACATGGGCTGCGCATTATCGAAAACAGTGGCATTATCAACCCCGACGTCATCAATATGGTGGCACACCACCACGAGCGCTGGGATGGCTCCGGCTATCCCGGCAGATTGAAAGCGGAGCAGATTCCCGCGGTCGGGCAGATGGCGGCCATCGTCGATACCTACAGTGCCCTGACCAGCCCACGCCACTATGCCTCAGCCCAGTCACCTTCAAGCGCGATTCGCACTCTCTACGAGGCCCGCAACACCGACTTCCAGGCGGAGTTGGTGGAAGCGTTTATTCGCGCCGTGGGGGTCTACCCCGCGGGTACCCTGGTGGAGCTCTCGTCGGGGGAGGTCGCAGTGGTCGTCAGCGAGTACCGTGTACGGCGCCTGCGCCCCAGGGTTCTGGCTTTGCTCAATACCCACAAGGAGCCCCTGTCCAGCCCTCGCCCCGTCGACCTCCACGACAACGGCAAAGCTCGCCGGGAGCCGCCGCCTTCCATCCTGCGCAGCCTGGAGCCCGGCGCCTACGGTATCGACCTCGAAAGCCTCTCCCGTTATTCGGGTTTCGCCGCCGCCTGAAGCAGGCTTGCGCCCGTGACGCCGGGCAGCATCTGGTGTGTGACTGACGGCCTGGCCGGGCACCGCAGCCAACTGCGCGGGCTGTCCGAGGCCCTGCAGCGGCGGTGTCACGCTACGGTGGTCTGGCTGTCGCCGGATTCGACGCCGCCCGAGGCGCCACCCTGGCTGATCCTGGCGGCGGGGCGCCGCACTCACTGGCGCGCGCTGCGTCTGCGCTGCCAGTATGGCGGCCGCCTGGTGGTACTGATGCGGCCGAGCCTGCCCCGCCGGCTTTTTGACCTGTGCATCCTGCCGGATCACGATGGCGTGCCAGAAGGGCCGCGCACCTGGCTCACCTGCGGCCCCCTCAACCCGGTTGCCGCACAAACAACGCTCGCCACCCATGCAGGACTGATCCTACTCGGCGGCCCCAGTCGGCATCACAGTTGGTCCCCGGAGGATCTGGAGCAACAGCTGCGCCAGCTGCGCCAGGCCCTTCCCGGGGTGCGCTGGACCGCGGGAACTTCACGACGCACGCCCGAAGCGACACTGGGCATCCTGGCAACACTGGAGGACAGTCGCTTCCGGGTCATGCCAGCCCAGGCGGCCCCGCCGGGCTGGTTGCTGTCGCAATTTCAGCAATGCGGTATCATCTGGGTCACCGAGGACAGCGCCGCCATGGTCTACGAGGCCCTGAGCAGCGGCGCCAGCGTTGGCGTACTGAAGGTGCCACGCCGGCATGACAGCCGGGTCAGCCGCGGGCTGGATGCACTCGTCGAGGCGGGGCGTTTGTCCACCCTGCCGCAGCTGAAGGCAAACCGCGACATGCCAGCGTCCGGTCCGCCGCTGCAGGAGGCTGATCGCATCGCCGCGCGCCTGATCGACCATTTTGCTTGAGGACATCATTACCCATGCGCATCCTGCAGGTGCTCCCGGCACTGCACAGTGGCGGCGTTGAACGCGGCACCATCGAGTTTGCCCGCGAGCTGGTGGCCCGCGGCCACGATTCCTGGGTGATGTCCAGCGGTGGGCGACTGAGCGAAAACCTGGCAGCCACCGGCAGCCGGCATATCCGCTTTCCGGTGCACCGCAAATCGCTCCGCTCTCTACTCGCGGTCCGGGCCCTGCGCAGACAGCTGATCGAACTCGCCCCCGACGTAGTCCACGTGCGCTCCCGGGTGCCCGCCTGGATGGTCTATCTGGCCTTGCGCCCCCTGCCCGCGAATCAGCGCCCGGCCGTGGTCAGCACCTTCCACGGGCTTTATTCGACCAATGCCTACAGTGCCATCATGGGGCGCGCGGACCGGGTTATCGCCATCTCCCGCTGCGTTCGCGACTACATCCTCTCCAACTACCCAAAGGTTCCCGAGGAGCGCATCACGGTGGTCCCGCGCGGTGTGGATACCCGGGCCTTTCACGGCGGGATGAGGGCAGGGCCCGATTGGATAGAGGCGCTGTGTGCGGCGCACCCCGGTCTCGACCCGACACTGCCCTGGATCATGATGCCGGGCCGCCTGAGCCGCTGGAAAGGGCAGGCGACCTTTATCCGCCTGATCGCCGGTCTGCGGGCCCGCGGTGTGCCCTGTCAGGGCCTGATCGTCGGCGAAGCGGAAGCCGGCAAGGAAGCCTATGCCAAGGAGTTGCAGCAACAGGTGGCCCGGGAGCAACTGCAGGCGTCGGTCTTTTTCCTGGGACACCGCAGCGATATGGCGACCCTGTACGCCACCTGCCAGCTGGTTTGCAACCTGTCCTCCCGGCCGGAGCCCTTTGGACGCACCGTGATCGAGGCACTGGCCTGTGGCACGCCCGTGCTGGCCTGGGACCAGGGCGGCCCGGCGGAAAGCCTGCGCGACTGCCTGCCCGAAGGCCTGGTGATGCCCGGCGACGAAGTGGCACTGCTGGCCACCGCACAGCGCCTGCTGAGCGACCGGTCTCTCGAGTTCCAACTGCCCGACTGCTATACTCTCGGCGCCCAGGCGGACGCGACGCTGGCCGTCTATGAGCAGGCCCTCGCCGACCGGGGCTGACAGCTGCGAAAGGAACCGCATGCGCATACTTCACGTCGCCCACCAACAGTGGCGCAATTACGGTGACACCCGGGTCAGCTGGGCACAGAAGTTGCTCCACGGCCTGATCCGCTGTGGTTATCAAGTGCGGCCATTCGGCGACCGCGACACGGCGGCCTTCCTGGCCCCGCTGGGCATCCGGCAGCTCGGCGAGCGGGCGGCCAACCGCGCCCTGCTGCAGACCGTAGAGGCCTACCAGCCCGACCTGGTCATCGTCGGCCACTGCCCGGCAATCACCAACACGACGCTGGAAGCCATGCGCCAGCGCTGCCCCGCTGTAACCATCGCGGTTTGCAATAATGACCCGCTGTTTGTACCCGAAAATGCTGCTCGCATCGCCCAGCGCTGCACCGTTGCCGACGCCATTTTCGTTTCTACCGGCGCGCCCGAACTGCGCCGCTTTAGCGGCCAACGCGCCCGGCTCTGGCACATGCCGAACCCGGTGGACCCCGCGGTGGAGCGCGCGGATTGCAGCCAGCGAGAGACCTTTGATCACGACCTGCTGTTCTGCAGTAAATCCAATGACCTGACCGAACGCGGCAAGCTGGTAGCCGGACTCCGCGAGGCACTGGCTGGCGAGCTACGTTTCCATACCCCCGGCAGCTTTGGCGTGCCGGGCGTTTGGGGCCGCCACTATGACGACACCCTGGCGGTCAGCAAGATGGGGCTGAACCTCAACCGGCAGGAGGGCTGGCACTGGTATGCCTCGGCGCGCATGGCCCAGATGGGCGGCAATGGCCTGCTGCTCTTTACCCACGCCGACGCCCACTTTGACAGCCTGTTTCCGGAGGAGACGCTGGTGTATTTTCGCGAACTGGAGGACCTGAAGCGTGCGGTCATGCGCTTCCATCACGACGATGATCTGCGGCGTCACTATGCCGCCAACACCCGCCACTTTTTCCATACGGAAATGAATATCGACCTCTACGCCCGCTATATCGTCGAGGCCAGCCTGGGCCTGCACTGGAGCCACGACTACGCCTGGTTGGAGCACGCCCGTGCCTGAGGGGATTCGCGTGGTACAGGCCCTGGCCGGCGCCGCGGTGGGTGGCGCCGAGAATTTCTATACGCGTTTGGTGGCGGCCCTGGCCGACGACCCCGGGCTCGACCAGCACGCGTTCACACGCCGCAACCCGGCGCGCGAGGCGGCCCTGCGCAGCGCCGGCATTCCCGTACAGCGCTTCCGTTTCGGCGGCCCGCTGGACCTGGTCGATCACTGGGTCTACCGGCGAGCGCTGGAACGGCTATCGCCCGACATCGTCATGACCTGGATGAGCCGCGCCAGTGGTAATACGCCGCGCGGCCCCTGGCGCCTGGTCAATCGCCTGGGACACTACTACAACCTGCGCCACTACCGGCACGCCGATCACTGGGTGGGTATCACCCGCGGCATCTGTGATTACCTGGTGCGCGAGGGGCTGCCCGCGGAACGCATCAGCTGTATTGGCAACTTCGCCGACGAGACCACGCTGCCGACACCGCCCCGGGACAGCTTCGACACCCCGGCTGACCAGCCTGTGCTGTTGGCGGCGGGTCGCCTGCACGAGAACAAGGGTTTTGATGTGCTCCTCCAGGCGCTTACACAGGTGGAGTCCGCCACCCTCTGGCTGGCAGGCGATGGCCCTCTGGCACTCTCGCTGAAGCAGCAGGCGCGTGAACTCGGGGTGACCGACCGGGTTCGCTTCCTGGGCTGGCGCGACGATGTCGGGGCCCTGATGCAGGCTGCGGACCAGTTCATCTGCCCGTCGCGGCACGAGGGTCTGGGCAGCATCGTGGTGGAAGCCTGGTTCCGGGGGGTGCCCCTGATTGCCACCGCGTCCCAGGGGCCCGGCGAGCTGATCAGCGACGGCGAGGACGGACTACTGACGCCAATCGACGACAGTGGCGCACTCGCCGCCGCGATCAACCAACTGCTGCAGAACCCGGGCGAAGCACAGGCCATGGCCCGGCGCGGGCGGCAAACCTACCGCGAACGCTTCTCCCGTGCCGTCATCAGCCGCGCCTACGGCGAGCTGTATCGAGGCCTGGTCGACCGCCCGTGACAACTGCTCAAGCACCTATACATCTGGCCGGCGAGCAGGCAGCCTTTGCCCGCGGCGGCAACCGCCTGATATTCATCCACCCGGAGGACGCCGACGCCTGTATCAAGGTTCAGCGGCCGGACCGCAGCCCCGCGCGCAAACGCGCCGAGCGTCGCTTCCCGCGCAACCTGCGTCCGCTGCGTCACTTTGACGACAACTGGCAGGAGCAGCGGGTCTACCGCCGCCTGCAGCATCATATCGGCAGCGCCAGCTTCGACTATGTGCCGCGGCTGCACGGCCCGGTCGCGACCAACCTCGGGCCGGGCCTGTGCAGTGAACTGATTCGCGACGACGACGGCGCCATCTCGCTGCCGCTCAAGCAGTATCTCTGGCTGCACGGGCAAAGCGCTGCGCTGACGGCTGCGCTGGCGGAATTTCACCGTGGCTGGCAGCACCTGGGCATGCCCTCCCGCGCGCTCCTGCTGCACAACCTCGTGGTCCAGTGCCAAGGGGGCGTACCCGCCCGCATCGTGGTCATCGACGGTCTCGGCTGGCCACAGCCCCTGACGCCGGCCTGGTGGTGCCGACCGCTGGCTCGACGCAAGGCGCGCAAGCGTCTGGCAGGGCTCCAGCGCGCCATTCTGCGTCTGCTGGAAAAGCGCGAGCGAAACGAACCCTATGGGGTACATGGCTGGCTCGAGGAGGCCGGGCGTGACCGGACCTGAGAGCGCGGTGGACCGTTGGCTCGGCCACCTGGCAGCAGCCGGACTGTTACTGCTGCCAGTCAGCTTTTACCTGGCCCGGGACTATGGGGACAGCGCGCGCGTCTTCTATCTGCTGGTATTGCTCCCCGCCCTGCTCGCCCTGCCCTGGTGGCTGCCTCGACAGCGTCGATCCGGCCTGCTCGGAGCCGGTTTCCTCTTGCTGCCCCCGGCATGGCTGGCACTTAGCACCAGCTGGGTGGACCCAGCCCTTCAAGAGGGGAGCCGAAGCACCTGGTACCACGTCAAACCCCTGCTGTTTCTCGCCGGCCTGTGGCTCGCCTGCAGCGTTTGCGTCAGGCGCTATCCGCCCTTCCCCCGCTGGCTGGCAGGTGCCGTTTGCCTGGTGTCATTGCCCAGCGCTCTGCTGACGCTGTTGCTCTACCTGACACAGGCACTGGAGACGGGCGCCTGGCCCAGGCTGGCGGGCGTTTCACTGCGCGGCGATGTCAATGTCACCGCCACACTCTACGCTGTCGCCGCGATTTTCTTCGCCTGCGCCATCCTCCGCCACCGCAGCCGGTGGAACCTGGTCAGGCTCGCTGCACTGCTGCTGTTCCTGGCGATCGCTCTCCTCTCCCGCAGCAAGGTCCCGCTGCTGGCACTGATCGCCATCTTCGCGATGCTGCTCCATGTCGCCCTGCAGCAGCTGTCACTGCGTACGCGCCTGGCAATCGCCGCCGTCCCGCTATTGATGGTGGCGGTGTATGCCGTGACCCTGGAACGCATCCCCCTGCTCGAGCGGCCCGAAGGCTACCTGCTGCGACTGGAGCTGTGGTCGCAATCACTGGGGCAGATTGCGCAAGCCCGGTGGTTCGGGCACGGGGTCGGCGCCGAGTTGCCATTGTATCTCCCGGCACAACCCGTGATTGGTCACGCCCACAACATGCTGCTGGATACCTGGCGCGTGGGCGGCCTTGTCGGCGCCCTGTTGCTGCTCGGCCAGCTCGCCGGGGGAGCCTTTATCGGCTGGCGCGTCCTGCGCTCCCATCCGGACTGGTTGCCGGTAGCGGGCTGGTGGGCCCTGGGGGTGTTTTTCCTGATGACCAATGGCCAGCAGCCCCTGGTCAAGCCTCACCACGTGTGGTTTTACTACTGGATCCCGCTGTCGCTCCTGCTCGCCCGCTATCTTGCCGATGCTGTCAGTAGCCATCCACGCGCTGATAGGGGCGCACCCTGACCCGGAAATAGCCCATCAGTCTGCCGGCATCCCGGCAGACGGTAAGCCACTGCCGCACGGCGCGCTCGCGGCGCCTGCGCAAAAGCCACCAGAGCAACGGCAACAGGCCGACCAGTGCCCGCAGACCATAGGCCAGGGAGCGCAGAAGGTTGCGTGGCTTGTCCGCCAGCACGCCGCCTCCGAGCATCAAGCCCACCCGGAACTTGCGCTGCGAGAGCCAGCGCAAGTTCGCCCGCGACGGTGGGACAACCTCCGTGACCACGGCCTCCTGACAGTACAGCAGTGGGATACCGGCGCGTCGTGCCGCGGAAAAAAAGACCGTATCCTCACCACCCACTTCCCGAAGCTGCTCGTCAAAGCGCAGCCCAAGGCGCTGCACCTCCGCCATGGGAACCAGTGTGTTGTTGCTGGCGCAGTAGCGCAGGGACTCGCCACTGGGCCGTGGCTTGCGCTGGAAAAAGCGCTCGTAATGCTGCTGCCTGGGATTCTGTACCCGGCTGATAACCCGCCCCTGGATCACCGCCTGCCACTGCCGACTGGCCGCCATGGTGCAGAGGGCCTGGAGCCAGTCGCTGGTCACCTCTTCATCGTCATCCACCAGGATCAGGGCCGTGGCGCCAAGCTGCTGTGCGTGATCAAGGAGGCGATTGCGTGCCTGCGGGATACCAATGTGCGGCTCCTGGCAGTAGGCCAGCGGCCAGCTCAGACGGTTGTCATAGCGCGTCACCAGCTCGCCCTGGGAGTCCCGGCTATCGTTCTCCACCACGCAACCGGACACCCGGACGCCCACCGGCAGCACCAGCGCTGTCAGGCTTTCCAGGAGGTTTTCCAGCATCATGGGTCTGCGGCGGGTACAGATACCGATACAGACCAGCGGATTGTCGGATGGCAATGTGGTCAAGAAAGCGTACGCTCGGGAATTGGCCGTCGATTATTCGTCACCGCGGACGTCAGTGTCAATTCAGCCGACGGCGCAGGCCACCGGCCAAGGTCCGCCAGGCAGGCTGCTGCGAACGGGAAAAAGCCCCTTCCGGCTTGGCTCGACAGACGGTTTGGCGTACCGTAAGCCCCTGTTCACTCGAGAGATTCCCGGTCATGGACGTCATCCAACAGTTCACCAGCCTGGTTCTGCAATGGGTTGCTGTTGCCTTCGCGGTCGGGCTGGTCATGCTACTGCTCGCCATTGCCTGGATGTATTGGGTGGACACCCGCCAGACCCACCACAGCCTGCGCCGCAACTACCCGGTCATCGCTCGCGGCAGGTACATGCTGGAGCACCTGGGCACCTTCCTGCGTCAGTACCTGTTTGCCCAGGACCGCGAGGAACTGCCCTTCAACCGGGCCCAGCGCAGCTGGGTCTACCGGGCCGCCAAAAACCTCGATTCCACCGTCGCCTTCGGCTCGACACTGCCACTCAACCAGCCGGGTGACTTTGTCTTTCTCAACGCCCTGATTCCTCCCCTGGATGAGGAGGTCTGCGCGCGGAGTGCCATCTGTTTCGGCGAGGGCTATGCCAGGCAACCCTGGAGTACCCACAGTTTTTTCAATATCTCCGGCATGAGCTTTGGCGCGCTGTCTCGCCCCGCGGTGCAGGCACTCTCCCGCGGCGCGGCCAAGGCTGGCGTCTGGCTGAACACGGGCGAGGGCGGGCTATCCCAGTACCACCTGGAAGGGGGCTGTGACATTGTCTTCCAGATCGGCACAGCCAAGTATGGCGTGCGCGATGATCAGGGGTGCCTGAGTGACGCGCGTCTGCGCGACCTCGCCGCCTTGGAACAGGTGCGCATGTTCGAGTTGAAGCTATCCCAGGGGGCCAAGCCCGGGAAGGGCGGCATCCTGCCGGGCCGCAAGGTGACCGAGGTCATCGCCAGCACCCGCGGGATCCCGGCGGGAATGGACTCGATCAGCCCCAACCGTCACCCGGAAATCAACAGCGTCGACGACCTGCTCAAACAGCTGCAGCATATCCGCGAGGTCACCGGCAAACCGACCGGCATGAAGCTGGCACTGGGGGACCCGGGCTGGCTGGACGAATTCTGCGAACGTATCCACGCCCTGGGTCTCGACCACGCGCCCGACTTCATTACCCTCGACAGCGCCGATGGCGGCACCGGAGCCGCCCCCCAGAGCCTGATGGATCTGATGGGCCTGCCGATACGGCGCAGCCTGCCACTGCTGGTCGATAAACTGATCGAGCACGGCCTGCGCGAACGCATCCGGGTGATCGCCTCCGGCAAGATGATCAACCCCGGTGCCGTGGCGGCAGCCCTTTGCCTGGGCGCCGATACGGTCAACTCGGCCCGGGGTTTCATGTTTTCCCTCGGCTGCATCCAGGCGCTGCAGTGCAACCGCAATACCTGCCCGACCGGCGTCACTACCCACAACCCCGATCTCCAGCGCGGTCTGGTGCCCGAGGACAAGGCCCAGCGGGTAGCCAACTACGCCACCAACCTGATGCATGAGGTGGAAATCATCGCGCACTCCTGCGGCGTGCGGGAACCGCGCCTGCTCAATCGCCGCCACGCCTGGATCGTCACGGCCGGAGGCATTCCCCAGCCCCTGCTCGACCTCTACCCCGAACCCCAGCCGCGGGCGCCCCAAGGCGGCGATACCCGGGCCGCCGCACCGATCGAGCGCGCCGTCACCGAGAGGGCTCAGCCGTGAGTGTCGCCGCCCGGATCAACCGCCTGGTCCTGGTCATCGGCCTGGTCGCCCTGGCACTGGTCATTCTCCTGATAGCCCAGGGCGAATACCGCCACCACCGCGAACAACTGATCGCTGCTCTCAGCGCCGAAGCCGCGCCTGCCGAGCTCGCCACTGCGGTGGTGCTGGCACAGGGCGAGACCCTCGAACAGACACTGCGAGCGCTGGTGCGGCGCGACCGCGCACTCCGCTACGCGCGCCTGCTCTCCCCGGAGGGGCGCGTGCTGGCAAGCTGGCAGCAAACAGGGCAGACCAGTCCGCCGCCGGACCTGCGGTCGGTACGCGACGCGGAATTGTCACCCACGGAGACCGGGTTCAGCAGCCACACCGGGGACAGTGGCGCCCCCCTCGCCGTCGCGCTACTGGCCGGTGGCGAGCGTATGACCGACATCACGCTGCCAGTTTTTGCCCCCATCAACCCCGCCAGCGGCAGCGTGGATCGCCAGCAGCTCGCCGCGGCACTCGCCAACCCCGCGAGCAGCCGCTTTGTCGCGGCCTACCTGCAGCTCGGGATCAGCCGCGCGCATACCCTGCTCGCGGTGCTCCCGGCCACCGCCCTGCAGGCGGCCCTCGGGGCCTTGCTGGTCCTGGGTGCCTGTCTGCTGATTACCTGGTACACCCGGCGATTGATGGCCCCCCTGGCGCAACTCGCCAGCAAGGCCGACGCCATCAATGCCGGGCGCCTGGAGGAACCGGTCACCGTCGACGGCAGCGGGGAAATCCAGGAGATAGCTTCGGTCCTCAATGCCATCATCGGCGGGCTCAATCAGTACAAGAGCCGGATTGATGTCGACCATCAACTGCTCAGCATGAAGGTCCAGGAACGCACCGTGCAGCTCAGTCAACGCAATGAAGAGCTCAGCCGTGCCGTACGCCAGGTCACCGAAACCCGCGACCGGCTGCGTCAGTTGGCCTACTTCGACAGCTTGACCGCTCTCCCCAATCGCCGGCTGTTCACCGAGCAGCTCGACCTGCTGTTGCGCCTGGCGCGGCGAAACGATGAGCTGCTGGCGCTGATGTTTCTCGACCTGGACAACTTCAAGCGCATCAACGACTCCCTCGGCCACAGTGCCGGCGACCTGTTGTTGAAGGAAGTCGCCCAGCGCCTGGCGAGTTGCGTGCGCGAGAGCGATGTAGTCGCACACTTCGTCGACAACGAATCGCGCATCGATGTCTCCCGCCTCGGCGGCGATGAATTCACCGTGGTGCTCAACCAGGTCGAGAACAAGGATGCCGTGAGCAAGGTCGCCCAGCGCCTGCTCAACAGCCTCCTGCAACCGATCACCATCGACGGGCACGAACTGGTGGTCACACCGAGTATCGGTATCGCCGTGGCGCCCCAGGACGCCGACAGCATCGAGGGCTTGCTCAAGGCCGCAGATACCGCGATGCACCAGGCGAAGGCCCGGGGCAAGAACACCTTTCTCTTCTACGACCACAGCATGGACGCCGAGAGCGTCGACCGCCTGCGACTGGAAGCCGATCTGCGCCGCGCCCTGGAGCGCGACGAGCTGCTGTTCCACTACCAGCCACAGGTGGACGCAGAGACCGGGACCGTCATGGGGGTGGAGGCCCTGATGCGCTGGCAGCACCCGGAACAGGGGATGATCCCGCCCTTCCGCTTCATCCCCATCGCCGAGGAGGCCGGTCTGATCGGCGAGATGGGGCTGTGGGGGATCCGCGCCGCCTGCCGGGACATCGTGCAGTTGCGCCGCGAGGGCCTGCACCTGCCCAAGGTCGCCGTGAATGTTTCCGCATTGCAGTTTTCCAGCAACTTTGCCGAGCGGGTGCGAACGATCCTCGAAGAAACCGGGGCCTCACCGGACATGCTGGAGCTGGAGCTGACCGAGAGCATACTGGTCGAGGACAGCAATCAGATACTCGGTCTGTTGCGAGACCTGAAGCAGCTGGGCGTACGCCTGTCCATCGACGATTTCGGCACCGGCTACTCGTCTCTCAGCTATCTGAGTCGCTTCCCCCTGGATGAACTGAAAATCGATCGCAGCTTCGTGATCGACATCGACAAGAGCGATGCAGATGCCAGCCTGGTCAGCGCCATCATCGCCATGGGACGATCGCTGAACCTGGAGCTGGTGGCAGAAGGGGTGGAAACGCCAGAACAGTTCGAGTTTCTCACCCGCGGGGGCGAGCTCACCATCCAGGGCTACCTGTTCAGCAAACCGGTCGAGCTGGACGCGCTGAAGCCGCTACTGGCGGTGGGACACTTTGCTCCGCGCATCCGCGAAGTGCGGGCGGAACTCGCGGCGGCCGCACCCGCGACCGCCACTCCCTGAGCCAGGAGAAAGCGCCTGCCGTCAGTGGCCGGCGCCCACCGGGCGATCAGTTGCCCTGCTGCTGGGCCGCCTGGGCCTCCTCGCGTTTCGCCTCCTGGATGCGCTGCAGGTTTTCCTTGTAGGCCTCGGCAACCTTGTCGACCCCCGAGGGGTTGAGGCCGCCGCTGTTACCCGCGACGGTGTAGGTTGCATAGACACCGGAGGCGGTCATCAGACCGGCTGAAATCACCCGGGTCGGCACCCCTTCATTCTTCATCGTGTTGGCCAGGTCAATGAAGCGTTGCATGCACTGGTGGTGCTGCTCCTGGTCGGTTGCGGTCATGGCTTGCCTCCCGGCATTGCTGTGTCTGTTGCAGCGAGTCTATCACGAGGGCGAAGCGGGCTTCACCCAGGGATCGTCGCCCTCACCGCCCTCCAGCGATGCGCGCACCAGAGCCCGAAACAGGTTCATCTGCTCTCGCTGCATGGGCAGGTATTCAGGATGCCACTGCACACCGACCTGAAAGGGGTGTTCCGGGGCCTCCACCGCCTGGATGAAATCATCCAGGTCCCGCGCTACCGGCACCAGGCCCTGGCCCAGTTCAAGCACAGCCTGCTGATGCAGGCTGTTGATGCGCAGACGAGTCCTGCCGAGAATTCGCGCCAGGCCAGAATCCTCTTCCACCAGCGCCGTCTTGCGCGGCAAGGGCGTGCGCCGGTTGCTGGTGCGGCGGCGCAGGGGACGCAAATCCCGATAGAGGGTTCCGCCACGCACCACGTTGAGCAACTGGGCGCCGCGACAGATACCCAGAAGCGGCAACTTCCTGTGCATCAGATGCTCGAGGACCCGAATCTCGAAGCGGTCGCGCTCCGGGTCGGCCGGTGCCACTTCGGGGCTGTCCGGCAGATAAAGGCGAACGTCGATATCGTCGCCACCGCTGATCACCACCGCATCGAGATCATCCAGTGGCAGGGGCCGGGAAGGACTCAAGCGAAGGGCGCGGGCCCCCGAACGCCAGAGCGCCAGATGCGTGAACCACCAGGCCAGGGGAAGCCCCCTGTCCCCGCCGGTCACCCCCACCAGTGGTCGTTTCAAAGCAACTCCGGCAGGAGGTAGCGCCGACACTGTTCCTCCCAGTTACTGAACAGACCGCCGGTGGCGCCACCGTGAACCGCGCGCCAGGCCTGCATGGCCTCGCGCAGACGCGCTTCATCACAGGCGAGGGCTTCCACCTGCAGCCAGTCGCGCCAGGGCAGCACCAGCCCCCACTCGGGCTCGTCGATCTGGCAGTTGGGCAGCCGATAATGCAGCGTCGGCCGGGCCTTGATGCGGGGATCCGGCACCCGGCTGCGCACGCGCGCTTCATCCAGGTGGGCAAACAGCGGCAGAAGGTCCAGGGCGCGGTTACGTGTCGGGTTGAAGCGCAGGTAGTCATCGATCAGGGCCGACATGTTCGGTCGATAGCTGTCATCGAGCACCCGGTGGGAATACTCGGTGGGAAAGGGATCGATGTAGGGGGTAAGACGGCGGGTCAGGCTCACTCGGCTGCGCTGGCGCAGCCAGTCGAACAGGCAGAGGAAGGCGCGCAGGTAGGCGAGCACCGTCGCAGCATCCAGCGCGGGCAACTCCGGGTTGAGGTGCAGACCGAAGGCATAGTGGGGGGCGTGACCGGTACCCAGGGCGCCGGCCTCGCGCAAAGTGGCGAGGGGGGCGCAAAGGCGCCAAAGATCCGCCATCGGCACCGGGGGGCCCACCACCTCCCAGGGCACGACCTGCTCGGCGGCCACCTTGAGCAGGGATTCCCCAAAAAGCTCGGCGCTGTCCGACTCGCGCCGCTCACGCCCCACCCGCTTGAGCCAGGCGAAATCCAGCTCGATGCCAAAGTCTCCCAGCCGGGTGTCGCGCAGCAGCTGCTCGTAGTCGGAGACCACTTCCACCTCGCCACCGAGCGCATGCCGGAGAATGCGCACGATGGCCCGCAGGTCGAGCCCGGCAAATTCCAGTTCCACACCCACGCGGCGCGCGCTGCCCTCCCCGGTCTGCAAACAGGGCGGCAGCGGCCACAGGCGTGCACGGTAGTCGTCATCCACGGCACACGCCATAGGTCTTACACCCGCTCGATAATGATCGCCGGCGCCATGCCCCCGGCGGCGCACATGGTCACCAGACCGCGGCGCAGATCCCGGCGCTCCAGCTCATCCAGCAGGGTACCGATCAGAATCGACCCGGTGGCCCCGATGGGGTGGCCGAGGGCCATGGCGCCGCCGTTGACGTTGACCTTCTCCCGGTCGAGTTGGAGGTCGCGGATGAACTTCTCCGCCACCACCGCGAAGGCCTCGTTGATCTCGAACAGGTCGATGTCCTCCAGGCTCAGGCCGGCCTTGGCCAGTACCTTGCGCGCCGCCGGCACCGGTGCATTGAGCATCAAGGTGGGCGAATCCCCCATGTTGGCCATGGCGATCACCCTGGCGCGGGGCTTCAGGCCGTGCTCCCGGGCAAAGGCCGGTGAGGCGAGCAGCAGCGCCGCCGCCCCGTCGACAACCCCCGATGAGTTGCCCGCATGGTGGACGTGGTTGATCTGCAGGTCCGGGTGCTTCTGCAGCACCAGCTTGCGGAAGGTGGTCCCAGCCTCATCCAGCGGGTAGTCGGCGATCGCCTCGAAGGCGGGCTTGAGCTGACCCAGACCGTCCAGGGTGGTCTCGGGACGGGGAAACTCCTCGCGATCCAGGGCCAGGCTGCCGTCCGGGCGGTAGACCGGCACCAGGGAGCGGTCGAAGTGGCCGTTGCGAATGGCATGGTCAGCGCGCTGCTGGGACTCGAAGGCGAGGCGATCGAGATCCTCCCGGGGAATACCCTCGAGGGTGGCAATGGCATCGGCGCAGACCCCCTGGTGAGGTTGGGGGTGCATCTCGCGCAAGACCGTATTGCCGTTGTCGAGGAAGGGCGAGGCCGTGTTTCCCTCCTTGCCGTAGAGGGACATCATTTCGGTGCCCCCGGCCACCACCAGGTCCTCCATCCCCGACAGGATGCTCGCCGCCGCCAGGTTCACCGAGGTGATGCCCGAGCCGCAGAAACGGTCCAGGGTCACGGCACTGGAGCGCACATCGTAGCCGGCCTGCAGGGCCGCCATGCGGCCCAGGTCACCGGACTGGTCACCGCGCTGGGAACTGGTCCCCCAGATGATGTCATCCACCAGGGCCGTGTCCAGGCTGTTGCGCTCTGCCAGCGCCTTCAGCACGGTGGCCCCCAGGTGCTGCGGGTGCAGATCCGCCAGGGCACCCTTGCCGGCCTTGCCGATGCCACGGGGCGTACGGCAACTGTCGATGATCCAGGCTTCGCTCATTGTGATTATCCTCTCGGTTCAGTGGTTCAAACCGTCATGGTAGCGGGAATCAGCCGCTCTGTGCAGTCGCATCCCCGCTGTCGCACCGCCGCTGCTGCCAGATCAGCACCTGCGCGGTCAACGCCGGCAGCATGGTCAGGGTCACCGCGGTGGCGCCCAGGATGCCGAACATCACAATCGCCCCTACGCCGCGGTAGAGTTCGGTGCCCGCCCCGGGGATCAGCACCAGCGGCGCCAGGCCACACAGGGTGGTAATGGTGGACATGGCGATGGGGCGCAGGCGCGCGCTGACCGCCTCCCGCACCGCCTCCAGGGGCGCCATGCCCGCCTGTTCCACGTTCTGCACCGAACGGTGAACGATCAGGATCGGGTTGTTGACCACGGTGCCCATGAGAATGAGGAAGCCGAGCATGGAAATCATGTCGAAGGGCTGCACGATGGCGGCCAGACCCAGCAAGGGTAACAGCCCTCCGACCAGGTTGAGTACCCACAGCCCGACGATCCCGCCGGCGATGCCCAGGGGAATCGAGGTCATGATCAGCAGGGGGTAGCCCCAGTGGGTAAAGATGGCCACCATCAGCAGATAGACAATCACCAGGGCCACCAGGTAGTTGCTCCAGAGTGCCTCGCGGGTGGCATCCAGCTGGTCGGCGGCACCGGAAATTGCCAGATTGACCCCCGCCGGAATCGCCCCCTCGGCCTGCAGCTGCCCGACCACCTCCTCGCGCACCCGCTGCACGCCGGTCTCAAGGGCGACGCTGCGGGGGGGAATGATGTTCAGGGTGACCGTGCGCCGGCCATCCACCCGCCGCACTTGAGCGGTGTCCACCGTTTCCACGATATCCGCAAGGCTGGCCAGGGGAACCAGTGCCCCGGTGGGCGTATAGACCGGCAGCTGTGGCAGGGCATCCAGGGTCGCCGACTGCCCCACGTCGCTGTAGAGGTAGATATCCACCTTGTCGTCGCCGAGGAAGAACTCGTGGACAAAACTGCCGTCGGTGAGGGCCGCCACGGTAAAACCCAGCGACTCGGCATCCAGTCCCAGTTCCGACGCCCGCTCCCAGCGCGGCCGCACCTCGACCATCGGCTGGGCCAGACTCAGGGACGAGGGCTGGCTCTGGATGCGCGGATTGCCAAAGACCTCGTCCGCCCGCGCGTAAATGACCCGGGCCACCTGGTAGAGCTGTGCCAGATCGGCGCCGGAAATGTCCAGGTTGATACTACGGGTACCGCCATCGTTACTGGTGATGATGGAACCCCGCGCGGCAAAGGCACGCATCCCGGGCCAAGCCTCGAAGCGCGCCGTGAGAATATCCAGCAGCGGCTCGATATCACCGGGATTCAGCGGTTCGCTGATGATGCGCATCTGCTCCGGTGCGATACGCATATTGACGTAGGCCAGCGCCGGCACCTCCGCCTCGCCATTGCGATAGGCCTCCGGGTCGGCGCCGACGTAGGGCAACAGCTCGGCCTCGATGGCGGTGGAAATCTCCGCCATGGTCTCGAGGTTATAGCCCGGCGGAGCATTCATCACGGCGAACACCTTGGGCTCCTCACCCTCGGGCAGGTACTCCGCGGGGGGCGTGAGCATGAGAATGATCAAGGTACTCAGAGCCACGGTTACGCCGATGCACAACAGTCGCGCGCGGGTCGTGGCCAGAATACCGTTCACCAGGCGCAGCGTGCCGTCACGCCAGCGGCCAGCCGCACTCCCCCGGGGCCGCTCGCCGAAGGGCACCCGGGCTGCGACGGTCGGCAGCACGGTAATCGCCACCAGCATGGAGGCGAGGATGGCCGAGGCAATCGCCACCGCCACATCCGAGTACAGCTGCCCGGCTTCCTGCTGGATAAACACCACCGGCAGGAAAACCAGCACCGTCGTCAGGGTCGAGGCGAGCACCGCGGGCCAGACCTGGCGCACGCCATCAATCGCAGCCTGCAGTCGCGAGGCGCCCCGCCGCCGCTCCAGTTCGATGCTCTCCAGCACCACAATGCTGTTATCCAGGGTCATGCCAATGGCAAAGGCGACCCCGGCAAGGGAGATGACGTTAATCGTGCGCCCCGCCAGCAGCAGCCCCAGAAAGGCCACGATGATGCACAGGGGAATCCCCATGACCCCCGCCGCGGTGGCACGCCCCGAGCGCAGGAACAGGTACATGACCAGGCTCGCGAACAGGGCCCCCAGGATGAGGTTCTGCCAGACGTTGCGCACCGAATCCTGGACATAGCGCACATCATCCGAGACCAGCTGCATGACCATGCCCGCGGGTTCCAGCACCTCGCCATTGGTGGCCTCCAGCTCCTGCAGCATGGCTTCCTTGATGTCGATGACGTTGGAGCCAGACTCGCGCCGGATGGCCACAAAAATGTTGGGGTCGCCATTGAAATAGGCCAGGCTGCGCTTCTCGAAATTGCCCAGCCTGACCGTCGCCACATCCGACAGACGGATGATGGCGTCCCCACGGCGCTCGAGAATCAGACTCTCCAGGTCCTCCAGGTCCTCGAAGCGACCCACGGTGCGCAGCAGGTAGCTGCGCTTGCCGGATTCGATCTCCCCGCCCGAGCGGTCCCGGTTGCGCGCCCGCACCGCTTCGCGAACCTGCACCAGGGTGAGATCGCGTTGCGCCAGCCGGCGCGGGTCCACCAGGATCTGGATCTGTCGCTCGGCTCCGCCCCAGACGCTGACCTCGGATACACCGGGCACCCTCGACAGGCGAGGCCTGACATAGTCCTCCACGAAGTCCAGCGCCATGTCCATGTTCAGCTGACGCGGATTCCCCGGCAGCGGCACCACACTGAAGAACATGAAGGAATTGCTGGAGAAGGAATTGGCATAGATGCGCGGCTCGTCGACATTCTCCGGGTAGGAGGGCACCTGGCTGAGAGCATTGTTGACCCGGATCAGCATCTCCGTGATGTCGGTACCGAAGGGAAATTCCAGCTCGATTTCCGCCGTGCCACTGCTGGCGGAAGACTCCAGCCGCGTCAGGCTGGGCAGGTTGCGCAGGTACTCCTCCTGCTCGACCAGGATTTCCTTTTCCACGTCCTGGGGGGTTGCCCCCGGCCAGGTGGTGCGGACACTGATCACCCGCACATCCAGGTCGGGAATCATCTGCACCGGAATCCGCAGGGCGGCGATCGCACCCACCACCGCGACAATCAACACGATCACCGTCATCAGGGTGCCGCGGCGTACAATCTGCTCGAACATGTCAGCTCCCCGCGGGCTGTTCGACCGGCGCCACCCGCTGGCCTACGCTCAGGGCTTCGTTGCCCCGCACAACCACACGTTCGCCAAGCTCGAGGTCACCGCGGACCTCGACCCTGCCATCGAAGGTCAGCCCGGGCTGCACCGGGGTTTCCCTGGCTACCGGACCGGACTCGCCGGCCTCCACCGTCCACACCACGACGCGACCGTCCGGATAGCGCAACAGCGCATCCCGGGGCACGGTCAGGGCCCGGCGCCCGGTATCCAGCTGCAACTCCGCACCCACTGACATGCCGGGGAGCATGAAGGGCGGCCGCTCGCCCTCGGGCAGTATGCGCAAAAGGAAGGTACGGGCACCGGGGTCCGCCACCGGCACCAGGCTGTCCACCCGGCCGGCCCAGACGCGCTCCGGGGCCTTGCCCAGGCGATAGGTGGTTTCGGCACCGGACTGGATACCGGCGACGACATCCTCCGCCACGGCAAACTCCAGCCGCAGATTTTCCAGGCCTACCAGCTCGAACACCGGGGTGCCCGGGGTCACCCACTCGCCCAGGTCGGTGTGGCGCGCGGCGACGATACCGGCGAACGGTGCACGGAGCTGGTGCCGCGCGAGCACCGCACGACGGCGTTCTGCCTCCGCCTCCGCGCGAGCCAGGGCGGCCTCGGCCTGGGCCACCTCCGCCTCCAGGTCGCGCACGGCGGTTTCGGCAATGCCCCGTTGGGGCAGCAGGCTGCGCCCCTCCTCCAGGCGGCGACGCGCATCTTCCAGTTGCAGCCTCGCCTCCCTGGCGGCGGCCTGGCTGGCTTGCCTGTCGAGACGGGCCAGCTCGTCATCCAGCCCCAACAAGGTATCCCCGGCGGCAACCCGGCTGCCGGCGTCCACCGCGAGCGTCTGCACCAGGCCCGCCGTAGCCAGGGACAGGCGGGCACTGCGTTCGGCGGTCACCGAGCCGGTGAGCCGCAGTTCCTGCAGCACGCGCTCCTCGGCCACGGTCACTACACCGACCGGCACCTGGGCCGCGGCGCCGGCAACCCACACCAGCGCCGTGGCCAGACCGGTAAGGCCAGCAGCCAGCACCCCGCGACAAAGCCTTCGAATCACCGTCGTCAAACTGTCCTCCTGTTGCTGAATATTCCGACCAGGGCCGCTCTCGGCACTTCACCAGTACCCTACGCAGGCGGGCCGGGGTTGTCTCAGACCACGGTCGGCCTGCTATAGTGTCAGAAATCGAGGCGAGACAAAGGGAGAGACCATGAGCACCCGCTATCGCAAGACCGAGACACTTTCCGTCAACGGCGAAAGCTACACTATTTTCCCGCTCGATTGTGACACTGCCGGTGGCGATGTCGACAGTCTGCCCTACGCGCTCAAATTGCTGCTGGAAAACCTGCTGCGGCACGGCGACCAGGAGTATGTCTCGGACGCGGATATCGAGGCCCTGGTGAACTGGGACCCGGCAGCCAGCCCGTCCCGGGAGATCAATTTCGTGCCGGCGCGGGTTCTGCTGCAGGACTTCACCGGGGTGCCCGCCATCGTCGACCTGGCGGTCATGCGCGACGCCATGGTCGACCTCGACGGCGACCCCGACCGCATCAACCCGCTGTCCCCGGTCGAGCTGGTCATCGACCACTCGGTGATGGTCGACCACTTCGGCAGCGAGGACTCGCTCACCCGCAACACCGACATCGAGATCGAGCGAAACCTGGAACGTTACCGTTTCCTGCGCTGGGGCCAGGCCGCCTTCGACAATTTCCGCGTGGTGCCGCCGGGTACCGGCATTGTCCACCAGGTGAACCTGGAATACCTCGCCCGCGGCGTCTTCACTCGCGAGGAGGACGGCCAGCAATTCGCCTACCCCGACACCCTGGTGGGCACCGACTCCCACACCACCATGATCAATGGCCTCGGTGTCCTGGGCTGGGGCGTCGGCGGTATCGAGGCCGAGGCGGCCATGCTCGGGCAGCCGGTCACCATGTTGATTCCCGAGGTGGTGGGCTTCCGTCTCGAGGGCAGCCTGCCGGAGGGCGCGACCGCCACCGACCTGGTCCTGACCGTGACCCAGCAGCTGCGCGCCCACGGCGTGGTCGGCAAGTTCGTCGAGTTCCACGGCCCGGGGCTGGCCCAGCTCAGCCTGGCGGACCGCGCCACGATCGCCAACATGGCCCCGGAATACGGCGCCACCTGCGGCCTCTTCCCCATGGATGCCGAGACCCTGCGCTACCTGCGCCTGACGGGTCGCAGTGAAGAGCAGATCGGCCTGATCGAGCAATACCTCAAGACCATGGGCCTGTGGCACGACGAGAACACCCCGCCGGCCCGCTACAGCAGCAACCTGACCCTGGACCTGGGGGATGTGGTGCCCTCGATTGCCGGGCCAAAACGTCCCCAGGACCGGATTGCCCTGGGCGAGGCCAAAGTGGCTTTCAACAAAGTGCTCGCCGAGCACCGCGAGCTGTCCCTGGCCAGCATGGAAGAAGCCGACTGGGACGAGGAAGGCGGCAGCACCGCGGTGGAACAACCCGGCGCCCAGGAAGGCTGCCGGGTGGACCGCGGCGACGACAGTTTCACCCTCGAGCACGGCGCCGTGGTGATTGCCGCCATCACCAGCTGCACCAACACCTCCAACCCCGCGGTCCTGGTCGCCGCCGGCCTGCTGGCCCGCAAGGCGCGTGAACGGGGCCTGGTGACCAAACCCTGGGTCAAGACCAGCCTGGCACCGGGCTCCAAGGTTGTCACCGAGTATCTGGAGTCGACCGGCCTGCTGGACGACCTCGAGGCCCTGGGCTTCTACCTGGTGGGTTACGGCTGCACCACCTGCATCGGCAACTCGGGGCCGCTCCCGGATGACATCAATGAGGCCATTCGCCGCGGCAACCTGCTGGCCACCTCTGTGCTCTCCGGCAACCGCAATTTCGAGGGGCGGATTCATCCCGAGGTGCGCGCCAACTACCTCGCCTCACCGCCGCTGGTGGTGGCCTATGCCCTGGCCGGCAATATGGGTGTCGACCTGACCCGCGAGCCCCTGGGCCAGGACGACGAGGGCAAGCCGGTCACCCTGGCGGACCTGTGGCCGAGCAACCAGGAAATTCGCGAAATCGTCGAGAGCGCCGTCAATGCCGAAATGTTCCAGCGCAAGTACGCGGATGTCTTCAACGGCAACCAGACCTGGAACGAGCTGCCAGTCAGCGACAGCCCGCGCTACCCCTGGCCGGACTCCACCTACGTGCGCAAACCCAGCTACTTCGATGGCATGCCGGCGAGCCCGCCGGAGGTCACTGCCATTGAACAGGCCCGCTGCCTGGTCAAGGTGGGCGACAGTGTCACTACCGACCACATCTCGCCGGCGGGGGCCATCGCCCCGGACAGTCCGGCCGGGGTGTATCTGCAGGAACAGGGGGTCAAGCGCGAGGACTTCAACTCCTACGGTTCCCGGCGCGGCAATCACGAGGTGATGATGCGCGGCACCTTCGCCAACGTGCGCCTGCGCAACCAGCTGGCGCCCGGCACCGAGGGTAGCTGGACCACCCTGCTCCCCGATGGCGAGCAAATGTCCATCTTCGACGCGGCCCAGCACTACCGCGAGGCGGGCACCCCCCTGGTGGTGCTGGCGGGCAAGGAATACGGCACCGGTTCATCCCGGGACTGGGCCGCCAAGGGCCCGGCTCTGCTGGGGGTGCGCGCGGTGATCGCGGAAAGTTTCGAGCGCATCCACCGCTCCAATCTGGTCGGCATGGGCATCCTGCCGCTGCAGTTCCCCGCCGGGGAATCCGCGGAAAGCCTGGGCCTGAACGGCGAGGAAGTCTTTGACATTCCCGCGGTGGAAGCCGGCCAGACAGAGGTGGAGGTCAAGGCCTGCGCGGAGGGCAAGGATCCGGTGAGCTTTACGGCCCGGATCCGCATCGATACGCCCAACGAGTTCGCCTACTACCGCCACGGCGGCATCCTGCATTTCGTACTGCGCAGGCTCGCAGGCAGCGAGGAATAGCCCTGCTCGCCTGCGCCGCACCCGGCCAGGCGATGCATCCGCGACTTCAGCGCTTCTGGCTGAAGTAGCGCTGGCGCGAATGTTCCATCAGCGCCCAGAGGATGTTGCGGGAACTGACCTGGCCGACCAGACGATCGCCTTCCATCACCGGCCTGCGGCGCTGACGGGTGTCCAGCATGGATTGCGCCACTTCCACGATACTGTCCTGCACCGAGCAGGAGTTGACCTCCCGGGTCATGACATCCTCGACCCGGGCCCGCTCGGGGTCGCCGTCGTTGTAGATCGAAGCCAGCACCCCGCGCAGGCAATCCAGTTCGGATATCACCCCGCGTACCTTGCCGTCGTCATCAATCACCGTGAGCCCGGTAAGGCGGTTCTCGACAATGGTTTCGATGGCCTCGACCAGGCTGGCATCGGGGTGGATGGTCAGCGGGTTGCGGTGCATGCAGTCGCTGACCGACGAGGGGTGCTGTGCCATGGTCTGTGCCTCCGGATACTTCTTGATTTGCAGTATAGTCTAACCCATGCCGGGGTCGGCTTCAGTGCCCGGACGCCCAGACCTCCCGCCAGGGTCGCAAGTCTGCCGCAAGATCGGGGAAACCCTTGTATTGCGCCAGCGCCGGGGAACAGCCGTCAATCGCCTCGAACAGCGCACCCAGCCCGCCCGGCCGCGCCGCCAGCGATGCCAGGGGAGCGAGCATCACACGAATCGTGAAAACCACGGCGCGACTTTGCGGCAGGCGCAGTAGGGTCTGCCGTTCCACCCGGTAATGCAGATCCCGGCCCTCCTCGGGGCTGTCCTGGCGCTGGCAGCGACCACTGCCGCGCTGCAGGCCCCAGTTGTAGCGCTGTACCGGCCGCGCGGTCTTCAGGTGGCCGAAAAAACGCGCCACACGGGCGTCGAGCTCCCGGGCAAAACCGGGCACAGGCGCATGTATCTCGGGCAACGTTTTTCCCAGCTTGTCCTCGAGCTGCCAGTGACTGGGCGAACAGAGGCTGGCGGCGGTCAGGCGATAGCGCCCGCAGTTATCGGCCTGCATCAGCACCAGGTCCTCGGCCACCCAGAGAGAGGCGTGCCACAAGGCCTCTCTGCCCGCCCCGGATACCGGCAGCACGAGGCCCTGTGCCGGCAAGCGCAAGCAGCCATCACCGCGCTGCCAGCGTTCCCCGTGCTCCGTCAACAAGTGTTCCAGCAGAATGCGGTGCAGCTCCGCAGCGGCAGCATCGGCCACCGGCAACACCGCGTAGGCGCGCTCACCCAGCCTGGACCGGACCGACTGCTTGTGTTTCAACCAGCTGCTGGCGTCCCGGGCCGGCAGTATCCAGGTGCTTGCATCCAGCGGAGCGAGGCCCATCTTCAGAATCGCCGCGTCCGGCAGGGGAAGGTCGTCCGATAGCATCACGGAGAAAAAGGGCCCGGCAAACTGAGACGGAATCCACGCATTGGCGGCTTCGACCATTCTCTCCTTGAGGCAGACAGGATCATTGGGTAGTCTCGCCAACTTGTGAAAATGAAAACGGATTCCCGCAATGCAGCTGCGCCGGTCCGCTCTGCCCTGGATGGCAGCCCTGGGGGCCAGTCTAGGCGCCCTGCACGCACACGCCGAGGCCTCTGACAAGCCCTTGCCCCCACCGCGCTATTCGGCGCAGTTGTCCGTGGGGGTCGAGTATGACAGCAACGTCACCATTGATGAACTGGAGGCCAACAGCAAGCAGGACGACCACGCCCTGGTGCTGGGCGCCAAGGTCGGCGTGAAGAAGCAGGTCAGCAAGGCGATCGATTTCGGTCTCAGTTACGACCTCAACCAGACCGCTTACGAGGAGTTCAACCGGCTCGACCGGCAAACCCACATCCTCGGCGGCAACCTGGGCTACAAGATGGAGTCCGTCGACACCGGGCTCTCCTTCTACTACGTCAATTCCCTGCTAGACGGCGAGGGTTTCCTCGAGCTCTACCGCGTTTCGCCTTCGGTCACCGGGTTCATCAGTCGACGCTGGTATGCCAGGGGCGCCTGGGTCTATGCGGACAAGCGCATCGACAACAGTGCCGAACGCAACGCCGACACGCACGGCCTGGAACTGGACCTGTATTTTTTCCAGCGCGGTTTGCGCAGCTACTTCAATGCCGGCTATCGCTACAAGCAGGAAGACGCCACCCTGGAGCGCCTGGACTACCGCGCCCACGCGGCCAAGTTGCGCTATATCCGACGGATTGACATTGGCAGTCTGCAGTTGAAATCCGAGTTGTCCTTCCGCTACGAGGACCGCGAATACGACGGCCTGACGCCGGGGCTCGACGGACCGCGGGATGACAAGCGCCAGCGCTGGCAAGTGGACGTGGAGATCCCCACGGGGAAGCGGGGCAGCGTGCAGCTTTACGCGAGTTACGGCGACTACGAATCAAATTTCGCCGCTACCGACTATCGACAGGGAATCGCCGGCGCCCGCTACCTCTGGCGCTGGTAGGTTCTCCTAGCCCTCCACTCGCAACAGCCCATAGCCATAGATCTCATCGTAGCCCGGCGGCCCGAGGTCCTCCGCCGAGCGAATCAGCAACTCGCGTATATCGCCACTGGGCACCACGTGCCGCAGCCGCGCCGCAGCCGTTGCAGCGAAGGGCACGGCGAAGGAGGTGCCCGAGGAGGTGGCATAACCGCCACCCTCGGCATCGGCATGCACCAGGCCCACACCGGGCGCCGCGATATCCAGGTAGTCTCCGCGGTTGGCCAGCCGGAACACCCGGTGTTCGGGGTCCACCGCGGTGATGGCCATCACCGAGGGGTAGGCGGCAGGGTACATGGGCGCAGCCACCGGCCCCCCGTTACCCGCCGCCGCAAGAATCAGTACGCCCCGCTGGGCCGCCCGCTCCAGGGCCCGTTCAAGCAGACGGTTCGGCGGCCCCGCGAGGGAAATGTTGACCACGTCGACGCTGGAGGACATGAGCCAGTCCAGCGCCCGAACCAGGCTGACCGTGCTGGCGATTTCACCGCGTTCCCGGTCCTCCTCGAATACCGCCGCCGCATACAGCTCGGCATCCGGCGCCAGCCCCTGAAATCCGCTGTCTCGGCCAGCCAGGATGGAAGCGATGGCGGTGCCGTGCTTGTTGGGCACCCTTGCCCCCTCAGTGACAAAAGCCTTGCTGCTGATGCGGGCATGGCTCAGCGACGGGTGCCGGGTATCCACCTGGCTGTCGATCATGCCCAGACGCAAGCCCAGGCCCGGTGTATCCGCCGGCATCGCCATCAGCTCGCCCGGCGCACGCCCCGGGTTGCTGTGCTCGACCGGCGCACTGGCGGTATACAGGTGGTTCATGTCCACCTCGGCACGCCCGGTGCCCACGACATCCACAACGCCCTGGCGCACCTCGGATATATCGAAACTGGAAGGAGCGGCCACTTCCGCCAGCAACAGCCCCATCCCGGGCAGGTCGGTCACGCGCTCAAACAGGTAGCCCTGCTCCGCCAGTTCCGAAAATACCTCAGGCTCCGCCATGACCAGCCACTGCTCGGTATTGATGCGGCTCTCGTCAATTTCCAGCTTGCTCTCCAGCTGATCCACGATGCTGTCGATTTCCGTTTCCAGCCGCTCCTCGACCATCGAGGCCACGGAGCCCTCCACCGAGGACTCGACGCTCTGCCCCACGGACTCCTCGACCGCCCTCGCAACCGTTTCCTCGGTGGCTTCCTCCACGGAGTCGGTCACCGACGCCTCGACCGACTGGGCCACATTGTCCTCGACGGACTCCTCGACAGCCCCGGCAACGGACTCTTCGACCGAGGCCTCGACCGACTCTTCAACGGAACCGGCGACCGACTCCTCTACCGATTCTTCGACGGAGTCCTCCACGGACTCGGCGACCGTTTCCTCGACCGATTCGCTGACTTCCGCCTCCACCGACTCCTCGACCGCACCGGCCACGGATTCCTCTACCGTCGCCTCCACCTTGTCATCGATGGTCTCCTGGATGTTATCTTCGATGGTATCTTCAATGTTCTCGTCGACCCGTTCCTCGACATCGCCCTCGACCGCGTCCTCGACCTCTTCGGTCACCTCGTCTTCGAGCGCTTCTTCCAGCTCGGACTCGTCCATGCAGCAGGGCACCTGCGCTGGCGCGGGGACGGGGGCAAGCAGAAGCCAGGCACAGCAGAAGCCGGCCGCTGCGGCGCAGAGCCAGCGGCTACCGCCGGCATGATGACTGATGTTATCTGCCATGTGTGCTCCCCCGGGTGTTGCAACAGGCTTTCCTAGAGGACGAATCATAGCGCGAATAATTCCGGCAGATGGAATAGAATTCGGGGCTTGCACGTCTCTACCCCTGACAAAGGACATTATGCCATCGCTGAGTGAGCAACAGCGAGCGGACCTGCTGGACGAGCTGGCCCCTCTGCGCCGATTCTGCCTGTCACTGACAGGGGCGGCCGCGGACGCGGACGATTTGTTGCAGGTTACGGTGGAGCGGGTTCTGGACAAGGGCATGCCCGCGGATGCGGACGCCAGAAAATGGGCGTACCGGGTCTGCAAGAATGCCTGGATCGATGAACTGCGCTCCCGGGAGGTCAGGCAGCGCTACCCGCAGCAGGCGGCGGGCGATGAGGAAGCCGAGGCCCCGTCAGCGGAAGACAGCGCCGTGGGAGAACGCGCACTTGAGGCGGTTTCCCGGGCGCTGGACAGGCTGCCGGACGAGCAGCGTCTGGCGCTCACACTGGTGGCAGTGGAAGGCAAGAGTTACGCGGAAGCGGCCGAAATCCTGGAGGTGCCGGTCGGTACCATCATGAGCCGGATCGCCAGAGCGCGCCGACACCTGCTGGACAACCGCAGTCTCCAGAGGGCAGTAGAGAGATGACAGAAACCATTTCAACAGATGATTTCCAGCAGCTGTCCGCCTATGTGGATGGCGAGCTGCACGGCGTGCAGCGGCAGCAGCTCGAGGCGCGACTGGCCGCGGAGCCGGCGCTGGCAGCCACCCTGGCGGCCCTGCGCGAGCAGCAAGCGCAGCTGCGCGCGCCATTCCAGGGCGCCGGCGAGGCGGTCCCCGCCCACGTGCGCGCCCTGCTTGAGAAGGGCAATAACGTCGTCTCCCTGCCTACCCGTCGAGGCGGGTACTGGCAGGGCCGGCCCCTGCACCGGCTGGCGGTAGCCGCCTCACTGCTGGCGGCTGTCGGTCTTCTCGCCCTGCCCCGCTGGCAGGCCGGCAGCGACAGCGAAGCGCTGCTCTCTCTCGCACTGGAAACACTGCCCTCCCGCGCCACCGGCTGGCATGAACTCGAGGATGGCCAGCGCATACGGCCCATGCTCAGCTTTCCCCACCAGAATGGCCAGTGGTGCCGGGAGTATCTGCTGGACGCTGGTGATGCGCACACCCACGGCATTGCCTGTCGCGAAGCGGGAGCCCATCAGTGGCAAACCACCTTCAGCGTGGCCTGGGAACCCAGCGACGAGTCGAACGCCTATCGTCCCGCCAGTGCCCACGACCATCGTGACGTCGCGGCATGGATCGATGCCCACGCGGCAGATATCGCACTTGGCGCTTCTCAAGAAGCTGAGCTGATTGCCAATCAGTGGCAGTAAGCGCCCGGCGGCGCCGGTCGCAGGGCATTCATTCAGGAAGGATGTCGGGAAATTCAGGGGCGGGGGGCTAGCGTCCCCGCCCCTGATGTAGAGGCATCGAACCGCGACAGTATTTCCGACTTGCACTCTCAGCGGGTTAGCACTTCAGTGTTCGCCCGAAACATGCCGCGTTTCAACGAAAATGGATGCGTTTGGCACTGCCAGTGAAAAACGGTTCATGACGCCGCTTCCACCTGTCACGGCAATTGCCGCCCGCCCAAGTGTTTCACTCCACTTTCACCTTCATGACGGACGGCCGAAGGGTTTTATTCCAGGCTATCTGCGTTTTTTTACCCGCCTGCCAGGGCAATGCGCAGGGAAACCGTGACCCGATAGGCGTTTTCGCCGGTCGCTACGGGCACCGCATCCGCGGAGGCCATCATCGCCTCGCGCCGGAACATCGCCTGAGCCGGTGCAGGCGAGCCGCGCTGCTCGCTGATCTCGAGGATGTCGCCCAGGCCCACGCCCGCTGCATCCGCCAGCGTGTGCGCCCGCGCCAGGGCGTCCTTGACGGCCGCTCTGCGTGCCGCTTCCACCGCCTCCCGCGGGTCGGCATTGGTCCACTCGATCTGGCCATCCTGGTTGACCCCCAGGCTCACTGCGCGGTCGAGAATGGCGCCCACGGCGTCAATCTCCCGGACCCGCACCTCCAGGCTGTTGGACACCTGGTAGCCGACAATGGAGGGTGGCTCCTGGGTGCCATCCTTCTGCCGGGGAGGATGACGATAGCGCGGTTGAATGGAGAACTGGCGGGTGCGCAGGTCCCGCGACTCCACCCCGGCTTCGCGCATGGCATCAAGCACCTGCTGCATGGCCCCGGAGTTGGCATCCAGGGCCTCGCGAGCCGTTTCAGCTTCGCGAGTGACAGTAAGTTGCATGACCGCCATGTCGGGGGCGAGAAAGGCCTCGCCCTCGCCCGTCACATGCAGCTGGCGAACCGGGGGATCACCGGCAAGAACCAGCGGGGAAAGCAGCAGCATCAGCAGCAGGTAAAGGCCCGTCAGGGGTCGGTGGGCAGGATACTTTTTCACGGGAATGACTCCTCTTCCGAAATAACAAGCACCTTGGCGCCACGCACACCACCGCTGCGCAGCTCTCGAAGTGCACGATTGGCCTCTTCCAGGCGATAACTCTCAGTCACCGGCTTGAGGGCAATAGTTCCCGCCAGCTCCAGCATTCCGGCGATATCCGCCACGGTGACATTGGCAACGCTCTTGATTTCCTTCTCCAGCCACAGGTGCCTGTGGTAACTGAGGCGACCCAGCTCCCGATGGTCGGTATCTTCCTTGCGGATCGCATTGATCACCAGGCGACCGCCCGGACGCAGTACTTCCAGCGCCGACAACACGGGCAGCCAGGCGGGCGTGGTATCGATGATTGCCGCCGGCGGCTCGGGCGGGACTGCGGTGGTTTCACCGACCCAGTCGGCTCCCTGCTCGCGGGCGAACTGACGACTGCCTTCGCCGCGGGCATAGACCTGGATGGGCGAATCCGGGTAGAGGTGCCTGGCCATCGCCAGCACCAGGTGCGCAGAGCCCCCAAAGCCTGTCAGTCCAAGCCTCTCGCCATTGCGCAGGCCGGTGAGCCGGAGGGCGCGATAGCCAACCGCCCCGGCACACAGCAAGGGGGCTGCTTCGAGCGCGCTCAGGGTAGCGGGAACCGGCACCGCATAGCCCTCCGGCACCGTCATGTACTCTGCATAGCCGCCATCGACATCGCGGCCGGTGGCCAGAAACCCGGGCTGGATATTCTCCTGCTCACCGCCACAGCCGCAGTGGATCCAGCCGACACCGACCCGGTCGCCGGGCTGGTGCCGGCTGCAGCCCGGTCCCAGAGAGACCACGCGGCCGATCACTTCGTGGCCCGGTATTACCGGCAGCCGGGGCGGCGGTGTGCGCCCCTCGATCTCGTCCAGTTCCGTGTGGCAGACACCACAGGCCTGGACCTGCAGCAGTACTTCACCGGGCCCCGGCTGCGGACACGCCACCTCCTCAAGGCGCAGGGGGCCCTCCTCGGCCCCGGCCTTGCCCAGATCCATCAGGCTGTGCAAACGCATCGCTTTCACAGGCACCTCCTATTCACGCGCCAGCATCGCGCCCCCAGTCGACGCGCACCCGGAGACCACCCAGGGCGCTGTCTTCCAGGGACAGCCCGCCGTCGTAGCTGGCCACGATATCCGCGGCGACAGCCAGGCCAAGGCCCTGGCCGTCCGCGCGACGATCCGCCCTCGCCCCGCGCTCAAGCAAGGCCTCGCGCAGGGCCGTCGGTATACCTGGCCCATCGTCATCGATCTGCAACCAGTTTCCCCCGGCCCCCTCATCGCCGCCACTCACCTGGATATGCCGGCGCGCGTGCTTACAGGCATTGTCGAGGAGATTACCGAGCACTTCCAGCACATCGCGTTCGTCCCCCTGGAAACGCAGCCCGGGGGCAAGATCCACAGCGATGTCCAGCTCCCGGTCGGCGTAAACCTTGCGCAGCGATGCCACCAGTCGCTCCAGCAACGGTTTGACTGCCACCCACTGTAACCAGCGGTGATGCCCCCCCTGGGCGCGCTGCAACTGCCAGTCGATGATATCCCGCATCTGCTCCGCCTGTTCACGCACCCTGGCGGGATACGCACTTTCCCGGCTGTCCGAGCTCAGAATGACCGCCAGGGGCGTCTTCAGGCTGTGGGCGAGGTTGCCAAGCGTGTTGCGCACCTGTTCACGGCGCTGTTGCTCCGAGTACAGCAGGGAGGTCAATGCCCGGGTCACTCGCTGCACCTCCCTCGGCCAGGGCCCCTGCAGCCCCGTCTGCTCACCCTGTTCAATGCGCTGCAACTGTGCCGCCAAGCGGTGCAGTGGCCGCAGCCCCCAGGCCAGGATACCGGCCTGGCACAGCAGCAGGATCAGCACCGAACCCCCGAGCCAGAACAGTAGCCCTCGCCGATAGGCCGCCGCTTCCGCCTCCAGCGGCGCGAGGGTTTCGAGTACCACAAAGCGCAGGGGGCGCACGGTCGTCTCGTCCACCTCCCAGAGCACGGGGTAGCTCAGGCGCTGCAGACCGTCCCGGACCGACAGGCTGGGATACCCCGCGCGCATCGGCGCCAGATCGCCAGTCAGCGTCTCCAGCGGCAGCGCCGCACTTGAGGCCGATGACCAGAGCAGCGTCTCGCCTTCCAGGACCAGAGCATAGAGACCACTGCCGGGATGCTCCAGGCGGGGCTCGAGCAGATTGCCAGGCACCTCGAGATGCCTGGCACTCACTTCCACCTCCGCCAGCAAAGCGCGCACTTGTAGTTGCAGACGCTCGGCCAGGGCGGCTTCCAGGCCGGCGCGGTGGGCGACCGCCAGGTACCAGCCGGTGGCCCCCAGGAAAAGCGGCAAAACCAGCGCGCTTGCAAGCAGGAGGCGCGCTGCCAGGGAGCTCATGAGCCCGCCTTCCCGCGGCGGGGTTCGAGGGCAAAACGGTAGCCCGCTCCCCGCACGGTCTGGATCGGCCGCCAGGCCTGGTCTGGGTCCAGCTTGCGCCGCAGGCGCCCGACAAAGACCTCGATCACATTGCTGTCGCGGTCGTGATCCTGCTCGTAGAGGTGCTCGGTCAACTCTCCACGGGAGACCACACAGCCCGCCCGGTGGACGAGATAGGACAGGGTATTGAATTCGTAGGTGGTCAGCTCCAGCTCGCGACCCTCGCGCAGTACCCGCCGGCCACTGAAGTCGATGCAGAAGGCGCCGTAATCCACCACCGGGGAGCTATGGCCCGCGGCGCGGCGCAGCAGGGCACCGACCCGGGCGTCGACTTCCGCCAGATGGAAGGGTTTGGTGACATAGTCATCCGCTCCCGCCTCCAGACCCCGCACCTTGTCCTGCCAGTCCGAGCGCGCGGTCAGGATCAACACCGGCAGGTCGAGCCCCCCGGCGCGCCAGTTGCGGATGAGCTCGATACCCGAAACATCCGGCAGGCCGAGATCAACCAGCGCCACGTCACAGGCGAACTCCCGGGCGACGTAGTCGGCCTCGCGCCCGTCCGCCACCTCGTCCACCACCCAGGCCTGCTGGCGAAAATACGCGGCCACCGCTGCACGCAGGCGCGCGTCGTCCTCAACCAGCAACATGCGCATGCTTAGTCCTCTATGCTGACGGTGATGACCCGGCCATTGTCCATCAGGAGACGGACACGATAGCCCTGGCCCCCGCGCGTGACGTTGAGCACTTCACCGCCGTGGCGGGCGCGGGCGCGGGCGGCGGCCTCACGGGCAGACAACTTTTTCGCGCTGCGCGCGCGATTTTCCGCGGGCTTGCCGCGTCCGTCGTCGGCGGGCCGCTGTGCCGTGGCGGGCGACGCCAGCAGCGCGTGGCCCAGGGGGAGCAGCAACAGGGCCGCCACCAGTGTACGTCGTCGCATTGCGATCTCCGGGTCATGCCTGTCGCCATTACCGCAGGGGACTCACCTCGACGCGCACGGGGATGGTGTCGCCCGGGTAATGATCACTGCGGGTATGCAGGATAGTACCGTTGTAACGGTAGCTGACGCGATAGCCGCTAACCTCCTCGCGTTCTCGGCGCTCGTACTCGACCTCGCAGACGTCCTCGTTGACATAATAACTCTGGCTGGCCCGCCGCTGCGCCCGGTCATGGCCGATGGAAGCCCCCAGGAGCGCACCGGCACCGGCAATCACCGGCTGATGGCGGCTGTTTCTCCCCAGCACGCCTGCCACTGTACCGCCGACCACCGCACCGACAAGCCCCGGCGTAGCCGAGCCCACCCGGCCGCGCTCGACCACGCGCACCCGCTCCCGCCGGCACACCTCGTGGGGAATGCGCTCGGCGACGGTACGCACGATTGGCTGCACACTCACTACCGGTGCGTCCACGACCAGGGAACGGCGATCCGCATTGGCCGCCGGAACCAGAAGGATCGCCATCAGCGCCGCTGCAAAGCTGAATCTATCCATGAGATCTGCCCTCTGTCGACTGAGACATCCAGAGCCTAACCCGCGCTGCCTGAACGGTGCCTGAACGTCCTGTAAAGACTTTACGCGGCTGTTCAGGCGCCGTTCAGGCGCGACGGCGTAATCTGACTCGGTGACAACTGACGGGAGGTGCCGTGATGAAAGCGTCAATCAAAAAGCGAGGTATTGTTGGTGGCAGCCTGTTGGCACTGCTGGTATCGCTGGCAGCCGCTCCGGCCATGGCCGATCGCGGCGACCGGCACTGGGGCAAGCACCGCGACAAGCACTGGGAAAAACACTGGAAACACGGCCGCCATCCGGGCTACCGCTACCGCAGCTGGAAACCCGATCGCCCGAACATCCACATCCATCGCTACGAGCGCCCCGACTATTCCGCTTACCTGGGTGCAGCACTGATCGGATCCGCGATTACCTACAGCCTGAGTCACAGCCACGATGGGGTCCGCTGCGACGAGCGTCACGACTACCGGGAACGCGAGTACCGCGACCGTCGCTACGAAATTATCGGTTGCCATCGCGTGGAGCGCTTCGCCGATGGCAGTGAACGCAGAGTGCGCGTACCGCTCTCCGAATGCGACTGAGCGGCCACGGGATTCGCGGGCCGCTCAGTCTCGTGGCGTCCTGCGCCTGTATCCCGCGCCACAGGCGAGCTACACTCCGGGAAAACGCCTGGAGACACACCATGAAAATAATCCTGGCACTGCTGGCGCTGTTCCCGGCCCTGGCAGTAGCGACACCCGACCAGCGTATCGAGCGCAGCATCGGCGAAATCGAGCAACAGGTCATTGACTGGCGGAGGGATATCCATCGCCATCCCGAGCTGTCCAACCGCGAGGAGCGTACCGCGGCCCTGGTGGCGGAACACCTGCGTCGACTCGACTTCGACAAGGTGGAAACCGGCATCGCTCACACCGGCGTCGTCGGCACCCTGCGCGGCGCGAAGCCCGGCCCGGTGATTGCCCTGCGCGCGGACATGGACGCTCTGCCGGTCAAGGAAATGACCGGCCTGCCCTTTGCCTCTGAGGCCCGGGGCGAGTACATGGGCCGCGAGGTCCCGGTCATGCACGCCTGCGGCCACGATGCCCATGTCGCCATGCTGATGGGCGCTGCCGAGGTGCTGGCCCAACACCGCAAGCAGCTCGCCGGCACCGTCAAGTTCGTGTTCCAGCCCGCCGAAGAGGGCCCACCGCCGGGCGAGGATGGCGGGGCACCGATGATGGTCGAGGAGGGCTTGCTCACCGGCCCTGACGCCCCCGAAGCCATCCTCGGCCTGCATGTCTGGCCCGAGGACAGTGGCAGCCTGGTCTATCGCAGTGGCAGCTTCATGGCCGCCGCCGACACTCTGGATATCACGGTCACGGGCAGGCAGACCCACGGTTCATCGCCCTGGCTCGGTGTGGACCCGGTCTACGCCGCTGCACAGATTGTGACCGCCCTGCAGGGTATCCCGGGGCGTCACCTGGACATTACCCGCGGGCCCGCGGTAATTACCGTGGGCAGTTTCCAGGGCGGGGTGCGCGGCAATATCATCCCGGACCAGGCGCGATTGCTGGGCACCATCCGCACCTTTGATGCCGGCGAACGGGAGCGCCTGCACCAGCGGCTCGTGGCCACCGTCGAAGGCATTGCCGCAGCCAACAATGCCACAGCCGAGGTCAGCATCACCCAGGCCGCACCGATCACCGGCAACGACCCGGCCCTGCTCCAGCGCATGCGCCCCACCCTGGAATGGGCGTCCCGGGGCACGCTGGCCGAGGGGAACCTGATTACCGCGGCGGAAGACTTCGCCTACTACCAGGAGCACATCCCCGGTCTGTTTATCATGCTCGGTGTGGGCGACCCGACCGTGCCACGGGCAGAACGCCCCTCCAACCACTCGCCCTACTTCACGGTCGACGAGAGTGCCCTGCTGACCGGCGTCAGGGCCCTGGTGGGCTTTGCCCTCGACTATGCCGAAGCGGCGCCCTCGCCGTGAGCATCGGTGGCGATCAGTTGCGCCAGGAGCTGGCGGCGCTGGTGGGTCGCGACCACCTGCTCGGTCCCGACGAACTGTCCACGCGACCGGCCGGCATCTGGCGGGCCGATACCCTGCAGGCCGCGGCCCTGGTGCGCCCCGGCAGTACACAGGAAGTCAGCGACGTACTGGCCTGGTGCCGGCAACATGGCGTCAGCGTGGTGCCCCAGGGCGGCCTGACCGGGCTGGTACACGGCGCCGACGCGTCTCCGGAGCAGGTGATCCTGTCGCTGGAAAGACTGCGACAGATAGAGTCGATTGCGCCCGCCCAGCGCGCGGCCACCGTACAGGCCGGCGTGACCGTGCAGGCCCTGCAGGAAGCGGTGGAGGCCCACGGCCTGCAATTTCCCCTGGACCTCGGAGCCCGCGGCACCGCCACGCTCGGGGGCTGCGCCGCCACCAATGCGGGCGGCAACCGGGTGATTCGCTACGGCATGCTGCGCAACATGGTGCTGGGCCTGGAGGTGGTGCTTGCCGACGGCACCGTCCTGTCCAGCCTCAGCCCCCTGATCAAGAACAATACCGGCTACGATTTGAAACAGCTGTTCATCGGGTCCGAGGGAACACTGGGCGTCATCACCCGCCTCTGCCTGCGCCTCTGGGAGCAGCCACGCAGCCACGCCATGGCCCTGGTCGGTGTGGCCGACTTTGCCGCGGTGAAACGCCTGCTGCGGCACATGGACCAGGCCCTGGGCGGCAGCCTCTCGGCCTTCGAGGTCATGTGGCGGGATTTCTATCGGCTGGTGACCACGCCACCGGCACGCGGCCGTCCGCCGCTTTCCGGGGACTATCCGTTCCATGTGCTGCTGGAAAGCCAGGGCGCGGACCCGGAGCACGACCGCGAGCGCTTTCAGACGGCGCTGGAAGACGCGCTAGCGGCGGGCTTGATCAGCGACGCCGCCGTGGCACATTCCGAAGCCGACTGTCGCGATTTCTGGTCACTGCGCGATGACGTCGCCCAGACCCTGAACGGCGGGGCAACCATGATTTTTGACGTGTCCCTGCCGATCGATGAGATGGAAGCCTACACCCGCGGCCTCGCTACAGAACTGGACAGCGTGCTCGCTTCACACCACCTTTGGATCTTCGGCCACCTGGGGGACGGCAACCTGCACGTCGCAGTGCAGGTCGCGAACGCCGACTTCAACACCGCACGGCCGCTGGTGGAAGCCGCGGTCTACCGACCGCTGGCAGCTTTCCAGGGTTCGGTTTCCGCCGAGCACGGCATCGGCCTGGAGAAAAAGCCCTGGCTGCCGGTCAGCCGCTCGGACGCGGAAATCACCGTGATGCGCAGCCTGAAGGGGGCCCTGGATCCCGCGGGGATCCTGAACCCCGGCAAGATCTTCAGCCCAGCTTCTGGATAAGCTCGCCGAATTCGTCAACCATCGGCATGATCTTCTCCGGCTGGTCCCACATGTCGAGGGCAACGCCGACCACGATACGCTCCACACCCAGGTCACGGTAACGCTTGAGCGTATCGAGGTCCGGGGTCATCAGCGTCTGCAGGGTAATCGGCACCCGGTCCGGGTCGCGCCCGTTGCCCGCCACCTGCTCGCGGAAACCACGGATACCCTCGGCGACATCGCCCATGGCCACATCCACCGGCATCCAGCCATCCGCCCACTCGGCGGCGTGCCTGACACCCAGGGGCCCCATGGCACCGAAGATCACCGGCGGACCCTCGACCTGGGCCGGCTTGGGGGCAAACCAGACCGGGTCAAAATTGATGTACTCGCCATGGTACTCCGGCGCCTCGTCGCGCCACAGGGCGCGGCTGGCCGCCACCGTCTCACGCATCACGCCGTAGCGCTTTTTCCAGGGCTGGTGGGTGGTGTTGGTAAATTCCTCCTCGTTCCAGCCTACCCCTGTGCCAATCATCAGGCGTCCGCCGCTGAGACGGTCCAGGGAGGCGATCGTCTTGGCCTGGGAAAACAGCTCACGCTCCATCAGCAGTGCAATCCCGGTCCCGAGCTTCAACCTCGTGGTGACGGCGGCCGCCGCCATCAGGGTCACATAGGGGTCGCCCATCTGCTTGTAGGGCTCGGGCAGCTCGCCCCCCGCCGGATAGGGCGAGGTGCGGCAACGCGGGATATGGCTGTGCTCCCCGGTCCACAGGGACTCGAAGCCCCGATCCTCGAGCGCCGTTGCCAGCTCCCGGGGGTCGGGGTCCAGGGGGGTGTTCATGAAGCTAAAGCCGATGTGCATGCAGGTCTCCCGCGTCTGGTCAAGTCAGTCGAAGGAGCATAACCACGCCGGCTGGCGCCGCGCAAACCCGTTGGTATGAATAAACGTCAACGAACGACGTAATCCTCCGGGTGCAGGCGATGCGTCATCTTCCAGTAGTCAATAATGCGGAACGGCAGGTTCGCGGTGACCCGTCCGGCATCGTTCTTGTACCAGTTCTCGACCTGCGGGGCACCCCAGGCGGTGCCGGCATTCACCGCGTCAACCCGCTCGTTGTAGGCGTCGTGAATTTCCTGCCGGCACTCCACGGTATGCTGTCCCTCGCGCAGCAACAGCTCGATGCAGCGCAGTATGTAGGTCACCTGGGATTCGCAGTTGTGGGCAATGCTGCCCGCCACCACCAGGTTGGTGTTGGGGCCGTAGATGCAGAACAGGTTGGGGAAATTGGGGACGGTAATGCCCAGGTAGGCGCGGCCGTTGGTCTCGCCCCACTGGTCACTGAGTTCCACACCCCCCCGGCCGACAATCTTCATCGGGAACAGGAAGCGGTCGGCGTGGAAACCGGTGGCACAGACAATGGCATCGACTTCGTGCAGGCGCCCGTCAGCCGTCCGCACAGCATTCGGTTCGATCGACACGATGCCTTCCGTTACCAGTTCCACGTTGTCTTTCTGCAGGGCCTCCAGGTAGGTGCCGTTGTCCTGCAGAATGCGCTTGCCGAAGGGCGGATAGGTCGGCAGCACCTTCTTCAGCAGCGCCGGGTCCTGCACCTGGCTCTCGATCCAGGCGGTCAGGGCCTGGCGCATCTCGTCGTTGGCGGCACTGACCGAGTCACTGCGCTGCCAGCTCGGGTCCATCAGGGTCTTGTCGTAGACCCCCTCCACCGAGGTATAGAACAGCCAGAAGCGGTACCACTTGGAGTAGAAAGGCAACTTGCGCAGGGCCCACTTCTGCCCCTCTCCCACCGGCGTGTGGTAGCCGGGGTTGGGGAACATCCAGGCCGGAGAGCGCTGGAATACGGTCAGCTTCGAGCTGGTCTTGGCCATTTCCGGAATGATCTGGAAGGCACTGGCGCCGGAGCCGATGACCGCCACCCGCTGCCCATCGAGACTCAGTCCCTTCGGCCAGGCACCGGAGTGCACCACCTCGCCCTGGAAGCCGTCCAGGCCGGGGATGTCCGGAAATTTCGGTCGGTTGAGCTGGCCCACGGCACTGATCACGGCCGCGGCGGTCAGGGTCTCTCGCTTGCCCTCGGCATCCTGGATCTCCACCTGCCAGAGCTGGCGCTCTTCATCAAAGACCGCCGCGACCACTTCGGTGCGGAAGCGGATGTGGGGCATCACCCCGTAGTGCTCCGCACAGTGCTCGTAGTAGGCGCGAATCTCGTCGGCCAGGGGGAAGTGGCTGCTCCAGTCGTGGTTGGGGGCGAAGGAATAACTGTAGCTGTGGCCGGGCACGTCCACCCGGCAGCCCGGGTAGCGGTTCTCGTACCAGGTACCCCCGACGCCGGGGTTTTTCTCGATGACGGTGTAGGGAATGCCCGCCTCGCCCAGGCGGATGCCGGCCAGCACGCCGCCCATGCCGGCGCCGATCACCACCACCGGGAACTCGGCGGCGCGCTGGCGCAGCTCCGGGTCGCTGAAGGACAGGCCGCGGCGGTCCACGCCGTCCAGGGCAATCTCCTCGCGAATAAACTCCAGGTACTCGTCATCCACGTCCCTGCCGCACATGTAGCGGTAGAGCGTATCCAGCTGGGCGCTGTCCAGTTCCGGCAGGGTAAAGCCGCGCTCGCGGTAGTCCTCGATCGCCTTCAGGGCTTCCTCGTGGACCCGGTCCACCTGGGCACGGGTAAAGCCACCTTCCAGGACTTCCTCGCCGGACTCGGCGTTGGCGGCCACCACATCGATGGTGCGTGGAGTCGGCAGCTCCTGCAGGAGGCGCGTGCTCCCGGTCATGTGCACGATGGACATGATCAGGGCGGCGGTATTCAGTTCGTGCAGATAGCCTGCGATGGTATCCCGGCTCTCGGTGATCGGTTCGGGGGCGGAGTTCTCGTAGCGGACCATACTGTCTCCCGGTAATTATAAGGATCTGATCGGGAACAGTGTGCCGAGGGCTGGGGGGCGCTGTCTCCCTCCAAACGGATGAAACGCCGCCCGCCCCGGAAGCGGTGCGCTACAGAATGATCGTGCGCTGACCGTTGAGCTGGACCCGCTCCTCGCAGTGCAGCCGCACTGCATGGGACAGCGCCGTGGCCTCGATGTCGTGGCCCAGGTGGATCATCTGCTCCACCGACACCTGGTGATCAATGGCGCGCACCTCCTGGGCGATGATCGGCCCCTCATCGAGATCGGACGTGACATAGTGTGCCGTGGCGCCAATCACCTTGACCCCGCGCTCGTAGGCCTGGTGGTAGGGGCGCGCACCCTTGAAGCCGGGAAGGAAGGAGTGGTGAATATTGATCGCCCGGCCCTGCAGCTGCCCGCAGAGTTCGTCGGACAGTATCTGCATGTAGCGGGCGAGGATCAAGGTATCGGCCTGGAGCTCCTCCATCACCGCCAACATCCGCTGCTCCTGGTCGCGCTTGGTCTCTGGCGTCACGGGGAGGTGGTAATAGGGCAGATGATACCACTCGGTCAGGGCCCGGCAGTCCTCGTGGTTGCTGACTACCCCCACCACCTCCGCCGGCAGCGCCCCGGAGTGCCACTTGTTCAGCAGGGCATTCAGGCAGTGGTCGTAGCGGGAGACCGCCAGCAGCAGGCGCGGCCGCTGATCCACTGGCCGCAACTGGTAGCGCATCTGCATGTCGGCCGCCAGTGTGGCAAAGCGCGCGGCAAAGGCCTCAAAGTCCATGTTCATGGCGCGGTCATCAAACACGCAGCGCAGGTGGAAGGTATTGCTGACCGGGTCACTGTAATTGGAAATCTCGGTGATGAAGGCGCCGGCCTCCAGGAACAGGCTGGAATAGCGGGCCACCACGCCGAGCTGGTCGGGGCACTGGAAAGACAGAACGTAGGAACGCGTGGAACTCTGGCTCATCGGGACCTTGGCATTGGCTGGGTTAATCCGGGGTGGGCCGGCAGAGCCGGCGCAGTCCATGGTATGCCAAAGCGGCCGGGGGATACAGTCAGCGCGACAGCAAATGGTCACGGAATCGAGTGACCGGTATCAGGCAGCGCGATCGGCGGGCTCCTCCGGCCTTACCGAAGCCATCCCCAGGCGTACCCACGAATTTGCGACCGGCGACTGCTTGCCCTGCCGCTCCAGCGCATTCTCGATGGCCAGCTCCAGCAGTTCAGCCAGGTCCTCGGGCGTCACGTCGATGAGGGAGTTGATCTGCTCAAGCGCCGCCTGCAAATCGCCCTCCTCCAGCGCGGGCAGCTCGGTGTGTTCCTCCACCGGTAGCGGCTGATGACGGCGTGCCAGCACCGCCGGATAGCGGCGCCAGGGAAACAGGGCGTTGAACAACACTGCCACGCTGAGGATGGTCAGCACATTCAGCAGCACCGGGGCGAACAGAAAACCGAAGCCCAGTGACTGGATATCGGGGCCACCAATCACGGCGGCGAGCGCCGTGGCGCCGCCCGGCGGATGCATGCAGCGCGCGTAGTGCATAACAGTCACCGACAGCCCCACTGCCAGCGCCGCTGCCAACCAGCCGGCGGGCAGCCAGTGGGCACACGTAACGCCGATCGCCGCCGACAGCAGGTGACCGGGCACTACCGCCCAGGGCTGTGACAGCGCGCCATGGGGCACCGCAAACAACAGCACCGCTGTTGCGCCCATGGAGGCCAGCACCCAGGCCAGCGCTTCGTCGCCAAGGTACCACTGCGTCGCATAGAAAACCGCCAGGATGCCCAGCACGGCACCCAGGCCGGAAACCAGCTTTTCAGCGTGGGTGGTGGTGTCGGCGGCGACACCCAGGCCATCGCGCAGCAGATGCCGGGCACGACCTACCGCGCGTCGCATGCCCTGCCTCACGATATCTGCAGCCGCTGCAGCAGGCGGGTGAAGTTGCCGCGATCAACGCCCAGCTCGCGGGCCGCGGCCGCGCGCACCCCCTTATGGCGACGCAGGGTCTGTCGAATCAGGCCAGCCTGGAAAGAGTCCGTCGCCTCGCGGAGACTGACGCCGGCAAATGACAGCTCAGCACCTCCGTCTTCCGGGCCATCGACGCGACACGGTGGTGCCACAAACAAGTCCCCCGCCAGGATTTCCAGACCGTCCCGTCGCTGGCAACGCAAACTCGCTCGCAGTACACCCCGCGCAATCACATGCTCGAGCTCGCGCACATTGCCCGGCCAGGAGGCAGCTTCCAGGGCCCGGCGGGCACAGTCCGCAAGTCGCAGATCCCGCACACCACAGCGACAGCGCTGCCGGCGGAGGAAGTGCTCCGCCAGGCGGATAACGTCCCCATCCCGGGCCCGGAGTGGAGGCACGACCAGCGGATAGACACTCAGGCGGTGGTAGAGATCCTCGCGAAACCGCCCGGCCGCAACCTCCTGCTCGAGGTCACGGTTGGTCGCGGCGATCACCCGCACGTTCACCGTGTGCACCGCGTCACTGCCCACCCGCTGCACTTCACCACACTGCAGGGCACGCAGCAATTTTGGTTGCGCCGAGAGCGTCAGCTCCCCCACCTCGTCCAGAAACAGGGTGCCACCATGGGCCCGTTGAAACAGCCCTTCCCGGCGCTGGCTGGCCCCCGTGAAGGCACCGCGCTCGTGACCAAACAGCTCACTTTCCAACACGCCTTCCGACAGGGCGGCGCAATTCACCCGCACGAAGGGGGCGCTTGCACGACAGGACTGCTCATGCACTGACTGTGCGACCAGTTCCTTGCCGGTACCGGTTTCCCCCGCCACCAGGACGGTCAATTCGGAGTCGGCAACCAGCGCCAGGTCCTGGCGCAGGGTCTGCATGGCAACACTTTCGCCAATCAGCCGGGTTTCCGCGGCGACTCGCCCCACTTGTTCCAACGTCATAATCACAACCTGTTGTCGACCTCACAACGCATGCGGTGGTCATTATAACAATACAGGTATTTTATTTGCCTGTTTTATGCAAAAAAAAGCTGGCACGGCTCCTGCAAAGACACTGATGCCAAACCACGAGGAGAATCCACATGCTTTCAGAGTCATCCCGCAGCATCATCGACGCCACCCTGCCTGCCGTGGCGGAGAACATCGACCGGATTACCGAAGTGTTCTATCCGCTGATGTTCGAGCGCTACCCCGAGGTGCGCGCCTATTTCAACCAGGCCCACCAGGCCCAGGGCAGCCAGCGTCGCGCCCTGGCCAACGCCGTGGTCGCCTATGCGAGCAACCTGGATCGACTTGAAGCGCTGGGCGACGCCGTCGCCCTGATCGTCCACAAGCACGCCTCACTGAATATCCAGCCTCAGCACTACCCGATCGTCGGCGAGTGTCTGCTCGCCGCAGTGCGCGAAGTACTCGGAGAGGCTGCCAGCGATGACGTACTGGCGGCCTGGGGAGAGGCCTACCAACAGCTGGCCGATCTGCTGATCGAAGCGGAGGAAACGGTCTACCGCGAAAATGCCCACAAAAAAGGCGGCTGGCGCGGCGAGCGCGAGTTCCGCCTGGTGAAAAAGGTCAGGGAAAGCGAGGTAATCACCTCTTTTCACCTGGTACCGGCAGACGGCGGCGCGCTACCGGACTTCACGCCTGGCCAATACACCACGCTGATTCTGAGCATTGACGGGCAGACCGTGCGTCGCAACTATTCACTCTCGAGCCGGCCCGGTGAGCCTTTCCTGCGTGTGAGCATCAAGCGCGAGCCCGGTGGCCTGGTGTCCAATTATCTGCACGACCGGCTGCGAGAGGGCGACAGCCTGCGCCTGACGCCACCCTGTGGCCACTTCACGCTGCGTGACAACGGAAAGCCCATCGTCATGCTTAGCGGGGGTGTCGGCCTTACGCCGCTGATGAGCATGCTACCGGTCGCCCTGGAGCAGAGCAGAGAGGTGCATTTCCTGCACGGCAGCCTCAACAGCCGGACACACGCCTTCCGGGCGGACATCGAGGCGTATCGTGGGCAGTACCCGGGTTTGCGGGTGCACTACTGTTACAGCGCCCCCCTGCCCCAGGACCGCGGAATCGCCAACGGTTTCTTCGACCGGGCACGGCTCGCCCACCTCTTGCCCGAGGGCGACAACTTCGAGGTGTACCTGCTGGGGCCGCGCCCCTTCATGCAACTGGCCTACCGCAGCCTGCTTGAGCTGGGCGTGACGCGCGAGCGCATCCACTTCGAGTTCTTCGGCCCGCTGGAGGACCTGGGGCCCACCGAGGAGGTTGTGGCCGCGGCCTGAGTGCCGCGCCCTGGCGGGGCCTGACGACAGGCCCCACACAGCACCCGGGATGGTAGGCCCGCCAAAATCGATCGCCGGCGTATCAGCTGCCGATATCGCCCTCGCGCCGGCGCATCAGCAGGTCACCCACCAGGCACAGCCCAACGTAGACCAGGGTCGCCGGCACCAGACCCAGCAGAATACCGCTCTCCAGCCGGGCCAGATAAGCGAGATTGAGCTGGGCGGCAATCAGGTACCATACATAGACAGCGTAGAGCACCAGGAAAAGCCCGCCCTCGAAGCGGTTCAGGGTCCCACCGACAAAGAAGAGCGGCAAACACAGGGCCGCCACCGCCAGCATCACCGGAAAATCGACCGAAAGCATCTGCGCACCGGCCAGTAATGGCTCCGGCGAGACCAGCCCGGAGAGGCCAAGCACACACAGCAAGTTGAACACATTACTGCCCACCACGTTGCCGATGGCGATATCGCGCTCCCCGCGAATCGTGGCCATTACCGAAGTCATCACCTCAGGCATCGAGGTGCCGGCTGCCACGATGGTCAGCCCGATCACCGCCTCACTGACCCCCAGGGCCCCCGCGATCTGCACCGCGCCATCCACCAGCCAGCGCGCGCCGATCACCAGCAGAACGAGCCCCCCCAGCACCAGGGCGAGATTCCACCACAGCGGGCGCTGTGTCCCCAGCAGGGCAACGACGTCCTCGTCGGGCTCACTGCCTGATTCCTTGCGCCCCTGGAGGAAAAGAAACAGGGTATAGCCCAGCAAGACCAGAAAAAGCAGCGCCGCTTCCCAGCGCGCCAGGTTGCCGTTCAAGACCAGCAGAAAGGCCAGGAGGGACACGCCGACCATGATCGGCACATCCTGACGAACCAGCTGCCGGGAGACCAGCAGCGGCGAGATAAGCGCCGCCAGCCCGAGGATGAACAGGGTGTTGAAGATGTTGCTGCCGACCACATTGGCGATCGCCATTTCGGTCTGGCCGGCCCAGGCAGAGCGCACGCTGACCGCAAGCTCCGGGGCGCTGGTACCAAACGCCACCACCGTCAGGCCGATCACCAGAGCGGGCACGCCAAAGTTGCCCGCCAGCCTGGCTGCTCCGCGAACCAGCAGGTCCGCCCCCAGCACCAGCATCAACAAGCCCGCCGCCAACATTAACCAGGCCATTACGCCTCTCCCACGGACGCTTCAGACCGGCCCAGCATACCATCGCCCCCGCACAAGTTCCGCCAGGAAGGCTTCGTCAAGATTCACATTTCCCGCGATCCGCAGTACTCTCTGCCCTAGCCCCGCCATCTTCTACGGGTCATTGTCACAGCGAGAGCCGAAATCGTGTCCCCATTCAGCTCCACAGGCCTGGTTGCTCAGGATCACAATACCCGCAAACCGGTACTACTGGCGGTTGATGACGATGCGGGCACCCTGCTGCTCACCCGGGAGTTTTTCGGTGCCGAGGGCTACGAAGTCCTCACTGCGGCAGACGGTAACCTGGCTCTCAACCTGCTGCGACAAAATACCCCCGACGTCATTCTGCTGGATGTCTTGATGCCCGGGCCGGACGGTTACGAGGTATGTCGGCGGATTCGCCAGACGCCGCACCTGCGGGGTGTCCCGGTCATCATCCTCACGTCACTCGACGATCCCGCCTCCGAGGAGGAAGCCTACCGTATTGGCGCCTGGGACTTTGTCAGCAAGCCGGTTCACTGGCCTGGCCTGATGCACCGCGTGCAATATGCCATGCGCGCGGCGCGGGCCCTGCACGCCGAACGCGCGGCCAATCGCTTTGCCCGGGTGATCAACCAGTCGCCCAACGAGGTACTGATCTTCGACGCCCAGAGTCTGCGCCTGCTGGATGCCAATGTCAGCGCGGTGCTCAATCTCGGCTACAGCCGCTCAGAGCTACTCGAGCGGGAGTTCTCCTCGCTGCTGTTCAATGGCTCGGCGGCCAACCTCAGCCGCAACCTCGCCCTGGTAAAAGGGGCGAAGCAGGACCATTTCCATTTGCAGATGTTGCGCAGCGACGGCTCCAGCTACCCCACCGAGGGCACACTGCTCTACGCCGATGACGACGAGCCCAGTGTGTTCATTGCCATTCTGCAGGATGCCACCGAGAAGCGCCGCATCGAAAACGAACTGCACCGGCTGTCTTTCTACGATGACCTGACCGGGCTGCCCAACCGGCGACATCTCCACGAACAGGCCTCCCGGCTCCTGTCCCTCGCCGAACGCAAGGGCAGCCGCTGCGCCATCTGTCTGCTGGATATCGACGATATCAGTCAGATCAACAACAGCCTGGGGCCGGCCGCGGGTGACCGCATCCTGCAGGAGATGTCCCAGCGCCTGGCCGACGTGGTGCGGGGCTTCGACATTGTGGCTCGGGATGAATCGCTCACGGTACAGAACAGCGGGCTGCAGCTGGCGCGCTTCGCCGGGGACGAGTTTATCCTGGTACTGGGTGACCTGACTGACCCCGTGGACCCCGCCCGGGCTGCCGAGCGTGCGCTGCAGGCGATTTCCCAACCCTGTGATTCCGTGCCCGGCAGCCCGCGGGTGACCGCCTCCATCGGCATTTCCCTCTACCCCGATGACGGCGACAACCTCGAACTCCTGGTCCAGCATGCACACACGGCCCTGCACAGCGCCAAGGCTGCTGGCAAGAACCGCTACTCCTTTTTCACCGACAGCCTCAATCAGCGCATCCTGGGCCGGCTGCAGCTTGAGCGCGAACTCCACGAAGCCATCGACACCCATGGCTTCGAGCTGCACTACCAGCCCATTGTGGACGACGATCTGCAACGCGTGGTGGGGGCTGAATGCCTGATTCGCTGGCCGCGCCCCGAAGGGATGCGCTTCCCCGACCAGTTCATTCCACTGGCCGAGCAAACCGGGCTGATCCTGCCCATCGGCGCCTGGGTAATGCGGGAAGCCCTGGCACATCTGCAGGCCTGGCAAGATCGAGTACCCGAAGACTTTTACCTGGCCATCAACATCTCCGGCCTGCAAGCTCGCCAGCCCAACTTCGTCGACAGCGTGCGTACCCTGCTGCAGGAATTTCCCGTGCGCCCGGAGCAGTTGTGCTTTGAAATTACTGAAAGCCTGCTGATCGACGACCTGGATGCTGCAGCCACCTGGTTGCGCGACATCGAGGCCATGGGCATCCGCATTGCCCTGGATGACTTCGGCACCGGCTACTCCGCGCTGGCCTACCTGGTCCGGCTGCCGGTCAATTGCATCAAGATCGACCGTGGCTTCACCAGCCAACTGGACACCGACCGAGAGCAGGCGGCCGTCGCCGCTGCCATCTTCCAGATGGCCCAGGCCCTCGGTCTCGGTGTTGTTGCCGAAGGGGTAGAAACCCGCGAGCAGCTCTCGGCCCTGCGCGCCATGGGCCGCTGCGAGATCCAGGGCTGGATGATCGGCAAGGCCATGCCAGAAGCGGATTTTGAGCGGTTTTTGGGTTGCTACCCGGAAGCGGTGGCGGAGGCCTGAGTCAGCGCACTCTACCCGCCTGCGAGACTGGCGGGCACTTTCCGTCCCGGCGTTTTTCTCCACCACGAACTGACGCGGATTGTCGACTGCCCGCCGTTGCCTCACCCATGTAGCGTCTTCGCCTATCGTGAAAATCAGCCTGAGACTTCGGCAAGGCGACAGGCCTGTACACGAGGTGGCTGTGAATTCAGCCAACAAAATAACTCGTCAACCTTTGGAAAACCTATGGTTTTTCGCCGCTCCGCGTTCCTCAGATCAGGTCAATCGACCACCAAATTCAACCGCAACCAACCTACCAGGTCATCAAATCCCATGGGCTTGGCAAAATAGTAACCCTGAAAAGCCTGACAGCCATAGGTCTTCAGCTGCTCAAATTGTTCACGGGTTTCCACGCCCTCAGCAATCACTCTCGTGCCCATGGCTCTGGCCATGGTGAGAACGCCCTGGCATACGGCGGCGTCCTTTTGGCTGGTCGTTACGTTATCGACGAAACTTCGGTCAATTTTCACAGCTTCTACTGGCAGATCCTTGAGATAGCTGAAACTTGAAAAGCCCGTGCCAAAATCGTCAATGCTGGTGGCGATCTCCAAAGCGCGCAAGTCTTCCAGGATTTCAATGGCAGCCTCCGTGTTGCGCATGAGGATGCCCTCGGTAATTTCGAGCTCCAAATGGTGACCGGGTAGACCCGTTTGCTCCATCAGAACTTTCAGAGAACCCAGGAAACCGGGTCGGTGGAACTGCAAGGGCGAAAGGTTAACCGCCACCCTACCCCTGAGAAGGCCCAACTCCAGCAGTACGGCAGCGTCCTTGCAGGCCTTGTTGGCAACCCACCTTCCCAGATGAATGATCTGTCCTGTCTCCTCTGCAACGGGTATAAACTCATTGGGTGGAACAAGGCCCTTCTGCGGATGATTCCAACGCACCAAGGCCTCCAGCCCACAAACACGACCGTTTTGGTCCACTTGTGGCTGGTAGTTCAGGTAGAGCTGACCATCCCTGATGGCTTCCTGCAGCTCATTGCGAAGTGTTACACGCTTTGACAGCACGGTGTCCAAGTCATTGGAAAACACTTCATAGGTGTCCCTGCCCTGTTGCTTGGCCTTATACATCGCCATGTCGGCCTGCTGGATCAATTTATTGGCAAAATCCAGATCCTCGCCAAGCATGCTGATACCAATACTGGCGGTCACGTAAAGCTCATGCGAGCCCACATGGTGTGGTTGACCAATAGCCTCCAGTATACGATCAGCGACTTCCTGTGCTTCGTGTCGGGACTGGATATTCGGCAGGAGAAGTACAAATTCATCGCCACCAAAACGGGCCAGCGTATCTGTGGGTCGAATGACCGCCTCGAGCTTGCGGGCGACACTGACAAGCACCTCGTCACCGATGCGGTGCCCGAGCGTATCATTGATAGGCTTGAACTCGTCCAGGTCGATAAATAATACGGCCAGATGACTCGCGTTGCGCTGCGCAATGGCAATGTCATGCTCTAAACGATCCTCGAGCAGAGCCCGGTTTCCCAGGCCAGTCAAGGCATCGTGCGTGGCCTGGTAAGCAAGGGTGAGCTCCTGCTCTCGTTTATCAGAAATGTCCTTCATGATGGCCGTGAAGTGCGTCACGACACCCGATTCATCGCGTACTGGAGACAACGACACCTGATTCCAGAAAATCGATCCATCCTTCCTATGGCTACGAATAGTCAAGCTGGTTGCCCGAGCGTCGGCAAGTGCAGACTTTATGGTTTGAGCTTCGTCTTCATCCTCAAGCAGCCCTACCAGATTGTTGAAGGAAGCGTGTAGAACCTCATTACTTCGTTCACCGATCAGTTTGCTGAAAGCGGTGTTTACGAATACCACCGGCAGATTGCTTTTTCTTACGTCCACAACAAGGACAGCATCATCACTGGACTCCAAGCTCTCCTTCAATAATCGCTGGCTCTCGTAACCGATATTCCTTTCCGTTACATCTTTGACGACCGCATACAGACCTTGCACTTCATTATTGGTTACGATGGGGACAAGCGTGCACTCGTATTGCCTTAGCTGGCCGGTCACATTCTTGAACTCAATCTCACACCCCTGCGCAGAGCCCCGAATGGTTTTGTTGATGGCCATCTAAACTGACCCCCTTCTGGCCATTAATTTTGACCCACCCCCGAGGTGGCATAGGCCACCAATACCTGTAGCGTTCCCCGCCTGAT
>NZNC01000007.1 GCA_002692965.1 Haliea sp. | reverse complement strand
TGTCGCCGCCGCGCATGCTGTGTATCTCTCCCCAAAACTACCGCCGGTATTATCTCAAATACCGTGCCCTGAGGCAGGGTTTTTCAACAGCCTGCTAGGGGACAATAAAAAGACTGGAGCGGGAAACGGCCGGGGTGGCGATCCACTTCGAACCGGCAACCTTCAGTCGCAGGGCAACATTCGGGTAGGAGGCAATGCCTGGAACGGTTCGGGTAGGGAGTAAAGTGGGGAGTTAAAGATTGGAGCGGGAAACCGGGTTCGAACCGGCGACCTCAACCTTGGCAAGGTTGCGCTCTACCAACTGAGCTATTCCCGCAACAAACGCTCTTATTTGAGTGGCGTCCCCTAGGGGGTTCGAACCCCTGTCCTCGCCGTGAAAGGGCGATGTCCTAGGCCACTAGACGAAGGGGACGCAGCGGTCTCAAACAAGAGGCGCGCATTTTAGGCAGCGGCCGGGGGGGCGTCAATACCCTGGGCAATAATTTTCCCGGCTTTGTGTCAGGCGAGGGGCAGGACATCCCTGGCAGCAGCGTCCCAGTCCAGAATTTCGCCGCGCGCCGCGGCGGCCTCGCGCCGGGCCTCCAGGGTCTCGAACCCTTCAATTTCCTCGTCCGTCAGCATCTGCAGGCAGTCGCTGCCGAGAAACCATAGCAGTGTGCGGGGCAGGGTGGGTGCGAACTCGGTGTGATGGGTGAACAGGCGCATGATCAGGCCGGGGCCGTCTTCGTAGATATCGGCCTCGCCGCGATCCACGGCGCAAAAGCCCTGTGCCAGTTGGCGCAGGGGCTCGTCTTCCTCCAGACTGCGGGTGCGCAATTCCAGGGTAGTGGCGAAGTCGTGCCAAAGTTGGCGGCAGTGCTGAAGGTAGCGGGCGTCGTCCATCGTGTCGTTTACCGGGCCGATTGCGAGTACAATGGCCTGCTTCATTGATTGCGAAAAAGTCGGGAGTCATGATACCAGCACTGACCATCGAAAACCTGCGCAAGTCCTATGGCAATGGCTTCGAAGCCCTCAAGGGCATCAGCCTGGAAGTACAGCAAGGGGATTTCTTCGCACTGCTCGGGCCAAACGGCGCGGGCAAGTCGACCACCATCGGTATCATCTGCTCCCTGGTCAGCAAGACCGGGGGCCGGGTTGCAGTCTACGGGACGGATATCGACCAGGACTTTCCCGGGGCCAAGAAAAACATCGGCATCGTGCCCCAGGAATTCAACTTCAACATGTTCGAGAAGGTCTTCGACATTGTGGTCAACCAGGCCGGGTACTACGGCCTGCCGCTGCCGCTGGCCGCGGAGCGCGCCGAAAAGTATCTGCGCGAGCTGGGCCTGTGGGACAAGCGCGACGTGGCCTCGCGGATGCTCTCCGGCGGGATGAAGCGGCGCCTGATGATTGCCCGTGCGCTGGTGCACGAGCCGCGCCTGCTGATCCTCGACGAACCCACTGCGGGCGTGGATATCGAGATGCGTCGCAGCATGTGGGACTTCCTGAAGAAGCTCAATGCCGAGGGCACCACCATCATCCTCACCACGCATTACCTGGAGGAAGCCGAGGCCCTGTGCCGCAATATTGCGATCATCAACCACGGCGAGATCGTCGAGCACAGCTCGATCAAGGAGCTGGTACGCCGGCTGCACCGGGAGGTGTTTATCCTGGATTGCGTGGAAAGCCTGCCCGAGGTGGTGAGCCTGGAGGCCTTTACGGTACGACGTATGGACGAGCACACACTTGAGGTCGAGGTGGAGAAAGGGCAGACGATCAACCAGGTCTTCGATCTGCTCGATGACCGGGGTATCCGCATCAGCAGCATGCGCAACCGCGCCAACCGGCTGGAGGAAATGTTCGTGAACCTGGTAGAGGGGGCTGCATGACGCTGCAGGAGCAATACGTCGCATTCATGACCATCCTGCGCAAGGAGGTCAAGCGCTACCTGCGCATCTGGACCCAGACCCTGCTGCCATCGGCGATCACCATGTCGCTGTACTTCGTCATTTTCGGCTCGCTGATCGGCTCGCGCATCGGTGAAATGGATGGCTTTACCTACATGCAGTTCGTGGTGCCCGGCCTGATCATGATGGCCATCGTCACCAACTCCTACAGCAATGTGGTGTCCTCCTTCTTCGGTTCCAAGTTCAATCACAGTGTGGAGGAGCTGCTGGTCTCGCCCACGCCCAATTACGTGATCCTGCTGGGCTATGTGATTGGCGGTGTCAGTCGCGGACTGCTGGTCGCCATCGTGGTGACCCTGGTGTCGCTCTTCTTCACCCATCTGCAGATTCACAACCTGCTGGTGGTAGTGGCGATCGTGACCATGACCTCATTGCTGTTCGCCCTGGCCGGCTTCATCAACGCGGTCTATGCCAACAACTTCGACGATATCTCGATCATTCCGACCTTTGTGCTGACACCGCTGATCTACCTCGGCGGGGTGTTCTATTCGATGGACCTGCTGCCACCGTTCTGGGCGGCGGTGTCCAAGCTCAACCCGCTGGTCTACGTGGTGAACGCGTTCCGCTATGGCGTGCTGGGAATTTCCGACGTGAGCATCTGGATTGCCTTTGGCATGATCGGGCTGTTCACCGCCATCGCCTGGTTCTACAGCATGCACCTGCTGAACACCGGCAAGCGGCTGCGGCAGTAGAGGGGGCACCATGGAACAGAGTGACCTCCTGCTCGGCCGGCATACGCCGGTTGTCGACCACTATGCTCCGGAGCTGCTCTACCCGATCCCCCGACGGGAGGGCCGCGATGCCCTGGGCCTGGGCGAGCCGCCGCCCTTCGAGGGCGTGGACGTCTGGCATGCCTGGGAGCTGTCCTGGCTGGATGCCGCGGAGCGGCCCCAGAGCCGTATCGGGCGCTTCACCATTCCCGCCAGTTCGCCCAATCTGGTGGAGTCAAAGTCCCTCAAGTTGTATTTGAACTCGCTCAACAATGTGGTCTTCGACGATGACGCCGCTGCGCTGGCCTGTATCACGCGCGATGTCAGCGCGGTTGTCGGCGCACCCGTGGCGGTGGTTGCCTTCGCGCCGGATGACCCGGCCATGGCGGCGAGCCAGCCGACAGGCACTTGCATCGATGACAGTGATGGACGCTGGCCGCGTTGCGAGCCGGACGCGGGCCTGCTGGTCGCGGGCGATGACGTGATCGAGGAGGCGCTGTTCAGCCATGGCCTGCGCTCCCTGTGTCCGGTAACCGCTCAGCCCGATTGGGCGACCTTGTGGCTGCACTACCGCGGTCGTGCACTGGATCACGGTGCCTTGCTGACTTACCTGCTGTCCTACCGTCAACACCGCGGCTTTCACGAACAGTGTGTGGAGCAGATCTTCCGCGACATTCACGCCGTCATCGCTCCCGAGTTCCTGCACCTGCAGGCCTTCTACACCCGCCGCGGCGGCCTTGACATCAATCCCTTCCGCAGCAGCGGGGGCGCTGCGCCGCCCTGGTGGCGTCTGGCGCGGCAGTAAGTGACAAACGGCCTCTTGGGGCTGGTAAACAAGGCGCGTTGTGGTATGATGCGCGCCCTCACGGTGAGGTGGCCGAGTGGTCGAAGGCGCACGCCTGGAAAGTGTGTAACGGGAAACCGTTCGAGAGTTCGAATCTCTCCCTCACCGCCATATCCAAGTAGAAGGGTCCCGCAAGGGGCCCTTTTGCGTTTTACGGCCCGCAGCGGCATCATCCTTCCCAACGTGATTGCGAGTCGCGACCTGCCGTCGCGACCCCTGGTGAAAGGATACGCCATGCCCCTGCGCTTGCTGACTGATCTCGAAATTCCCCAACTTGAGGAAGACCTCGCGCCCCTGGGCGGGCAAGTGGAGTTGGTGCGCCTTGGCCAGCTGGAGCAGCTGCCCGCATCCGTCACCGGGGATGTCCTGCTGACCACGGCCTTTGCGGGGCGTCACCGCGAAGCGCTGCTGGCGCCGGAGCGGGGGGTTCGCTGGGTGCATGTCTACGGCACCGGCGTCGATGGCTTTCCGCTGGCGCAGGTTCAGGGGCGGCAGCTGACCTGCTCCCGGGGAGCCGCGGCAATTCCGATTTCGGAGTGGGTCATGGCCATGCTGCTTGCGGATGCCAAGCAGCTACCGGCGAGCTGGGTCAAGGAGCCGCCCGAGCAGTGGTATTTCGCTTCCCTGGAGGTTCTGCACGGCCGGCATTTGGGTCTGCTCGGATTGGGCACCATCGGAGAGGCCGTGGCCGAGCGTGCCGCGGCCTTTGGCATGCGTGTCAGTGCCCTGGTGCGCTCACCCCGCGATCTTCCCCAGGGTATCGAGGGTGTGGCGGACGAACGGGCACTGCTCGCCAACTGCGACTACCTGGTGCTGGCGGCGCCGGCAACGCCGGAAACTCACCACTGGCTGAATCGGGAGCGCCTCTCCATCGCGCGCCCCGGTCTGCGTGTGGTGAATATTGCGCGCGGTAGCCTGGTGGACCAGGAGGCGCTGCACTGGGCCCTGGAAGCAGGTATTGTTGCCCGCGCCTACCTGGATGTGGTCGACCCCGAGCCCCTGCCCGAGGGGAACTGGCTGTACGCTCACCCCCGGGTGCACCTGAGTCCCCATATTTCCTGGAGTGACCCCATGGCGCATCAGCGCCTGATGGCACCCTTCCTGCGCAATCTCGAGCTTTTCCTGGCCGGTCAGGCGCTGCAGGGCGAGGTCGATACCCGCGCGGGCTACTGAGGAGGGAGCGTCAGCATGCGTGACGAGGAACGAGCCGCAGCACACCTGGCCCGATTTGCCGGCCGCGTGGCGAAGCTGGGTTACTGGCGTGCCGAGATTGATGCCGGTACCGTGGTGTGGTCCGAGGAGACGGCGCAGATTCACGAGCACTCGGGGGATCGCGTGGTGTCCCTGGAGTACGCCCTGTCCTTTTATTCACCGGGGGACCGGGCAGCGATCCAGCAGGCCTTCAGGCGCTGTGTCGAGCGTGGGGAGCCCTATGACCTGGTGGTCAGGCTGCATGCCCACAGCGGGGTGAAGCGGCATGTGCGCGCCATTGGCGAGCGCGACGGGGGCAGTGGGGAGCCGGGGCTCGCCATTCACGGCGCCTTTCAGGATGTCTCCGATCTGATGCAGGCCCGCGAGGAGACCCAGCGCCTCTCCAATACCTTGTATCACACCCTGGAGGGCATGCGAGATGCCTTCTATCTGCTGGACCGGGAGCAGCGTTTTATCTACCTGAATCCCCTGGCCGAGGAACTGTTGCAGCAATCCCGCGACGAGCTTTTGGGGCGGGTGATCTGGGATGTGTTTCCCGAGGCTGCGGCGCTCGGTCTGCAGGAGCTCTACGCGGAAGCGCTGGCCGGGGACAGTCAGGCTACTCGGGAAGTGTTTTTCCCCGCACCGTCCAGCTGGTTTGAGGTCACGGCAAATCCAACCCCGGAAGGGCTGGCGGTCTCGGTGCGCAACATCGACCGGCGCAAGACCCTGGAGGCTGCCGCCAGCCGCAATGAGGAGCGTTTCCGCCTGCTCGCCCGGGCCACCAACGATGTGATCTGGGACTGGGATCTGTGCGCCGACCGGATCTGGTGGAATGACGCCGTCGAGTCCTTCTCCGGTTATCCGGTCAAGGCGCTGAGCGGGGGTGAAGCGGCCTGGGCTCGCTGCGTCCACCCCGACGATGTGGAGCGGGTGACCGACAGTCTGCACGCGGTGATCGCGAGCAAGGGCGATCACTGGGAGGAAGAGTACCGCTTCCTGCACGCTGACGGGCGCGCGCTGACGGTGATCGATCGCGCCTTCCTCGTACGCGACGAGAGTGGCCGCGCGGTGCGCATGCTCGGCTCCATGGTCGACGTCACCGAACGTCGCAACCTCATGGAGCGGGTCAACCAGTCCCAGCGTCTGGAGGCCATTGGCCAGTTGACCGGCGGGGTGGCGCATGACTTCAACAACCTGCTGACCGTGATTCTCGGTAATACCGAGTTGCTCAGCGAGCAGCTCGAGGACCGGCCGCCGCTGAAAGCCCTCGCGGATATGACGGTGAAGGCCGGCGGCCGCGCCGCGGAGCTTACCAGCCATCTGCTGGCCTTTGCCCGCCGGCAGCCACTGGCGCCGCGCCAGGTCGATGTGAACCGCCTGGTGGGGGACATGGAGGGCCTGCTGCGACGTACGGTGACCGAGGATATCGAGATCGAGTGGATTCGTGCAGGCGGCTTGTGGCCCGCCGAGGTGGATCCCGGTCAGCTCGAGTCCGCGGTACTTAACCTGGCCATCAATGCCCGCGATGCCATGCCCGACGGTGGCCGTCTGACCATCGAAACGGCCAACAGCCGGCTCGATGATGACTACGCGGCCACCAATCCTGGTGCGATACCCGGTCAATATGTCATGGTTTCGGTGTCGGATACCGGCAGCGGGATGACAGCCGATGTTGTCGCGCATGCTTTCGAGCCCTTTTTCACCACCAAGCCGGCAGGCAAGGGCAGTGGCCTGGGCCTGAGCATGGTCTACGGCTTCGTCAAGCAGTCGGGGGGCTTCGCCAAGATCTACACCGAGCTGGGTGAGGGCAGCACGGTTCGATTGTATTTCCCGCGAGCATCGGCCCGCGACGAAGTGGCCAGTGCGACGGTACCCGAGCTGTCGGTGATCGGCGGTAGCGAGCACGTGTTGGTGGTGGAGGACGATACGCTGGTGCGCGAGCATGTCGTGTCACTGCTGCAGGGCCTGGGTTACCGCGTCAGTGAGGCGGCTTCCGGGGAGGGCGCCCTGCAGGCGCTGGCGCGGAACCCGACAGTGGATTTGTTGTTTACCGACGTAGTGATGCCAGGCGGCATGAGCGGTCGGCAGCTGGCGGAGGAGGCGACCCGTCGCTACCCCGGGCTGAAAGTGCTGTATACCTCGGGCTATACGGAAAACGCCATTGTTCACCAGGGGCGTCTGGACCAGGGGGTCCAACTGCTCTCCAAGCCCTACCGGCGTCAGCAACTGGCGCTGAAAGTGCGCAAGGTGCTGGATGACAAGGGCCCGCGGGAGCGGCTGTGGGGCGCGGATTAGGTGGCGTCGCTGTCTGTCGGGTCGCTGCTGCCGGCGTGGGCGCGGCACCAGGCCAGGGCGTCGTCGCCGTACATGGGGCGGGCGATGTAGTAGCCCTGGGCCAGGTCGCAGCCGACCTCGCGCAGAAATTCCAGCGTGGCCAGTTCCTCCACCCCTTCGGCGGTCGCACGCATGTCCAGGTTGTGGCCGAGCTCGACAATCGAATGGATGGCGGTGCGCGATTCCCGCGAGCGGTTGGCGCTCATGACGAAGGTCTTGTCCACCTTGATTTCGGAGAAGGGGAGACGCACCAGCTGCGCCATGGAGGAGTAGCCGGTGCCAAAGTCATCCAGGGAGAGCTGGAAGCCTTTCATGCGCAAGCGTGTCATCAGGTCGAGTGACGTGACCGGATCGTCCATGGCGCTGGTTTCCGTGAGCTCGAGAATCACCTGGTCACAGTCGATCGCATGGTGCCGGCAGAGATCCTGGAGTGTGTCGGCGAAATCGATGTCATGCAGGTTCTTCGCCGACAGGTTGAAGGACAAGGTGGGGCGCGAGGCGTCTGCCGCTTCTCCCTCGCCAGCTCCGTAGCAGGGGCGGCAGGCCTTGAAGTGGTTGCTGAACCACGCCAGTCCCTGTTGCAGCACTTCCCGGGTAATCAGGTCCATCAAGCCCAGGCGCTCGGCACGGGGAATGAAGCGGTCGGGCATGATGACCCCGTGCTCCGGGTGGTGCCAGCGCAGCAGCGCCTCGAAGCCGGCCAGTCGGCCGTGGCCGCAGTGTACTTTGGGCTGATAGGCCAGTCGGAACTGGTCGCTCTCCAGGGCCAGCATCAGCTGTCTCTCGGAGACCATGGGCTCACTGGTGGGGAACGGCGCACTGGCTGCGGGTGCATTTGGACGCGCGCCGATGATCAGCTTGCGCAGCTCGAGGCTGGAGAAGGGTTTCGGCACCGCGCCGATGATATTCAGGCCGTGTTCCAGGGCCGAGCGCTCGGCCGCCCCGAGGACGCGTCCGCCCAGCCCGCTGATCACGATAATTTGAGCCGAGCACTCGCGCTCGGCCAGCCGGCGCATGACCTCGACCCCATCCATGTCCGGCATCACCATGTCCAGGGCGATGAATTCGGGCATGCGCCGGTCGATTTCCTCGAAAAACGCGCTGGCTGTGGGTGTGATCACCGGTTCCAGCCCAACCGAGCCGACTACCAGCGCCACGGTCTGCGCCACATCGGGCTCGTCGTCGAGTATGACAATACGGCCGGTGTTCACGGCTGACTCGGTTCTGGCATCTGTGTTGTCATGCGTTCAGTTTTCATGCCAAAGTGCGTCCGGGTATGGCATTGCCTGTCTACCTGTCTGGGGTGCTTCCGTCCGCGGAGTGTGGGGGTCTGTCCAGAGAGCGTCAAGTTTAATGGAGTACTTGGAATGAATTTACCGGGCCCGGGCAATTCCGCGGACCAGGCGGAGCACGCGGCGCTGGAGCGGCGCTCTTTTCTCGCACTCCTGCTTGCCGTCAGCCTGCTCTTCATGGCCCTGCTGGAGCCGTTTTTCAGCGCCATTTTCTGGGCCTGTGTGTTTGCCATTCTGTTTTCACCGCTGCAGCAGCGGCTGCAGCGGCGTATCACCAGCCCCAGCGCGGCAACCCTAGTGACGCTGCTGGTGGGCATGACCATCGGTGTGCTGCCCGCGGTATTTCTGTTTACGTCTTTCGTGCAGGAGGGCGCGGCGCTGTACCAGAAACTCCAGAGTGGTGAGATCGACCCGGCCCGCTATCTCGAGCAGATTCGCGGTGCCTTTCCCGTCGTGCAAAACCTGCTGGATCGCTTCGATGTGCGCCTGGATGCCCTTCTCGAGCAACTCTCGGGCATTGCCCTGAGCGGCAGCCGTCAGCTTGCGCAGAATGCCTGGCAGGTCGGACAGAACACGCTGCAGTTCTTCGTTCAGCTGGCGATCATGTTGTACCTGGCTTTTTTCGCGTTGCGCGACGGCCACTATCTAGTCGATCTGCTGGTGCGCGCACTGCCGATTGGCGACCAACGGGAGCGGCAGCTGCTGGGCAAGTTTGCCGAGGTGACTCGCGCCACGGTCAAGGGCAACCTGATGGTGGCGGTGGTTCAGGGCAGCCTCGGTGGCCTGATCTTCTGGGTGCTGGATATCCCCGGGGCATTGCTCTGGGGGGCCGTGATGACCCTGCTGTCGTTGATTCCGGTAGTGGGGGCGAGCCTGATCTGGGCTCCGGTTGCCGTCTACCTGTTCGCCGTCGGTGAATGGCAGGAAGGGGCGGTGCTGGTGGCCTTTGGCGCCGGGGTGATTGGCCTGGTGGATAATGTCCTGCGCCCGATACTGGTCGGGCGGGATACCAAACTGCCGGATTTCGTGGTGCTGCTTTCAACCCTGGGGGGCTTTGCCCTGTTCGGCATGAATGGCTTCGTTATCGGGCCGCTGATAGCGGCCCTGTTCGTGGCTTTCTGGCAGATCTTCATGCTGGAGTTCTACACCGAGCCCTCGGGGCCACCGGAATCGCCGGCGGTGTCCGAGGACGGGGTGGCCTGACTCACGCCACCGCCAGGCCCTCTTCCCGGCGCCGTTCGAGGTCGGCGGGCAGCTGCCGCGCTGCCAGCCAAAGCAGGCCCAGTGCCACCAGGCCAGTCATGGCGCTGATCACCATGGCGTAGCGCAGACTCTCGGTGCCGAAACGGGGGGCCAGCAAGTCGCTGGCGAGGCCGGTGAGGAAGGGCCCCAGGCCCAGGCCGATGATATTCAGCACGAAAAACAGGATGGCCGAGGTCAGGGCGCGCATGGCCGGAGGTACCAGGGCGTGGGAGATGGCGATGCAGGGCCCGAGATACAGGGTGGTGAGGAGGTTGGTCACCACCAGGACGCTCAGAACCAGCGCGGTGTTGCTGCCCAGCAGCACGTAGAAATAGGGAAAAAAGGCGGTCGCGCCACCCACCAGCGGCACCCACAGGTACCAGCGTGGGTCCCGGGCGCCCAGGCGGTCCCCCAGGTAGCCTCCGAACCAGGTGCCCAGCGCGCCGGTGACACCCGATACCAGGGCCAGAATGACTCCCACTTCGCCGATGCCCAGGCCGTGGCTGCGAATCAGAAATGATGGAAAGAAGTTGCCGACGCCGTAACTGACAAAGGAAGTCAGGGCGCAGGCGAAGCAGATGTACCAGAAGGAGGGGCGGTTGCGCAGTACCCTCAGCGTCTCGCGCAGGCTGGGTTGTCGCTGGCTGTCACCGCCGCCGTCCCAGCGTCCCCGGGGGGGCTCCCTCACCGTGAAACGCAGGACCAGCGCGAACAGGACGCCGGGTATCCCCACCACCAGGAAGGCCGTGCGCCAGCCAAAGGTGTCGGCGATGACCCCGCCGAACATGAAGCCCAGCAGGATGCCGATGTAGATCCCGGTGGAATAGAACGACAGTGCGCGACCACGCTGCTCGGGGGGGAAATAGTCGCTGATCATGGAGTGCGCGGGTGGGCTGCCGCCGGCTTCGCCGAGCCCGACTCCGATGCGGGCCAGCAGCAACTGCGTGTAGTTCTGGGCAAAGCCGGAGAGAGCGGTCATCCCGCTCCAGACCGCGAGAGCCAGGGAGACGATGTTGCGCCGGTTGCTGCGGTCGGCCCACCAGGCAATGGGAATGCCGGCGGTAACGTAGATCAGCGCAAAACTGAAGCCGCTGAGGAGTCCCAGCTGGGCATCGCTGAGCCCCATGTCGGCCTTGATAGGTTCCTGGAGGATGACCAGGATCTGGCGGTCAATGAAGTTGAAGGCGTAGACGATCGTGAGCATCACCAGCACGAATCGCCTGTAGCCGGAGGAGGCATCCCGGGACTGAGGCACGCTGCTATCCTTATCGTTATTTATCAGACTACTGTAAGGGAATCGCGACCCGCGACAAAGCCCGACGGTGCATTCCCGGGGGTGATTGGATACACTCGCGGCTTGCGCAATCAGGATACCGAGGACAGGCATGGCCGAATTGACCCACCTCGATGCCACCGGCACGGCGCGCATGGTGGACGTGGGCGACAAGCCCGTGACCACCCGCGAGGCTCTCGCCGAGGCGGTGGTCGAGATGCAGGCAGAAACCTTCGCGCTGCTGCAGCGCGGGGGGCACGCCAAAGGCGACGTGCTGACCGTGGCGCGTATTGCCGGCATCCAGGCCGCGAAACGCTGCGCCGACCTGATCCCCTTGTGCCACCCGCTGCCCCTGAGCAAGGTGGATATCGATTTTCATCTGGACGAAGCGGCACATTGTGTCGGTATCCGCGCCCTGTGCCGGGTAAACGCCCGCACCGGTGTGGAGATGGAGGCGCTGACCGCAGCGTCTGTCGCCGCACTCACGATTTACGACATGTGCAAGGCCGTCGACCGCGGCATGCGTATCCGCGATCTCGGGCTGGCCGAGAAACGTGGCGGCGCGTCCGGGCACTGGGTTCGCGACGAGGGCGGCGCGGACTGATGCTGTCCGTGCGCTTTTTTGCCAGCCTGCGCGAGCGCCTCGACTGTGCGGCGCTGACTCTGGACTGGCAGCCCGAATGGGCCTGCATCGGCGACTTGCATGCGGCCTTGATGGCGCGGGGTCCCCTTTGGGCGGAAGCCCTGGACAAGCCGGATCTGCGCTGCGCGCGCAACCAGCAGGTGGCCGATCTGCAGGCCCCCCTGGAAGATGGCGACGAGGTGGCTTTTTTCCCGCCGGTGACCGGGGGCTGAGGGATGTCTGGGCGTTTCTGGAGTCGTGTACAGACGTCGGCCCTGGACCCCGCGGCTCTGGAGCAGGCGCTGGCTGCGGCCAGTCCTGAGGCGGGGGCCGCGGTCACCTTTATCGGCAGGGTGCGCGGGCAGGACGGCGGTCGCGAGGTCGCTGGCCTGGAGCTCGAGCACTATCCGGGCATGACCGAGGCCAGCCTCGCGGCCTTGATCGACAGGGTGCGCGAGCGCTGGACTCTGGCGGCGGCGGCAGTGGTGCACCGGGTCGGCTTTGTGGCCGCCGGGGAATGTATTGTCTGGGTCGGAGTGAGTGCCGCTCACCGCGCCGACGCCTTTGCCGCCTGCGAGTGCCTGATGGATTATCTGAAGACCGAGGCGCCCTTCTGGAAGAAGGAGCACGGCCCGGTGGCAGCCCGCTGGGTCGAGGCGAGAAGGGCGGATGAACAGCGGGCGGCGCGCTGGCGGCGGTGATCGCCCCGGCCCTGTCGACCGTAGATTGATTTTAGCCAGATCCTCCCCGGGGGGATTCAACCACAGGAGATGACTATGCAACTGGATGGGCGCGAGCTGCGCAACGCACTGGGACGCTTTGCCACGGGGGTATGCCTGATTACCACCGTCAACGAGGAGGGCGAGGCGCTGGCGCTGACGGCCAACTCCTTCAGCTCGGTGTCCCTGGATCCGCCGCTGGTGCTGTGGAGCCTGCAGAATAACTCGGATGTATACCACATCTACTCCGGGGCCAAGCGCTACGCCATCAATGTGCTCTCCGACGGCCAGCAGGAGCTGTCCAATCGCTACGCCCGCAAGGGTGATCACGGTCTCGAAGCGGGCCATTACCGGATGGGCGACAGCGGCGCGCCGATCATCGAAGGGGCTCTGCTCAGCCTGGAGTGCAGTCTGGAAGCGGCGCACCCCGGTGGCGATCACATCATTCTGGTGGGCCGGGTCGAGGGCGTTCACCTCGCCGAGGGTGACCCGCTGTTGTTCTACGGCGGCGCCTACCGCGCCCTGGCCTGATCATGAAGTACTGCACCTGGTGTGGCGCCAGCGTCACTCTGCGCATTCCCGAGGGTGACGACCGCGAGCGCTATATCTGCACCGCCTGCGAGGAGATCCACTACATCAACCCGCGGGTGATCGTGGGCTGTCTGCCCGTTCACGAGGGCAGAGTGTTGTTGTGCAAGCGGGCGATCGAGCCGCGCCGCGGCTACTGGACCCTGCCCGCCGGTTTCATGGAGAACGGCGAGACCAGCCAGCAGGGCGCGGCCCGTGAAACCTGGGAGGAGGCCCGTGCCCGGGTGCAGAATATGGAGCTCTACCGCCTGTTCGATGTCCCGCACATCAACCAGGTCTATCTGTTCTACCGCTGCGACCTGGTCGACGGTGCGTTTGGGGTGGGCCCCGAAAGCACCGACAGCGGCCTGTTCAGCGAGAGCGAGATACCCTGGGACGAGATTGCCTTCCCGGTTGTGCGGGAAACACTGCGGGAGTATTTTGAGGACCGGCCCGATGGCAAATTTCCGGTGCGCATTTCCGCGATTGAGCGGCGCGGGCGTCTCTGAAACCAGGCTTTGCCTGGTGCTATGCCCCGGCAGAAACAAGGAGAAAAGCAAGCATGGCATTCCCCAAGATCGGCAATCTGGCTCCGGCCTTCACGCTGCCGGACCAGGATGGCAACAAGGTCAGCCTCCGGCAGTTCCGTGACGACAAGAATGTCGTGCTGTATTTCTACCCCAAGGCCATGACGCCGGGCTGTACCGTGCAGGCCTGCGGTCTGCGCGACGCCAGGGCGGAGCTGGAAGCGCTCGACACTGTGGTCCTTGGCGTCAGCCCCGATCCGGTGTCGCGGCTGGGCAAGTTCATCGACAAGCAGTCGCTCAACTTCACGCTCTTGTCCGACGAGAACCACGCGATCGCGGAAAAGTACGGCGCCTGGGGCTTGAAGAAGTTCATGGGGCGTGAATTCATGGGGATTCTGCGCACCACCTTCATTATCGGCAAGGACGGACGACTCAAGCACGTCATGGACAAGGTCAAGACCAAGACCCACCACGATGACGTGCTGGCGCTGATCCGCGAGTTGCAGCTGTGAGCAGTGTCGAGTTTCAGTTGAATGGCCAGCCGGTAGCCATCGAGGCCGACCCGTCCATGCCCCTGCTCTGGGCCCTGCGCGAGAATTTGCGCATGACTGGCACCAAGTTTGGCTGTGGCATGGGGCTGTGCGGTGCCTGCACCGTGCACGTGGACGGTGTCGCCACTCGCAGTTGCACGCTGCCGCTGCAGGGGGTCGCCGGGCGTTCCGTCACCACCATTGAAGGCCTGGATCCAGAGCACCCACTGTTTGCCGCCTGGGTCGAACACAAGGTGCCCCAGTGTGGCTATTGTCAGTCGGGGCAGGTGATGGCCGCCGCCGCACTGCTGGCGGAAAATCCGTCGCCGGACCGCCAGCAGGTGCGCAACGCCCTGTCTGGCAACCTGTGCCGTTGCGGCACCTACAACCGTATCCAGAATGCGGTGCTCGGCGCCGCCGAGGTGGGCCACTGGGAGCCCGGGGCCGAGGAGGAGCAAGCGTGAAGCTCTCGCGTCGACAGTTTATTCGCAATGTGTCCCTGGCCGGTGGGGCGCTCACCCTGGGTTTTCACCTGACGGGCTGTTCCGACGGCCCCCTGGTGGTGGGCGAGCCGGAGGATTTTCGCCCCAATGCCTTCCTGCGCATTGATCCGGAAGGTGCCATCACCCTGCAGATTCCCAAGGCGGAAATGGGGCAGGGGGTCGTGACCGGCATGGTGACGCTGGTGGCCGAGGAGCTGGAGGTGTCGCCACAGCGCATCGACTGGGAGATGGCCCCGGTACACAGCGCCTTTGCCGATCCCGAAATGCAGTTGCAGATTACCGGGGGCAGTGCCTCCATCCGCGTGTTCTACGATGTTCTGCGCCAGGTCGGTGCTTCCGCCCGAGAAACCCTGGTGGCCGCGGCCATGCAGCAGAGCGGGTTGCCGCGGCAGAGCCTCGAGGTGAGCGACGGCGAGGTGGTGGCCAGCAACGGCAGCTACCGCGCCACCTACGCCCAGCTGGTGCCCCTGGCGAGCAGCCTGCCGGTGGTGGAGGAGGTGGCCCTGAAAACCGCGGACCAGTTCCGCTGGATCGGTCGCTACGACGAGCGTGTCGATGCCCGCGTCAAGTCGGACGGCAGTGCCCGCTTCGGCATCGACGCCGCGCCACCGGACGCCCTGGTTGCGGTGCTGTTGCGCTGCCCCTGGTTCGACGGCAGCGTCGAGGGGTTCGAGGCCGAGGCGGCGCGGAGCATGCCGGGGGTGGTGGATATTTTTGCCACCGATTACGGCGTCGCGGTGGTGGCCGAGGGCTACTGGTACGCGCGTCAGGCTGCCGCAAAGGTCGAGGTTCGCTTCACCGGTCCCGAAGGCGAGCTGCGTGACAGCGAGGCGATATCCTCCGCCATGCAGGCCGCGCTGGACGCCGATGACTTCGCCAGTATCCGTGAGGATGAATCCAGCCGCGAGGCTGGCGGCAAGCTGCTGCGCGCGCGCTACGAGCTGCCGCTGCTGGCGCACGCGCCCATGGAGCCCCTGAATGCCACTTGTCGCCTGCGCGACGGCCACTGCGAAATCTGGGTGGGCAGTCAGGCGCCGGATATTGCCCGCGATGCGGCCTCCCGCCAGCTGGGCATTCCCCGGGAATCGGTGCGGGTCTATAACCAGTATCTCGGCGGTGGCTTCGGGCGCCGTGCCGCGGCGGACAACGTGGCCGAGGTGGCGGCGATCGCGCAGCATGTGCAGCGCCCCGTCCAGCTGGTCTGGAGTCGCGAGGACGATATCCAGCACGATCATTACCGGCCGCCCTTTGCCGGTGAGCTGCAGGCGCGAGTGCATCCCGATGGTGTCGTCTCCCACTGGCGCCACCGCCTGGTTGGCCCCAGCATCAACCAGTTCATGATGCCCGAGCTGGCCAAGGCGATGTTGCCCCAGTGGGTCCCCGGGGGAGCGCGTCAGCTGATCGGCACGGTCGTGGCCAGCGAGGACTTCGCCTCGGTGGAGGGCGCCGACAGCCTGCCCTACCAGTTCGATGGTATCCACGTCGAATACCACAACCTGCCCATTCCGGTGCCGCTGGGCTACTGGCGTTCGGTGGGCCACAGCCATACGGCCTTTGTCGTCGAGAGTTTTGTCGACGAACTGGCCCATGCGGCTGGCGAGGATCCGCTTGCTTTCCGTCGCCGCCACCTGCCGGAGGACTCCCGCGAGCGCCGTGTCATGGAGGCGGTGGCGCGCGCCGCCGGGTGGGGAGAGGCCGCGCCGGGGCGCTATCAGGGCCTCGCGGTACACGCCTCCTTCCAGAGCTATGTGGCGGAAGTCGTGGAAGTCTCCCTGCAGGACGGCAAGCCGCGTATCGAACATGTCTACTGCGCCATCGATTGCGGTCAGGTGATCAATCCGCAGATCGTCAAGGACCAGATGGAAGGCGGCATCGCCTTTGCGTTGAGTGCGGCCCTCTCCGGCGAGATTACCCTGAAGGGTGGGGCGGTGCAGCAGAGCAACTTCCACGATTACGGCATGCTGCGCCACACTGACATGCCGGATGTGACCGTGGTGCTGGTGGACAGCGACGCGCCGCCCACCGGGGTGGGGGAGCCGGGTACGCCCCCGGCCGCCCCCGCCCTGGCCAATGCCCTGTTTGCCGCCACCGGCCAGCGGCAGCGACGGCTGCCCCTGCAGCTTGGCTGAAATCGGCTGAAGACCCCCGCCCCGGGCGGGGGTTTTCAGGAGTCGCAGAAAGCGGCTACACTGCATAGACTAACGATCATTAGTCCGCCGGTGTGGCGGATGCCCTGTCGAGGTCTGCTGCCATGTCTGTCTGTCCCTATCACATCAACCTGAACGACCCGGATACCTACCACGGTGGCCTGCCGCGGGCCTCCTTCCACTGGCTGCGGGAAAACCAGCCGGTCTCCTGGCACGAGCCCCGGGACGATCAGCCCGGCTACTGGGTGATTACCCGCCAGGAAGATCTGGACTACGTGTCGAAACACCCGGATCTGTTTTCCTCCGAGGAGCGCACCTGTTTTCTCCAGGACCTTCCCCCGGATCAGCTGGCGATGCAGCGCTTGCTGATGATCAACATGGACCCGCCCAAGCACCTCAAGTATCGCCGCCTGGTGCGCAGCGCCTTTACCCCGCGCAAGGTGGACAGCTATGGCCCGCGCTTCCGCGAGATCGCCTCGGAGATCCTCGATCGCGCCGTCGAGGGTGGACGCTGCGACTTTGTCGAGGATGTTGCCATGGAGCTGCCGCTGATCGCTATCTGCGAGCTGATGGGGGTGCCCCTGGATCGCCGGAAACGCCTGTTCGAGTTGACCAATATCATGCTGGGTATGGACGACCCGGAGCTGACCACCTCGGAAGAGGACGGCATGAACGCGATGATGGAAATGTTCATGCTCGGCATGGAGCTGGCGGCGGCGCATCGGGAAAGTCCTTCCGAGGGCATTGTCGGCACCCTGCTGGATGGGACGGTCGAGGATGAGCCCCTGTCCGACGATGAGTTCTGCTACTTCTTCCTGTTGTTGATCGTGGCGGGCAACGAGACCACCCGCACGGTAACCAGCCACGGCATGCGTCTGCTGCTGGAGAACCCGGAGCAGTACCAGAAGCTGGTGGATGACCCCGAGCTGATCCCCGATGCCATCGAGGAGTTCCTGCGCTACAACCCGGCGGTGATTGCCTTCCGGCGCACCGCAATGGAGGACGTCGAGCTGGGCGGTGCGACGATCCGCAAGGGTGACCTGGTGCAGCTCTTCTACGGCGCCGCCAGCGCCGACGAGGCGGTATTCTCTGACCCCGACCGCTTCGATATCCAGCGCAACCAGTACGAGGATGTGCGCAACGGCCACCGGGCTTTCGGCATCGGGCAGCACTTCTGCCTGGGCTCACACCTGGCCCGGCTGGAGCTGGAAGTGATATTCCGCGAGATCGTCAAGCGCATCCGCAAGCCGCGACTGGATGGCGAGATACGCTGGCTGAGATCGAACTTTATCAATGGAATCAAGGAAATGCCGATAGCATTTGAGGTCGCTTCGTAACCTGCTGTCGGCGCCGCTGGCGGGCGGTTCATGCTTTTGTGCCCCGGGGCAAATTGTGCGCATCCGGGGGCCTTGAAGCTTGGGATCCCCGGCGCCAGCGCGCACAATGTCAGTTTGCCCAATGACAGGAGAAGCCCCCATGCCCATGCCCACGGATGTCGGCGTTATTGACCTGATGCTGGCAGTGCCCGGCGATGACAACAGCCACTTCTACGAGTGGATCAAGCCGATGCTCATGGACAAGCAGAGCCATGAGATGTTCAAGATGCCGGCCCAGTACATGTTCAAGGACATTCCGCAGATTGACGGTCAGGACGACTACGTCGCCTACACCGTGGCGCAGATGGACAAGCACGGGATCGAGCGGGCGATGATCGGCGTCGGCCCCTATGCCGAACAGCACAAGGAAGCCCTGCGCCGCTACCCGGATCGCTTCTTCGCCTGTTACGAAGCCAACCCCAACAACGGCATGGACGAGGTGCGCACCATCGTCGCCATGAAGGAAGAGTTCGACATCAAGGCGGTGACGGCGTCTCCCGCGATGATCTGCCCGCCGGTTCCGGTCAACGACAAGAAGTGGTACCCCATCTACGCCAAGCTGGTGGAGCTGGACATTCCCTTCTGTCCCTGCATGGGCATTCCCGGTCCGCGCCTGCCCTTCGGCCCGCAGAAGGTCGAGTTGCTGGACGAGGTGCTGTGGTTCTTCCCCGAGCTGCGGGTGGTGACACGCCACGGCTGTGAGCCCTGGACCGACGTGGCCTGGAAGCTGATGCTCAAGTACCCCAACCTGCACTACATGACCAGTGCCTTCGCACCCAAGCACTACCCCAAGGACATCGTGCATTTTGCCAACACCCGGGGTTCCGATCAGGTCATGTACGCCGGTTACTTCCCGATGGGGCTGTCCCTGGATCGTATCTTCCGCGAGCTGCCCGACGTGCCCTTCCGCGACGAGGTGTGGCCGAAGTTCCTGCGCGAGAACGCCATCCGCGTGTTCAAGCTGGATCAGTAGCCATGGAATACGCCAGTGTGGAGGAGGGGCGTCGAGCCACGGGGCTGCGCCTGGTGCTGACAGCGGGTGCGCCCGGTCCCTGGGGCGAGGCCGCCAAGGCCATTCTGGGCTGGAAGGGCCTGGATTACCTCCCAGTGCGGCAGGTGGCCGGGGAAGAGAACCGCGAGTTGCGCGACTGGACCGGCCAGGCCTCCGCGCCGGTGGCGGTCTACAACGACGAACCGCCGGTCTGTCACTGGCTGGACCTGCTGTGCCTGGCGGAGCGCCTGGCGCCGGAGCGGCCGCTGCTTCCCGCGGACCCCGCAGGGCGGGCCCGGGCGATAGGTCTCTCGGCCCTGGTTGCCGGGGTCGAGGGCATCGGCTGGCAGCGCCGCCTGCAGCTGCTGGCACCCGGCATGCAGATGCCGGAGCCGCCGGCCATGGTGTCGGCGATAGCGCAGCGCTTTGGCTGGTCGGAGACGGCCGCCGCGGAGGCCGAGCCGCGACTGGTCGCGTTGCTGGCTCACCTGGACGAGGTTCTGGCGGCCAGTGAGGCCCAGGGCCACGCCTATTTCCTCGGGGCGGAGCCGGCCGCGCCCGACTTCTACTGGGCGGCCTTCGCCGGCATGCTGCGGCCCCTGTCAGCGACAGACTGCCCGATGGACGAGGGCCTGCGCGCCATGTACAGCGATCTCAGTCCGGCGGTGGCGGAGGCTCTGACCCCGCGGTTGCTGGCCCACCGCGACCGCATGTTCGCCAGCCATATCCCCCTGCCGATGGATTTCTAGCCTTGCCGCGGGCCATGCAGTGCCTTGGTCCGCGGTCTACATTTAGTAATTAATAACTTTAAAAGGAACTTGTAAGATGCTGTCTCAGCAGGAAATTTCAGATCGTTTTGAGATTCAGGATTTGCTCTATCACTACGCTGACCTGATCGACCGCAAGGACTTTCAGCGACTGCGCGATGAAGTCTTCACGGCCGATGCCCACATTGACTACTCGGCCTTTGGTGGCGGTGTCGGCAATGTCGAGGAGACCATTGTCTATCTGACGGATGCCGTTTCCGACGCGCGCTTTCCCCATTCCCAGCACCTCAATGCCAATCTGCAGGTGACAGTTGACAGCGACACCGGTCGCGGGCGCATCATGTGCTTCAACCCGATGGAAATGAACCTGCCGGAGGGGGGCACCCAGATTTTCCTGATCGGTCTGTGGTACCTGGATGAATACCGCCGCACGGACGCTGGCTGGTGCATCAGTCGCCGGGTGGAGGAAAAAAGCTGGGTCTTCAACGCCCCGGACTTCATGGGACTCTGAGTGCGGTAGGCGCCGGCTTCCACGCACTCTCTTTCACACGGGAACGCCGAGGCGCTCTATCGCGAGAGAACCTGCTGATGGCGCCCCGGTGCGGGGCGCCGCCGGCGTTCCTCAGTTGTATTCCCAGTTCGCCAGGTGCGCCTGGCGCACATCCCGCTTGAGTATCTTGCCGGTCGCGTTGCGCGGCAGCGGCTCGCTGGCGAGTACCCACTGGGTGGGGATCTTGAAGCCTGCAAGGTGCGCTTTCAGGTGGCTGCGCAGCTCCTCCGCGGTGACGCCATCGCGCCCGTAGACGGTCGCCGCGAGCTCTTCGCCGAGTTGGGGGTGGGGCAGCCCGTAGACGGCGGCCTCGATGACCTTGTCATGGGCGGTGAGCACACCCTCGACCTCGATCGGGTAAATGTTTTCCCCCGCCCGGATCACCATGTCCTTGATGCGGTCGACGATGAAAACAAAGCCATTCTCGTCGACGTAGCCAATATCCCCGGTGCGCAGCCAGCCGTCTTCGACGATGGTTTCCGCGGTGGCGTCGGGGCGGTTCCAGTACTCGCGCATATTGGTCGGGCTGCGCACCTGGAGTTCGCCAGCCTCGCCCCGGGGCAGGACCTCGCCCTCGGGGCTGACGGCGCGCATCTCGATGATCGGCGGCAGCGTGCCGGAAGAGCGCGGCTGCAGGCGCCAGGCCTCGCCGGTGCAGCTGCTGCCGGCGGCGTTGGTTTCGGTCATGCCGTAGCCGGTGCCGGGGTAGGCGTGGGGCAGCTTGCCGTAGATCATGTCCTTGAGGTGGGGCGGGCAGGCGGTGCCGCCGGCACCTACGGAAAACAGGCTGCGGGTGTCGGCTTCCTCGAAAGCCGCTGACTCGAGCATGGCGATGGTCATGGCCGGCACCCCGGTGAACACGGTGATGCGCTCGCGCTCGATGATCTTCAGGGCTTCCTCGGGGTCCCACTTGTACATGATGCTGGTCTTGCGCCCGCCCACCAGGTTGAGCAGGAACACGGCGTAACAGCCGGACACGTGGAACAGCGGCACGGCGAGCAGGGTGGAGGGCTCGAAGCCGGACTCCATCATCCGGCCCACGGCCTCGGGATTGGCCATGGCCGAACTGAAGGCGTGCAGGTTGAAGTTGTGCAGGGACTGGCCGATGGCAAAGTGGGTTGAGGCGGCGCCTTTCGGTTTGCCGGTGGTGCCCGAGGTGTACATGATCAGAGCCAGGTCGTCCGGGGCGATCTCCACTTGCGGGCATTCCGCGGGGGCGCTCTGGGTGGTTTCCCAGGATGTCGCCTCGCCGATATCCGTGTCGCCGGCGCGAACCACGATTGCCTTGCACTGCAGTTCCCCGAGTTGTGGGGCGACCAGGGCGTGGCGCTCGATGTCGCAGATCACCACCCGCGCCGCCGCGTCCCCCAGGGCGTAGCCGAGCTCCTCGGCACGGCCCCAGCTGTTCAGGGGAACCGCCACTGCGCCCACGGAGACAATGGCGACAAAAGACATCATCCATTCCGGATAATTGCGCATGGCAATGGCCACCCGGTCGCCCTTGCTCACGCCGGCCTGATTGACCAGGTAGTGGGCCAGGCGGTCGGCGGCGGCGAAGAACTCGTTGAAGCTGTAGCGTTCGTCCTGGTAGGTGATACAGGTCTTGTCGCCGTGCTCCCGCGCCTGTGCCAGCGCGGCGGGCAGGGTGCGCGGTGCGTTCTTGTAGACCCGCAGCGGTATGCCGTTGACCTCGCGGGTTTCCAGCTCGAACGGGGCGCCTGCCGCGGTCAGCTGCTCGGTCGCGGTCTGCAGTCGCTGGGTGATCTCGGCCAAGTCACTCATGATCTCGGGTGTCTCCCTGTTATAGTGGGCAGCGGTGCCCCGTGGGTTGATTGATGCAGGCGCTATGATACACCGCCCTCGGTCGGCGTCATATCTTGACCGTGGTTAGGTTTTTATGTCTCTCAAAGGCTGCCGTGGCGAAGGTCTACGGATTGCAGCGGGTCGGCCATTACGGTTACATTGTGCGTCTTCCCGCGGCGTCGACGGCGCCTGTTCTGACCATTCGCAGCAAGGAAATTCTGCATGAGCCTATTTATCAGCAGTGCCTGGGCCCAGGCCGAGGGCGCCGCTCCCCAGGGTGGCGGTGAACTGTTCCAGATCGTGTTCCTGATCGGTCTGTTCGCCCTGTTCTATTTCATCGCCATCCGGCCCCAGCGCAAGCGGCAGAAGGAGCACGCCGCCATGGTCTCCGCCCTGAGCAAGGGCGATGAGGTGGTGACCACCTCGGGTATCCTCGGTCGCATCACCTCGCTGGACGACAATTACATGGTGCTCAACGTCGCCAATAATGTGGACATGAAATTTCAGCGTATCCATGTGCACGCAGTCCTTCCCAAGGGAACCCTCAAGTCCATCGGCTGAGGCATGACCTCGCTGACCTTCCCGCGGCGGGTCGAGCTGGCCCGCCGTCCAACCCCCCTCCAGTTGCTGACCCGGGCCACCGAACACTGGGGGCGGGGACACCGGCTGTGGATCAAGCGCGATGACCTGACCGGCTGCCTGCTCAGTGGCAACAAGGTGCGCAAGCTGGAATTCATTGCCGCCTACGCTCTCGACCACGGTTATGACACGCTGATCACCTGCGGCGGCCTGCAGAGCAATCACTGCCGGGCCACGGCTTTTGTAGGCGCGCAGCTGGGTCTCAAGGTCCATCTGGTGCTGCGCGGCGATACGCCGGAGCGGGCCGAAGGCAACTATCTGCTCGACCATCTCGCCGGGGCCCGGGTCAGCTGCTACCCCCGGGCGCAGTATCTGCGCGAGCAGGCCGATCTGCTCGAGCACTGGCGCGCTGACTACGCCCGTCGCGGGCACAAGGCGCTGGTGATTCCCACCGGCGGCAGCGATGGTCTGGGCGCCTGGGGCTACCTGGCGGCCTGCGAGGAGTTGGCCCGGGACATGGCTGCGGCGGAACTGCCTGTCGGGCACCTGGTGACTGCCACCGGGTCCGGGGGAACCCAGGCAGGCCTCACCCTCGGGGTCGGACTTCTGGACCTGCCGGTGACGGTCTGGGGGGTCAATGTCTGCGATGACGAGCAGACCTTTCTCGACAAGGTGGCCGCGGACGCCGCCGACTGGTCCCGCCGCAGCGGTGAAGCGCTGCCGGCAAAACTGGACGTGCGGGTGCTGGATGGCTATGTCGGCGAGGGCTATGCCCGCGCCAGCCGCGAGGTGTTTCAGCTGATCGCCGACCTGGCCGCGCTCGAGGGGGTGCTGCTGGACCCGGTTTACACCGGCAAGGCCTTCCTGGGCATGCTGCGGGAAATTGCCGCGGGCCGTTTTGAGGGCTGCCGGGACATCGTGTTCCTGCACACCGGTGGTGTGTTCGGGGTCTTTCCACAGGCGGCTGGCTTCGATTTTTCCCGCTGAATAACAACGAGGTGTCGATGGACATCGAAGGTATCATTCGCACCGTCAACGGCTGGGCCTGGGGCCCGGTGATGCTGGTCCTGCTCCTGGGTACCGGGTTGTGGTTGACCCTGGGCCTGCGGGGCATGACCGTGCGCAATATCCCCCGGGCCTTCCGCCTGCTGTTTGGTGGCCGAACGGGGGAGGGCGGCGGTGATATCTCGCCTTTCAGTGCTTTGATGACCTCGCTGTCCGCCACCATCGGCACCGGCAACATTGCCGGTGTGGCCACCGCCCTGGCCCTGGGCGGTCCGGGGGCGCTGTTCTGGATGTGGATGACGGCCCTGGTGGGGATGGCCACCAAGTACGCCGAGGCCGTGCTGGCGGTGCGTTTTCGCGAGCAGGATGCCCGCGGCAACTACAGTGGCGGGCCCATGTATTACATCCGCAACGGACTGCACCGTCGCTGGCACTGGCTGGCCTGGGCCTTTGCCCTCTTCGGCAGCCTGGCGGGTTTCGGGATTGCCAATACCGTGCAGTCGAATGCCGTATCCCAGGTGCTGGGAGATGCCATGGCAGTGCCGCCCCTGGTCACCGGGCTGGTGCTGGCGGTGCTGGTCGCCGCCGTGGTACTGGGCGGGGTACGGCGTATTGCCTCGGTCGCCAGCTGGCTGGTTCCCTTCATGGCGGTGGCCTACCTGCTGATGGGGCTGGTGGTGATTGTGAGCCATCTGCAGGCTGTTCCAGCGGCCGTGATCACGATTGTCGAATCCGCGTTTACCGGTTCGGCGGCGGTCGGCGGTTTCGCCGGCGCCACGGTCTGGGCCGCCCTGCGCTTTGGTGTGGCCCGGGGCATCTTTTCCAACGAGGCGGGTCTGGGCAGTGCGCCGATTGCCCACGCAGCGGCCCGCACCAACCAGCCGATCCACCAGGGGATGATCGCCATGCTTGGCACCTTCATCGATACCCTGGTGGTGTGCTCGATCACCGGCCTGGTGATAGTCATCATGGACGTTCTGCCCTCGGGCATCAGTGGCGCCAGCCTGACCTCGATGGCCTTTGGGCAGGCCTTCCCCGGGGGCGAATATGTGGTCACCATCGGCCAGTGCCTGTTTGCCTTTACCACGATGATCGGCTGGTCCTTCTACGGCGAGCGCTGTGTGGTCTTCCTGTTCGGTGTGCGCGGCAGTCTGCCCTTCCGCCTGCTCTGGGTGCTGGCGATTCCGGTGGGCACCCTGATCGAACTGGAGCTGGTGTGGCTGATTGCCGACACCCTGAACGCCTTCATGGCCATTCCCAACCTGGTCGCCTTGCTGCTGCTTTCCCCCCTGGTATTTCGCATGACGCGCGAGTATTTTGCCGCTGGCGAGCGCAGCCCTTGAGGGAGTAAGCTGACGCCATGAGTGCAGTAACGCAGAGCGACGATCGCCAACTCGTGGTGGCCATTTCCTCCCGCGCCCTGTTCGACCTGGACGAGAGTCACCGGGTGTTCCGGGAGGAGGGGCTGCAGGCCTATTCCGAATACCAGATTGCCCGTGAGGAGGAGCCCCTGGAACCGGGGGAGGCTTTTCCGCTGGTGCAGAAAATGCTTCGGCTGAATACGCTGCTGGGGGATGCCGCGCGGGTGCAGGTGGTGCTGCTGTCCCGCAACAGTGCGGATACCGGCCTGCGGGTCTTCAACTCCATCCAGCACTACGGTCTGGACATCAGTCGGGCGGCGTTCTGTGGCGGCGAAAGCCCCTGGCGCTACATCCACGCCTTCGGCTGCCAGCTGTTTCTCTCCAGCGAGCCCGACGACGTGCGCTCGGCCCTGGACAGCGGTGTTGCCGCCGCCACCCTGGTGTCCAACAAGGCCGCCAGCAGCAGCACCGACCAGCTGCGCTTTGCCTTCGATGGCGACGCGGTAATATTCTCCGACGAGGCCGAGCGGATCTACAAACAGGAGGGCCTGGAGGCCTTCACCGCCAGCGAGCGGGCGGCGGCGCGCACGCCCCTGAGTGGCGGTCCCTTCAAGCCTTTTCTGGCCGCCCTACACACCCTGCAGCAGGCCTTTCCCGCCAGTGAGGCGCCGATTCGCACCGCCCTGGTGACCGCCCGTTCGGCGCCCGCCCACGAGCGCGTGATCCGCACCCTGCGGGCCTGGAACATCCGCATCGACGAGTCGATTTTCCTCGGCGGGCTGAACAAGACCGAGTTCCTGCGCGCCTATCAGGCCGATGTGTTTTTCGACGACCAGGAGACCCACTGCCGCCTGGCGAGTCCACACATCGCCACCGGCCATGTGCCGCACGGGGTGGCGAATCCGCGGGCGACCTGAGGGGGTTGTGCCATCGGCCTTTGGGCGACGTTGTTAGCGGGTTCGGTGCGGG
>NZNC01000006.1 GCA_002692965.1 Haliea sp. | reverse complement strand
TTCCGTAGGAACGGGGAAGGCGGCGCCGCAGGCGTCCCGCAGGGATAGCCAGCATCGCTGGCTACCTGTAGTAGGTCATGCCCGAAAAGCGGGCAGGCTTTTAACCAAGGTTTAATCGTCGCGGCGCCGACCGCGGCGCTTTCTCCGGCAATCCTGATCGCGCTGCTCGCCAAAGAGTTGGGTGCTCAGGGCAAGCTCGGGCAGGCGGCGCTCGTCACCACTGCGTCTGTCAGGGTGATGTTGGTAGCTACAGCTACAGTCGCCACGGTGGCAGATGTCGAGTGGTAGTGATGGCGCCTCACCAAGCAGGTAGCGTTTGCCCGCCAGCTCCGATGCTTCTCCACAGGCGCCACTGCCAGTGGTTATGCTGACCGCTTTCCAGTTTTCGGAGCATGAGGGCCGTTCGCCCGGTGTTTTCGAGCGGGTGGTGCGGTGCCGGTTCCTCCCACCGCTTGGTCGGCTGACTCCAAAGAGTCTTCTCAACATGATCAGGGCCCCATCGGCTTTTCCCCCTACAGTAGCGAAATGCGACGATCAAAGCGAGAGCACCGACTCTGGGGCGAGCGGGAATGTTAAACTTTTGCTATGCAGATCAAAATAGACAGTCGATACAGTATCCCGGAGGCAGCCCTGGAGTGGGTGGCGATCCGTGCTCAGGGGGCGGGCGGACAGAACGTCAACAAGGTATCCACCGCTGTTCAGCTTCGTTTCGACAGCCGGGTAGCGGGTGTGCCAGAGGAGCTGCGAAGGGCGCTCTTCCGAAGTTCGGATCAGCGTATCTCTTCGGAGGGGGTTGTGGTCATCAAGGCGCAACAGCATCGCAGTCAGGCGCGCAACCGGGAGGATGCCCAACAGCGCTTGCTGGCATTGCTCCGCAGCCTTATGGCTCGCCCGAAGAAACGCATTGCGACGCGACCCACGCTGGCATCAAAACGCCGCAGGCTGGCCTCGAAGCAACACCGGAGCAAGCTGAAGTCCCAAAGGAAGCCCCCGGTCGACTAGTCTTCTGTGACCGGGGCTCAGGGGTGTGTCCGCCTAGCGCTCCGCCTTGAAGCCAGCTTTGTTGGCGTCCCAGGTATTGGCGCTCAGGCCTTTTTCCCGCAACTTGAACTTCTGGATCTTGTTGGTCGGGGTATAGGGCAGTTCGTCGACAAACTCGATGAAGCGGGGGACAAAGAAGTAGGGCGCGTTGTCGTTGATGTAGCGCGCCAGCTCCAGCTCACTGAGATTGGCCCCGGATTTCAGGATGACGTCGAGTTTCAGTTCAGTTTCCGAATCGAGGACATCACTGGGTACCCCGAACGCGGCACAGTCGGCGATGGCGGGGTGTTTTCTCGCCACCAGTTCGACTTCGAAGGTCGAGATATTGCGGCCCTTGAGCCGAACCGCGTCCTTCTTGCGATCGGCAAAGTAGTAGTAGCCGTCCTCCTTTTTGCGCAGCATGTCTCCTGTCTTGTACCAGGGCCCATCAAAGGCTTTTCGCGTCGCTTCGGGATCGTCGAAATAACCATTGAAAATGACAAAGGGCTTGAGAGGTTTTACCCACAACTCGCCGGCTTCCCCGTCGGTGACATCCTGTCTGTCGTCATCAACCAGCCGGGCTTCAAGGGCGGGCGAGGGTAGGCCGCAGCTCCCGGGCGGAGGCAGTGGTTGGCCGGGCATGGTGATGATCAATTGCATCGCCTCGCTCTGGCCAAGCCCCTGGGGCATCAAGTCGACGTTAAAGCGCTCGCTGAAGGGGCCGGCGATATCCGGAGGCATGGGTACCGCCATCAGCTTGCGCAAGCTGTGCTGACCGTCATCGGGTTTTTCCGGGGCATTCCACAGGAACATGTGCATGGCACCCACGGTAAAGCTCTGCGTCGCTCCGTAGTAGTCCACGCGGTCCCAGAAGTTGCTGACCGAGAAGCTCCGATCCACGGCCAGGGGAACGCCGACGATAAGCGCGCGTAGAATCGAAGTCACCCAGGCAGCCGAGTTGTACATGGGCAGCACGGAGTAGATCACGTCTCCGGGACGCGTGCCAAACTGGGCATCGCCGGATTCCACTGCGTTGAACCATACGTTATGGCTCTGCATGACACCCTTGGAGCGGCCGGTCGTACCGGAGGTCCAGAGTACCGCACAGGTATCGCCATAGCTCATTCCGGACATGTCGGGCTCGGGCGCGCCGGCATGGTACAAACTGGCGAAATCGATAGCGTCGGGGACGGCATCGCTTTCACCCACCTGCGCCACGTGGCTGACTTGCAAATCATCGCGGATCTGTGCGAGTCGCGCTGCATGCTCTGCGTCAGTGACCAGAATTTGTGGCCGGCTGCGGTTGATCGTCTCGGAAAGCCAGCTGCCTTTGTAGTCACCATTGATGGGCACCCAGATAGCACCGAGCTTGTTGGCGGCGAGCGCCAGGAAAATCACTTCCGGTGCGCTGCCCATGTAGAAAGCGACCCGCGCTCCACGCTCGAGACCGAGTTGTGCGAAGCCCGCGGCGAGTTCATTAACGCGCTGGTTGGCCTCTGCGAAGGAGTAGCGTGTTTCGCCGAACATGATGAATGGAGCATCCGGCTGCTGCTCTGCCTGAAGCCGCAGGGCGCGCCCCAGGTGCCTATCTTCAATATTGTCAAATTTCAGTACGTTCACGTCGCTCGATTTCCTGGTTTCACTGGGTTGTGGGTGGCCGCCTGCGGACCCCGTTCAGAGGGTGATGCCCGATCCTGGGGTTTGGGCAAGATGTTCCCCCATTGCAGCCAGTTGCTGCCCGGCACCTCCCAGGTCGAATTCGAGCTGCTTGGCCCAGAGAAAATAGCGGTGGATCGGATACTCCAGGTCGGCCCCGATACCGCCGTGCAGGTGTTGGGCGGTGTGACTGACCCGGTGCGACATTTCACAGGCCCACCAGCGGGTTGCGCCGGCCTGTAGTGTGGCGTCGAGGCCCGCGCTGATACGCCACATGGCACCATCCAGGACGGCCCGGAGTGCTTCAATGTCGATATAGCCATTGGCGGCGCGATGGGAGACAGCCTGGAAGGCCGCGATGGGCTTGTTGAACTGTTTGCGTTCAGTGGTGTAGGCCGCGGTGCGCTGCAGTGCTTCTTCGGCGACGCCGAGCTGAAGTGCCGCGGTAGCAATTTGCAGGCGCTGTTTCAGGCAGCGAGTCAGCTCGGCATCGCCGAGCGGTGTTACGGCGACGTTCTGAAGCTGGAGGGTGGCAGCGGGGCGCCCGCTGGTTGTGCGCTCCTGGGTGATGGAGACGCCGGAGTCACTGGGGTCAAAGGCCACCAATTGCTCGCCGGCGACGGTTACCACCCTCGCTGCGCCCTCGGCGTAGGGAACATGGGGCAGAGTACCCGACAGCAGACCATCGATATGCGCAGGGCCGTCGCCCAGATTGAGTGCGAGATAGGTGTCGCCGGCAACCACGTCGCGAAGCACCTCGTGCTGCCCCGCCTGATCCAGTGCCCAGGCTGCCAACAGTGTTTCCCGAAGGGGAACGGGTGCCAGGACATGGCCCATTTCCTGCAATACCAGGCATTCGGCGATGAAGTCCATGCCAGAGCCACTGGCTGCTTCGGATAGGCTCAGGCCGATCAGACCGGCTTCGCCCAGTACTTTCCACAGCGCGGTGTCGGGGTTGCTCGGAGAATCCGCGAGATAGCTGTCGCTTACCTGGTCGCGGAAGATCTGACGCGCCAGGTCGGCGATGGTGGTGTGATCACTGGAGAGTGAGAAGTCCATGATAAATCTCCGTTACAGGCTCAGTCGTTGTGCTCGGGAGGCGAAGCATGACGCTTGATGGTCAGGATACGCGCTGCGTAGTGCAGTTGCTCCTCCGGGGGATTGCAGGCAAACAGGCCACGGTACTGGAGGACAGCAAGCCACTCGGCCAGTTCATCTTCGGAGAGCTGCAGTGCCAACAGTGTCGGGTCGCGTTCAATAAAATATTCTCTCAGCAGGTCCTGCCCGATGCCACTCAGTCCGTAGACCACCAGTCGTACCTCGTGGGGGCTGAGTTCGCTGTCGGGGAAAACAAAAGGGAACACATCCACCAGGAGCTGCAGGCGTTTGTAATAGGAGGCTTTCCAGCGCTCCCTGAAAACCGGATCGTCCGCACAGAACTGGTGGATACAGCGCATGATGCCCGGGTGGTCGGCATGGTTGCGAACTGCAAAGCGATAGTGAGAGCGCAGCCGGTTGAACCAGTCGCCCTTGCTCACGTCCCGCTCAATTACCTCGGTCGCCTCGGCGTTGGCAATGTGCTCGTCGAGAATTTCCTCGATAAGGCTTCGCAGGTCACTGTAGTAATGATGAAAGAGACCCGCCGCCACGCCAGCTTCTGCCGTGACGTCCTTGATGCGTAACTGGTGGTAGCCCACGCGATCCAGTACCGCGATGGCAGCATTTTTCAGTCGCTCTCGTGCCAACTCGCCCTTGGCGCGCCGGGCTGGCGTTCGGCTGGTGGCTGTGGCCATGCAATCTCTCCTTCACTGGCGTGAATTATTATTGAATTTGGATTCAAGATCAATAATAATCCCTGCATACTCTGCAAGCGGGAGAATGCGTTGTGTACATTGAGCATACCGAAGAGCAAAAAGCACTGCGTCAGGAGCTGCGGACCTATTTCCGCTCGCTGATGACCCCCGAGCTGATCGAGGCCACTCGTGGCAACGAGGGTGGCGACGCCTACAAGTCAGTGATTCGGCAGATCGGCCAGGATGGCTGGCTGGCCATTGGCTGGCCCAAGGAATATGGCGGTCAGGGCCGCGGCCCCATGGATCAGATGATCTTCTTCGAGGAAGCGCAACTTGCCAACGCACCGCTGCCCTTTGTCACCATTAGTACCGTCGCGCCGGCGATCATGGCCCACGGCTCGGAGGAGCACAAACGCTTCTTCCTGCCAAAAATCGCGGCGGGTGAGCTGCACTTTGCCATTGGCTATTCCGAACCGGGCGCGGGCTCGGACCTCGCCGCGCTGAAAACCGCAGCTGTACGCGAAGGCGACAATTGGGTTATCAATGGCACCAAGGTCTATACCTCCAGTGCCGAAGCCGCGGATTACGTCTGGCTGGCAGCGCGCACGGATCCTGAGGCGGCGCGGCCCCACGCCGGTATCACCATTTTCATGGTGAATGCGGACCAGCCGGGCTTCAGCTACGCGCCGATTCACACCGTGGGCGATGTGCGGACAAACGTCAGTTACTACAATGATGTCACATGCCCCGACGACATGATCTGCGGTGCCGTTAACCAGGGCTGGAAATTGATTACCTCCCAGCTCAATCATGAGCGTGTGGGGCTCGCGGCGATTGGCATCTATGGCTACAGCGTGTACCAGCAGGCGTTGGAATGGGCGCGAAGCGCCGATGGTCGCGGCGTGCGTCCGATCGACAGCCCCTGGGTGCAGCGTGCGCTGGCCGAGGCCTACGCTCGCCTGGAAGCCATGCGGCTAATGACCTGGCGCATGGCCTGGAGTATGGAGCACGGCGAGCCTGAGGTAGCCTACGCGTCGGCGATGAAAGCCTTCAGCACGGAGGGTCTGATCGAGGTCTACCGCCTGTTGATGGATGCCGTCGGCCCCGCCAGTACCTTGCACCGTGACAGCCCCGGAGCGGTGCTCCGCGGTGAACTCGAGGCCGAGTATCGGCAGTGTCAGATCAATACCTTCGGTGGTGGCGTGGTCGAGCTGATGCGCGACCTCGTCGCAGCCTTCGGCCTTAATATGCGTGCCTACAGTCGCTAGCTTGCAAAACTTGCGTGAATCAAAAAGCGCCGGGGGTGGACCCCCGGCGCTTTTTGACGTTTAATGCCCCTCAATTACCCGGTCAAATAATTAACAATGGTAAGAGCGATGGTGGTTTCCCCAAAGCCCGAGGGCCGAAGAGAGCGCAAGAAGCGGGAGACCCGCGAGCGCATTCTGCAGGTGGCAGCGCAAATGTTTGCCCAGGATGGTTTCGACGCGGTTACGGTTGAGTCACTCGCCGAGGCGGCCGATATTTCCAAGCCCACCCTGTTCAATTATTTTCCCAGCAAGATGGCCATCCTCCAGGCACTGGTGCCCGAGGTTGATCAACGCTTTGCCAACGCCATCGAGCGCTTTCGCCTCGAGGGAGGGAGTGTCTCCAGGCAGTTGGGCCGCTTCTTCGAGTTTGGTGGCAGTCAGACCCGCAAGACCCCCAAGCTGACCCGCTCTCTGCTGGTCCTGGCCTTGCGTGGCTATGAAGATACTGACCTGAAGCCGACCCAGCACCGGTGGCCACTGATGCGGGGGAGCTTCGAGGCACTGCTCTCCGATGGTGTCGCGCGGGGGGAGGTGCGCAGTGATATCAGCATCGAGCGCCTCACTCACTATATCACCAGCGTGTATGTCTACGGTCTGCTCAACTGGCTCGCCGACCCACAATACAGTGTCGAAACAGAACTGGCCATCGCGTCCCAGTTTCTGGGCTCAGCAGTTGCCGCCGAAAGGGCGTTGTCACCGACCGCTTCCGCGGTTGCCGGCGCCCTTTGAGCCAAGCATGACTCCGGGTGAAAAATTTACCCTGGTAACACTGTTCAGCCCTGCTCAGCCGGTGTAAGGTATTTTCCAGTGGCGCATCGAGCGCCGCCGCAATTCAAGACTGCAAACATCACTACAAATATAACCGAGGGTGTTTATGTTGAATCTCTCCCGCTTTCGTCCGCGGCCCCTGGCCCTGGCTGTCTCTCCTATCCTGCTGAGTGTCGGTCTCTCGGCCCAGGCACAGCTTGAAGAAGTTATCGTCACTGCCCAGAAACGCGCCGAAACCACACAGGAAACGCCGATCTCCATCACGGCGCTGACCGAGTCTGCGCTGGAACAGCGTGGCATAGCCAATACTCAGGATCTTATTGGTCAAGTGCCTGGGCTTAATGGCTTTAACGCTCCCGGTGCGAGGGGAACAACTTCCATATCCATTCGAGGGTTTGCGGGCGGGAGTCCGGCAAACTTGTCTCTGGATCCCGCGGTAGCCATCTATCTTGACGGTGTTTACTTCGGCAAGATGGCCGCGTCAGCGATGGATGTGGCCGAGTTAGAGCGGATTGAAGTTCTACGCGGTCCTCAGGGCACGCTGTACGGCCGCAACTCCACGGCTGGGGCCGTGAACTTTATTTCCCGCAAGCCCACTGGGGAATTTGGGCTGCGTGTTAAGGGTACCCTGGGTAAATACGACGAGCGTGGCCTCAAGCTGAATGTGGACCTCCCGGCCGTTGGCACAGTTGGGGAAGGCGCTGGCAAGCTGTCCGCGGCGGTCGGATATCAGACCAGGGAGCGAGACCCGCTCTATGACAGCATCGGAGGCGGAGACGGTTACGACAGTATCGATCGAGATGCCTGGCGCGTGTCGCTGATGTGGGAGCCCACGGATGCGGTGACCGTAGACTACACCTACGACAACAGCGATCTGGACGAGCAGGGCGGGTTGCAAAAGGTGACTGGCTTTACGGCTCTGGATCCTGCGGGCAATGTAAGCCGGATTGCCGCCATGCAGGGCATTCTTCAGGGTGCACAGTTCTGGTCCAGTATACCGGGTAGCGATCCGCGTATCAGTGAGCGCTGGATTCCCTCTCTGGAGAGGACCATCGCTGCCTACCAGGCTGCGGCCGAATCGGGGGATGGTCGCGTGGATCGTGCGGCATCGGACTTCCTCCCTCGTTCGCGTAATGAGGTGGAGGGACACACTCTGACCCTGAACTGGGAGATGGGTGAATTCGGTGCGCTGGGAGACCTGACACTGCGCTCAATCACCTCCTACCGGGAGCTGGAGACCTACGTTTTTGGTGATCTGGAGAATATTGACAGCACAATCGGCCCGGATGGTATTGGTACCTACTCCGACCTGGTTCATCTGACGCTGGGACAGCTCTACGGTCCCTCCTCGGGCTTCGCCTATCCCTTTGTGGACGGGGTCTGGAACGCCATTGATACATTGGGGACCAACCACTCCAAGCAGGACACCTTGTCCCAGTACGAGCAGACTTCCCAGGAGTTCAACCTGATCGGTGCAACCGACAGTGTGGACTACGTGCTCGGTCTGTATTACTTCGAGGACGAGGGCGTCTATGACCGTCGGGCTATTTTTGCCGCGCCTTTGAACGGTGCGGGTCGTCAGTTCTACGAGAATGGAACCGAGACTCTTGCCGTATTCTCGCAGGCGACCTGGCGGCCAGCCGGTTTCGACGACCAGCTGTCATTGACAGCGGGGCTGCGCTACACCGAAGAAAGCAAGGACATTTTTTACGACTACCCGGCCTACAATACACCCTTCGCGGCCGTACCTGGGCGCTCCGTATCCCGCGACGAGGATTTCTACAATCTCAGTGGCAACTTCACGGTTGCCTACCAGTTCACTCCTGACCTGAACGGTTTCCTTCGCTATGCCACCGGCTATCGCAGTGGCGGCTTCAACGGGGAGGTGTTTGACAACGCCTACGAAGAGGAAACCATCGAGCAGTGGGAGCTGGGGATCAAGAGTGACTGGTGGGACCGCCGTTTGAGAGTGAATGGCTCTCTCTACACCTATGTGTATGAAGATGTTCAGGTCAGTCAGATCAAGACGGAGGGCGGTGCAGCCACCAGCCTGATCACCAACGCGGGTGAGGCAGACCGCTGGGGGGGAGAACTGGAAATCCAGGTCGCTCCGATTGAGGATCTGCTGGTCAGCCTGGGCTACTCGTATGTGCATGGGGACTTCGAAAAATTCCCTGAGCTGTGTGGTACCGGCGGAACTTGTATTGAGACCAAGGACCGAGCCGGTCGCGGGTTCCCGGACAATCAATTGAACGCGTCGGTGGACTATGTTTTCGCGCGTACTTCAATCGGTGATATCCGTGGCTATGTTCAAGCAAACTGGCAGGATGAATGGTTTGAGTCTGCCCTGTGGACGGCCGACGTCAGCGGTCAACCGGTGATATACGACCATGCCATTATGGATGAGCGTACCCTGGTAGATGCCCGTTTGAGTTTGGAAAATGTTCAGGTTGGCGATGGTCTGTTGACGGTTACCCTATGGGGCAAAAACCTGACTGACGATGATTATCCTACTTTCAGCATCAACTTCGGGGGTCTTGGTCTGATCACCGAAGAATACGGTCCGCCACGTACCTACGGTGTTGACATCGCCTACGAGTACTAAGCGCCAACCTCACCGCGAAAGTGCGGCTCACTAGACACCCGGCGCCGGCCGGGTGTCTGCGTTTTGGGCCTGTATTAATACCGCCTTCCTACCCCTCCCGGCTTCCAGCGTTCGCATCATTTGTGCCTGCGAGCAGTGGTAACATCCTTGACATGTGTGTAATATTGCGCGGCCGTTAAAAAACTAACTCTAGACAAGTTATGTCGGTCAGCGACTCCCAGAAGTCGTTCAGATTAAAGACAAGAGACGGAGGCGGTCCGGGTAAGGCCGGCACGCCATCGACGCATACGAGAGGGTAAAACCATGACGTTCCCGAAATCTGCGCCCCGCCCCCTGGCGGTGGCCCTGTCGCCCCTGATGGTGGCTGCGAGCCTGACTGGCCAGGCCCAGGTGGCCGGCCTGGAAGAAGTGATTGTTACCGCCCAGAAGCGGGTGGAAAGCTCCCAGGACACGCCCCTGTCTATTACAGCACTGACCGCAAACTCCCTGGAGCAGCGCGGTATCACCAATACCGGGAACCTGATTGGTGAGCTGCCCGGAGTGAACGGCTTCAATGCACCCGGCGCGCGGGGTGCGACCAGCCTTTCCATGCGTGGTTTTGGTGGCGGTAATCCGTCTAACCTGTCTCTTGATCCAGCGGTCGGGGTGTACCTGGATGGAGTCTACATCGGCAAGCTGGCGGGCTCCGGCATGGATGTGGCCGAGCTGGAACGGGTAGAAGTGCTGCGCGGCCCTCAGGGCACCCTCTACGGGCGCAACTCCACTGCGGGTGCGGTGAACTTCATTTCCAAGAAGCCCATCGGTGAATTCGCCTTCCGGGTCAAAGGCACCATCGGCGACTATGATGAGCGTGGCCTCAAGGCCAACCTGGATCTGCCTGCCATCGGTGAAGTGGGCGAGGGCGCAGGCCGTCTGTCCGCAGCCTTTGGTTACCAGAACCGCGAGCGTGACCCGCTGTACGACAGCCGCTCGGGCCTGGAAGGCTACGACAGCCTGGATCGCGAAGCCTATCGTCTGTCCCTGATGTGGGAGCTGAACGACAGCTTTACTGCCGACTACACCTACGACTACAGCGACCTGGATGAAGCCAGCCAGCTGAACCAGGTAACCGGTTTCAATCCCCTGGACGCCGGCGGCAACGTCAGCCGCGTGGCTGCCCTGCAGGGCCTGCTGCAACAGGCACAGGGCTGGGCTGCGATTCCCGGCACAGATCCCCGCATCGGTGAGCGCTGGATCCCCTCGTTACAGGAAACGATCGCCGACTACCAGGAACTGTCCGCCGCCGGTGAGGCCCGCCGCAAGAGTGGCGCCTCGGATTTCAATCCCCGTGCGGTCAATGAAGTGGATGGCCATGCACTGACCCTGAGCTGGGAGGCCGGTGAACTGGGCTTCCTGGGTGACGTCTCCTTCAAGTCGATCACTGCATACCGGGAACTGGAAACCTTCGTCTTCGGCGACCTGGAAGATATCGACAGCAGCCTGGATGCCAATGGTGTGGGTGCCTACTCCGACCTGGTGCACCTGACGCTGGGGCAGCTTTACGGCCCGTCTTCCGGTTTTGCCTATCCCTTTGTCGACGGTCTCTGGAACGGAATCGACAGCCTTGGCGCCTTCCATAGCAAGCAGGACACCACCAGCCAGTATGAGCAGTTCTCCCAGGAGCTGCACATGGTGGGCACCACCGATCGGCTGGAGTACGTGCTCGGGCTGTACTATTTCGAGGACGAGGCCGAATACGAGCGCAACGCGATATTCGCCGCGCCTCTCAATGGCGCCGGCTCCCAGGCCTATGACACCACCACGGATGCGATGGCTGTCTTTGGCCAGACCACCTGGCGTCCGGAAGGGTTTGACGAGCGTCTGGCACTGACCGTGGGCCTGCGTTACACCGAGGAAACCAAGGATATCGACTACAACTACTCGGAGGTGGTCGGTCCCTTTGGTGTGACCCCGGCACGCTCCGTCTACCGCGAGGAAAACTTCTATAACCTCAGCGGCAACTTCACCGTCGCCTACAACTTTACCGATGACCTCAATGGCTTCCTGCGCTATGCCACGGGCTACCGCAGTGGTGGCTTTAACGGCGAGATCTTCGACAACGCCTTTGACGAAGAAACCATCGAGCAGTGGGAAATTGGTATCAAGAGTGACTGGTGGGACCGCCGCCTGCGGGTAAACGGCTCGCTGTATACCTACACCTATGAAGACCTGCAGACCAGCCAGATCAAGACCGATGGTGGCGCGGCAACCAGCCAGATCACCAATGCCGGTGAAGCCGAGCGCTGGGGCGGCGAACTGGAGGTCCAGGTGGCGCCGATCGAGGATCTGGTGGTTGGGGTGACCTACTCCTACGTCACCGGCGACTTCGAGAAATTCCCGGAGCTGTGCGGGACCGGTGAATCCCCGGTTTGTGTCGATACCACCGACGCCGCCAAGCGCAGCGCCCCCGGCAACCAATTCAGTGTGTCTGCCGACTATGTCATTGCGCGTACCGAGCTGGGCAATGTCCGCGGTTACGTACAAGCCAACTGGCAGGACGAGTGGAACGAGTCTGCACTGTGGACCGCGGTCGTCAATGGCCAACCCGTCATCTACGACCATATTGGCATGGATGAGCGGACCATTGTTAACGCGCGTCTGAGCCTGGAGGACGTAAAAGCTGGCCCGGGTAATCTGACCTTCACGTTGTGGGGCAAGAACCTTACTGACGATGACTACCCGACCTTCGGTATCAACCTGGGAGGCCTCGGCCCGATCACCCAGGTTTATGGTGAACCGCGTACCTATGGTCTGGATGTAACCTACGAGTACTAATTTTTCAGTCCAGTGTCTGTTTAAGGGTACCCCGGGAACGGGGTATCCTTTTTTTTATAAGCCAATTAAAAATTCTTACAAAATCGGTGATCGAATATGCGCAATCAGTCTTTCCTTTGCTCCCGCCTCTTGCTGGTCCTCTCAATAGTAACCACGCCGCAGGTCTTCGCAGAGCCGTCTTCCGCCGGTCGCTCAGATACCGTGGAGACGTCGGAAGTTCAGGCCTGGCGTGATTTTATGGATACAGTCCGTGAAGCGGGGGTAGAGTTCCTGGATTCCTACCCCCAGGGGGATTCCGCCGACAGGGCGGAAGCTTTGCTCTACCTGGTCTCCCAGTTCGCGGTCAGTGCTGACATGACCCTTGCGGCTGCTGATCCTGGCCTGCCTTTGCTGCGCCTTGGTGCGACCAACATACGCAAGTGGGGGCTGGATGGCGCCGATGCAAAATACCTGGGAGCGGCTGTTGACCCCACCGGTTCCTACCGGCTGCATGCCACGCTGGGCTCGGCGCGCCTATCCGCAGTACAGGTGGTTAGTGATTTTCCCCGCTACGCCGCACATGGGTCGCTTTCCAACCAGGAGCTCGGTGGAGCGGGGACTGAAATTGTGGTGCATTTCTCGGCTCAACGGCCTGCAGACTGGGACGGTCTGTGGTTGCCGCTTCCCCCCGAGGCTGATCGCATAGTGGTGCGTGAATATTTCGGGGACTGGTCGGTTGAGCAACCCGGTGCGTGGCGGCTGGAACGTATCGATGCAGGAGCGCCAGCCGATCGGTTGGCAAACCCGGCTGAAGCCGCAATAGCACTGGAGGATGTGACTGCCAGGTTCCAGCAGCGTCTCAATAGCTGGATGCCGTGGATAGAACGCACGCGGGCACAGCATGTGAATCAGCTGGTCCAGCTTGGCCCCACGGGACAGGGGCTTCGGAACAATGTCTATGGCGAGGGCTGGTACCGTCTTGATGAGGATGAAGTGCTGTTGGTGGAGCTGGATGCGCCGGAGGCCGATCTTTGGAGCATTCAGTTAAGCAATCTCTGGTGGGAGTCCCTGGACTATATTCATCGCAGCGGAAGCCTAAACAGTGAACAGGCACTCCCTGACCCAGATGGGCGCTACCGCATTGTCATTGCCGCGAAGGATCCCGGTTACGCCAACTGGCTTGACACTGGGGACCATTCTGAAGGTGCAATTATGTACCGCTTTCAAAACACACGTGGTAATCCCCTGCCTCGGGCAAGGCTGCTCAAGCACACCGATCTTGCGTCTGTCATGCCGAAAGATGCCGCGACTCGGACCGCCGAGCAGCGTGAGGCACAACGTGCTATCCGGCGTGCGCATGCCCATCGGCGCTGGGCACCATGAGAATAACTCTGCTCGCGCGCCAGTCACAACGATGTCGACAGAGGAGTAGCACCATGCATACTGGAATGAAAGGAAGTTCAACCAGCACAATTTTCGAGACGGCAGAAGTCATGTGCTACTGGCCCCTGCATCGAAGCATTGTCCTGCTCTTTTCCTTGCTTTTCGCTGGTTCGGCGCTGTGTGCACCTGGGATGGAGGCGCCCCCGTCAGTGGATGATGATCCGTTACCGGCCGCTTTCGAGGTATTTGCGCGGGCATTGCAGCGGGCCGAGGACACGGTTCGCGACAGCCCTGCCTATGGCAGTGACAGGGAGCGTGCGGCTGGTTATCTGCACATCTCGCGCATGCTGATGAAAGCGGTCGAACAGGAAATGCTGCAGGATCCGGACTACCCCTTCTTCCGTGTCATGGACCTGCATATCCGGGAAGGTGGCGATAACCCTGACCAGCGCTACCTGTTTGCGCCCGTACGCGGCGCCAAGGCCTACCGCATCCATGGTCAGCTTGGCAGTGCTGATCGGCTTGAGGTCCAGCTCTACGCAGGCGAGCCCTGGGCGGGTAATGGCCGTTCCGCAGGATACCTGGGCTTCGAGCAGATCGAGGTGGATGAAGCGGGGCGCTTTGCCATTGATCTGCGTCCACCGGGAGCCGTCGACGGCCCCGGGCAGTTGGAAAATCCGGCTGACACAACTACTGTCGTGGTTCGACAGATCTATGCGGATTGGTCAGTGTCGGCACCGGGCCACGTGCATATTGACCGCCTGGGCCTGGAGGGGCAGCTGCGATTACCGGAGAGCAGTGTCGAGGTTGCCGCTCGCCTGCATGAGGCGGCGCGCGTCCTGGAGCAGTCGGTGACGGTCTGGCCAGCATTTGTAGAGGACCGCTATCGTGCAGTACGTCCCCCCAACACCCTGTCTGACCCACTGGATACCAGTCGACTTGGAGGTGTACACGGACGCTGGATGGCCAGCGGTCATTTTGATGTCCCGCCGGGGAAGGCATTGCTGGTGCGCTCCTGGCCAACCTCCGCGCATTATCAAGGCTTGCAGCTGACTGACCGATGGTTTGCCTCACTGGAGTACGCCAACGGAACGGCCAGTCTCAGCAGCCGTCAATCTCTGCTCGCGCCCGATGGCAGTTACTACCATGTCATCAGCGCCGAGGATCCGGGTTACGCCAACTGGCTGGGTACCGGAGGGCTGGAGAAAGGGACCTTGCTGATGCGCTTCGATGGCGTGCAAGGTGATTTGCCGCAAGCCCATTGGCCATCGGCGAGCTTGGTCGCTGTTGATCAACTGCCGGAACTGATTCCCGGGTTTGAGCACCTTGAAGCAGGACAGCGAGAACAACAGATTCGCGAGCGCCGTGCACATGTGCAGCGGCGCTTCAGTCGCTAGTGGAAGAATGCGGGCTGCCCCTGGGGGCGCCCGCAGAGACGGGTGTCAGCCAACAAAAGCCTTGCTGGGAGCGGCGACGCCTTCGGACTCGGTGCCCTTCAGGTAGGCCAGCATGGTGTCCGCATCGGAGACTTCGAAGGGGTCGGTGGGGCAGACATCCCCGAAGTCGGGCTCGACGAACAGCTTCTCGATCTTGCCGTCGTTGACCAGCATGGAATAGCGCCAGGAGCGCATGCCGAAGCCGAGGTTGGTCTTGTCGACGAGCATGCCCATCTTGCGGGAAAATTCGCCGTTGCCGTCGGGCAGCATCTTCACGTTCTTGGCGCCGATATGTTTGCTCCACTGGAACATGACAAAGGCGTCGTTGACCGAGAGGCAGTAGATGTCGTCGACACCCTGGGCCTGGAAATCCTCGTAGAGCGCCTCGTAGCGGGGCAGGTGGTTAGAGGAACAGGTCGGAGTAAAAGCGCCAGGCAGGGCAAACACGATGACTTTCTTGCCCTTGAAGATGTCGTCACTGGTGGTGTCCTGCCAGCGATAGGGGTTGTCCCCGCCCAGAGATTCGTCGCGAACCCGGGTTTTGAAAACTACGTCTGGTACTCGTCCTTCTGCAAGCATGATGAATCCTCTTTTCTCTGCTGAAATGAGCCCGCCCGCCAGGGCAGGCGATGCCGATAATGACAGTGTACGAAAAAGCGCGGTGGGGTGCTGCCAGTTCGGCTACCCCACTGTAGAGAGTGGGGGTCGCCGACGCCGATTGCAAGGCATCAGCGGTCAGGTCTGCAAGTAGCGCTCCACCGGAACGGTATCGACCTGCCCGGGCGTGAGGAAGCGCCGGGCGTAATCGAGATAGACTCCTTCACGCAGGAACAGTTCGAAACCATCGCGGTCCAGGTGACCCTCTTCGACCATGTTGTAAAGAATCGCAACCGCGCCGCTCAGCGTGAGCGACGGTTTGTAGGGACGATCGGCGGCGGTAAGTGCCTCGAACACAGAGTTATTGTCAATTCTGGTGTTCACGAAGTTGATCAGGCAGCGTCCTGGTCGGCTGTGTTCACCTCGATTCCATCTTTGAATCTGACCCCGGTAATC
>NZNC01000005.1 GCA_002692965.1 Haliea sp. | reverse complement strand
TGATCTCATCGTTGTACCGAGCCACTTGCTTCTCACAAACCGCCCCCTCCAGAGTTAAGAGTCAAACGGGGAAGGCGACAACTATGCTGACAGAGGGGGACACTGAAATGGTCGCCGGACAAAAGATCCATCTGGTCGGCCATCTCCACCACCTGGTTAAAGAAGGCAGTGACCACGTCGTGCTCAAGCATGCGGTCCCGGTTCTTGCTGAAGACACTGTGGTTCCAGACCTTGTCATCAATGGACAGACCCACGAACCAACGGAACAACAGGTTGTAGGAGATCTGCTCAACGAGCTGCCGCTCGCTGCGAATGCTGTAAAACACTTGGAGAAGCATCGCCCGGAGCAACTTCTCGGGTGCGATGCTGGGGCGGCCACCTTGGAGGCCGGTGTCATACATCTGCGAGAACAGCGGATCCATGCGCTGAAGGGCTTCGTTGATCCAGGTGCGCAATGGACGGAGCGGGTGATTGGACGGAACGAAGTCCTCCAGTCGCACTACGGAAAACAGATTCTCGGTGTAGTTGTCGCCGCCGCGCATGCTGTGTATCTCGTCCTATGTTGCCGCCGGCATTATCTCAAATACCTTGCCCTGAAGCAGGGTTTTTCAACAGCCTGTTAGGTAGCATCTAGCAACCTATCACAGCCTCATGAACACATATTAAACTTTATGAAACGCCTGCATAGACAATGAATCTGTTGCTTGCTTTCGAAAAGCCCTTTTGTTTGGCATTAGCTTCATATTTTAACAACCGCCAAACAAATCCAAACAATCTTTATATGAGATTTTTCAGCTTGCAAAGAATTGAATCAAGAAAGTAAATTTCCATACGAACCAAGCGACTGAACTATACGGTCAACTTGACGCGAATAAGTATTTTTACGAGAAAACTCTTTACGGTGAATGACTCTTTCGGCACAATTATATGTCGCAAGATTCCCCACAATCTCGGCAAAACGTTGCATGTAATCCTCTCGGTTGCGTGCTGTTTCGATCAGGTCAGGTCGGCCTTCGTATTCCAGTGTTCGCGTGGCCAGAATACAGCGGCCAGCAGCAAGGTATTCCATTATCTTATGCGGATTAGCCAGTTGTTCGAGGTGCTCATTCGCTAGATAAGCTACGAGAAGGATATCGGCGCGAACTAGAAACTCCGGCAACCTGCTAGCAGGCTGCCTACCCCAGAAATGAGTATTTGTCGCAGTTCCCGTTGCGCCGTGCAGACCTTGATAGGGTGTATATGCCCCAACAAAATGAAAGGAGATATATGGATAGTCCGTGACCAGCTGCGTCAGAAGTGACACATCTAGATAGGCTATGTCCAGATTGCCTATCAGAACCACATTGACCGAAGCACGTGCAAAACCCGTTTCAATCCGTTTAGAGTTGGACTGTGCCTCGTGTTGTGAGGCATAGCCATGCGTGATGCGGATCAGGTGGCTTGCAAAAGGAGCAAGGCGCCGTTCGATCGGCTCAGAGATGGCAATGGACAGGTCAGCCGACGCCGCAGCCGTCTCTGGATGGAAATTCTGGTTCAGATCAACCTGCTGGTAGATCTTCAGCCTGTCGCCTGCAAAACCCATGTCGAAGAATCGTGAATTCTCGAAATTCCAGACCACGTCGATGGGCTGCCCCAAGACTTTTTCCACTTGCCTCAGCCAACGCGCTTCCAGAGTACGGCGCAGCCACGCAGGTGCAAAGCGTAAGCCTGGCGCTACAGGCGCGGAGTACAAAACCTGCAGATCTCCCGGGGCATCGAACACAGGAGCCAATCGAGGGGTGCCTGCAGTGTCAGGGGGCCCATAGAACAAGACCCGATGGCCACGCTGCGTAAGTTCGCGCGCATAATGGTGCTTACTAACGAAGTGCCCATCCCACGGCTCGGGAGAGATCAGAAGGATTGTGCTCATTGACGCTACCACAGGTCTAAGAAGAGAGTAATTTTATTAATTGCTTTCCACTAAAATCTCAATGATTAATCTTGAAAAAAACAACATTAACCTTTTTAAATTAATCTTCAGGAAGATTTAATAAATCAAAAAAATTTTAATTAGAAAGAGAACCTAAATATAGGTAGGAGCTATCAGACATGGGGGGAATAATATCTTAGCAATCCACGAAGAAATGATGGAATTGCAAATGGCACTGTTACCAATACTCTAACTATATTTATAGCTTTTTCTAAGATTGACCCATCGTCCGCGCAGCGCATAACAACAAATGTTATCACATCACGCCTCTTGTTTTTTAAAGAATAATGAAGCCACCTTTCCCAACTGGTTGTTTGCTTTCCAACTCTAACAACGTCTTCATCAGTAATGCGATTAGCACCATGAACACCACGTGTAGCAACAGGTTCTAAAGAGCCTGAGCCTACAACTTTACGTTCGCACGACAACCGCATAATAAAATCTGAGTCTTCTCCTATTACATCATTATTGAACAAAGCAAAATTATTTAAGGATGACTTTCGGATGGTTAAGCAGTCTAAGTGAATCCACCCTCTATCGTTAATTATCAAATGATAAAACAAATCTTCAGGTTTGGTTTTTTTCTCAACTCCTGTGAATTCGACAGGAATAACAGGCTCAGGTATGTTTTTTTTAGCTTTTGTCATTCTGTTGACATGCTTAATCTTGGATCTTTTGTCGGAGTAATGCACTCCTAAAACCTCATAAACCGCATCAACATTTATATCTTTCTTTAATATTTCAAGCGCCTTATCAAAACGATTACTTAGATATAAGTCATCGGCATCTAAAAATGATATAAATTCACTTTTTGATTCTTTAATCCCAGTATTGCGAGACACACCAGCACCAAGATTAGCTCCATTTTCATGCTGAAGCAGCTTAACTCTTTTATCTCGTTCTCTAAGCTCTTTCGCTATTTCGTATGTCTCATCAGTTGAGCCATCATCCACTACAATAACCTCAGCGACACAAGAGTGTTGCAGGGCAGATGCAATAGAACTTTTTATAAACCGCTGAGCATTGAAAGCTGGTATAATTACAGAGATTTTACCTTCGAAAGTATGCATTTATAAATATTACCCATAACGAAATGTTCAATTTAAAACCATAACATAAAGAGCTGGCAACTTTATCTAAAGTTTTGTTTCGAAAGCTCGATAACAGAGGGTAAAATATTTTTTATTTTGTTTTTTAGTGCAAAACTCTTTTCTTGAAAACTTATAATTTCTTCTTGAAACACTTCAGGATTAGCAACTACGGTTGGCTCTATCGTTGTATTATCGAGCTTAAAATGCTCTTCTAAACCCTCAAACTTATCTTGGTAAACGAGAGACAGAGCGGGCACTCCCATCCCCATACAAGCAATTGTAAAATGCATCCTTGCTGATATCGCGAAATCAAAATTTCCGGCTAGAGCCTTGACGTTCCAAGCTGTAGGGAATTCTAGCAACTTAACTCTATCGCTGAACCTTCTCTCCAGAGCAGCATAAATTTTTCGCAACAACTCTAAATCACCAATCTCGTCTCTTACATCATGAGGAACTAATATAATGCAATGTTTTTCATCCATCTCCAGCCAAAAATTCAGGGTCTTGATAAAGGCAGTAAGCGCAGATTCATCTAACTTAGAAAAAACATGCCCTGAAACATTAACACCAGCTACAACTGCATCCTCTTGCTTCTTTTTTAATATAAAATCTTGAATATTAACTGCCTCTTCGGTTGACAGCTCGGGCTCAAGAAGAAATGCCACATCTGCAACCAATTTTGCTTTTTGTTCTGTATAGCTTTCAAAGCGCCTAAGAGAATTTATGTCTCTCGACATAAACTGAATGTTTGAGCAATCTTTAAGCTGTTCTACAGCTTTTTTAACTGGATAGCTTGAAAAACTAAAGCCTAAAACTCTAACCTTTACTCCGATATCACTGGCTAATTGTAAAAAATCTATCCAAATTGACGATCCATGATAAATTCCATCAATAACATCAGCACCTGTAATCATTGCTTCATCAGATGAAATCAAGGCATGTACGTACTTTGCTCTGTTCACAAAAGACTTCGGAAGAACAAAGATTTTACTAGCACCCGAGAGCCGGATATCTACTTCTCTTTCTTTATGCCCATATAAAATTGATAGATTGAAGCCTTCCTTTTTCAAATAATTCGCAGCGGCATCAAGCATGGCTTGATCACCCATACTCCCCGGCACAACTGCATGTGAAATTAACAACACTTTATCTTGATAGCCAAATATTAATTTATAAATTTTTCTAATTATACGGACAGCATAAACAACCATGTGCATTTCCTAAATATTTTATCGAAACGTTGGAAGTAGAAGTAACTCTCAAAGAAATCTGCATCAACGGATGATGCTAATGCTTGTAGGGTCCCAGATGATCAAATGAACTATAGGAGTTATCCTCTGCTGGCAGCCGGAGAGCTTCTACAGCAACTCATTCGGGAGCATGTTCATGGACATCAAGCTGCATAAGCAAGCCACGAGGACACCGAAGATCCGTGGCATCGGGTCATCCATGAGCAAAAGCCGTTAGATACCCATATTAGTTCCTACTGGTAAAGCACTACGAAGCCCGTCGTAGAGCAATTTTTCATGCGTTTTCCCTGATTGTCGACGCCACCATCGTAGCGGCTGCCTTTCTTACGCATGTTCCGCCATACGCTTGAAGATGGTGTTGCGCTCCGCCAGTTCGACATAGCTGCCTTGATCCACGACCCGCCCGTCGTCCAGCAGGTAGATGCTGTCACACTGCTTCACTGTGGCCAGGCGATGGGCGATCATGATGATGGTCTTCTTGCCCGAAAAGTCATGAATGGCATCCATGATCAACTTCTCGGTGATGCCATCCAGAGCGCTGGTAGCTTCGTCCAGCACCAGCACATCGGCGTCGTGGTAGAGCGCCCTGGCGATGCCGATGCGCTGGCGCTGGCCGCCGGAGAGCTGCACGCCGCGCTCGCCGACGCGCGTCTCCAGGCCATCGGGCAACTCATCGAGCAGCTCATCCAGGTGCGCCATGCTGGCCGTCTGGCGCACCTTGGCATCGTCGATCTGCTCCGGCGGCAGGCCGAAGGCGATGTTCTCGCGGATGGAGCTGTCGGCCAGGAAGATGGCCTGGGGCACGAAGCCCAAGCTGTTCTGCCAGGCGCGGCGGGTGTCGTCGGTCAGCGGCTGGCCGTCGATCAACACCTGGCCCTGCTGGGGCTCGATCAGGCCCAGCAGCAGGTCGATAGCGGTGGACTTGCCGGAGCCCGAGGCGCCCACCAGGCCGATCACCCGGTTGGCGGGGATGGTGAGGTTGAGGCCATCCAACGCGGGGGTCTGCTTGCCGGGGTAGGCGAACACCACCTCCTTGAGCGCGATGGCCTGCCGGGGCGCGAGATGGCGGTGCGTCTCGCTATCCGCCGGGCGCTGGGCTGTGGGCGGCTGGAGCGCGCTGGCGCGAAGGTCATCGCGCAGGTTATCGAAGGCGGCCAGATTGCCGCGGATCTGGGAGATGCTGGTGTAGACCTGCTGGAAGGCGGGCAGCAGCTTGAAGCCGGCCAGGGCATAGACCGAAAGCACCGGCAGGATAGTGCCGAGGTTGCCCTCGTGGGCGGCCAACAGGTAGAGGATCAGGAAGATTACGCTGCCGAAGGCGATCAGCTCCATGGCGTAGCGCGGCACCTGGCTCATGGCAGCAGTGGTGCCCTGGGCCTCGGCAAAGCGCGCGCAGGCGACGTCGAAGCGGTCAGTAAATACCGGCTGGCGACCGAGCAGCAGGGCATCCTTGATGCCGCCGAAGCCCTCACCCATCAGCTTGAAGCGCAGCCGCTGTGCCTCGGAGATGCTTTTGCCGTTGCGCATCAGGCGGCGCCGCACGGTACGGTAGAGCAGCACATAGGCCGCCCCGAAGATGGCGAGCCCGGCCAGGGCCACCAGGGGGTTATAGACGAATATCGCCAGCGCCATCAGCAGCGCCATCACCAGTTTGGCGTTCATCTGCATCAGTGGGTTGATGATCCCTGCCTGGATACGCCCGCACTCCTGGGCGATCTGGTTAGTGAGCTGGCTGCTGCTGCCGCCTGCGTGGAACAGCCAGGGCTGATGCATGTAGTGCCGGTAGAGCCGCGCGCTGAGCTCGGCGCCCACCCGGGCGCCATACAGTGAGAGCCGCCAGATGGTGAACATGGCGATGACGGCGGCACCCGTGAGTACCACCAGCACCCCCACCCCCAGCCAGAAGAGGAAGGTGCGCGGCTCCAAAAAGCCGCTGGCGGCGTAAAGCTCGGCCATCATGCCTTCGCCCTGGAGCTGCTCCATGTCGCCCACCAGCGCCATGAAGGGACCGATGGAGACGACCCCGGCGATCTCGGCGAAGGACATCAGCACCACGAGGATTTGCAGGCGCAGAAGTTTACCGCGCTGCTCGGGGGTGAGCAGTCGATAAAGTTCCCTGAGTTGCTGTAGCATTGGAATGGTCGCCTATTTCCCCATACAGACAATGTCATAGGAGAGGAACATCATCGTGTAATGAGGCACGTTGCAGTACATTGGATGGCTTATCCTTCCGGTTTAGTGGGTATCATTCTTGAGTGTTATCCATCTCGTAACGCAATGATTCGATCTCCATTTTCAGTGCCTCATACTCCGCCATCTTCCGCTTCAGAAAATGCGCGGTCAGCCGGGTCTTCGCCCTCACCCCATTTGGCGTCAGCAAATAGGCATACTTCAGTTTGTTCGGATTCCGGCTGAAGTTCTCCATCTTCACCCAACCCTTCTCGACCAGCGCCTTGAGACAATAGTTCAGTCCCCCCAGGCTGATGCCCAGCTCCTGGGCCATCTGGCGTTGGGTGATCTCCGGGTGGTCCTGCAGCAGGCGCAGGACTTTCAGGTGCTGTTCGGTACTGGACATGGTGTTATTGGCGTCTGACGTGGCGTGTTCCGGCGTGAAATCCGGGGGCCGGGCAGGCTACCGCAGGGAATGCACGCGTTGGGTGCTTCCCGGGAAGTGGCGGTAAGGCCTTGGGGGCTGGCTTGGCTAGTGCTTGAGCAGGAATACCCAAGTAACTGGCGTGTTCAGCTTCTGAACAGGCTAGCGAGAGAAGGAAATGATTGCAAGCAGCGCTCGCGGTTTTGCCCGGAAAACGCTCAGGCGTACCCCTCGGGGTTCCCGCTCTGCCACCGCCAGGCATCCTCGCACATCGCCGCGATATCCAGCTCGGCTCGCCAGCCCAGCTCCACCTGCGCCAGCGACGGGTCGGCCGTCAGCGCCGCCACATCCCCCGGGCGCCGAGCCTCGATATCGTAGGGCACCAGGCGGCCGGTGGCCTCCTCAAAGGCTGTAATCACCTCCAGCACCGAGTAACCGCGCCCGGTACCCAGGTTGAAGGCACGGCAACCACGATTCCCGGCAGCGTATTCCACCGCCCGCACATGCGCCCGGGCCAGGTCCATCACGTGGATATAGTCACGCACCCCGGTGCCATCCGGGGTCGGGTAGTCGTTGCCGTAGACCCGCAGGCGCTCCCGCCGACCGACTGCCACCTGGGCCACATAGGGCATCAGGTTGTTGGGCTCGCCCTGCGGGTCCTCGCCGATACGGCCACTGGGATGGGCCCCTACAGGGTTGAAGTAGCGCAGCAGCACCGCGCTGGCGCCGCTCTGGCTGGCACTCCAGTCCCCGATCAGCTGCTCCATCACCAGCTTGGTGCGCCCGTAGGGGTTGGTCACCGACAGCGGTGCCTGTTCGTCCACCGGGTTGGTCTTGGCCTCGCCGTAGACCGTGGCCGAAGAGGAAAACACCAGCCGGGGCACCCCCTTTGCTTCCATCGCCTGCATCAAGGCGATGGTGCCACTAATGTTGTTGTCGAAGTAGGCCAGGGGCTGCTCGCAACTCTCGCCCACCGCCTTTAATGCCGCGAAGTGGATCACTGCCTCCACGCCGCCCTCCAGGGCCTGGGCCAGCTTGGCCGGATCGCGGATATCCCCTTCCACGAAGCGCAGGCTGCGGCCGGTGATCGCCTCGACCCGGCGCAGGGCTTCGGCGGAGCTGTTGCACAGGTTGTCGAGCACGCTCACCTCGTGCCCGGCTTCCAGAAGCACGACACAGGTGTGGCTGCCGATGTAACCGGCGCCGCCGGTGACCAGGATATGCATGGATAAGCCCTTTACCCGAAAGACAGTGACTGCAATGACAGGGGACAGCGGCATTTTCGCACGGCACAATGGGCGCTGTCTTTGCCAGCGCACAGGATGTCAGCCCATGCCCAGCGAACCCTACTCCCCCGATGCACCCAGCCGCGACGCGGTCGACGCCCTCCCTGGCCTGGTGCTGCTGGAGTTCGGCACCGACTGGTGTGGCCACTGCCAGGGCGCGCAGCCGCGTATTCGCGAGGCCCTTGCCAGTGCGCCGCCGCTGCAGCACCTGAAAATCGAGGACGGCCCCGGCCGCCCACTGGGACGCTCCTTTCGGGTGAAGCTGTGGCCGACCCTGGTGCTGCTGCGCGACGGCGCCGAGGTGGCGCGGGTGGTGCGGCCGCAGTCGGCGGCGGAGGTGGCGGAGTTGTTTAGCGATCATTTCTGAGCAAAATCTCCGCGGAGGCGCCCTTTCCAGCAGATTCGGGCATTGGCTTGCCGGCCGTGGGTTTTCCGGTGATCCTGAATCGTCCCAAGGATGGGGTGGAAAGCAACAGCTGCCACGGAGGGCGGCATGTTTACTTTGCTGGATCCGAAAAACGACTATGTGTTCAAGCGCCTGTTTGCCAGTGACCCCGAACTGACTGTGGCGCTGATCAACGACCTGCGACCGGGTCTCCCCCGGGTCGAGTCAGTGGAGATTCTGAACCCGACCATTGACGCCGCTGAGCTCAGCGGCAAGGGCATCGTGCTGGACGTGCGCGCCCGCTGTGTCGATGGGCACCAATACAATATCGAGATGCAGGTGCAGCGGCAGCGCGACTGGGGGGCCCGCAGCCTGTTCTACTTGGCGCGCTTGCTCTCGCAGCAGCTGGATTCCGGTAAGGAGTATCGGGCGGTCACCAACGCCATCGGGATTCATCTGCTGGATTTCGACCTCTTCCTCGCCAGCGACGGCCAGCGGCAGCAGGCGCTGTGGCGGTTTGAAATGCGCGATTCCAGCCAGCCTGACGTGGTGCTGGGAAGCGAGCTACAATTGACCGTGCTTGAATTGAAAAAAGCCGATCGCCTGGGACAAGCCCCCACCCCCGCCGGGGACTGGGTTCGCTTTTTTGAGCATTGGCAGGAGGAGTCGGTCATGTCAGATATCACCCACGAACCCGTCAAGAAAGCCATGGGGAGCATTAGGCAGCTCAGTGCCAGCGAGGAAGCACAGCGCCTGGCCGAGGCCCGCGAATGGGGGCGCATTAACTGGAACCTGAGTATTGGGTCTGCTCGGCGGGAGGGGCTGGAAGAAGGTCGCGAGAAAGGCCGTGAGGAAGGACTGATGCAAGGACGCCTGCAGGCCCTGCGGGATACCTTGTCCCGCCAACTGACCCGACGCTTTGGCGAGCTTCCGGATTGGGCGTCTGAACGATTGGCAGTGGCCACCACTGCACAGCTGGAAGCCTGGGCGGACGAGGTTCTGGTGGCGGGCAGCCTTGAGGAGGTGTTTGCTGGCACTCGAGGCTTGGAAGCCTGAAACTGACATCTCTTTGGAGCAAAATCTCCGCGGAGACGATTTTCGGTTATAAATGTGTCGAATTGCTGGACCAAAAGTAATAAAAAATCTCCGCAGAGACGCCCGTTCCATCAGATTCACCCATTGGCTTGCAAGGTTGCCCTGCCCGGCTCCAAAGTTGGGCTGTGCATCTGAGGCCTGGAATTCTCAACCTGAGGGCAACAGACACTGACCAGCACCGCCACGGAGGGCGCCATGGCCAGTCAGCAACACGATACCGGTTACAAGGAGCTGTTCAGCCACCCGGAGTTTGTGCAGCAGCTGATTGAGGGTTTTGCCCCGCCCGAGATTGGCGGCCTGATGGACTTCAGCACGCTCCAGATCCACATACGGCTGCTGCACTACGTAGCGTGCTTCTATGATCACTTGCTCAAATCGGGTGCCACCACCGTGGCGACGGGCCTGCCGCCGGTGCTGCCGATCGTGTTGTACAACGGCTCACCGCGCTGGACGGCACGACAGAACATTTACGACCTGATCCAACCAGAACCACCGGAGTTTCTGCGTGTGTACCAGCCCCACTTGCGCTTCTACTTGGTTGACGAGGGACGCTATACTGAAGAGGAATTGGCTGCCCGACAATCGCCCCTGAGCGGGGTCTTCGGCATCGAGAATGCCGACTCGAAGGTGAGCGCCATGTGCTGGAGCGGCAGCTAACCCGGCGCTTTGGGGAATTGCCCGCCTGGGCAACTGAACGGCTGGCATCGGCTACTGAGAAGCAGCTGGAAGCCTGGGGGGACGAGGTTCTGGTGGCGGGCAGCCTTGCCAAGGTATTCGAGGGCGCGCCTGGCCCCGGGGGCTGATCACCACCCGCAATCCAGCAGCCTGAACATCACCCTACCCGCGATTTGCTCTACAATCCCCCGCCATGAAACTGACACTCAGCCAAATCGAAAGCATGGCCGGGCCCACCACCCTGGCGCGCGGGCGCAACTATTTTCGTGAGGGGCGGGTAGACATCCTGCACGCCCATGCGCAGGGCATCCATGCCGAGGTGCGCGGCTCCGCCAACAAGCGCTACCACACGCACCTGTACACCCACGACGACGTACTGACCTCCGACTGCAGCTGCCCGGTGGGCATGGACTGCAAACATGGAGTGGCCACGGCCTACCAGTGGCTGGAGCAGGTGCCGGCGAGTCCGCAGGTGGATATCGAAAGCTGGCTGCGACAGCTGGATGAGGCCGCCGATATCGCGCCGGCACCTCCCGCACCGGCGAAAAACCACATGCTGTACCAACTGCAGCTGATCGATCGTTCCGGCTCGAGGCTTCCCCTGCCCCAGCTACTCACCTTGAAGGGCTATCTGAAGAAAAACGGTGAGTGGAGCCAGCTGCGCGTCTTCAGTCCTTCCCCCTACGACTACGCCTATCTACAGCCGGCCTATATGCAGAACGTCGACGCCGAAATTCTGAAGATGCTGGGGCACCAGCGCCTCTCCAGCGGTTTTCGGCCCGCCGATGAAACCGGCAGCATTGTGCTGCAGCGGGCCCTGGCCACCGGGCGGCTCTACCTGCATGACCCCGCCAGTACTGCGCCGCTGCGCCTGGGTCCGACGCGCGGCCTGCAGTGGCAGTGGCGCGAGGAGGCAGGCCAGTGGCAGCTGCATGCCGAACCGGCGGATCTGGTCGGCTTGGAAGAAGCGGGAAAAGGGGAAGTGCCCGAGGATCCCGGGGCTCTGGAGGCGCGGGAGACCTGGCAATTTATCGACGTGAGCCCGCCGCTCTACCTCGACCCCCGCCGCGGCGAGCTGGGCCTGCTGGCCAGCGACATGCCCGCCAGCCAGCTGCGCCTGCTGCTGGACATGCCCCCGGTAAGCAGCGCCGCGCTCGGTCGGGTCGGTCAGCAGCTGCGCCAGCATTTCCCGGCGGCCACCCTGCCGCTGCCGGAAGAGCCCGATATCCTCACCCTGGATACCCCGGTGCCCCACCTGACCCTGGTCGCCGCGGACTCCGGCGCCGGCTATCGCGTGCCCGGCGCGCTGCTGCACTTCCGCTACGGGCCAGTACTCGCCGAGGCGATGTATCAGCCCGGAGCGGCGATGAACTGGGACAGCTTCCAGCATCTCGACGGGCAGGATTACCTGGTCAAGCGCGACTGGGAACAGGAGATCGCCTGTTGCGACCAGCTGGCGGACCTGGGGCTGGCCCTGTACGACCAGATAGGCCAGCATGCCAATATCTGGACCGTGGATGCAGAGACCAGCGTCGAGACACTCCGGCGCTGGCGGATACTGGAGCGGGAGGCCCTGCCCCGGCTGGCGGACGAAGGCTGGGAGATCGATGCCGACGCCGATTACGACATTCCGGTTCACCCGGTACAGATGGATCTGAGCATTCGCGACGCCGAGCGCAGCTGGTTCGACTTTGAGCTGTCCCTCAACCTGGGGGAGCGCAAACTGCCCACGGAGACACTGGTCGCCCACTGGCTGGAGAGCGGCGCCCCCGACGACCTGCTGGTGCCCACCGAGGAAGGCTGGCTGCAACTCGACGCCCGCCCCCTGCAGGGCCTGCGCGATCTGATTGAGTCCCTGTTTGGCGAGCAGCCCCTCGACGGGCCGCTGCGCCTGCCGGCCTTCCGTGCGGCACAACTCCCGGAGTCAGTGGAACTGGATGACCGCGCGGCACCGCTGACCCGGCAGCTGGCCGCACAGCTGCGCGAATTTCGCGGTCTGGAAACCGTGCCGGTACCACCCAATCTGCAGGCCTCCCTGCGCGACTACCAACAGCAGGGGCTGAACTGGCTGCATTTTCTATACCGGCACGGTTTTGGCGGCATCCTGGCGGATGACATGGGCCTGGGCAAGACCCTGCAAACCCTGGCTCTGCTGCAACACCTGAAGGACCAAGGGCAGCTTCAGCACCCAGCTCTGGTGCTGGCCCCCACCAGCGTGGCGGCCAACTGGCTGCGCGAGGCGGCACACTTCGCCCCGGCACTGCGCACGCTGTTGCTGCACGGGCCCGGCCGCAAGGCGCATTTCGGCAGCATCGACCAGCAAGACCTGGTGGTGAGCACCTACCCCCTGCTGCTGCGCGACCACCAAGTCTACCGCGAGCGGGAGTTCAGCCTGATCGTGCTGGACGAGGCCCAGGCGATCAAGAACCCCAACACCAAGCTGGCGCGGGAAGTGCGTCATCTGCGTGCCCCCTGTCGCCTGTGCCTGAGCGGCACCCCCCTGGAAAACCATCTGGGGGAGCTGTGGTCACTGATGGACTTCGCCCTGCCCGGCCTGCTCGGCGGGCAGCAGCATTTCCGCCGGCATTTTCGCAGCCCGATCGAAAACCACGTCGATCGCGAGCGGCAGCAGCAACTGGCCGCGCGGGTGGCACCCTTCCTGTTGCGCCGCACCAAGGCCGAGGTGGTGGCCGAGTTGCCGCCGAAGACCGAAACCATCGAATACGTGGAGTTGTCCGGCCGTCAGCGCACCCTCTACGAAAGCATCCGGGTGAGCATGCAGAAACGCATCCGCGATCTGGTGGCCAAACAGGGTATGGCGCGCAGCCACATCGCCTTTCTGGATGCCCTGCTGAAACTCCGTCAGGCCTGCATCGATCCGCGCCTGGTCAAGCTGGACAAGGCCCGCGGCATTCGTGAGAGCGCCAAGCTGGAGTGGCTGCGGGAGGCCCTGCCGCAGCTGCTGGAGGAGGGCCGCAACCTGCTGATCTTCTCCCAGTTCACCGAGGTGCTGGGGCTGGTGGAAGGCGAGCTCAAGGCCCTGGGCATTGACTACAGCAAGCTCACCGGGCGCACCCGCAAGCGCCAGGCGGCCATCGACCGCTTCCAGCAGGGTGAGGTCCGCGTGTTCCTGATTAGCCTCAAGGCCGGCGGCAGCGGCCTCAACCTGACCGCCGCCGACGTGGTGATTCACCTGGACCCCTGGTGGAACCCGGCGGTGGAGGCCCAGGCCAGTGACCGCGCACACCGCATCGGCCAGGACAAGCCGGTGTTCATCTACAAGCTGATTGCCGCCGGCACAGTGGAGGAGCGCATCCAGCAGCTGCAGGGGGAAAAGCGCGCCCTGGCGAATACGCTGTTCGACGACACCGGTGCCGCGGGTTTGCCCAGGGATGGCGAGGCACTGCTGGCATTGCTGGAGTGAGCGCCCGTAGCCCCGGGGGTTTCCGCTCTGCCAGCGCCAGGCGTCCTCGCACATCCGCTCGATACCCAGCTCCGCCACCGCTAGCGACGGATCGGCCGTCAAAGCCGCCACACCCCCTGGGCGTCGGGCCACGATGTCGTAGGGCCCCGGCCGCTCGTTCCGGGTGAAGCTGTGGCCTACCCTGGTGCTGATGCAAGACGGAGTCGAAGTGGCGCGGGTGGTGCGGCCGCAGTCAGCGGATGAAGTGGCGGCCTTGTTTGGAGATCATTTCTGAGCAGGATCTCCGCGGAGGCGTCCTTTCCATCGAATGCGGGCAGTGGCTTGCCGGCCGTGGGTTTTCGGGCGATCCTGAATCGTCCCAGGGATGGGATGGAAAGCAACGGCTGCCACGGAGGGTGGCATGTTTACCTTGCTGGATCCGAAAAACGACTATGTGTTCAAGCGCCTGTTTGCCGGGGACCCGGAGCTGACGGTCGCGCTGATCAACGACCTGCGGCCGGATCTTCCGCAGGTGGAGTCGGTGGAAATCATGAATCCAACCATCGACGCCTCTGAGTTGGGCAGCAAGGGCATTGTGTTGGACGTCCGCGCTCGCTGTGTGGACGGGCACCAGTACAATATCGAAATGCAGCGACAGCGCGACTGGGGTGCCCGCAGCCTGTTCTATCTCGCGCGTCTGCTCTCGCAACAGCTGAATGCCGGCAAGGAGTACCAGGCCATGACCAGCGCCATCGGGATCCATTTGCTGGATTTCGATCTATTCCTGGCCAACGACGCCCAACGGCAGCGGGCACTCTGGCGCTTCGAGATGCGTGACGCCAACCAGCCTGACGTGGTACTGGGAAGCGAGCTACAATTGACCGTGATTGAATTGAAAAAAGCCGATCGCCTGGGGCAGGAACCCGCCCCCGCCGGGGACTGGGTGCGCTTTTTCGAGCATTGGCAGGAGGAGTCGGTCATGTCAGATATCACCCACGAACCCGTCAAGAAAGCCATGGGGAGTATTCGGCAGCTCAGTGCTGACGAGGAGGCCCAGCGCCTGGCGGAGGCCCGCGAATGGGGCCGCATCAACTGGAACCTGAGTATTGGGTCCGCTCGGCGGGAGGGGCTGGAAGAAGGGCTTGAACAAGGCCTTGAAGAGGGCTTGGAGAAGGGCCAGAAGCAGGGTCAGTGCCGGACCCTCCAGCGCCTGCTGACCCGCCGCTTCGGCGAGCTGCCCGAGTGGGCCACTGAACGACTGGCAGCGGCTACTGCGGAGCAGCTGGAAGCCTGGGCGGATGAAATCCTGGTGGCCGGCAGCCTCGAGGAGGTATTCGAAGGTCGCTGTACACCGGGATCTTGAAGGCGACTTACGACAGTTCACTACTTGTGCCCAGCACTCCCAGGTAGCCCGCCACCGCGGCCTCCCGGGAAAAGTGCGCTGCGCGCTCCCGCCCACGGCCATCGCGGGGTGTCGCTAATGCCGCCTCGATGGCCGAGGCCATGGCCACGACATCGCCCACCGGGACCAGCTGCCCCCAGCGGCCGCCTTCGAGAATCTCCGCGGGACCGTGGGGGCAGTCGGTGGCGACCACCGTCGCCCCGCAGGCCAGCGCCTCAATCAGCACCGTGGGCATCGCCTCCGTGCGCGAACTGAGCACGACCACGGCGGCGGCGCGCATGTAGGCGTAGGGGTTATCGACAAAGCCTGCCAGTTGAACGTCTTCGGCCAGGCCCAGTCGATCGATATCGGCCTGAAGCGCCTCGCGTTCCGCGCCTTCCCCGAGAATCAACAAGCGCGCGTCGCGCTGCTTGCGCAGGCGGGCAAAGGCCTTGATCAGGACCAGGAAATCCTTCTCCACCGACAGGCGACCGACCGCGAGAATGACCGGGGCGGCGCCGGGCTCAAACCAGGGGTGCTGCAGCGCTTCGTTCGCCTGTGCATAGAGCTGCTCGCTGACCACCGGGTTATGCACCACCCGCAGCTGGCGCGGGTCCAGGGCGGCACAGGCGGCGACATCGTCGGCAACCTGGCGGGACACCGCGACGACGGCACTGGCATGTGGGTAGCTCCAGCGCATCAGGCGGGGCACGAGGCGCGCGCTGATGCCACGCTGTGTGCGCAGAAAGTGGCTCGGCGTGGTGTGCTCGCTCAGCACCAGCCGGCCGCGCCGGCCCGCGAGCCACCAGGCACACACCGCAGCGCAGTTGATGCGCGTGGTTGCCGAGAGCACGGCCGAGGGTCTCTCCCTGGCGAGGTAGCGCAACAGGGGGAACAAGGCCCGCAGGGTGCTGGCGGCTTGCAAGTCCACCACCCTGGCACCCGGGGGAAGCTGCGGCAAAAGCTCCCCCGAGGCCCGCAGCACCAGCAGGTCCACCGCGATACCCCGGCTCAACAAGCCTTCCGCCAGGCTCAGCATCACACGAGTGACGCCGCCGCCGGCAAAGCTGATCATGAGCAGGGAGATTTTCACGGCGTCCAGTCGTGTGCCAAGGACTTGCAAGGATACATGAGCACCCGGGCAGGAGCATCGCAGGGCGTGTGATCGGGCTTCGGAGCAGGGACGCTCAGCGCCAGCTTTACGCGCACACCCCTTTGGGACTAAGCCTTTACGCTTTAAAAGAAAGAAGGGGGAGACGATCATGAAAGCTGCCACGAATATCGCCAAAGGTGGCCTGCTGGCCGGCCTGCTCTTGAGCGCCGCATCGGCACAGGCCCAGCTCTACTTCCATTTCGAGGAAACCGCCGGTGGTGATGTCACTATGACCGCCTCGGGCAGCATCGATACCAATGACCTGACGCCGGTCGCCCCAGAGAGCTGGGGCGGCATCGGCATCGAGGAAAATGGCGAAACCGATATCATGGGCGACACTGCCAGCGGCAGCACCGACGCGCACTTCGGCTTCAGTGCCGGTACCGATTACAGCGCCTGGGACGCGCCCACGGGCCCCTTTGCCAGCTCCAACTTCAACTGGACCTCCACCGCCACCCGCTCCTTTCACATTTACACCCGGGAAGGCGGGGAGCGCGTTCCCGGTCTCGGGGTGGTCCAAGCCGACCTGGTCGGTGGTGTCTGGACTCCGGACGCCACCTGGACGCAGACGGACACCGACCTCGCCACGGTCGGTCTGATCCCGGGCACCTATACCGTGGTCGACGCCAGCAGTGGCGCTTTCATCACTATCCAGGTCGGCGGCGAATTGCCACCGCCTCCTGTGACTGAAGCTGTACCGGTGCCGCCCCTGCCGCTCTGGGGCCTGCTTGCCCTCGCCGGTTTGTTTGGCTTCGCGGGTGCACGACGCCTGCGCGGCTAAACGCTTCAAGCCCTCTGCAGCCCCGGCTCGCTTGAGTGGCTACCAGGGGCTCTTGAGAGGGTAAGCACTACCAAAACCAGCCACAGGACAAGGCCCGGTGCACTGTACATCAGCGCCCGGGTCAGCCCCGTCTGGTCGTAGGCCGCCCAGGGCTGCACCAGCGCGTGGAAGCTCGCACCAAATACCAGCCCAAGGAGCGGTGCCACAACGAGAGGCTGGCGCACCAGGGACCAGTGGCGAGTCACGACCACGGCCACGATGCCGACGGGCAACAGGTAGTACAGCAAGTGCCAGTTAGCCGACAGGTACAGGTTCTGCCACAAAGGCTCCCAGATCGGCTCATAGTTCAACTCATACACACCTGCCCAGGAGAGGGTCACGATGTTGCCTGAGATTTCGAGGGGCGCCAACCCAGGCAGGGGCACTCTGAAAGTCATCCCGACAAAAATAACCAGCCCTGCCACAATCAGGACTTCGCCCCCCAGCAAGGCGAGCAGCTGCCGGCTGCGTGGCGTCTCCAATTGGCGGCGCAAGGCCTTGAGCCCAAACCACATCCGGGGTGCGAGCAAGCACAGCAGCAGAATACCCGCCATGCCCACACCGGCCCGTTTGATGCTCACACAGGCGACGATGTAGAGCGGCACCACCCAGATCAGGCGTCTATCGCGCAAACTCAGCGCCATGACACTCAGGGAAAAGGCCAGCAGTACCCAGAGGTCGGCGTAGCCTGCCAGTGCAGCATGAATGCCGACATAGGGAAGACTGGAAACGAGGTAGCAGGTCAGCGCCGCCACCGGCACCGAGAAACCCAGATGCCGCGCATGCCCAAAGACACCAAGTAGCAGGGCCAGGAAAGCCATCGCCCAGGGCAGCTGCAACAGCGGGTGCGCCGAAACGCCCGTCCCCAGCATGCTCCAGAGGTGGATCACGTTCACGGTTTCAGCGTGTTTTGCGCCGATTGTGACCAGTTCAAAATCCAGACTGCGAGCATGGAAAAACTGCACGGTCTTCGGCACCCAGGCGGACCAGGCATCCCACGGATACAGCGGACGCTGGACAATCTCCCAAACCGCGCTCAACCAATGCACAGCGGCCAATCCCAGCAGTAACACGGCACCAAGTTTCAAGACTCGAGGGCTTCGCGAGGCCTCCTGCGGTGTGTTGGCAAGCACTCCGTCCTGGTCCTGAGCGCCGCGCTTCAACCCGAGTAAAACTCCCGCCATGACAGCCAACATCCCCACTATCGGCCAGAACGCAAGTTTCAGCCCCAGGGCATCCCACAACCGCATAACCACCGTTATCAGCAGATAGCCCAGCAGGAAACCGTGACCGGCAATCAGTGCCCAGTGCCATCCGCGTCCCAGCCAGCGGCGAAGTAACAGCCCGCCGAACAGCCAGGGCGTCAGTAACGAAACAAGAAGGCCCAACAGGGAGAAAGAGTCAGTCACGGACTTGCTCCTCGGGAATACGCGGTGCCAGCAGTTGGTAAAGCGTCAGGTTTCTGGCGCGGTAAACCACGCGAGTATCCAGGCCAGGCAGGAGTCCAAGTTGTCTTTGAGTCTGATGACTCACCCCCTCGGGGCTACGGCGCCGTACCAAAATCAGGTCGATCCGGGTGTTGTCTTGCAAGCCCTCGATACGTTTTTCCAGCGCTTCGTCAGGGTCCTCCACATCAGGTGCCACGAGGAGGCCGTCGCCATTAAATCCGACGATGGCGGTGATATGATGTTCAGGCAGCAGGTGATAGCGCAGACGCAGTGGATGCGGTTCGCGGTGCGCCCGAATCACACCCTCTTCCAACAACAGAATGTGTTGTCGCTCCTCGGGCAATACGGACCCTTTCAGGTGCTGGGCAAGGCGGTAGACCGCGCCGTCCCAATCCGCGAGAAAACGCTCATCCGTGGATTTACCGGAAAAACGCTCCCAGGCACTGCGATTAGCTGACAGCATTTGCTGCAACCAAAGGCCATCCAGGAACAGCCAACCGACTAGTGCCACCACCACCGCCGATTGCAGCCACCTCCGACGCCACGGAAACTCACGGGCGAGCACCGCAGTGTTGCGAAAACTTAAACGCGAGACAAGCCACCACAGAAAACCACCGAACAGGATTGCCACCCCGCAGCACAGCGCGACAAGCGGAAGCGGCGAAGGGGAGCCATCGGCGACTTCGTGTCGGAGGTAGTTGATGGTGCTTTGGGTCCAGGGCTGATACGTCGTCCAGGCCGTCCAGAGGCTGGCGAATTGTGTGGTGGGCCGGGACGGTTGTAGCGTCACCGAACGCAATGCCAGGGGGCGATCTCCCGCACGCCCCAGGGCCACCACGGCCAGATCGGTGAGGGTGCCCTCCCAGCCTTCCGCGTCTCCTAGGTCGTGCCAACTCACTCCGTCTTCGCTACGGAAAAGGCGCGCGGCGTACTCTTGTGCGGGATCAGCCGCTGTGCGCCACATTAGCAGCAAACGCATGTTCGCGCGGATCCCTTGCATATCGAGCCTGACCACAGGCCGGCCCTGCACGTCGAGGTTTTGCTGCAGGGCAAACACCCCCTGGCCTTGCCGGAACGCCTCGATAACAGGCCGCCCGGCTTGCTCGCCCACTTTGGACGCCATGACGACGCTGAAGTCCGCGCCATCCAGCGCCAGCGGCGCGGCGTCATCCGTTTCTGCCCAGGGGAACGTGAGCATGAGAAGGATCAATGCGACAAGCAAGCTCGATAGTGCAACAGCACAGACGAACCCAAGCAATAAACGAGCGGTTGAAATCAAAAGCAATCACCGAGAGCAGGCGGTGGGGCGTGGCCTGCCGCATACATTAAACTGAGAAGGTTGGTAGCCGATGGTCGCAAATTGCAGTGCCCTTGTCTCTGGAAAAGCGGAGAAAATGCATCATTTTGGTGCTTTACAGGGCCTTCTAAAGGCAAGTAACTTAGTTCAAATTTTTTGTCAAAAGGGGCTCAGACATGAAAGCAATAACAAAACAAGGGACACTACGCTCGCTCTTCCGGATCGTCAGTGCCGCTCTATTATTCACACCGATGCTCGCCAGCGCCGGTGTAGCGGGCGGTGCGGGGACCATCACCTACGGCCCCTTCTCCACCGCGGCGGTACCCACCCTGGGTGCCGGTGCCCTGGGCCTGCTGGCGGTTCTGCTGGCTCTTGTCGTCTACCGGCTGCACCGCAACGGCCAGCTGCGAGACAGCGGCCTGCTGGGCGTTGCCCTGATGGTGGGCGTCGTCGCCACCGGTGCCGGCAGCGCCAAGCTGGCCCAGGCCATCGTGATCACCCCCCTGATCACCCTCAACCAGGCCGGTGGGGGCCAGGGCGACCTCAGCCCGGGCCTCAACTGCGTGGGTAATGGCACCGGCGTCACCCAGCAGATCATCGACATCCAGGCGGCCCCGGGCTTTGTCTTCCTCGCCGGCGTGGCTAATGGTGGAGCGAACGGCGGCAGCTGCCCGGATACAACCATTTCCAATGCCGGCGGGCCGGCCCCGGCCTGTGCCATTGGCGACACGCTGCAGCCCGATGCGGTCTGCGCGGCGCGCCTGGAGTTTGAACTGCAGGAAGTCTGAGCCGACGCCAGACGCCTGCCATACATGGTGAGCGCTGGCGCCCAGGCGGAGCCAAAGACTGCGTTTTGTGCGCTGGCTCACGGCCCGGGCCAAAACTTTTGGCCCGGGCCACTTGGCACTGCTAGCGTCAATCCAATCTGATAACGCCAGCGGCAGGCATCCACGTGACGCAAGCCGCTGGCTTCTGCATGGAGCACAGCATGACACGGAGGTTATCGTCGTGCCTGGCAACCCTGATTGCCGGCCTTCTCTCCGCCACCCCAGCCTTCGCCTTTACCTGGGGAACAGGGACCTGGGGCCTTAGCCTCTGGGGTGTGCTCGATGCCCTTGGCATTCCCGCATTACCGGGGCCGCTGCTGAGTCTTCTGGCCCTGCTGGTCGCCCTCCTCCCCCTGCATCGACGGATGCGTCAACGCCGATCTGGAGATTCTCAATCATGAAGGCTGCTGTTTTCCGCCCCGCCCGGGCGCTGCTCTGGTGCCTGGCTGCCGCGCTATCCGGCACGCCCGCCCTGGCCGACCAGATCGACATTCCCCACCGCTTCAGCAACGGCGACCGCGCCGATGCCAATCAGGTCAACCAGAACTTTGACGTGCTGGCGAACGAATCCAACAGCCAGGATACGCGCCTGACGACCCTGGAGTCGGCGGGTGTCGAGGGCCCGCAGGGACCTGAAGGTCCGCAAGGGCCAGAGGGGCCAGAGGGACCACAAGGGCCACAGGGCGAGCCCGGACCCGAGGGCCCACAGGGTGAAGCCGGACCTGCTGGCCCACAGGGCGAGACCGGGCCGCAAGGCCCGCAGGGGCTGCCTGGTCCCCAGGGGCCCCAGGGCCCGGCGGGGGCCGACGGTGTGGTCAGCGCCGCGGCGGTCACCCTGCGCAGCTGCAACGGCAGTTACAACTGCGCCTGCCTGGCCGGGGAGCTGCTGATCAGCGGCGGCGCCAACTGCAGCAAGAACCAGTACCTGTACCGCTCCCAGCCCATCAGCACCAGCACCTGGGAGGCCCGCTGCGAAATCTTTGCCAACGGCCTGGATGCCACGCCCAGCAACATCAACCTGATGTGTGCCCAGGAGGGCAGCTGATGGCGAGTCACGCTGACCTGCGCCCCGCGCTGCGCCGGCGTGCCCTGCTGCGCGGCGGCGCCATCCTTGGGGGCAGCAGTCTGCTGGCCCCGCTGTCCCTGGCGTCGGGTGCGCCGGACGCTTCGGTCTCCACGCGCGTCGAACTGGAACCCGGCCGGCGTGCGCTGAGCACCGGCCGCGAACTACTGTGGAGCGACAACACAGGCCGACTCAGCCGGGAGCTGCGCGGCGGCATACTGGCCCCCCTGCCAACGGCCGTCGACGTCCATGCCAAGGTCAAAGCCGGTGCCAGTGCCGACTCAAGCACGCTCACCGGTACCTTGAATCACGCATCGCCCTATATCGCCGCCGCGGCCCTCGCCGGCGGTGAGCTGGCCCTGCTCGACCGCGAGCGGGCCCGGCTGCAGTTGCTGGCTGCCGATGGCACCTCGCGCGGCAGTCTCTCCTTGCTGGATATCGCCCCGCGCCCGAGCGCCATGCTCGCCGGCAGCGATGGCCTGTCCCTGTGGCTGGCGGACAGCGCCCACCATCAACTGACCCTGATCGACCTGGACGGCCGCATCCTGCGCCGCTGGGGCGGCCAGCCCTGGCAGCGACACGCGAGCAACGGCCCGGTTGCCCTGGCCCGCGACAGTCGCGGCCACCTGCACAGTCTGGAGTCAGGCCATGGCTGCGTGCTGGTCTGGAACGAACGGGGTGAGTGCCTGGGCCGCTACGCCGAGGGACTCTCCCCCGGTGTGCGCCATCTGGCCCCGGCAGCTCGGGATACCCTGTATACCCTCGACACCTGGCAGAACCGTCTGCAGGCCCTGCTCCCCGGCAAGCGACACCTTACCGCACTGCACCTGGGTCAGGACTTTCGCCCCGCGCAGCTGGCCCACGTCGCCGGGCGCGGCTACCTCCTGACGGCTTAGGAGACACTCATGTCGGAACCCTTCATCGGCGAAGTGCGCATGGTGGGCTTTAACTTTGCCCCCCGCGGCTGGGCCCTGTGCAACGGGCAACTGCTGCCAATCGCCCAGAACACCGCCTTGTTTTCACTCCTCGGCACCACTTACGGCGGCGATGGCCGCAGCACCTTCGGCCTGCCGGACCTGCGCGATCGCGGGCCAATGCACGTCGGCCGGGGGCCAGGCCTGACCGATCGTCGCCTGGGTGAAAAAATCAACAACCCCTATAGCAGCCGGGTCAACGCCGTTACCGATGCCAGCGTGGCGCGCGGTCTGGCTTCTAGCGCCCAGCGCAGCAGCGTCGACGCCTACCCGGTGGACAGTCAGACCGATGGCCATCGCCCGGCGCTGGTGGTGAATTTCGCCATCGCCCTGGTCGGGACCTACCCATCACGCAGCTGATAAATCGCCGGAGTTAACCATGTCAGAACCTTTTCTCGGCGAGATACGCCTGATGGCCTTCAACTTCGCACCCCGTGGCTGGGCCTTCTGCGACGGGCAGGTCCTGCCCATCAACCAGAACCAGGCCTTGTACTCTTTGCTGGGCACCACCTACGGCGGCGACGGGCAAACCACCTTTGCTCTGCCGGACATGCGCGGGCGCATGCCGATGCACCAGGGGGATACTCTGCAACTGGGCCAGAAGGTGGGCGCGGAGAATTTTACCAGTGCGCCGGTGGGTGTCGTTGACAGCATCAGCGTCGACCGCGGACTGGTGTCGAACCGCAGTCAGCAGCTTGCCGCGACCGGCACCCAATCGCTGCCCCCGGCTGTACCGGAGCTGGCACTCAACTTCTGCATTGCCCTCCAGGGGTTGTTCCCCTCACGCAATTGACCGGAGCTCCTCACCATGTCTGAACCCTTTATTGGCGAGATTCGACTGTTTGCGGGTAACTTCGCGCCCCGCGGCTGGGCCTTCTGCGACGGGCAATTGCTGGCGGTGTCCCAGAACGATGCGCTGTTTTCCCTGCTCGGCACCATCTACGGTGGCGACGGCATCACCACTTTCGGCCTACCGGACCTGCGCAGCCGGGTGCCGGTGCATGCCGGCAGTGGTCCTGGCCTTAGCCCACGCAGCCTGGGGCAAAAACTTGGCAGCGACAACCTGGGGCTGCCCACCCGCGCTACCACCAACGGGATCAGCACCGAGCGCGGGGTCGCGGTCAACCAGACCACGCAGGCCGTTGCCACACCCCAAGGCATGCCCGGCAACCCCGCCCTGGGCCTCAATTTCATCATCGCGCTCTTCGGTGTCTACCCAGTCCGATCCTAGGATGACTTCCAGTCGCCAGCCCCCACGGGCTTCTCTGTCACAGGCTCCGGGGGAACCCTCCCTCGCGGGCCGCGAGCAAAACGCAGACGCCCTACCCTGCAAACTGCGCCCCGAGACCCCCGACGACCGCGACTTACTGATCATGCTCTATGTCGATAACCGCTGGCAGGAACTGGCGGCGCTGCCTTGGGACGAGGCGCAGAAAACGGCCTTCCTGAGCCAGCAGTGCCGGGCCCAGGAGGCCCACTATCGGCAGGCGTACCCCACCGCCGTGCGGGAAATCATTGAGGTAGAGGGAACAGCCGCGGGGCGCGTGTGTTGGCAGGCGGCCAGCGATGAAAACCGCCTGATCGACCTCAGGCTGCTGGCGACCTATCGCGGGCGGGGAATCGGCTCGGCCCTGTTGCGCGCACTGCAGGCCCGCAGCCAACAACAGGCGGTGCCACTGTGCCTGAGCGTAGCCTGCGACAACCCCGCCCGACAGCTCTATCAGCGATTGGGCTTCGTGGTTAGCGCTGACGACAGCTTGTATTGCCAGATGGAATACCGCTGACCACTGGTTCAGCCCCTCACGGGTGCCGGTAATGGCAAGCGCTCAGCTAGCTGCGACTGATCACCGCCTCATAGCGCCAGCATGCCGGCGACGCCGCGTCGCCCCCTGGCGCAGCGCTGGCCGGCCCCAGGGGCACCAGGAACAGGCCCAGCTCCCCCAGGCGTTCGTGTGCCAGCAGGTAGATGCCCTGCTCCGCGGACGCCGCCCCGGGGGCGGAGAACAGCAGACTGAAGCGCCCCGGGCTGGCCGGATCGAAGTCCACCGCCTCCAGGGTCGCCGGCTCGCCGCCGTCCCAGTGGAACATGTCCCCGCGGCAGGCCGCGAAATCCTCGGCCGCCAGGGCCTCCAGTGCGGCGAAGTGCCGCGCTTCCAGTGTCACGCTATGACATACCTGTGCCGTGTTGCCTGTGAATCCAGTGCCGCTGCTACTCCTCGGCCTGGCTGTCCTCGCCTTCCACTGCGCGCTCCACCGCCTCGAACTTGCCCAGGGGGCAGGAGCCGAGCCGCATGCCAATCATGGTATCGATCTGGGTGATGATATCCAGGTCGCAGTAGTTGCTGGTGGAAGTGGCGTGCATGAAGGCGCCGCGACGCTTCAGGCCGGTGCAGCGATAGGGCAGATGGTTGAGATAGTCCGGGCCACTGCCGCGCATGTGGAACTTGAGGGTCTGGTCATCGACCACCTCGATGCGCCGGATCTGGTTCAGCGACAGGCAGCGACGCTGCGTGCTCTCGCTGCTTTCGCTGCCGTTTTCCGCGGCGCTCTCGGATGCGGCCTTGCCCCCGTGCTCGTCGGCGGATACCGCGAGGGGCAGACTCGCTGCCAGGGTGGCCAGGCCCAAGGTGCGGAACAGTCTTTTCAGTTGCATGACATGCCTCCTGGAAAATTATTCCTGTCGCATCACCGGGACAAGGTGCACGATGCCCCGTCGAACCGCTATGATTGCCTTGTGGAGCTCTCCACGTCAAATCCCCGCGCCCAAGGACGTCTCATGAAAATCGGCATTCTCTCCCGCAACCGCAGACTGTACTCGACCCGGCGCCTGGTTGAAGCGGCCACGGAACGCGGCCACGAGGTGCGCGTGGTGGACGTGCTCAAGTGCTACATGAACATCACCGCCAACGACCCGACGGTGGTGTACCAGAAATCCGCCCAGGATGTGGAAGACCTGGAGTTCGACGCGGTGATCCCGCGCATCGGCGCCAGCATCACCTCCTACGGTTGCGCGGTGCTGCGGCAGTTTGAAGTCGGCCACGTCTATTCGATCAACGAATCCATCGCCATCACCCGCTCCCGGGACAAGCTGCGCGCCCACCAGCTGCTGGCCCGGCGCGGCATCGGCCAGCCGGTGACCAGCTACGCCCACTCCGCGCGGGCGACCGACAAGCTGATTGAATCGGTGGGCGGCGCGCCCTTGATCCTCAAGCTGACCGCCAGCACCCACGGCAACGGGGTGCTGCTGGCGGAAACCAAGAAGGCCGCCGAGGCCCTGATCAACGCCTTCCGCGGCATCGGCTCGGACTTCCTGGTGCAGGAGTTCATCAAGGAGGCCGGGGGCTCCGACATCCGCTGTTTCGTGGTGGGCGACAAGGTCATCGCCGCGATGCAACGCAAGGCGGTCAAGGGCGAGTACCGCTCCAACCTGCACCGCGGGGGCACCGCGGAAGTGATCAAGCTGCGCCCCGAGGAGCGCCGCCTGGCGATCAAGGCCGCCAAGGTCATGGGGCTGGACCTGGCGGGGGTGGATATTCTGCGCTCCGCCCACGGCCCCCTGGTGATCGAGGTCAACTCCTCCCCGGGGCTGGAGGGCATCGAGAAGGCCACCGGCATCGATATCGCCGCCAAGATCATCGCCTATATCGAGAAGGACTGCCTGGCGGGCCCCAACAAGCCCACTGGCAAGGGCTGACCCGGCGCCGGCAATCCCGGGCCCCAGGGCCCGCGTCGCTCGGAACAGACAGCCGCCGCGCTTTGAACCGGCCTCAGTGCTGCGGCCGGTACTTGGGCAACTGCAGGTTGAACAGGATGGCGCTGCCGCGCAGCAGGAAGGCGGCGCCGATCGACACCGGCACCGCCCAGCCGGCCACCCAGTCCCAGCCCGGCAGCCCCGCCAGGGCCGTCAGCCCGACATAGCTCAGGGCCCCCAGGGCCGCCGCGGTGACGTAGATGTCCGCCTCCAGCAGCACCGGGGGCTGCCCCAGCAGGCTGTCGCGGATCAGCGAGCCGAAGCTGGCGGTCATCATGCCCATGCCCACGGCCACCAGCACCGGGGCCTCCCAGATCAGTGCCTTCTGCGCCCCGATCACGCTGAACACCGACAGCCCGATGGCGTCTGCCCACAGCAGCACCCGCCGCAGTGACTGCAGGTGATGGGCGACAAACCAGGTGGCCACGCTGGCCAGGATGCACACCCACAAGTAGCGCGTGTCGCTGAACCAGAACACCTCGTCCGCCTGCAGCAGCAGGTCGCGGATGGTGCCGCCGCCGATGCCGGTGATGGTGCCAAAGAGGATGAAGCCGAGGATGTCCAGGCGTCGCTCGGCGGCGGCCAGCGCGCCGCTGATGGCGAAGACCACCATCCCCAGCATGTCCAGGAACCCTACGATTTCGTGCACCCTGCTTTCTCCTGTTCCAGGTCCCCGCCGGCACGCCCGTGGCGCTGCGCGGCCCGCCTGCCCCGCTTGGGGCCCTTATGCTGCCGGTCTGCCGGTCTGCCGGTCTGCCGGTCTGCCGGTCTGCCGGTGCCTATTATGCGTGCTACCATGGCGCTTCGACACCCCGGGACGCACCCATGCACCAGATGATCCGCCTGCTCACGGCACTGTGGGCCAGTTTCGCTCTGCACAGCGCCCTGGCGGCGCCCCTGGAGACGCCCCGGCAAGTCATCGAGCAGCGCTGCGTGGTTTGCCACGCCTGTTACGACGCCCCCTGCCAGCTCAAGCTGGAAGCCCACATCGGCCTCGAGCGCGGGGCCAACCAGACCCTGGTCTATGACTCCACCCGCCTGCTGGCCGGTGACCTGACCCGACTGTTCGACGACGCCCAGGGCGAAGCGGCCTGGCGCAAGAAGGATTTTTACCCGGTGCTGGACCGTGAGCAGCCGGAGAAGGGCCTGCTCTACCGCATGCTGGCCCTGAAACAGGCCCACCCCCTGCCCGCCCGCGGCCCCCTGCCGGAGGGATTTGACTTCTCCCTGCACCGGGACCAGCAGTGCGTGAAACCCGGCGGCTTCGACGACTTCGCCGAGGACTACCCGCAGTGGGGCATGCCCTACGGGCTGCCGGGGCTGCGCCCGGAGGAGCACCGGATGATGCTCGACTGGCTGGAAACCGGGGCGCCGGCGCCACCGGTCCCCGCCCTGCCCGATGCCCTGCAGGGGGAAGTCGCGGCCTGGGAGCGCTTCCTAAATCAGAACGATAAGCGCAGCCAGCTGATGGCGCGCTACATCTACGAGCACCTGTTCCTGGCCACCCTCTACCTGGAGGACGCCGGCCAGGACTCCCACTTGTTCCGCCTGGTGCGCTCCGCCTCGCCGCCCGGGGACGCGGTGGAGGTGATTGCCACCCGTCGCCCCTACGACGATCCCGGGCGCGAGCGCTTCTGGTATCGCCTGCAGCCGATGCCGATTGTCGCCGTGGCCAAGAGCCACCTGCCCTACCGCTTCGACGCCGCGCGCCGGGACTGGTACCGGGGGCTGTTCCTGGCCCCCGACTACACGGTGGACAGCCTGCCCGGCTACGACAGCGATCTCAGCGGCAACCCCTTCCGCAGTTTTGCCGACCTGCCGGTGCGCGCCCGCTATCGCTTCATGCTGGAGGAAGCGGAGTTCACCATCATGAACTTCATCAAGGGGCCGGTGTGCCGGGGGCAGATTGCCCTCAACGTGATCGAGGATCGCTTCTGGGTGCTGTTCATGGACCCGGAAGCCCTGGACCCGGAGCTCGACGGCGCCTTCCTGGAACAGGAAAGCGACAACCTGCGCCTGCCGGTGCCGCGCACCGAGTCGGTGATCGACATCGCCAGCTGGCTCAAGTACGCCCGCGCCCAGGCGCGCTACGAGAAGGCCAAGGCGCAGCACATCGAGGCGGAAATGGCCGAGGGGCGCCGGCGCCCCGAGCTCGACCTGCTGTGGGATGGCGACGGCGACAACAGCAATGCCGGGCTGACCATCTTCCGCCACTTCGACACCGCCTCGGTGGTGCGCGGCCTGGTGGGGGAAACGCCGAAAACCGCCTGGGTCATCACCTACTCCCTGCTGGAGCGCATCCACTACCTGCTGGTGGCCGGCTTCGACGTCTACGGCTCGGTGGCCCACCAGCTGGAGTCGCGCCTGTACATGGATTTCCTGCGCATGGAGGGGGAGTACAACTTCCTGATGTTTCTCCCCGCCGATCAGCGCAAGCCGCTGCGGGACCACTGGTATCGGGGCGCGCCGGAATCCGCGCGGGAGCCGGTTTTCGTGCGCAGCGAAGCCATGCAGCTGCCCACCGGGGTGGACTACCAGAGCGACGACCCGAAGGCCGAGTTCCTGGCCCGGGCCCGGGCGCGGGTGCCCGGCGGCGCCGTGCCGCGCTTTGACTACCACCGCCACACCAGCCCCGAGATTGCCCAGGCCCTGGACGCCCTGGTGGCCCACCGCGGCGCCCACAACCGCTTCTTGCCGGAGGTGAGCTTCGTGCATGTGATCGGCGGCGAGGGCGAACAGGCCTTTACCCTGCTGCGGGATAGCGGCCACAGCAATATTGCCCAGCTGTTCGAGGAAGACGAGCGGCGGCTGCCCGAAGAGGACGCGCTGACGGTGGTGGCGGGCCTGATCGGCGCCCACCCCAACCAGTTCTTCCAGGTCCACGCCCGGCAGATGCCCCTGTTCGCGGCGGATATCGCCGCCCTGGAAAGCGCCGAGGACTACGCCACCCTGCTCCACCGCTACGGCGTGCGGCGCAACGCCCCCTGGTTCTGGGATGTCAGCGACCGCCTGCAGCGGCTGTCAGTGGAGCAGGACGGGATCGCCGCCGGCATCTTCGACCTCAACCGCTACCACGGTTATCGCGAAGAATAGCCTGGAACGCCGTTGCAGCGCCCCAGATCGGGCAGGAGCGGTACAGCACCCGCCCAAGGACACGCGGGCAGCGAGTGTCAGCGGAACAGGTCGCTGCCGCGCTTGTGCCAGAGCTTTAGGCTCAGGCGCTCCATCGCCCCCTCGGCCGCGAGCCCGAGCTTCTCCTGCCAGGGCTTGCGCTCGACGTAGGCCACCTGGAACACGTCCCAGTCCGCCAGGCGCGCCTGGATCCAGGCGTCGGAGGTCTCTACCGCGTCCACCAGCCCCTCGCGCAGGGCGTCACTGCCGTACCAGATTTCCCCGGTGGCGACCTTGTCGATATCCAGGCCCGGTCGGTTCTCCGCCACGAAGGCCTTGAACAGCTGGTGGGTGGTTTCCAGGTCCTCGATGAACTTGGCCCGGCCCTCCTCGGTGTTTTCCCCGAACAGGGTCAGGGTGCGCTTGTAGCGGCCGGCGGTAAGCACCTCCACGTCGACATCGTGCTTTTTCAGCAGGCGGTGGAAGTTGGGCCCCTGGGCGACCACGCCGATGGAGCCGATTACCGCGAAGGGGGCGGCGATGATCTTCGGCGCCACACAGGCCATCATGTAGCCGCCGCTGGCGGCGACCTTGTCCACCGCCACGGTCAGCGGGACCCCGGCCTCGGTGATCCGGCGCAGCTGGCTGGCGGCCAGGCCGTAGCCGTGTACCAGGCCGCCCGGGCTCTCCAGGCGCAGCAGGATCTCGTCCCCGGGGCGGATCTCCGGCAGCAGCGCGGACACTTCCTCGCGCAGGTTCTCGCTGGCGTCGGCGCGGATGTCGCCATCGAAGTCCAGCACATACAGGCGCTTGCGCTCGCTGCCCTCGGCCTCAGGCGCTTCGTCGCCAGACTTCTTGAGCTGTTTCTTGCGCGCCTTGGCCTCGGCCTTCTCGCGCTTGCGCCGGGCCTTGTGCTCGGCCTTCCAGGCGGCCTTGTCCAGCACCCCGTGGCGCAGGCTGTCGCGCAGGTCCTGGTAGCGCTCGTTGAGCTTGTGCACCTCGAGCTGGCCCTCGCTGCCGTGGTGGCGGCGGCGCTGGGCCGCGGCGGCCAGGCCGCCGGCCACCAGCAGGATGGCGACGACAACGGTCAGGGCCTGGGCCAGAAACAGGCCGTAGTCATACAGGTGTTCCAAACGTATCTCCTGAGTCTCAGTTGGGGCGGCGACCGCCGAGGCCCGTCGCCGCCAAAGGCGGGCGCGAGGGCCTGGCGGTGCCGCGGGTTCAGTCAGAGCTTGCGACGGTGCTCCACGTAGTCCCGGATCAGGCGGCCGGCGATGGAGCTGGGTGGCGGCACCTGGGGCAGCGCGCTGTGGTGGAACCAGCGGGCGTCGGCGATCTCTTCCTGGTCACAGACGATCTCGCCGCCGGCGTACTCGGCAAAAAAGCCCAGCATCAGCTGGCTGGGGAAGGGCCAGGACTGGGAGCCAAAGTAGCGCAGGTTGCACACCGACACCCCGACCTCCTCGGCCACCTCCCGGTGCAGGCAGGCCTCGGCGCTCTCCCCCGCCTCGATAAAGCCCGCCAGGGTGCTGTACATCTCCCCGGGGAAGCTGGCGTTGCGGGCCAGCAACAACTCGTCGCCGCGAGTAATCAGGGTGATGATGCAGGGGGAGATGCGCGGGTAGACCAGGTGGCGGCAGGGCTCGCAGCGCATCGCCCGCTCGCCGAGGTCGGCCTGCATCGGCGATCCGCAGCGGCCGCAGTACTGGTGGTCGCGCTCCCAGGCCAGCAGCTGGGCGGCGCGCCCGGCGAGGGCGAAGAGGTCCTCGTCGGCCCCCAGCAGCTGGTAGAGGCTGCCCCGCTGCCAGTGCATCGGGTCCAGGTCCAGTTGCGGGTCGATTTCCACCGCGAAGCAGGGCCGCCCCTCCCAGTAGCCGAGGAACTGCTCCTGTACCACCGGCCAGTCGTGGCGCGCCGGCAGCAGCGGGTCCGCGGCGCGCAGGTCGCGCACCAGCTGGCCGCCCTGGAAGACCAGGTGCAGGCTGTCGGCGGCCCGCCCCGGGGGACGATTGTCGGGTTTGAACCTCATGCCTCGATCCTCTCTCTCCACAGTACCGTGCCCCCGCTGGCCTTGGCGATGGCCTCCAGCTGGGTCTCGTGGGCCGCCAGCTCCTCGGCGCTGGCCCGCAGCACCGGCAGCGGCGGCCGGTCCGCGGGCAGCCGGCGCAGGCTCTCCCCGCGGTGTTCGCCGCCCTCGCCGTCGCTGTCGCCGCTGCCCAGCTGGAAGGTGGTCTGGCCACCGGTGAGCAGCAGGTAGACGTCCGCCAGGATCTCGGCGTCGAGCAGCGCGCCGTGGAGATCCCGCTGGGAGTTGTCCACGCCGTAGCGGTTGCACAGGGCGTCCAGGGTATTGCGCTGGCCGGGGTGGCGCGCCCGGGCCATCTGCAGGGTATCGGTGATCTTGCACAGGCTGGCAAGCCCCGGGTGACTGGAATCGACCCGGGACAGCTCGGCGTCGAGAAAGCCGATATCGAAGGGCGCGTTGTGAATCAGCAGCTCGGCCCCGCGCACGAAGTCGAGAAACTCCGCCGCCACCTGCGGGAACAGCGGCTTGTCGGCGAGGAACTCGTTGGTGATGCCGTGCACCTCGATGGCGCCCTGGTCGACCTCCCGCTGCGGGTTCACGTAGCGGTGGAAATGCTGGCCGGTCAGGCGCCGGTTCTCCAGCTCCACGCAGCCGATCTCGATAATCCGGTGGCCCTGGCTGACTTCCAGGCCGGTGGTCTCGGTATCCAGCACAATCTGGCGCATGCGCGATCAGGCCTCCTGCAGTTGGTCGATGCCGCGGTTGGCGAGCTGGTCCGCGAGCTCGTTTTCCGGGTGGCCGCTGTGGCCCTTGACCCAGTGCCAGTGCACCTCGTGGCGCTGGTTCTGTTCGTCCAGGGCGCGCCAGAGGTCATCGTTCTTGACCGGTTGGCGGGCGGCGGTCTTCCAGCCGCGGCGCTTCCAGTTGGGCAGCCACTGGGTGATGCCGTCGCGCACATAGACCGAGTCGGTCGTCAGCTGCACCCGGCAGGGCTCCTTGAGGGCGGCCAGGGCCTCGATCGCCGCGCGCAATTCCATACGGTTGTTGGTGGTGTGGGGCTCGCCGCCCCAGAGGTGCTTCTCGCGGCCGTTGAAGCGCAGCACGGCCCCCCAGCCGCCGCGCCCAGGATTGCCGCGACAGGCGCCGTCGGTAAAAATGTCCACGTCTTTCATGCTGCACTGTCTCGGGATTTGGTAGCCGCGGCAACAGCGTCGCCGCGGGCTTGAATGGGGGTGCAGGCGGCGACATTGCCGCCCCGGGGTGTGGGTGTGGGGGCCGGCTTGCCCACCTTGATGCCCATCAGGGCCGGCCGGGTGCGGGCCACGCGCAGGGGGCGCACGCGCCCCGCCACCTGCTTGATCGCGTGTACCAGGTAGAGGCTGCCGAAGGGCAGCTGGTGCGCCTCGCTCCAGCGGTTGCCGCGGCGGGCCAGTCGCGCCAGGCGCCCCTCGCCGCTGGCCACCGGCAGCGGCAGCAGGAATTCACTGCCCTGGGCCTCGCAGCCGAGCAGACGCAGCCAGTCCAGCAGACGCCCGCGACTGACCGCCCTGCGCGCCCGCCACAGGGGGTTGCCGGCGGCGGCGCGCAGTGTGTGATTCAGGGCCAGCAGGCTCCAGGGGTTGAAGCCCACCAGCAGCAGGTGGCCCTGGGGCGTGAGGACGCGGTGTAGCTCGCGCAGCACGGCGTGGGGATCCTCGGTGAACTCCAGGCTGTGGTGGGCAATCAGCACGTCGACGCTGTCGCTCTCCAGGGGCAGCTCGTCGGCCCGGGCCTGCAGGCCGATGCGCGCCCCGGGGGCCTCGGCAATATACAACTGGTGGCGAATCCGGCTGCTGCAGAACAGCGGCTGTTCGCGGCTGCAGCCGACCTGCACCAGGTGGTAGCCGAAGGTGGTTTCGAGCAGCGGCTCCAGCTGATCCTGCAGGCCGCGGTAAAGGCTCTGCCCCAGCGGCGTGCGGTACCAGGATTCCAGTTCCGTCAAAATGTCGTTACACTCGCCCATCGATTCCAGACAGCCCGTCGGTGGCCCGCGTGGCCACGCCTGCAGAACAGAACGGGCATGGTACTGTATTTTTTGCGGGAATGTGCTTCATGTTGTCGATCGAGCCGATCCACGCCTTCAGTGACAATTACATCTGGCTGCTGACCCGGGCGGGCAGCCGCGACTGCGCGGTGGTGGACCCCGGTGAGGCCGCCCCGGTGCTGCGGGTGCTCGAGGCCCGGGGCCTGCGCCTGGACACGGTGCTGGTCACTCACCACCACTTTGACCACGTCGGCGGGATTCCCGAGCTGCTGGCGCAGCATCCGGCGCGGGTCGTCGGCCCCCACAACCCCGCCATCGAGACACTGACCGAGCGGGTCGCCGCGGGCGATCGCGTCGAGGTCCTGGGCGCCACCTTCGAGGTACTGGAAGTGCCCGGGCACACCCTCGACCATATCGCATTCTACCGCCCCGCCACCGCCGACCAGGCCCCGCTGTTGTTCTGCGGCGACACCCTGTTTGCCGGCGGCTGCGGCCGCCTGTTCGAGGGCAGCCCGGCGCAGATGCACGACTCCCTCGGCCAGCTGGCGGCGCTGCCCGGGGAGACCGCGGTCTACTGCGCCCACGAGTACACCCAGGCCAACCTCCGCTTTGCCCGCGCCGCCGACCCCGACAACGCCGCCCTGCAGGCCCGGGAGGAAGAGGTGGCGCAACGGCGCGCGCAGGAGCGCCCCACCGTGCCCTCGAACATCGCCCTGGAGCGCGCCACCAACCCCTTCCTCCGCAGTGGGGAAGCGGCCCTGGTGGACACGCTCCGACGACAGGGAAAGTGGCAGGGCGATGACCCGGAGACGGTCTTCGCCGCACTCCGTTCATGGAAGGACGAGTTTTGACAAAATACCGATATTTCAACGCTTTAAGAAAATTAGTTATTGTAGTTTCTGGAGTTTTCCTGCTCTCGGGCTGCAGCCATCTGGGCTCCCTGGGTGAACGCGAGGAGACTACCGCCGCCACCGACGAAGCCCTGCACCCCTACACCCCCACCGTCACCCGCAAGGCGCCGGTGCGCCTGCAGACCGTGCCGGTGCGCGAGGATGACGTCTGGGCGCGCATCCGCAACGGCCTGAGCTGGGAGGCCCCGGACAACCCCGCGATGCAGGAGGCCCTGAATTACTACCTCAACCAGGAGCGCTTCCTGGAGAGCATCAACGGCCGCGCGGCGCTCTACCTGCACTACATCGTCGAGCAGGTGGAAGAGCGGGACATGCCCCTGGAACTGGCGCTGCTGCCGATCGTCGAGAGCAGCCTCAACCCGGTGGCCCGCTCCCGCCAGCAGGCCCTGGGGCTGTGGCAGATCATGCCCGCCACCGGGGAATATCTCGGCCTCGACAGCGACTGGTGGTACGACGGGCGGCGCGATGTGCGCGCCTCCACCCACGCGGCCCTGGACTACCTGCAGAACCTCTACGAGGCGGTGGACGGCGACTGGACCCTGGCCATTGCCGCCTACAACGCCGGCATCGGCCGGGTGACCCGTGCGGTGCAGCGCAATGCCGAGGCCCGCCGCCCCACCGACTACTGGTCCCTGCGCCTGCCGGCGGAAACCCACAAGTACGTACCGCGCCTGCTGGCCCTGTCGATGCTGATCGCCGACCCCGAGGGCTGGGGCGTCGCCCTGCCCGCGGTGGCCAACAGTCCCGCCTTTGCCGCCGTCCCCACCGGCGGGCAGATCGAACTGGCCCGCGCCGCGGAGTTGGCCGATGTGCCCCTGGCCACCCTCAAGGCCCTGAACCCGGGCCACCTGCGCTGGGCCACCGCGCCCTCGGTCAATGAGCTGCTGCTGCCCCCCGCCGCCGCGGAGCAGTTCCGCCAGCAGCTCGCGACGCTGCCCGCCCAGGAACGTGTCAGCTGGCAGCGGCACCAGGTGCGCAATGGCGAAACCCTGAGCCACATCGCCCGCCGCTACGACACCAGTGTCGCCATGCTGCAGCAGGTCAACGGCCTGCGCGGGCACATGATCCGCGCCGGCAGCCAGCTGATGATCCCCCGCGGCGGCGACTGGCAGGGCAGCCTGGCCCAGCGCGAGAGCGCGCCCCAAGCCCAGGGTTATCGCGTTCGCCGCGGCGACTCTCTCTACCGGATCGCGGGCCGCTTCAAGGTCAGCGTCGAGGAGCTGCTGGCCTGGAACGCCCTCAACCCGGGGGAGCCGATCTACCCGGGCCAGCGCCTGACCGTCTACCCCGGCGGCGGCTGAGCCAGCCGCGCCACGCCCAGCCGCCTGCCGGCAAGCACCCAGCCTCGACGCCGGCGCGGGATGCGCAGGCGGCGCCGCTGCTTTAGAATAGCGGCCCTTTATTCCACGCGGGCGCCCCGCCGCCCGCCTCCAGCTGTGAGCACTTATGGAAGTACATAACATTAACGTGGCGTCCAAGGACGTCCTGATCACCCCGGCGGAACTCAAGCGCGACCTGCCCCTGAGCGAGGCCGCCCGCGAGCAGATCACCCACAGCAGACAGGTGATCCAGGATATCCTGGACCACAAGGACCCGCGGGTTTTCGTGGTCATCGGCCCCTGCTCGATTCACGATCCCGCGGCGGCCATGGACTACGCACGGCGCCTGCAGGCACTGGCCGAGGAGCTCTCCGACACCCTCTACATCGTCATGCGCGTCTACTTCGAGAAGCCCCGGACCACGGTGGGCTGGAAGGGGCTGATCAACGACCCCCACATGGACGACTCCTTCAAGATCGAGGAAGGCATGCGCATCGGCCGGCGCCTGCTGCTGGACGTGCTGGAGCTGGGCCTGCCCACCGCCACCGAGGCCCTCGACCCGATCTCGCCGCAGTACCTGCAGGACCTGATCAGCTGGTCGGCCATCGGCGCGCGTACCACCGAATCCCAGACCCACCGCGAGATGGCCAGCGGCCTGTCCTCCCCGGTCGGTTTCAAGAACGGCACCGACGGCGGTTTCGCGGTGGCGGTCAACGCCCTGAAGTCGGCGGCCAAGCCGCACCGCTTCCTCGGGGTCAACAGCGAGGGCCGGGTGGCCGTCTACACCACCCGCGGCAACCGCTACGGGCACATTGTGCTGCGCGGCGGCAGCGGCGGCCCGAACTACGACTCGGTGCACGTGAAACTGTGCGAGGAAGCCCTGGACAAGGCCGGCCTGCCCCGCAATATCATGATCGACACCAGTCACGCCAACTCCAACAAACAGCCGGAGTTGCAACCGCTGGTGGTTGAGAACGTGGGCAACCAGATCCTCGAGGGCAACCGCTCGATTGTCGGTTTGATGATCGAGAGCAACCTCAAGGCCGGGAATCAGTCGATCCCCGAGGACCTGTCACAGCTGGAATACGGCGTGTCGGTCACCGACGGCTGCATTGGCTGGCCGGAGACCGAAGCCGCCCTGCGCAAGCTGCGCGAGCAGATCCGGGGCGTGCGTCAGGTCTGAGCCGGGCGATCCGGGAGCAGCAGGAAAGCCGGGCGCGGCGGCCCCGGCTCAGTAATAGGCCTGGCTGCGATCGGAGTGGTCGGTGGTGTCGCGCACACCCTTGAGCTGGGGCAGCTGCTCCAGCAGGGTCTTCTCCACCCCGCCCTTGAGGGTCATGTCGACCATGCCGCAGCCCTGGCAGCCACCGCCGAACTGCAGGATGGCGACCTTGTCCTCGGTCAGCTCGACCAGGCTCACTTCGCCCCCATGGGCGGCCAGCGAGGGGTTCACCTCGTTGTAGAGAATGTAGTTGACGCGGTCCTCCAGGGGGCTGTTCTCGTCCACCCGGGGCAACTTGGCGTTGGGCGCCTTGATGGTCAGCTGGCCGCCCATGCGGTCCTTGGCGTAGTCGACCAGGGCGTCTTCCAGGAAGGGCAGGCTGCGACCGTCGAACCAGGCCTTGAAGCCCTCGAAGGCACGCTCCTCATCACCTTCCTGGATATCCCCTTCCCGGCAGTAGGCGATACAGGTCTCCGCCTTGGGGGTACCGGGCTGGTTGATGAACACACGCACACCCAGGGCATCGTCCTGCTTGCCGAGCAATTCTGCGAGGTAGGCCTGCGCGGATTCCGTGATGGTGATCATGCTTCACATCCATTCCGAGTAATTTGGTCAGGTATTCTAGCAAATCCCGCCCCGCCTGTGCACTCCGACCGCTATCGCCCACTGCCGGGGGAGCCGCAAACGTGTCGCAGCGGGATCGGATACGGGGCCAGCGGCCGTTCTACCGAGCACCTAAAGCCGGGGCCGATCTGCTAGAATAGGCGGCTTTGTCAGCCATCCACAGAAGGAAGCCCGATGATCCCCGACAGCCACCCCCTGGTAGAGGCCCTCAAGCAGCGCATTCTGATCCTGGATGGCGCCATGGGGACCATGATCCAGGGCGAGGGGCTCGAGGAGGCGGACTACCGCGGCGAGCGCTTTGCCGACCACAGCGGGGACCTCAAGGGCAACAACGACCTGCTGTCGCTGACCCGCCCGGAGGTGGTGGTGCGGATTCACCGCCGCTACCTGGAGGCCGGCGCCGACATCATCGGCACCAACACCTTCAACAGTACCCGCGTGGCCCAGGGGGACTACGACCTCTCCCACCTGGCCGCGGAGCTGAACGAAGCCGGCGCGCGCCTGGCCCGGCAGGCGGCGGACGAAATCACCGCCCGCGACCCCTCCCGCCCGCGCTACGTGGCGGGGATTCTCGGCCCGACCCCGCGCACCGCCTCCATCTCGCCGGATGTCAACGACCCGGGCGCCCGCAATATCCGCTTCGACGAGCTGGTGCGCGACTACAGCGAGGCCACCCGCGCCCTGATCGCCGGCGGCGCCGACCTGCTGATGATCGAGACCATTTTCGACACCCTGAACGCCAAGGCGGCGATCTTCGCCGTGCAGTCGGTGTTCGAGGAGGTCGGCCGCGAGCTGCCCCTGATGATCTCGGTGACCTTCCCCGACACCAGCGGCCGCGTGCTCTCGGGCCAGAGTCCCGAGGCGTTTTGGAACGCCATCGCCCACGCCCGCCCGCTGATCGTGGGCAGTAACTGCGGGCGCCGCTTCAAGGAAATCCGCCCCTTCCTGGAGGAGCTGGCCTCGGTGGCGGAATGCTACTTCAGCGCCCACCTCAACGCCGGCCTGCCGAATGCCTTCGGCGAGTACGACGAGACCCCCGAGGACATGTTCGCCGACTTCCGCGGCTTTGCCGAGCGCGGCTTCCTCAACCTGGCGGGGGGCTGCTGCGGGACCACGCCGCATCACATCGAGGCGATTGCCCGGGCGGTCGAGGGCATCGACCCGCGCCCGCTGCCGAAGCCCGAGCCCGCCTGCCGGCTGTCGGGCCTGGAGCCCTTCAACATCACTGCCGACAGCCTCTTCGTCAACGTCGGCGAGCGCTGCAACGTCACCGGCTCGGCGGCCTTCAAGCGGCTGATCCTCTCGGACGACCACGACACCGCCCTCTCGGTGGCCCGCACCCAGGTCGAGGACGGCGCCCAGATCATCGACATCAACATGGACGAGGGCATGCTCGACGCCGAGCGCGCCATGGTCACCTTCCTCGACCTGGTGGCCTCGGAGCCGGACATCTCCCGCGTGCCGATCATGGTCGACTCCTCCAAGTGGTCGGTGATCGAGGCGGGCCTCAAGTGCATCCAGGGCAAGCCGGTGGTCAACTCCATCAGCCTGAAGAACGGCGAGGAGGAGTTCATCGAGCAGGCGCGCCTGTGCAAGCGCTACGGCGCGGCGGTGGTGGTCATGGCCTTCGACGAACAGGGCCAGGCGGACACCCTGCAGCGGCGCCAGGAGATCTGCGAGCGCTGCTGGGACATCCTGGTCAATCGCATCGGCTTCAATCCCCGGGACGTCATCTTCGACCCCAACATCTTCGCCGTGGCCACCGGAATCGAGGAGCACAACCACTACGCGGTGGACTTCATCGAGGCCACCCGCTACATCAAGGAGCACATGCCCGGGGCCCTGGTGTCCGGTGGCGTGTCCAACGTCTCCTTCTCCTTCCGCGGCAACAACGTGGTGCGCGAGGCGATCCACTCGGTCTTCCTCTACCACGCCATCCGCGCCGGCATGGACATGGGCATCGTCAACGCCGGCCAGCTGGCGGTCTACGACGAGCTGCCCGCGGAGCTGCGCGAGGCGGTGGAGGACGTCATACTCGACCGCCGCGACGACGGCACCGAGCGCCTGCTGGACCTGGCCGAGCGCTACAAGGACAGCGGCGGCCCGGCGGCGCGCCAGGAGGATCTGAGCTGGCGCGAGGCGCCGGTGGGCAAGCGCCTCGAGCACGCCCTGGTCAAGGGCATCAACAGCTTCATCCTGGAGGACGCCGAGGAGGCCCGCCAGGCCTTCGACCACCCGATCGAGGTGATCGAGGGGCCGCTGATGGACGGCATGAACGTGGTCGGCGACCTCTTCGGCGACGGCAAGATGTTCCTGCCCCAGGTGGTCAAGAGCGCCCGGGTGATGAAGCAGGCGGTGGCCTACCTGCAGCCCTACATCGAGGCGGAGAAAACCGACGCCACCCAGACCAACGGCAAGATCCTCATGGCCACGGTCAAGGGCGACGTCCACGACATCGGCAAGAACATTGTCGGCGTGGTACTGCAGTGCAACAATTTCGAGGTCATCGATCTCGGGGTGATGGTCCACTGCGAGGAAATCCTGCGCGTGGCCCGGGAGGAGAAGGTGGACATGATCGGCCTGTCGGGCCTGATCACCCCCTCCCTCGACGAGATGGTGCACGTGGCCAGCGAGATGCAGCGCCAGGACTTCCAGGTGCCCCTGATGATCGGCGGCGCCACCACCTCCAAGGCACACACCGCGGTGAAGATCGAGCCCCGCTACCAGAACGACCTCACGGTCTACGTGCCGGACGCCTCCCGCAGCGTGTCGGTGGCCACCGCCCTGATGGGCAAGGGTAAGCCGGCCTTTGTCGCCGAGCGGCGGGCCGAATACGAGAAAGTGCGCGAGCGTATCGCCGCCCGACAGCCCCGGGTTCGCCAGCTGCCCTACCCCGAGGCGATCGCCAATGCCCCGCGTTTCGACTGGCAGGCCTACACCCCGCCGAAGCCGAGCTTTATCGGCACCCGGGTCTACGAGGACTTTCCCCTCGAGCCCCTGCTGGAGACCATCGACTGGACGCCCTTCTTCATCTCCTGGGACCTGGCGGGCAAGTACCCGAAGATCCTCGAGGACGATGTGGTCGGCCCCCAGGCCCGGGAGCTGTTCGCCGATGCCCAGGCCATGCTGCGCCGGCTCATCGACGAGAAGCTGATCACCGCCAAGGCCACCGTGGGCTTCTGGCCGGCCCAACGGGTGGGCAGTGACGACATCGCCCTCTACGCCGACGAGTCCCGCGGCGAGGTGATTGCCACCCTGCACCACCTGCGGCAGCAGATGGAAAAGCCCAGCGGCGAGCCCAACCTGTGCCTGGCGGACTACATCGCCCCGCTGGAATCCGACACACCGGATTACATCGGCGCCTTCTGCGTGACCGCCGGCCACGGCGTGGACGAGCTCTCCAACAGCTTCCTGGCCGACCACGACGACTACAACAGCATCATGCTCAAGGCCCTGGCCGATCGCCTGGCGGAATCCCTGGCCGAGTACCTGCACCGGGAAGTGCGCCGGGAGCTGTGGGGCTATGCCCCGGAGGAGAACCTGGGCAATGACGAGCTGATTCGCGAGCGCTACCGGGGGATTCGTCCGGCACCGGGTTACCCGGCCTGCCCGGACCACACCGAGAAGGGCGCCCTGTTCCAGCTGCTGGATGCCCCGAACACCTGCGGTGTCGAGCTGTCCGACAGTTATGCCATGCTGCCCGCCTCTTCGGTGAGCGGCTTCTACTTCTCCCACCCGGAGGCGCGCTACTTCGCCGTGGGCAAGATCAGCCGCGACCAGGTGGCCAGCGTGGCCGAGCGCAAGCGCATGAGTATCGAGGATGTGGAGCGCTGGCTGGCGCCGGTGCTGGACTACTGAGGGCAACGAGTGATGAGCGAAGACAGGACTGACAAACGGCCCGCCGCGGCGGCAGACAGCGGGTCATCCGCAGACAGGCAGGCGCCGGAGCAGGCGGACAACAAGCGGGTCAAACCCTGGCATGTGGTCTTCAGCACCCTGGCCGCCGGCTTCGGAGTGCAGAGCAGCCGCAACCGCGAGCGCGACTTCAAGCAGGGCAAGGCCGGCCCCTTCATTGTCGCCGGGCTGCTTTTTACTGTGCTGTTCGTGGCCGGTGTGGCCCTGGTGGTGAACCTGGTGCTGAGTGCCGCGGGCTGAGCTGGCGCCCGGGCGGGTGGACAGCGGGGCTGCGGCCGTGGCAGCCCCGGGGGTGAAGCGTGCCGGCCGGTGGCGCGACCCGCGTCAACACCGCCTTCAGCCGGGCATGCCGGACAGCCAGAGGTAGAGCGAAAAGACCACGATGCTGATAATCGCGGTGGCGGCAATGGCGTCGGCGGAGCCGTCGTTCTTGATCGGCGAATCGGACATGGTGCAAAAAACCTCTTTCTGACGGATCGGGAAGGAAGCGCGATTATAGCAGGAAAGCCGGCCGCGCCAATCTCCCTCCCGGGCCGTTCTAACCTTATGAAAAATCTGACTAATTGGCGCGACCCAATTCTGTTAAGGTAGCGCCTCTCTCAAGCCTGGAACGAATTGATGTACGTTTACGACCACTACGACCAGCGCCTGATCGACGAGCGCGTCGCCCAGTTTCGCGAACAGACCCAACGCTACCTGGCCGGCGGCCTGAGCGAGGCCGAATACCTGCCCCTGCGCCTGCAGAATGGCCTGTATGTGCAGCGCCTGGCGCCGATGCTGCGTATCGCGGTGCCCTACGGCCTGCTCAACAGCACGCAACTGCGCAAGCTGGCCCACATCACCCGGCACTACGACAAGGGCTATGCCCACGTCAGCACCCGGCAGAACATCCAGCTCAACTGGCCGGAACTGGAAGAAGTCCCGGATATCCTGGCCGAGCTGGCCAGTGTGCAGATGCACGCCATCCAGACCAGCGGCAACTGCATCCGCAACACCACCACCGACCAGTTTGCCGGGGTGGCCCGTGACGAGCGCGAGGACCCGCGCCCCTGGTGCGAGATTATCCGCCAGTGGTCGACCTTCCACCCCGAGTTCGCCTTCCTGCCGCGCAAGTTCAAGATCGCGGTTTGTGCCAGCGAGGAGGATCGCGCGGCGATCCACTCCCACGACATCGGCGTCGAGCTGGTGACCAATGCCCAGGGGGAATCGGGCTTCCGCATTCTCGCCGGGGGCGGCCTGGGCCGCACCCCGGTGATCGGTTCGGTGGTCTGGGACTGGGTGGAGAAACGCCACCTGCTGACCTGTCTGGAGGCCATCCTGCGGGTCTACAACCAGCACGGCCGCCGCGACAACAAGTTCAAGGCGCGCATCAAGATCCTGGTCAAGGCCATGGGCATCGAGGCCTTCCGCGCCGCCGCCGAGCGCGAGTGGGCGGCCCTCAAGGACGGCCCCTCGACCCTGACCGACGAGGCCATCGAGCACGCCAAATCCTTCTTTACCGCCCCGGCCTACCGCAGCTGCGACGCCGCGACCAGCGACGCGGAACTGACAGCACTGTGCCAGGCGGACCCGATCTTCGCCCGCTGGGTGGAGCACAACACGGTGGCCCACAAGGTACCCGGCTACCGCGCGGTGAGCATTTCCCTCAAGGCCACCGGCTACGCCCCCGGGGACGTCACCGATGGCCAGCTGGAACTGCTGGCGGAGCTGGCGGATGACTACTCCTTCGGCGAGATCCGCACCACCCACCAGCAGAACATGGTGCTGGCGGATGTCGAGATCGACGCCCTGCGCGGCCTCTGGCAGCGCCTGCAGCAGGCCGGCCTGGCCACGCCCAACATCGGCACCCTGACCGACCTGATCTGCTGCCCCGGGGGCGACTACTGCTCTCTGGCCAACGCCAAGTCGATTCCCGTGGCCGAGGCCATCCAGGCGCGCTTCGACGACCTGGACTACCTCTACGACCTCGGCCCCATCGAGCTCAACATCAGCGGTTGCATGAACGCCTGCGGCCACCACCACATCGGCCACATCGGTGTCCTCGGCGTGGACAAGAAAGGCGCCGAGTTCTACCAGGTGAGCCTCGGCGGCAGCCAGTCCAAGGATGCCAGCCTGGGCAAGATCCTCGGCCCCTCCTTCAGCCAGGAGGAAATGCCCGACGTGATTGGCCGCATCATCGACACTTATGTCGACCTGCGCCAGGAAGAGGAAACCTTCCTGCAGACCTACAACCGGGTCGGTATCGACCCCTTCAAGGAGCGCGTCTATGCAAGCTCTCATTAAAGACGGCAAGTCGGCCACCTGCGATCGCTGGGCGCCGGTCCAGGCCGAGGCGGAGCAGGCACCCGCGGGGCACATCGCCACCCTGAGCCAGTGGCAGGCCCTGGCGGACAAGCGCGACAGCGCCGTGCAGATCGAGCCCGGCGAGGGTATCGAGCCCCTGCTGGAGCACCTGGATGCCCTGGAACTGGTCGCCGTCAGCTTTCCCGTCTTCACCGACGGGCGCGGCTTTTCCTACGGACGCGAGCTGCGCGAGCGCGGCTACCGCGGAGAACTGCGCGCGGTGGGGCATTTCCTGCCCGACCAGGTATACTACCTGCGGCGCTGCGGTTTCGACGCCTTCCAGTTCGCCGACGAGAGCCGCCTGGAAGAAGGTCTGCGCCAGTACCAGGTCTTCAGTGACGCCTATCAGGCCTCGATCGATCAGCCTCTGCCGCTGTTCCGTCGCCGGGCCTGACAGACCACTCGGCTCGCAGCCCCGCAAGCTACATGCTGCCGCCCAATCCCGGGCGCAGCATGGACTTCCAAGAACAACAATCCTGAGGGGGATTTTCATGCAGTATCTTTCCGCACGCAGTCTGCGTGCTGCCACGGGCGGCCTCGTTGTCATTGCGACCACCGCGGTGCTTTCCCTGGCCGCCACCAACGAAGCCAATGCCCAAAGCGTGTCCGCGTGTCCCAATGTCATCGTGGGCAGCAGTCCCGACGGTGTCTCCGTGTACAGTGACTGCACCATGGAAAACGCCGTCGGCCAGCCCGGCTTCCACCTCACCCTGAGCGCCAACAGCGGTGCCGCCCAAGTGCTCGCCAATGGCTTTCTAGCGACCAGCCTGAGTCCCGCACCTGCGGGGGATGTCTCCTTCGGTCGCTGGGACGGAGTCACGCTGTACACGGAGGACATGGGTCCGGGCTACGCCGGCAACTGCCTGGACATGACCTCGACCAGCAACAGCATCCCCCTGGTCGATCAAGCTGTCTACTGTGGCCGGGTTGGCAACGAAGAAGGGAATTTTGTACTCCTGCGCGGCACCTGGGACGCCGGCGGCAACACCTTCAACAACCCGGCAGTCTTCAGCACCCAGCCCGGCGTGGGCGAACCGGTGGAAGCCCGCGCCATTCCCGCGCTACCCGGGGTCGCCCTGGGGCTACTGGGGCTGTTGATGGCCGCGCTCGGTCGCCGGCATCTGGGCCAGCGCTGAGAGATCCCGGAGCGGCGCAGCCGCTCCTGCTTTCATGACAGTGAGTGCCCCCCCGGATGTTACCCTGCAGGCCCGCCAGGCGCGCCTGCTGCGGGTTACCCTCTGGGTCATGTGCCTATACGGCGCGCTGCTCGGGACACTCAACCTCACCCTGTTCGACGACCCGCTGATCGCGTCCTTCGATTTTGGCCTGACGCTGCTCGCCGGAGCCACCCTCTTCCTCTCCCACCGAAACGGGCGCCTGCAACTGGCCAGCTGGCTGACAGTCGGGCTCCTGATCGCGGTGCTGAGCGCCTTTATTGCCGTTTCCAGCGGCGGCAACTACGCGCTGCTGTGGGTCACCGTACTGCCCCCGCTGGCCTTCTTCCTGCTGGGCTCTCGCCACGGCGCCTGGGTGACCGCGCTGTTTTTCGCCGCGGTGCTGGTCTATATCTGGCTGCGCCTGCCATACTTCCAGCCGCGCCCCTTCGGCATTGCCACCCTGCTCAATTTCGCCGAGGTGATGACCGCCCTGTGGCTGCTCTATCGTTACAGCGAGAAAACCCGCGAGGAAGCCTGGGCCCGGCTGCGTCACCTCTCCCACACCGACCCCCTGACCGGACTGTGGAACCGAGCCCGCCTGGACGAAGCCCTCGCCCAGTCCCTCGCGCTCGGCCGGCGCAGCGGTCAAGCGACGGCCATGCTGCTGATCGACCTCGACCACTTCAAGGTAATCAACGACAGTCGCGGCCACCTGGCCGGTGACGGCGTGCTGACACAGCTGGCAACACGCCTGCGGGATACGGTGCGCGGCACGGATTATCTCGGCCGCTGGGGCGGCGAGGAGTTTGTGGTGGTGTGCCCGGACACACCCCGGAAGGGTGCCCTGCAACTGGCGGAGAAGCTGCGTGAGGCCGTCGCCGCGCGCCCGTTTCAGCCGGATATCCCGCTGACCATCAGTATCGGTGTGGCGGTGACCGACGGCCACCTGACAGCCGCGGAGCTGCTGGCCCAGGCCGACGCCCGGCTCTACCGGGCCAAGGCCGAGGGGCGCAACCGGGTCTGCGGCTAGCACACGTCCCGAGCTGACACCGGGCCACCGGCCGCCCCTGGGCCTGTCAGTCCGCCCGGCTTTGCCCGCCCCCGAAAACGCGAAAGCCGGCACAGAGGCCGGCTTTCGGAGACCACCCGGCGCGCAAGCCCCGGGTGCATTCAGCGAGGCTGCCTTAGAGCGCGGATTCCAGTTCGGGCAGGGCCTCGAACAGGTCGGCCACCAGGCCGTAGTCCGCCACCTGGAAGATCGGCGCGTCCTCGTCCTTGTTGATGGCCACGATGACCTTGGAGTCCTTCATGCCCGCCAGGTGCTGGATCGCCCCGGAGATGCCCACGGCGATGTACAGGTCCGGCGCCACGATCTTGCCGGTCTGGCCGACCTGCATGTCGTTGGGCACAAAGCCGGCGTCAACCGCCGCGCGGGAGGCGCCGATGGCGGCATTCAGTTTGTCGGCGATACCGTCGAGCAGTTTGAAGTTGTCGCCGTTCTGCATGCCGCGACCCCCGGAAATCACCACGGAGGCAGCCGTCAGGTCGGGACGGTCGGACTGGGCCAGTTCCTCGCCCACGAAGGTGGACAGGCCCGCGTCGTGTACCGCGTCGACGCTTTCGGTGGACGCCGAACCGCCTTCGGCAGCGGCGGCATCAAAGGCGGTGGTGCGCACGGTGATGACCTTCTTGGCATCCTTGCTCTTCACCGTGGCAATCACGTTGCCCGCGTAGATGGGACGCTTGAAGGTATCCGCGCCCTCCACGCCGATGATGTCAGAGATCTGACCGACATCCAGCAGAGCGGCCACCCGCGGCATGGTGTTCTTGCCGTTGGTGGTGGCCGGGGCAACCACGTTGTCGTAGCCGGCGCCCACTTCGGCGATCAGCAGGCTCAGGTTCTCCGCCAGCTGGTGCTCGTAGGCGGCGTTGTCGGCAACCAGCACCTTGTTGACACCGGCGACCTTGGCCGCCGCTTCGGCAACAGCGCCGCAACCGGCACCGGCCACCAGGATGTCGATGTCCGCGCCCATGGCCTGGGCCGCGGTGACCGCGTTCAGGGTGGCGGGGTTGAGGCTGCTGTTGTCGTGTTCTGCAATAACCAGAGTACTCATCAGATTACCTTCGCCTCGTTCTTCAGTTTGTCCACCAGCTCCGCCACATCGGCCACCTTGATGCCAGCCTGGCGCTCGGCCGGCGGCTCAACCTTGACCTGCTCAATGTGGGACGTGACCTCGACACCGAGGTCGGCGGGGCTGAATACATCCAGCTGCTTCTTCTTCGCCTTCATGATGTTGGGCAGCGACGCGTAGCGCGGCTCGTTGAGGCGCAGGTCGGTGGTCACGATGGCCGGCAGTTTCAGGCTGACCGTTTGCAGGCCGCCATCGACTTCCCGGGTCACATTGACCTTGTCGCCGTCGACCTTGACTTCGGAGGCAAAGGTACCCTGGGCCATGTTGGCCAGCGCGCCCAGCATCTGCCCGGTCTGGTTGTTGTCGCCGTCGATCGACTGTTTGCCCAGGATGACCAGCTGCGGCTCTTCCTTGTCGACGACGCCCTTGAGCAGCTTGGCGACCACCAGCGGCTCGACCTTGCCTTCCGTCTCGACGTGAATGCCGCGGTCGGCACCCAGGGCCAGGGCGGTGCGGATCTGCTCCTGGCAGGGCTTCTCGCCGATGGATACCGCGATCACTTCGCTGGCGACACCGGCTTCCTTGAGGCGTACGGCCTCTTCCACGGCGATTTCACAGAACGGGTTGATGGCCATCTTGACGTTGTTCAGATCGACGTCACTGCCATCGCCCTTGGCGCGTACCTTGACGTTATAGTCAACCACGCGCTTGACGGCAACAAGAACCTTCATAGGAATTCCAATGGTAGTTTCAGGTGGGTTTCCGGGGCCTTGAAACTCGCCCCCGTGACAATTCGGCCGGCTATGTTGCCGTCAAAGCCCCCGCAGGTCAATAGCGTGCCCCGGGGCTGTCCAGCCCCGATACAGGCCATTCGCGGGCTGAATGTCGCCCCGCAGGGCGGGCCGGGCGCACTTGCGGCGGGCTTCCCCGGCCAGTTCCCGGCAAGTGGCGCTTACCTCTTGAAAATTATATACTTGCGCCACTTTTATTGGACCCAATCGATAATTTCACACCCGTGACCCGGGGGCCTGGCGGCCCGCTCGGGAACACCCAGCAAGAGGATCCGACGTGGAACGCGAATCAATGGAAGTCGATGTGGTGATCGTTGGCGCAGGCCCCGCCGGCCTGTCTGCCGCCTGCCGCATCATGCAACTCGCCCAGGAGCAGGAGCGCGAAGTCAGCGTCTGTGTCGTGGAGAAAGGCTCCGAAGTCGGGGCACACATTCTGTCCGGTGCGGTCTTCGAGCCGCGGGCCCTGAACGAACTGTTCCCGGACTGGGAGTCCCTGGGCGCGCCCCTGCCCACCCCGGTCAGCAAGGACCAGTTCCTCTTCTACACCAGCGGCAGCAAGGCCATCACCCTGCCCAATTTCCTGATCCCCAAGCCCACCCACAACGAAGGCAACTACATTGTCTCCATGGGCAACCTGTGCCGCTGGCTGGCAGAGCAGGCGGAGAACCTCGGCGTTGAGGTCTACCCCGGCTTTGCCGCCGCGGAAGTGCTCTACCACGAGGACGGCAGCGTCAAGGGCATCGCCACCGGCGACATGGGCATCGGCGCCGACGGGGAAAAGAAGGACAGCTACACCCCCGGCATGGAGCTGCACGCGAAGTACACTCTCTTCGCCGAAGGCTGTCGCGGCCACCTGGGCAAGGAACTGATCCGCAAGTTCGGCCTGGACGAAGGCAAGGACCCTCAGCACTACGGCATCGGCATCAAGGAAATCTGGGAGATCCCCGCCGAGAAGCACCAGCCGGGCCTGGTGGTTCACGGGGTGGGCTGGCCGCTGAAGGAAAACGGCGCCAGCGGTGGCGCCTTCCTCTACCACGCGGAAAACAACCAGGTCTACCTGGGCCTGATTACCGACCTCAACTACAGCAACCCGCACCTGAGCCCCTTCGAGGAGTTCCAGCGCTGGAAGAAGCACCCGGAGACGCTCAAGTACCTGGAGGGCGGTTCGCGCCTGTCATACGGCGCCCGCGCCATTGCCAAGGGCGGCTACAACTCCCTGCCGAAGATGCACTTCCCCGGCGGCCTGCTGATCGGTTGTGACGCCGGCACCCTGAACTCGGTGAAAATCAAGGGCAACCACACCGCGATGAAGAGCGGCATGCTCGCCGCGGAAGCGGTGGTCGAGGGGCTGCTCCAGGGCGAATCCGCACCGCGGGACCTGGTCAGCTATGCCGACAAGGTGCAGAACTCCTGGCTGCACGAGGAGCTCTACACCACCCGCAACTTCAGCGGCTTCATGCACAAGCTGGGCCTGCTGCTCGGCGCCGGCATGGTCTGGGTCGACCAGAATCTGTTCGGCGGCAAACTGCCCTTCACCCTGCACGACCGGGTGCCGGACTACGCCACCCTGAAGCCCGCCTCGGAGTGCCCCAAGCCGGAGTACCCCAAGCCGGACAACAAGTTCACCTTCGACAAGCTCTCCTCGGTGTTCCTGTCCAACACCAACCACGAGGAAGACCAGCCCTGTCACCTGACCCTGCTGGACCCCGAGGTGCCCCTGCGCGACAACCTGCCGCGCTACGACGAACCGGCCCAGCGCTACTGCCCGGCGGGTGTCTATGAAGTGGTGGAGGATGCCGAGGGCAAGCGCTTCCAGATCAATGCGCAGAACTGCGTCCACTGCAAGACCTGCGACATCAAGGACCCGGCGCAGAACATCCAGTGGGTGACCCCGGAAGGCTTCGGCGGCCCGAACTACCCCAACATGTAAGGCCTGCACGCGGGCCAGTACCCCGGCCCGCGGAAAGCCCGGCTCGACAGCGTCGACCCGGGCTTTTTTGTGCCTGCGAGGCGCTAAAACGTCAGGGCCGCGCGGCCCGGGGGTTTCAGGAGGGTAGCAGCGGGAACCATTGCCCGGCACTGCTCACGCCGGGCTGACCGTCGCGCTCTTCCGCCTGCTCCACCAGGCGCAGCCAGGCGGCCCGTGTCGCCAGGGCCGTGAGCCCGTGGGGCAGACGGACCACCGCCACGTTCTCGCAGTCGGAATCCAGGTAGAGCGAGCGCTCGGCATCCACCCGCCAGCGGCGCCCGGTATTCAGGGTAACCAGCAGGTCCTCGCCCTCGCGATCGAAATCGGTGATCATCAGGGGATGGCGCTGCACGCGCAGGCGCCACTTTTCCCCGGGGGTCACCAGGTAGTAGTGCCCATCCGACTCCCGGCGCAATATCGAGGCGAACAGGCGCACGATGGCCTCGCGGTGGATCGGTGCGCCCTCGTGGATCCACTGCCCCTCGCTGTCGATCTCGATATCGATCTCGCCACTGAGGGGCGGGTCCCACTTTTCCAGGGGAGGATCCTGGAAATTGCGCGTCTTCCCGGCCGCCTTCTCGACGGCCTCCAGTGCCTGACTCATGTGCGGTCCTCCACGTTGTCGCAAGTGGCTTACCCCACAGTGTACGGCAAACTCAGGGAATCAGACGTACGTTGATCACGCCCTCCAGGGCGCGCATGGCCACCAGGCTCTCCTCGGTCGGCTCGCGGTCGATGTCGATCAGGTTGTAGGCCAGCTCCTCGCGGCTCTTGTTGAGCATGTCCACCACGTTGATGTTCTGCTCGGCGAGGATCGACAGCACGCTGCCCAGGATGCGCGGCACGTTGGTGTTGGTCACCGCCAGCCGGCAGTGCCCCGCCCGCTCCAGCTGCAACGCCGGGAAATTGACCGAGTTGCGCACGTTGCCGTTTTCCAGGAAGTCGCGCAGCTGTTCCGCAGCCATGATGGCGCAGTTGTCCTCGGCCTCGTCGGTGCTGGCACCGATGTGCGGCATCAACACCACGTCCTTGCGCCCGATGAGTTCCGGCGCCGGGAAATCGACGATGTACTTGCGCAGCTGGCCATTCTCCAGCGCCGCCAGCAGTGCCGGGCCGTCGACAATCTCCTGCCGCGCGAAGTTCAGCAGGCAGGCCTCGGGGGACATCGCCGCCAGCAGTTCGGCGTTGACCAGGTTGCGGGTCGACTCCAGTACCGGCAGGTGCAGCGTAATGTAGTCGCTGCGGGCAAACAGTGCCGACAGGGTGTCCGCCTTGCGCACCTGGCTGGACAGGCGCCAGGCGGCATCCACCGACAGCGCCGGATCGTAGCCGACCACTTGCATGCCCAGGCTCAGGGCCATGTCGGCCACCAGGGAGCCGATAGCACCCAGCCCCACCACGCCGAGGGTCTTGCCCGCCAGCTCCTGGCCCTTGAACTGCTTCTTGCCGGCTTCCAGCACCTTGTGCAGCTCGGCGGGATCCTGGACGTCGGAGAGGGTATCCACCCAGGCCAGCCCCTCGAGGATGCCGCGGGAGCCGAGCAGCAGGCCCGCAGCCACCAGTTCCTTGACCGCGTTGGCGTTGGCCCCGGGGGAGTTGAACACCGGGATGCCGCGCCGAGTGCACTCGGCGACGGGAATATTGTTGACACCGGCACCGGCGCGGGCAACGCCCAGCACCGAGGCGGGAATGTCCGCCGCCTGCAGTTTGTGGCTGCGCAGCAGGATCGCGTCCGGATGGGTGAATTCGCTGGCGATTTCGTAGCCGTCCCGGGGGAGCCGCTCGAGCCCTTTTACGGAAATCTGGTTGAGGGTAAGAATACGTCTGGCCATGGGTCCTGGTCTGTCAGGGGAATACGCTCGGCCCGCCGCGGCGAACCGGATGTGTCCCGGTGAATGAAAGAGCGAGCTGGCCACGGGTCCGCGGCAGCTGCATCCGAGTGCCGCGCCCCGCCACTGCGCGCAGCGGCCCGGCGCGGCAGTAAAACTCAGAGAACGGTGATTTCCGCGCGCTCGCGCAGGCCCTGGCGCTGCTCCGCCTGCAGGGTCTGCCCGTATTCGCCGCGCAGCTGCTGGCGCAACTGCTGCTGTTCCGCCGCCGGCATCTGCTCCAGGCTGCCGGGGGATACGCGCACCAGTTCCAGCACCCGAGCCTCGCCACTGTCGGCGAGCAGAACGTCCACCACGCTGGCATCACCCTGCGGTGCCGGCAGGCTGAACAGCCGCTGGCTCAGGGCGCGCGGCAGTGCCGGGGAGTTGCGCCGGGCACCCAGCTCCACCTGCCAGTCGACGCCCAGCCTGCGGGCCACCGACTCGACGCTTTCGCCGCCGCGAATCGCCTCCGCGGCGGCTTCTGCCTCGGCCAGCCGGGCCTCGCGAGCCCGCTCCTCGGCAATCGTCCGGGCAATCTCCTCGCGCACCTCGTCCAGGGGGCGCTGGGCCGGCTCGCGGTGCTCGGCAACATGCACCACCACGAACTGTTCGGGGCCCGCCTCGATGACCTCGCTGTTGTGGCCCTCCTCCAGTACCTCCTCGGAGAAAGCGGCTTCCAGCACCGCGCGGGCATACAACGGCCCCTCGCCGCGGGCATCGCGGGTCAGCGGCTCGCTGCGCTGAAGCTCCAGACCGAGTTTCTCCGCCGGCTGCGCCAGGCCGTCGGCCATGAAGGCGAGGTCGCGCAGCTCTTCAACCGTGCTCAGCAGGGCCGCCTGAGCTTCGCGCTGCTGCAGCCGCTGCTCCAGCATCGGACGCAGTTCCTCGAAGTCCGGGGCCTCGCCACTGCGACGCTCGGTGACCTTGATGAAGTGCACGCCGGCATCGGTTTCCACCGGACCGGAAACCGCGCCCTCCTCCAGCTCTGCGATCGCCGTTTCCATCGGCTCCGGGAAGGCATCCCCCGCGGTAAAGCCGAGATCGCCGCCGCTGCTGGCGGAACCGATATCGTCGGAATAGGCCTCGGCGACCTCGGCGAAATCGCGACCGGCATCCAGGGCGGACTGCACCTCGTCCACCCGCGACTGGAAGTCGGCCTTCGACTGATCGCTGCCGGGCTCCAGCAGCACGTGGGAAACGCGACTCTCGTCCTGGTACTGGTAGCTGCCGATCTCCAGCTGGTAGGCCTCCTGGAGAGCCGCCTCGTCCACCGGCTGGAAGAAGTCCTCGGCGGTCAGCACCAGGTAGTTCAAGACCACCGACTCGGGGCGGGTATAGGCCTCGGGGTTATCGCGGTAGTGCGCTTCGATCGCCTCGTCGGAAACGGCGGCGACATCCGCTTCCAGCGGCGGCAGGGTCAGGTAGCGCACATCGCGCTGCTCCGCCAGGAAGCGCGCATTCAGGGCCAGTTCCGACGCGGTGGCGAACTCACTGCCGAGCAGGCCGGCCTGGAGCTGGCCCAGGAGGATGTCTTCGCCCAGGGCGTTGCGGAAGCTGGCGGGGGTGTAGCCGGCGCTGGCCAACAGGCTGCGGTAGCGCTCGGGGGAAAACTCGCCGTCAATCTGGAACTGCTCCATCCCCGCCACCACGGCGCCGAGCTGCTCGCTGGAGGTGGCCAGGCCCAGGTCCGCGGCGTGCTGCAGCATCACCCGGCGGCCGATCAGGCTGTCCAGGGCCTGGGGCCGCAGGCGCTGCTCCTCGAGCATGGCCGGGTCCAGGTTGTCGCCCAGCATGCTGATCAGCTGGCGGCGCTGCAGGTCCACCGCCTGCTGCAGTTCCTGGGCGGCGATCGGTTCGCCGTTGATCTCGGCGATACTGTTGTCGCTACCGCCGACCAGAATCGACTCGATCCCGAACAGCGCGAAGGACAAGACGATCAGGCCGATCACGACCTTGGCCGCGGTTCCCTGGGTGCTTTTGCGAATATCCTGGAGCATGCAAGCGTTTCCGTGCGGAGTAACAAAAAAGGCGCACCGCGGTGCGCCTTTACTGTAGGGACAGCATCAGCGGGCAAGCCCGCCGGAGCCGGTCAGGCGTTGACCGCGTCCTTCAGTGCTTTCCCGGGCTTGAAGCCGGGGACGTTGGAGGGCGCGATCTGGATGGTCTGGCCGGTTTGCGGGTTGCGGCCTTCACGACCGGCGCGGTGCTTGACCGCAAAGGTGCCAAAGCCCACCAGGCTGACCTGTTCACCTTTGCTCAGGGCATCGGTGACGCTGTCCAGGACAGCGTCCAGTGCACGGCCGGCAGAGGCCTTGGGCAGATCAGCAGCGGCGGCGATAGCTTCAATCAAATCAGTCTTGTTCACAAGAGTCCCCTTGAGAGTGTTATGTCGCGATGGCGTAAAGCACGCCCCAACAGTGAATGGTTCAGCCCTGACGGCCATGTATCCGGACGGAGGACTTTATACCAGTCCCGAGAGAGCGGTCAACCGAGCCGCCCGGATTAGTGCGTGTTGATCCGGTTTTTTTCTGCCGACTCGGCATCCGAACCCGCAACCGGGCTGCCCGCCAGGTAGGCCTCGTCGCTGATCGGTTCGGGCATCTGCTCCAGGGCGATGGACAGAACCTCGTCAATCCATTTCACCGGGCGGATGTCCAGGTGCTGCTTGATGTTCTCCGGCACTTCCTTCAGGTCGCGCTCGTTCTCCCGCGGAATGATCACCGTCTTGATGCCACCGCGGCGGGCGGCCAGCAGTTTTTCCTTGAGGCCACCGATCGGCAGCACCTCGCCGCGCAGGGTGATCTCGCCGGTCATGGCGACGTCCGCGCGCACGGGAATGCCGGCGCAGACCGAGACCAGTGCCGTGCACATGGCGATACCGGCACTCGGGCCATCCTTGGGTGTCGCGCCCTCGGGCACGTGGATGTGCACATCGTGCTTTTCGTGCCAGGAGGCCGGCACACCGAGCAGTTGCGAGCGGCTGCGCACCACCGTGGTGGCCGCCTGGATCGACTCCTGCATGACATCCCCGAGGGAGCCGGTCTTGACGTAGCGGCCCTTGCCGGCCACCGCCACCGTCTCCACGGTGAGCAGCTCGCCGCCCACCGAGGTCCAGGCCAGGCCGGTGACCTGCCCGATCTTGTTCTCTTCCTCGGCGATGCCGTAGTTGTACTTGCGCACACCCAGCAGGTCGGGAAGCATGTCCGGGGCAACCTCGGCGCTCACCGACTTGTTCAGGGTGAAGGCCTTGACCATCTTGCGGCAGATCTTGGCGATCTCGCGCTCCAGGGCGCGCACCCCGGCCTCGCGGGTGTAGTAGCGAATGATGTCGATCAGGGTATCCTGGCCGATGCTGATCTCGTCCTTGCGCAGGCCGTTGCGGGACAGCTGCTTGGGCACCAGGTAGCGCTCGGCAATGTTGACCTTCTCGTCCTCGGTGTAACCGGGAATCCGAATGACCTCCATGCGATCGAGCAGCGGCCCGGGGATGTTCATGGTGTTGGAGGTACACACGAACATCACATCGGAGAGGTCGTAGTCGACTTCCAGGTAGTGATCGTTGAAGGCGTGATTCTGCTCCGGGTCCAGCACCTCGAGCATCGCCGAGGCCGGATCGCCGCGATGGTCCATGCCCATCTTGTCGATTTCGTCCAGCAGGAACAGCGGGTTGCGCACCCCCGCCTTGGACATCTTCTGCAGCAGCTTGCCGGGCATCGACCCGATATAGGTGCGCCGGTGGCCGCGGATCTCCGCCTCGTCGCGCACGCCACCCAGGGCCATGCGGACGAACTTGCGGTTGGTGGCGCGGGCCAGGGACTCCCCGAGAGAGGTCTTGCCGACGCCGGGCGGGCCCACCAGACACAGCACCGGGCCCTTTACCTTGCGCACGCGCTTCTGTACCGCGAGGTATTCGAGGATGCGCTCCTTGACTTCCTCCAGGCCGTAGTGGTCCTCGTCGAGGATCTTCTGCGCGCGCTCGAGGTCGTGCTTGACCTTGCTGCGCTTGGACCAGGGTACGCTGACCATCCAGTCGATGTAGCTGCGCACCACCGAGGCCTCGGCGGACATCGGCGACATCATCTTCAGCTTGCCGAGTTCCGCCTCGGCCTTCTTGCGCGCCTCTTCGGGCATCTTCGCCTCTTCGATGCGCGCCTGCAGGTCATCCAGTTCGTTGGGGGCGTCGTCCATCTCGCCCAGTTCTTTCTGGATGGCCTTCATCTGTTCGTTGAGATAGTACTCGCGCTGGCTCTTCTCCATCTGCTTCTTGACGCGGCCGCGGATGCGCTTCTCGACCTGGAACAGGTCGATCTCCGCCTCCATCAGGCCCATCAGGTGCTCCAGGCGGGTGCGGATATCGGCGATCTCCAGGACCTGCTGCTTCTGCTCCAGGTCGACACCCATGTGGGCGGCGATGGTATCCGCCAGGCGGCCGGGCTCATCGATGCCCGACAGCGAGGTCAGCACCTCCGCCGGCACCTTCTTCGACAGGTTCACGTACTTCTCGAACTGGGTCACCGTGGAGCGAACCAGGGCGTCGGCCTCGGGCTCGGGGATCTCCTCGCTCTCGACCTCCTCCACCGTGGCCACGGCGAAAGGCCCGCTCTCCTCCACGCTCTGGATACCGGCGCGGTAGGTGCCCTCCACCAGCACCTTGATGGTGCCATCGGGCAGTTTCAGCAGTTGCAGAATATTGGAGACGGTACCCACCCGGTAGAGTTGCTCGGCACCGGGATTGTCGTCGGCGGCGTCGCGCTGGGCGACCAGCAGGACCTGCTTGTCGCCGGCCATGGCGTCTTCCAGGGCCTGGATGGATTTTTCCCGGCCCACGAAAAGAGGCAGCACCATGTGGGGATAGACCACCACATCGCGCAGGGGCAGCAGGGGAAGTTCAACGAGGGGAGAACCCATAAGTCTACTCCGGGTCAGCAGATGCTTCTGAATATGAGTATGTGGGGGCCCACAGACGGATTGCAAGGTGCGAGGGGAAGATTGCCCGCCCCGCGCTGCGGAAAGCGCGGGGCGGGCACGGGGAGGGGCAGATCAATCAGTCGTCCGCGGAGGCCGCGCGGCTGCGGGCTTCGCCGTTGTGATAGACCAGCAGGGGCTCGCTGTCACCCCGGATCACCGACTCGTCGATAACCACCTTGCTGACGTCGTTGCGGGACGGAATGTTGTACATGGAGTCGAGCAGGATGCCTTCCAGAATGGAACGCAGGCCCCGGGCACCGGTCTTGCGCTCCATGGCGCGCTCGGCGATGGCGCGCAGGCCGTCCTCGCGGAAATCCACCTCGACGCCTTCCATCTCGAACAGCTTGGCATACTGCTTGGTCAGGCTGTTGCGGGGCTCGGTGAGAATCTGCACCAGGGCATCCACATCCAGCTCTTCGAGGGTGGCGATCACCGGCAGACGCCCCACGAACTCGGGGATCAGGCCGTACTGCACCAGGTCCTCGGGCTCCAGGTCGAACAGCAGTTCGCCCACCTTGCGCTTGTCGTCCTTGCTCTTCACCTCGGCGTTGAAGCCGATGCCGCCCTTCTCGGAACGCTGGCGAATCACCTTGTCCAGGCCGGCAAAGGCGCCGCCGACGATGAACAGGATGTTCGAGGTGTCCACCTGCAGGAATTCCTGCTGGGGATGCTTGCGACCGCCCTGGGGCGGCACCGAGGCCACGGTGCCCTCGATCAGCTTGAGCAGGGCCTGCTGCACGCCCTCCCCGCTGACATCGCGGGTGATCGAGGGGTTGTCGGACTTGCGCGAGATCTTGTCGATCTCGTCGATGTAGACAATCCCCACCTGGGCCTTGTCGACGTCGTAGTCGCACTTCTGCAGCAGCTTCTGGATGATGTTCTCGACATCCTCGCCCACGTAGCCCGCCTCGGTGAGGGTGGTGGCGTCGGCGATGGTAAAGGGCACATCCAGCAGGCGCGCGAGGGTCTCCGCCAGCAGGGTCTTGCCGCTGCCGGTGGGGCCAACCAGCAGGATGTTGCTCTTGCTGAGTTCGACATCGTCGCCGCGATTGCCGGCCTTGCCGTGGCGCAGGCGCTTGTAGTGGTTGTACACCGCTACCGAGAGCACCTTCTTGGCGCGCTGCTGGCCGATCACGTACTCGTCGAGAATGGCCTTGATTTCCTGGGGCGTGGGCAGGCTTTCCCCGCGGGACTCGGCGCCATTTTCCTGGACTTCCTCGCGAATGATGTCGTTGCACAGATCAACACATTCATCGCAGATGAAAACCGAGGGTCCCGCAATCAGCTTGCGCACTTCATGCTGGCTCTTGCCGCAAAACGAGCAATACAGCAGCTTGCCGCCGTCGTCGCCTGATTTCGAGGAGCTGTTGCTCATGCTGGACTGGTACTCCGAATAGCAGTGAATGCCTCATCCCTTGAGGCAAAGATGATGTTTTTTGCCGGGGTTTGCAAGTCCCGGCGCCACCCAGCGGGGTGACGAGCGGGACAAAAGGCGGGTCAGTCGCCGGTCACGCGGCGAGTCACCACCTGGTCAACGAGGCCGTACTCGCAGCTCTGCTCGGCATTCATGAAGCGATCGCGCTCGGTGTCGCGCTCGATGGTTTCCAGGTCCTGCCCCGTGTGCTCGGCCATCAGTTCATTGAGGCGACGACGGATGATCAGGATCTCGCGGGCGTGGATGTCGATGTCCGAGGCCTGCCCGTGAGCACCGCCGCTGGGCTGGTGGATCATGGTGCGGGCGTTGGGCAGGATGAAGCGCTTGCCCTTGGCGCCGCCGCTGAGCAGGAAGGCCCCCATGGAGGCGGCCATGCCCAGGCACATGGTGCTGACATCCGGCTTGATGAACTGCATGGTGTCGTAGATCGACATGCCCGCCGTCACCGAGCCGCCCGGCGAGTTGATGTAGAGGTGGATATCCTTGTCCGGGTTTTCCGATTCCAGGAAAAGCAGCTGGGCCACCACCAGGTTGGCCATGTGGTCCTCGACCGGGCCAACGACAAAGATCACCCGCTCCTTGAGCAGGCGGGAGTAGATGTCGAAGGCGCGCTCGCCGCGGGAGGTCTGCTCGACCACCATCGGCACCAGGCCGAGGTTGTTGATGGTGCTGCTGTTCCGGCCTTCCGGGATGTAAGACATGCAAAGTTCCTTCGCTGTGCGGGGCGGGCCCGGCCCACCCCGCCCGGGGGTCAGGCCTGGGCCTGCTGCCCCTGGCTGATTGCTTCCTGGTAGCTGCAGGGCTCCTCGGTCACCTCGGCGTCCTGCAACAGGCGTTCCACCAGGCTGTCCTCAAGTACGCGGGACTCGACCGCGGACAGCTGGTCCTGGTTGCTATAGTACCAGTTGATCACCTCTTCCGGGTCCTGGTAGGTGGAAGCGAGTTCCTCGATGGTCTCGCGCACCTGGTCGGCGTCGGCTTTCAATTCGTACTGGCGAATCATCTCCGCCAGCAGCAGGCCCAGGCGCACCCGGCGCTCGGCGTTCTCGGCGAACATCTCGTCGGGCAGCAGGGAGCTCAGATCGAGATCCTGCGGCGCCTGGCCAAACTGCTGGAACATCTGCCGGCGCAGGGCGTCGACTTCCTGGGCGATCAGGGCCCGGGGCACTTCCAGCGACTCGTGGGCCGCGAGTACGGCATCCATGACCTGCTGCTTCACGCGGTTTTGTACGGCGTTCTTCAGCTCGCGGTTCATGTTTTCGGCAACTTCCTTGCGGAATTGCTCTTCACCGCCCTCTTCCACGCCGTAGGTGCGGAACAGCTCCTCGTCCAGGGGCGCCGGGGTCAGGGCCTTCACGCTGTTGACCTTGACCGCGAAGCTGACGGCGGCGCCGCGCAGCTCTTCGTTGTGGTAGTCCTCGGGGAAGCTCAGCTCGAGTGTTTTCTCGTCACCGGCCTGCATGCCGACAATGCCGTCCTCGAAGCCGGGGATCATGCGCCCGGAGCCCAGCTCCAGATCGCTGCCCTCGGCGCTGCCGCCCTCGAAGGGCTCGCCGTCGCGGGTGCCGGTGTAGTCGATATTGACCCGGTCGCCGGTCTCGGCGGCGCGCTCGACTTCGTCCCAGCTACCCTGCTGCTTGCGGAACACCTCGATGATGTTTTCGACGTCGGCGTCACCCACCTCGGCCACCGGGCGCGATACCGCGAAGCCCTTCATCTCCGCGACCTGCACCTCGGGGAAGACTTCGAAGGTGGCCACGTACTCGAGATCCTGGCCGGGTTCGAGGTTGCGCGGCTCGATGTTGGGCTGCCCCGCGGGGCGCAGCTCTTCCTGGATCACCGCCTGCTGGAAGCTGCGGCTCATGACCTCGCCCAGCACTTCCTGACGCACACCGGCGCCGAAGCGCTGGCGCATCACCTTCATCGGCACCTTGCCGGGGCGGAAGCCGGGCAGGCGCACGTTACGGGCCGCCTTCTGCAACCTGGAATCGACTTCGCTGTCTACCTCTGCGGCGGGTACGCCGACGGTCAGACGGCGCTCCAGGCCGGAAGTCGTTTCAATGGACACCTGCATCGTTTTTCCTCGCAAACATGAACAGTGAGGGCTCCTGGCCCTCCGTAAATACAGGGCGGCGACCCACGGGCCGCCGCCGTAATTTGGTGCGGAAGGGGAGACTCGAACTCCCACGCCTTGCGGCACTGGAACCTAAATCCAGCGCGTCTACCAATTTCGCCACTTCCGCGCTGAACCTTGCCGGCAACCACCGGCGCGCCGGCCGCATGCGCTCCACTAAGGGTCGAACCGGGCTGGAAAATCCTTGATCAGCCTGCTGTAAGTCCCTGAATTACCGCTTGTTGAATGCCTTAAACACGGCCATCCGAGACCCTTATAGGGGCGCAGAGTTTGCCACAAAGCCCAGGGGCGATCAATCGGTGAGACAGGCGGGGTCGAAAGTGTACTCCCCGCGCAGCCAGGCGCAGACTTCCGCGGCGGCCGGGCCCTGCAGACAGCTGTAGCGCTGCAGCAGCTGGCGCCGCTCCGCCGCGCCGATGGCGTCGAGCCCGCCGTCGCGGAACAGCGCGCTGTCGGCGCGCAGCGCCGCCCGCAGGGGCCCGCCCAGCAAGGCGTCCAGAAGTCCCTCGATCTGTTGCCGGGAATCCTCCCCGAGGGTGCCATGGAGGGCGGCGAGACCGGCCACCCCCGGCAGCGAGCACCAGGGCTGGTTCATGGGGTTGCAGAAGTGGCCGAGGGTGGTCTGCGGCGGGCCCGCCTCGCGCTTTGGCAGCGGGTCCAGGTAGAGCCGGCGGCTGCGCTTGGCGCCGTCGTTCACCGGGTAATTGTCCCAGAGCACGGCCGGCCGCCCCAAGGCGGCGGCCGCCGCCGCCTGGTCCGCGCTATCCAGGCTCTCGGAGCAGACCTGCGGCCCGGTCCAGAAAAGACCCACGCCGGGCGGCAGCGCGGCGCCGAGCTGCTCCCAGTAGCCCGCGGGTCGGCGGCCAAAATGCTGCTCCAGGACCGGGTCGAAGCTGTAGTAGGTGGGACACACAAACACCTGCCGCGCGCGGGTCACGGCCAGCACGTCGGCGACGATCTCTGCCTGGCGGCAGGCCAGGTCATCGAGATCCCCGGGCATGTCGTCAAAGAGAATCGCCAGCAGGGGCGCGTCGAGGGCGTTGAGCCGCCGCACCTTGTCGCGCAGGGCGCGCTGCTGGGGCGCGCGGTAGTCGCGGTAGAGGGCAAAGGGCGAGAGGCCGACGCCGAAGTGCACGCCCCGCCCCGCGCACGCTGCCGACAAGCCCTGCAGCTCGTGCCACTGGGCCGCCGGCCAGTCCGCCTGCCAGTCGCGTCGCAGCCAGGGGTCGGCCTTGGGGGCATAGAGGTAGCTGTTGAGACCGAGGCGCGCCAGGCACTCCACCCAGGCAAGGCGGGCACCCCAGGACCAGGGGCGGCCGTAGAAGCCTTCGACGATGCCAAGCCAGGGGGGTGTCGCGCGCATTTATTCTCTCAGGCGATTAATAATTGACCACTTAGACCGAATCAGCCTAATAAATAATCACTTCCCGTGTGGAAAATTACCGGTTTTCGACGATACTTGTAGCGTGGCCGCAGTTCCCCTGCATGAAAAGGCGGCCACGCAGGGTATCCCCAATACCCTCTCAGGGAAGCAATCCCTTTGTGTTTCACTCCTAATGGTCTTCTTGGGTCCCTGAACGGGGCCCTCTTTTTTCTACATCGTGTGGGTCGGGCGGTCCGAATGCAGGGAGCCTGCGAGATGGTTCTCGATCTTGCTGTTGGCGACCGCGTCCTGCTCGCTGAACTGCACGCCAATACCGGCGGTCCGGTTGCCCTGGGCGCCGCGGGGGGTGACCCAGACCACACGACCGGAAATGGGGATTTTCTCGGGCTCGTCCATCAGCGTCAGCAGCATGAAGACTTCATCGCCGAGCTGGTAGGACTTGTTGATCGGCACAAACAGGCCGCCGTTGTTGATGAAAGGCATGTAGGCGGAATACAGCACCGCCTTGTCCTTGATGGTCAATGACAGGATGCCGTTGCGGCCCCCGGCAACTGCGTCGTTCATGGACTGCCCCCAATGGATGACCGCTTCATGGTAGCACCCCCTTCGCCGCCGAGGAAGCTGCGCTCCAGGGGCACCAGCAGGCTTTCCAGGGCCAGCTGGGGATTGGGGTTGGCACCGGCGACCGCACTGCGCCGCAGGGCGGCAAGCTCGTCCAGCACCCGCAGCCAGTCGCGGCCACCGCCGCGCAGCTGTTCGCGGCTCGCCCCGCGCAACTGCGACAGCAGCAGCGCCTCGATCTCGTCCAGCGCCTCGAGCAGGGGCCGCTCCCCGAGTGCCGCCGCCACCTGGGGCAGGCGAGCGCGCCCCTGCAGGTAATCCGCGAGCAGTGTGCGCCGTGCACCCAGCGCCTCGGCGGCGTCGCTGCGAAACAGGGCTTCGGCGCGCAGCGGGCGGCCAGCGGCCAGATCCAGGAGCGCCTGGCTGCGCTCGCGCTGGCCGGTCAGCGGGTCCAGCCAGTCCAGAGCCTGACCCGCCTCGGGCAGGGGCAGGGACAGACGCTGGCAGCGGGAGCGCACCGTCGCCGGCAGCGCGTGCAGGCGGTCCGTGACCAGGATCAGGAAGGTGTCTTCCGCCGGCTCCTCCAGGCACTTGAGCAGGGCGTTGGCGGCGGCGGTGTTCATGCGGTCGGCGGGGACCAGGGTAATCACCTTGCGGCGACCGAAGCCCGCGGTGCGCCAGGCAAAGGCAATCACCTCGCGAATCTGGTCCACCCGGATCACCTGCCCCTTGCCGCTGGGACCCACCCAGAGCCAGTCGCCGTGGCTGCCGGCGCGGCTGTGACGACAGGCCGGGCACTCGCCGCAATTGGCCGCATTGCGGGGCGCGTGGCAGAGCAGCCAACGGGAGAGCGCAACCGCCAGACGCTGCTTGCCGACCCCCTCGGGGCCACTCACCAGCAGGGCGTGGGGCAACTGGTCGGCGGCCAGCTGCGCCTGCCAGCGGGACCAGGCCTCGGCCTGCCAGGGCAGCGGCACGCTGATCGCGGGCAGGTTCTCCAGGCTCACGCGGGCAGGCCGTGGTGAGCCGGCCAGCAGCTCATCAGTTCATCGCAGATACCCTGCAACTGCGCCTCGACCGCGGGCAGTGGCTGGGCGGCGTCCACCAGGTGGTAGCGGCCACTGCTCTCCCGGGCCAGGCGCAGGTAGGTGTCGCGGACCCGCTGGAAAAAGGCCAGGGCTTCGCGCTCGAAACGATCCGTGGTGCCGCGCTCGGCCAGGCGCGCCAGGCCGACCTCGGGGGGCGCATCCAGCAACAGGGTGTAATCCGGCCGCAATTCCCCCTGGACCAGGTGCTCGAGACTGCGTACCAAACTGGCATCGAGACCGCGGCCGCCCGACTGGTAGGCGTAAGTGGCGTCGGTAAAGCGATCGCAGAGCACCCAGCGCCCCGCCGCGAGGGCGGGCCGGATCACCGCTTCCAGGTGCTGTGCCCGGGCGGCAAAGATCATCAGCAACTCCGCCAGGGGCGCCACCGGCTCTTCCCGGGGACTCAGGAGCACCTGGCGGAGGTCCTCTCCCAGCGGGGTGCCACCGGGCTCCCGCGTCACCACCAGGTCGACGCCGCAGGCCCGCAGACGGCGCTCCAGGAACGCCATGTTGGTGGACTTGCCCACGCCTTCCACACCTTCCACGGTGATGAACAGGCCTCGTGTTCCGTGCATGCGACTCCCTTGCTTGCTGTGTTACTGGCTGGACGGGGGCGGCGAGGAACGGTAGTCCTCGCGACGCGAAAGCTGGTATTTACGCACGGCCCGGCGATGGGCTTCAAGGGTGCTGCTGAAGACATGACTGCCGTCGCCCCGGGCCACGAAGTAGAGCGAGTCCCCCGCCGCCGGTTGCAGGGCGGCGCGAATGGCGGCGCGTCCCGGCAGGGCGATGGGTGTCGGCGGCAGGCCGTGGTGGCGATAGGTGTTGTAGCGGTTGCCGGCATCCTCGAGGTGACTGCGACGCAGATTGCCGTCGAAGCCCTCCCCCAGTCCGTAGATGATGGTCGGGTCCGTCTGCAGGCGCATGCCCCGCTGCAGGCGACGCACGAAAACCCCGGCAATCTCGCCCCGCTCCGCCGGCACGCCGGTTTCGCGCTCGATGATCGAGGCCAGGATCAGCGCCTCATAGGGGCTTTCCAGGGGCAGGCCCTCGGCGCGCCCCGCCCAGGCCCGGGCCAGCTCATCCTCCAGCGCGCGGTGCGCCCGCGCCAGGATCTGCAGATCGCTGTCGCCGCGCTCGTAGCGCCAGGTCTCCGGCAGAAACAGCCCCTCGGCCGCCGTGTGGGGCGCCACCAGCGCGAGCAGGGCCGGGTCCTCCGGGCCGCTGAGCACGACCCGCAGTGCCGGGGCCGCCGCCAGGCGCTGCAGGGCCTGGACCAGGGTGATGCCCTCGGGCAGGGTCACCTGGTACTGCACCACACGCCCGCTGGCCAGCAGCGCCAACAGCTCGCGCACCGACAGGCCCGGGCGCAGGCGGTACTCGCCGTGGCGGATACGCGCATCATCGCCGCTGAAGCGCCCCCAGGCCCGCAGCAGCCAGGGTTGCGGCAGCCAGCCGGTCGCCTGCAGCCGACGGCTGATCGCGGCCAGGCTCTCGCCCTGCTCGATCACAAACAGCGCGCCGTCCTCGGGCAGGGGAAGCGGCGCATCCAGGCGCCGGTCAAGCCAGATCAACAGCAGGGCGGCCGCCAGCATCGCAGCCAGCGCCAGGACCAGCGCGACCCGCAGCAGGCGGCGGAAAAGCGGGTTCATCGATCCAGGCGTTCCGCGTAGGCTGCCTGCAGTTGCCGGGTCACTGGCCAGTCGTCCCAGCGGCGTTCCGCCAGTCGCGATACCGCCCGCAGCCCGATCACCGCATTGCAGAGAAACAGCTCATCGGCTGCCGCGAGGTCGGCTGGCCCCAGGGCCACCGGCTCTGCCTGCAAGCCACAGGCCTCTCCCAGCTCCTCGAGAATCAGTTGACGACGGGTGCCGGCGATGCCGGCCTGCTCCAGGGTTGGCGTGAGCAGCCAGCGGTCGCGGACCAGGAAAAGATTGGCGCTGGTGGTGGATATCACGTCGCCCCCCTGCCCCAGCACCACCAGGTCGTCGCAGCCGCGCTCGCGGGCCTCGCGTGCGGCGAGGACCTGCTCCAGGCGGTTGAGGTGCTTGATGCCGGCCAGAGCCGGCTGGCTGCCCCAGCTCAGCTCGGCCACCTCCAGTTCGGCGGCGGGCAGGGGAATCCGCGGGTCGCGGGCCAGGGGCTGGCAACTGATGATGCAGCGCAGCTGCGCGGGCTCCGCAGGCGCGTAGCCGGGCTCGCCGCCACCGCGCGTCACGGTGAGGCGCAGGCGGTGCCAGCCCTCCGCGGCACTGCCCTCGCAAGCCGCCAGCAACTGGGCCTCCAGGGCAGGCAGGCTGTGCTCGGGAAAGCCCAGGCGAGCCATACCCCGCTGCAGGCGCTGCCAGTGCAGCCCCTGGAGCAGGGGGCGACCGGAGACCACCAGCAGGGTCTCGAACAGCCCGTCGCCATAGAACAGGCCGCGGTCGGGCAGCGGCAGTGCCGCCGCCCGCTCGCCGTCAACCCAGTAGGCGGTTTCCGGCACCCGCGCCCTCCCCGGCCTCAATCCAGCTGGCTGAACAGCAGCGACCCGTTGGTGCCACCGAAACCGAAGGAGTTGGACAGCGCGTGGCGAATCCGGCGCTCCTGGGCGGTGTGGGGAACGTAGTTGAGCGTGCAGCCCTCGCCGGGGTTGTCCAGGTTGATGGTCGGCGGCGCCACCTGATCGCGCAGGGCCAGCACGGAGAAGATCGCCTCCACCGCCCCGGCGGCCCCCAGCAGGTGACCGATCATCGACTTGGTGGAGCTGACCGCGACATTGCCGGCGGCACTGCCCAGTACCGACTCGATGGCGCGGCTCTCGGCCACGTCACCCGCATTGGTCGAGGTGCCGTGGGCGTTGATGTAGTCCACCGCCGCCGGATCCATGGCGGCGTCCAGCAGGGCGTTGCGCATGGCTGCCGCGGCGCCGCGGCCATCCTCTGGCGGCAGGGTCATGTGGTAGGCGTCGCCACTCATGCCAAAACCGGTGAGCTCGGCATAAATCCTGGCGCCGCGGGCGCGGGCCGCCTCGTATTCCTCCAGCACCATGACACCGGCGCCGTCACCGAGGACGAAACCGTCGCGGTCGCGGTCCCAGGGCCGCGAGGCGGCCTCGGGGTCATCGTTGCGGGTGGACAGGGCGCGGGCCGCGGCAAAACCGCCCAAGCCCACCGGGGTGGTGGCCATCTCCGCACCGCCCACCAGCATGATATCGGCGTCGCCCTGGGCGATCAGCCGCGCACCCAGGCCGATGTTGTGGGTACCACTGGTACAGGCGGTGACGATGGCGAGGTTGGGACCCTGCAGGTTGTAGCGCATGGAGAGATTGCCGGCGATCATGTTGATGATCGAGCCCGGCACGAAAAAGGGAGAAATCTTGCGCGGACCCGAATTGGCCACGATTTCGCTGTTTTTCTCGATCTGCCCGATGCCGCCGATGCCGGAACCAATCGCGGCGCCGGCGCGGGGCGCCATCTCCTCGCTGATTTCCAGCCCGGCATCCTGCATCGCCTGGATCCCGGCGGCCATGCCGTACTGCACAAAGACGTCCATCTTGCGGGCGTCCTTGGCACTGAAATAGGGCTCGATATCGAAATTGCGCACACTGGCACTGAAGCGGGTGCTGTAGGCGGAAACATCGAAGGCCTCGATGGGTGCCGCACCACTCTTGCCGGCGAGAATGTTTTCCCAGGTTTCCGCCACGGTGAGCCCTACCGGCGTCACCATGCCCAGGCCCGTGACTACAACGCGTCTGCCTTTCACGGCGCGTACTCCTTGCAAACCAGATTCGGGGTGGCCCCAAAAAAGAAAAGCCGCTCCAGACTAGTATGAAACGGCTTTCCGGGTACTGCTATGAGCAGGATGAACTCAGGCGAGGTTATCTTTGATGTAATCGATCGCCAGTTTCACGGTGGTGATTTTCTCGGCTTCCTCATCGGGGATTTCGGTTTCGAATTCCTCCTCCAGGGCCATCACCAGCTCAACCGTATCCAGGGAGTCTGCGCCGAGGTCCTCGACAAAAGAGGCTTCCGTGGAGACTTCTTCTTCCTTCACGCCAAGCTGCTCTGCGACGATCTTCTTAACGCGTTCTTCGATGCTGCTCATCTTGTTGGTCACTCCTGATATTTCAGTGCTTTTTTCAAACCTGGTCACCCGGCCCGAGCGCGCATTTTACTCGGTTTTGGGACCGAGTAATAACTTTTTTTGCCCGCGGCCGCTTACCGGGTCATGCCATATTCATGCCACCGTTGACGTGAATGGTCTCGCCGGTGATATACCCGGCCTGTTCGCTGCACAGGAACGCCACCAGGGCGGCGATCTCCCGAGCCTCACCCAAGCGCCCCAGGGGTATCTGGGACAGCAAGCTCTCCCGCTGTGCCTCCGGCAGGTCGCGGGTCATGTCGGTGTCGATAAACCCGGGAGCCACGCAGTTCACGGTAACCGAGCGCGAGCCCAGCTCGCGGGCCAGCGCCCGGGAGAAACCCTCGGCGCCGGCCTTGGAGGCCGCGTAGTTGCTCTGCCCGATGTTGCCCATCGCCCCGACCACCGAGGTGATGTTGACGATACGCCCCCAGCGCGCCTTGGTCATGCCCCGCAGGCAGGCCTTGGACACACGATAGAGGGAAGACAGGTTGGTATCCAGTACCGCCTGCCATTCGTCGGGCTTCATGCGCATGAGAATGTTGTCGCGGGTGATGCCCGCGTTGTTGACCAGCACCAGCGGGGTACCGAAGCGCTCGGAGATACCCTTGATGGTCTCGTCCACGGCCGCGGCATCCGCCACGTCCAGGGTCAGCCCGGCACCCGGCCAGTTGCCCGCCTTCAGATACTCGGTGATGGCTTCCGCACCGCTCTCCGTGGTGGCCGTGCCGACCACGGTAAACCCGGCCTCCGCCAGGGCTTCGGCGATCGCGCGCCCGATGCCGCGGGTGGCGCCGGTGACCAGTGCAACCTTGTCCGTTTGACTCATGCCTTGACTCCTTCCTGCCCGCCCAGTGCGGCGAGCGCCTGCTGCAACGCCTCCGGCTCCTCCAGGCTGAAACTTTCCAGGGACTTGTCGATGCGCCGGTTCAGACCGCTGAGGACCTTGCCCGGGCCGCATTCCACCACCTGGCGCACGCCGCTGTCTACCATCGTCTGCACACAGCGGGTCCACTGCACCGGGCTGTAGATCTGTTCCACCAGCAGCGCGCGGATACGCTCGGGGTCCGCCTCGGTCTGCGCATGCACGTTGTGCACCACCGGGACCAGCGGGGTCGCGATGCGCACATCCGCCAGCACCTGCTCCAGCTGTTCGCCGGCGGGCTTCATCAGAACGGTATGGAAAGGCGCGCTGACCGGCAGCGGCATGATGCGCTTGGCACCGGCGGCCTTGAGGGCTTCGCCCGCCGCCTCGACTGCTGCAGCGTGACCGGCGATCACCACCTGGCCCGGGGAGTTGAAATTGACCGCCGCGACTTCACCGCGGCCGGCGTCGCGCACCTCGGCACAGAGGGTATTGATCTGCTCGTCATCCAGGCCGATCACCGCCGCCATCGCGCCCTCGCCCACGGGTACCGCCGTCTGCATGAAGGCCCCGCGCTGGCGCACCAGCCTGGCGGCGTCGCCGAAGTCCAGCGCGCCGGCACAGACCAGGGCGGTGAATTCCCCCAGGCTGTGGCCCGCCATGATCGCGGGAGTCGGGCCGCCCGCGGCCACCCAGGCGCGCCACAGGGCAACACTCGCCGTGAGCAGCACCGGCTGGGTGGTTTCGGTGAGGTTGAGCGCCTCCTGCTGGCCGTTCTGGACCAGGTCCCAGACGTCGTAGCCGAGGGCGTCGCTGGCTTCGCGAAAGGTCTCGATGACAACCGGACTGGCCTCCGCGGCGGCGGCCAGCATGCCGACTTTCTGGGAACCCTGCCCGGGGAAAACAAAGGCACTGGAAGAATGCGTGGTCAAAATATCAGTCTCCGGAGCTTGCAGATACACGAACGGGAGCCGAAGCTCCCGTTGCGCATGGTATCAAATCACCGGCCTGGCGTGCTCTCGCGCGCCGGGCGGTCTCAGTCGTCGCTACCGGTGCTGACGACTTTCTTGCCACGATAGAAACCGTCGGCGGAGACGTGGTGACGGCGATGGGTCTCGCCGCTGGTCTGGTCGACGCTGAGGGTCGGGCCGGTCAGGGCGTCGTGGGAACGGCGCATGCCGCGGCGCGACCGGGATTTCTTGTCCTGTTGAACTGCCATGGGTTACTCCTGATGTGTATCGCCGCGCTTTAATTGCGCCAGTATGTCAAAAGGGTTGGGCCGCTTTTCCGCCCCGTCGTCGGCTTCCTTCTCCGCCTCCGTGGGCGCTGCATACTCGGCCAGCAGCGTGTTGCAATCCGCCTGCTCGTGGTAGCTGAAGGCCGGCAGGGCCAGAATCAGCTCCTCCGTCACCAGCGCCCGCAGGTCGCACTCCTCTTCCCCCTGGACCAGCGGGTCCAGATGCGACGGCAGGTGTCGCGCCTGCTCGTCGGTCCAGACCACCGCCAGCTCGCTGTCACTGCGGAGCGACAGCGGCATGGGCCGCAGACAACGCTGACAAGTCACCGAGACCCGGGCCTCGATGACAATGTGCAGCACGAAACGACCCTCTTCGTCCCGGTATAAATCGAGACTGGCCTGGATCTCTCCGTCGTCGCCCGCCAGCAGCTCGCGAAACCGCGGCAGGTCGCGCGGCTGCAGGCTGCCCTGAACCGTCACGCCGCGCGACGCGGCCTTGCGCACATCCAGCGTGCCGGGAAGGGGTGCATTCAACATGGGCGCGCATCATAGGCGCGCTTTCACGCTTTGTCAAAAAAAACGATAGAATACAACCAGTTCAGGAAATCCTTCACAAAACAGGAAAATCCGTGCCCGAAACGCTCATTCTCGCCTCCACCTCCCCCTATCGGCGCGCCCTGCTGGAGCGCCTGCAGCTGCCCTTCCGCTGCGTGGCCCCGGAGGTCGACGAGAGCCCCCTGCCGGGGGAGTCGGCAGAGCAACTCGCCCTGCGCCTGGCCCGGGCCAAGGCCCGCGTGGTCGCAGACCGTTTCCCGGAGGCCCTGGTCATTGGCAGTGACCAGGTGGCCTGCCTCGACGGCCAGCTGTTGGGCAAGCCCGGCGCCTACCCGCGCGCCCGGGAGCAACTGCGGGCCAGCAGCGGCCGCAGCGTGGCATTCCACACCGGCCTGGCCCTGGCCCGCCGGACGCCGGCTTTTGATCGGGCGGTGGTGGTGCCCTTCCGGGTGCACTTCCGCTCGCTGAGCGACGGCGAAATCGAACGCTACCTGGCCCGGGAGGCCCCCTGGGACTGCGCCGGCAGCTTCAAGTGCGAGGGCCTGGGCAGCGCCCTGTTCCAGCGCCTGGAGGGCGACGACCCCACCAGCCTCGAGGGCCTGCCCCTGATCGCCCTGTGCGCCCTGCTACAGGAGGCCGGTCACGCGGTTCTCGACTGAGCCAGCCCCGCCACCACCGCTTCCAGCTCGGACAGCCGGTCGACAATCGCCACCGGATGGTGGGCCCCGAGAGCCGCGTGGTCGTGCACCCCGTGGCTGATCCCCACCGAGGCCATGCCCAGGCGGCGCGCCATGTCCAGATCGTAGATCGAATCGCCCACCATCAGCGCCTGCTCCCGCGGCCGGCGCCGCTCGCGAAGGATTTCTGAAAGCATCCGCGGATCCGGCTTGGAGGCGGTTTCATCGGCACAGCGGGTGCTCTCGAAGTAGCCCTGCATGCCCAGCCCCGCCAGCACCCGATCGAGTCCGCGGCGAGTCTTGCCGGTGGCAATGGCCAGCTCACACCCGCTCCCGCGCAGGGCCTCGAGTAGCTCGAGCGCGCCCCCGTAGAGCCGCGCCGGACCGGGATCGGCCGCCACGTAGCAGGTCGAATAGGCCGCTGCCAGCGCCTCCCGGTCCCGCTCGCCGTGTTCCGGGTAGAGCACCGCCACGGCCTGGGGCAATCCCAGCCCGACGATGTGCCGGACGGCGGCCTCCGAAGGTACCGGCAGCGCACATTTCCGGGCCGCTGCCTGCATCGCCGCGACAATCTGCCCCAGGGAGTCGCAAAGCGTCCCATCCCAATCAAATATAACCAACATAATTAATTACTTGCGGAGCTTTTCGAGAATTTGCTCGAGATCATCATCCAGGGGCGCCTGCAGGGCAATCCGGCCCACTTCCGGCAGCGAGAAACGCAGACTGGCGGCATGCAAGAACAGGCGCCGCAGCCCCAGGCTGCGCGCCAGGGCCTCGCCCCGCTCGTCCTGGTACTTTTCGTCGCCCAGCAGCGGGAACCCGGCGTGACGGGCGTGCACGCGGATCTGGTGGGTGCGCCCGGTCACCGGCCGAGCCTCGACCAGGGTGGCTTCGGCAAATGACTCGACCACCGCAAAGCGGGTCAGCGAGGGCTTCCCCTCCCGGGAGACCCGCACCATGCGCTCGCCGGACTGGAGATGGTTTTTCTCCAGCGGCGCCTCCACCTGGCGCAAGCCCCGGGGCCAGCGGCCCGGCACCAGGGCCAGGTAGCGTTTGTCCACCCCGTCACCGCGCAGCTGACGGTGCAGCTCCCGCAGCACGGCGGGCTTGCGCGCGATCAGAATCAGACCCGAGGTATCCCGGTCAAGTCGATGCACCAGCTCCAGATAGCGATCCTCCGGGCGCAACTGACGCAGGCACTCGATCAAGCCGTAGTTGAGGCCACTGCCGCCGTGCACGGCCAGGCCGGAGGGCTTGTTCACCACCAGCAACCCGGCATCCTCGTAGACGATGCGCGCGCGCAGCTGCTCCGCGCGGGCGTCGGACACCACCGGCGGCGCCCCCGGCGGCGGCTGATGCAGGGGCGGGATGCGCAGCACATCGCCCTGCGCCAGGCGGTAGTCGGCTTTCACCCGGCCGCGGTTGACCCGGAATTCGCCCTTGCGCAGGCCCCGGTAGATACGGGTGCGAGGCACACCCTTGAGGACCTTCACCAGGTAGTTGTCCAGGCGCTGACCTTCCGCATCCTCGCCCACGGTGAGCTGGCGCACGGCGGTCGCTTCCGGGGCGGATTGCGGGGCCCCCTCCGGGGCCTTGCGTTGCCTGGGCCCAGAGCGCCCGGCGGGGGACTTGGCGTGACGTTTCATGCTCTCCCGTAAAATCTTGACAATTGAAGCACTTAGCTTTTGCTGATATAGTCCGGGGCGTGTCGCCGCGGTTTGGCTCGAAAAGCCCCCGGCGGACGCCCCCTCTGACAGCAGGGCCTGCCGACGCAACCGCAGCGCTCCAGGGGGAACGGGCACGCGTCAGAACACACAAAACGGATGTCATGGCTGCAGCTTGCCGGGCGCGCACTATCGAGCCGCCCCGCCCAGCGCGCGATGATACGGATGAACCGCGCAGTGACACTGCCGGGAACCAGAATCAGACAAGGCTTTGGGCAGCACGGTCGCGGTCATCAGGTGACGCGACACTATCAGAAGCCGACGTATCGCGCCAGCGCGTTGCGTCGTCGCTGCCGGCAGCGCCCCGACAAGCGCTGCACAGAAACGCACACCTGATTGCTCAGAGTGGTGAGGACGGTACCGCGGACCCGCGTGGGTCGCGCAGATACCGGGACGAACCGACCCGAGATGCCGCCTGGCCCAAGGCCGGCGCTGACAGCTGATTCCCTCCCGGCCAGCCCTGTGCGCAACAGGTATATGGCCTAATCATGAAGAAAATGCTCATCAATGCAACCCAGCCCGAAGAGCTGCGTGTTGCCCTCGTCGACGGACAGCGTCTCTACGATCTGGATATCGAAAACCGCACCCGTCTGCAGAAAAAGTCCAATATCTATAAAGGCAGGATCACCCGCGTGGAGCCCAGCCTCGAAGCGGCCTTCGTGGACTTCGGCGCCGAGCGCCACGGCTTCCTGCCGCTGAAGGAAATCGCCCGGGAATACTTCCACCGTGACCCCAGCGGCGGCGAAGGCCGGATGAAGATCAAGGAAGTGGTCAAGGAAGGCACCGAAATCATCGTCCAGGTGGACAAGGAAGAGCGCGGCAACAAGGGTGCAGCACTCCCCTCCTTTATCAGCCTGGCCGGCCGCTACATGGTCCTGATGCCCAACAACCCCCGCGCCGGCGGCATCTCCCGGCGCATCGAAGGCGACGATCGCAGCGAGCTGCGCGAGGCCCTCAACGCCCTGGAAATCCCCGACGGCATGGGCGTGATCATTCGCACCGCGGGGGTCGGCCGCAGCGCCGAGGAGCTGCAATGGGACCTCAATTACCTGCTGCAGCTGTGGGAATCCATCACCAAGGCCAGCGACGACCTCAAGGCCCCCGCCCTCCTCTATCAGGAGAGCAATGTCATCATTCGCGCCGTCCGCGACTACCTGCGGGATGACGTCGACCAGGTGATGATCGACTCCGAGGACGCCTATCGCCAGGCCCTGGATTTCGTCAGCATGGTGATGCCCCGCTACAAGAACCGCATCCGCCGCTACGAAGACTCCATCCCCCTGTTCAACCGTTTCCAGATCGAGAGCCAGATCGAGACCGCCTTCCAGCGCGAAGTGCGCCTGCCCTCCGGCGGCTCGATCGTGATCGACCCCACCGAAGCCCTGGTGTCCATCGACATCAACTCGGCCCGCGCCACCAAGGGCACGGACATCGAGGAAACGGCCCTGCAGACCAACCTGGAGGCCGCCGACGAGATTGCCCGCCAGCTGCGCCTGCGCGACATGGGCGGCCTGGTGGTCATCGACTTCATCGACATGCTCGCCTCGCGCAACCAGCGCCAGGTGGAGAACCGCATGCGCGAAGCCCTGGAAATCGACCGCGCCCGGGTCCAGGTCGGCCGCATCTCCCGCTTCGGCCTGCTGGAAATGTCCCGCCAGCGTCTGCGCCCCTCCCTGGGCGAGACCAGCAACATCGTCTGCCCCCGCTGCACCGGTCAGGGCACCATCCGCGACACCAAGTCCCTGGCCCTGTCGATCCTGCGCCTGATGGAAGAGGAAGCGATCAAGGACCGCAGCGCCGAAGTGCGCGCGATTGTTCCGGTGGACGTCGCCGCCTATCTGCTCAACGAGAAGCGCAGCGCCCTCTCGGAGATCGAGCAGGTCAGCCGCACGCGCATCTTGGTCATCCCCAACCCGAACCTGGAGACGCCTCACTTCGAAGTGCAGCGTCTGCGCGATGACGAGGTCCCCGAGGACCGCCAGGTCAGCTACAAGATTGAAGTGGCCGTTCCCGAAGCCGATGTCGTCAGCGACGCCCACGCCGCGCGCCCGCCGGCGCCCCAGCCCGCGGTCCAGGGCGTGACACCCTCTGCCCCTGCTCCAGAGAACAAGCGCGACAACGCAGTGCCCACCCCGGCCGAGCCGGAAAGCGAGCAGAAAGCCGACAAGCGCCCGCCCGCGCGGCAGGCGGCGCCGATGCCCGCGGCCCCCAGTGCGGCGGCCAAGCCGGGTCTGGTCGGCCGCCTGATGGCGGTGCTGTTTGGCGACCCCGCCGCGGATAGCGCCAAAGCGGAAGCCGAAGCCACACCGGCCCAGGCGGAAACGGAAACCAGCGACAAGTCCCGCAGCAGCGCCCGTTCGGGGAGTGCTGACGGCGAGCGCAGCAACAACAACCGGCGCAGCCGCGGCGGCCGTCGCCGCAGCGGGGGCCAGAGCAATCGCAGCCAGGGCAGCCGCACCCAGGAAAGCCGTTCCCAGGAAAGCCGTTCCCAGGAGGGCCGTTCCCAGGAGGGCCGCTCCCAGGAAAATCGCGACAGCGCCCCGCGCCCAAGCAGCGACGCGACAAGCGCAGCCAAGGACAGCACAAGGGACGCCGACAAGCCCCAGGCACGCGGCGACGACAGCAGCGATGAAGCCCAGGGCAACGAGCAGGCGCCCAGCAAGTCGCGGCGCCGTCGCGGCGGACGCCGGCGCCGCCCGAGCCAGAATGCCGAGGCTCGCAGCAGTGCCGACAGCAGTAGCGATAACAGCGCTGACAGCAGCGCACTGGATGACAGCAGCGTGGACGCCGCGGATGAAAACCGGGAGCGTCCGCGCAAGCGGCCCAGCGACATGAAGCGCGCCGAACCGCGGCGTCGCCGTCGCCCGCGTCCCGCCGCGGAGGACGCCAGCAGTGGCGCCGCCAGCGACAGCAGTGACAGCAGCGCCGCCGCGGGCGAAGCGGCAAGCGCCGCGGCAAGGCCCGCCGCAGCCGAAAGCCCCCGCGAACAGGCCCCGCGCCAGCGTCCCACCGAGGCCAAGCGCACGGACGAGTCCGCCGACGACAACAGCCTGGATTTCGAGGACGGGCATATCCCGGCCGCGGCCGTGACCCCGGTGCACATCCTGGCGGCCCAGGAGGCCGAAGCCGCGGCGAGCGAACGCTCCGAGGCAGAAGTCGCCGCAGCCGCCGAGGAAGCGCACCACCAGAGCGCACGCCGTGAGGAGCAGGCGTTCGAGCCACCGGCATCTTCCGGGGAGAAAGCCGCAGCAGCTTCGGCTTCGGAGCCGCCACCTGCTGAGGAGCAGACCGCTGTCGAGACGCCCGTCGAGGCGGCAGTGGCGGAGGAAGTGGCCGTCGAAAAGCCTGCAGCGGCGCAGCCGGTAGAGCCGGAAACCGCCGAGGAGTCAGAGCCCGAGGCCGCCAAAACCGCGCCCGAGGCACCTGCCGATGCGGAAGCGGCGGTAGCGGAAACGGCAGCGCCACAAACGGAGGCCCCGGCGGCAACAGTACCGCCTGCCGCCACTGCACCGGCAGCTGCGTCCGGGAGTAAACCTGGCCGTGGCTCCGCTTCGACAGGCCGCGCCAGCAACGATCCGCGGGTGGCACCGCGGGAAATCGGCAAGGTGGACATCACCACCGGTCATCCGGTGCTGTTCCGCGAGGAACAGGCACCGCCTGCCAGCCACAGCGGCCGCGTGGTTCCGCGGGCGAGCAACGACCCCCGCGGCCCGCTGCCCGCCTCCCGGACCAGCGCCGAAGGCTGATGCCTGGCAAGCACCAGGGGCCGGCATATCCTGTGTCGAGCCCCTTGTGCCCCGCGGAAGGCTCTGTATAATCACGCGCTTCCCCGGGATGCCGGGGAATCACAATTGATTACGGTGGGCTGGCTGAGTGGTCGAAAGCGGCGGTCTTGAAAACCGTTGAGGGGCAACCCTCCCGGGGTTCGAATCCCTGGCCCACCGCCACTTCGACGCATCCCTAGCCATAGTTTCCTGGCATCGCCGGCACCATCTGGTGTTCAGACGGGCAGCACTACCTCTTCTTTCCGGACTCTCCTCGAAATCTTCGCCAATGCGGACGCCGTCGCAGTAGAGGCCCACTCTTCGGTGAACCTTTGGGCATTACCGTGATACGGGTCGAATGCTGCGCAAGCTCTGCTTGTGATTGGCCATGATCACTGGTTTACTCAAGTCGACTCGGGGGAACACTAAGGGGAAAGCCTTGAATAATCGGCTCTTGCGTTGTGGCATGGCATTGTCCGCGACACTGTTTTCTGTGCTCGCATTGGCGCAGTCCTTCCCGCTCTTCGGTGTCGCCCGCTTCGGGCGAACCCAGTTCGGACCGCTGCCGGAGCCGGTACCGGCCCTCCCGCTCTGGGCCCTGATACTCACGGCAATAGCGCTTTGGGCTGTCGTTTACACCATGAAAACAAAAACCACACAAGGAGATTAAGGTGCGCCGACTGGCTCTCTTCACCCTATTGTCTGCGGCCGCATTTGCCGTCGCACAAACCCAGGTTCCCCATACCTTTCAGGATGGCGGAATTATCGAAGCCGAGGAGTTCAACGCAAATTTTGATGCCCTCGAATCTGCCATCGACAGCATCCCCGCCGGGCCTGAAGGACCTCAAGGTGACCCCGGCCCCACCGGCCCAGTAGGTCCCGCAGGCCCCATCGGCCCCGCAGGCCCACAAGGTGTCCAGGGCCCGCCAGGTCCCCAAGGCCCGCAAGGGCCTGCCGGCGCGAGCGGCTTTCAGGGGCGAGTGCTGGGTGGCGCCCAGGGCGGTAGCTGCGTTGGCACTGCCACGGATACAACGCCGATTACCTGCACCCTCTCTTTTGGAGAGCCAGTCACTGGCGTGGTTGTCACGCCCGACGCATCCAGCAGCGGCCGGCTGACTGTCAACCTGAAAAGCTTTTTCGTGGGCGACAGCACCGCGGATGTCGAGATCTATGGCACTGCCGCCGGCGTCACCTCGATTGGCGTCGCCTGGATGGCATTCCCCACGGACCAAACCCCCTGAGGGGGGCTGATCGATATCCTCTGCGAAGGCCTGCCTAACGCGCCTCAGTAACCGGGGCGCAGTGATTTCCAGGAGACCTTCATTGACTACCCGAACCCAGCGGGAATACTGGGCCTTCTACTGGCCCTTGGCACTCACCGGCTCGGCCACGCTCCTGGGTGTGCAGTTCCAGAACGCCCCACTGGCGCGCTTCCCCGAGGGGTTTTTCGCTTCAGGCCGCCCTGGAATCCCGTTACCCCCCTTTCAGCCCCCGGCCAAACCGGGCTGCCGCGGACGCTGCACAGTTATCGAGCGGTGGTCTTGAATTGTTCGGAAAACTGAAAGATCAGGAAGCCGATCAAGGACAAAACGATGGCGACCTCGTAGCGGTTATAAGCCACGGAAATACCCAGGGCGCCAGTCAACCACAGGCCGGCAGCCGTCGCGGTGCCATCCGCCTGGCCCGATCGCTTGACGATGGAGCCCCCGCCAATAAAACCCATCCCGGTAATGATGCCGTACATGACCCGGGCTTCTGCGTCTGAGCCCTCGTAGACGTCCATGCCCACCAGCATGAAAGCACAACAGGCGATGGCGACCAGGGGGAAGGTTCGCAGTCCGGCAGCCTGATCGCGGTACTCCCGATTGATGGCGACCGGCAGCGAGAGAATGAAAGCGATACCGATTTGACGGAGGTGGAGCAGTATCAGACCGACATCCACTTCAGGCAGTAGGGAGTCCACGATTCAATTCGCGTGGCTGGCAAACCATACCGGAAACCTGTGCGATGAACCTACCAACGGGTACAGTAGCTCAGTTGCTGGTGGCTTCTTCGATTTCATCGCCAGCCTGTTCGATATCTTCACCTGCTCCCTCGATGGTGTTGCAGGCGGAAACCAGGCCCACCAGGAATACGGCTCCGAGGACAGTGCGGACCGCTTTTGACCAGTAAGATGACGTCATCCCGATATTCCTCACCCTTTCATTACTGCCCGAAAATTGGCCAGGCAGGCAAGGCTCAAGCTAGCAAGCAGGACTGCGGTTTGCAAACTGCGGAAGACAGTCGGGATTGCTTCTCTCGCGCAGCACCCCAAACCCGCCAACTGGCAGTCTTTTCTGTACACTGGGTCTCAGCACGCGAAGGAGACTTTGGTTGACCGCAAGAACCCAGCGGGAATACTGGGCCTTCTATTGGCCCCTGGCGCTCACCGGTGCGGCCACGCTGCTGGGTGTGCAGTTCCAGAACGCCTCACTGGCGCGCTTCCCCGACGCCGTCACCGAACTGGCCATCTTCGCCATCGCCCACGCGGTGTTTTCGCTGTTTGGCACCGGCCTCGAGTTTACCCAGCACCTCTCCGCCCACTTCGCCCGCAGCCGCGCCGCGGCCCGGCAGACACTGCGCTTTGTCGTCCTGCTGGCCACACTGCTGGCACTGGCGATAGGCTGGGTCGGCGGCAGCACCCCCGGGCAGGTGCTGGTGGGGCTGGCCTTCGGTGTCGAGGCGAGCATGCTGGAGCGCGTCTGCCGCTACCTGGTGTGGCTGGCGCCGGTACTGCTGCTGCACGCATTGCGACTGTATTACGTGGGCCTGCTGATCCAGGCCCGCCTCACCGGTCAGGTTACCGCCTTGAACGCCATTTACCTCGGCGTCCTGGGCGGCTGGCTGCTGGCGGGCTTCGCCCTCGGCGGGTCGGCGCTAGCGGTGCTGGTGAGCGCCCAGGCCGCAGCCACCCTGGTCCATGCGCTGCTCGCAAGGCGCCAAGCCGGACGCCATCATCCGCTGCCGGAAAGCGCCGAACCGCCGCCCTCGGCGGGACGTCTGTTACGCTTCTTCATGCCCCTGGCCACCACCGGCGCCCTGTTCTCCCTCAGCCGGCCGATTCTCTACGCCTTTGTCGCACGGCAGCCCGAGGGGGTAGTGATCATCGCCGCCCTGCGGGTCGGCTTCGATTTCGCTTTCCTGTTTCAACAGGCGGCAAACCAGTTCCGTCACTTCTTTGTCAGCTTCGGCCTGGACGACCTCGCGGGCAAGCGTCGCTTCATGCGCCGGGTGGCCCTGGGCCTCACTCTGATCATGCTGGCCGTTGCCCTCTCGCCCCTGGGCGACTGGCTCCTGCGCCGCGGCCTGGGCATTCAGGGCGAGGTGCTGCAGCGCGCCATGGACATTCTGCTGCTGATGACCCTGATGCCGGGCATCATCATTTTGCGCAATTACTTCCACGGCATGCTGATCGCCCGGGAGCGCACCGGCGGCATGGCCTGGGCCAGCCTTTCCCGCGTCCTGGTCATCGCCGCGCTGGGCGCCCTGGGCGAGGCCACCGGGCTACTCGATCACCGTTTCGCCGTCCTGGCTCTGCTAGGGGGCTTCGGCGTGGAAACCCTGGTGGTATGGTGGCGGGCGGGCCGACTGGTGCCCGACTGAGTTTATTCGGTTTTGGTTGGCATTTCGCCGGCGGCCTCAGGCAGCCAGCGACGTACCAGCCGCCCCGCCTGTTCCAGGCTGCGGCAGTGACTGAGCCGCCCCGCCTCGCGGCGCAAACCCGCGCGACGCATCTTGGTGATGATACGCGCGGGCAGGCCGACCATGATCAGTCCCACGCCGTTGCGCTGCAGGTCCTCGACCACCGACTGCAGGGCGATCATCGCGGTGACGTCAATGCTCGGCACGTCGCGCATGTCCAGGATCACTACGCGCAAGCGCTTGTCCACCAGCCAGAGTGAGGAGAGTGCCCGCTCCGCGGCGCCGAAGAACAGCGCCCCATTGATGTCGTAGAGGGCCACCTCCGCCGGCAGTTCGGCGGCAAAGCTGTCCCGCTGGGGATCAACCCGACGACCGTGGCTGAGCGAGGCCATGCGACGAATGAACAGCGCCGCTGCCAGGCCCATGCCCACCCCCACCGCAAGCACCATGTCGAAGAGGACGGTAAGCCCAAAACACACCAGCAGGATGGACACATCCCCCGCCGGCGCCGAACGCAGCGTGTGCACGAAGTGACGCACTTCGCTCATGTTCCAGGCGGTGACCAGCAGCAGGGCCGCCAGGGCGGCCATGGGCACATGGCCGAGCAGCCCCGCCAGGCCGATCACGGTGAGCAGCACCACACCGGCGTGAACCACCGCGGCAATGGGGGAACGCGCACCGCTGCGGATATTGGTCGCGGTGCGGGCAATCGCCGCGGTCGCGGTGATCCCGCCGAACAGCGGCGCCAGCAGATTACCCAGGCCCTGCCCGATCAACTCGGCATTGGGGTCGTGGCGCGTGCGGGTCAGCCCATCCGCGACCACGGCACACAGCAGCGATTCAATGGCTCCGAGCATGGCGATGGCGATCGCCGGTCCGAGCAGCTCCTGAACCAGACCAAAACTCAAGCCGAGTGGCTCGCCGTCCGCCCCCGGCAGCTCCCAGGGCCAGGCGAAATGGGGCAGCACCGGAGGGATGCCCGAACCCGACAGCTCCCCCATCGACCAGGTAAAGCGGGAGGCGATCGTCGCCACTCCCTCGCCGGGCAGCCAGCCGCTCTGGTTGAGCAGCGCCCCCAGCACCGCGGCGGAGCCCAGCCCCACCAGGGGTGCCGGAACGCCGGTGCCGAGACGGGGCCAGAGAATCAGCACTGCCAGGGTAAACAGCCCCACTCCGAAGGCCACCGGATCCAGGGCGTGGAGGGAGCCGGCGATGTGCAGCAGATGCAGGTGAAAGGATTCATTGCCGTGGCGTACCACCAGGCCCAGGAAGTCCGGCACCTGCAGGGTGGCAATCACCACCGCGATGCCGGTGGTGAAACCCAGCACCACCGGGTAGGGGACAAAGCTGATCAGGCGCCCCAGCCGGCCCAGCCCCATGGCGATCAGGATCAGCCCCGCCATCAAGGTCGCCAGCAGCAGGCCTCCCAGGCCGTGTTGCTGAACAATGGGCAAAAGGATGACGACAAAGGCGGCAGTGGGGCCGGATACGTTGAAACGGGAACCCCCCGCGAGGGCGATCACCGCACCCGCCACGATAGCGGTGTACAGACCGTGCTGGGGCGGCACGCCGACGGCGATCGCGAGGGCCATGGAAAGCGGCACCGCGATGGTGCCCAGCGTCAGGCCGGCCAGAATATCCCGCCACAGGTCGCGGCGGTCATAGCCCTCGGCCAGGGCGCCACGCAGGCCGGTCGCCAGTGCTGGCAGCCGCGGCAGTGTCCGGTATCGCCGCAAGATTCCCTCCTAGACCGACTACGCACAGTCCCCTATCATACGCCAATCCCCCAGCGTTTGTAGGGTCTTGTAAATCCGTTGGTTTTTGGAATTTTCATGGTTATCATGGGTCCAAGAATGAACCGCACCCACGGGTGTATTCTCAAGGAGTGGTAAACATGCAAGACAAGAGCCTGTACAACCTGAATACCGCAGGCATGGATTCGGTGGTCAGCACCAACAAGGTGCTGAAGAACACCTACATGCTGCTGGGTATGACCCTGTTGTTCAGTGCCATGACTGCAGGGATCTCCATGGCCATGGGCCTGGGCCAGGGCGCCGCCCTGGTGCTGATGCTGGTCGGCTTCGGCCTGCTGTTCGTGGTCCACAAGATGGCCGATACCAGCAAGGGCCTGCTGGCGATCTTCGCCTTTACCGGCGTCATGGGCGCCTCTATCGGGCCCTTGCTCAGCTACTACCTGGCACTGCCCAACGGCCCCTCGCTGGTGATGCAGGCACTGGGCGGCACCGCCATCGTGTTCTTCGGCCTCTCCGCTTACGCCCTGACCACCCGCAAGGACTTCTCCTTCATGGGCGGCTTCCTGGTTGTCGGCCTGCTGGTCGCGGTCGTCGCCTCCATCGCCAATATCTTCCTGGCGATTCCGGCGCTCTCCCTGACCATCTCGGCCGCGGTGATCCTGATCATGTCGGGCCTGATCCTGTTCGACACCAGCCGCATCATCCACGGCGGCGAGACCAACTACATCCGCGCCACGGTCTCCCTCTACCTGAGCATCTACAACCTGTTTATCCACATGTTGCAGCTGCTCGGCGTCTTCGGTGGTGAAGACTGAGCGCGTGTCCAAACGCCTCCGCCAGCCCCGGCTCCGGCCGGGGTTTTTCGTTGTAGCGCTACAGCCGTGAATTACACCCTGCTGATCACCGCCTCGCCCACCGCCAGCCGCAGCGGGCTCACCGCTCTGCGCTTTGCCCGGGCGCTGCTGACCCGCGGTCACCAACTGCCATTGGTGTTCTTTCTCGACGAGGGTACCCGCACCGGCACCGCGGCGGCCAGCACCCCCAGTGACGAAACCGACCTGCTCGCCGGCTGGGTCGAACTCGCCGGAGACACGACCGAACTGGTTCTCTGTGTCAGCTCGGCACAGCGGCGCGGGCTGCTGGACGCCACGGCGGCCCAGCGGGAGGATAGCGAGGCCACGGTGCACCCGGCCTTTCGCCTGGGCGGCCTGGGTGAACTGGTGGAAGCTCTGGCGACCAGCGACCGGGTGGTGACCTTCGGATGAGCGCCCCCCGCCCCGCCACCCTGGTGATCAGCAGGCAGCCGCCCGGCCACAGCCTGGCGCGCAGTGCGCTGGATACCACCCTGGCCCTGGCGGTCTTCGACCTGCCGGTGACCCTGCTGCTGCAGGGCGATGGCGTGCTGCAGCTGCTGCCGGAGCAGGACGGCAGCGCCCTGGGCGTGCGCAGCCTGGGCAAGCTGCTGGACAGCCTGCCCCTCTACGATATCGAGCAGGTGCATGTGGATGCCGAGTCCGCCGCCCGTCACGGCCTGCTGGCCGCGGGGCTCCCGGCGCATGCCCGACTGGTTGACGCCGCCGGCCAGCGCGACCTGCTGGCGGCCCACACGCATGTCCTGGGGTTCTGAGGATGACACTGCACACACTGAACTGCCCGCCGGGGCATCGCCAGAGCGAAGCCTGTCTCGAGGCACTGGCCCCGGGTGATGCCCTGCTGCTGCTGGGGGACGGGGTCTACCACGCCCTCGGCGACAGTGACGCCGCCGGGCGCCTGGCGCATCTCCCCTGCCCGGTCTGCCTGCTGGAGGCCGAGGCGCGGGCTGCGGGGGTGCTGTCGCGGCTGGCGAATGCAGCGAGGGTGATCGACGAGGACGGCTTCGTCGCCCTCACCGAAGAGCACCCGCGCCAGCTGGCCTGGTACTGAGGGGCAAGGCCGATGCTCGATGCCTCCGCCTTCGACCGCGACGGCTTCCTGCGCGACCGCCGGCAATGGACACCGGCCCTGGCCGCCGAGCTGGCCGCGAAGGAGAACATCACCCTGAGCGATGCCCACTGGGAAATCCTGCATTTGGTGCGCGATTACTACGCGCGCTTCGACAGTTCCCCCAACATGCGCCCGCTGGTAAAGTTCTGCGCCCGGGAACTGGGGCCCGAGAAAGGCAGGAGCATCTACCTGCTGTCCCTGTTCCCCGGTTCCCCGGCACGCCTGGCCAGCAAGATCGCCGGCCTGCCCAAACCCGACAACTGCCTGTAGAGAGACCGTGAACCCAGAGCACCCCTTTGCCCAGTACGTCCGCATTCTCGGGCGCGGCCGCACCGGCACCCGCGGCCTGAGCCGCGAGGAAGCCCGCGAGGCCTTTGCCATGCTGCTGCGGGGAGACGCCGATCCGCTGCAGGTGGGCGCCTTCCTCATGCTCCTGCGGGTCAAGGAGGAGACCGGTGACGAACTGGCGGGCTTCGTCGAGGCCTGTCGGGCCCAGCTCGCGCCCGCGCGGCCCCTGGGCAGTGCCACCCTGGACTGGCCGAGCTACGCCGGCAAGCGCCGCGAGCACCCCTGGTACCTGTTGGCGGCACTGCTGCTCGCCGGGTCGGGTCAGCGGGTCTTCCTGCACGGCGGCAGCGCCCATACCCCCGGGCGCCTGTACACCGACGAGGCAATGCGAGCCCTGGGCCTGCCCGTCGCGGATACCTGGCAGGCGGTCGCCGCGCAACTCGCCGACGGGGGTATCAGCTACCTCTCCCTGGGCCAGTTCTGCCCGGACCTGGATCATCTGCTGGGACTCAAACCCGTGCTCGGACTGCGCTCCTGCGTCAACACCCTGACCCGCATGCTCAACCCGCTGCAGGCCCCCTACAGCCTGCAGAGCGTCTTTCACCCCGCCTATGCCCGCCTGCACCGGGAAGCCGACCAACACCTCGGCCAGCCCCATGCCATGGTCTTCAAGGGCGAGGCCGGCGAGGCGGAGATCCGCCCCCACGCCGACAACCGCCTGACCTGGCTGCACGAGGATGCGACGGGGGAAACCACCCTGCCCCGGCGCCCCGCCGACAGCCTGCCCGCCAAGCGCGAGGTGACGCCCTCGGTGGCCCCCCTGCGCCGGCTCTGGCGCGGGGAGGAAGAAGATGCGCTGGGTCTCGCGGCGACGCTGGACACCACCGCCGCGGCCCTGCTCCTGCTCCACCCGGAACAATCGCCAGAGCAGGCGCGTGAACAGGCTGTCGCGCTCTGGGACCGCCGCGACCGCGGGAGGCTGCCGGCATGCCCCTGAGCCGCTTCCAGCCCGAGCACTACAACACCCTCCTCGCCGACAAGGTGGCGAAGACCGAGGCCCTGCTGGCCCCCTTCTCACCGCCCGCCGCGGCGGTTTTCCCCTCGCCCCGGGACGCCTTCCGCCTGCGCGCGGAATTCCGCGTCTGGCACCAGGGCGATCAGCTCGACTACGTGATGTTCCACCCCGACGCGCCCCGGGACCCGGTGCCGGTCAATCACTTCCCGATTGCCGGGCCGCGCATCCAGGCCCTGATGGCGCCCCTGCGGGAACGACTGACGGTCAGCCCCCTGCTGCGGCGCAAACTGTTCCAGGTGGAATTCCTCACCACCACCAGCGGCGACGCCCTGGTGACCCTGGTCTACCACCGTCCCCTGGAGGACGACTGGCAGCAGGCGGCGGAGCAGCTGGTCGCGGATCTCGGCATCGCCCTGGTCGGCCGCAGCCGCAAGCAAAAGCGGGTCATTGGCCGCGACCATGTCACCGAATCCCTGGAGGTGGAGGGGCGCACCTGGTACTGGAAGCAGGTGGAGCAGGGCTTCACCCAGCCCAACGGCGCGGTCAACCGGGAAATGCTGCACTGGGCCTGCCGCTCTGCCCAGGGCCTGGGGGGCGACCTGCTCGAGCTCTATTGCGGCAACGGCAATTTCACCCTGCCCCTGTCCCGGCATTTCGATACTGTGATTGCCACCGAGCTGGCCAAGACCTCGGTCCGCGCGGCCCAGCACAACCTGGCACAGAACGCCGTCAGCAATGTGCAGCTGATCCGCCTGGCAGCGGAGGAAGTGACCCAGGCAATCCGCGGCGAGCGCGCCTTCCGGCGTTTGGCGGATCTGCCACAGGCCCTGGGAGACTACGACTTGCGCACGGTCTTCGTGGACCCGCCCCGGGCCGGGCTGGACCCGGCGACCGAGGCCATGGTGCAGGGCTTCGACAACATCCTGTATGTCTCCTGTAACCCGCAGACCCTGGCGGGCAACCTGCAGCGACTCACGGAAAGCCACCGGATCGCGGCTTTCGCCCTCTTCGACCAGTTCCCCTACACCGATCACATGGAGTGCGGGGTGCTGCTGCAGCGGCGCTGATCAGCAGCGGATGCCGAAGCCCAGCAGGGCGCGCAACAACACTTCGTCCAGGCGCTCGGCATCCTCGCCCTTGATCGACAGGTAGGGCAGGCCCAGCTCCTCGCAGGCCGCCTGGTTGCGCAGGCGCTCCGCCATGCGCGCGGGGCTGGCGTGCTCGTCCCAGCAATCGATATACACGCTGCCCTGGGGCAGGTAGAAATCCGCCACCAGGTTCTCCTCCACCGGCAGCGCGCGCCCGGTGGCGTGGGCCAGCTGCGCCAGGTAGAGCCAGTCACAGACCTGGCGCTGCAGGGCGCTGTTCAGAACGTGCCCATCCAGCGTGCAGTTCTGGCCCGACGACGTCTCGGGCACACCGGCGAAGAGGTCATCCTCCCCCGCCACCGGGCTCGGCATTGGGCGCGCGGGGGGCGCCAGCCGCGACAGTTCGCGCTGGATCACCGGGTGATCGACCAGCTCGTGGGGCCAGCTGACGTAGAAGGCGCCGCTACTCTCGCTTTCCGCCTGCTGCCCGCCCAGGCGCTTGCCGAAATCGGTCAGCTCCCAGCCCAGCAGGGTATGCACCTGCAGGCCGAGCTCCGCCAGCGCCCGGTTGATCTGGCGCGGCTGCAGCTGCGGGAAGTAACGGCGCATCTGGCTGGCGGTGACCCGCTGGCTGGATTCGATCGCCGCCAGCAGGGGGTGCTCGGCCACCCGGGCCGGCCAGACGATATAGCGGCCGAAGCGGCGACTGTTCTGGTAGCGCCCGCCCATGAACTCGCCCTTGGCAGTGAGCAGCCACTGCTCGCCGTGGCGGCGGATCCACTCGTAGTCGCGCAGGGTGGCGAACAGCTGCTGCACCGGCAGCTCCAGGCGCCGGGCCAGGGCCGAGGTGGAGACAAACTCCTCGCTCTCGGCCATGTGTCAGGCGCTGGCCGCGCCGGGGTAGCGGGCAGCCAGACCGGCGTAGACCTGCTCGGCAAAGTCAGCGGCACCCGTATCCAGCGCGGCGACCACCTCCACCAGGTGCTCGTTGTCCTCGCGGCCCTGCCACTGCTTGTGGTAGGTGCCCGTCTTGTAACCGTGGTCCTGGCGGAAAAAGTTGAGCACGTTCTTGCCCACGTAAGCGGTATACAGCGACTCGAAGTCCATGTCCGCGGCGTGCAGCAGCTCCCAGAAACGCGCCGGCGAGAAGCCGCGGGTCTGCAGTGCGTGCAGTGCCAGGGCCTCGGTGGCCTCGCGCACCCCCAGCCCCGCCGGGGCAAAGCCCGCCAGCTCATCCGCCACCGATTCGGCGATCGCGCCCGTGGAGAGACCGGGCCGAAACAGCGCCGACAGCCCAAAGTGCCAGATATCCACCACTTCCAGCCGCACCTGCTGCAGGTCCGGCTCCTGGGCCTTCCACCACTTGTAGCCGTAGTGCTCCAGCAACTCGCCACACTCGACCCACAATGCCCGGTACCAGGCAAAATCCTGGCTGATCCAGTCGGGGTGAATGCGGGTATTCATGCGGTGCTGCATGTCCAGCATGGTGGTAAGGGCTTGTTCCACAGTGGCTCCTGTTGCAGTGTCGGACAAGGCGCAGAGCATAGCAGTGACGGCCCGCCCTGACGACATCCGCGGCGAGCAGCTGTCGCCCCGGTTTCCCGCCGGGGGCGCAAGCGGCTACCCTATGAGCACACTCTTGCGGCAGACAGCGGAGGCAAGACATGGCCAGTACCCGGACAGAACGCGACAGCATGGGCGAACTGGAGGTGCCGGCAGAGGCTCTCTACGCGGCCCAGACCCAGCGCGCCGTCAACAACTTCCCGATCAGCGGCCGGCGCATGCCCCCGGGCTTTATTCGCGCCCTGTTGCAGGTGAAGGCGGCGGCCGCCGCAGCCAATGTCGAGCTCGGCGAGCTGGATGCGCCCCTCGGCGAGGCCATCGAAGCCGCCGCCCGCGAGCTGGAAGCGGACCCGGATCTGCTGCAACATTTCCCGGTGGATGTGTTCCAGACCGGCTCCGGCACCAGCACCAACATGAATGCCAACGAAGTGTTGGCCACCCTCGCCTCCCGGCGAGCCGGGACCGCGGTCCACCCCAACGACCATGTCAACCGCGGCCAGAGCAGCAACGACGTGATTCCCACCACCCTGCACGTCAGTGGCGCCCTGGCGCTCCAGCGGGACCTCATGCCCGCCCTCGACCACCTCGAGGCCACGCTGCGCCGGAAGGGCGAGCGGGTCCACGACCAGGTGAAAACCGGCCGCACCCACCTGATGGATGCCATGCCGGTGCGCATGAGCCACACGCTGGGGGCCTGGGCCGACCAGGTCAGGGATTGTCGCGGGCGTCTGGAGCAGGCCTGCCAGGAACTGCAGACGCTGGCCCAGGGGGGCACCGCCGTGGGCACCGGCATCAACGCCCACCCGGGCTTCGCCAGCGCCTTCTGCCATGCCCTGAGCGAACGCAGCGGCCTGGCTTTCCGGCCGGCGGAAAACTTCTTCACCCGTATCGGTTCCCAGGACAGCGCCGTGGCGGTCTCCGGCCAGCTGCGCGGGACCGCGGTGGCGCTGATGAAAATCGCCAACGACCTGCGCTGGATGAACTCCGGGCCGCTGGCGGGCCTGGGGGAAATCGAGCTGGAGGCCCTGCAGCCCGGCTCCTCCATCATGCCCGGCAAGGTCAACCCGGTGATTCCCGAGGCCGTTGCCATGGTCTGCGCCCAGGTCATGGGCAATGACGCCACCCTCGGCATCGCCGGGCAATCGGGCAACTTCGAGCTGAACGTAATGCTGCCGCTGATGGCTGAGCGCCTGCTGGACAGCATCGAACTGCTCGCCAATGCCAGCCGCCTGCTGGCGGACCGCGCCATCGACAGCTTCAAGGTGCGCGAGGCACAGCTGCAGGGGCCCCTGTCGCGCAACCCGATCCTGGTCACCGCCCTCAACCCGATCATCGGCTACCAGCAGGCGGCGGAAATCGCCAAGCGGGCCTATGCCGAAAACCGCCCCATCATCGAGGTAGCCGAGGAGGCCACCGAGCTGTCCCGGGAGGAGCTGGAAAACCTCCTCGACCCCGCGCACCTGGCCGACGGAGGACACGCATGAAGTTAACACCAGCCAGACCGCTGGCACATCGCGGTATCGCCACTCTGGCACACGGTGCCACCGCCCTCCTGCTGGGCGGCGCGCTGCTGGCCACCTCTCTGACTGTGCCAGCGGCCGACAGCACCAGCGACACCGGGCGGGCCGCGAAGCAGTTCACCTACGCCTGGCCCTTTACAGAGGATGACGCCATGCGCCCCCGCGGCGGCACTTCCCGGGGCGCAGAGCTGACCCTGGCGGACGCACCCAGTGCGGCCTGGCTGTCCCTGCAGGAAGCCGGCCTGGACAAGCGCGAGCGCGACCGCCGGGCCATCCTCGCCATGGCCGGCACCTACCGCGCCAGCTTCGACTTCCTCGAGACCGTGGGTTACACCCCGGACTTCAGCCCCGCCCGCCCCTACCAGTCCTGGGGCACCGAGCATATCTATGTGGTGGCAGACCGCCCCGACTTCATCAGCCTGCAGCACATCATGGTCATGCGCTTTCGCCAGCCAGACGGCACGGTCTCCGAGCCAATGGTGATGAAACACTGGCGGCAGGACTGGCGCTACGAGGATCGCGTGATCAACGCCTATGTCGGCAACCACACCTGGGAGCGGCGGGAACTCCCCGAAGCGGCGGTCGACGGCAGCTGGTCCCAGGCGGTGTTCCAGGTGGACGACTCCCCGCGCTACGAATCCATCGGCCGCTGGGTCCACACCGGCAGCTTCTCCGCCTGGGAGAGCGAGACCACCTGGCGCCCCCTGCCGCGCCGGGAATTCAGCGTGCGCGACGACTACCAGGTCCTCGCCGGTACCAACCGCCACACCATCACCCCCAGCGGCTGGGTACAGGAGGAAGACAACCTCAAGCTGGTGCTGGGCGCGGACGGCGAGCCTCGCGATGAACTGCCTTACCTGGCGCGGGAAGCTGGCCTGGCGCGCTATGAGCTGCTGAGCGGTTTTGACGTTTCAGCGGGGGATGCCTATTGGGAGCGAACCGGGCCCTTCTGGCAACTGGTGCGAGAAGAGTGGGGCAAGCTGTTGTCAGAACATCAGCGTGTGACCCTGCGCAGCGCGGTGGAGGGGCAGAGGCTATTCGAGGTAATGTTCAGCTTTGCAGAAGGCTTTCAGCGCGCGGGCAGCCGGGATTCAGGCAAGGCCCAGGACTTTGTGCAGCAAACGCTGGAGAAATTTACCAGCACCACCACAGGCCGAGAAATTGAAAAGGAAGTTCATCAAGGCCGGTGAGACACAAACCCGGCCTTGACGCACGTCACCGAATCAGAACTTGAGCCGCCCCAGCCCGAGCAAGGCCAGAAGCCCCCCCAGTGCGAGCAGGCCAAACAGCGGCACGGCGGGTATGCTCGCGGCTGCGAAGGTAGGGTCATCCGGATTCTGAGTCGGATCAAAAAGATCAGACGCGAGACCACTTGCGTTGAGCACCGAAATTTCACCGAGCTCGGTGACAACACCCGTCTCGAAATCGATGGTGTTCAGAGTCCGTAGGCCACCCTGACCACCCTGTGCGCCGATGGCATAGACCAGGCCCGTGGACGTACGGAAGCTCGCGTTGATACTTCCGGAACCACTCAGCGCGATGGTATCGCCGGTTGCGAGGCCGGTAACAGGGTCGAGCAAGGTTGCCAGGGACAGGTTGAAAAGCGCCACTTCACCACTGGGCACGAACTCGATCGTCCGTCCGCCTGAGCTCGGCCCATTGCCAAGCACTGTCGCTGCGCCCGTACCCAGATCGATGGTAACCAAGTCGTCGCTGCCGGGCTCAAGCCAGCCATAGAGAGTGCCGTCCTCTGCAAAGGTAAGGTCAATCACCGCCTGATCAACCCCGTGGGCACCGACGAGGGTCGCCGCACCGGTGTCCGGGTTTATCTCGAACACGCTGCTGGGAGTGGCGGAGTTGGGCGACGTGGTACCCACTAGCAAACCGCGGTTACGGTCGTAGGCAAGACCGGTAAAAAACTCGCCCGTATCACCAATCGTACCTATGGTCGCCCCGGTATCATCAACCTCGTAGAGGTTGGAGTCCCCGTTCCCGGAAGTCACCCAAATCGTGGCGGAGGCACTAACTGGCAGTGCTAGAAAACAAAGTATGGCTATCAAACGCGTCATTGATTTTCCCCTGTTGTAAAGCGCGTAGGGGAGTCTAATGCAGGCTGGACACGATAGCCAAACAAAAGCATGACAGGATCAGGATCTCAGGTGTAAGGGCAACAGCAAGGGCGAAGTGCTATTTGCAAATGCGAACAGACCATCGGAGGCCCACCAGCGGCGCATCGACAAAGTAATTGACCGCGCCAGTAATGGCGTTCGACGATAAATTGAAACGGGAGGCATGTTTCTGATGGTGCCCGGAGCCGGACTCGAACCGGCACGATCGCAATGATCGGGAGATTTTAAGTCTCCTGTGTCTACCAATTTCACCACCCGGGCGGAGAGGCGGCGCATGATAGCACAGCCGTAAGCGACCCGGGTGGCGTCCCAGCACTTCTGCGCTGGCACCTCGCAGGACGCCCGCCATGCTACCGGGGCCCTTCGAGCGGCGTTACACTGCGCCCATGCGCAAACTCTGGCTGACGCTTGCTGTTCTCCTGCTGCTGCTTCCACTGGCGGCCGTCGCCATCCTTTGGCTCTCCCCCGCGGCCCTCACCCAGGCGCTGCAGTGGGGCGTGACGCACCTCAGCCCCTACCGCCTGGAAGTGTCCGGGCTCGAGTTGATCCCCGGGGAGCGGCGTCTGCGCTTCGATGAACTCTATTTGCACCAGCAGGGCGCCAGCGGCGCGCCTCTGCTGGCCGTGCTCGACTTCGAGGGCGAGACCCGTTTCGCCGATCTCTGGGACGGCGAGTTGCGGCACACCGAGCTGTCCCTGGGCAGTGCCATCATTTACGTGTCCGCGCGAGACGCGGCAGCCGACCCCAGCCCGCGCGACTGGCTGCAGTACCTGCGCTGGCTGCCGCGACATTTTACGGTCGACCAGCTGCACATCATCAGCGACGCCGAGGACGTCAACATTCTTCCCTTCCTGGGCTTGCAGGGTGAGCGCCGGGACCGCGGCGGCTTTGTTGCCCAGGGGCAAGCCAACCTGCCCCAGCATGCCCTCAGCCTGAGCCTGGAACTCGGTGAGGTCCAGCGCGAGGACGAAGCGGCCAGCGTGACGGTGGCGGCGGCGCTTCTCAGCCCCGATGGCAGCCGGGGCCGTGTCGAGGGCGAATTCCGCGCCCTGGTCGACGACATTGCCTACGACTTCAGCCTCGACGCCCGCTACCCCTCCGTGGCGGATTTCCTCTCGGCATTCCCGGCGGCACCCGAACTGGCGGGCTCGCTGACACTGTCGGGGCGCGTGCGCGGGGATGCCGCGGGTTTCGCCCTGACCGACGCCCGTTTTGCCCTGGACAACCTGCCGGACTACCGCTTCGAGGCCAGCGGCAGCCTCGCCGGTGCCACTGGGGAAGACCCCGCACTCTCGCTGATTGCCAGTGGCGAACTCGCCAACATGGATCTCCTGTTGACCTGGGTCGGTGTCGATCTGAGCCCGCTGGGCAGTACCCGCGCCAGCATCGCCCTCTCGGGCCGCCTGGGCGCCCCCGCGGTGGATCAGATGACCCTGGTGACCAGCAGCAGCGAGGGGCTGTGGCTGTCGATCAACGGCAGCTCCGGGCCGGGCAGTCTAACCAGTGTCACGGTGCCGAGCGACAGTGACTTCCGCGTCTACCTGGACGCACCGAGCCTGGGCGTCCTGCAACCCTGGCTGGGGAGCGAGCTGCCCCTGGACCCGGGCCCCTGGGAGCTGACCGGACGCCTGCGCGAGCGGGACGGACAGCTGGCGCTGGAGGAGATCCGCGGGCGGCTGGGCACGCCGGAGCGCCTGCAACTGACGGTCGACGGCAAGATCGGACAGGTGGACCTGACGCGCCCCGCCGCCGCGGACGCACTGGCCGAGCTGGATCTCCGGATCGGCGCCAGCAGCCCCGACCTGCAGCGCGCCCTGGCGCCACTTGGGCTGCCCTATCCCATCCCCAACCAGCTGCAACTGCAGGCCTCGGTGACAGCCAAGGGCGAGGGCAGTGCCCTGCGACTGCAGGACGGGACCGCGCAGGTGAGCCGGGGCGATTCCCGGCTCGAACTGGAGGCGCTGCAAATGCAACTGACGGCCGCGTCCGGCTGGCAGCCACAACAGACTCGGGCAGACCTGCAGGTGAACGTGGCCGATGGGCGGCAGTGGCGCGACGAGTTTCCCCAGCTGCCCGACTACCCCCTGGCGGCGGAACTGAGCGGAACACTGCAACAGACCGATGCGCAGCGCTTCGCGCTGACGTCGACGCAACTGCAGCTGCAGGGGCCGGGGCTGGCCCTGAGCGCCCGCGGGCAGGCCCGCGGCTTGCCGCAGGCACCGCGGGCCAATCTGAGCGTAGCGGTGGCCACACTGGACAGCGGTGCACTGCTGCCCTGGCTGGCACCGCAGCTCACCCTGCCACTGAATTTATCCAGCCTCTCCGGGGAGTTTGAGCTCGAGGCGAGCCCCGACGCCCTGGCGATCAGTGCGCTACAACTCGGCAGCACGCCTGACTCGCCGCTGGCACTGAAGCTGAGCGGTGCGCTCTCCTGGCAAAACCGGGGGTGGCAGGGCGAGATCGAGGCGGCCATCGCCAGCGAGGACCGGGCATTTCTGCAGACCCTGAGTGGTCTGCGACTGGCCCCCCTGAGCAGTGACCTGCGCCTCGACCTGGATACGCAGGCGATAGCCCTGACCGGCGACGCACGCTTTGGCGCAACACCGCTGGGCATCGACTTGCGCGCCACGCTGCAGGACCTGCAGCTGAGCGGACTGGACCTGGCACTGACCGCGCCGACGGTACACCTGGCGGACCTGGGCCTGCAGGCCGAGCTGGATGTCGACGAGGGCTACCGGCCGGCGCAACGCCTGGAAGCGGTCGAGGCCGAGCGGCGCAACCTGCAGGCACTGCTCGACCGCCTGCCGCGCTATCCCGTGGCACTGACCGCGCGCATCGGCCACCTGGAGGGCGAACAGAGTCGCTTTGACGATATCCGCATCCAGCTGAGCGGGCGCGACGGCAACTTCCTGCTGCAGGAATTCGACTTCCGCTACGACGATGCCCTGGCACAGCTGCGCGGGGTCGTCGACATCAGTGTCAGCCCCCCCGGACTGAGCGTTGCCGGGGACGCCCGGAGCATTCCGCTGAACAGCCTCACCCGCGACCTCGGCTTTGACAACGACATCACCGGGACCCTGCACTTGCGCACCGGCATCAGCGGCGAGGGGCTGGATCTCGACAGCCTGCTGGCCAGTGCCGACGGCAGCCTGTCCCTGGCCCTGGAGGACGCCACCATCGAGGGCGCGGCCTACGACGTGCTCGCCACCGACCTGCTGGCCTGGCTGTACTCGGGGGCGGCGATGGAGGAATCGACCGTGATCGAGTGCACCATGGCGGACTTCCAGTTCCGCGACGGGGTCGCCAGCAGCGACAACCTCTACGCCGCCTCGGCACGGATGGTGGCCACCGGTCGCGCACGTTTCGACCTGGGCAAGCGCACCCTGGATGTCGCACTGACTCCCCGCTCGCGCTCGCGGCGCCTGGAGATTCCCTCGCAAATCACCCTCAAGGGCGACATGGCCAGCCCGCGCACCTGGATTTCCCCGGTCACCACCACCCTGGACCTGACCACGGAAATCGTTTCGCTGCTGCCGCGCATGCTGCTGCGCTTGTTCGGGCTGGGCAGTGGTGACCGTTTCGCCGACCGCGACTGCCGTCTGCCGAGCCCAGCCGGGGACCGCGGCGACTGAAGGCTTCGTGCTACACTGGCGCGCAAAACAAGACCGGAAACCATCCCCCATGGCAGCACCCCGCGGAGAGTTCAGCTCACGATTCGGATTCATCATGGCCGCGGCGGGCAGCGCCGTCGGCCTCGGGAATATCTGGGGTTTCCCGACCCAGGCCGCGAGCAATGGCGGCGCGGCCTTTTTGCTGATCTACCTGCTGCTGGCCTTCACCCTGGCCTACCCCGCGCTGATGGCCGAGCTGATCATCGGGCGCCACGCCCACGCCAACGCGGTCAACGCCCTGCGGCTGATCTCACCGGGCAGACTGATGCAGCGCATCGGGGTCGGCACCGGCCTGGTGGGCCTGGTGGTGGCGAGTTTCATCCTGAGTTTCTACAGCATCATCGCCGGCTGGATGCTGGCCTATACCCTGGCGTCGATCGCTGAACTCGCCGGGCTGGACGCCCTGGTCGCCTGGCTCCGGGACTTCAGTCTCGGCCGCAACCTGCTGTTCATGCTGATATTCCTGGCGTTGACGGTGGGGATCATCTCGGAGGGGGTCAAGGAAGGGATCGAGCGCTGGTCCAGCCGGCTGATGCCGATGCTGCTGATCAGCCTGGTGCTGCTGGTGATCTACGTGCTGACCCTCGACGGCGCCATGGCGGGCCTGCGGGTCTATCTGCTGCCGGACTTCGAACGCGCCCTGGAGCCGGGCCTGATCATCAATGCCCTGGGCTCCGCCTTTTTCTCCCTCTCCCTCGGCGTGGGCACCATGCTGATCTACGGCTCCTATATCAGCGATCGCGAGAACCTGCCCCTGGTCGGCGGCCTGGTCACCCTGGTGGATATCTGTATCGCGGTCACCGCCGGCTTCCTGGTGCTGCCGGCGATGTATGTTGCCCTGCACAACGGCGTGGAAATTTTCACCGCCAGCGGCGCACTGATTTCCGAGGACACCCTGATCTTCACCGTGTTGCCGGCGCTGTTCGACAGCATGGGCATCGCGGGGATTGTCGTGTCCCTGGTGTTCTTCTTCCTGATGAGCATCGCCGCACTGACCTCCTCGATCTCCATGCTCGAGGTACCCGTCGCCTATACCATCGAGCAGCACAATGTCGGCCGCAAGCCCGCGGTGGTGGTCATCGGCCTGATTATCGCGGCGGTCAGCGCGCTGATTCTGCTCAACTTCGACAGCCTGTTCGGCCTGGTGGTCACCGCCACCACCCGCTACAGCCAGCCACTGCTGGGCTTCATGTTCTGCATTTTCGCCGGCTGGGTGTGGCATCGCGACAACCTGCTGCAGGAACTGCGGCGGGGTTATCCGGAGGTCGAACAGGGCTGGTTCTGGAAAATCTGGCCCTGGTACGTGCGGGTCGTCTGCCCGGTCATCATTCTGGCCATTTTCGCCCAGTCGTTGACCTGAGGGCCCGCAACGCATGCCACAGCGTGCTCTCTGGACAGCGCACACCGGGCAGGCTGCTGCCAGCGGGATGCCCTGCTCAGGGGCGATCCCCGCGGGCAAAACGGGAGAGGAAAAACACGCCGTAGCCAAGGCTGCCGGCGACGAAGATCAAGGCCACCCAGTCACCCGTCTGCAGGTACATCCAGGCACTGAAGACCAGCATGACGGTCGCCAGTACCATGCCCACCTTGCGCGCTGTTGGCCCCACGATATGTCCTCCACAATTGGCATTTGCCCATGAACGGGTTAGGCTTGCCCGAGCTTTCCACCACGCGATGATACCATTCCCATGATGCGCTTTCTGCTCACCTTCCTGGCGATTCTTATCGGCCTGTTCACCCTGGAAATGCTGACACCGGTGCAAAACGCCGTGATCCAGCCTTTCACGGCCTCCCTCGCCAGTCTCAGCGCCGCGCTGATCACACCGCTGGATGGCGATGTGATCGCCTACGGTCGCGTGATTGCCCACACCGTCAACAATTTCGCCGTGTCGATCGAGGCCGGCTGCAACGGGGTCGAGGCCGCGATCGTCCTGATCGCCGCGGTCATCGCCTTCCCCGCACCCTGGAAATTGCGCGTGATGGCCATCCTGCTCGGGTTTCTCACCATCCAGGTAATGAACATCGCCCGCATCATCAGCCTGTTCTACCTGGGCCAGTGGGACGTGGAACTGTTCAACTGGACCCACCTCTATCTCTGGCCGGTGCTGATCATGCTCGACGTGCTGGTGGTGTTCCTGGTCTACCTGCGTGTGCTCGAGCGCCGGCGCGACAGCTCGGCGGAGGTCGCGGCATGAGTGTCTACCGCTTCGTCGGCCTGGTCATCCTGCTCATGCTTCCCTGCTTTGCGCTGTGGTATGCACTGGGCAACCTGACACCCGCCCCCGGCCTCTGGCTGGGCCAGGCACTGCTCTCCTGGAGCCTGCCGGGAGTTGTCGACGAGGTGGTGTTTCGCGGCCACGAACTGCTGGTGATGACCAACTTCGGCGAGGCTGCGGGGCAGGTCGTGCCACTGGACCGGGGTGAATACCAGCTGGGCTACCCGATCAATACCCGTGCCCTCACCTATTGCATTCCCTTTTACGCGGCCTTGCACTTCGCCGCGCGCGTGCCCCAGAGCCTGTCGCGTTTCGTCACGGCCCTGTTTGCCCTGTGGGCACTGATAGCCCTGGGGATCTTCGCGGTGGGATTGAAAAACCTGATGCTGGGCCTCGGTGACACCCTGTTCACCGAGGCGCTGTTACCGCTGCCGCCCCCCGCGGTCATCGCCCTGCTGTTCCAGTTTTTCACGCTGATCATGCCCACCGTCGCGCCAGTGCTGTTGTGGGCCTGGGCCAGCCGGGACAGCGGCCTGCTCGAGGGCATGCTCAGGCAGCGCCGGCCATCTCCTCCCTGAGTTCCGCCGCGGACTCGCACAGGCGCGCGTAGTCCTCCGCGTGATTCTCCAGCACCGCCTCGAGCGCTTTTTCCATCAGCCAGCGAGCCTGGCAGGTATAGGCGTAGATGCAGGCGTGTACCGCGGCATCGTGCCAGTTCTCCACCGAGCAGCTGGCGGAGTACTCCTCGAAATGCGAGAGCGAGCGAATCAGATCGGCGATGTGACGGGGGCACTCGCAGTCCAGGGCCGAGTCGAGCTTGCGCGCGGCACTCAACTGCAGCTCGCTGAACTGCCTGGGCTTTGCCGTCATCAGCTCGCCGAGATTGCCGTCCCCCACCCGCGCCGTCTTTTCCGCCCCCAGGCGGGCCAGCTCAAAGGCAATGAAGGATGACTCCGGCGGAAAGGTGCAGCTGACGATCGACTGCTCCTCCAGGGTCTTCAACCAGCGCTCGCTGGCAAACTCGTAGACCACAATCACCCGGTGCGCCCCCAGGCGCTCCTGCAGCTCACTCAGCTCCCGGGTCTGGCGATTGCCCAGACTGGCGCACTCCACCACCAGGGCGTCGGCGTGCTCGACCTCTGCCAGCAGCGTTTCTTCGATATCGCTCAAGGAGACACGCAGCAGCAGAGCCTCCACGGCGGCCACACAGCCCTGGTGGGCATCCAGCCACTCACACAGGCGATTGCCGACGAAGACCACCCGAGGCTTGCTTGGCGGGATCGCGCTACCGCGCCCGTCCCGGCGCTGACGCAGCAGCATCTCAAGGGTCTTGCGCTCGACCGAGGCAATTTCGCCGATACGCGAGCCGCTGCTGACCAGGGCGGCAACCAGCTGCAGGTGCTCGAGATCCGCCTGGGTGTACTGGCGGCGGCCGGTGCCCGACTTGTGGCTGGCCCCCAGGCCGTAGCGCCGCTCCCAGACCCGAAGGGTGTCCGGTTTCAGCCCGGTGAGCCGGGCAACCGTACCAATACCATAGAGGGGGCGGGTTTCAACAACTGACTGTGTCATGACGTAGACCTCATCGCGGGTTTGGCAGATATACGCGGCCCCCCTCGAAACGGATTGAATGACCAGGACTTGTCGTGATTCTGGCTGGACAATGACCAGATTCAGAGCACCACCGGCCACTGCGTTCCGTATAAGGTGGTGCAAGCCTGACATGAGGGAGATGTCGTGGATAGCTGGAAAGTGGAAGGAGACGAAAGCGAACTGGAGCAGCTCTTTGCCGAGTCGCGCCGCTATGCCCTGCTGAGTGCGGAGCAGGAGCGCGAGATCGACGGCAGCAAATGGCGCGCCGTGGAGGCCCTGCAGCATGTCTTCCTGGACGGTGAGGGCGCCCGCGCCTGGCTGACGGATTTCCTCGACGCCCTCGGCACCCAGGCGCTGGAAGTCGCCGGTTTCGGCAACCGCGAGCACCACTTCCTGCTGCGGCGGGAGGTCGGACAGCTCCTGCCGGGGGCGCGCCTGGCCCCGGCCCGGGAATTGCTGCGCGCAACGCTGGCCACGCCCGGGCAACGCGGCGGTGCTGACCAGCTGGCGGAACTGGCCTTCTCGGCCAGCCTGACTGCCGGCATCGGCAACCTGATCATGCGGCACCAGGGCACTGCCGTGCGCTGTGCCGTCGCCGACGCCCTGACCGACTGGCTGCCCGACGTGCAGATGGGACACAGCCGCTACCAGCTGTCGGGGGAGGCCCGCCAGCAGTTGAAGCTGGCCCTGACGCGCTATAACCAGGCCCGGGACACGCTGGTACTGCACAATCTGCGCCTGGTCTACGCCATCGCCGGCAAGTCGGTGGGCAAGGGCATCGCCTATCGCGACCTGATCCAGGAAGGAACGCTGGGGCTGATCCGCGCCGCGGAAAAATTCGAGGCGCGCAAGGGCTACCGCTTCAGTACCTACAGTTACAACTGGATCTCCCAGGCCATTCGCCGCTACCAGCAGGACGGCGCTGCGCTGATCCGCTTTCCCAGCCACGTGCGGGACCAGATAGGCCGTGTCTACCGCGAGCGGGAAGCCCTGCGCGCCAGCTCCGGCAACGAGCCCGACGAGGCCATGCTGGCGGAAGCCGCCGGCATGGAGGCAAAGCAGGTCCGCGCCATCCAGCAGCTGCGCAATATCACGGTGTCCCTGGACGCGCCCGCCTGGGAGGATGACGACGACACCCTGCTCGACCAGCTCACCGACCAGGACGACATCGAGCCGGACGGACAGGCCTCAACCCGCTCTCTGCACCGCCATCTGCTGCGTGAGCTGGAGCAGCTCGACCCCACCGAGCGGCAGGTCGTGATTGCCCGCTGGGGACTCCACCGGGGGCGACCGCTGTCCCGGGCCGAAGTCGCCGAGCAGTTGTCTGTCAGTCGCGAGTGGGTGCGGCAACTGGAGCGCTCCGCCCTGGACAAGCTCGCCCGCAATCCGGCGCTGCAGGAGACTGCCCGGGACTGGGTGATTACCTCCTAATCTGGCGCCCCGCCGCCGTAGATGGCGGCGAGGGCGTCTCGGATCTGCGGGAAGCCAAACCCGAAACCCGCGTCCTCCAGGGCAGCGGGAATGACATGGGCGCCTTCCAGCAACAGCTCGTCGGCCATCTCGCCCAGGGCCAGCCGCAATACCGGCGCCGGAGCCGGCAGGGTGAGCCAGGTCCGGAAGTGCTCGCGCAGGGCATCGCACAACTGCCGCTGACTGACAGGCGCCGGCGCGGTGAGGTTGAAGGCGCCCTCGCAGGCGGGATGTGCCAGCAGGAACTGCATCGCCGACACCACATCGCTGCGGTGCACCCAGCTCAGGACCTGGTGCCCCGAACCCGGCCAGGAGGCGACACCCAGGCGGAAAGGCAGGACCATCTGCGACAGCGCGCCGCCACCCTGATCGAGCACCACCCCGAGGCGCAGGCGGCAGACCCGGGTTCCCAGAGCCGCTGCCTCCTGGGCAGCGGCCTCCCAGGCCTGGCACAGCTCGCTGCCAAAACCGCTGCCGGGTGGGCTCGACTCGTCCAGTTCACTCTGTTCCGGGTGGCCGTAGTAGCCCACGGCGCTGCCGCTCAGCAGGATCCGCGGTGGCTCCGGCAACTGCTGCAGGGCGGCGACCAGGTCCCGGGTGAGCTCCACCCGGCTGTCCCACAGGACCTGCCGCCGCGAGCGGGTCCAGCGCCCCTCCGCCAGGGAGGCCCCCGTCAGGTTGATCACGCCATCCAGGGCGGCGGCTTCGCGGACCAGGGTGTCCAGCGAGTTGATATAGCGACAGCGATCGCTCGAAGCCAGGTTCTGCTGGCGGGTGAGTATGGTCAGCTGATGGCCCTCGGCCAGCAGGCTGTCCCGCAGCGCCTGCCCGATAAACCCGGTGCCGCCCGTCAGAAGTAAGTGCATAGACTGTTCCTCCACTTTCTGTACAGTACGCAGCACCTTCGCCGTGGATCAAGCGCCGATGCCTCTCATCCGAACGCCCCCGACCCGCGTACTAGCCACATGACTGCACTTACACTCTATCTGTTCCGCCACGACCTGCGACTGCGCGACCTCCCCGGCCTGCACAAGGCCGCCGAGCGCGGCAGGGTTCTGCCACTCTACATCCTGGATGAGGCGGCCGCCGGGGATTTCGCCCCGGGTGGCGCCAGCCGCTGGTGGCTTCACCACAGCCTGCGCGCACTGCAGACAAGCCTCGCGGATCGGGGCGGCACGCTGCTGCTGCGCCGTGGCGCCAGCGCCGACATCCTGCGCCAACTGATCGAGCGTACCGGTGCCGATGCGGTGTATTTCAGCCGCGGCTACACCCCCTGGGAGCGCGCACTGGAGGGCGAGCTGCACCGCGAGTTGACCGAGCTGGGGATCGACTGCCGGCGTTTTGGCAGCAGCCTGCTGCACGAGCCAGAACACATCGCCAACCAGTCCGGGGAGCCCTACAAGGTCTTTACGCCCTTCTGGCGCGCCTGTCGCCGCGCCAGCGAACCGGCAATGCCCCTGCCCGAGCCCGACGCGGTCAACTGGGCAGAACCGCCCTCGCCGGGCGACGACCTGGAGGACTGGCAACTGCTGCCGGACAAGCCGAACTGGGCAGCCGGCTGGGAGACACTGTGGACACCGGGCGAGGACGGCGCCAGCGAGCGGCTGGCCCGCTTTCTCGGCGAACGCCTGGAGGACTACGCCAGCGGCCGCGACTTCCCGGCGCAGGAAAGCACCTCCCGGCTCTCCCCCCACCTGCATTTCGGCGAACTGTCCCCGCGCACCCTCTGGCACGCCGTGCGCGCCGCGGCGGAGCAGCACCCCGGGCTGCACAAGCCCGCCGACAAATTCCTCAGCGAGCTGGGCTGGCGGGAGTTTTCCGCGCACCTGCTGTTTCATTTTCCGGCCCTCGTGGACAGTCCTTTCCGACCCGACTTCCGGCACTTTCCCTGGGGTGGCAGCAAGCCCCGGCGGGAAGCCTGGCAGCAGGGGCGCACCGGCTACCCCGTGGTGGATGCCGGGATGCGCGAGCTGTGGCAGACCGGCTACATGCACAATCGCGTGCGCATGATTGTCGCCTCCTTCCTCACCAAACACCTGCTCACCCACTGGCAGCGGGGTGAACGCTGGTTCCACGACACCCTGGTGGACGCGGACATGGGCAACAACCTCTGCAGCTGGCAGTGGGCGGCGGGTTGCGGGGCCGACGCCGCGCCCTATTTCCGCATTTTCAACCCGGTACTGCAGGGAAAGAAGTTCGACCCCGAGGGGCACTACGTGCGCCGCTGGGTACCCGAGCTCGCCGCCCTGCCCGACCGCCATCTGCACGCCCCCTGGGAGGCCCCCGCCAGCGTACTGCAGGAGGCCGGCGTCACACTCGGCGAGGACTACCCCGAGCCCGTGGTGGACCACCGCGAGGCCCGGGAGACGGCTCTCGGGGCCTGGCAGACACTGCGGGAACGCGCACAAAACGCCGACTGAGCGGTGGAAATTTTTGCCCGTCGGGTCGATACTGCAGCGATGCCAAACCACCCGCAACAGGAGAACTGATCATGCCGACGCTCAGCACACGCCGCGCCCCCTGGCTCGCCTGCCTGGGCCTGCTGGCCCTGCCCGCCGCCGCCGATATTGCCGAGGTGGTCGATGGCGAGGGCAATCGCATGCGTTTTGAATACCAGGATCAGCAATTGCGCATCAATCCCGCCGACCAGGAGGGCTACATGATCGTGCGCGACGGGCGCACCTACGTGGTCCAGGACAGCGACGGCCAGATCATGGTGCTCGATCTGAGCCAGGCCATGTCCATGTTCGGCGGCATGGCCCGCGCCGCCACCCCCGAGACCGTGGATGTCCGGGTGGAATCCCTCGAGGCCACCGGCCGCGAAGAGACGGTCGCCGGCATTCCCGGCGAGGTCTGGCGCCTGCGCTACATCGACGAAGACGGCCAGACCCGGGAAACCGACATGGTGCTGTCCGAGGATGCGCGCGCCCGCGGCTTCCGCGACGCCGTCTTCCTGATGGCAAAATCCATCGCCGATTCCGTGGACATGGATCTCGAGGGCACCGACAAGCTGCAGCAGCAACTCGCCAGCCGCGACCTCGGTGTGCTGCGCTACGGCCAGGACATGCGCATCACCAGCCTCGACACCACCCGCGTGGACGATGCGCGCTTCGTGCTGCCGGCTGAGCCCACCGATCTCTCGGGCCTGGGTAATCTCTTTGGTGGCGGCCAGCAGGGCGGCGCCAACGGCGGTGGCCTGGGCAGTCTGTTTGGCGGCAATGGCGGCAGCGACACGGCGGAAGACGGCGGCGAGAGCGCGGACGATGCCGGCAACGCGGTGGAGAATGCCACCAAGGAAATCGGCAAGGCCTTCGGCAAGCTCTTCGGCAACTGAACCTGAGCGTGTTGCTTTTCCCCCCGCGTCCTGTATGCTCTGCGCCTTTTTTGGCCCCGGGACGCATGTTGACCACGCCGCCGTAGAACGCATCCCCTCCCCCTCGCGCCGGATTCCAGCGGAATTCCGGGCGCGACCCCCTGGCCGCGCCGCGGCTGCATCCCGAGATCCCGACCTGCGCCCCGCGCCAGGTCACCCAGCACAACAGGATACCCATGATTGCATCGATCCAGCGGGACTGGTTTTCCAATGTCCGCGCCGACCTGCTCGCCGGCCTGGTAGTCGCCCTGGCCCTGATTCCCGAGGCCATTGCCTTCTCCATCATCGCCGGTGTCGACCCCAAGGTGGGCCTCTACGCCTCCTTCTGCATCGCCGTGGTCATCGCCTTCGTCGGCGGACGCCCCGGGATGATCAGCGCCGCGACCGGCGCCATGGCCCTGCTGATGGTCACCCTGGTCAAGGAACACGGCCTGGAGTACCTGCTCGCGGCCACCCTGCTTACCGGGGTACTCCAGATCGTCGCCGGTTTCCTGCGTCTCGGCGATTTGATGCGCTTCGTGTCCCGCTCGGTGGTCACCGGCTTCGTCAACGCGCTGGCTATCCTGATCTTCATGGCCCAGCTGCCGGAGCTGACCAATGTCACCTGGCCGGTCTACGCCATGACCGCGGGCGGCCTCGGCATCATCTACCTGTTCCCACTGCTCCCCGGCATCGGTCGCTCCCTGCCCTCGCCCCTGGTCTGTATCGTGGTGATGACCGCGATCGCCATGTTCCTCGACCTGGACATCCGCACGGTGAGCGACATGGGCGAGCTGCCGGATACCCTGCCGGTCTTCCTCTGGCCGGACGTGCCCTGGAACCTGGAAACGCTCAAGATCATCCTGCCCTACGCCGTCGGCCTGGCCATCGTAGGCCTGCTGGAATCGATGATGACGGCGGCAATCGTGGATGACCTGACCGACTCCAGCAGCGATCGCAACCGCGAGTGCAAGGGCCAGGGCGTGGCCAATATCGCCTCCGGTCTGCTCGGCGGCATGGCCGGCTGCGCCATGATCGGGCAGTCGATCATCAACGTGAAATCCGGTGGTCGCGGCCGTCTGTCGACCTTCACCGCAGGGGGCCTGCTGCTGATCATGGTGGTCTTCCTGGACGACTGGATCGGGCAGATTCCCATGGCCGCGCTGGTGGCGGTGATGATCATGGTCTCCATCGGCACCTTCTCCTGGGAGTCCCTGAAAAACTTGAAGACTCACCCGCTCTCCTCCAACATCGTCATGGTTGCCACGGTTGCCGTGGTGGTGGCCACCCACAACCTGGCCATCGGGGTCTTCGTCGGTGTGCTGCTGGCCTCCCTGTTCTTCGCCAACAAGATCGGCCGCTTCATGGTGGTGAAGAGCGAGCTGGAAGACAGCGAGGGCAATCACCGCCGCTACCGGGTCGTCGGGCAGGTGTTCTTCGCCTCGGCCGAAGACTTCATGGCCGCCTTTGACTTCAAGGAGGTACTGGATACGGTCACTATTGACCTGAGTCAGGCCCACTTCTGGGACATCACCTCGGTGGGCGCCCTGGACAAAACCGTGATTCGCTTCCGTCGCGAGGGAACCGCGGTCACTATAGAGGGCATGAACGAGGCCACCCGCACGGTGGTCGACCGCTTCGGCGTACACGACAAGCCAGAGGAAGTGGAAAAGCTTCTGGCGGGACACTAATCACAACGGGGGTGCGCTAGCGTGACACAACAGATTACAGCCTGCATCGACGGCTCGACCATCGCCACCGCGGTCTGCGATACCGCCGCCTGGGCCAGCAGCGTCCTCGATGCGCCGCTCAAGTTCCTGCATGTGCTGGAACGCTCGGCGTCACCCGCTGCCGGCGAGGACCTCTCCGGCGCCATTGGATTGGGCAGCCGGGAAACCCTGCTGGCGGAACTCACCGAGCTGGACGAGCGCCGCAACCGCCTGGCCATCGAGCACGGCAAGCACATCCTGGCCTCGGCCCTGGAGCGGGCCGAGGCCCAGGGCGCCCGCGAGATCAGCGCCGAACAGCGCCACGACCTGTTGCTGGACGCCCTGCTCGAGTGCGAGGCGGACACCCGCCTGTTCGTCATCGGGCGCCAGGGAGAGGACCACCCGGCGCAGTCCGCGGTAATCGGTTCCCACGTGGAAAACGTGGTGCGCGCCATCCACACCCCCATCCTGATGGCGACCGGCCAGTTCTCTGCCCCCACCAGCTATATGCTGGCCTACGACGGCAGCAAGACCGCGGATGCCGCCATCGCCCGCATCGCCAGCAGCCAACTGCTGCTGGACCTGCCCGGGCACGTGGTCATGGTAGGTGAAGACTCCGGGGACAACCGCGTGCGCCTCGAGCGTGCCGCGGCCACCTTGACCGGCGCCGGCCACCGGGTGGAAGCCCACCTGGTCCAGGGCGGGGTTATCGAGGCCCTGATGCAGTTCCAGGAAACCCACGGCATTGAGCTGAAGGTCATGGGCGCCTACGGCCATTCACGGATTCGCGAATTCTTTGTGGGTAGCAACACCTCGCGCATGCTCGCCAGCAGTACGGTACCAGTCCTGATTCTTCGCTGAGGCAACTTCCCATGACGATATGCCAAGGGTGGCTCATCACACTGCGGAACGCCCTCCTGGCGACGGCAGCACTGCTTGCCGCCGCTGTCGCCACGGCGCAGTCCAACGTTTCACTGGACAGCCCCCGGGGCAATTACCAGGGCGCCGACAACATCCACTGGTACCAACAATCCTCGCTGATCGCCGAGGAATACCGCTCGCTTCCGCCCCTGGCCGGCAGGGAGTTCCTCTGCAACCAGGACGACAGCAGCGTCGACTGCTTTGGCGACCGTCAGAAAATCCCCCAGGATGCCTACTACGCCCAGGGCGACGTACCCGTTACCGTCTCGGTACTGGTGGACTCCCGCCAGACCCCGGGCTTCGACTTTCCCTTTCGCCGCGCCATCGATGCAGTCCGCCGGACCAACGATGCCTTCAGCCGCTCCGGTGTCAACGCGCGGCTGCTGATCAGCGGCATTCGCTATTTCGACTTCTCCGCCCGCGGCTATTCCTTCAACCCTTCGACGCTCTACGACCAGCTCTACGAGCGCGAAAGCACCTTCATCAACAATCTCGCCTACAACGACGGCGCCGACGTGTTGCTGGTGGTCAGAAATGCCGAGGGCCGAAACCCGGATGGCAGCTGTGGCGTAGCCACATTGGGCATGGCACCGCCAGCCGACTACCTGGTTCCCATGGCGATCCTGGTGGCCGAACACGGCAATCCGCGCTTCCAGGACGGCTGCTCCGAACTGGTCGCTCCCCACGAGTTCGGACACGTCTTCGGGCTGGGCCACGAGCGGAGCGCCGGTGATACCGAGCCCCACCTCCTTTTCGGACGCCCCTACGTGAGCCCCTTCAGCGGTCGCGCCACCATCATGCGCTCCTTCAGCTTCAACCAGGTCCCTTTCTTCTCCTCGCCGCTGCTGAGGGTCCAGCGCGAGAGCTTTGGCGACCCCGACACGGCGAACGCCACCCAGGCACTCAATCAGGCCGCGACAAACACGGCCCTGTACTGGGAAATCCGTTGGGGCGACCTGCGCGAGAGTGCCTTCAGCCTGCCGGCGCCCACCCCCGGCGAGGGGGGAGAAACGTCCACGCAGACAGCAATTCCCGGCGGCCTGCGCATACCGCCCAAGGCGATCGAAAACTGGGCCGCCACAGCGAGCGAATGAGGCAAGCGCCCTGCCGTCGCGCACCCGATTTCCAGCACCAAACTGTCCTGCGCCGGCCCCGACGTGAAAGTTGAGCACATGGCAACTACACTCGGGGAGAACCCGGAATTCAGCAGGAGGCGACAATGCGCACCCGTGACGATTCTCTGGACACCCGCCGGCGCTTCATGGCACTGGTCGGCGGTGGCCTACTCTTTACCCCGCTGTTCGGCCTGAGGGGCTGTGGCGGCAAGGAGGATGCCAACCGGCCGGTGATGGGCGCCGCTGGCGACACCAATACCCTGGCGGCCAAGGGCTCCGCAGGCGCGCAGAGCGCCAATACCCCCTCCGCGGAAGGACAAAGCGCCAACACCAATACCAATAACGGGAGCGCACAGCAGGCCAGCTCCCAGCCCTCAGGTGCAGACGGCTCCATGCCCAGGGTCAGTGAAGACGACCCGCAGGCCAAAAACCTGGCCTATGTTCACAATGCCGAGGATGTCATAGCCAGCGAGCAGCCCCGATACCAATCGGGCCAGCACTGCGGCAATTGCCAGCTCTACCAGGGAAGCTCGGGCGAGGAATGGGGGGCATGCCCCTTGTTTAGCGGCAAGCAGGTGAAGAAAACCGGCTGGTGCAATGCCTATGCACCGGCGGCGGGCTGACGGCTGACGCTGTCTGGCCAACGGTTCTGAACGCGCAACCGCAAGGTCTGGGTGTCAGTGACGATCAATAACCGAAAAGTAATGGAGGCTCGGGTCGGAATCGAACCGGCGTATACGGAGTTGCAGTCCGCTGCATAACCACTCTGCCACCGAGCCTTGATTGTATGACGCTGCCCGGCCGGGCGGCGCAAAGCCTTGCGCTTTTGGAGCGGGAAACCGGGTTCGAACCGGCGACCTCAACCTTGGCAAGGTTGCGCTCTACCAACTGAGCTATTCCCGCGCTTTCAGACACTCACGTCAGCTGTCGTGAGGGCGCCTATTCTAGGCTCTGCGCAGCCGCTGTCAAGCTGGTTTCGCAAGGAATTGCCGCCGGACACGATCAAGGCGCGTCGCGCATGACCTGCCAGGCGGCCCGCAGGTAGATCACCATCGACCACAGGGTCAGCGCGGCGGCGACGTAGAGCAACAGGTAGCACAGCGCCAGCAGCCAGCCGCCGTGGATCGCCGGATTGATCGCCAGCAGGCCGATGATCGCCACCATCTGAAAGGCGGTCTTGACCTTGCCCACGTAGGACACCGCCACCGAGGTGCGCTGCCCCAGCTCGGCCATCCACTCCCGCAGCGCGGACACCACGATCTCGCGGCCGATGATGACACAGGCGGCCAGAGTGAACAGCGGTGTGTCGTGGCGCTCCACCAGCAGCACCAGGGCGACGGCAACCATCAGCTTGTCGGCCACCGGGTCCAGGAAAGCCCCGAAGGGTGTCATCTGCCCCAGGCGGCGCGCGAGATAGCCATCCAGCCAGTCGGTGACCGCGGCCAGGGTAAAGATCGCCGCGGCCACCAGCAGGTGGTGGCTGAAGGGGGTGTAAAAGACCGCCACCAGCACCGGGATCAGCAGTATGCGCAGCAGGGTCAGGGTATTCGGAATATTGACGTGCAAAGCCTTGGGTTCTCCTGTCAGCCACCGGCACCGTGCAGGTGATCATAAATCTGCTGGGCCAGCCTCGCACTGATGCCCGGCACTTTTTTCAGTTCTTCCAGGTTCGCGTTGCCAACCCCCTGGGCGCTGCCAAAATGCCGCAGCAGTTCACGGCGGCGCCGGGCGCCCACCCCCGGGATTGCCTCCAGGGTCGATTGCTGGCGGGCCTTGCCGCGGCGAGCGCGGTGTCCGGTAATGGCGAAGCGGTGCGCCTCGTCGCGCACAAACTGGATCAGGTGCAGCGCCGGCCGGTCGGCGCGCAGGTGCATCTCCTCGCGGGAGGCTCCGCGCACCAGGGTCTCAAAGCCCGCCTTGCGGGTGCTGCCCTTGGCCACACCCACCACCTCGACCGATTCGATGCCCAGCTCTGCCAATACGCCCATGGCCTGAGCGACCTGACCCTTGCCGCCGTCGATCAGCAGGAGGTCGGGCAATACGCCCTCGCCACTGCGCAGTCGCCGGTAGCGCCGTTCCAGGGCCTGCTGCATCGCGGCGTAGTCATCCCCCGGCGTGATGCCCTCGATGTTGAAGCGGCGGTAGTCCGACTTGCGCGGCCCATTGTCGTCGAAGACGACGCAGGAGGCCACCGTCGCCTCGCCACTGCTGTGGCTGATGTCGAAACACTCCAGGCGCCCGGGTGTCGCCTGCAGCCCCAGGGCGGTCTGGAGGTCAGCCAGGCGCGCCCGGGTCGACTCGCTGTCGGCCAGCCGCGCCTGCAGGTTGGAGCGTGCCGTCTGCCCCGCCAGCTGCAGCCAGCGCGCCCGGGCATCCCGCACCCGGGACGCAATGCGCACGCGGCGCCCGGCGCGCACCGAGAAGGCCTCGGCGAGGCTCTCGTACTCCTCCGGCATGACGTTGACGATGACTTCCGGGGGAATCGGCCGGTCGCCCGCCAGATAGAACTGCGGCAGGAAGGCCGTCAGCACCTCCGCCGGCGACTCGTCCAGTTTCAGCGGCGGGTACCAGGTGCGGCTGCCCAGGACCTGGGCGTTGCGCACAAACAGCACCTGGACACAGGCCACCCCGGCGGCCGTTTCCACCGCCATCACGTCGAGGTCGCCGTGACGGCCCTCGATCCCCTGGCTGGCCTGGACCTGCTGCAGCTGCGCCAGCTGGTCCCGCAGTACGGCAGCCTTCTCGAAGGCCAGCTCCGCCGCCGCCTGCTCCATGTCGTCAGCCAGGCGCACCATCAGCTCCCGGGACTTGCCGTTGAGAAACAAGCGGGTCTTCTCCACCTGCTCGGCGTAGTCTTCCTCGCTGACCAGGCCGACACAGGGGCCAGTGCAGCGGTTGATCTGGTACTGCAGGCAGGGCCGCGAGCGGTTGCTGAAGAAGCTGTCCTCGCACTGGCGCACCTGGAACACTTTCTGCAGGAAGTGAAGCGAGTCGCGCACCGCGGCGGCACTGGGATAGGGCCCGAAGTAGGCGCCCTTGCGGCGTTTTGCCCCCCGGTGCAGGCTCAGTCGCGGGAAGCGGTCCTCGGTGGAGAGGAAGATGTAGGGATAGGATTTGTCGTCCCGCAGCAGGATGTTGTAGGGCGGCTTGTGACTCTTGATCAGGTTGTGCTCGAGCAGCAGCGCATCCACTTCCGTCGCGGTCACCGTGACCTGAATGTCGGCGATACGCGCCACCAGCGCCATGGTCTTCTCGGTCAAACCGCTGGCCCGGAAGTAACTGCTGACCCGGCTGCGCAGGTTGCGCGCCTTGCCGACGTAGAGCAGCCGGCCCTCGGCATCGTACATCTGGTAGACCCCCGGCCGGGTGGTCAGGTGGCGCAGAAAGGACTCGCTGTCGAACTGGCTCACGGCCCGCTCCCGTAGCAGCGCGGCTCGATCTCCAGCTCGACACCGAAACGCGCGCGCACGCTCTCGGCAATTGCCGCCGCCAGGGCCAGCACGCGGGCAGCGCTGTCGCCCCCGCGATTGACCAGCACCAGGGCATGGCGCGGGTGCACGGCAATGCCCTCGCGCTCGATCCCCTTCCAGCCCGCCTGCTCGATCAGCCAGCCGGCAGCCAGCTTGCGCCGCCCCTCCCCGGCCTCGAAGACCGGCAACCCCGGACACGCGGCCTGCAAATCCTCCGCCTGTTCCAGGCTCACCACCGGGTTCTTGAAGAAACTGCCGGCATTCGGCTCCCGCAGCGGGTCGGGCAACTTGCCCCGCCGCAGGGCCACCACGGCGTCGAAGACCGCCTGCGGCGTGATGGCCTCGATGGCCGCGGGCAGGCGATCGCGCAGGCCCGGATAGGAGACCTCCAGCGGCAGATCACGGGAGAGCTGCAAGTCCACCGCGGTGATGACCACGCGGTCGCGCAGGGCGTGCTTGAAGATGCTGTCGCGATATCCGAAGCGGCACGCCGCCCGGGACAGGCTCACCGGCTCGCCGTCGGCAATGCGCACCGCATGTACCGCGTGCACGAAGGGCGCCAGCTCCCGCCCGTAGGCACCGATATTCTGGACCGGGGCGGCACCCACGGTGCCCGGGATCAGCGCGAGGTTTTCCAGGCCGCGCCAGCCACAGGCCACCGTCCAGGCCACCAGCGGGTGCCAGGACTCCCCGGCAGCCACCCGCAGCAGGCCCCTTCGGTCCAGCCAGCGGCAGCCGCGAAGGCGCAGCAGCAACACGTGGGCGGCCAGTTCCTCGGCCAGCACCACGTTGCTGCCCTCCCCCAGCGGCAGCACGGGAAGGCCGCTCTGTCGCGCCTCCGCCAGTGCCCGCTCCAGGTCCGCCGGACTGTCGATCACCGACAGGGCCGCCGCCCGGCTGCGCAGGCGCAGGGTATTGCGACGCTGCAGTTGTCGCTCAGCGTGTAGCACGGCGCTCCAGTTCAGCCAGCAGCCCCTCGCTGGCCAGCTCCACCAGGTCCAGGACATGGGAAAAACCGTCATCGCGGCCATAGTAGGGATCGGGGACCTCGCGCACGGGCTGCCCGGGGGCATAATCCAGGAACAAGCGGATGTCGCCGGCGTAGTCCAGGGGCGCCGCGTCGCGCACATCCGCCAGGTTGGATTCGTCCATGACGAGGATATGCTCGAAGGTGTAGAAGTCCTGCCACTGCAGCTGGCGAGCGCGCAGGGGAGCGAGGTCGTAGCCCCGTGCCGACGCTGCCGCCATCGCCCGCGCATCGGGAGACTTGCCGATATGCCAGCCCGCCGTGCCACAGGAGTCGACTGGCAGCAATTCGGGCAGCGCGCCGCCGGCGGCGACCCGCTCGGCCAGGCGCGCGCGGAATACCCCCTCCGCGGTGGGTGAACGGCAGATATTGCCCAGGCAGACGAAAAGCACGCCGGAGAGGGTCGCTTCGCTCATGCCCCGGCCTCCAGCTCGGCACGGACTCGCTGCAGATCTGCCGCGGTGTCCACCCCCGCCGGCACCGGCGCACAGGCCGGGGCGACGTGGATGCGCTCGCCCTGGGCCAGGGCCCGCAGTTGCTCCAGCTGCTCGAGCTGCTCCAGCTCCGCCGGTGGCCAGTGGACGAAGCGGTGCAGGAACTCGCAGCGATAGGCGTAGAGCCCCAGGTGTCGCCACCAGTGTCCGGGGGGCAGCGCTGCCGCATCCGCCGCCATCGCGTCGCGGGGCCAGGGCAGCGGCGCGCGACTGAAATACAGCGCCAGGCCGCGGTCGTCCATGACCACCTTCACCGCGTTGGGATTGCGCAATTCCTCCAGCTGCAACAGCGGCACACACAGGGTGGCCACCCCGGCTTCGGGGTGCGCTGCCAGATTGGCGGCGACCTGGTCGATCACCGCCGGCGGGATCTGCGGTTCATCCCCCTGCACATTGACCACGATCGCCCCCGGCGCCAAGCCCAGCTGCTGGGCGACTTCCTGCAGGCGATCGGTACCCGAGGCGTGGTGCCCGGCGGTCATGCAGACCTCGGCGCCAAAATCGCGCGCGGCGGTGGCGATACGCTCGTCATCCGTGGCGATAACCACCCGCCCCGCAGCGCTCTGGCAGGCCTGTTCCCAGACACGCTGCACCATGGGCTTGCCGGCCAGGTCTTCCAGGGGCTTGCCCGGCAGGCGCGAGGACCCGTAGCGGGCGGGAATGACAACAATAAAACTCATGCTCTCTCCGGCGGGCTTCAGGGGGCGACCCGCAGTGCGGCCACCGCGTCGGGCAGCGCCGCGGGCAGCGTCGCGCTGATGCGCAGGTACCACTGCCCGGGGGTCGCAAATGCGCGGCATTTTACCGCGTCCTTCTCGGTCATGATAAGCGGCGCGTCATCCAGCGGCGCGAGGTCGGACGCGCTGAAGGGGTGATGATCGGGAAAAACCACTGGGCGCACGCGGTAGCCCCGCGCGCGCAGGCTGTCGAAGAACTGCTCCGGCTGGCCGATACCGGCCACGGCGTAGACCGCTTGCGGCTCGGGTGGCTGCCCGGTCTCGCCGGGGCACAGCGGATAGAGGCCGTCGACAACATAGCGCACACCGTCCGCGGCACCGTCACCGCCGCGATAGAGCACCCAGGACACCGAGCGCAGGCGCGAGGGCGGCTCGCGCAAGGGGCCGGCGGGCAGACACCAGCCATTGCCAAGCCCCCTGACGGCGTCCATCACCACGATTTCCAGGTCCCGGTGCAGCGCGTAGTGCTGCAGGCCGTCATCGCAGATGACCAGGTCGACCGCCGCGTCGGCCAGCAGGGCGCGCACCGCGGCGGGTCGGTCCGGGTCCACCACACAGGGCGCGCCAGTGCGGTGGTGGATCAACAGTGGCTCATCGCCACACTCTGCGGAAAGGCTCTCCGCCCCGACCCGGTGCGGGAAGCGCGCACCCGCGGCGGCACCGTAACCGCGGCTGACCACCCCGGGCCGCAGCCCGCGCGCCTGCAGCGCCTCGACCAGGGCGATGACGACCGGCGTCTTGCCGGTACCACCCACGCTCAGGTTGCCCACCACCACCACCGGCACGGGCGCCCGCCAGGGCCGCCCGGGGCCTCCCTGCCAGTACCAGCGCCGGGCCGCGGCCACGGCGCGAAACAGCAGTTCCAGGGGGCGCAGGAGCCACAGCCAGGGAGCGCCCGCGTACCAGGCCCGCGTGAGGCCGGATTCCAGGCCTGCCATCAGGCGGCGAATTCCTGGTGGTAGAGCTGCGCGTAGAGCCCGCCCTCCTCCAGCAGTGCCTGATGGCTGCCCTCGGCGATGATCCGACCGCCATCCATCACCACGATGCGATCGGCGTGTTCGACGGTACTCAGACGGTGGGCAATCACGATGGTGGTGCGATTGCGCATGATCACTTCCAGTGCCCGCTGGATGCGGTGCTCGGACTCGTTGTCCAGGGCCGAGGTCGCCTCGTCGAGCACCAGCAACGGCGCGTCCTTGAGTATGGCGCGGGCGATCGCCAGACGCTGGCGCTGACCGCCACTGAGGCCGCCGCCGTCGTCACCGAGGCGAGTGTCCAGGCCCTCGGGCAGCTGGCGAATGAACTCCATCGCGTGGGCCGACTCGCAGGCGGCCTCGACCTCCTCGCGACTGGCGCTTGCCAGGTCGCCGTAGGCGATGTTGTTGTAGACCGTGTCGTTGAACAGCACCGGATCCTGGGACACCATCGCCAGCTGCCGCCGCAGGTTGTCCAGCCGGTAGTCCTGGATCGGCACCCCGTCGAGCAGGATGGCCCCGCGCTCCATGGGGTAGAAGCGCGCGAGCAGCTGGATCAGCGTACTCTTGCCGCTGCCCGAGCGGCCCACCAGGGCCACGGTCTCGCCGGCGCGTATGTCGAGGTTGATGTCCTGCAGCACATCCTCGACGCCACCGGGGTAGGCAAAGCTCAGGTGTTCGATGCGCAGGTCGCCCCGGGCCCGGGAGGTGACGTGCTGCCCCCGGTCCTGTTCCTCCTCCATGTCCAGCTGGGCGAAGATGTCCTCCGAGGCAGCCAGGGCCCGCTGGATGATGCTCTGCACGCTGCTGACCTGCTTGATCGGCTTGCCCAGCTGCCCGGCGGCAGTGAGGAAGGCCACCAGGGAGCCCGCGGTAAAGCCGGCGAGAATCTCGGGGTCGAGGGCGAACCAGATCAGGGCCGCCAGGGCGATCGCCAGCATGGTCTGGATCACCGGGGTGCTCAGGGCATCGGCAAAGGCCAGCTTGAGGCTCTGGTTGCGGTTGTAGGCGCTGGCCTGCTCGAAGCGATCGCCCTGTTGCCGCTGGCCGCCGAACAGGCGGATCTCGCGGTAGCCGCCAATGCTCTCCCCGGAGACCTGGGTCACGTCGCCCATGGAGGCCTGGATGCGCCGGCTGTAGCGCCGGAAGTGCTTGCCCACCACCGACACCACCAGCGCGATAAAGGGCGCCACCAGCAGAAACACCAGGCACAGGCGCCAGTTCAGGTAGAGCATGTAGCCCAGCAGGCCGAGCACGGTCATGCCCTCGCCGATGATCACCTTCAGGGCTCGGGTGGCGGCACCCGTCACCTGCTCGACGTTGAAGGTGATCTTGGATACCAGGATGCCCTGGCTCTGGCGGTCGTAGTAGGCACTGGGTGCCACCAGCATCTTCTCGAACAGCTGGCGGCGCAGTACGTGCACCAGGTTGCGCGCCACGTGGTTCATGAAATAGGTGCCGGCGAAGTAGCCCATGGCGCGGGTGAAGGCGATGGTCACCGCCGCCAGGGGTACCGCCACCCGGGCAAACTCCAGTGCACTCTGCCCGGTTTCCCCGGCGAGCTTGTAGGCGGTACGGGAGACCACGCCGCCCTCGGCGGCGGGGCGGCCGTTGAGGGAGTCGAGCAGGAATTGCATCAGGTCGGCGAGCATGACATTGCCGAGGGAGTAGATCAGGAAGCCGCCGATGCTGAACAGGAAGAGGTACCAGTAGGGCACCACGTAGGCCAGCAGGCGCCGGTAGAGCTGCCAGTCCGAGAGGGTGCCCTGGCGCTCGGGTGCTACCGCCGGATTCATCGCCCACCTCCCGCCGGCTCGCGGGTCGCGATACTCAGGCGCGCAAAGCCCATCTGCCCGGCCGCGTCCATGGCCAGCACCACCGCCGCGTGGGGCGCCTGGGCATCGGCGGCGATCACCAGCGGCAGGGTGGTGTCCCCCGCGGAGGTGTCATAGAGCGCGGCCTGCAGGGTGCGGAAGCGCCGGTCCGCCACCGGCTTGCCGTTGACCCGGTAACTGCCGTCCTCCGCGACCAGCACTTCCACTGGCTGCGTCACCGTCTCCCGCGCTGTGCCCTCGGCCTCCGGCAGGTCGATGGTGAGCTGGGTTTCGCGGGTAAACGTCGTCGAGACCATGAAAAATATCAGCAGCAGGAAGACCACATCGATCAGTGGGGTCAGGTTGACGCCGAGCTCGGCGCTGCGCTGGCGGCGGAATTTCAAGCCCGGCCACCCGCGCGCTCGTCATTGTGCAGCGCATCCACCAGCTTGATCGACTCCTGTTCCAGGTTGATCACAATGGCGTCGATGCGCCCGCTGAGGTAGCGGTGCATGGCGAGTGCCGGAATCGCCACCACCAGCCCCGCGGCGGTGGTGATCAGCGCCTCGGAGATGCCCCCGGCCAGGGCGCTGGCGTTGCCAGTCCCCTGGGCCATGATCTCGGCAAACACCTTGATCATGCCGACGACGGTACCCAGCAGACCCAGGAGCGGGGCAATGGCGGCAATCGTGCCCAGGGTGTTCAGGTAGCGTTCCAGTTCGTGGATCACGTGACTGGCGGCTTCCTGGATACTCTCTTTCATCACGTCCCGACCGTGGCCGGCATTGCTCAGGCCCGCCGCGAGAATGCGCCCCAGGGGCGAAGACTGTCGCAACTGGCGCAGACGGTTGCCATCGAGCTCTCCGGCCTTGAGCTGCTTCCACACCGTCGCCAGCAGATGCGGCGGAGCAATCTTGCGGGGATTGAGGGTGTAGAGGCGCTCGATGCAGATGGCCAGGGCGACCACCGAGCACAGCAGGATCAACACCATCAGCCAGCCGCCCGCGGTTACCAGTTCCAGCACGTTGCCATCCCGTCTCGCCAGCCAAAAACGCATTATACGCCCCGCCCCGGCCCCGACAACAGCGCTCAGCGCCCCCACCAGAAGCGTCGCGCCAACTGGCGGTGGGCAACAAGCCGCGGGCGGGCCGCCGGTTCGATCACCCATTCCACGGCGCCCTGCGCCGCCGTGCTGTAGCTGACGATATCCCGGGCCGCGTAGCGCGCCACCACCGACGCCGCCGGGTGCCCAAAGGGATTGGCCCGGCCATGGCTGTAAACCACCTGCCGCGGGCGCACCGCTTTCAGCCAGGCCCAGGAGGAGGAGCTGGCGCTCCCGTGGTGCGGGGCCAACAGCCACTGGCTGCCCAGGGCGCTGCCCCAGTAGTCCACCAGGGCCCGCTCCCGCCGGGCATCGATATCCCCGGCCAGCAGCCAACGCTGCCCCCAGAGGGAGGCCTGCAACACGCAGCTGCCGGCATTGCGCGAGGCCGGCACTTCCCCCGGAGCCGGCGCCAGAATGCGAAACCAGATGCCCGGCCCCCAGGACCAGCTGTGGCCGGCACGACAGCGGGAAATGGCCCCATCGAAGGCGGCAGATGGCAGGTCCGCCCCCAGGAGCAGCCGGTCGATCTCCAGGGCGGCCTCGAGATCACCCACGCCCCCGGCGTGGTCGGCGTCGCCGTGGCTGAGCACCAGCTGGTCGAGGCGTCGGATGCCGCGCCCCCGCAGCACGGGTAACACCACCGACCTCGCGGCCCAGGGACTGCCGGTGTCGTAGAGCAGCGCCCGCCGTTGGTCGTGAATCAGCACCGCCGTGCCCTGCCCCACGTCCAGCGCCAGCACATGCACAGCCCCCGCGCCCGCCACCCGGTGCTCCCGCAGCGGCAGTAGCAGGGGCAGCAGCAACAGGCTGCAGGCCAGGCGCCGCGGCCAGTCAAGGGGGAGTACCAGCAGTCCGAGGCCGATCACCGCGAGCAGGACGGCACCAGGGCTCATCTGCAGGGGCAGCGTCAACGGTATCGGCATCAGGGTCTCCGCCCGCTGCATGACGGAGAGAACCAGCTCCAGTACCCTGCCCGCAGCCTGCCAGAAGCACGTGGCCAACATCGGCTGCACAGGCCACACCAGGATACCGGCGAGCACCGGCGGGACCACCGCCACCGCGGTCAGCGGTACCAGCAGCGCGTTGGCCAGGGGGGCTACCAGGCTGGCGGCGCCGAACCAGACAGCGCCGAGGGGAAACATCACCAGGCAGATAAACAGGTGGGCCAGTCCCAGGCGCGACGCGCCCGCGGCCCGACCGCGCCAGTGGGACAGCCAGAACAGGGAGGCCACCGCCGCGAAGGACAGCCAGAAGCCCGGGGAGAGTGCGCTGAAGGGGTTCAGCAGGAGCACCGCCAGCGCCGCCAGCAGCAGATTCAGGGGTGCCCAGGCGGAGCGCCCGGCGAGGCTGGCGGCCATGCTGCAGGCCAGCATCACCCAGGCGCGGGTGGTGGGAATACTCCAGCCCGCCAGCGCCGTGTACAGTGTCGCCGATACCAGTGCCCCCAAGGCGAGCAGCCGGGGTGCCTGGCCACCCCAGCCCGGCAGGCGGGCCAGGGCAGCGCCCAACAGGGCGCCGAGCCCCGCCACCATGCCCACGTGCAGCCCGGAAATCACCAGCAGATGCGCCACGCCGAAACGCTGGAAGCGCGCCCAGTCGGCCGCCCCGATACCGCTGCGGTCGGCCACCGCCAGCGCCCGCAGCAGCCCGGCCGCTGGCAGCTCCCGGTCCAGCGCCCCCGCGAAGCGCTGGCGCCAGCGGTCGAAGGCGCCACCCTTGTCCCGCTGCGGGCGCCGCTGCGGCGTGATTGCCGCACTGACACTGCCCAGGGCATGCACCCCGCGCGCGAGATGGCCTGCACGCGCGTTCCAGGCCCCGGGATTGACCGCGCCCCAGGGACGGCGCAGCCGCAGGCCCAGGGCCCAGGCCTCGCCCGGCACCGGCGGCAGCGCCGCCGGCCAGTAGACCTCGACCGTCCGAGGGCCCCGACAGCGCGCCGGGCTGAGGCGCTCCAGGGACAGGGTGACGCGGTAAAGCGGTTCGTCGCGCGTGTTCTGCACTGCCTCGGGCAGCCCGGTGACACGAGCAACCACCGACAACAGCTCGCGCTCGCAGGCCGCGGGGAGTTCCCGCTCGGCCCAGCGTGCCGCGTGCCCGCCGGTGACGCACAGGCCGAGCAAAACGGCCCCCAGCAAGGGGCGGGGCCCGCTGCCGCGGAGGCAGGCCGCCAGGGCCCCCAAAAGTGCCCCGCAAAGCCAGACGGCGGCAGACACCGGAGGCAATGCGGGCGCCAGCAGGGGCAAGAGCAGACCCGCCAGCAAGGCCAGGCCGCGCTCGATCACGTCTGGAGATACCCGCCCAAGGTCGTCATAATGGCCGTCCACTGGCTCGACATGTCGAACGCGGCCCATGCCCGCGCTCGCATGCCCAGTCAAACACAGCCCTTGCATTTTTGACACGTCAGAAGCGAGCAGCCATCAATGCCACGCAAGAGACTACGCCGCTGGCTGCCCTCGCCGGCCCGCGTGCGCAGCATGCAATCCCTGCGGGTACTGGGGGAGTGGATCTATCAGCCCAACCTCTGGCACATCAACCGCTATTCCGCGTCGATGGGCATGTTCACCGGCCTGTTCGTGGCCTTTCTGCCCCTGCCCGGGCAGATGCCCCTGGCGGCCCTGCTGGCGGTGTTGCTGCGCTGCAACCTGCCGCTGTCGGTGGCCCTGGTCTGGGTCACCAACCCGGTTACCATGCCGGCCATCTTTTACCTGGCCTACCGGGTCGGCGCCCTGCTGATCGACAGTCACGTGCCGGTGCCGGCCTTCGAGATGAGCCTGTCCTGGCTGGAATCGCGGCTGCACACCATCTGGCAGCCACTGCTGCTGGGCAGTGTGCTCTGTGGCCTGCTGGTGGGGTCGCTGGGTTACTTCGTGGTCAACCTGCTGTGGCGTATCCACGTCATCCACCACTGGCGCCAGCGCCGACTGCGGCGGGCACAGCGGAGTGCAGCGTCAGCCGAGGACCGCGACCCTCAGTGACGCTCCTGGTCAAGCACCTGGGCGGGTGCCAGGCGCGCCGCGCGCAGGGCCGGGTACAGTGCCGCCAGCAGGCACATCAACAGCGCCACTCCGCCGATGCTGAGCAGATCCGAGGGCAACACGTCCACCGGCAGGAATGATACCGGGTAGACATCGGTGTCGAGGAAACGGTAGTCGAGCAGGCGCTCCACCGCCCCCACCAGCTCCGGCAAGGCGAGGCTGAGAGCCACGCCGAGGCCCAGGCCGACACTCACGCCCACCGCCCCGATCAAGGCCCCCTGGAGGACAAAAATGCCGGCAATGGCGGCCCCGGAGGCACCCAGCGTGCGCAGAATGGCGATGTCACCCTGCTTGTCGAATACCACCAGGACCAGTGAGGAGACCAGGTTGAAAGCCGCCACGGCAATGATCGAGTAGAGCAGGATGCTGACCAGGTCGCGGGAGAGCTGGATCGCCGCGTAGAGATTGCCGTGGGTCATCATCCAGTGGGTCGCGTAATAGCCCGGCGGCAGCTGTCCCACCAGCTCCCAGGCCAGGTCCGATACCGCGAAGAGGTCACGGGTGCGCAGGTGCAGGCCGCTCACCCCCTTCCCCAGTCCGCTCAGCGCCGCAGCCCGGGACAGGCGCACCAGGGCCAGGGACTGGTCCAGCTCGGTGCCGGTTTCCGCCACCGCGACCAGGGTGAAACGCCCCATGCCCGTATCCCCCGCACCGCCGCGAGTGTCGGCGCCCCGCGGGACCAGCAGGGTCAGGCTGTCCCCCACCGCGGCTTGCAGGCGCCGCGCCAGGCCCGCGCCGAGAACCAGGGCGTCCTCCCGGCCCGCCATCGCCGCAGCGACGTCACCGGGTAGTGCGGCCAGCAGGGCGCTGTCCCCCGCCTCCAGCCCCAGGCCCGCCGCGGTCTGTACCTCACTACCGCGCAGGAACAGTGCGTCGAAGGCGACGAAGGGGCTGGCAGCGGTCACCTCCGGATGCTGCAGCAGCTCGCGGCGCATGTCGCGCCAGTCGGCCATGCCCTGTACGGACTGGATGGTCACGTGGGGCACCAGGGCCAGGATCCGCTCGCGCATCTCGCGGTCAAAACCGTTCATGACCGAGAGCACGGCCACCAGCAGCGCAATCGCCAGCACCAGGCCGAGGGTGGAGAGGGACGACAGGAAGGTCGACAGATAGCCGCGGCCAAAGGCAAAACTGTAGCGCAGGGCCAGGCGCAGCTGCTCACGCAGGCTCACGCGAACGCTCCTCCAGGTGACCGTCGACCAGCTCCAGTGTGCGCTGCATGTGCGCCGCGACGCCGGGGTCGTGGGTCACCACGACGAAGGCCGCACTGCCGGCGCTGAGCGTCTCGATCAGGCCCAGTATCTGCGCCGCGGAGCCCGGGTCCAGGTTGCCGGTGGGCTCATCCATCAGCACACAGTCCGGCCGGGTCACCAGGGCGCGGGCGATCGCCACCCGCTGTCGCTCGCCGCCGGACAGCTCGCCGGGGCGGTGCTCCAGGCGGTGCCCCATACCCACCTGCTCGAGCATGTCCGCGGCCGCCCGCCAGGCCTGGCGGCGGCCCTGCCCGGCGATCAGCAGAGGCATGGCGACATTTTCCCGGGCATCGAATTCCGGCAGCAGGTGGTGAAACTGGTAGACAAAGCCCAGGTGGCGGTTGCGCCAGCGGCAGCGCTCGCCCTCCCGCAAGCGGGACATGTCCCGGCCGCGCAGCAGCACCTGCCCCTCGCTGGGTGTATCCAGGCCGCCCAACAGGTTCAGCAGGGTCGACTTGCCCGAGCCGGAGGCGCCGATAATGGCGATGGTCTCCCCGGCGCGCAGGCTGAAATCCACGCCGCGCAGCACGGCCACTTCGCGCTGGCCGTCGCGGTAGACCCGGGACAGCTTCTCGCAGTGCAGGACGACGTCTCTCTCACTCATACCGCAGAACCTCCGCCGGCGCGATGCGCGAGGCTCGCCAGGCGGGATACAGGGTGGCCAGCAGGCTCAGCGCCAGGGCCGCGAGCACAACCGCCGCGACATCACCCCACATCAGCCGTGCCGGCAGCTCGCTGATAAAATAGACGGCCGGGTCGAACAGCTTCACCCCCAGCCAGTTCTCCAGGGTCGCGGTGACCGCGGCAATCTGCCAGGACAACACGACCCCCAGCAAGGCCCCCAGGGCAATGCCGAACAGGGCCAGCCCCAGGCCGTGGGCCACGAAAATCGCCACAATCCCACTTGCGCGGGCCCCCAGGGTGCGCAGCACGGCGATGTCGCGCCGCTTTTCCGCCACCGACATCACCAGTGTGGACACGATATTGAAGGCGGCTACCGCGACCACGCTGAGCAGCAGCAGCCCCACCATGAGTTTCTCCATGCGCACCGCGCGGAACAGGCTGCCCTGGGTCTGGGTCCAGTTGGTCACTACCAGGGAGTCGGGCAGCGCGAGCGCCAGATCCGCCAGGATCTCCGGCGCCGCCATCAGGTCGCGGGTGGCCACCTGCAGCCCGTCCACGGCCTCTCCCAGGGCCAGCAGGCGCTGCCCGGTGGGCAAGGAGACATAGGCCTGCTGGCTATCGGGCTGGGCGTTGACCCGGAACAGGCCGGACACCGTGAGTCGCTTGCTGCGCGGAAAAGTCCCCAGCGGGGTGATGGTCAAGCGCGGCAGGGTGACTTCCACGGTATCCCCGGGACCGACTTCCAGGGCCGCTGCCAGGGCGCTGCCCAGCACGATGGAAAACGGCTCTGCCAGCAGCTCGGCCATGTCGCCGCCCAGCAGTGCATTGCCCACCCAGGAGACCTGCGCCTCCTGCGCGGGGTCGATCGCCGTGAGCCGCGCGCCCCGCAGCTGCCGCGGACCGGCGAGAATCACCTGGTCGTCAATGAAAGGGGCGACGCCGACCACGCCGGCCTGGTTGCGGAGGCGTTCCGCCAGCGCCGACCACTCGGATAGCGGGCCGTCCGCCGACTGCACGTAACCGTGGGGGACGAGTGACAGAATGCGCCCGCGCAGCTCGGCGGCAAACCCATTCATCACCGAAAGCACGGTAATCAGGGTGGCCACGCCCAGCACCATGCCGAGCATGGAAATGCTGGCAATCAGGCCGGTGAAGCGGCTGCGTTTGCGGCTGAAGCTGTAGCGCAGGCCGACGAACAGGGCATAGTGGGATAGACCGGACACGCCTCGGGGCGCCCGGCTCAGCGGTCGGCGCGGTAGAACGGCGTGTCGCCACCCGACTCGGGCTGCCCGCCGCGGGTCTCCTCGTCACAGCGATTGGGGTCGCCGCCGCAAATCTCGCAGGTGGAATCAATACCGACCGCGCCGAGGCCCCCGCAGGAGCCCTTGATCGGGCTGCGACCGGACATCACCCCCACCGCCATGATCGCCATGACCAGGCCGATGAACAATGCACTGAGTAGAAAGACTGCCATAGTGAAATCCTGCGGGGCTGCTGCCCGCTATGCCGAGGCTGGCGACCGGGCCAGCCAGGGGGCGAAGGCGGATGAATGTCGGGCCACGAAATCCTCGCCCCGTCGTTGTAACAAATATACCGCGAGACCCTGCTCCTCCGCCAGCGCCAGGGCCGCATCGGCCCCCAGCACCACCAGCGCGGTGGCCCAGCCGTCGGCTTCCATGCAGGTCGGCGCGAGCACCGTTACGGAAACCAGATCGTGTTCCACCGGGTAGCCCGTGCGCGGGTCGAGGGTGTGGGAATAGCGGCGCCCTTCCAACTCGAAGAAGTTGCGGTAGTCCCCCGAGGTAGCTACGGCAATGTCGCTCAGGGACAGGCCCAGCGCCACGCTTTGCGCCGACACGCCCCGGGGCAGGCCGGCTTCGGGGCGCTCCACGGCCACCCGCCAGTCATCGCCACGGGGGCTGTGGCCGGCCAGGCGCATCTCACCGCCAACTTCCACCAGGTAGTCCTCGATGCCCCGGGTCGCCAGTACTGCCGCCAGCTGATCCACGGCGTAGCCCTTGGCGATGGAGGACAGGTCGAGCTCCAGTGGGCGCTGTTTGCGCAGCGCCCTCCCCTGCGGGTCGACTTCCAGCCACTGCTGGCCCACCCGCTCGCGGGTCGCCGCCAGCTTGTCGTCGTCGGGCAGCGCCACGGGCGTTTCGTGGGAGCCAAAGCCCCACAACTGAACCAGGGGCCCCACCGTGACGTCGTAGGCGCCTGCGGTCGTCTCGCCGATGGCAAGCGCCTGCGCCACCACCGCAAACAGCGGCTCGCTGACCGCCACCCACTCCCCCACCGGGGCGCGATTGAAGGCAGACAGTTCACTGTCATCGCGCCAGGTGGACATGCCGGCATCCACCGCGGCGAGTTCGGCTTCCAGCAGGCTGCGGATAGTTTCGGCATCGACCGGCTCGCCCTGGCCCGACGCTGCGCCCGGCAGATAGGTGACATGCCAGCTGGTCCCCATGGTGGCCCCGGCAAGCTGCACGGCATCGCGCCCGCCACCGCAGGCGGCGACGAGGCACAGGGCCAGGACACAAAAAAGCCACCCGGTGAGGTGGCTTTTTGCGACGCGGATGGACCGATCAGCCACCGAAATCGTCCAGCATGATGTTCTCCGGCTCGACCCCGAGCTCGGTGAGCATCTTGATCACCGCGGCGTTCATCATCGGCGGACCACACATGTAGTACTCGCAGTCCTCGGGCGCCGGGTGGTTCTTCAGGTACTGCTCGTAGAGCACCGTGTGAATGAAGCCGGTCAGGCCTTCCCAGTTGTCCTCGGGCTGCGGATCCGACAGGGCCACGTGCCACTCGAAGTTATCGTTCTCCTCCGCCAGCTGGTCGTACTCCTCGGTGTAGAACATCTCCCGCAGGGAGCGCGCGCCGTACCAGAAGGAGATCTTGCGCTTGCTGTTGAGGCGCTTGAGCTGGTCGAACAGGTGCGAACGCATCGGCGCCATGCCGGCACCACCGCCGATAAAGACCATCTCGGCGTCGGTATCCTTGGCAAAGAACTCGCCGAAGGGCCCGTAAACCTTGACCTTGTCTCCCGGCTTCAGGTTGAACACCCAGGAAGACATGATGCCCGGGGGGATGTCCTTGGCGCCGGGGGGCGGCGTGGCGATCCGGATGTTGAACTTGACCAGGCCCTTCTCTTCCGGGTAGTTGGCCATGGAGTAGGCGCGGATGGTGGTCTCGTCACACTTGGACTCGAGGTCGAAGAAACCGAAGCGCTCCCAGTCGCCGCGATACTCGGCGTCGATGTCGAAGTCCTTGTACTTGACCAGGTGCGGCGGGCACTCCAGCTGCACGTAGCCGCCGGCGCGGAAGTCCACGTTTTCGCCCTCGGGCAGACGCAGGGTGAGCTCCTTGATGAAGGTGGCCACGTTGGGATTGCTCTCCACCGTGCACTCCCACTGCTTGACCCCGAAGACCTCTTCCGGCACCTCGATGACCATATCCTGCTTGACCGGGGTCTGGCAGGACAGGCGCCAGCCTTCCTGGGCGTCGCGACGGGTGAAGTGGCTCTCCTCGGCGGGAACCATGGCGCCGCCGCCTTCCTTGACCACACACTTGCACTGGGCACAGGTGCCGCCGCCACCGCAGGCGGAGGGCAGGAACAGGCCGCTCTCGGAGAGCGTTCCCAGGAGCTTGCCCCCGGCGGGAACGTGGATGGTCTTCTCGCCGTTGATCTGGATACTCACCTCACCGCTGCTCACCAGGCGCGAGCGGGCCGCGAGGATAATCGCCACCAGTGCCAGCACGATGGCCGTGAACATGGTGACGCCGACAATGATCGTCATATTCATAACAGCACTTCCGCCTTAGATGTCGATACCGCCGAAGGACATGAAGCCCAGGGACATGAGGCCAACAGTGATGAAGGTGATGCCCAGGCCCTGCAGGCCGGCGGGCACATCACTGTACTTCAGTTTTTCACGAATACCGGCGAGGGCCACGATGGCCAGCGCCCAGCCAACCCCGGCACCGGAGCCGAAGGCCACACTCTCGGCAAAGCTGTAATCGCGCTCAACCATGAACAGCGAGGCACCCAGGATGGCGCAGTTTACCGTGATCAGCGGCAGGAACACACCGAGGGCGTTGTAGAGAACCGGCACATACTTGTCGAGGAACATCTCCATAATCTGGACAATCGCCGCGATCACGCCGATGTAGGACAGCAGGCCCAGGAAGCTCAGGTCGACGTTGGCCAGGGCGGGGATACCGGTCCAGGCCAGCGCACCCTCGGCAAGCAGGTAGTTGAGGATCAGGTTGTTGACCGGCACGGTCACCGTCAGTACCACGATCACCGCGATGCCCAGGCCCAGGGCCGCCGACACCTTCTTGGAGATGGCCAGGAAGGTACACATGCCCAGGAAGAAGGCCAGCGCCATGTTCTCGATAAAGATGGCGCGAATGAAAAGACTCAGCAACTGTTCCATTACGCGCCCTCCTCGGCGGCGGTGTGGGGGGCCATCTTGAAGTCAGGCTCTTCGACCTGCTGCTTGTCCCAGCTGCGCAGGGCCCAGATAAACAGACCGATCAGGAAGAAGGCACTCGGGGCCAGCAGCATCAGGCCGTTGGGGCTGTACCAGCCACCTTCGTTGGCCAGGGGCAGGATCTCGAAGCCAAACAGCTTGCCGGAACCAAACAGTTCGCGGAAGAAGGCCACCACCAGCAGGACCACGCTATAGCCAAGGCCGTTGCCGATACCGTCGACAAAGCTCGGCAGCGGCGGGTTTTTCATGGCGAAGGCTTCGGCGCGCCCCATCACGATGCAGTTGGTGATGATCAGGCCGACGAAGACCGACAGCTGCTTGCTGATTTCATAGGCCACGGCCTTCAGCACCTGGTCCACCACGATCACCAGGGAGGCGATGATGGTCATCTGCACGATGATGCGGATGGAACTGGGAATCTGGCTGCGGATCAACGAGATGAAAAAATTCGACAGCGCCGTCACCGAGGTCAGGGCGATACACATCACTACCGTGACCTGCAGCGAGGTGGTCACCGCCAGCGCCGAGCAGATCCCCAGGATCTGCAGGGCGATGGGGTTGTTCCTGAAGATCGGTGTAGACAGCGTGTCCATCAATTCGGATTTTGCCATGATCAGGCCTCCCCGGATTTCAGGTTGTTCAGGAAGGGCTGGTAGCCCTGTTCGCCCAGCCAGAACTGCACCAGGTGGGTCACCCCGCGGCTGGTCAGGGTCGCCCCGGACAGGCCGTCCACACGCCACTCGGCACGGGGGTTGTCGGGCTCGACACTGCCCTTGATCAGCTCGATTTCCACCTCGCCGTCGCGATAGACCTGCTTGCCTGGCCACAGGGCCTTCCAGCGGGGATTATCGACTTCGCCGCCGAGGCCGGGGGTTTCGCCATGCTCGTAGAAACCGAGACCGGCGATGGTATTGAGGTCCGACTCCAGGGCGATGAAGCCGTAGAGGGTCGACCACAGGCCGTAGCCCCGTACCGGCAGGATGACCTTGTCCAGATCACCGCCGCTGCCCTCGACCAGGTACACCAGGGCGTAGTTCTCGCGGCGGCCAATGCCGGCGATATCCTCTTCCTGGGACAGGTCGATGGACTGCGAGGGGTCCTTGGCGGCCTTCACCGGCTCGTAGTTCTCCGGATTGCGTTGGTCGGTGAATTCGCCGGTCTTCAGGTCGATAACGCGAGTCTGCACCTGGGCAAACTGTTCCTCCACCGAGCGGCCTGGCTCCAGCATGCCGGCAGCGGCCAGGATATTGCGCTTGCGGTCCAGGGTCTTGTTGGCTTCCTGGGCCGGCTTCAGTACCACCGCCGCGGTGGATACCACCACCGAGCAGACAATACAGATGGCAAACGCGACCAGCAGGGTCTTTCCGATGCCGTCGTTCTTAGACACGGGCGAGCCTCCGTTTGATATTGGCCTGGATCACGAAGTGGTCCATCAGCGGCGCGAACAGGTTGGCGAAGAGAATGGCCAGCATGATGCCCTCGGGGAAGGCCGGGTTCATCACCCGGATCAGCACGCACATGACGCCGATCAGGATGCCGTAGGCGAACTTGCCGGTGTTGGTCATCGCCGCGGATACCGGATCGGTAGCCATGAACATCATGCCGAAGGCGAAGCCGCCCACCACCAGGTGCCAGTACCAGGGCATGGCAAAGGCGGGGTTGCTGTCGGAACCCACCAGGTTGAACAGCGTCGACAAGGCCACCATGCCCAGGAAGACACCGGCGACAATGCGCCAGGAGGCGATGCGGGTCACCAGCAGCACGGCGCCGCCGATCAGGATGGCCAGGGTCGAGGTTTCCCCGATGGAGCCGTGGATATTGCCGAGGAAAGCCTGGGTCCAGGTCCACTGTTCCTGCAGGGCGGTCATGCCCTGGGAGGCCACCACCGACAGCGGGGTGGCACCGGTGTAGCCATCCACCGCCGTCCACACGGCATCGCCGGACATGCTCGCCGGGTAGGCGAAATACAGGAAGGCCCGGCCGGTCAGCGCCGGATTGAGGAAGTTCTTGCCGGTACCGCCGAAGACTTCCTTGCCGATCACCACACCGAAGCTGATGCCCAGGGCCGCCTGCCACAGGGGCAGATCCGGCGGACAGATCAGGGCAAACAGGATGGAGGTGACAAAGAAGCCCTCGTTAACCTCGTGCCCCCGCTTCATGGCGAAGAGGACTTCCCAGAAGCCCCCCACGACGAAGGTCACGGCGTAAATCGGTAGAAAATACAGGGCGCCAAAGAGGAAGCAGTCCCACAGGCTGGACGCGTCGTAGCCCCCCAGGGCGGCGATGATGCTGCCGCGCCAGCCCTCGACCTCACCGCCGGTGGCGGCGAGGATCTCGTTGGCCTGGAAGCCCAGGTTGTACATGCCGTAGAACATGGCGGGGAAGGCCGCCAGCCAGACGGTGATCATGATCCGCTTGAGATCGACACCGTCGCGCACGTGGGCCGTGCTGCGGGTCACCGATGACGGCGAATAAAAGATGGTATCCACTGCCTCGTAGAGCGCATACCACTTCTGGTATTTGCCGCCCTCGTGGAAATGGGGCTCGAGCTTGTCGAGAACACTGCGCAAACCCACGGCTTAACCCTCCTTCTCGATGCGCGTCAGGTTGTCACGCAAAATGGGACCGTATTCGTACTTGCCCGGACACACATAGGTACACAGGGCCAGATCCTCCTCGTCGAGGTCGAGGCAGCCCAGGGCCTGGGCGGTCTCGGTATCGCCCACAATGAGCGCGCGCAGCAGCTGCGTGGGGAGGTAATCCTGGGGTACCACCCGCTCGTAGCTGCCCACCGGCACCATGGCCCGCTCGCTGCCATTGGTGGTGGTGGTCATGGCCAGGGGGCGGGTACCCAGGAAACTGGTCAGGTAGATACCCAGGTTGGAGTGGCGCTTGCTGCCCGGGGACAGCCAACCCATGAAGGAGCGCTCGCGGCCCTCCCGCAACACCGAGACCTGGTTGTGATAGCGCCCCAGGTAGGCAGTGGGTGCCTGTACCCGGCGGCCGCCGAGGACCGAGCCGGAGATCATGCGGTTCTCGCCGTCGCGCAACTGGCCGGCACACAGGGCCTGGAGATCGGCGCCCCGGTGGGTGCGCAGCAGGCGCGGCTGCTCCACCTGGGGACCGGCGAGTGCCAGCACCCGGCGGGTATACAGGCGGCCGTCAAGGAACAGTCGGCCGATGGCGATCACGTCCTGGTAGCCGATGGTCCAGACCACCTTGTTGAAGGAGACACCCCCTTCGAGGAAGTGGATATGGGTGCCCGGCAGGCCCGCGGGATGGGGCCCGGCGAACTCCGCCAGTTCGATGTTGGCGGCCTGCCCCCGGGGCAGGTCCGCCCCCGGTGCCGCACACAACCAGACCTTGCCAGCGGTCAGGCGGGCCAGCAGGTCCTGCCCCAGGGCAAAGGCCTCGGGCTCCTCGGCCACAATCACCTTGGGATCGGGTGCCAGGGGATGGGTGTCGATGGCGGTGATGAAAATGGCGGCGGCTTCGGCATCCAGTGCGGGCACGCGGCTGAAGGGCCGGGTCCGCAGGGCGGCCCATTCGCCGGCCTGGTTGAGCTGCTCGCGGATCGCGGCGGGCTCGAGCTGACGCGCTGCCTCCGGCGCGTGGGCGCCGAAATCCTCGGCCTCGTCACCCTCGATGTCGATCACCACCGACTGCAGTACCCGTTTGGCACCGCGATTGATCGCCGAAACCACACCGGCGGCGGGTGCGGTATAGCGCACGCCCTCGGTCTTCTTGTCGGTGAACAACAGCTGACCGAGCTTGACGCGATCGCCCTCGGCCACCTCCATGGTTGGCTTCATGCCAACGTAGTCGAAACCCACCACGGCTGCAGCACGTGCTGCCGGAGCGTCCTCAATGACCTGCCGGGGAGCCCCCTCAATCGGAAGGTCAAGACCCCGCTTGATTCTGATCATACGATCCGCCTACCAGTCTGTTTGCTGTTTCACGCGCGCCAGAGGCCCCGGAGGGCGCTGGCTTGATGCTGGAATGCCCTCTCGGGCCTGATCTTGTCGCAGCGCACCACCCCTGGCGGTACGCTGGTTCAAACCGCGCGCATTATAAAGAACCGGGAAGCCAGCGGCCACCTCCGTCCTTGTTCTGGGCAAAAAAAGTCCTGCGCGACGTCCCGCGCGGGACCACCCCGAGACGCCCGTCAGAGCGGCTTGGGGTAACGCGCATAGCTGATTCCCGCCATCTGCTCGAGAATCCGGTACACCTGACAACTGTAGCCGAACTCGTTGTCATACCACAGGTAGAGCACCGCCTGGCTGCCGTTGACGATGGTGGCCTGGGCATCAAAGATGCAGGCGTGACGCGAGCCGACAAAGTCCGAGGAGACCACTTCCGGCGAGTTGGAGTAGTCGATCTGCTTGCGCATGTCGGAGTGCAGCGCCATGTTGCGCATGTACTCGTTGACTTCCTCGGCGGTGGTTTCCCGGGCCAGGCTCAGGTTGAGGATGGCCATGGACACGTTGGGAATCGGCACCCGAATGGCGTTGCCGGTCAGCTTGCCGGAGAGCTGGGGCAGGACCTTGGCTACGGCTTTGGCCGCGCCCGTCTCGGTAATCACCATGTTCAGCGGCGCGCTGCGGCCGCGGCGATCCGCCTTGTGGTAGTTGTCGATCAGGTTCTGGTCATTGGTGTAGGCGTGCACCGTTTCCACGTGCCCGGAGAGAATCCCGAACTGGTCGTCCATGGCCTTCAGCGGCGGCACGATGGCGTTGGTGGTGCAGGAAGCGGCAGAGATGATGCTGTCGGAGGGCTCGATGATGGCGTTGTTGATGCCCGCCACCACGTTCTTCATGTCGCCCTTGCCCGGCGCGGTGAGGATGACCTTACTCACACCCTTGCTCTTCAGGTGCTGGGACAGCGCGGCTTCGTCGCGCCAGACACCGGTATTGTCGACCACGATGGCGTTGTCGATGCCGTAGGCGGTGTAGTCGATGTTGTCCGGCGCATCGGCGTAGATGACCTTCACTTCGTTGCCGTTGGCAACAAAGGACTGACGCTCCTCATCCACGCGGATGGTGCCGTCAAAGGCACCGTGCACCGAATCCCGGCGCAGCAGGCTGACGCGTTTGAGCAGGTCGTCGGCGGCCTTGCCCTTGCGCACCACCACGGCCCGCAGGCGCAGGGACTCACCGCCGTCGGTCTTGTCGATCAGGATGCGCGCCATCAGGCGGCCAATGCGACCGAAGCCGTAGAGCACCACGTCCACCGGCTTCTCCACTGGCTTGTCGGTGGCGCCGATCAGGTCGGCGAGCTGCTCGCGAACATACTGCTCGACCGACAGGCCGGCACCCTCGCCCTTGTCATAGTAGCGGACCGCCATGCGACCGATGTCGATGTGGGCGGGGCCCAGATCGAGCTCGGAAACCGCCTTGATCACCGGGAAGGTCTCGAACTCGGAGAGTTCGTTCTCCTCCACCTGCCGCACATAGCGGTGGTCTTTCATGATCTGGGTCACCGAGCGGTTCACCAGGGACTTGCCGTATACATAGCACTTGACGTTGCGCTGACGGGACAGCTGACCAACCAGGGGTATCATCCCCTCAGCCAGCGCCTCGCGCTCCTTCCAGTCCTTGAAATAGTCGTCAGGGCGCTCTCGCTTGCGTTCATTCACGGGCTGTCTACCTTTCTGCCTGGGGATGAGGGAATTCGACGGGCGCGTATTATCGTTCCCCGCCCCGCCGAGGGCAAGGCAAGCCGTGACTATTCACGCTGCCGAATCAGACTGGCCGCGGCGTTTCCCCGCCGCACGATTGCTTTACAATAGGCCGCCAATCCGCTGAAGACCCAGGACACCCATGTTTGCACCCCTGCTGGAGGGCACCCCCTGGCCCGGCAAGCCCGGTTCACGCACCGCCATCGGTCCCTTTTACGGCAGCGCCGAAGCCCGCGCCGTGGCCGAACTGGCCCCGGCCGATCGCCTGTTGCTGGTGGTCACCGCCGATACCAGCTCCGCTATCGCCCTGGAGCGCGAGCTGTCCTTCTTTATCGACCGCGAACTCGAGATTCTGGCCTTTCCCGACTGGGAGACGCTGCCCTACGACAGCTTCTCACCCCACGAGGACATCATCTCCGATCGCCTGCGGACCCTCTTCCACCTGCCCCGGACCCGCGCCGGCATTCTGGTGGTCCCGGTTTCAACCCTGATGCACCGGCTCTCGCCCACCGATTACATCGCGGGTTCCAGCCTGGTGCTGGAACCGGGTGACACCCTGGACCGCGATGAATTCCGCCGCAACCTCGAGCGCAACGGCTACCGCCATGCGGACACCGTCTACGAGCACGGTGAATTCGCTCTGCGCGGCTCCCTGCTGGACATTTTCCCCATGGGCAGCGAGCAGCCCTACCGGGTCGACCTGCTCGACGACGAAGTGGACAGCCTGCGGGTTTTCGACCCGGAAACCCAGCGCACGGTGGAAAAGGTCGAGCGGATCAACCTGCTGCCGGCGCGGGAGTTTCCGCTCAACAGCGCCGCCATCGAACGCTTCAAGATGAACTGGTACGCCGCCTTTGACGTCGACCCCGACAGCTGCCCGACCTTCACCGAGGTCAGCGCAGGTCGCGCCCCCGGGGGCTGCGAGTACTACCTGCCGCTGTTCTTCGAGCGCTGCGCCACCCTCTTCGACTATCTGCCCGAGCGCACGCCGGTGATCACGGTGGGGGACACGTTCCAGGCGGCGCGGCGCTTCTGGGAGGACGCCAACCGGCGTTTCGAGGAGCACGGGATCGACCCGCGGCGCCCCCTGCTGCCACCGCGGCGCTGCTTCACCGCCGCGGAGGAGCTCTATCAACTGCTGGGCGAGACCGCGGTACTAGAACTACGCCGCGACCCGCAGGCGCCTGTCCACGTGGAAAGCGGCTGCCTGCCGCCGCCCACCCTGGGTGCCGAGGGCGTGCGCGAGGCCCCCGCCGACCGCCTGCGCGGCTTCCTCGACCGCCACCGCGGCCCGGTCCTGCTGTGCGCGGAATCCGCCGGCCGCCGGGAAATCCTGCTGGAAAACCTCGCCGCCCACGACCTGTACCCGATAGAGGTCGACAACTGGCCCGGCTTCCTCGCCTCCGGCCTGGACTTCGCCATCGCCACCGCGCCGGTGGACCGCGGGCTGTACAGCGGCCCCGGCGAGCCGGCCCTGGTGGTCGAGCCCCAGCTCTTCGGCAACCGAGTAGCCCAGCGCCGCCGGCGGCGCAAGAGCGATGAAACCAGCATCGACAATGCCTTCCGCGACATCAACGAGCTGCGCGAAGGGGTGCCCGTGGTGCACCTGGAGCACGGCGTGGGCCGCTACCTGGGCCTGCAGAGCCTCAACGTGGATGGCGCCGACACCGAGTTCCTGGCGCTGGAATACGCCGGCGGCAGCAAGCTCTATGTGCCGGTGACCTCGCTGCACCTGGTCAGCCGCTACGCCGGCGCCGACCCCGACCTGGCGCCCCTGCACAAGCTGGGCTCCGACCAGTGGGAGAAGGCCCGCCGCAAGGCCAGCGAGCGCGCCAGTGACGTCGCCGCCCAGCTGCTGGATGTCTACGCCCGCCGCGAGGCCCGCCAGGGCTTCTGCTTCGAGCTCCCGGCACTGGAGTACGAACAGTTCGCCGCCAGCTTCCCCTTCGAGGAGACCGCCGACCAGGCCGCCAGTATCCAGGCGGTGATCGACGACATGACCAGCCCGCGGGTGATGGATCGCCTGGTCTGCGGCGATGTCGGCTTCGGCAAGACCGAGGTGGCCATGCGCGCCGCCTTTATCGCCGCCCGCAACGCCAAGCAGGTGGCGGTACTGGTGCCCACCACCCTCCTCGCCCAGCAACACTACAACTCCTTTGCCGACCGCTTTGCCGACTGGCCGGTGACCGTGGAAGTGGTCTCGCGCTTCCGCAGCGGCAAGGAAATGGACGCGGTGCTGGCGCGGCTGGAACGCGGCGATATCGATATCCTGGTGGGCACCCACAAGCTGCTGTCCAAGGAGTTCCGCTTTGCCGACCTGGGCCTGCTGATCATCGACGAGGAGCACCGCTTCGGGGTCAAGCAGAAGGAGGCGATCAAGGCCCTGCGCGCGGAGGTGGACATTCTCACCCTCACCGCGACGCCGATTCCGCGCACCCTGAACATGGCCCTGGGGGGCATGCGCGACCTCTCCATCATCGCCACGCCGCCCGCGCGCCGGCTGTCGATCAAGACCTTCGTGCGCGAGCACAACATCGCCCTGATTCGCGAGGCGGTCCTGCGGGAGACCCTGCGCGGCGGCCAGGTCTACTACCTGCACAACGAGGTGAAGACCATCCAGGAAGCCGCCCGCAAGCTGCGCGAGCTGCTGCCGGACCTGTCGATCGGGGTCGCCCACGGGCAGATGCGGGAAACCGAGCTGGAGCAGGTGATGTCAGCCTTCTATCACCAGCGCCACCACATCCTGCTGTGCACCACCATCATCGAGACCGGGATCGACATCCCCAACGCCAACACCATCATCATCGAGCGCGCCGACCGCTTTGGCCTGGCCCAGCTGCACCAGCTGCGCGGCCGGGTCGGCCGCTCCCACCACCAGGCCTACGCCTACCTCCTCTGCCCGCCGCGCTCCGCCATCACGCCGGACGCGGAAAAGCGCCTGGAGGCGATCGAGGCCGCCGGCGACCTCGGCGCCGGTTACCAGCTGGCCACCCACGACCTCGAGATCCGCGGCGCGGGGGAACTGCTCGGCGACGACCAGAGCGGCCAGATCCACAGCGTGGGCTTTTCCCTCTACACCCGCATGCTGGAGCGCGCCGTGGCGGCGCTGCGCCGGGGCGAACTGCCGAATACCGACAGCCCCCTGGAACACGGCACCGAGATCAACCTGCATCTGCCGGCCCTGATTCCCGAGGACTACCTGCCCGACATCAATACCCGCCTGGTGCTCTACAAGCGCATAGCCGCCGCCGGCAGCGAAGAGGCCCTGCGCGCCATCCAGGTGGAAATGATCGACCGCTTCGGCCTGCTGCCGCAACCGGTCAAGCACCTGGTGCTGATGGCCAGGCTGCGGCAGCAGGCGGAATCCCTTGGCATCGTCGGGCTGGACATCGGGCCCGCGGGTGGCAGCATTGACTTCAGCGCCGATACCCGGGTCAACCCCATGAGCCTGGTCAAGCTGGTGCAGGGCGACCCGAAAGCCTGGCAGCTCGCCGGCGCCACCCGCCTGCGCTACCGCGGCGCCCTGGAAACCCCGGAGGAACGGGAGCAGTTTGTCGGCGACCTGCTGGCCCGTTTTGCCGCCGACGCCAACGAGGAAGCCGCCTGATGAGAAGCCCGTTCACCCGCACATTCGCCCTGCTGTTCGGTCTCGCGGGCAGCACCGCTTTATCTGCGGAGCCCACCGACTGGTACCAGGTGGAGCTGCTGGTTGTCGAGCAGCCCGCCCGACTCCGGGCGGACGGCGAGGCCTGGCCGCCCTTCCCGGATCTCGCCTACCCCGGGAACGGACGCTTCCTGATCGACCCCCAGCGTCTGCAGACCCGGATCGCGGAGCACCCCGAGGCCCTCGCCAGCCAGGTGGACGCCCGGGGGCGCCAGGTGTTGACCCTGCCGCCGCTGGCGGCCGCCTGGCGCGTTCCGTCAAGTCTGCCCCCGGCGGCAGACATTCCCCCCACGGGCGGGACACCGGAAGCCTCCGACAGCCAGGCCGCCATCACCGGGGCCGCAGCCACCCGTGCCGTTGACGACACCACCGGGGTCGCCGGCAACGGCACGCCCGCGGCGGCCTCAGATCCAGTGCCAGAGAATCCCGGGGCCGACGCCGACACTGCCGCGGCGGCCGAAGCCCCCGAGGCGCCGCCACGGCTGCCGGTCCCCCACGCCCTGCTGCCCGCCAGCGGCCACGAGTTTCGCGGCAAGGCCGCCTACATGGCCCGCAACGGGGGCTACCGCATTCTGTTTCACGAGCGCTGGTGGCAGCCAATCCCCGAGGGCGCATCCCTGCGCCCGATTATCCTGGACCACTCCGGAGACGGGGGCAGCTGGCCACGGCTGCAGGGCAGCGTCCAGCTCAGCCGTTCGCGCTACCTGCATCTGAGCACCCGCTTGTGGCTCAACACCGAGGGCGACACCTTCCCCGGGGAGGGCGCCATGCCCAGCCCGCCGCGGGGGCCAGCCAGTCTGCTGAGGGAACAGCCGGATGCCCGCGCGCTGAGCTGGCTGCTGGTCCCCGGCGTCCTGCCGGCGCACCTCGACCGGCGCCTGTTCCCGGCACCGCCGACGACCGAGGCGCCACCCGACTGGCCCTGGCGACACGCGGTGACCCTGGAGCAACAGCGGCGCATGCGCTCGGGGGAGGTTCACTATCTCGACCACCCCCGGCTGGGCCTGATCATCAAGCTGACCCCGCTGGACAGCGACACCCTGGAAGCGGCCGACTACGATCGCGCGTGGCACCACCTGACGACCGGCGCAGCACTGGAAAACGGCGCTCCGGTCGACGCAGCCGAGGGGAAAGCCGGGGTCAGCCCGGCGCTGCAGCAGCCAGCAGGTTCGCCAGCAGCACCCTGACCCGGCCAGCATTGGCCTCCAGGGTCTCGCGCATCGCCGCCAGGGTCAGGGGGGCATCCCCCAGCCCGGCGGCGGCATTCACCACCATGCACAGGCTGGCATAGGCCAGCCCGGCCTCCCGCGCCAGCGCTGCCTCGGGCATCCCGGTCATTCCCACCACATCGCCGCCATCCCGGCGCAGGCGCCGTACCTCCGCCGCGGTTTCCAGCCGCGGCCCCTGGGGGATCGCGTGCACCCCCGCCGCCCGACAGTCCAGTTCGGCCCTGCGGGCAGCGGCCAGCAGGGCCTCGCGCAGGCCGGCGTCGTAGGGCTCGGTGAAGTCGATATGCAACAAGTGGCCATCGGCCCCCTCGTCGAAGGTGTGCTCGCGACCCCAGGTGTAATCCACCAGCTGGTCCGGGACCACCAGCGTGCCGGGAAGCAGGTCTATGTGCAGCCCGCCCACCGCGTTGACACCGACAATGTGGGTCGCCCCCACGGCCTGGAGCGCGGCGATATTGGCCCGGTAGTTGATCCGGTGGGGCGGGACCGCCGCCGGGCTGCCGTGGCGCTGCAGGAACCACACGGTCTCGCCGTTGAGGCGACCCCGTTGCAGCGGCCGCGAGGCCCGCCCCCAGGGTGTCTCGGGGTGTCGCTCTTCCACGACCTCCAGCCCCGGCAGCTGATGCAGCCCGGTGCCACCGATGATTGCCCAGCTCATGCCCGCACCCCCTGGTGCCCGGGTGAGTTAGACCGATTTGTCATTTACCTGCCCCCTGCTTGACGCCGTGCGGACATAACACACCGGAAACGGGATCAGACCGCTTCTCGGTGCCGCCTGCAAGACGCTGATTTGTCGGTGGTTACCCACAACGGCTGCGAAAAGACGCATAAACAAGCGCCTTGCATATTCCGGCTTTCCATAATGGACAGCGGCCCGCTGCATGGTATGTTGATCGGGAGTCAGTCTAACGCCACAGGGAGGAAACACAATGAAACGGATGCTCAATCCCGTTGTGGGCCGCTGGTACCTGGATGTGGAAACCGACACCCTGTTTGAAGTGGTTGCCTGGGAGCCCCAGGGCCTGGCGGTCGAAGTGCAGTACGTCGATGGCGAGGTCGCCGAATTCGACCTCGAGGTCTGGAGCCAGCTGGCCCTGGAGCCGGCCGCCGCCCCGGAGGACTGGCGCAACCCCTTCGAGCTGGACGACGAGGACAGCGCCGATCCCGACCTGCCCTACCACCCGGAAGACTGGAACAACCCGGTCAGCACCATCGAACCGGACGCCATGCTCGGGGTGGAGGAGTACTAGCGACGCCCCACGAGGTGATACCCAAAGTGGCGGCTTGTGTCCGCGGCGGGCCACTGTATATAATCACAGCCACTGTACAAAATTACAGGTGGCTGTGACATGGAGAGATTGACCCAGCGGCAACAACAGGTTCTGGACCTGATTCGGCGCCACATCGATGCGACGGGCTATCCTCCGACCCGCGCCGACATCGCCCGCGAACTCGGTTTTCGCTCCGCCAATGCGGCGGAGGAGCACCTCAAGGCACTGGCCCGCAAGGGCGCTATCGAAATCATCGCCGGCGCCTCCCGGGGCATTCGCCTGCCCGAGCCTGCGGGAATCCCCATCGTCGGCCGTGTGGCCGCGGGCAGCCCCCTGCTGGCCCAGGAGCACATCGAGGACTACTGTCCCCTGCCCTCCTCCTTCTTCCGCCCCGCCGCCGACTACTTCCTGCGGGTGCAGGGGGACAGCATGATCGAAGCGGGCATCCTCGACGGCGACCTGCTGGCGGTGCACAGTACCCACGAAGCCCGCAACGGCGACATCGTGGTCGCGCGCATCGACGATGAGGTCACGGTAAAACGCTTCCAGCGCGGCCGGCAGCGGCACCAGGTGGCCCTGCTGCCGGAAAACCCTGACTACCAGCCGATCCAGGTCGATCTGCGGGAGCAGTCACTGGTGATTGAAGGGTTGAGTGTCGGCGTAATTCGCCGCGACCACTAGACCATCAGTCGGGCTGCCCGCCGGGTATCAGTGCAAAACCCGGGGGCGCTCGGCCATGGTGTCATCCTCCTGCTCAAGCAGCACGGCGGCCGCCTGCAGGCCCGCCTGGAACATGGCCCGGGCCACCTCCAGGCTGTTGTCCATCAGGTACTCGCGGGTTTCCTCGGAGAACTCCACACGCACCAGCGGCTCGCTGTCTTCCCCGGAGCGTCGCAGCACGATCTCGCCATCACCCAGGTCAACAATTTCCAGTACAGCCGTCGGCACACGGCCTCCTCACACGCAACATGAAACGCTAGTGTAACAGCCGGCGGGCGGTGGGTCAGCCTCGAGCGCTATCAGCTCTCGTCGACAAAACTGCCGAGACGATCGAAGGTATCCCGCAGGCGGTCCAGGGTCGCCGCCAGGGCCTCGGGGTCGCTGGCGGGATCGACGCTCACCGCCAGGCCGACCCTTGCGGGTGCCGGCTCGCCGAGCGCGGACTCGTGCAGATAGGGCGCCAGCCAGGGGCTGGACTCCAGCTGCCGGCATTCTTCCAGCTCGGCCGGCAGACTGCGCCCCGGGGGCGGTGCGGGCAGCGCATCGACACAGTCGGGAAGGCTGGGGGGCAGTTGCGCGGGCTGCGCCAACGCGAGCAGAAACCAGCCCCAGGCGCGCTGCAGGTGCAAACGCACCGCGGGGGCCCAGGCCTGGTCCACCAGGGTGCCGCGCAGCTCGCCGGCGGCGCGCGCCTGCTGCCAGGCCTCCAGCAACAGACGGGCCAGGTAGAGGTGATGATTGGCCTGTCCCCGGGCGGAACTCATGTTTTTGAACCCGCCTTGCGCTTGGCCGGCGCCGCCTTGCGCTTGCGAGCGGTACCCGACTTGGCGCCCTTGCCGCCCGCTGCCTTGCCAGCGCCGGCCTTGCCCTCCTCGGGCTGCCAGCGGCCGTTGCGATAGACAGCACGCCAGCCCGTCGCCTTGCCGTCAACCTCGCTCATCACGTACTGCTCGGCGCTCTTGCGGCTGTAGCGTACCTGGGTGCGGTTACCCTCGGGGTCGGTGACCGGGGCATCGAAGAGAAAGGTGTACTTGGGGTCGATTTCATCCCGGTGCGGCAACAGCTCGTCCACGAAGGGCGCCCGCGTCTCCCGGTTGCGCGGGAACTGGCTCGCCGCCAGAAACAGGCCCGCGGCACCGTCGCGCAAGACATAGTGGTCGTCGACCTTCTCGCAGGCCAACTCGGGCATGGGCACGGGGTCCATCTTAGGCGGGGCCGGCTCGCCGTTGCGCAGCAGCTTGCGGGTGTTCTTGCAGTCCTCGGCGGTACAGCCGAAGTACTTGCCAAAACGCCCGGTCTTGAGCTGCATTTCCGCCCCGCACTTGTCGCACTCCAGGGTGGGTCCGTCGTAGCCCTTGATCTTGAACTTGCCGCTTTCCACCTCGTAGCCCGGACAGTCCGGGTTGTTGCCGCAGACGTGGAGCTTGCGCTGCTCGTCGATCAGATAGCTGTCCATGGCGGCATTGCACAGGCGACAGCGGTGCTTGGAGCGCAACAGGCGCGACTCCGCCTCGTCGTCGGCATCCTCGCGAATGACCTCGTCGCCGGGTATCAGGTTGATGGTGTGCTTGCAGCGCTCCTTGGGCGGCAGCGAGTAACCCGAACAGCCCAGGAACACCCCGGTACTCGCGGTGCGGATCTGCATCGGACGACCGCACTTGGCACAGGGAATGTCGGTCATCGTGGGCTCGTTGGGCTGCATGCCCACCGGCTGGGGTTCCTCGGCGCGCTCCAGCTGGGCGCGGAAATCGGCGTAGAAGCGGTCGAGGAGCTGCTTCCAGTCCAGCTCGCCCTGGGCGACATCGTCCAGGTGCTCCTCCATGCTGGCGGTGAAACCGTAATCCAGCAGCTCGGCGAAACTGTTCTGCAGCCGCTGGGTCACGATATCGCCCATTTTCTCGGCGTAGAAGCGGCGGTTCTCCAGGCGCACATAGCCGCGATCCTGGATGGTGGAAATAATCGACGCGTAGGTCGAGGGACGGCCGATACCGCGTTTTTCCAGCTCCCGCACCAGGCTGGCCTCGCCGTAGCGCGCCGGGGGCTTGGTAAAATGCTGGGCCGGGTGCAGGGCCTCCAGGGCCAGGGCTTCCCCTTCCTTCAGGTCCGGCAGGACGGCGTCCTCGCCCTTGCGACCGGCCGGTGGCAGCACCCGCGTGTAACCGTCAAAACGCACAATCCGTCCGCGTGCCGCCAGCTCGTAGTCACCCGCGCGCACGGTCACCGTTGTGGACAGGTATTCCGCGGGGGTCATCTGGCAGGCGACGAACTGCCGCCAGATCAGCTCGTACAGACGCTCCGCGTCCCGCTCCATGCCCTGCAGCGCGGACTGCTTGAGGCGCACGTCCGAGGGACGGATGGCTTCGTGGGCCTCCTGGGCGCCCTCCTTGCTGGAGTAGCGGTTGGGCTGCTCGGGAAGATAGCGCGCCGGGAAGCTCTCGCCGATGTAGGCCCGGCAACTGGCCACCGCCTCGTCGCTCAGGTTGGTGGAGTCGGTTCGCATGTAGGTGATGTAGCCCGCCTCGTAGAGGCGCTGGGCCATGGTCATGGTTTTCTTGACCGAGAAACCCAGCCGGGTACTGGCGGCCTGCTGCAGGGTCGAGGTGATAAAGGGGGCGGGTGGCTTGGAGCGGGTGGGCTTGTCTTCCCGCTGCGCCACCTGGTACTGCTGGCCCTCGAGTTCCGCCACCGCGGCCATGGCCGCCTGCTCATTGCCGGGCCGGAAGTTCTCGCCGCGATGGCGGCGCACCTCGAAACGGGTCGATGTCTGTTCCTGGCTCAACAGGTCGGCGTGGACCTCCCAGAATTCCTCAGGTACGAAGGCGCGAATTTCCCGTTCGCGCTCGACGATCAGGCGCACCGCCACCGACTGCACCCGCCCCGCGGACAGGCCGCGGGCCACCTTGGACCACAGCAGTGGCGACACCATGTAGCCCACCACGCGATCGAGAAAGCGCCGGGCCTGCTGGGCATTGACCCGGTTCTGGTCGAGGTGGGCGGGGTGCTGAAAGGCCTCGGTGATCGCATTCTTGGTGATTTCGTTGAACACCACCCGCTGGTAGCGCTTGTCATCGCCGCCAATCGCCTCGCGCAAATGCCAGGCGATAGCCTCTCCCTCGCGATCAAGGTCAGTCGCCAGGTAGACGGCGTCACAGTCGGCAGCCAGTTTCTTCAGCTCGGAAACCACTTTTTCCTTGCCGGGCAGGATCTGGTAGCGGGCTTTCCAGCCGTGCTCGGGATCGATACCCATGCGCCGCACCAGCTGCTCGCGGGCCTTGGCCTTGCGGTGGGCAGCCTTCTCGTCGGGGGACATCTTGCGCGTTCGCGCGGCCTGGGCGGCGCGCTCCTTGGGGTCTACCGGAGCCGTGCTGCCCGAGGTCGGCAGGTCACGGATATGCCCGACGCTGGACTTCACGATGAAATCCGGGCCCAGGTATTTGTTGATCGTCTTCGCCTTGGCAGGCGACTCGACTATGACGAGTGATTTACCCATAAACTCCCGCAGGTCGCAGCCAACGCTCGGCTGCCCAAGGTGAAAAGGACGCATATATACGGGGCTCGCCGGTCGCGGTCAAGGCGAGCAGTCCCGGCCGTGCCCGGCCCGGGTCAGCGCTGTTCGAGCGAATCACGCCACTGAACCAGCAGTTTGCCCATGCTCTGCACCATAGCGGCATCGCCCTGCTCTTGCCAGTAGAGACCGCAACTTCCCTCATCCACGCTGGCGGCCAGCACCTCCTCCGGGCAGCCCTCGAGGCAGGAGGGAGCCGGACCGGCCGCGGGCAGCGGGGTCCAGGCCGGGCCCTCCCGCCACCAGGCCTGCCGGCGGCGACCGCGGGCCAGGGACGGCGGCAGCCGCAGCCCGTAGTAGATCACCTCGCCGTCCGCCGGGTTCGCCGGCAGGCGCCCCCCGGGCAGATCGCGGAACTCGACAAACAGCCCCGCCTGGGCAGCAGCCTGGCGCAGCGAGGCCTGGCGCCGTTGGCGCGGGGACGGAAAGAAGTTCGACAAGGGCGCCAGCACCATCAGGATGGCGCCGGCTATCAAGAGTAATTCCACGACTGGACCTGAGCGGGATCAATGAAAGCGCATGCCAGCGGCTCGGGGAGCGATGCGGGTGTATACGCGGCGACGCAGTATGCTATAACAGCGGTCTGTCGAAAACCCGAAGTCTCTGGAGCTGCACCATGGCCAATTACAAGAAACTGCTGATCGCCGTCGACCTCAGCGAAGACTCCCCCGAAGTTGCCGAGCGCGCCCGGGGCCTGGCCGAAGGCTCCGGTGCCGAGCTGCACCTGATCCACGTGATCGAGCCCCTGAGCTTCGCCTACGGCGGCGACATCCCGATGGACTTCTCGGGCATCCAGGACGAGATTCACCAGCAGGCGACCCAGCAACTGGCCAAGTTTGGCGAGACCTGGAAGATTCCCGCCAACCGCCAGTACATCGTCCTCGGCCGGCCAGAGGTGGAGATCCACGAAAAGGCCGAGGAAATCGGCGCCGACCTCATCGTGGTCGGCAGCCACGGCCGCTATGGCCTGGCCCTGCTGATGGGCTCGACCGCCAACGGCGTACTCCACGGCGCCAGCTGCGATGTCCTCGCGGTGCGCGTGGGCAGCTGAGGACCGGCCGGCCGCTGTGGCGGGGCGTCGCACTCAGGCAGGCGAAAGGAAGGCAAGTACCTCGGCCTCGCCAAAGGGCCAGTCGAGTTCCCTGCCATCGGCACTCTCGAGTACCGGAATGCGCAGCGCGAAGCGCTGCATCAGGTCTTCCGTCTCGCTGATGTCCACCACGGCAACGCCGGAGACCAGTCCGGCGTCCAGCACCCGCTGCAGCACCGCCTCCGCTTGCTCGCACAAGTGGCAGGCGCTGGTTCCATAGAGTGTCAGTGGCGGGTCACCGGGGTCTGGCACGAGTCTCACTCCTGTTGTTTAATGCGCCCTCATCCTGACGGATCGCGGCGATTTCCGGCCTGATTGGCCCCTCTTCGCGGAAACGGTAGACTGGTCAGGTATAGTATACTGAACCAGCCAAGGATTCACCGGGAGCAATACTGTGGCGTTATTTTCGCAACCGACGGCCAGGGCTCTGGCCATCCTCGACCTGTTGATGGCCAACCCACAACAGGCCTTCGGGCTGACCGAAATGACCCGGCGCCTGAACCTGAACAAGGCCACCTGTCACGCCATCCTGACCACCATGGCCAACTACGGCTTCCTGGTGCAACACCCCAAGACCAAGGCCTACCGCCTGGGTCCTTCCATCATTGCGGCGGGCAATGCGGCCTTTGCCCAGTTCCCGGTGCTGGAGTATGCCAGGCCCGAACTGGAGGGCCTGAACAGCGACCTCAATCTCGGCTTTGCCGTGACCGCCCGCTCCAAGCTCCACCAGGTGCTGCTGGCCCTCTACGGCAACGCCACCCCGCTGATGGACAGCTTCCAGCTCGGGCTGCGCCTGCCCAATACCGCGCCGATCGCCGCCTGCTTCACCGCTTTTTCGCCGGCCAAGCAGCTGGAGGCCTGGCTGACGCGCGCGCATGAGTCCCGCGGTGGCTACAACGAGCGACTGGATCAGAAACTGCGGGTTTCGGTGATAGCGATTCGCGCCCGCGGCTACGAAGTGACGCTGAAAACTCGCGCCGAGGCCGAACTCACCCGGGAGCTCGAGCGGATTCACCAGTCCTGGAGCCTCGAGGAGCTGGAGGAAGCCACTAACCGCTACCAGCGGGATGTCTGCCTGGAACACTACCACCTCGACCGTATCGACCCCAAGGCGCGCTACGAGGTCGCCACCATCGCCGTGCCGGTGTTCGTCGCCCGCCAGGTACCGGTCCTGTGTTTCGTGGCCGGCTCGATTGAAAACGCCATCACCGGCGCCCAGATTGAAGATATCGCCGCGCGCATGAAGCAATCCGCGGACCGGGTAACGCGGCTCGCCGGCGGCGACGACGGCAGCAAGTGAGCAGTCACGACTACGCCGCCCGCAAGGCTTTCTTCCAGCGGGTCCTGACCGTCTACGGGCGCAAACCGGTGCTCGAGGCACTGCAGACCGAGGGCCTGACCTGCCACGCCCTGCACCTGGCGGACAGCAATCGCGAAGAAGGCGTGCTGCGTGACATCCTGCGCCTGGCCACGCGGCGCGAGATCCCCCTGCACTACCACAGCCGCACTGAGCTCGCACGCATCTCCCGCAACGGCCGCCAGGACCAGGGCGTCGCGGCGGACATTCTCTGCCCGCGCTTCGCCAACCTGGGCGATTACCTGGCGGCCCTGCCCCCGCGACCCCAGCGACTGCTGGCCCTGGACGGTATCAGCAACCCGCAGAACCTGGGCATGCTGATCCGCTCCGCCGCCGCCGGCAGCATCGATGGCATTCTGCTGCCCAACCGCGGCTGCGCGGGCCTCGGTCCGCTGGTGATCAAGGCCAGTGCGGGGACGGTTTACCGCGCCCCGCTGCTGCGCTGCGAGAGCGTGATCGAGGCTTTGCGTGAATGTCGGGCCGCCGGTTTCGAGCTGTGCACCCTGCGCGCCGACGCACGGGATTCACTGTTTGCCTACCGCCCCTCGGGCCACGCCGTCTTTGTACTGGGCAATGAAACGGAGGGGGTCAGCCGGGAAGTCGGAAAACTGGCGGATCGCGGCCTGTCCATCCCCATGCACAACGGCGTCGAATCCCTGAACGTCGCGGTAACCGCCAGCCTGATCGCCTTTGCCGGAGCCCTCCAGGGCAGCGCGGCTGAGTGATGGAAACTGGCCGGCAAGGGGCCTGGCAGCGGACTGCCCGCACCAGCAGGCACCACAAGGGCAGCGGAAATCCCGCGGCGGGGGAGCTCGCAGCGGGCTATTTCGAGAGATAGGCCATGGCATCCTCCAGACCGCGCAAGGTCAGGGGATACATGTGGTCCTCGAGTAACTGCCGGGTCATCTGGGTGGACTGGGTGTACTCCCACTCTTCCCGGGGTACCGGATTGATCCAGGCGACCTTTTCATAGGTCTGGCGCAGTCGACGCATCCAGACCTCGCCGGATTCCTCATTCCAGTGCTCCACCGAGCCCCCCGGCTGCACGATCTCGTAGGGCGACATCGCCGCGTCGCCGATGAAGATCACCTTGTAGTCGTGGCTGTACTTGTGCATCACGTCCAGCAGCGGGATGCGCTCGTTGTGGCGACGGATATTGTTGCGCCAGACGCTCTCGTAGATGAAGTTGTGGAAGTAGAAATACTCCATGTGCTTGAACTCGGTGCGCGCCGCGGAAAACAGCTCCTCGCACACCCGCACGTGGGGATCCATGGAGCCGCCGACGTCGAAAAACAGCAGCACTTTTACCGCGTTGTGCCGCTCCGGCACCATGCGAATATCCAGCAGGCCGGCATTGCGCGCGGTGGAGTGGATAGTGTCGTCGAGGTCGAGCTCCTCGGCAGCGCCGGTGCGTGCAAACTTGCGCAGGCGCCGCAAAGCCACCTTGATATTGCGCGTGCCGAGCTCCACGCTGTCGTCCAGGTTGCGGAATTCCCGCTTGTCCCAGGCCTTGACCGCCCGCTTGTTGCGGCCGTTGGGGCCGACCCGGATCCCTTCCGGGTGGTATCCCTCCTGACCGAAAGGCGAGGTGCCACCCGTGCCGATCCACTTGTTGCCCCCGGCGTGACGCTCTTTCTGCTCCTCCAGGCGCTTCTTGAACTCCTCGATCAGCTTCTCCAGCCCCCCCAGGGACTCGATCTTCGCCTTGTCCTCCTCGCTCAACTGCTTGATGAATTCCGAGCGCAGCCAGTCGTCGGGGATCAGCGCCTCGATCACGTCATCCATGGCCTCCAGGTCGCGGAAGTGCAGGCCAAAGGCGCGGTCGAAACGGTCAAAGTACTTCTCGTCCTTCACCAGGCAGGTGCGACTGAAGTAGTAAAAGTCGTCGATCGAACCGAAGGCCACCCGTGCCCGCAGACCGGTGAGCAAGTCGAGCAGCTCCCGGGTGGTGACCGGGATGCCGGCATCGCGCAGGCCGTGGAAGAAATTGACCAGCATGGGGTCAGCGGGCCTCCCGGCGATGCATGAAGGCCAGGCGCTCGAGCAGATGCACGTCTTGTTCGTTCTTCAGCAGGGCACCGTAGAGCGGCGGAATTGCCTTGCTGGGGTCGCGGTTCTTGAGCACCTGCTCCGGCAGGTCGTCGGCCAGGAGGAGCTTCAGCCAGTCGATCAGCTCGGAGGTCGAGGGCTTCTTTTTCAGACCGGGGATGTCGCGCAGGTCGAAGAAGACCTCCAGGGCCTCCTGGACCAGGGCCTGGGCGATCCCCGGGTGATGCACATCAATGATTTCCCGCATGGTGTCGCGGTCGGGGAAGTTGATGAAGTGGAAGAAACAGCGGCGCAGGAAGGCGTCCGGGAGCTCCTTTTCGTTGTTGCTGGTAATGATGATGATCGGGCGGTGGCGTGCGACCACGGTCTTCCCTGTCTCGTAGACAAAAAACTCCATGCGGTCGAGCTCGACCAGCAGGTCGTTGGGAAACTCGATATCGGCCTTGTCGATCTCGTCGATCAGCAGCACCACCTGCTCGTCTGCCTCGAAGGCCTCCCACAGCTTGCCTTTCTTGATGTAGTTGGCAATGTCGTGGACCTTGTCGTCCCCGAGCTGGGAATCCCGCAGGCGGGACACGGCATCGTATTCGTACAGCCCCTGCTGGGCCTTGGTGGTCGACTTGATGTGCCACTGGATCAGGCGCTTGCCCAGACCGCGCGCCACCTCCTCGGCCAGCATGGTCTTGCCGGTGCCCGGTTCGCCCTTGATCAGCAGCGGGCGTTGCAGGGTGACGGCGGCATTCACCGCCATGCGCAGGTCGTCAGTGGCGACGTAGCGGTCGGTTCCCTCGAATTGTGTCATTGGTGGTTCATCCAGTCAGCAGATCGGAAAGCGCTCAAGGGTACTGGCAGCGCCCGCGGGGTTCAAGTTGAGCGGCCGCGGCGCTGCTCCCAGAGTCGCAGCTTGTGCCGGCGGCGGCGGCGCAGAATCCAGCTTATCAGCATGGCCGCAGAGAGCAGGAAGACCAGCAGAGACAGCGTCGCAGTGCGGAGGTTGGCCTCCGGCAGGTCCGGCGGACGGGTACTGATGGAAGACCCGGTCGCCGCCGGCTCCACCTGCAGCCGGTAGACCCAGCTCAGACGTTCCGGGCCGCGCTCCAGGGTGATTTGCAGGCGATACCAGCCCGGCTGCTGCAGGGGCGAGAAGAGCAGGGGCAGGCGCCCGGATAGCGGTTCCGGACTGGCTACCGCGACATAGTCCGCGGGCCCCTCGAGCCGTACCCGCCAGCGCCCCTCCTCCGGGAGTCCGCCCGCGACACCCTCCTGGAGCAGACCGAAGCTCCCCTCCAGGGCCTCCCCGGCCAGGACACGCGTCGGCAGCTCGCGGCGAGCGGGACTCAGGGGCAGGGAAGCAAAGACCGCGACCTGCTCGAGGTCTTCACCGTCCACCCGCCATTCACCGGGGGACGGGGACTCCCAGCGGCGCAGCCGGTGCGCCGCAAAACGCACGCGAGTTTCACCGGGGCCGGCCGTACTCGCATTCGCCGCGCCTTCGCGCGCGCCCTCGCCGTCCCCGACAAGCGCCTGTGCCGGGCGGATGCTCAGGGCCGGCTTGGCGGAGGCGATCAACCAGGTCAGTGTGCGGGTCTCCCCGGGCACCTGCACTCGTCCTTCGCGCAGGGGCAGACGGGTCATGGGCAGCGCGGCGCTCAATACCCGCCACCAGGTATCCGCCGGGCTTGCCTGGGCAGGCAGCGCCTGGCCTCCGCTATTGCGGGCGAGGGACGCCAACAGGTCCGCCCCCGGCCCGCGACCGGCAACGGCGGTATAGATCGGCCAGCTGAGCGACTCGCTGTCGGCAAAGCGAGCGTCCAGGTCCCGGGCACCGGCGGCATTGACCATGGGCGAGTCCGCCACCTCGACGCGTCCGTCGCCCATCAGCAGCAGGGCACGCGGCCAGGCCGGATCGGCGGGAGCCGCAGCCAGGGCGGCGTCGAGTGCCGCCGGCAGTTGGGCGCCACCCTCCCCGGGCTCCCCCCGCAGCGAGGCCAGTGCCCGGTCACGCCAGTCGGCATCCACGGTGCCCGGGGGAAGCAGAGACTCGGCCCTGGCGCCGTAGCGCCAAAGCCCGACGCGCCCGCCCTCGGGCAGCAGGTGCAGCACCAGGCTGACCGCCTCCCGGGTCGCGGGATCCTCCAGCCAGTCTGCCTGCACCACCAGCCGCAGGTCATAGGTGGCCTGTGCGAAGGGGCTGATCACAAACCCGAGCAGGGCCGCCAGCAGGACTTGCCGCAGGCGCCGGATCACGATCTGGGCGTCTCCGCCCGCGTCCGCCACAGCGTCAGGCGCAGCAGCGCGGTGATTATCACGGCCGCCAGCAGCGCCGCAGCGAGCGGTCTGAGGGCGTGCGTCGCCGAGGCCAGCTCGCCGGAAGTGAAGAACTGGAAGGCGGCGACGACCAGCGCCGGCGCGAGGGTATCGACACCCCCGTGGGGAAAGGCCGGGGTCAACAACAGGGCCGCGCCGCAGAGCAGCAGCAGACAGCGTCGGCCGGGCCCCCAGCAGCCGCGCAGCCACCAGCCAAACAGGACCAGGGCAAGCAGAGCCGAACCCAGATAGGCACCCAGGGCAATCGGATAGGCCTCCGCCGTCATGCTGTCTCCTCCCTGCTGTCGACCCAGTGCACAATGTGCTCCTCGAGACTGTCGGGATGCACGTGTTCCTCCGAGATCGCGCGCTCGTCCAGGGTGATTCCCGCCCGGCGCACGGACTCCGGATCGCCGGTGCGCAGGGGATGCCAGGCAGGCAGTGGCTTGCCGTGGGCCCGCAGCCGGTAGGCACAGGTGCCGGGCATCCACTCGAATTCCTCGGGCCGCGACCGATCCAGTACCACGCAGTCCGGCACCCAGCGTTGGCGCGTGGGATAGACCGTGCAGCGACATCCGGCGAGGTCCAGGTACTGGCAGTGCACGCGGGTGTAGAACAACTCGCCGCTGTACTCATCCTGCAGCTTGTGCAGGCAACAGCGACCACAGCCGTCGCAGAGCGCCTCCCACTGCTGCTGGTCCAGGGCCTCCAGGGGCAGGCTGTCCCACCAGTTAGTCATGTGCCGGCCCGGGCTGCAGCGGAGCCTCCGCGGGTTCTGCGGGGGGCATCTGCAGGAAAAAGCCGCGCTGCGCAATGCTGTCCAGAACATCGACCACGGCGACACGCGCCAGGTGACGCCCGGCATCCAGGGCCAGCACCATGACCGGCTGGGGCTCACCGAACTGCTGCAGCAGTGCCTCGGGAACATCCGCCAGTCCGCGCGCCTTGTCGACATAGAGATACATCTCGGCCCGGCGCGGGCTGCGATAAATCTGGCAGATACGTTTCACAACTGTCCTTCCTTCAATAGCTGTCGCAGAGGGCCAATCAGCTGCGTCTCGCGCCAGCCGCCCCAGCTCGGCGGCGGCGCTACCGACGTGCCGCCCGATTCGCGCAACAACAGTTCGTAGTCCCGCCCCGCCAGCGCCAGAGCCGGCGCCACGCCGAGCCCCTCCGCCAGGGCCTGGCCGCGCTGCTTGAGACGCTTGAGACGCTTGCGCTCCTCGGCGTTCAGGGGCGCAGGCAGACGCTGCGGCAGCGCCGCCTCCTGCAGACCAGCCACCTCCTCGACCAGGCCCTGGAACACCTCGCCGTAGCGACGTCGGGCCGCGGGGTTCAATGCCTCGACCCGGCCCAGGGTTTCCGCGTTCGGTGGCTGGGCCTGGGCAATAGCCAGACAGGCCGCATCGTCGACAATCCAGCCCCGGGGCTTGTCGCGCCGCCGGGCCTCCGCCTCGCGCCACTCGCAAATGCGCATCAACAGGGCCAGCTGGCGGCGGTTCAGCTTCCACGCCGACTTGATACGCTGGACCGGGTGTGCCTGGCTGTCGCGGAAACTGGCCAGGGTGTCGCGCCCCTCCTGGAGAACCCACTCCAGGCGCCCCTGCTCCCGCGCGCGCGCGTCGAGTACCCGCCAAACCGCCATCAGCCAGGTGACATCCTGGGCAGCGTAGTCACACTGCGATGCCGTGAGGGGGCGCTGCAGCCAGTCGGAGCGGGTTTCCCCCTTGGCCAGCGACTCCCCGCACAAGCGTTCCACCAGCCCACTGTAGCCAATGCCAAAATCCTCGCCGAGCAGTGCCGCGGCCCGCTGGGTGTCAAACAGGGGTTCCGGGAGGACACCCAACCAGCGATCGAAGACCTCGAGATCCTCGCTGACCGAGTGAAAGACCTTGACCACATCGGGGCGGGAAAGGAGGTTTTTCAGGGCAGCGGTGTCCGCCAGCGCCAGGGGGTCGACCAGGAAGGCCTGGCTGTCGAAGCAGAGCTGCACCAGGGCCACCTGGGGGTAGAAGGTGTCCCGGCGCATGAACTCGGTATCCATGGCCACCACCGCGCAGTCGGCGTGGTCGTCGAGGACCTGCTGCAGCGCCGCGCTGCTGTCGATCCAGCGCCAGCTCATGCCGGACGCTCGACACGGCGGCGGCCGCTGAAGGCGTGGGCCAGGGTATTGCCATCCACGTATTCCAGCTCGCCACCCAGGGGCACGCCGTGGGCGATGCGCGAGACATTGACCGAGGCCGGCAGGGCCTCGGTGAGGTACCAGGCGGTTGCCTCGCCCTCGACGGTGGGGTTGGTGGCCAGAATCACCTCCGTGACGCCCTCCTCGGCCACGCGCTCGAGAAAGCGATCGAGACCGAGCTCGGCGGGGCCGATGCCGTCAATCGGCGACAGGTGCCCCATGAGCACGAAATAGCGCCCGCGATAGCCTCCGCTGTACTCCACCGCCATCACGTCGGAGGGGCTCTCCACCACGCAGACCGTCTGCGGGTCACGCCGCGGGTCGCTGCATATTTCACAGACATCCTGTTCGGTGTAATTGCGACAGCGGCTGCAGTGATCGACCCGTTGCATGGCGTCTTCGAGCGCGGAAGCCAGGCGCATGGCCCCGGCGCGATCGCGTTCCAGCAGGTGCAGGGTCATGCGCTGGGCGGACTTGGGGCCAACACCGGGCAGGCAGCGCAGGGCCTCGACCAGGTTGCCCAGTGCGGGGCTGAACTTCATCGGCCAGGTCTCAGAACGGCAGCTTGAAGCCGGCCGGCAGGTTCATGCCCGCGGTCAGCCCGGACATCGCCTCACGATTGTGGGCCTCGACCTTGCGCACCGCGTCGTTAACGGCCGCCGCGAGCAGGTCCTCCAGCACTTCCTTGTCCTCGCCCAGCACGCTGTCGTCGATGCTCACCCGGCGCACGTCGTGACGCCCGGTCATCACCACCTTGACCAGCCCGGCGGCCGCTTCGCCCTCGACCTCGGCGCGGGCCAGCTCTTCCTGGGCGCGCTGCATGTCCGCCTGCATTTTCTGGGCCTGTTGCATGAGTTCGGAGAGATTGCCTTTCATCGTGGCTCCTGGGTATCTACCGGCGCGATGGACGACCGGTCCAAACGCCCGTCGAAACGGGCTATCAAGTGTTTCAGCAGCGGGTCCTGATCCACCTCCCGCTCTGCCTCCTGCTGCCGCTGGGCAGCCAGCCTCTGCTGCCGCTGTGCCGGGGTCTCGCCGGCCACCGCGCCGAGGGTGATCTTCACCGTCACGGGCTGTTCCAGGCGCAGCTCCAGGGCCTTGCGCAGGCGCTCGTCGTGACCGCTGTTGTAGAGCGCCGCATGCCGCTCGTCCAGCACGAACTGGAAGTCGGCGCCCTGCCACGCGCGCAGCTCGCAATGCAGGGCAATATTGTACACGATGCCCACCAGCCCGAGGGACTCCAGCAGGGCCGGCCAGTCACCGGCCAGGGTGTCCAGGTCAGGCGCTTCCGCAGGCTCGCCATCCTCCGCCTCGTCCGCACCCGCATCTGGCCCACCCGCGGGTGCTGGGCGCAGGGTGGAAGACGCCGGAGGCGGAGTCGAGGTCGAGGGCGGGGCCGGAGTGCCCCTCACAGACAGGGCCGGCGCCACGGGTGCGGCGCCAGCGGCCTCCGGAGCCGGCGCGGTCGCGGCGGCTGGCACGGTGGAAGGCTCAGCGGGCGTCGGCGTGGGGCGCTGCGCGGGAGCCGACACCGGGGCTGGCGTCGGCTCAGCCGGCTTTTTTCCCCCGGGGCTGCCCTCCCCGGCAGCCTGCGTCTCCGTGTCGTCGTCGAAGGCGCCCGGTGGCAACAGCGCCGGACGGAAGGCAAGCATCCGCAGCAGGCTCATCTCGAACCCGCTGCGGGGATCCGCTGCCCAGGGGAGATCGCGCTTCCCCTGCAGCGCCATCTGGTACCACAGCTGCACATCCTCCGCACTGAGGCGCCCCGCCAGTTCCGCCAGGCCGGGAGCATCCCCGCGCAGGCGGTCGCTGCCCGGCAGGAACTGCTGTACCGCGAGCTGGTGCAGGACAGAGAGCATCTCGTCGAGGCTGGCGGCAAAATCCGGCGCGTGCTCCGCCATGCGCGCCACGATATCCAGCACCGGCCCGGGCTCGCCCTCGGCCAGGGCCCGCAGCAGATCCAGCACAAAGTGGGTGTCCACCGTACCCAGCATGCTGCGCACCTGTGCCTCGTGCACACTGCCACTGCCGAAGGCGATTGCCTGATCGGTGAGGCTGAGGGCGTCGCGCATGCTGCCGTCGGCCGCCCGGGCGAGCAACCACAATGCGGGCTCCTCGAAAGGGATCATTTCCGTCTCGAGCACCTGGCGCAGGTGCCCAACCACCTGCTCCGGCAACATGTTCTTGAGGTTGAACTGCAGACAGCGGGACAGCACTGTCGCCGGCAACTTCTGCGGGTCGGTGGTGGCGAGCAGGAACTTGACGTGGGGTGGCGGCTCCTCGAGGGTCTTCAACAGCGCATTGAAGCTGCTGTTGGAGAGCATGTGCACCTCGTCGATCAGGTAGACCTTGAAGCGCGAGCGGGTGGGGGCGTACTGCACGTTGTCCAGCAGCTCGCGGGTGTCCTCCACCTTGGTCCGCGAGGCGGCATCGATCTCCAGCAGGTCGACGCTGCGCCCCTGGGCGATCTCCTCGCAGGCACTGCAGCGGCCGCAGGGCTCCGAACTCACCCCGGCCTCGCAGTTCAGGCTCTTGGCAAAGATGCGCGCAATGGTGGTCTTGCCCACGCCGCGGGTGCCGGTGAACAGGTAGGCGTGGTGCAGGCGGTCGTGATCCAGGGCATTTACCAGCGCCTGACGCACATGCTCCTGGCCGACCAGTTCACTGAATCGGCTGGGGCGCCATTTGCGGGCGAGAACCTGGTAGGACATGAAAATACGCGCCTTGCGGAAAAGGCCAAGGATACACCAGCCAGAGGGGTATCCAAAGCGCCGCTCCCCTCATGGCGGGCGGCGGGATAGCCCCGCGGGCCAGTGGCCAGGCATGGACAAGTGCCGCGCGGCCACTTATGGTTCCCGCTGCCCCAGACGCACGAGTTCCCCATGTCAGACGACAACAAACACTGCCTCAAACTGCGCCGGGTCGGCATCGACACCTACAAGGAAAACGTCGCCTACCTGCACCGGGACTGCCACCTCTATCGCAGCGCCGGCTTCCAGGCGCTGTCCAAGGTCGAGATCCACGTCGACGACAATGGCCGCAGCATCCTCGCGGTGCTCAACATCGTCGATGACCCGCGCATCTGCGGACCCGAGGAGCTAGGCCTGGGCCTGGAGGCCTTCGCGCAGCTGCAGTACCCCGAGGGCACCCCGGCGCTGATCGCCCACGCCCGCCCCCCGGGCTCGATCAGCGCGGTCCACCGCAAGATCGCCGGCGAGCCCCTGGACCGCGCCGACTACGCCGCCATCGTGCGCGAGATAGCCGAGCGGCGCTACGCCAAGATCGAGATGGCCGCCTTCCTGGTTGCCTGCAGCGAGGCGGGCATGGACCGCGACGAGGTGCTCTATTTGACCCAGGCGATGGTGGAAACCGGCGACCAGCTGTCCTGGAACGAACCGCTGGTTGCCGACAAGCACTGCATCGGCGGCATCCCTGGCAACCGCACCAGCATGCTGGTGGTGCCCATTGTTGCCGCCCACGGCATGTTCATTCCCAAGACCTCCAGCCGCGCCATCACCTCGCCCTCGGGCACTTCCGATACCATGGAGGTGCTGGCCAACGTGGAGCTGCCTTCGGAACTGTTCAACGACATCGTGCGCAGCCAGCGGGGCTGCCTCGCCTGGGGCGGCACCTCCCGCCTGGCACCGGTGGACGACATCCTGATTTCGGTCGAACGTCCCCTCTCCCTGGATTCCCCGGGTCAGCTGGTCGCTTCCATCCTGGCCAAGAAGGTCGCCGCCGGCGCCACCCACCTGCTGGTGGACATTCCCATGGGGCCCACTGCCAAGGTACGCACCCAGCAGGAAGCCTTCCGCCTGCGCAAGCTGTTCGAGTTCGTCGGCGACCGCATCGGCCTGCACCTGGAGGTGATCATTACTGACGGGCGCCAGCCGATCGGCCGCGGCATCGGCCCGGTGCTGGAGGCGCGGGACGTGATGCAGGTACTGGAAAACCACCCGGACCAGCCCCGGGACCTGCGCGAGAAGGCGCTGCAGCTGGCCAGCCGGATCCTCGAGTTCGACCCCGACGTGCGCGGCGGCCAGGGCTATCTGCTGGCCCGGGACATCCTCGAGTCGGGTCGCGCCCTGGACAAGATGCAGGCAATTATTGAACTGCAGGGCCGCAATCATTCACCCCCTGCCCTGGGCCAGCTGTGCCACGAGGTGACCGCCGCCCGGGCGGGGGTGGTGAGCAGCATCGACAACCAGCAGATCGCGCGCATTGCCCGGCTCGCCGGCGCGCCCATGGACCAGGGCGCCGGGGTCGACCTCTACTGCCGCCTCGGCGATCAGGTCAAGGCCGGCGAGCCCCTCTACGCCATCCGCGCCGAGTTTCCCGCCGACTTCGACTTCGCGCGGGAAGCCGCCGCGGCCGACAACGGCTTTGCCATTGGCGGGGAGATCTGAACATGCGCGGAAGCCTGATCCTGGGGTTTGCGGATTACCGCGAGCCGGCACAGCGCCTGGCGGCCGCCGCCGGCATGGACTACGCCGAGGTGCAGGTGCACCGTTTTCCCGACGGCGAGAGCCGTCTGCAGTTGCCCGCCAAACTCCCGGAGCAGGTCATCCTGTGCCGCAGCCTGGACCAGCCCAACAGCAAGCTGGTGGAACTGGAGCTCGCGGCCGTGACCGCACGCGAGCTGGGTGCCCGGCACCTGACCCTGGTGGCGCCCTATCTCTGCTACATGCGCCAGGACACGGCCTTTCACCCCGGCGAAGCGGTGAGCCAGCGGATCGTCGGGCAGTGGCTGGCGCGCCTGGTCGACGCAGTCATCACCGTCGACCCGCACCTGCACCGCACACCGCACCTGAGGGACGCCGTCCCCGTGCACCGCGCCCTCAGCCTGAGTGCCGGGCCCCTCCTGGGCCAGTGGCTGGAAGGCCGGCCCGCGGCGCCCCTGCTGCTGGGTCCGGACAGCGAATCTGCCCCCTGGGTTAAAAGCATCGCCCGGCTCGCGGGACTGGACTACGGCGTGGCCAGCAAGGTGCGCCTGGGCGACCGCGAGGTGCGAGTCACCCTCCCCGACCTGGAAGTCGCCGGCCGCGATGTGGTGCTGGTGGACGACATCGCCAGCACCGGGCGTACGCTCGCCGCGGCGGCGACACAGGTGCTGGCCAAGGGCGCCTGCAAGGTGGACGTTCTGGTCACCCACGCCCTGTTTGCCGGCGATGCCCTGGAGATTTTGCAGGCGGCGGGCGTGGGCGAGGTGCTCAGCACGGACAGCGTGCGCCACGCAAGCAATCGCGTGGAGCTGGCACCGCTGCTGGCGGGGGCTCTGAAAACGGTGGCGGAGACAGACTGAGATCGCGGGGCAGTGCGGCGGATGAGGCTGGCCGAATGCACTCGACAGGGGCCGTAATGGAGATGACCCGAGCAGCCACACCCCGGCACACGCATCAGTAACTACCGTTGCTCCCTTCCGGGCCTGGCGGGGTTCGCTACCTGGCGTTGCGAGGGGACCACCCGGGTCACCATTACAGACTCGCCCTGCGGCGAGGGGGCGCATTGTCGCGGAAAGCGGCGGCCGCTGCAAGCATCCTGGTCGCCACTGGCGGCGCTAGCGTTCCCCGACCGCTGATGGCAGGGCTGAGGCCACACCCTTCCGTCCCCCATTGGCTGATCCTGCCAGCCTTCGCGCGATAGCCGCAACTTGGGACAGCACTGAAAACTAACGTAGAATGCGCGTTCCCAACCGGCGTCCAGTGAGCCTGCAGAGGGCATGAAAAATCGCTTGTCCCACATCGATATCCGGCTCCTGCTGGCACTCCAGGCCTTGCTGGATGAGCAAAGTGTAAGCCGGGCCGCCGATCGCCTCTGTGTCACCCAACCGGCCATGAGCAAGACCCTGGGCCGACTCCGCGACCTGCTCGATGACCCACTGCTCACGCGCTCGGGCACGGGCCTGGTTTTGACCCCCAGGGCACAGGCATTGCGCCTGCCACTCGTGCGTGCGCTCAACGAACTGGAAGATCTGCTGGCGCCGACCACCTTCGACCCGGCCTCGGCACAAGGGCGTGTCGGCATTCTCTACTCGGACACGACGTCGAGTGAAACCCTGCTCGCGCTGTGCGCGGACCTGCAGCAAGCCGCACCCCAAGTGCAGCTTGAGTTGCAAAATCACGTGAATACCCGTGTCGCGACCGTGGACCAACTGGAACTTCTACGCATCGGTGCAGTCGATTTCTCGATCTCCTCGGTATCGACCCGGGACCCGGATTTTGTCTGCTCACCGCTGAATCCGCGCGAGCTGATCTGCTGGATGCGGCGGGGGCACCCGCTGGCGGCGGTTGAGGAAATAGCCGCCGGAGAGCTATTCAGCCACCCGCGACTGGTCCTGTTCATGACCGGCTACGGCGAAGAGATCCGCGCTCAATTCGACGCTGCCGCCAAGCAGCTGAACATCGCGAGCGTGCCCCCCCTCAGGACCAGCTCCCTACTGATGGCAATTGAGCTGATGCTGCAAAGCGACGCACTCCTGATCGCTTCCTCGCAGCTAAGCAGGCTGGCCCTGACTCGCGACAAGATCATCGGACGCGACCTGCCGAGGGCCATTTTCGAAAATCAGGCGGGGCTTCGCCCCTACCTGATTCAGCATCTGCGCACCACGAGCTCACCCTTGCACCAGTGGGTACGCAGAAAAATCATCGAGATCGACAGGGTCGCTGTTCCCGCCACCGACCGCACAGGAAACGCCAAGGGCTAACGGCGCCGGCGCTGCCAGAGCCCGGAGGAGCCTCGGGCAGCGCACTCGGGAAAGTGGCTATTAACGTTCGCCCCCGCCCTGCTGCCAGGCCTTCTCGCGCTCCCTCTCCTGCTTCCGCAAACGCGCACGGGTCTCTTCGTCGACCAGACGGCCACGGTCGCCAATCGCGCGAATCAGGGACTCATCGAAGGGCAACTCGTTGCGCCACTGATCCTGTAGGTGTTCGCTGGGAGACACGGCCTGCGCCCAGTCCTTGGCGGGGATCCAGCCCGGGTGCGGGACCAGCGTTCCACGGGTACCGGCCAGTGGATGCTCTGCACGGCGCTGGCGCAGCAGCTCCGCCAGATGTGCCACCTTTTCGGGCTCGCTGGAGGCCAGGTTGTTCTGCTCATTCGGGTCGCGATCAATCTGGAACAGCATTTCGCGCGTTTCCGTGGCGGTCTGGCCTTCGCGGACGATCTGCACCAGCTTCCAGGGCCAGTCGATCACGGCGGTAAAGATCATCCCGGGAACCGGAATCTCCGACACGAAGAACAAAGGTGTTTTCCGCGGCACCGACTGCCCGAGCAGGGCCGGCCAGCGGTTTTCCCCGTCAATCTCCGTACCGGCAGGCAGCTCCACACCCGCGGCGGCCGCCAGGGTCGGCATCACGTCGAGCACTGACATCATGTCGTTGAAGGCCTGGTTGGCCTGCAGCCGGCCCGGCCAGCGGATCACCGCAGGCACCCGAATGCCACCTTCGAAGGTCTGGCCCTTCTGCCCTCGCAGCGGCTCGTTGTTGCCACCGTAGCCGTGAAAACCGCCGTTGTCGCTGAAGAACAACACCACCGTATTCTCCGCCAGTCCCTCGCTTTCCAGCTCGGCAAGCACCTGTCCCATGGCCCGATCCATCTCGTCAACCATGGCGGCATAGGTGCGCCGGTAGTCCTTCTCCGGCAGCCCGGCGTATTTGTCGATGGTTTCCTGTGGTGCCTGCATGGGGCTGTGCGGGGCGGTAAAGGGCACATACAGCAGGAACGGCTTGTCTTCATCGCGCTCGCGGATAAAGCGCAGCGCCTCGCGGGCCTCGAGGTGGGTCAGGTACTCCCCGGGTTCATGCACGCTCTCGCCGTTGTGCTGGAGGTCATGCCCGCCCTCGCGCTTGTGGTCGTAGAAGTCGGTATTGGTGTGCACGTGGCCCCAGAACTCGTCAAAACCCTGGGCATTGGGCAGCTGGTGTTCCTGCGTGTGCCCCAGGTGCCACTTGCCTACCAGGGCCGTCTGGTAGCCGGCATCCTGGAAGGCCTCAGCCAAGGTGTATTCGTCTTTATCAAGGCCGGCGTTATACCAGGGGTGGATCTGGTCGTAGGCAATACCCAGCCGTATCGGGTCGCGGGCGGTCATCAGTGCCGCCCGCGTGGGGGAACAGATGGGCGTAGCGTAAAAGCGCTCCAGGCGAACGCCCTCCTCCGCCAAACGATCAATGCTGGCGGTTTTTATGGGCCTGCCGCGGTAGCCGACATCGGCCCAGCCGAGATCGTCGGCGAGGAAAATCACGATATTGGGGCGTTCGGGCTCTGCTATCGCCAAGGTGGCCGTGCAGCCAAAACCCAGCAGGAGTGTCGCAAAAAGCCTGAGCGATGCCCGCCCAGTTCTGAAGCGCATGGAAATTCGTTGCATGACAGTCATTGGATCGATCCCTGGTTGTCGACTCGGTATTCTTCTCGCACCAACCGTTTGCTCGCGGGGGCGTGCCGGCGGTAGCGTTGACCGGGTATTGAATCAGCCAGAGAAGACGTACGCTAATGGCCTTTGGCTATGCTTTGTATAACCGGCCAGGCATAGAGAGCCAGACTCTGCCCAGCAATGCACTGTAGTAAGCTGTCGACGCCCCACCGATCAACCCAACGGATATTCCCGATGAGCCTTTATCATCCCAACAGAGATATCACCGCTCTGCTCAGTGCCGCCAAGCAGTGGGCAAAACGTTGTCTGATCGATGACGGCAGTCTGCTTGGGCAGCACCAGCTCTGGACGCTGGAGTCACTTACCGAACTCGACCGCGCCCTTGTCCAGAACCCTCTGGTGGGCGACACCAGCTATATTGAAAACTCCGAATGCAGCTGGCTGATGTCTCCCCCTCGGCGGCTCAACTGATGGCTGAGCTGCACTGGATCCTGCTGCTATTCCCCCACAACATCAAGCCCCAGACAAAACGTGAATTCTTTCGCGAAATCTGGGAGCTCAGCGAGGAGCCCTTCGACAGCACACACCCACTGCTGGAGGATATTGTGCTGGAATTCGCTCCAGAGCCACAGCATCCTCGAGTCAACGGCGGTTAATGTCGCAAAGGATAAACGCCAGTCGCCTCTGGTCTTCGACAAACAGCCAGGTGGCCGGTGGATTCTGACCGGCGACTGGGAGGAAGCCGGCGCCTGCACGGCCCGGGCAGCGATCGTTTCGCGCTGGGCCGATTTTTCCACTGACTCAGCAAATGGTCAGCGCGGGGCTGCCTGACACTCAATCGTGCAGCCCTACTTCACTCCCACCGGCAACTTGTCAGGTAAATCACGCAGGGCCGCCAGAGGCATCGGCCGGGCAAACCAGAAGCCCTGAAGCAGATCGCAGTTGCGGTGAACCAGGTCCTCCCACTCCTCTGCTGTCTCGATGCCCTCAGCGACCACGTTCATTTCCATGTGGTGGGCCATGGTGATCACGCCCTGCACGATCGCTGCCGTTCGACGGTCCGAGGTGGTCTTGGCGACGAAACTGCGATCCAGTTTGACCTTGCTGGTGGGTAGATCACGCATGTAGCCGAGGCTGGAAAATCCGGTGCCGAAATCATCCAGTGCCAGACTGATACCCATGGAGCGCAGCGCCTGCATCAACTCCACGACGGGTTCAACGCCATCCATCAGCACGCTTTCGGTCACTTCCAGCTCCAGCAGCGACGGCGGAAAGCCGGTCTCCTTCAATATCGCTTGTACATCTTCCAGAAAACCGTCGCGGCGGAACTGCAGCGAAGAAATATTGACCGCTACCGGCAGGGTCCGATTGCTGCTGTCATTCAGAGCGCCAATTTCGCGACAGGCCTGCCGCAGTACCCAGCGAGTTAGCGGGATGATCTGCCCCGTCTGCTCCGCCAGCGGAATAAAATCACCCGGGGAAACCAGCCCCAGCTTGGGGTGCTGCCAGCGGATCAGCGCCTCCAGGCCCTTGATCCGGCCGCTAACCGCTTCCACCACGGGTTGATAATGCAACTCGAACTGGTCTTCCTGTAGTGCCCGCAACAGTTCGTGACGCAGAACCACATGCTGCCGGGTGCGCTCCGCCATATGCCCACGGTACCACTGCCAGGTGTTGCGGCCCTGGCGCTTGGCCTGCTCAACGGCCAGATCCGCGTGCTGCATCAATTCATGGGGAGAACTCAGGGGCTCGCAGTTGCAGGCGATGCCGATGCTTGCGCTCAGATGAATCAGGTGATGATCAATCTCGTAAGGCTGGGACAGTCGCTCCAGGATCGTGTCCGCCAGCTGCTTTGCCGCCTCACGGCCTGCGCAGTCCTTGATCAGCAGACCAAACTCATCGCCCACCAGCCGGGACACCACGGTGTCCGGGCTGACCACGCCACCCAGGCGTTTTGCGACTTCGGCCAGTACCTGGTTCCCCACCTGGTGTCCCAGGCCCTCGTTGATTGGCTTGAAGCCATCCATATCCAGGTTCATCACCACCAGCAGACCGGAGCTGGCCTGCGGCCCCTCGAATACCTCTACCAGGTGCTCGATGAAGGACACCTGATTGGGCAGGCCGGTGAGCAAATCATGGGTTGCCTGGTAGGCGATCTGGGCCTCCTGCTCCCGATGGCGCGTAATGTCCTGCTGGATGCCGATGAAATGTGTGCATGCCCCCCGCTCATCCAGAACCGGGTTGATGCGCAGATGATTCCAGAAGGGCGTGCCGTCCTTGCGGTAGTTCAGTATTACCGTGTCGACTTCACGAGCGTCCCTCACGCCCGCGCGAATTTCATCTCGGGCTTGCGGATCGGTACCCTCCCCCTGCAGGATACGGCAATTCCTGCCGAGAATGTCCTGCCGGGTGTAACCGGTCATGGCCGTGAAAGCCGGGTTGACGTAAACCACGGGCATGTCCTGCTGGCGAGCATCCACCATCAGGATACCGTGCTGACTGGCCTCTACCCCTCGCTGCAGCAGGTACAATTGGGCCTCGCGGGACTTGCGGTTGGAGATATCGCGGCAGATACCATAGACACCCACGATTTCGTCACCAATCACCACCGGGAAGTTGGTAACCGTCAGTGGGTAGGTATGGCCCTCGACGTGCTTGCCGACGGTTTCGTAGCTGGCCACCTCGCCACTGCGGGCGCGATCAAAACCCGCCTGGGTAACCTCCTGGCACTCGGGAACCACAAACTGATTGAAGTGCAAACCGACGATCTGCGACTCCAGAAACCCACTAATGCGCGTCAGTGCGGCGTTGCAACTCTGGAATCGGCCATCCAGGTCGAAGGTAAAAACCCCATCGGGATGATTATCAAAAAGAGTGCGGTGCCACTCGGCGAGCGCCTGGTGGTCACTACTGTCGCGTTCACGCACAAAGGCCAGGGAAGCCAGGGCAGCCCCCCGCTCGAGATTGATCAGATCTTCCTCGCGAGGAGCAGCCGGCTGTTTGTAGTAGGTAGCAAATGTGCCCAGCAGCTCATCGCCGGCGGTGAGAATAGGCGTCGACCAGCAGGCCTGCAGCCCTTCCTCCACCGCGAGAGCACAGTAACCGCTCCAGTTGCTGTCCTCGCGGATATCCTCGGTGATCACCAGGCGCTTTTCGACCGCAGCTGGACCACAAGTGCCCGTATTCACATCCACGGGAATGCCTTGCATGTGGGCAATATACGCGGGACTGAATTGTTTGCCGGGAACCAGGCTCAAGGTCTGTCGCTGAGGATCAAAACGCATGACCGAGACAATCGCGCCGGGCATGCTCATTCCCACCCAGTCGGTGAGCGCTGCCAGCACCTCATCCAGCGGTGCCTTTTGGGTAATCAGCTCGTGGACGCGCTGCTGGGCTTCCATCGGGAGTAATTCATCGTGCATGGTTATAGCCTGTGAACCCGCAGAGCAGGCTGTTGCAACCTGCTTTTGAGATATCAAGAACGCTGCTGGAACTGCCGACGCGCCCTGCGCACCACAAACTCATCATAGCAGAGTGTATCAAGCGCCCGCCCTTTCTGAACGCGGTGAGCCTATGACCCCGAGACATGGGGATTGCAGCCCGCTTTCGGTTTGTTTCCAGGCAATCACATAGACCAAAAACCCATAGGTTTTCCATAGGTTCCAAGCCCTTGGTGATCACAGCCAACGCCGGCGTTTTTTCGCCTTTTTTTCACTAATACACTGGTGGGGATGTATGAGACTACGCGGGATGCGCTCAAAATTGATCGGTTCTGCAGGCTCATCCACGACACAAGCGCCCTCCTCCCCCCGCCGGCCATGACGGGCTCGCCTCATGCAGTAAATGACCACCACAACAAGGCAACAGGCGAAGGCCAGATAGGCTACCGTAATCAACATAGCTCACTCCCCACCCCAGCTGGCAAAGCCTCCGGGCGCAACGTTAGACTGCCTTCGATTCTCCCACTGCTGTCAGGTGAATGCCATGTGCGGCCGCTTCAACATCACCGACATGCCCGGCCTCCAGGGTTTGCTGGACCACCTCGGCATTGACCTGCAACTGCCCGAGCCGCGCTACAACGTCGCCCCAACCGAGAACATCCTTCTGCTGCGCGAGGGGCGAGGTGATCCCGCCCGATGGTGGCTGGTGCCGTCCTGGGCCAGGGAAGTGAGCACTCGATACAGCATGTTCAATGCCAGGGCCGAGTCTTTGGAGAAAAGTCCGGCATTTCGGGGGCCATTCAGGCGCCAGCGCGGGGTGGTACCGATGTCCAGCTTCATCGAGTGGCGTCAGGAGGGCCGGGGGAAGCAACCCTGGGTAATCACCAACGAGGAGCAGATTCTGGCTGTGGCGGCCCTGTGGGACGTCTGGGAAGGGGGTGACGTACCGCTGCTGTCCTGCACGCTGGTCACCACCGAAGCCGCACCGGAGTTTCGCCCCTGGCACAATCGCATGCCGGTCATGCTGACTCGCGAGGAGTGCCTGCGCTGGCTCGACAACCGCCAGGCCATCGACCCTGGCGACTTGATGCTGGCGCCGGTGCTCAAGGAGAGCCTGATGCTCTACCCGGTCGATCGCAGCGTTGGCAATACCTCGCACCGCGACCCGGACTTGTTCCGCCCCTTGTCAGAGCCGACGGTCATTTCGGCGGAGCGGTGAAGAATCACCCAATTTGCACTCAGGGCCAGAACCGGGTGGTGCTAGTAGTGAGCCCTGGCTCTATGCACTTACCATGCACTTACAGAGCATTGTCGCCACCGGACTTGCGAGTTCTAGATAAAATTTATCTTTAATTTTCAGGGGTTTATTGGCGGGGGTAGAAGGACTCGAACCCTCGACCCACGGCTTAGAAGGCCGCTTTATGGCCATTCCCCAAGTTTCTGAAAATCCGACCATTTTTTCCTATCTCCCTATTTTTGCTACATTTTTCCTTTCTCAGTAAGTCTAGCATTGTAGACGGGGGTCCAGAGTAATACAATCAAAATGGACTTACGGATGGACTTACGGGATTTCAGGCCATGGGAAAACGCACTGCAAAGGCGCTCACCATCCATGACGTGACGCGAGCCAAGCCCCAGGAAAAGCCCTACGAGCTACGCGACGCCACCCAACCGGGCCTGCTGCTCCGCGTCCAGCCCAGCGGCGCCAAGTCCTGGGTGGTGGTCTACCTGGTCGCCGGGAAGAAAACCCGCAAGGTCCTGGGCAACGCCGACAAGATGACCCTGAGGCGAGCCCGCACCCTGGCCAAGAGCGCCAGCGCGACCGCAGAGGAAGGGACCGACCCCTATGCCGAGGAAAAGACCGCCCGCTCGACCCGCTTCGGGAAGTACCTCGAGGGCGCCTATACCGAGTACGCCGAGCAGCACATCATTTCCCACAAGGACCTGCTCCGCCGCCTGAAACGCAACTGGGGGCACCTGGCCGACCGCCCCATGACAGAGATCACCCCCATGGACGTGCAACGCTGGCGCCGGAAGAAGGCGAGCAGCGACAAGCCGGTGAGCTTCGAGACACTGCAGCGCGAATTGACCTACCTCAAGGCCTGCCTGACCACCGCCATCAAGGTGCATCGCCTGATCCCCAGCCACCAGCTGCAGGGATTCACCCTCACCCGCGACACCAAACAGCTGCAGGCAAAGAAACAGACCGGCCCCCGGTATCTGAGCCCAGCGGAAGAAACCGCCCTCAGAGAGGCGCTGGCGGCGCGAGAGAACGAGATCAGGGAAGCCCGGGAGCGCATGCGCGCCTGGCAGAAGGCCCGGGGCAAGCCGCTGGCGCCGGAGATCGACCCGGCCGGCTACGTTGACCACCTTCAACCCATCGTGCTGCTGGCGCTCAATACCGGCCTGCGCCGCGGCGACCTGCTGACCCTGGAATGGGGCCACGTCGACTTCAATAACCGCCAGATCCGCAAGGTCATCAACAAGACCCGGAGAAAAAACCACGCCCTGGCGCCCTCAGTCCTGCCCCTATCGAACGAGGCCATGCAGGCGCTGCGCAAGTGGAACGATCAGCACGGCAAGCCCGCCGCCGGCCTGGTGTTCCCCTCCCCCGTCACCGGCGGCCCCATGGACAACATCAAGAAGGCATGGGAAGGACTGGTCGAGCGCGCCGGCCTCGAGGACTTCCGCTTCCACGATCTGCGCCACACCTTCGCCAGCCGCCTGGTGATGGCCGGGGTGCCCCTCAATACCGTCCGGGAGCTGATGACCCACTCCGACATCAAGATGACGCTGGTGTATGCCCACCTGAGCCCCAGCCACAAGGAAGACGCCATCCGGCAAGTTTTTGGGGGTGAAGCGTGAAAGTGCACCACACCTATCTTGGCTACCCAGTCCCAGCGCTGCTGTATGACGCTGAGCGCGGGAACACTCATTCCACGACCGTGATTTTTGACCTATTCGCGGTAAGCACGGAGCGCGGGCAGCCGGTTCCCGCCAAAGTGGCCCGATTTGTCGCCAGCGAGATGCGCAAGGTGATAGACGGCACCAAGACACCAGCTTCCATGTTCAACCCAGAGGGTACGAAGCGCCAGACATTCGACCCCCTTGTCGCGGACTTGGTACACCTGACTCCCCGCGAAGGCGATATTCACTCACAGTTTGAGGAAATCGGCGACCGCCTTCACAGAAGCAAGGCGACTATCGATCGGCAGTATTACGCACACCAACGGTACAGCCGGCGACTCTGGAGCATTCAGTCTATTCTGGATGAGATCGAAGAGCGCAAGCACGACTTCTCACGGGAGCGATTTGAACGTGACCGGGAAATTGCCGCCGAGCTGCAAAAACTCACGTCCTAACTTTCTTCGAAGAAAACGAGGAAGCCGCAACCCTACCCCCGCCCTAGTCTAGCCCCGTAAGCCAAAGGCAACGGAGCTAGACCAATGACCACGAAAGAACCCGCACCCCCTCAACCGCACCCGCGAAGCATCGCGGCTTTCGCGGAACGCTGGGGAATCAGTCGGGCCACCGTCTACAACATGATTGCCCGGGGTGAGCTTGAAACCACCAAGCTGGGCCGCCGAACCATCATCACGGAAGAACAAGAGCGCGCCTGTCTCGAGGCCGGCAAGCGGAGCGCCTGACCATGAGAGCCCGCCAGACAAAGATCACTGCCACCCGTGGCGGCACTGCCATGGTAACTCTCGAGCGCGGCGAGTACGCCACCACGGTCCGCGTGGATGACGCTCAGATTCTGTTCAAGATCCGCAACAAGCCCTGGACCGTCGGCCATGACGTCGATGATCTGGCACTGATCGCCGATGCCGCCCGAGGGGCGCTGGCACTGACTGAGGGGGAGCCATGAGGCAGGAAGATCACCCCCAGGCCGGCGGCCACCGGCAACAGGGGGCAGAACAAAGCAAGCGCACACAGTATACCGCGCCTCAGTTGCGACCGGAAACACCGTCCGCCGAGCAAGTGGCCGCCCACCTGGACCGGGCCCGCCGTGTGCGTGATGGCCAGTGGATGGCCTGTTGTCCTGCGCATGATGACCGCTCGCCATCCCTGCAGATCACGGACGGCCATTCCCGCCTGCTGCTGCACTGCTTCAGTGGCTGCACCTTCGAGGAAGTCCGCGACGTGCTGCAGTCCCGGGGCATCCTGCCCACCTGGGAAGCCCCCAGGGCCCGCCCACGGCTGACACAGGGCGACCGGGATTATATGCAGTCGTTTGTGCTGCTGTATCGCCTCGCCGAACAGCGAGGCATGCAGCCCACCTCGCGGGATCGCGCCCTGTATCTGGCCTACCGGGATCGACTGGCACAGGAGGGCATCGCGTGAATTCACAGTCTCCGACTGCCGACGAACTCACCGCCGCGATTGACCAAGCTCTGTCTGTGCTGGCGCCGGTGGATCTGCAAGACCTGATGACCGCCCGACCCGAGCCGCCCCGGTATCTGGTGGAGCCTTATCTGCCGCGCCGTAATGTGACCCTGCTGGGCGGGCATGGGGGCGCCGGTAAAACTGCTCTGGCCCTGGTGCTGGCCGCCCACGTCGCCGCCGGTGAGCGGTTCGCCGACAAGCTGGTGGAGCGCGACCGCGTGGTGGTGGTGTCCCTCGAGGATGAAGCGCCGATCATGCGGCTACGCCTCAAGTGGATCATTGACGAATACCAGTTGAACCACTTCAACGTGCTGGACCGCCTCGAGCTGCTGGACGGGACAGACGGCTATGCCGCCCTGATGACCGAGGGGGAGGGCTTCAACGCCCCAGCGCAGCCCACGCCGGCCTACTACGCCCTGCGCGACCTGGTGGCCGGGGCCGGGCTGATCGTGATTGATAACGCCTCGGATGCCTTCGACGCCAATGAGAACGCCCGCCGGTCCGTCCGCGCCTTCATCCGGGCCCTGGGGCAGATTGCCCGGGAGAACGATGCCGCCGTGCTACTGCTGGCGCATATCGACAAGGCCGCCGCCAGGAACGGAGCCCAGGGCAACAGCTATTCGGGCTCGACAGCCTGGCACAACAGCAGCCGGTCCCGCCTGGCGCTGCTGGTGCAGGAGGATGGCTCCCTGGTGCTCGAGCACGAAAAGCTGAACGTGGGGCGTCGGGCCGATCCTCTGCCGCTGGTGATGACCGCCAAGGGCATCCCCATCCCACAACAGGTGCGCACCCTCACGGACGGACTGACCGCCCAGGGTGACCGCCAGGAGCTGGTGCGGGTATTCGAGGCCGCCGACAAGGCCGGAATCAGCATCCCCGCCAACCTAGTCCCCGGGGCTCACTGCGCCATGAACGTCCTCGCCAATCTGGCGGAGTATCCGGCCCGGTTTCAGGCCAACAAACAGGGCCGCACCCTAGCCGCAAAAGCCCTCACCAGCATGCTGCGCGATGGCGTCCTGGTCGAGGAGGAATACACCAAGCCGAACCGCCACAAGGGCACCCGGCTGGTGCTCGCGGATCGCCAAGAGTGCGCCGATCCTCACCCCGAACCCGAAATTTCAGCGACCACGGAGGGCTGAAAATGCGCCAGCAAAAGTGCGCTGCGTCACCCCCCCATACCCCCCCTAGCGCATTGGCGCAGCGCTGGGGGCGCTGGCCCTGCTGCGTCATTAGGACTGGCGCAGGACTGGCGCAGGATCGACGCATCGACGCACCACCAACCAACTCGAGAGGAACCATAACCATGAACACACAACAGGAAATCGACGAACTGCACCACAAGCTGGTGCTGCTGGGCGAGGGACTGGAAGCCCTGGGCGTGGCGGCATCGACCCCCGATGAATACGGCGAGCAGATCCGGGCCAGCTTCGGGCATGCCACTGCGAGCTTGGGCTACTACGCCCTGTATCTGGCCAGCGACCTGGAAGAAATCAAAAACCGCGTAACCGAGGAGGCAGCGCAATGAATCCGACACTCGAGACTGTGACCCACGACATACGCCGGGGCTTTGAGGAGGTATGTGTTATCAGCGATGCCCTCGAGACCCTGGGCGACCTGATCCACCGGCGGCACTGTTCCGCCGACCTCGACAGCCTTTCCGAGCGCGATATGGAGGGCCTGGCCCTGTCCGTCCGAGGGCTGGCGCTTGTGCTCGGGCATATCCGGGATAGCAGCGAGGAAGCCGTGATTGAGCTGGAGAAGCTGCAGGGGGTGCGCCGTGATGACTAAGACCGAAGTGATTAACGAGCGCATCCGCTACCACGTCCGGCAACTCAGCATCGCCGCCGGTGGCGTGGAGACCCTGGGCCAACTGCTGCAGCGTCGTCACTGCTCTGCCGACCTGGAGCACCTGGGGGACCGCGACATGGAAGGTCTGGGACTGGCGCTGCAGGGCCTGGCCTATGCCGAGCAGGTGATTGTCGGCGAGATCGACTCCGCAGTGGACGACCTCGAGAAGCTGCAAGGCAAGTGATCTATCCGCGCCCCGGTGGCAGTCCACCGCCGGGGCAATCACAGGGAGGCCCAGGGCATGACGACGGCAGCGGAACGGATGAGGAAACTTCGAGAGCGACGGGTAGCGGGTATCCGCGTCCTGCCGATCGAGGTGCAGATAGATACCGTGGAAACCCTTATTGAGTTGAATTACCTGGCCGTCGAGGAAGCGCACGACCTGGAGCGGACCGCAAAGGCCCTGGCCCGGTTCATCGAGGATGCAGCCGGCTCTGTGACGAGTCACGCGATCACCTTGGACGCATGGTGAAATTACCCCATGAAAAACCGCGAAGACATGGAAGCAGAGAACCGGGCAACGCTGGATCTGTTCGGGTTCATCGAGGATGAGTTCGGCCAGCTACCTGTGCGGGTAGTGGCTGGCGCCCTGATGAGAGCGAGCATTGCCCTCGCGGTGGAAGTGTTCGGGGCCGACCTCGGAGCAAAGGCCGCCCGGCACACCCTGGAAAACATCTTGTCCCAACGGCAACAGAGGAAGCTGCAATGATTAAGCGCAAATCAGTTACACAACGGGCCGCCGAAGCGGTGAAAAACAACGCATCGTCTGCAGAGCTGGCAGCGATCAAGGCAGAGATCAGCCAGCGGATACAGCAGGTCGATACCGAGCTGAAGGCGAAGGAAGCGGAGATCGAGAACGTGATGGGCGACGGCGACCTGGACGCCCTCCGCGCTGTCCGCCAGTCCGAAGCCGACCTTCGCGACGAAGACAAGCTACTGCATCGCCAGCAAAGTGAGCTGCACCGGGCCATTGGTATTGCCCAGGGTGAAGAAGCAATGAAGGCCGCCGGGCAGCACCGCAAGAACCTGGCCAAGGCACTGGAACAAGCCGAGAAGGCGCGAGCCCTGCTGCAGGAAGCCCAGCAAGCCGCCCGCCTTGTAATCACCGCCCGGAACCAAGCCGCGCATATCGGCAGCGCCCTGGTATTCGAGGCCGACACGATCCGCGCCCTGGCTGCTGCGCTCTACCCCGAGGGGAACGAGCGGAAGCAGTTGATGATCGACCTAGGCATTCGGGACGCGATGAAAGCCGCATAGGAGCAGACCATGAAAGCAGAACGCGCAGAGGCGGGAACCCGAATCCGCATGACCGAAGAAGACCGGAGCCAGTACAAGGGACTGGCCCGGCACCCCCTGGCCCGCAAGTGGATGTTAAACCGCCTGATCGAGGCCCGGGAGAAACTGCAGACCGCACAGAGCAAGGAGGCCGAACTGCGCTGGTCTGCCGAGGTGGAGCGTGTAGCCGGTGAGCTGCGCCGCTGTGGGGTCCACCTGGGGGCCGGGCAATGAAACTGATTGGACATGCAGCAGTGTTTAACAGTCGGTCGGTAGACCTGGGAGGCTTCCGGGAGATCATCGCACCGGGAGCGTTTGCCCGGACGATCAGCGACGGCCACCCGATATTCGCGGTGCATCACCACAACATGGCTGACCTGCTGGGGTCCAGCCGAAGCCGCACCCTCAAGCTATCCGAGGATGACCGGGGGCTGTACTTCGAACTGACCTTGCCCGAGAGCAGCCTGGGCCGGGACATTCACGAACTGGTCAAGCGCGGCGATCTGGCCAGCATGTCATTCAGTTTCTTTGTGAATGGCGCCGCCGGTGAGAGCTGGCGCGAGACCTCAAGCGGTGAGATCGAGCGGACCTTGAAGGACGTGATCTTGTTGGAGATCAGCACCGTGGCTCTGCCCGCCTACCCCGCCAGTAAAGTGTCGGCGCGGTCCGCACCGTCGAGCAACAATCAGGATGCCCGGGCCCGGATGCTGCGCCGCTACATGACCGCCCGCCTACAGGCTGCATGACCGCCTTGATCGGAAGATCACGCGCCTGGCTGGCGCTATCTGGTAGCCCGTACACAGCGGAGAGAGCAGCCCAGCAGGCCCGGAGCGCCCTGGGGAGGGGGAGGGTTGGTTTCTCAGACTCTGGGGGACAAGACCATGCGCCCCCCAATTTTTTGCACCGTCAATTCAGAAAACGGAGTTTTTCGGCCATGCCCAGACCCCGCAAACCCACCAACCTGAAAGTGCTATCCGGCACCCGGCGCCCTGATCGTGACCAGCCTGGGCAGATAGATCTGCCTGCAGCCGAGGAAGTGCCCGAGGCCCCGGACTGGCTGCCGAATATCCACGCTCGCCGCGAGTTCGACAAGCTGGCCGGCTTTCTGCACGGCGCCGGCATCCTGACCGAAGCCAGCGTGATGGCTCTGGCGCACCTGGCGGCGATTCACGGAAAGATCGTGCAGCTATACGCTGCAGGCGAGGCCCCGAGCGGCCACCTGCTGGGGCAGTACAGAGCCCTTTGCGGTGACTTCGGCATCACCCCCGCCACCACCCACAAGGTGCACACCACCGGATCGAAGAAGCCGGATAACCCCTTCAGCAGGAACGGGAGGAAACGGCCACTTTAAAATTGAACTGAGCTGTCCGCCACATCGCATGTCTGGCACTCGGGGACCGTGTGTTATAAGGTCAGCCGCACTCGGTCCACAACCAAAGAAGTCGACAGGATGGCCAACGGATTCAACTGGCAATGCCCACACTGCCAAAGGCATGTCACCATCACCGATACCATAACTGGAAACGCTACCATTCTTCGCCTAGCAAATGCTGAGGGCAGAAGAACGCTCAATACAACTTTCATAGTCTGCCCCAATCCCGAGTGCTTGAAGTTTAGCCTCAATGCCATGCTATACGAGAGCGAGTGGCGAGCTGGTGAGGAAAGGCTTTTGAAACCCATCAAATCTTGGGCATTAATCCCCCCGTCCAGTGCCAAGGTATTTCCAGAATATATCCCCCAACCACTGCTTGACGATTACACCGAGGCTTGTCTGATACGAAACGACAGCCCGAAAGCATCAGCCACTCTAGCGAGGCGTTGTCTACAAGGAATCATTCGTGACTTCTGGGCTGTAAAGCCTGGACGGCTAGTAGACGAAATCGAAGCAATAAAAGAGAAAACCGACCCTCTAACCTGGGCAGCAATTGACACTGTTCGGCAGGTCGGAAACATCGGTGCCCACATGGAAAAAGACATCAATCTCATTGTGGATGTTGATCCGAACGAGGCTGAACTATTAATCAACCTCATCGAAACTCTTTTCCAAGACTGGTACGTCAACCGAGAGGAGCGCAAAAAGCGGCTCGAGGCAATTGTTGATATGGGCGCGGAGAAAGCGGAGGCTCGAGCGCAGAAAAACCAATAAAATAAAGGCTTCGGATACGGGTGGGAACCTGCCACACCCTACCTCTCGAGTATCTCCCCCACCATCGACACCCCCAGCGCCAACCGCTTTGACACTGTTGGCCGGCTCACCCCCTGTTTCTTCGCGATCTGCACCGTGGTCCTGCCCTGCAGGAAGTACGGGACCAGCACCCGCCCGATCTTTTCATTGCGCTGGCAGACCTCCGCGACCGCCTGGTCGATGGCCTGGGCCAATGGGTCACTGATGCAGGCCGAAGGCACTGTCGAGCCCAGGAGGCGCCGGAAAGGTGTCTGGTGAGGCAGTCCAAGCTGCACCCCGCGCTCGACATAGCACCAGCGGGCCCACTGTTCCAGGAGGAAGGCAATATCTTTATCCATGACTGGCGACCCCGTGCTGCAGGGCCACCCATTCCCGAGCGCCGTTGTAGTCATCGCCGCCCCTGGCGATCCAGACAGCCCCGCCCGCATCGACAGCCCGACACCCGGGAACCCACCCTTCGGGGTCGCGGAGCTCGTTCATCCACCCTGCGGCCACGCCCTCGCGATTGATGACCACCACCCCGGCCCCACTTGGGATGCTGGGATACCTGGCGCGGTATTTCTTTGCCTTCGCCAACAGGCTGGCGCGAACCCGATACGCTGCTTTATCCATGACGGCACCCCCGGTATTTCGCGGCGCGATATGGACTTACTGTGGACTTACGGGGCGAACTGGACTTATAGACTTCGGCAGACTTAGCCAGAAATCGCTTATTTTTCAGGGGTTTAGTGGCGGGGGTAGAAGGACTCGAACCCTCGACCCACGGCTTAGAAGGCCGTTGCTCTATCCAGCTGAGCTATACCCCCGATGAGGGAGGGGAATGGGGTGGCCGACGGGGCTCGAACCCGCTACCTCCGGAGCCACAATCCGGTGCTCTACCAGGTGAGCTACGGCCACCACAACAAACGTGGTCTGAATACGACAGGCGTGCCAATTTGCCGTGTGTGGCGTGCAAATTGGTCGGGGGAGAGGGATTTGAACCCCCGACATCCTGCTCCCAAAGCAGGCGCGCTACCAGACTGCGCTATACCCCGAGATGAGTGACACCGTGGTGCGCTCGACCCCCGCGTTCAGGAGGGCGCATCATACTCAGGGTACCCGGGGTCGTCAACGGCAAAATGCCGCGAGTGCGCCCGCTCGCGGAGTCCGGAGCCCCGCATATCGGCGGCCCGGGACGCGGCCAGGCGCGCGGCGACGGGGATACGCTTCCAAGGGCGCGGGCAGCGTGGGACAATAGCTGCCCTCCCCGGACCCCATCACATTTCGACAGGAAGCATGCAGATGTCAGCACTGGTACTCGACGGCAAGGCGGTTGCCCAGCAGACCGAGGCGGAATTGCGCGAGCGCGTGGACGCCCTAAAAGCCCGCTCCGACGGCAAGACACCGATTCTCGCCACCATCCTGGTCGGCGACGACCCGGCCTCGGCCACCTATGTGCGCATGAAGGGCAACGCCTGCAAACGCGTTGGCATGGAGTCCCTGGCGGTAGAACTGCCGTCCTCGACCACCACCGAACAGCTGCTGGCAAAGATCGACGAGCTGAACAACAACCCGGATGTGCACGGTATTCTGCTCCAGCACCCGGTTCCCGAGCAGATCGACGAGCGCGCCTGCTTTGACGCCATCGCCCTGGAGAAGGATGTCGATGGCGTCACCTGCCTCGGTTTCGGCCGCATGGCCATGGGCGAGCCCGCCTACGGCTGCGCCACGCCCCAGGGGATCATGCGGCTGCTGGAGCACTACCAGATCGAGATCGAGGGCAAGCACGCCGTGGTCGTGGGCCGCAGCCCGATTCTCGGCAAGCCCATGGCCATGATGCTGCTGCAGAAAAATGCCACGGTCACCATCTGCCACTCGCGCACCCGCGACCTGCCGGGCCTGGTGGCCCAGGCGGACATTCTGGTGGGTGCCGTGGGCAGGCCCGAGTTCATCAAGGCCGAGTGGGTGAAACCCGGTGCCGTGGTGGTGGATGCCGGTTACCACCCGGGTGGCGTGGGTGACATCGAGCTGGCACCCCTGGTGAACAAGGCCAGTGCCTATACGCCGGTACCCGGCGGTGTCGGCCCGATGACCATCAACACCCTGATCATGCAGAGTGTGGAGTCCGGGGAGAAATCCCTCGGCTAGGACGCCGACACCCTTTCACCCTGCCCGGCCGCTCCACGGCGGCCGGCGCAACCGGGGCTCACCCGGTGGAGAGCGGCCTCAGGCCCGTCGCCACTGGGTGCCTTCCCGGGAATCTTCCAGCACCACACCCTCCGCCAGCAGCTCGGCGCGAATGGCATCCGCAAGGGCAAAGTCCTTGTCCTTCTTGGCCCGGGCCCGGGCGGCAATTTTCTCTTCAATGGCTGCAGCGTCGAGGCCGTCGTCGTCGACCCCGCCCTGCATCCAGGCCTCGGGGTCCTGCTGCAGCAGCCCCAGCAATCCGCCCAGCGCCAGCAGGCGTGCCTTGAGCCAGGCCTGCTCCACGGGTGTCTGCGACTTGTGCAGCTGTCGCGCCAGGGCGTGCAGCTCACTGATTGCCCCGGGGGTGTTGAGGTCATCACAGAGCGCCTGGAAGGCGGCCTCGCCGGCCAGTTCCACCGCCTCGGGGTCGACGTCGATATGGCGCACGTCCCGCAGGGTGTTGTAAAGACTGCCGAGAGCGGACTCCGCCTGCCCCAGCAGCTCGCCGGAGAAGTTCAAGGGCGAGCGGTAGTGCGCGGAGAGCAGGGCAAAGCGCAGGACCTCGCCGCGGTAGTGCTGCAGCAGCTCCCGCACCGTCTTCACGTTGCCCAGGGACTTGGACATCTTCTCCCCGTCCATGTCCAGGTAGGCGTTGTGCATCCAGTAGTGCACGAAGTCGCCGTCGTGACTGCAGCGGCTCTGGGCAATCTCGTTCTCGTGGTGGGGGAAGATCAGGTCGCGCCCGCCGCCGTGGATGTCGATGCTGTCGCCGAGGTGCGCCCGAATCATCGCCGAACACTCCAGGTGCCAGCCGGGGCGGCCACGGCCCCAGGGGCTATCCCAGCCGGGCTCGTTGTCTGCCGCCGGTTTCCAGAGCACGAAATCCCCGGGGTAGCGCTTGTAGTCCGCGACCTCCACCCGGGCCCCCGCCAGCATGTCCTCGAGGGAGCGCCCGGACAGCTTGCCGTAGTCGGGCATGGACTGGACGGCAAACAGCACGTGGCCGGCGGATTCGTAGGCGTGGCCTTTCTCGACCAGGGTCTCGGTGAGCTCGATCATCGCCTCGATATTGTGGGTCGCGTGGGGCTCGAGAGAGGGGCGCAGGGTATTCAGGGCCGCCATGTCCTCGCGGTACTTGGCGGTGAACTCGTCGGTCACCGCGTCGATGCTGCGCTCGCCGGCCTGTGCCGCGGCAATGATCTTGTCGTCGATATCAGTGATATTGCGCGCATAGACCACCTCCGGGTAGAGGTGTCGCAGCAAACGGAAGAGCACGTCGAACACCACCACCGGGCGCGCGTTGCCAATGTGCGCCAGGTTGTAGACTGTAGGCCCGCAGACATACATGGTCACGCGCTGGGGGTCGCGGGGCACGAAGCGCTGTTTCTCCCCGCCGAGGGTGTTGTAAACACTCAGGGGGTGCTTGTTCGGGTTGTCGGATGCACTCACGTTACTGTTATCCCTCCCAGGTATCGCGCAGGCCGATGGTCAGGTTGAACACCGGTGCCTCGGGTGAATGGTCGTAGCGGTCGGCAACGAAATAGCCCTCGCGCTCGAACTGGAAGCCCTGCTCCGGCTCCGCTGCGGCGAGACCGGGCTCGATCCATGCACCCTCGACCACCCGCAAGGAGTCGGGATTGAGGCAGTCCATGAAGTCGCGATCGCCGCGGTCGGGGGCCGGGTCGCTGAACAGGCGATCGTAGAGACGCACCGTCGCCTGCCGCCCTTCCGTGGCGGAGACCCAATGGATCACCCCCTTGGGCTTGACGCCGTCGGCGGGGTCCTCGCCCAGCGTGTCGGGAATCACCCGGGCGTGCACCGCCAGGATGTTGCCCGCCTCATCTTTCTCCACCGACTCGGCTTCCACCACATAGGCGCTGCGCAGGCGCACGCGTTTGCCCAGCACTAGGCGCTTGTACTTCTTGTTGGCCTCCTCGCGGAAGTCCTCGGTGTCGATCAGCAGCTCGCGGGTAAAGGGCAGGCTGCGCTCCCCGAGTTCCGGTCGACTGGGGTGAGCGGCTGCCGCCAGATCCTCGCGGTGCCCCTCGGGCAGGTTAGTCAACACCAGGCGCAGGGGCTTGAGCACGCACATGGCCCGGGGAGCGTTGGTGTTCAGGTCGTCGCGGATGGCGTGCTCCAGCATGGCCACATCCACCACCCCGTCGCTGCGGGTCACACCGATCATCTCGCAGAACTTGCGCACCGACGCCGGGGTAAAACCGCGACGGCGCATGCCGGCAATGGTGGGCATGCGCGGGTCGTCCCAGCCGCTCACCACGCCCTCGTCCACCAGCTGCTTGAGCTTGCGCTTGCTGGTCACAGTGTAGTTGAGGTTGAGGCGGCCGAATTCGTACTGGCGCGGGCGGCTGGGCACCGGCAGGTGCTCAATGAACCAGTCGTAAAGCGGGCGGTGATCCTCGAACTCGAGGGTGCAGATGGAGTGGGTCACCCCCTCGATGGCATCCTCCTGGCCGTGAGCGAAATCGTAGGTGGGGTAGATCACCCACTCGCTGCCGGTCTGGTGATGCACCGCGGTGCGAATGCGGTAGAGGATCGGGTCGCGCAGGTTCATGTTCGGCGAAGCCATGTCGATCTTGGCCCGCAGCACGCGGCTGCCGTCGGGGAACTCCCCGGCCTTCATCCGCCGCAGCAGGTCGAGGTTCTCTTCGGGGCTGCGCTCGCGGTAGGGGCTGTTGCGCCCCGGCTCGGTCAGGGTGCCGCGGTGCTCCCGCGCCTGCTCCGCATTGAGGTCGCAGACGTAGGCCTTGCCCTGCACCACCAGGTACTCCGCCCACTCGTAGAACTGCTGGAAGTAGCGGGAGGCAAAACGCACCTCCTCCGCCCACTCATAGCCCAGCCAGCGCACATCCTCCTGGATGGAATCGATGAACTCCTGGCTCTCCTTCTCCGGGTTGGTATCGTCGAAGCGCAGGTTGCAGCGACCGCCAAAGGTCTCCGCCAGGCCAAAGTTGAGGCAGATGGATTTGGCGTGACCCACGTGCAGGTAGCCATTGGGCTCCGGGGGGAAGCGGGTGACCACCTCGCTGACCCTGCCCATCTCCAGGTCCTCTTTGATAATGGCATGCAGGAAATTGTTGCCGGCTCGGGTTTCCATATCAGGCGCTGATTCCACTGTGTAAAACCGCGCATTATACCGGCAGCGGGGCCCGGTTTGGGGATCGCGTGCAGCAAGTTTCACCCGGCGGCAAAAGTCCGTATCATTGCCCGCCCATTATCCAGCACTGCAGACAGGACACACCCATGGTCATCATGCGCACCACCTTCGGCGACATCACCCTGAGCCTCGACGCCGAGAAGGCCCCGAAGACCGTCGCCAACTTCCTCAACTATGTGCGCGAGGGTTTTTACGACGGCACCATCTTCCACCGCGTGATCGACAATTTCATGATCCAGGGCGGCGGTTTCGACACCGACATGCGCCAGAAGCCCACCGGCGAGCCGGTCGAGAATGAGGCCGACAACGGCCTGAAGAACGACTTCGGCACCATCGCCATGGCTCGCACCATGGACCCGCACTCCGCCACCGCCCAGTTCTTCATCAACGTGAAGGACAACGACTTCCTCAACCACAGCGGCAAAACCATGCAGGGCTGGGGCTACGCGGTATTCGGCAAGGTCACTGCGGGCGAGGACGTGCTGAACAAGATCCGCGCCCTGCCCACCACCAGCCGCAACGGCCACCAGGATGTGCCGGTGGACCCGGTGATCATCGAGTCCGTCGAGATCGTCGAGGGCTGAGGCCCCGCTCCCCGCGTGCCGGTAACCTGGTTCATTTCCGACCTGCATCTCGAGGTCACGCGCCCGGCCATCACCCGGGCGCTGGGGCATTTCCTGCTGGAACGGCGGGACTGCGACGCCCTGTACATCCTGGGGGACCTCTTTGACGCCTGGATTGGCGACGACGATGATGCCCCCCTGGTACAGGAGGTCGCGGACATGTTCCGGCGCTTTACCGCGGCGGGACCCAGCCTCTACCTGATGCAGGGCAACCGCGATTTCCTGCTCGGCCGCGAATTCTGCCGCCGGGTGGGGGCCCGCCTGCTGCAGGATCCCAGCGTGGTCAATCTCTACGGCGAGCCCACGCTGTTGATGCACGGGGACAGCCTGTGCACCGGGGACGTGGAATACCAGAAGTTCCGCCAGACCACCCGCTCGGCCGCCTGGCAGCGGGAGCTCCTGGCGCGCCCGCTGGAAGACCGGCGGCAGCTGGCCCGGGAGCTGCGCGCCCTGAGCCGCGAGGCCAACAGCAACAAGGCCGAGGACATCATGGACGTGACGCCCGACGAGGTGGAACGGTCCATGCTGGACCGCGAAGTGCGCCAGCTGATCCACGGCCACACCCACCGCCCCGCCCGCCACGAGCACGCCGCTGGAACCCGCTGGGTCCTCGGTGACTGGGAGGAACGGGGCTGGTGTATCGAAGCGCGACCGGGGCAGCTAAGATTGATTGATTTCCCTATAAATTCATAGGGTTAAAGATATATCTTCGGGTAAATTCTCGATCTCTGAAGCAAACGCCTGGCCCTCTGGCGTGAGGGCACACTGAGATCAGGTCGCGGCGGCCGCGCGCCCCGCCTGTGGACGCGCCGGCACGCCACTGTGAAAACGAAACTCGCGATCCTCGCGCTGCACCAGCGCCGCCTCCCGCTCGCGCAGGGTCTGTAGCCGCGCCGCCAGCTCCGGCTCGGGCGCCAGCCCCGACGCCAAGCCCAGGTAGTCCTGGAAGTGCCGGGCCTCGGATTTCAGCAGCGACTGGTAAAAGCCGCCCAGCTCCTCATCCACCACCGGCACCAGGGCGGCAAAGCGCTCGCAGGAACGCGCCTCGATCAGGGCCCCCACCAACAGGGTATCCAGCAGCCTCTCCGGCTCGCGACTGCGCACCTCGGCGCGCAGCTCCCCGGCGTAGCGGGCCGCCGACAGCTGCGGGTAGTCCACGCCGCGCCGCTGCATCAGGCTGAGCACCTGCTCGAAGTGACGCAACTCCTCCCGCGCCAGGCGCGAGAGCTTGTGCAGCAGCCGCGGCTGATCGACGTAGCGGTACATGAGATTCAGCGCGGTGGCGGCGGCCTTTTTCTCGCAGTTGGCGTGGTCCACCAGCAGGATATCGGGGTTCTGCAGGGCCCAGTCGACCCAGGCCGGGGGTGTCGCGCAGCCGAGAAAGTCGCGCACCGGCTGCAGGTCGACCGCGGCGCTCACGCCCCCTCCTCCGCAAACAGGTCGGGGGTGCGCATGTAGCGGTCGTAGTGGGCCTCGGACAGGGTATAGAACTCCCGGTCAATCAGCTCCCGCAAGTCAGTCAGTGGCATGCCGCGGTACTCCGCCTCCAGTTCAAAACCAAAATCTGCCGGGCGGCGGATCTGCCCGGCCCCCGCCTTGAGCAGGCTGAATACCCAGCAGTACTCGTCGTGCGTGGGGTTGTAGCGCAGTTGCTGGACCTGCAGCTGCCACTGCAAGAGGGGTTTGTCCACCACCCGCAGCTTGTTGCTGACGCACTGGGACAAAAAACCCGCGAGGCGCCCGTCGATGGCCCGCTTCTGCTCCGGGGAGTAACTGTTCCAGTGAATCACCTCGTGGGCGAAACGTTTGCAGCCACGGCATACGGCGTCGCCAATTCCGGTGGAACAGACGCCAATGCAGGGGGTTTTGACGATCGACAGCGACATGCGAAACAGACCGGGCGCGCGGCAACTCTCGGCGGCGCAGTGTAAAAGATCCACCCGATGAATGCACGGTATCCGGTCGCGGTTCATTTATCTTGCCCCGGCGCTGGGCTATACTCCCGCCCCGATTTTCCCGCGCCGGTGCGGGCTTCGCGCCACCGACGCACCCCATGGATTCCCCTGCACAGGAGCTCGATTGTGTTAGAAGCCTATCGTGAACACGTGGCCGAACGGGCCGCCCTCAATATTCCGCCCAAGCCCCTCTCCGCGGAACAGGTCGCGGACCTGGTGGAACTGTTGAAGGCTCCCCCGGCGGGGGAAGAAGCTTTCCTGCTGGAACTGATCAGCGAACGCGTCCCCCCGGGCGTGGATGAAGCGGCCTATGTCAAGGCCGGCTTCCTGTCCGCGATCGCCAAGGGCGAAGCCGAGAGCCCCCTGATCGACGCCGAGGCCGCGGTTCGCCTGCTCGGCAACATGCACGGCGGCTACAACATCGAGACCCTGGTCGGCCTGCTCAAGGATGACAAACTGGGTGAATTGGCCGCCGAGGAGCTCAAGCACACCCTGCTGGTCTTCGATGCCTTCCATGACGTCGACGAGCTGGCCAAGGCCGGCAACGCCAACGCCAAAGCGGTGCTGGAGTCCTGGGCCGAGGGCGAGTGGTTTACCCGCCGCCCGCAAGTGGCCGAATCGATCAAGGTGGCGGTATTCAAGGTCACCGGCGAAACCAACACCGACGACCTCTCCCCCGCCCCCGACGCCTGGTCGCGCCCGGACATCCCCCTGCACGCCCTGGCCATGTACAAGATGACCCGCGACGGTCTGACCCCCGAAGAGCACGGCGTCACCGGCCCGATGCAGCAGATTGCCGAGATCCAGGCCAAGGGCCTGCCGGTCGCTTTCGTCGGCGACGTGGTCGGCACCGGCTCCTCGCGCAAGTCCGCCACCAACTCGGTGCTCTGGTTCTTCGGCGAGGACATGCCCGGCACGCCGAACAAGAAAAGCGGTGGCATCTGCATCGGCGGCAAGGTGGCCCCGATCTTCTACAACACCATGGAGGATGCCGGCGCCCTGGTCTTCGAGGCGGATGTCGACCAGCTGAACATGGGCGACGTGATTGAAATTCGCCCCTACGACGGCAAGATCCTCAGCGAGTCCGGGGAGACCCTGTCCGAGTTCGCCCTCAAGTCCCAGGTGCTGCTGGACGAAGTCCGCGCCGGCGGCCGCATCAACCTGATCATCGGCCGCGGCCTGACCGCGCGTGCCCGCGAGGCCTTGGGCCTGCCGGTCAGCGACCTGTTCCGCACCCCGGAGCAGCCCACCGACAGCGGCAAGGGCTTTACCTTGGCGCAGAAGATGGTCGGCAAGGCCTGCGGCATGGAGGGCATTCGCCCCGGCACCTACTGCGAGCCGCGCATGACCACGGTCGGCTCCCAGGACACCACCGGCCCGATGACCCGGGACGAGCTGAAGGACCTGGCCTGCCTCGGCTTCTCCGCCGACCTGGTGATGCAGTCCTTCTGTCACACCGCCGCCTACCCCAAGCCGGTGGACATCGACACCCAGCACACCCTGCCCGACTTCATCATGACCCGGGGCGGTGTCTCCCTGCGCCCGGGTGACGGCATCATTCACAGCTGGCTCAACCGCATGCTGCTGCCCGACACCGTGGGCACCGGCGGCGACAGCCACACCCGCTTCCCCATGGGCATCTCCTTCCCGGCGGGCTCTGGCCTGGTGGCCTTCGCCGCCGCCACCGGCGTGATGCCCCTGGACATGCCGGAATCGGTACTGGTGCGCTTCAAGGGCGAACGCCGCCCGGGCATCACCCTGCGCGACCTGGTGCACGCCATCCCCTACTACGCCATCCAGCAGGGGCTGCTGACGGTGGAGAAGAAGGGCAAGAAGAACATCTTCTCAGGCCGCATCCTGGAAATCGAAGGTCTGTCCGGCCTGACCGTGGAGCAGGCCTTCGAGCTGTCCGACGCCTCCGCCGAGCGCTCCGCCGCGGGCTGCACCATTGCCCTGGATGAGGACACCATCGCCGAGTACCTGCGCTCCAATGTGGTCCTTCTGCGCGCCATGATTGCCGAGGGCTACGGCGACGCCCGCACCCTCGAGCGTCGCGCCCGCAAAATGGAAGAGTGGCTGGAAAACCCCAGCCTGATGAAGGCCGATGCCGACGCCGAGTACGCGGCGGTGATCGAGATCGACCTCGACCAGCTGGCCGAGCCGGTGGTCTGTGCCCCCAACGATCCCGACGACGCGCGCCTGCTCTCCGAAGTCGCCGGCGACAAGGTGGACGAAGTCTTCATCGGCAGCTGCATGACCAACATCGGCCACTTCCGCGCCGCCGGCAAATTGCTGGAGCAGTTCAAGGGCGGCCTGGCCACCCGGCTGTGGGTGTCGCCGCCCACGCGCATGGACGAGCACCTGCTGATGGAAGAGGGCTACTACAACATCTTTGGCCGCGCCGGCGCGCGCACCGAGATGCCCGGCTGCTCCCTGTGCATGGGCAACCAGGCCCGGGTGGCGCCCAACAGCACGGTGCTCTCCACCTCCACCCGCAACTTCCCCAACCGCCTCGGGGACGGCGCCAATGTCTATCTGACCTCGGCGGAACTGGCGGCAGTCGGCGCGATCCTCGGTAAACTGCCGACACCGGCGGAATACCTGGAGTACGCCAACAAGCTCGACTCCATGTCGGCGGAGATCTACCGCTACATGAACTTCGACCAGATCGTGGAGTTCCAGAAGAGCGCCGAGGACGGCAAGCGCATCGCGGCCCTGGAGATCAGCGAAGTCACGGCGTAAACGTGACAGGCTGATTGCCGGACGGCAGCCAACAGAGGGCGGTTCCACGGAGCCGCCCTTTTTTTTATGATGGAAAATTACACCACAAGGAGAACAAGCATGTCGGACCAGCCCGTACTCGTCGATGTCGCCGATGGCGTGATGACCATTACCCTCAACCGCCCCGAGGCAAAGAATGCCGCCAATCGCGCCCTGGCCGAAGGCATTGCCGCCGCCATGGACGAGCTGGACAGTAACGACAGCATCCAGGTGGCCATCCTCACCGGCGCCGGCGGGACCTTCTGCGCGGGCATGGATCTCAAGGCCTTCGTCAGTGGTGAACTGCCCATGGTCGAGGGCCGCGGTTTTGCCGGTGTGGCCGAGCGCCCCCCGCGCAAGCCCCTGATCGCGGCCGTGGAGGGTTTCGCCCTGGCCGGTGGCCTGGAGCTCGCCCTGGCCTGCGACCTGATTGTCTCGGCGGACAATGCGAAGTTCGGCATTCCGGAAGTCAAGCGCGGCCTGGCCGCGGGCGCCGGCGGCCTGCTGCGCCTGCCGCGCCAGATTCCCCCGCGGCTGGCCATGGAACTGGCGCTGACCGGCGATTTCATCGATGCCTCGCGCGCCTACGACATGGGCCTGATCAACCGTGTGGTGGAAGCCGGCAAGGCGCTGGAAGCCGCACGGGAACTGGCGGCGCGTATTTCCGCCAATGGCCCGCTGGCAGTCCGCGTGACCAAGGAAATCCTGGTCAGCTCCCCCGACTGGAAGCAGGACGAGATGTGGCAGAAACAGCAGGCCCTGATGCAGCCCATCTTCACCAGTGAGGACGCCATCGAGGGCGCCAAGGCATTCGCCGAGAAGCGCAAGCCGGTCTGGAAAGGCCGCTGAGGCCACCCGGCAGGGACCGGGCAATTGCCCCGCAGCAGGCGGGCCTGCCCGGCCAGTCGGCCTAGAACTTCAGGCCCACACTGGCGATCCGGTCAGCCTCCAGCTTGCGCACCACGAACTCCACCTTGCCCAGGCTGACGCGGTCCCCGACCACGGGCTTGTGGTGGAACTGGCGGTTGATAAAAGTGCCCACGGTCTGCTCCCGCAGTTCGCCGGGAACATCAAAACCGTACATGGTACCCAGGTCAATCAGGCGCGCATCGGGCTTGATCACGAAGTCGCCGTAGAAGCTGGACACCTGGCGCTGCCCATCCCCGGTTGCGGGAGCAAAGACCCGGGCCAGCGCGGGCGGGGTCTCGGCGGCCGCCAGCACCAGGATCTGGTCACCCGGCACCAGCTTTTCCTCGCGCCAATCGGATACCAGCACCCCCTGGCGCACCAGGCCCACCAGCTGCTCGCCCCCGGCCAGCGGCAGGCGCCGCGCCGGCATGCCCACGGCCTTGCTGCCGTCGACCGCGGTATAGAGCATCAGCTCCTTGTCCTGCTCATCCGGCAGGCGCAGGGCGAGGTGTTCCGGATCCACCTGGCTGGAAGGCACCTCGACGCCCAGCCAGCGGGCCATGGGGGCAATGGTCCAGCCCTGCACCACCAGGGAAATCAGCACCATGAAGAAGGCCAGCTCGAAGTAGGTGCGGGTCAGCTCCAGCCCGGCGAGGGAGGGAAACAGGGCCAGGATGATCGGTACGGCACCGCGCAGGCCGCACCAGCTGATGAACAGCTGCTCGCGCCAGGGAAAGTGAAACGGCAGCAGGGAGAGCCAGACCGCCAGGGGCCGCGCCACCAGGATCAGCACCAGGGCAATTGCCAGCGCGGGCAGCGCCAGGGGAACCAGGTGGCTGGGGGTGACCAGCAGCCCCAGCATCAGGAACATGCCGATCTGTGCCAGCCAGGCAATGCCATCGTGAAATCGCCGGATATCGCGGGCGTTCGGCAGCGAGGCATTGCCCACCAGGTAGCCCACCAGGTAGATCGCCAGGAAGCCGCTGCCACCCCAGAGGTTGGTCAGCCCAAAAACACTGAGCCCACCGGCGAGCGCCAGCAGCGGGTAGAGGGAGCCGGACAGGGGCAGCCGTCGCAGCAACAGCGTGAGCAGGTAGCCGCCGGCAAAGCCAACTGCCAGCCCCAGCCCCATCTGGCGCAGGAATTCGCCCACCACCGACCAGCCCGGCGCATCGGCGCCGCTGGCCAGCAGCTCCACCAGGGCAATGGTCAGGAAGATCGCCATCGGGTCGTTGCTGCCGGATTCGATTTCCAGGGTGGCCCCGGTGCGCTCCTTGAGCTGCAGCCCCGCCGCGCGCAGCAGGCCGAAGACCGCCGCGGCATCGGTGGAGCCGACAATGGCGCCAATCAGCATGGCTTCCAGGAGTGACAGCTCCAGAATCCACCAGGCTGCCAGCCCGGTCACCCCCGCGGTGACCAGCACCCCCAGCGTCGCCAGGGAGAGCGCCGGCCCCAGGGCGACCCGGAAGGTGTCCCGGCGGGCCCCGAGGCCACCGTCGAAGATAATCAGTGCCAGGGCCAGGCTGCCGAAGAGATAGGCCTGCTGGATGTCGTCAAAGCGGATGCCCCCCAGCCCCTCCTCGCCCGCCAGCATGCCGAGCAGGAGAAAAACCAGCAGCAGTGGCGCGCCCACCCGGTTGGAAAATACACTCGCCACCACGCACAGCAGGGCCAGGGCCGCGCCGCCGAAAATCATTGTGCTGGTAAGCTCTACCGTTCCCATGGACAGACTGCTGCTCTCTCTGCAATTTGCGCCCTTTATACCACGACGTCGCGGCACTCCGTTCCGGCGCGCCGGATTTTCACCGTTTGCGACAAAGGAACCCGGCGCCAGCGAGGGGGTCAGAGAGACACAGACCGGGGGGCATCGCCGCAGGATGGCGCCCCCTCGCCGAACACCCGATCCGGGCCAGGAACAGGCCCGGTTTGAACTGACCACGGACGGCGCTACACTAGCCGATCCTGGTGCGGAGGTAGACCATAACATGACCCAATTCGCTCGCGTCATTCGCGCGTCCGTGCGCCCCTGTGCGCTCCTGCTGTCCCTGGCTCTCCTGCTCCCCGCGAGCCTGCTGCAGGCGGCCATTGAACACACCGAAAGCCAGCGGCAGACCATTGTCGAAATGATCGAGCAGCTGGAGGAGCGCCACTACGCACAGCTGATCTACGACGACGAACTGTCGTCCCGGCACCTGGACAACTACATCGACGCACTGGACCCCGGCAAGATGTTCTTCATCCGGGGCGACCTGGAGAGTTTCGAGGAGTACCGCCTGGCCATGGACGATGACCTGCATGCCGGGCAGCTGGATGCGGGCTTCACCATCTTCAACCGTTTCCAGGAGCGGCTCGAGGCGCGCCTTCAGTCGGTTCTGGACGCACTTCCCGCCCAGGTCGCGGCCATGGATTTCAGCATCGACGAAAACTATGTGCTGGACGACGAGGCCCGCGATTGGGCCAGTAACGGCGCCGAACTCGACGAACGCTGGCGGCTGCACCTGAAGAACCAGGTACTGAGCCTGCGCCTGGCGGAAAAGCCCGAAGAGGAAATCGTGCCGACCCTGGAAAAACGCTATCGCAACCAGCTCAAGCGCGTACAGCAGTACAACAGCCAGGATGTCTTTCAGGTCTACGCCAACGCCCTGACGGAGCTCTACGATCCACACACCAATTATCTGTCGCCGCGCCGCTCGGAAAACTTCAACATCAACATGAGCCTGTCACTGGAGGGCATTGGCGCCGTGCTCCAGCTCGAGGACGAATACACCCGGGTAGCCCGCCTGGTCGCGGCTGGTCCCGCGGACAAGCAGGGCGAGCTGCGCCCCTCGGACCGGATCGTCGCGGTGGCCCAGGGTGAAGGCGGTGAATTCGAGGACGTCATCGGCTGGCGTCTGGATGAAGTGGTGGAGCTGATTCGCGGGCCCAAGGGCTCGACCGTGCGCCTGCAGGTGATTCCCGCCGGTGCTACCGCCGATGTGCGCCGCGACATCACCATCGTTCGCAACGAAGTCAAGCTGGAGGAGCAGTCCGCGCAGAAGGAGATTATCGAAGTCCCCGGTGCCGACGGTGAGACGCTGCGCCTGGGCGTGATCGACATCCCCGCGTTCTACATCGACTTCGAGGCAATGCGCCGCGGCGACGATGATTACCGCAGCACCACCCGCGATGTTCGTCGCCTGCTGGATGAGCTGGAAGCCGAGGGCATCGACGGGCTCATCGTGGACCTGCGCCACAACGGTGGCGGCTCCCTGCAGGAAGCCAACGAACTCACCGGCCTGTTCATCGAGTATGGCCCCACCGTGCAGATCCGTCATGCTTCGCGGCGCGTGTGGCGCGATGGCAAACGCCTGCGCAGCCCCTATTACGACGGCCCGCTCGCGGTCATCATCAACCGACTCAGTGCCTCGGCCTCGGAAATCTTTGCCGGCGCCATCCAGGACTACGAGCGGGGTGTTGTCGTCGGCGACCGCTCCTTTGGCAAGGGTACGGTGCAGACCATGATTCCCCTGACCGAAGGCCAGCTGAAGCTGACGGAGTCCAAGTTCTATCGGATCTCCGGCGAGAGCACCCAGCACCGGGGCGTAGTGCCGGACGTGGTCTTCCCGTCCCTGTTTGACCCGGAGGAGATTGGTGAAAGCGCTCTCGAGCACGCTCTGCCCTGGGACCAGATCAATCCGGTCCGCCACCGCCGCTACGGCAATGTTCGCAGCATGGCGCCGAAACTGCGGGAAATGTTCGAGACGCGCAGCAGCGACAACCCGGACCTGCGCTACCTGCAGGAGCAGGTTGCCCTGGCCGAGGACACCCGCGACTTGCAGGCCCTCCCCCTCAATCTGACGGAGCGCCTGGCGCTGCGCGACGAGCAGGAAAAGCGGGCACTGGCCATCGAGAACCGCCTGCGCAAGGCCCGCGGCGAGCCCTTGTTGACAGAGCTCGAGGCCGAGCCTGAAGAAGAAAGTGCCGCCGCGGCTGAACCGGACGAGGGTGAAGACGTCGAGTCCGACGTCTTGCTGACCGAAGCCGGCAATATTCTCGCGGATGTCATGCTGATGGAGCGCCAGGCCTACGCCCAGCGCAATGGCATCAGCGAGGCCCGCTGACCCGAGGGACTGCAATTTGTCTCAACCAAGGACACATCGCGTCTCATAATTAACGCATAAGTACTATTACTAAGGCGACAGGCGTTCATTTTTGCGTAAGATGCGCAGGATGAGTTGTGACCTTAAGATGGTGCTTGATGGATTGGGTTGAAGGCATTGCCGAGGTCCTCCCGGTCATTCGACTGGATGAGCAGGCACGGATCGTCTCCATGTCGCCTGCGGCACTGCAGATGTTTGGTGTACACGAGCAGGAAGCCCGGGGACAGGTGCTGGCGGAACTGGGCACGCGCGAGCAGATGCTGTCCCACCTTCCCGAAAGCTGGCGGATCGGGTACAAGCCTTCCAATGAGGGCCTGGTGCACCTGCTTGAGCAAGCCTCGCGGTCAGCGGGGAACGCCACCCTGTGGATCTGGCTGCTGAGCAGCTCCGGGCGTCTGTTTCGCGGCATCTGCAACATGATCAAGCTCGACCGGGGTTTTGTCGTCTACACCGCCAATGTCGAGGACCCTTTCAGCCGCGGCATGGTCCGGGCGGAACGCGATGGCACCATCGTCACCGCCAGCGGTGGCCGCTGGACTTTTGATCACCTGCGCCTGCTCGAGGATTTCATCAGCGGCGACACCCTGCAACAGCTGGCCACCCACCACCACACCAGCACCTCGCGGGTACGCACTGTCCTCGACAAGCTGGCCGAGTCCAACGGCTTCAATACCGCCAGCGAGATGCGCGCCGCCATTTATCGCACGTACGTGGAGGAAGTGGTTCCGGCCCGGCAAAACATTTTCCCCGTCCTCTGCGCCAACCTGCCGGGCTTTCCGCTGCACGACGCCCCACCCAATTGAGCCGTCCCGCCGTGCAATAAACCGGGCCAGGCCCTATAATATCGGGCTGACTTGCCAGCTGGCATCGCGGGCGCCCCCCGCCCCCTCCACACCATCACCACAGGATCTTCATGCACCGGGAAACCCCTGTCCCGCTGTCCATGGTGTTCGCCCTCGGCTTCACCATGATGCTCGGCCCCTTTGCTATCGACACCTATCTGCCGGCCTTCCCCCTGCTCGCCGAAAGCCTCGGGGTCGAAATACACGCCATCGCGCTGAGCATTTCGGTCTATATGGCCTCCTTTGCCGTGGGCCAGCTGGTGGGTGGCGCGCTCTCGGATCATTTCGGCCGACGCCGAATCCTGGTCATCGGACTGTTGGCCTTCTCGGCCTCGAGCCTCCTGCTCACGACCATCGACACCCTGGCAGGACTGTTGACCGGACGGGTGCTGCAGGCCTTTGGGGCTGGCTGGGCTGCGGTTTCCATACCGGCACTGGTCCGCGACCGGGTGCACGGTCGGCAGGCCGCCAAGCTGTTTTCGATGATTGGCCTGGTCGCCATCGTGGCACCCGCCATCGCACCCAGCATCGGCAGCTTGCTGCTGCAGTTCGGCAGTTGGGAAATCGTCTTTGCCTTTCTCGGTCTCTATGCCCTCGCCCTGCAACCCCTGCTGGCCGTGACGGTATTCCGGGGTCCACAGCGCCCGCGCGAGGTATCCACCCCCGGCAGCATGTTGCGACGTTACCGCGAGGTGCTGCGCAACCACCAGGCCTTGCCGTTTATCGGCTGGCAGACCTCGGCCTTTGCCGGCCTGATCGTCTTCGTCACCTACGCGTCCTACATCTACCAGATGCATTACGGCGCCTCGGAGCAGGTCTTTGCACTGCTGTTTGCCTGTAATATCGTCAGCATGTTCGCGTTCAACCTGGGCAACCGTTTCCTACTGAACTGGTTTGCTCCACTGCGCATTCTCCAGGGTGCCACGGTTATCCAGCTGCTCGGCGCCGTGTTCCTGGTGGCCGTGGCTGCCAGCAACGGTCCCCTGGAATGGTTCCTGCCCGCCATGATGCTCTACGCCGGCACGCTGGGGGCCATCAGCCCCAACAATCAGGCCTGCTACCTGGAACACTTCCCCCAGCACAGCGGCACGGCCGCGGCCCTGATGGGCACGACGCAGTTCGGCATCGGGGGCATCCTCTCCGGGCTGACCACACTGCTCCCCCACACCCTCCTCTCGGTATCGCTGTGCATTGCCGCGTGCGGTTTTGCGGGAGGTATCTTTCTGCTTTGGTCCCTGCGTAACGGGCAGCAGGGTGACCCCGAGCCACCCACCGTCTGAGTGCCCCACAACCCCAGCAATACTCTCCCGGGTAGCATGGCATCACCGCTGGAGCGGGCACCCGCGGAAATCAACTGATCGCGGGAGCTTGCATTTTGCGCAGCTGGCGGGGAAACTCCACCGCAAAGGCCCGCCCTTTAGGTGTGCCTCATAATAAAATGCAAATACAAGCAGCAGCTCTCATTATAAAAAAGTGATAACAGCGGGGTACTACCATGTATAACCTGACCCGGATCAAGGGCGCCACTCTGTGCGCGCTGACTCTCGCCATTCTCGATACACAGGCACCAGTTCTGGCCGCGGGCGCGCTGGAAGAGGTGGTCGTCACTGCGCGCAAACGCAGCGAAAGTCTCCAGGACACGCCCGTCTCGGTGACCGCTCTGAGCCGGGAAACGCTTATCCAGTCCGGGATGCAGCAGCTCACCGCCATCGAAAGACAGACTCCCAATCTCAGCTTTACCGTCGGCACCGGCGGCGGCAGTTCAACGGTCAATGCCTTCCTCCGGGGCGTCGGGGAGTTTGATTTCATCCTGACCACCGACCCCGCCGTTGGCGTCTACCTCGATGGGGTCTACCTGTCCCGGGCCTTTGGCGCCAACCTGGAGCTCTCCGATGTCGAGCGTATTGAAGTCCTGCGCGGCCCCCAGGGCACACTGTTTGGCAAAAACAGCATCGGCGGCGCGATCAACGTGATCACCCGGCGTCCCACCGGCGAAACCGAAGCGGAGATCAAGCTCAGCACCGGCTCTCGCGACCTCTGGGGCGTCTCCCTGTACGGCCAGACGGCGATTTCCGACACACTCGCCGCCAGCGCCTCATTCCTGCAGCGCGAGGCCGATGGCTGGCAGCGGCGACCGGGCGACGATGCCGGTGATGTCGATCTGGCGACCGGCCGGGTCTCCCTGGCCTGGACGCCGAGTGAAACCTTCGACTCCACCCTGACCGCCGACTGGCACCGGCAGGACCAGACCGGTTACCCCAACGTCATGCTGACCTGGCAGGACGGCACCACCTTTGGTGACCTCTGGAACCTGCTCAACCCCGATACCCCCTGCTGCACCCCCAACCGCGACATCGACCGTTCCGGTGCCGGCGGGCCGCTGCCGGAAGACGATGTCAAAGGCCTGGGTCTGAACTGGACCAACCGCTGGCAACTGAGCGATCAACTGGAACTCAAATCGATTACCGCCTGGCGGGAGGTGGATGCCCAGTTCGGTCGCGACGGTGACAACAGCCTGCTCAACTACAATGGCGACTACCACGACCAGGACCACGAACAGTGGAGCCAGGAATTGCAGTTTCTCGGCAGCCATGGCAACTGGGAATGGGTTGGCGGGCTCTACTATTTCGAGGAGGACACCCGCGATCTCACCGACCTGATCATTATCCAGGGCCTGGGAACCTCCGTCAGCTTCGACAACCGTCAGAAAACCACCAGCCAGGCTGCCTACGCCCACGCCACCTACAGCCTCACGCCCAGCCTGGACCTGTTTGCCGGCATTCGCTATACGCGCGAGGAAAAGGACTTCACCCAGGGCATCAGCAACACCGATTTTGGTGTGCCCCATGTTTTCTTTCAGCCCGGCGAGCCTGTCGGCAGCTGTCTCTTTGATCGCCCAACAGCCTGGTTTGATTGCAGTCAGGACTGGTCGAATACCTCGCCAAAGGCCGGGCTTTCCTGGCAATGGAACCAGGACGTGATGGTCTACGCCCATGTCAGTCGCGGCTTTCGCAGCGGCGGCTACAACGGTCGCGCCTTTGGCAGTGCCGCCGACCTCCAGGAGTACGAACCGGAAATCCTCACCGGTTATGAAGCGGGCATCAAAAGCGAGTGGCTGGACCGGCGCCTGCGACTCAATGCGGCGGCCTTTTACAACGACTACGAAGATATCCAGGTACTGATTACCCGTGCCGGTTCCGTAGCCGTGGAAAATGCCTCCGAAGCCTCTATCGAAGGGGTTGAGCTGGAGGCCACCTGGTTGCCGATGGAAACACTGCGGGTGCACAGCGGCATTGGATACCTGCGGGATGACTCCGAGGGCTGGGTCGATATCACCGGAGATTTTACCGATACCGAACTCAAACATACGCCAGAGTGGACGGCCAACCTTGCGATTGATTATCAGCAGTCTCTCGGCGAGTACGGTGCGCTTACTTTCCGCGGCGATATTCGCTACACCGCCGAATACTACCTGAATGCGGTAAACAGTGAAGTGCTGCAGGTGCCAGGTCATTCCCTGCTAGGGGCAGGCATCATTTACGACACACCGGACCGCCGCTGGGAAATGTCGCTCATAGGCACCAACCTGGGCGACAAGCGCGTTCTCAATTCTGGTTTCGACGGCAGCGGTTTCTTCGGCTATTTCGAGGGCAGTTATAACCGGCCGCGCACCTGGACCCTGAGTCTGCGTTATCGTTTTCAGGCCTGAGCGCAGGTGCAAAACATGCCGAAAGGAACACTCGACGCACTCGACCAGGCTATCATTGCCGCCCTTGAGGGCAATATTCGACGCCCCACACAGGCGATAGCCGAAGCCGTGAGCGCAACCCCGGCGACAGTAAAACGGCGGCTGGACAGACTACAGGGGGAGCAGATTATCACTCTTTCCCCCCTCGTGGACCTCCGCGCAGCGGGCTACGAATACCTGCTGATTATTGGTATTCGGGTGAAGCAGCTGTCACCCTACCGGGTCGCCGAGCGGCTCGGCGAAATTCCGGGGGCTCTGACGGCGAATGTCACCCTGGGCACCCAGGATATCGAACTGGTTGCCGCCGCTCGCGATCGCGAGGAAGCCAGTCACCTGCTGGCAGAAACCCTGCCAGCTATTGATGGCATCGCCAGCCTCGAGGCGGCGCTGTCACTGGATGTGTGGAAGTTTCGCAGCGGTGTTCTGGACCCGGCCAGGGTGTCCCCTAAATCCAGGCCTTCTCTGCTCGATGCTCTCGACCGCCAGATTATCCAGTCCCTGCGCCATACCGCCCGCAAAAGCAACCGGGCGATTGCCGCCGAGATCGGTATTTCCGAAACGGCGGTCCGAAACCGCCTCGCCCGCATGCAAAAAAATAAACAACTTAACTTTGAGCATGTCTGGAAACCCCTCGGGCAAAAGGATATTGCCGCCTTCGTGGGCATCGATGTCAAAAGCGGTGATGCAACGGCAGTCTGTCAGGCGCTGGCAGAAATCGATTCAGTGAGTTTTGTGACAACGGCCCTGGGGCGACACAATATTTTCTGCACGATCAATGTCGACAACCTGGAAACCCTGACACGGGTTCTGCACGAACGCATCATACCGATACCGGGCATACTCAGCACACGCCCCTCACATTGTCTGGATCAGGTTATTCACCAGCTCGAACTTGGGTTTATTATTTAATAAAGCTTTGGCAGCCAACGGACGAATTGCCCGCAATAGCGCCCTAAAATACCCTGCTGCCACGGATTTATTTATTATCTTCACTTTCAGTATTCCATTGACGTTTCATCCGGCAAATTTTCCCGGAAAACAAATCACTTTGCATAAACAAGCGGAAAATCCATATAATGCGACTTTCCAACAATGAATGAAAAAGGAGATCTGCATGAAGGGTAAGCCCTCTGCACTTCAGGAGTTCGCAAAATCCAAGACCCGGGCCAAGGCCGAAGCCAGAAAACTGCCTTTTGCAGAGCTGGAAAAGCTGATCAAGTCGCTGAATGAAGCTCTTGAAGCAGAAAAGGCCAAGGAAGAGAAAAAGCTGGAGCAGGAACGTCTGGCCACAATCGACAAAATCAACAACCTGCTCGCGGATACCGGCCTGAAACCCGAAGACCTGAAAAAAACCAAAAAGACCCGCGGCAAAGCCAAGGGTGCAAAAGCCGGACGGAAAATGGGCAAGGTTCCTCCGCGCTATCGTCTGGTCATTGATGGCAAGGAACACCTGTGGTCCGGACGCGGGCGGACCCCTCGGGTTTTTCAGGAATACTTCGATGCCGGCAACAGCCGGGAAAGCTGCGAAATTCAATCCTGATGTTTCTGGCCACCCCGGACCCGGGGTGGCCGATGTTTGCAATAGTTCCCCTACATGACACTGACACATTATCGCCTGCTGTTCGCCATCAGCCTGGGCACGACACTGCTGTTGTTGCTGCTGCCGGGTAACTGTGTGGAGGCGTTGCAGGACCTACTGCGCGCACTCTGGCCCTGGGGTAGCCGCTCCTCTCTGGCCCTGAACAATCTGCCTACCGACAAGCTGGTACATGGCTCGCTGTTCACACTGTGCGGATTGCTGCTGGTAAAGGGCTGGCGACTGCGCGGACGTCAGTGGGTTCGCCCCTGGGGCCTTCTACTGCTTGCCGGGACGATTACCGAGCTGCTGCATATCGCACTGCCCGGGCGCAGCTTCGAGTTCAGTGACATGCTGGCAAACACACTCGGTGCCAGCATGGGCATCGCCATCGGATGCCGGCTACAAAGCTTCCGAGGGTAAAAATCCAACCTTCCAGCTTAACCCATAAAGCTGGACGCAGCCAAACACCCCTTGCGAGGTAATCCGCGCCCCGGCTGATAGCATGCCGGGTGGAGGATTTCTCACCAGGGGCGCCCCACGCTCCTGGCCTCCGAGCACTCAGAGGGGGTTCAGGTGCGCGGTTTTTCCCTGCTGGATTCATCGGGTCTGCCCGTTGCAAAAACGTGTTTTGATCCCGCAAACATTCCGGAGGCACTGCATCTTGACGTATGGCGACAGGCCTCGCGTTGCGGTGCCCAGGTGGACAGTCTGCAGCGGGACTGGCGCTTTCGCGGCCGCACCAGCAACTGGTACACCGACGGCGTGGTGTTCTCTCACACCCTCTGCGACGCCACCCACTATCAGCGCACCCCACGGCATATCCGCCGCGGCGACAGCGACTGCCTGGTCCTGAAACTGCAACTGGCTGGCCACCAGCAGGGCATCTTCGGCGATTTTGACCACTTCTCGTCGCCGCCGGGGACACTGGTGCTGCAGGACTGGGCCATTCCCTACAACATCACGACCACACCCTACGAAGTCATGGCCGTATCCATCCCCCGTTACCTCCTGCGGGGTAGTCATCTCATGTACCGCCGCAACCCGGTCATCACCTGGCAGCCCGATTCTCCCCAGGCCCGCCTGCTGGTGCCCATCCTGACACAGACACTGAAGAGTCTTGCGACCGCGAGCGCGGGCGAAGCGGATGCCTACGCGGCGGGGATCACCGGCCTGCTCGACGGTCTGCTGCTGGGGGACCGGGAACTGCTGCAGAGCAAATACCGCGAGCGCGACCGCCTGGAGGATATGCGCCAATACCTCTCGCGCCACCTCTCGGACCCCGACCTGGGAGCGGACCACCTCTGCCGCCAGTTTCACTGCTCGCGCGCCACGGTGTACCGCTTATTCCAGCGGGAGGGCGGTATCGCAACCTTTATCCTGCGTCAGCGCCTGCAACGATGCATGCAGGAAATCAGCCGCATGGGCGTGGTACAGAAGGGATTCCTGGAGGCCCTTGCCCACACCTGGGGCTTTTCCAGCCGCGCCAACCTGGCGCGTCACTTCAAGGCCTATTACGGCATCACGCCACAGCAGGCCGTCGAGGCAGCCAGAAGCCACCAGAACGAAGGGCAGCGGGAAATGAACGCTCCCTACTGGCGGGATGCGTATCGGGTGAGTCGCTGGCTTGAGAGCATCGCACCGGGCGCCAGTCCAACTGAGCCGGCAGGGGCTCATGGAGGGGCCCGCCAGGGGCCGCGGGAACTGGCTGGACACTAGCTCCCCCGCCCCTGTGGGGCTGAAGCTACACAGTGGGGCCGGGCAGCCCCTCGCTTGCGGGCATTCGCCCACAAAAAAACCCGGCGTGTCACCACGCCGGGTTTTTCGGGTTCAAAGCCTCTCGGCTCAGACCACTACAATGTTCTCGGCCTGGGGGCCTTTCTGCCCTTGAACCACATTGAATTCGACCTGCTGGCCTTCGACCAGAGTCTTGAAGCCGGAACCCTGGATCGCGCTGAAGTGCGCGAATACGTCGGGGCCGTTTTCCTGAGCGATGAAGCCGAAACCTTTAGTTTCGTTGAACCATTTTACGGTGCCAGTTGCCATGATAGCGTCCTGTATTTCAAAAATATAACGATGCCTTCCGCAGAAGGCGGTAAAGCTTGGTAGTGCAAAGACTTATGAAACAGGGGACGTAATCTGACAAACTGCCAGTTGGTTCTGTATCAATCAGCGCAAGAACAATCAAGCTGAGACCAAGTATACCCTGACCGCCTCCACCGTCAATTGCTATTTTTACGCTTTTTCTGCCTGCCACTGCCGGGGTGCGCAACCGTACCATTGGCGGAATGCCCGGCGAAAACTGCCCGCATCGGCAAAACCCAGCTGAGCCGCTACCGCCGCCACATCCTGGCCCCGGGCAAGCCCGGTTGCCGCCGCCTCGGCCAGGGCCCGCTCGCGCAACTGCCTGAAACTACTACCCTCCTGCCGGAGCTGCTGACGAAAGGCGGACACCGATTTGCCTAGCTCACGGGCGAGCTCTGCCTGGGTCGGCAGTGGCTGGCCCCGGGTCAGCATGGCGGAGAACAGGATGGCAACCTGGGCAGACAGGCTGTGCCGTGTGGGGAGGAATACCGCGCAGGGAAACAGTTCGAAGAAGCGCGGAAATTCCGCGGCCGTGCGCACCACCGGCCAGGCCAGGACAGAGCGTTCAAAAACCAGGGCATAGTCACTGCCGCCCGACAACACGGGCGCGCGAAACAGCTTGAGGAAGGGCAACACGTCATCCCGCCGGGTAGGACCTGCGCGCACCTGGCGCAGCGGCAGCTCACGCCCCGCCAGCCATTGCAGCAACTGGTGAAAGGCAAACAGCCCGGTGATGTCCACCATGTCGCTGGCCGTGGTGGTCTGCCGGCGCAGGGAGTCCAGTTTGAACAGGGCCTGATCACCGGACAGCTCCAGGCTGATCTGGCCGGCACGGGGATACAGCAGATCGGCAAACCGGGCCAGCAGCTCGACTGCCTCGGCCAGGGATGCGCCGGTCAGCGCGCAGCGGCATTGCAGCTCGACTTCGCGGCGCGCCATTGGCGCGTGCTCATCGCCGCTGGCCACATGGGCTTCCAGTGCCTGGATGGCGCGCAGATACCAGCGCATGAAGCCCGCGGCATTGGCGGTATCACCGGTGACACTGACCTCCAGACCAGCGGCCTGCAACTCGCTTTCCAGCAACTGCCGCAGGGGCTGAAACAAGTCAGTGTTAAGGGCAGCGACCGACATGGAGACACTCCTGCAATGCACGAAGAGAATGACCCAAACAGACACAAATGTAACGCTTTATTGACACTTCAGTCACGACAGACAGCGTCCACCCCACTAAGCTGGATCCCGATCGTTCATTCACAGGAGCAGTTTGGCCATGACCACTCGTGAACTCAAAGTTGTTGTCCTCGGTGCCGGTATGGCGGGCATGCTGGCGGGCATTCAGCTGCAGAAACGCGGCTACCGCAATGCCGTGATCTATGAAAAGGCGGATCGCGTGGGCGGTACCTGGCGTGAAAACACCTACCCGGGTCTGACCTGCGACGTCCCCTCGCATTTTTATACCTACAGCTTTGAACGCAACCCCGACTGGACCCGACACCTGCCACCCGGCCCCGAGATCCAGTCCTACTTCGAGCGCACCGCGGCAAAATATGGTGTGTTGGACATGATCCGCTTCAACGAAGAAGCCGAGAGCGCGGAGTGGCGCGACGGCAAGTGGCAGCTGCAATTCAAGAGCGGTCACAGCGATACCGCCGACGTGTTGATCGCCGCCACCGGTGTGCTGCACCAGCCCCGCTACCCGGACATCCCGGGCGCCGACGATTTCCGCGGCGCCATTTTCCACAGCGCACGCTGGGACCACAGCGTGGCTCTCGACGGCAAGCGGATCGGTGTCATCGGCAACGGCTCGACCGGGGTGCAGATCATTTCCGCCCTGGCCGGACGCGCGGCACACCTGGAGCACTACCAGCGCACCCCGCAATGGATCATGCCGGTGGAGAACGGCGAGTTCAGCGAAGAGGAGCGCGCCGCCTTCCGCGATCCAGAAGTGCTCAACCGGGTGATGAATCACGACGAGTACATGGCGGCGGTAGAGGCCTACACCCAGGCCGTGACCAATGTGGACTCTCCCGAGGCCCAGGAGATGATCAAGGCCTGTGTCGACAATCTCGAGCAGAGCGTTCGCGACCCGGAACTGCGCGAGCGCCTGCGCCCGAATCACACGCCGCTGTGCAAACGCCTGATATTCTCGCCGGACTACTACGAGGCGATCCAGCATCCGAATGCCGATCTGGTCACCACCGGTATCGAGCGGATCGAGGCAAACGGCATCCGCACCCGGGACGGCGAACTGCATGAACTGGACGTGATTGTCTATGCGACCGGCTTCCACGCCGACGCCTTCATGCGCCCCATGCAGATTACCGGCGCCGGCGGGGTCACCCTGCAAGACTACTGGGCCGACAAGCCCCGCGCCTACCTGGCTATCAGCATGCCCGACTTCCCCAACCTGTTCATGCTCAACGGCCCCAATGGCCCGGTGGGCAACTTCTCCCTGATCGATATCGCCGAGAACCAGTGGATCTACATCGACCAGCTGCTGGAGCGCCTGCGCCAGGGGGATTGCGATGCCCTGGCGCCCTCCCACGCCGCCACGGAAGCCTTCGAGGCGGCCCGTGTCGAGGCGGCCCGCAACACCGTCTGGTTCAAGGGCGGCTGTTCCAGCTGGTATCTCGACAAGGAAGGCATTCCCTCCAGCTGGCCCTGGAACTTCGAGCGCTTCGTCAGTGAAATGGCGGAACCGGACTGGGCCGCCTTCGGCCTGCCGTCGCCCACCGCCGACGACCAGTCCCGGGTCGCCTGACCGCACCGGGCCCGGGTCGCCCGCACCCCGGGAAACATCCGGGGGTCCCTCCAGGGGCCCGGTCCAGATAGCCTCACCAATCACCCTCGGGTCGCGGCAGCTGCTTGCCGCGCCCGTCCGCATTGCGTATGTTCCTCCGCGAATTCGCTATCTGGACGCCGCACCATGGATGACTACAGGGGAGACTGGGAAAGGCTGCTCGGCGCGTGGCGCGAGCGCACGGCGGCAGCAGAGGCCATGGGCGGCGAAGCACGTGTCGCACGTCAACACGCCCGCGGCCGGCAGACCGCCCGGGAACGCATCGCCGCCCTCTGCGACCCGGACAGTTTTCGCGAGTACGGTGCCCTGGCCGGCGGCCAGCACCCCGCAGGTCATGAGCCCGTGCCCGCCGACGGCCTGGTGGGCGGGACCGCCCGCATCAACGGCAACCCGGTCGTGCTCTTCGCCGAGGACTTCACCGTGCAGGGCGGCAGCATCGGACACCCCAACGCCGCCAAACGCGCGCGCCTGGTACGCCTCGCCCTGGAACAGGGTCTGCCCCTGCTGATGCTGCTCGACGGCGCCGGGGAACGCGCCTCCAACCAGGGCGAGCGCTACCCCCATGCACCGGGCGACCTGCAGCTGCTCGCCGATCTCCAGGGCCAGGTGCCAACCGTCGCCCTGGTACTGGGCACCTCCGCCGGCCACGGCGCCCTGGCCGGGATGTTCGCCGACCTGGTCATCATGCTGGAAGGCAGTGCCCTTTTCAGCGCCGGCCCGCCACTGGTCAAGGCCGCCATGGGCGTCGACACCACCGCTGCCGAACTCGGCGATGCCCGCATGCATACCCGCGACAGCGGCGTGGCACACAATCTCTGTGCCAGCGAAGCCGACTGTTTTGCCACGGCACGCTATTTCCTCAGCCTGCTGCCACCCCGCCGCGGGGCAGATCTTCCTGTAATAGCCGAGAGTAAAACCACCCAGCCCTACCGCTGCGAGGCCCTGGCAGGCCTGATACCCCCGCGGGTCGACCTGCCCTACGACATGCGCGCGGTGCTGCGAGAGCTGGTCGACCGCCACACGCTGTTCGAGCTGCAACCGGACTATGGCCGCACACTGGTCACGGCGCTGGCGCGGATCGGTGGACGTCCCTGCCTGCTGGTCGCCAACCAGCCGGCAGTCCAGGCCGGTGCCATCACCCGTGACGCCGCCCTCAAGGCTCGCCACTTTATCGACATGGCCAGTCGCTTCGGCCTGCCCCTGGTCAGCCTGGTAGACAACCCGGGCGTCATGCCCGGACCGGAAGCCGAGCGCTCGGGTGTACTGCGTGCGGCGGGCGAGATGTTCCAGGCCCAGCGCCGCTACCGGGGTCGCAAGGTGGTCGTGGTTCTGCGCAAAGCCTTTGGCTTTGGCTCTTCGGTGATGGGCATGAACCCCTGGGATCAGCAGCTGGTCACGCTGGCATTGCCGGGTATCAGCCTGGGGGGCGTGCCCGCGCTGGGCGGCGCGGCTGCCAGCGGTGCGGACGACGACGAGGCCCTGGCGATGCAAACCCGGCAGAGCGGCGCCTGGCTGGCCGCCGACGCCATGGCAGTGGACCGAGTCGTGGAACCCGCGGCACTGCGCAACGAACTGATCGCAGCCCTTGCGACCTGATTGGATGCCCGTTGCCGCGGTCGGCTGAGTTACAATGGTTGGATGAGAGACGCCCGGGAGACACTGCAGACAGTTTTTGGCTACGACGCCTTCCGGCCTCTGCAGGAAGCCATCGTCAATCACGTGATCGACGGTGGCGACGCCATGGTTCTGATGCCCACGGGGGGCGGCAAATCCCTCTGCTACCAGGTGCCCGCCCTGGTCCGCCCCGGCTGCGGCGTGGTGGTGTCACCCCTCATCGCCCTGATGCAGGACCAGGTCAGCGCCTTGCAGGAGCTGGGGGTAAATGCTGCCTACCTCAACTCGACCCTGGAGCCCCAGGCGGCCCGGGCGGTGGAGGATGCATTACTCGCCGGTGAGCTGGACCTGCTCTACATTGCCCCCGAGCGCCTGGTGCAGCCGCGCACCCTGTTCCTGCTGGAGCGGGCGCGCATTGCCCTGTTCGCCATCGACGAAGCCCACTGCGTCTCGCGCTGGGGCCACGACTTTCGCGCCGACTACCTGCAGCTGAGCCTGCTGCATGAGCGCTTCCCGCAGATACCCCGCCTGGCCCTGACCGCGACCGCGGACGCGCGCACCCGCGAGGAGATCATCCAGCGACTCGACCTGCACGAGGCCGGCCAGTTTATCGCCGGCTTCGACCGCCCCAATATCCGCTACCGGATTGCCCTCAAGCAGAACCCGCGCCAGCAATTGCTGCAGTTCCTGCGCGAAGAGCACCCCCGGGACTCCGGCATTGTCTATTGCCTCTCGCGCAACAAGGTCGAGGAGACCGCCCAGTGGTTGAGCGCCCAGGGCTTCCACGCCCTGCCCTACCACGCCGGGCTACCCGCGGCGCTGCGCGCCACCCACCAGGCGCGCTTCCTGCGGGAGGAGGCCGTGGTCATGGTGGCGACCATCGCCTTTGGCATGGGCATCGACAAACCCGATGTGCGCTTTGTCGCCCACCTCGACCTGCCGCGCACCATCGAAGCCTACTACCAGGAAACCGGCCGCGCCGGGCGGGATGGCCTGCCCGCGGATGCCTGGATGGTCTACGGCCTGCAGGACGTCCTGAAACAACGGCAGATGCTGGACGCGTCCGAAGGCAACGATACCTTCAAGCGGGCCGAGCAGCAGCGCCTGAATGCCATGCTTGGTCTGTGCGAGGTCACCGGTTGCCGGCGCCAGGTTCTGCTGCGCTACTTCGGCGACACACTGCCCTCCCCCTGCGGCAACTGCGACACCTGTCTCGAACCGGTCGACAGCTGGGACGGCACCGAAGCCGCACGCATGGCACTGAGCGCGGTGTATCGCACCGAGCAGCGGTTTGGGGTCAATCACCTGATCGACGTCCTGCGCGGCAATGAAAACGAGCGCGTGCGCCAGTTCGGTCACCAGCGGCTGCCTACCTTCGGCGTGGGGGAAAAGCTGGATGCCAACCAGTGGCGCTCGGTATTCCGGCAATTGGTCGCCCGCGGGCTGCTGGACAGCGATCCGGAGCGCTATGGCGCGCTAACCCTCGCCGAATCCTGCCGCCCGCTACTGCGCGGTGAAGAAGAATTGTGGCTGCGCCGGGACCAGCGTCCGGTGCGGCAGCGTAGCACCCGCAGCGCGGGCGAAGCCTTCGACGTGGACAGCGAACTCTGGGAGGCCCTGCGCGAGTGTCGGCGCCAACTGGCCGAAGAACAGGGCAAGCCACCCTACATCATCTTCCACGATCGCACGCTGCAGGAAATGTGCCTGCGGCTGCCCCGGGATATTCAGGCCTTCGGCGAGCTGAGTGGCGTCGGACAGAACAAGCGTGACAAGTACGCCAGTGCATTTTTACAGGTGATAGACTCACATTTGCAGAATCGCCTTCATTAACCCAGCCACACGGGAGAACAATAAAGTGAGCGACAAACGCATCCCCCGGGACAACCAGAACGATTACGGCCACGACATCATTGCCCGCCGCCAGGAGTTCATCGAAGCGGAGACCGGCGCGAGACTCGACCACACCCGGCGCTATTCCTTCGACCCACAAGACATGTCCGGCAACATCGAGAACCTGTTTGGCGTCGTCCAGGTACCGGTCGGCCTCGCCGGCCCGCTGTTGGTCGACGGGGAGCACGCCCAGGGTGAGTTCTACGTGCCAATGGCGACCATCGAGGGCACCATGTTGGCCAGCTACAACCGCGGCATGAAAGTGATTCGCGAAAGCGGCGGCGTCCGCACCACGGTCTGCGGCGAGGCCATGCAGCGCGCGCCCTGCTTCGTTTTTCGCGATGCCCGCGAAGCGCGGGACTTCGAGCAGTGGCTGGTGGCCAACTTCGAGCCGATCCGGGAGGTGGCGGAATCCACCACGTCGATCGGGAAATTGCAGGAAATCGAACACTATATCGCCCATAACATGGTGTTCACCCGCTTCGACTACACGACCGGGGATGCCGCTGGCCAGAACATGACCAGCAGGGCCACCTTCGCCGCCTGCGAGTGGATCCGCCAGCAGGTGCCGCACATGCGCCACTACCTGCTCTCGGGGAACTTCGATACCGAGAAACGCACCTCCTCGGTGAACTCCCTGAAAGGCCGCGGCCGCCGCGTCACCGCCGAAATCACCGTGCCCCGCGACGTGCTCCAGCGCAATCTGCGGGTCACCCCGGAGGCCATGCACTACGGGCAGGGCATTACCACCATCGCCTCTTTCCTGACCCACTCCTCCAACAACGCCGCCCACCCCGCCAATGGCCTGGCCGCGCTCTACCTGGCCACCGGACAGGACATCGCCAATATCGGCGAATCCAACCAGTGCACGGTCTACACGCGGGTTACCCGGGACGGTGACTATTTCTTTTCCGTGACCCTGCCGGCACTGATTCTCGCCACCCACGGCGGTGGCACCAACCTGCCCACCCAGCGGGAATGCCTTGAAATCCTCGGCTGTCACGGCAAGGGCAAGGCCCTGAAGCTGGCCGAGATTGCGGCCGGCCTGGTGGTCGCCGGCGAGCTCTCCCTGGGCGCGGCCACGCGCGTCGACAAGGCCACCGGGCGCAATGAATGGGTCGAGGCCCACGAGCGCCTGGGCCGCAATCGCTGAGCGCGCAGGACGCGAGCACACTGCATAGTTGAACCAGGCCTGGCCCGACTCTCGGTCGGGCACCTGATGGTTGCCATGCTATACCGGCAGCGCTGGGGCACTCGCGGATGCCGGTCTAAGATCGGTGAACGATCAGCGATGTACCAGGCAGCAAGACATGGAACCTGCAGACAGCAACAAGGCCCGCGTCACTCAGTTTCTCGACGATCTGAGTCACGGGCGGGTGGAATCCGCGATTGCCGCCTACGCCACCGACGGCGACGTCGAGACCATGGGCGAGACACTCATTTCCGGTGTCACTGACTTCCCGGGCATCCCGGATGCCATCCGCGGCATCCTCCAGGTATTCCCCGACGGCATCACTTTCACCATCAAGAGCATGGTCGCCGAGGGCGACAAGGTGGCCGTGGAAGCCAGCAGTCTGGGCGAACACGTCTCCGGCAAGACCTACAGCAACGACTACCACTTTCTCTTCGAATTCCGCGACGGCAAGCTGCTGCACCTGCGCGAGTACATGGATACCGAACGGGTCACCGAGGTGCTGTGCAACGGCATGCGCCCTCCCTACAGCCTGGATGACTGAGCGCGGCCAGCCCGGTACACTCGTCGGCTAAAGGCCGGCGGATGACCCGATGACCCCTCCCCCAAAAGCTTCCCAGCGTCTGCTCTCGCTCATTGAACGCGCGGGCAACCGATTGCCGGACCCGGCGGTCCTGTTCATAGCCCTGCTGGTGATTACCTGGGCGCTGTCGGCGCTGTTCTCCCTGTTCAGCTATGACCTGACGGACCCGCGCACCGGTCAGCCACTGGTCGTGGTCAACCAGCTCGCGCCCGAGGCCATGACGGCCTTTCTTGCCGACATGGTGCAGACCTTTGCACACTTCCATCCGATCGGTGTGGTGCTGGTGGCCATGCTGGGGATCGGCGTCGCCGAGCACAGCGGTTTTATCCATACCGCCCTGCGCGCCATGCTGCGTGTCACGGCAAACTGGCTGCTGACGCCGATGATCATCGGCGTGGGCATTGTCAGCCACACGGCAGCGGACGCCGGCTATGTCCTGGTCATTCCCCTCGGCGGCATCATTTTCCACGCCGCCGGACGGCATCCCCTGGCCGGGATCGCCGCCGCCTTCGCCGGGGTGTCGGGAGGCTATGCCGCCAACTTCGTACCCTCGGCAGTCGACCCCATGCTGCAGGGCATCAGCCAGTCCGCCGCGCAGATCCTCGACCCGGCAGTCAGCCTCAACCCGCTGAACAACTATTTCTTTACCGCCAGCTCCTCTGTGCTGATCATTCTCGCGGGCTGGTTGATTACCGACCGTATCGTCGAGCCGAGACTGCGCCACACGGCAATTGATCAGGAGGAGGAAGCCGAGGGCAGCCTCCAGGCGGAGACCGGCCCCCGGGAGCAACGCGCCCTGCGCGCCGCCCTCTGGACCATGCTCGGCTCCCTGCTCCTACTACTTCTCAGCGCCCTGCCCGAAGGTTCCGCCTGGCGCGGCAGCAACGGTTCTCTGACAGAGTTCGGTGCCCCCCTCATGGAGGCCATCGTCCCCTTGATCTTTCTCTTCTTCCTCTTGCCGGGGGTGGTCTACGGCGTCATGGCGGGCACCATCAGCAGCAGCCGGGACGTCATTGATGGGATGAGCAAGACCATGCAGACCATGGCCTACTACCTGGTCATCATGTTCTTTATCGCCCAGTTCATCTACGCCTTCAGCCAGTCGAACCTGGGTATTCTGCTGGCACTGAGCGGTGCGCAGTCGCTGCAGGCCATGGGCCTGCCGGCGGCCCTGACAGTCTCGGGGGTGGTGCTGCTGACCGGCCTGCTGAATCTTTTCGTGGGCTCCGCCTCGGCAAAATGGGCCCTGCTGGCACCCATCCTGGTGCCCATGCTGATGGAGCTGGGAATTTCACCGGACCTGACACAGGCCGCCTACCGGGTGGGCGATTCCACGACCAACATCATTACGCCACTGATGCCCTACTTCCCCCTGGTGGTGGTCTATTGCCAGCGCTATGTCCGGGAGACGGGGATTGGTACCGTGGTCGCGATGATGCTGCCTTATACCCTCAGCTTCATCGTCATCTGGACGCTCTTCCTGCTGGCCTACTGGGGGCTGGGGATCCCCCTCGGCCTGCAGGCGAGCTATGGCTACCCGGCGAGCTGAGGTGGCGCCAGGTCAGGCATCGAGGAGATGCCGGAAACTCTGGTGATGAAAACCCCGGGACTGCAGGAAGCGAGCCCGGCGCGCCTTCTCCCGGTTATCCCCCACCGGGCTCGAGGCGTACTTGCGCTGATACACCTGTTCCGCCAGGGCATCCCAGTCGGGCGATAACGTCCGCTCGGCCTGATTGATTGCGCCTTCGTCGAGCCCGCGCTCGCGCATCTCCTGGCGTACCCGCAGCGGACCGTAGCCGCGCTCCACGCGCTGCCGGAGAAAACTCTCGGCGAATCGCGCGTCGCTCTGCAGACCTTCCATCGCCAGGGCATCCAGCACCTCGTCCAGAAGCCCTCCCTCACCGAAACGACGACGCAGCTTCTGCGCCAGTTCCAGGCGAGAATGCTCCCGGCGCGCCAGCAGGTTCATTGCCGCGAGCCGCAAATCCCGGGTGTCAGTGGTGTTCTGCATACGGTTTCGCTCGGGTCGCCTGGGGGGTAGCCAGCGCGGCGGGCTGAGCGGAACGCCCGCGCCCGCTGGCCACGCCGCGGGGCTCATTCCGCGTCAACCGTACCGCCCTGCTCGGCCGCTGCCGCGGACTTGGGCACGGGGGCGGCCATCAATTGACTGCGAATCTGGCTTTCGATCTCGCTGGCAATCGCCGGGTTTTCCTCCAGGAAGCGCGCGGCATTGGCTTTGCCCTGGCCGATCTTGTCGCCCTGGTAGGCATACCAGGCGCCCGACTTGTCGACCAGGTTCAGTTTCACACCCCAGTCGATCACCTCGCCCAGGTGATAGATGCCCTTGCCGTAGAGAATCTGGAACTCCGCCTGCTTGAAGGGCGGGGAGACCTTGTTCTTGACCACCTTGACCCGGGTTTCGTTGCCGACCACCTCATCGCCCTCCTTGACTGCACCGATCCGGCGGATATCCAGACGCACGGAGGAGTAGAACTTGAGGGCGTTGCCACCGGTGGTGGTTTCGGGATTGCCGAACATGACGCCGATCTTCATGCGGATCTGGTTGATGAAGATCACCAGGCAGTTGGTCTGCTTGATGGTGGCGGTCAGCTTGCGCATGGCCTGGCTGAGCAGGCGAGCCTGCAGACCGACATGGGAATCCCCCATCTCGCCCTCGATTTCCGCCTTCGGGGTCAGCGCCGCCACCGAGTCCACCACCAACACGTCGACAGCGCCGGAGCGCACCAGCATCTCCGCCACTTCCAGGGCCTGCTCGCCGGTATCCGGCTGGGACAGGATCAGGTCGTCCACCTGCACGCCGAGCTTTTCCGCATAGATCGGATCGAGGGCGTGCTCGGCGTCAATGAAGGCCGCCGTTCCACCGGCCTTCTGTGCCTCGGCAATCACCTGCAGCGTCAGGGTGGTCTTGCCCGACGACTCGGGCCCGTAGATCTCGCAGATGCGGCCCTTGGGCAGACCGCCGATACCGAGGGCGATATCGAGCCCCAGGGAGCCGGTGGAAATGGCCGGTATCGCCACGCGCTCGGTATCACCCATGCGCATGACGGTACCCTTGCCAAACTGCCGTTCAATCTGCCCCAGGGCGGCGTCCAGTGCTTTCTGCTTGTTCGGATCCATAGTCGACCTCGTTACGGAAGCGTTTGCCATGATGGCGGGAACGGCGCGCCGGGAGTGACCCCCGGACCGGCGCCAACCCGACCCAACTACTGTATATATACTCAGTGCATCAGAAACAGATTGCAAGCCCCAAAACGCCCGTTTTCCATCCTTCGCGTAGCGACCTGCCGGAAAAGGCGACAGGTCGGCCGGGACACTCCGACTGGAGCCCCGGCCCCACAAGCCGTAGAATAGCCGCCCCTGATTGTCCCGGAGAGCAACGCGCCCCCATGCCTACCCCCGATCGCGCCACCCTCGAGCACTGGCTTCAGAAAGCCCGGGTCACCGTCGAACTCTGCGACCACTGCGAGGGCCTGCACCTGAGCGACCTGCGCCAGCTGGAGGGCGTGGTGGACAGCCGCTTGCTGGTGGAACCCTTTGGCGTCCTGCTTACCACGGGCCTGGAGGTGCGGCCGATGGCGCTGATGGCGATTGCCGCGGACCTCGGCCGCCTGAGCATGGACTACCCGCTGTTGAAGCTGTTCCTGGACATTGTCGACGACGCCACGCCGCAACTGGTGGTCTCGGCCATCTATCCCGGCGCCGCGGGCATGACCCAGGCGCAGTTTGCCGATTTCCTCGCCGCGGGTCTGCAGGCGACCCGGGAGCTGGCCACGGAGTGCCTGCGCCTCGACTATCTGTTCGCGGGGGAAAGCCAGGCGCCACTGGCGCCCAGCACCCGCTTGCACTGAAGCGCCCCGCTCGGACACGGCCGCCGCGCGCGGCGCGCCGCGGCAGGCCTCAGCGGTCGGGCAGGGTAATATTCAGCTCCAGGACCGAACAATTGCCGTTCTGGTCCAGCTGCACGTCCACCTGGTCCTGCTCCACCTCGACGTACTTGCGGATCACCTCCAGCAACTCCTGCTGCAGGCGCGGCAGCCAGTCCGGCTGATTGCGCTGGGACCGCTCGTGGGCGACGATGATCTGCAGGCGCTCCTTGGCGATCGAGGCCGTGTTCTTCCGGCCGCTGCGGAAATAGTCGAAAATCCCCATCACTTCCTCCCAAACAGGCGCTTGAACAGGCCGCGGCTCTCCAGTGACAGAAAGCGGTGATCGCGGTCTTCACCCAGCAGTCGCGCCACGGCATCGTCGTAGGCCTGACCCGCCTCGCTCTCGCGATCGTGGATCACCGGGACCCCCTGGTTGGAGGCCTTGAGCACCGACTCCGACTCCGGGATCACCCCCAGCAGGCGGGTGGCGAGAATATCCTCGACATCCTCCACCGAGAGCATCTCGCCGCGCTCCACCCGTACCGGGTTGTAGCGGGTCAGCAGCAGGCACTCCTCCACCCGCTCGCCCTGCTCGGCGCGGCGGGATTTGCTCTGCAGGATGCCCAGGATGCGGTCCGAGTCGCGTACCGAGGAGACCTCGGGGTTGGCCACCACGATCGCGGTATCGGCAAAGTACAGCGCCATGAACGCGCCGTGCTCGATACCCGCCGGCGAGTCGCAGACGATATATTCAAAACCGTCCGCCGCCAGGTCCTGCAGCACTTTCTCCACGCCCTCGACAGTGAGGGCGTCCTTGTCGCGGGTCTGGGAGGCGGGGAGGATATAGAGATTGTCGACCCGCTTGTCCTTGATCAGCGCCTGGCGCAGGTTGGCTTCGCCGTTGATGACGTTGACGAAATCGTAGACCACACGGCGCTCGCAATTCATGATGATATCGAGGTTGCGCAGCCCGATATCGAAATCCACCACCACCGTCTTGTGCCCGCGCAATGCCAGGCCGCTGCTGATGGCGGCGCTGGTGGTGGTCTTGCCCACCCCGCCTTTTCCTGATGTCACAACAATGATTCTGGCCACGTAAGTGATCCTTGTAGCGATTGGATGAATGAAAAACTGACCCGGGCGGTCAGACCAGGGCCTCGACCCGCAGGGTCTGCGCATCGAGACTGATCTGCACCGGCCGCTTCCACAGCGGCCCCTGCAGGTCGTCGTGCAGCTTGAAGTCACCGGCAATGGAAACCAGCTCGGCCTCCAGGCTCTGGCAGAAGATCCGCGCCTGGCTGTCCCCGCGCACACCGGCCAGGGCGCGCCCCCGCAGGGGGCCATAGACATGGATATTGCCATCCGCCAGGACCTCTGCCCCCTCGGATACCGATGAGAGCACAATCAGGTCGCCACCCGCCGCATAGACCTGCTGACCGGAGCGCACCGGCGTGGTGACCACCCGGCTCGGAGAAGGGGATTCCAGCGCTGCGGGTGTAGGTGCCTCGGGTGTTTCCGGCGGCGCGGTATCGCCTGCCGGCTCCCGCGGAGACCGCGCGCCGCGAGCGCGACTGGCGGGAAGGCAGGCCAGGCCCGCTTCCCGGGCCATCGCCTCGCGTCCCGGGCTACCCCCGCGCACGCCGACCGGCAGCAGTCCGTGTCGCCGGCACAGGTCCACCAGCTCGCTCAGTGGCAGCTCAACGCTTTCGGCGAGCCCGTCCAGGTCGAGAATCACCGGCGTGTCGCGGAAAAACGCCGGAGCCTCGGCCACCTTGTCCTGCAGATCCTGCAGGAAACGCTGCGAATCCCAGGCGACCAGCTCCAGCGCTGTCATCGGAAACAGGCCGCCCTTGAGGCGGAAAGTCGCGGTGGATGAGTCGGTGGCGGGACGTGCCGGGGAGGTAGCAGACATGCAGACAACAGCGATCCAGTTGGGGTTTGAAAGCCGGAGATTCTCGCACATGCGGGCCAGGAAGTCGTCAGCCGATGGACGATTTCCACGCTCTCCCTGTGTTAGGGTAGGGGTCTTTGTCGCGATCGGAAGGGGGCAACTCTTTGCTGGACCGACTACAGCGGGCACTCGGCTTACAGACCATTCCCGGCGTGTTCTTCAGCGCGGCGGCAATCGCCATCATTTTCGTCGCCATCGCCATTCCGATGGACCAGGAAGTCGCGGCCTTCTTCGGCAGCCTGACCCGCTGGGTCGCACGATACCTGGGCTGGTTCTACATTCTCTCGGTGACGGCTCTGCTGGTTTACTTGCTGACACTCGCGCTGGGGCGCTACGGGAGCATTCGCCTGGGCGCGGATGACGCCCGGCCGGATTACAGCAATGCCACCTGGTTTACCATGCTGTTTGCCGCCGGCATCGGCACCATCCTCATGTTCTGGGGTGTCGCCGAGCCGATCTCCCACTTCTCCGCCCCGCCCTTCCCCGGTGTCGAGGCCGGCTCCGAGGACGCGGCGAGACAGGCGATGACCCTGGCGCTCTACCACTTCGGCCTGCACACCTGGACCATTTTCGCCCTGCCCGGCCTGGCCATTGCCTACTTTGCCTACCGCCACGCCCTGCCCATGCGCATCAGCAGCCTGCTCTACCCGCTGCTCGGCGAGCGCGTGCACGGCCCCCTGGGCCAGGTGGTCGACGTGGTCGCCGTGCTGGGCACCCTGTTTGGCGTCGCCACCTCCCTCGGGCTCGGGGCAATGCAGTTGAACAGCGGGCTGCACTTTCTCTTCGGTACGCCCACCAGCGCCGGGGTGCAGGTCATCCTGATCACGGTCATTGCGGGTATCGCCGGCATTTCGGTCGCTCTCGGCCTCGACAGCGGCATACGCCGGCTGTCGCAGCTGAACATCCTGCTCGCGCTGCTGCTGGCACTGCTGATCGCGGTGTTCGGGCCGTCGCTGCTGATCTTCGAGGGCATGGTGGAAACCGTCGGTGCCTACCTGGATGACCTGCCCTGGCTGGCCTTCTGGACCCAGACCTGGACCGATTCCGACTGGCAACGGCGCTGGACCATCTTTTACTGGGCCTGGACCATTTCCTGGGCCCCCTACGTCGGCCTGTTCATTGCCCGCATCTCCCGCGGTCGTACCATCCGCGAATTTATCTGCGGCGTGCTGCTGGCACCGACCCTGTTCACCCTGGTCTGGTTCTCGATCTTCGGGCTCTCCGCCATCCAGGCGGAAATGAGCGGCGTGGCACTGGCCGACCAGGTCCACCAGGACCCCTCCGTGGCCGTCTTCGTGCTGCTGGAAACCCTGCCACTGACCACGCTGACCTCGGTGCTCAGCGTGATGATCATCATCATCTTCTTCACCACCTCGGCCGACTCCGCCTCGCTGGTGATCGACACCCTGACACGCCGGGACGACCAACCCTCGCTGGTCCGCCAGCGGGTGTTCTGGGCCGCGGCCCAGGGCCTGATCGCCGCCACGCTCTTGCTGGCGGGCGGACTCGACGCGCTGCAAAACGTGATCACGGCCCTCGGCCTGCCCTTCTGCATATTGCTGCTGTTCATGGCAGTATCCTTGGGGCGAGCCTTGCGGGCGGATTATCGCGGCTTCTCCGTGGAGGAACTGGCCCACGGCCAGGTCTACCCCGAGGTGGAAGCCACCCCCCAGACCACCGACACTGTGGAGGCACAGCATGTACCGGAAACTGCTGATCGCGGTTGACCCCGAGGACGACGGCGAGGGCAAGGTGGCCCTGGAGACTGCCTGCCAGCTGGTGGAGGAGAGCGGCGAACTGCACCTGGCGAGCATCTATCAGCCAGGCAGCGCCGGTTTTTTCCCGCACGTGGAAAGCGCGACACCCGAGGAGAAAGAGGCGGAGGTGCGCAAGTGGCTGGACCTGCTGATGCGCAAGTACCTGCCGATGAACCGCTCGGCGAGCCTGCACGTGGTTGCCGGCACACCGGGGGAGGCCCTGGTGGCGTTGGCAGCCTCCACCGGCGTGGACCTGCTGTTGCTGGTGTCCCGCGGCTCGAGCAGCCACTGGCCCCTGCGCAAGGCGACCGTCGAGTACGTCAGCGTCAACGCGCCCTGCGCCGTGCTGATCCTGCCGCCGATTCCCCGTGAAGAGCGCGAAGAACAGGCCGAGGCAAAACAGAGCTAGTCCGCTGCCCCTGCGGGAACGGCCTCAGCCCTCCTCGTCCGCCTGCTGGCGACGCGCCTGATCCAGCTGGTGTTCGCGATACACCGCGCGGATTTCCTGCATCACGGCGTCGACATCGGCATCCCGCGGCACGTCCTCGACGGTGCCGCTGAGCGGTGACTCGGGCTCCAGGTCGCCGGCCTCGAAACGCCCCCAGATTTCCTCGGCATAGCGGGTTTCCAGCAGCTCGGCGGCAAACTGCCCGTAGTACTGCGTCATGCGCCGAACATCGCGAACGAACATGGCCATGGCATTGTTGTTGGAGGCGGCATCCACGGCCTGGGGCAGATCAATGATCACCGGCCCGCCGGCATCGACCAGCACGTTGAACTCCGAGAGATCGCCGTGAACCAGGCCGGCGCAGAGCATGCGAGTGATGTAGCGCAGCATCAGCTCAAAATCCTCCCGCGCCTGCTCCGCCGACATGCTGACCTCGGCCAGTCGCGGTGCGACTTCGCCCGCCTCGTCCACCACCAGCTCCATCAGCAGCACGCCCTCCACAAAGGCGAGGGGTGCCGGCACCCGCACATCGGCCTCGGCCAGCCGGTACAGGGCGCTCACTTCCGCACTCTGCCAGGCCTCCTCCTGCTGTTCACGGCCGTAACGCGAGCCCTTTTCCATCGCCCGCGCGCGCCGGGAATTGCGGACCTTGCGGCCCTCGGTATAGCGAGCGGCCTGGCGGAAACTGCGCTGGCGGGCCGCCTTGTAGACCTTGGCGCAGTACAGCTCCCCGCCGTGGCGTACCACGAAGACATCCGCTTCTTTCCCGCTCATCAGCGGGTGAATCACCTCGTCAACCAGGCCGTATTCGACCAGCGGCTGCAGGCGCTCCGGGGTTTTCATCGCGGTGTGGGCTTGCCCGGCTTCTGGCGCGAGGCAGCGACGTCTGGCCGGGGCCGCTTCTTGCCCGCCGGGGCCTTTTTGCCCACGGGCTTGCCGCCCTTGGGCTTGCGGGCGGCCCCCGCCTTGCCGGCACTGCCCAGGGGTGACAGCTGCAGGCGCTGGCCCGAGACCCAGACGCCCTGGAGGTGCTGGAAGACCTCATCCGGCATGCCTTCGGGCAGGTCGACAGTACTGTAGTCCTCGTGGATCAGTATCTTGCCAATGTGCTCCGAGTCGATATCCGCCTCATTGGCGATCGCCCCCACCAGGTTGCCGGGTTTGACCCCGTGCTGGTGACCGACCGCCACCCGGTAACGCTGCATGCCCGACTGCACCGGCGCCGCGGCGGCGCGGGAATCGCCCGCGGCCGCGGGCTCCCGACGCGGGGCCCGCGGTGGCCGCGGATCACTGCGCCCGGGGGCCGCGCCCCGCCCCGGCACCTCGGTGCCGGCAACCGGTGGGGCGGGCGTATTGCCCTGGGCCAGTACCACCAGGGCCGCGGCGATTTCCAGGACCGGCACACCGAATTCGTGCTGATAGCCCTGAACCAGCTCGCGGGCCGCATCCAGCTCGGCCACATCGAGGGTCTCGGTGATGCGCTGGCGGAAGCGGGCACTGCGCTTGTCGGTCACTTCCTGAGAGGTCGGCACCTGCATGGGCTCGATCTGCCGGCCGGTGGCGCGCTCGATGGCCTTGAGCAGACGGCGCTCGCGATTGGCCACGAACAGGATCGCCTCGCCGTGACGTCCGGCGCGACCGGTACGGCCGATGCGGTGGATATAAGCCTCGACATCGTAGGGAATATCGTAGTTGATCACATGGGTGATGCGATCCACATCCAGCCCGCGGGCCACCACGTCGGTCGCCACCAGGATATCGATGCGCCCGGCCTTGAGGTTTTCGACGGTCTTTTCCCGCTGGGCCTGCGCCACGTCGCCGGTCAGTGCCGCGCTGGCGAATCCGCGGGCGGCGAGCTTTTCGGCCAGCTCCGTGGCGGCGATACGCGTACGCACGAAGATGATGATGCCGTCGAAGTCCTCCACCTCGAGGATACGCGTCAGGGCGTCGAGCTTGTGCACGCCCGACATCATCCACACCCGCTGACGGATGCGCGATTCGGTCACCGAGCTCACCTTGACGGTAATCTCACGCGGCTCGTGCAGGTGGGTCTTGGCTATCCGACGGATGGCCTCGGGCATGGTCGCGGAGAACAGGGCCACCTGGCGCTCGGGTGGGGTGTGGGAGAGGATCCACTCGACATCGTCGATAAAGCCCATGCGCAGCATCTCGTCGGCCTCGTCCAGAACCAGCGTGCGCAGACTGCCCAGATCGAGGGAACCGCGGCGCATGTGGTCCATTACCCGCCCCGGCGTCCCGACAATCACCTGCACGCCGCGGTTGAGCTGACGCAGCTGGGTGCGCATGTCGGCGCCACCGTAGAGCGGCAGCACATGAAAGCCCGGCAGGTAACGGGCGTAGCTCTGGAAAGCCTCGGCGACCTGCAGGGCCAGCTCGCGAGTGGGTGCCAGCACCAGGACCTGGGGTGCCGACTGCTGCGGATCCAGCCGCGCCAGGCAGGGCAGCGCAAAAGCGGCAGTCTTGCCGGTACCGGTCTGGGCCTGACCGACCAGGTCGGCGCCGGTCAGCAACAGGGGAATGGTCTCCGCCTGGATGGCCGAGGGCGTTTCGTAGCCGACGTCGATCAGGGCCTTTTGCAGCGGCTCGGGCAGGTTGAGGTCCGCAAAGCGGGCGACGGGTGTTTCCTGGGGCATGAAGTTTTCCGGACCGCGACCTGCGCGGACAGTGAGAGGCGATAGAAGGGGGCGACCGGGCACACATGCCGGCGCATGCGACTATCATAGCAGTCGCGGCCGTTTCCTGCACCGGCAAGCTGCCGGCGGCGGCAATACTACCCGACTGGGGCGTTCAATCCTCCAGCCAGAGCCGCATCAGGTTGGTCCGCACCAGGCTGAGCCGGTCAAACTGCTGCGACTTGCCCCGCTCGGAGAATTCCTCGCGCAGGGCCAGCTCCAGTTCAAACAGCAGGGCGCGCTGCTGTGCATCGCGCACCAGGCTGCGCACCCAGCCCACAACGGCGATGCGCTCGCCGCTCACCACCGGCTCCACCCGATGCAGGTAGACCGTGGGATACAGCAGCAGATCCCCGGCGCCCAGCTTCCAGGCACGCTCGCCGCTGCTGTCTTCGAGCACCAGCTCGCCCCCCTGGTAGTCCGCCTCGGATGTGAGCCCCAGGGTGAAGGACAGATCGGTCCGCTGGCCCGCGATCAGGCAGTCATCCACATGAGAGCCGTAGGCCATGCCCTCGCGGTAGCGGCTGATCATCAGTCGCGGAAAGGCCTTGGGGCGCGCCGCCAGGGCAAACAGGGTGTGTTCGCGCAAGTGTCGCTCGACCATGTCCAGCAAGGTCTCGGTGTGGCGGTCCCGCTGCGCCTGCTCATTGCGCTTGACCGTCCGCGCCGCCCAGCCCGCACTCGTCTCGCCGGTGACAAACTGGCAGCGCGCCGCCCCGTCGCGAATGGCGTCGAGGGTAGCGGCATCAATGACCTGTGGCAGGTGGAGAATCATGGCAATGTTAATGAGAACCAGAGTTATTTGCAGTCAGGGCTCGCGAAGGTGCATTATAGACATCTCACAACCCGGATGAGAGGGGAATATGAACGAACGTCGCAAATTGTGGATGGGGCTGAGTGCCGCCCTGATGGTCGGGACAACATCGGCGCACAGCGCCCTGCCGGTTGAGAAGGGGACCCCGGGCAGCAGCCAGGCCCTGCAGCTGGCGGCCCTCGGGGGTGAAGGCGAAGGCGCGGAGGCGTCGGTGGATCTGCGCACGGACGATGTCAGTTACCTGGGGCAGCTGGGGCTGGTCCGGGGGCATCTCTGGGTCGGCCTGCAGCTCTATCGCCACGACCACCGGGAGATGGCGCGCACCCACATGAAGCATCCCGGCGACGAACTCTACAGCAGCCTGGTGCCGGCCATGCAGGCCCGCGACGTACCCGCCTTCGCCGAGACCCTGTCGGCCCTGAGCGACAGCGTCAATGCCGATGCGCCACTCTCCACCGTAGAGGAAAAGCACGCGGCCCTCTCCGATGCCATCGCCGGGGCCGAACAACTCGACCAGGCCGCGCTGAAGACGGTACTGCTGAGCATCGCCTACATGACGCGCACCGCCGCAGAAGAATATGCACTGGGGGTCAAGATGGGGGATGTGGTCAACCATCACGAGTACCAGGACTCCTACGGCTTCACCGAAGTGGCGAGGCAGCGCCTGGACCGCCTGACTCCCGACCAGCGGGCCGCCGGCCCGGAGGCCATCGCGGCGGTTCGCGAACAGCTGCAACAGATCGACAGCCTGTGGCCGGAGCTGGTCCCAGAGGCCCGTCTGAACGGCGATGCCAGTGTGCTCTACGGTGCCTCCGCCCGCATCGAGATTGCCGCCGGCAGCCTGTAGCCCCGGCACCCCGGCGCCTTCTCGCCCGGCGCCGGGGCTTCCGATCAGGGCAGTGCGTCCCCGCCCTCCTCCCCCGCTTCCCGCGCCACCAGCAGATCCTCCCGGGACACCCCCAGCATCAGCAGGATGTTGGAGGCCATGTAGATCGACGACCAGGTCCCCACGCCGACCCCCACCAGCAGGGCAATGGCGAAGCCAAAAATCATGTCCCCACCCCAGATCGCCAGCGCCACCAGCACCAACACGGTGGTCAGGGAGGTAATCAGCGTACGCCCCAGTGTCTCGGTGATGGAAATGTTGACCACCGCCGACGGTGTCTCGCTGCGCAGCCGCCGGAAGTTTTCACGAATGCGGTCGAAGACCACGATGGTATCGTTCAGGGAATAGCCGATCACCGCAAGAATGGCCGCCAGCACAGTGAGGTTGAACTCCATGCCGGTGAGCGAGAAAAAGCCCAGCGTGATGATGACGTCGTGCACCAGGGCAATCACCGCGCTCACGGCGAACTTGAGCTGAAAGCGAAAAGCGATGTAGAGCGTGATCAGCCCCAGCGCCAGCACCATGGCCAGGCCGCCCTGCTCGCGCAGCTCGCTGCCCACCTGGGGGCCGACAAATTCGGTGCGGCGCAACTCCACCCCACCGGCGACGTCGGCCCGCAGCAGCCCCAGTACCCGAGGCACGCCCGCCTCGCCGGTCCCGGCAGGCAGGCGCACCAGCACGTCGCGGTCGCTGCCATAGGCAACTACTACTGCACCCCCGATCCCCGCGCTGGACAAGGTTTCCCGAATCGCAGTGAGGTCCGCGCCGCCACGGTAGTGCAGTTCCAGCAGCGTGCCGCCGGTGAAATCCAGCCCCCAGTTCAGTTGCCGGGTGGCCAGCGATGTCACGGAGGCCAGCAGCAGGCACAGGGATAGTCCCAGGGCCAGCCGACGCCAGCCCATGAAATTGATGATGTTCATAGTCATGTCTCGCAGTAATCCCGTTCTCTGGTGCGCCCTGCAGTCGCGCGCACCCTTCGGTAAGAATCACGCGAGTCGGGGCGGACCCTGGGGCTGGCAAGGCGCACGCAGCAGGCGCAGACGGGGGAACTGGGTGGGCCGCGGCCGGGGGACCGCCATCGGGCGGTAGTCGACGGAGGCGCGCAGGCTTGGCGCCAATGCAGGGGCCGGGGGCTCATCGGCCCGGCTCCCGCTCTCCACCAGGAACAGGCCGCTGCCATCCAGGGCCGGGCGCAACTGCCTGTCATCATCGACCTGGCCCGGCGATGCTGCGGAGGCCAGCGACAGGTTCGCCAGCACCAGCAGGATCAGTGCCAGTGGGGCAAGGCAGCGGCGCAGGGGGAAGAACGTCATCGACGGCGGACAACAGGATGAAGGTGACGTTTTTTACCATGCGCTGGCACCGGCGGGAAGCGAATTAGTGCCAGAACGGGATCGCTGAAGCCCGCGCCGACGCGGGCGGGCACAGCGACATGCCCAGCGCCCCTGTCGCCCGGGCGACCGGATCCCGTATCATGACGCCTCGTCATTCAGCCGACAGGAAGCGTTTTTCTTGAGTTCATCCGCCAACCACACTCCGATGATGCAGCAGTATCTCGCCCTCAAGGCAGAGCACCCCCGGGACCTGCTGTTCTACCGCATGGGCGACTTCTACGAGCTGTTCTACGAAGACGCCCGCCGCGCCGCGGAACTGCTCGACATCACCCTGACCGCCCGGGGCAAATCCGCGGGTGAACCGATCCCCATGGCAGGTGTGCCCTTCCACTCCGCCGAGGGCTACCTGGCGCGGCTGGTGCGCGCGGGCATCTCGGTGGCGATCTGTGAACAGGTCGGGGATCCGGCCACCAGCAAGGGCCCGGTGGAGCGCCGGGTGGTGCGGGTGGTCACCCCGGGCACCCTCAGCGACGAGGCGCTGCTGGAGGAGCGCAGCGACAACCTGCTGGTCGCCCTCGCGCATCACGGGGACCACTACGGCCTGGCCCACCTGGACCTGGCCAGCGGCCGCTTCCGGGTCCTCGAGGTCCGCGGTGAGGAGGCCCTGGCCAGCGAATTGCAGCGTCTGGACCCGGCGGAACTGCTGTACCAGGAATCCATCGGCCTGCCCCTGGTCACCGCCCGCCGCGGCGCCCGCGCGCAGCCGCCCTGGGAGTTTGATCAGACCGGCGCCCGCCGCGCCCTCAACAACCAGTTCCAGACCCACGACCTGCAGGGCTTTGGCTGTGACACCCTCGGCCTGGCCCTGGGTGCCGCCGGCTGCCTGCTGCAATACGTCAAGGACACCCAGCGCAGCAGCCTGCCGCACATTCGCAGCCTGGCCCATGAAAGCCGCGCGGAAAGTGTCATCCTCGACGCCGCGACACGACGCAACCTGGAGCTGGACCGCAACCTGGCGGGGGGCGAGGAGCACACACTGTTCGCGGTGATGGACAGCTGCCGCACCGCCATGGGCAGTCGCCTACTGCGCCGCTGGCTGCACCGACCGCTGACCGACGTCGCTACCCTGGAAGCGCGTCAGGACGCGATTGCCTGGCTGCTGCAGACAATGAACTTCGAGGATTTGCGCCGGAGCCTGAAAGCCATTGGCGACATGGAGCGGATCCTCAGCCGGGTCGCCCTGCGCTCCGCGCGCCCCCGGGACCTGACCCGCCTCGCCAGCTCCCTGGGGGTGCTGCCCGAGTTGCAGGACATTCTCAGCGGCTGCGAAGCCGGCCACCTGGCCAGCCTGGCAAAGCAGGCTGGCGAGTTCCCCGCCCTCTGCGAGCTGCTCGGGCGCGCCCTGATCGAGAATCCGCCGGTGGTGATCCGCGACGGCGGCGTTATCGCCGACGGCTACGATGCCGAGCTGGACGAACTGCGCGGCATCTCCGGCAATGCCGGCGACTACCTGCTGGAAATCGAACGTCGCGAGCGCGAGGCGACCGGGCTCAGCAGCCTGAAGGTCGGCTACAACCGGGTACACGGCTACTACATCGAGATCAGCCGCGCGCAGGCGGAGCAGGCACCGGACACCTACCAGCGCCGCCAGACTCTGAAAAATGCCGAACGCTTCATCACCCCGGAACTGAAAACCTTCGAGGACAAGGCGCTGTCGGCCAAGAGCCGTGCGCTGGCGCGGGAGAAGGCCCTCTACGACGAGCTGCTGGAGCGGCTCAATGATCAGCTGGCGCCACTGCAGGATTGCGCCGCCGCGGTCGCCGAGCTGGACCTGCTGGCCTGCCTGGCCGAGCGCGCCGACAGCCTTGAGCTGTGTCGCCCCGCCTTCAGCGACACCCCCGTGTTCGAGGTCGCCGGTGGCCGCCACCTGGTGGTGGAGCAGGTGCTGGAGGAGCCCTTCATCGCCAACGACGCCCTGCTCGACGAGCAGCGGCGCATGTTGCTGATCACCGGCCCCAACATGGGCGGTAAATCCACCTACATGCGCCAGAACGCCCTGATCGCCCTGCTCGCCCATATCGGCAGCTATGTGCCGGCGCGCAGCGTGCGCCTGGCGCCCCTCGATCGCATTTTCACCCGCATCGGCTCCTCGGATGACCTCGCCAGCGGCCGCTCCACCTTCATGGTGGAAATGACCGAGACCGCCAACATCCTGCACAACGCCACCGAGCGCAGCCTGGTGCTGATGGATGAGGTCGGGCGCGGGACCAGCACCTTCGACGGCCTCAGCCTGGCGTGGGCGGCCGCCATCCAGCTGGCCCGGGAGGTGCGTGCCTTCACCCTCTTCGCCACCCACTACTTCGAGCTCACGGCGCTGCCGGAACAGTGCCCGACCATGGCCAATGTGCACCTGGACGCCACCGAACACCAGGACCACGTGGTGTTCCTGCACAACATCCAGGAGGGCCCGGCCAATCGCAGCTACGGGCTGCAGGTGGCCAAGCTGGCGGGCATTCCCGACGGTGTCCTCCGGGCCGCCCGGGAAAAGCTCGCTGCCCTGGAGCAGCAGAGCCGGGGCGACGGCAGTCCCCCCGTCCCCGCGGCACCGCCACCGGCCCAGAGTGACCTGTTTGCCAGCAACCAGCACCCGGCGCTGGAGCGCCTGCGGGAGCTGCCGCTGGACGACCTCAGCCCCCGCCAGGCCCAGGAAGCACTCTACGCACTGCGGGAAATGCTCGATCTGCCCTGATGGCAGTTCGCGGAGGACGCTGCCGGCCTTTCAAAGCGGGCCGACAGGAGGTAGAATCGCGTCCTCTTTCAGTCAGGTCGGAAACGAGGCGGGACAGACATGACCTTCGTTGTTGGTGAACAGTGTATCAAGTGCAAGCACACGGACTGCGTGGAAGTCTGTCCGGTCGACTGCTTCTACGAGGGCCCCAACTTTCTGGTCATTCATCCCGATGAGTGTATCGACTGCGCCCTCTGCGAGCCGGAATGCCCGGTCGACGCCATCTACTCGGAGGATGAGCTGCCCGAGGACCAGCAGGTGTTCCTGGAGCTGAACGCCGAACTGGCGGAAATCTGGCCCAACATCACCGAAATGAAGCCCGCACCCGCGGATGCCGAAGAGTGGGCCGGCAAGCCCAACAAGCTGGCCCTGCTCGAGCGCTGAAGCGCGCCGCGCGCTTAATTGAATAGCGAGTCGCCTGTCAGCCCCTGGTTTTCCATCAGGTGGCACAGGCGGCGCAGCGCTTCCACCTGGATCTGCCGCACCCGCTCCCGGGTGAGGCCGATTTCCCGTCCCACTTCCTCCAGCGTACTGCTCTCGTGGCCGCGCAGGCCAAAGCGCCGGGACACCACCTCGCGCTGTTTTTCACTCAGCTCGTCCAGCCAGTAACTGATACTGTCGCGAATATCGTCGTCCTGCAGCAATAGCGAGGGATCCGAGACATGGGTGTCGGCAATGGTTTCGAGGACGGCCTTTTCGGAGTCCGGCCCCACCGGCAGGTCGATCGAGGTCACCCGCTCGTTGAGGCCCAGCAGGCGCTTGACCTCCTCCACCGGCTTGTCCAGGGTCTGGGCAATCTCCTCCGCGGAGGGCTCGTGATCCAGTTTCTGGGTCAGCTCCCGGGCCGCGCGCAGGTAGACATTGAGCTCCTTGACCACGTGAATGGGCAGGCGGATGGTGCGGGTCTGGTTCATGATGGCCCGCTCGATGGTCTGGCGGATCCACCAGGTGGCGTAGGTGGAAAAGCGGAAACCGCGTTCCGGGTCGAATTTCTCCACCGCCCGGATCAGCCCGAGATTGCCCTCCTCGATCAGGTCGAGCAGGGTGAGGCCGCGATTGATGTAGCGGCGGGAGATCTTGACCACCAGCCGCAGGTTGCTCTCTATCATCCGTCGCCGACCGGCCTCGTCACCACTGCGGGCCAGGCGCGCGTAGTGCTTTTCCTCGTCGGCGGACAGCAGTGGCGAGAAGCCGATCTCGTTCAGGTAGAGCTGGGTGGCATCCAGGGACTTTTCCGGGCAGCGCGCGCTGCGGGCGCGCTCAAACTCCTGCTCGTCGCGATCGGCCTCGGCGTCCTGGCTGCTGGCGCTGTCATCACTGCCAAAGGCCAGGGCGCCCTGATCCTCCGAGCCCTCGTCCAGTTCCTCGCTATCCTCCTGCTCGAAGTCGGCGGGAGGTGGACCCCCGTTGCGCCGCGCACCGCGCGATGAGGATGCCTTTCCGGAACCGCTTCTTGTTGTTTTGACGTCCATGGCCACACCTCGTCCGCTGCGCTCGGGCTGAAGCTGAATGCTGCCGACTTGACAGACTACTCCAGACTCAGGTCACAAGACAAGCGCGACCGGTGCGGCGCTCAGCGTCGCGGCAGCAGCCCGAGGGGGTCCACCGGCTTGCCCTCGCGGCGAATTTCAAAGTGCAACTTGACGCTGTCAGTGCCCGAATCACCCTTCTCGGCGATCTTCTGCCCGGCGGCGACGCTGTCCCCTTCGCGCACCAGCAAGCGGTCGTTGTGACCATAGGCGCTCAGATGGGTGTCGTCGTGCTTGACGATAATCAATTCGCCAAAGCCGACAATGCCGGTACCGGCGTAGACCACCTGTCCCGGTGCTGCCGCGCGGACCGGATCACCGCGCTGACCGTCAATATCGACCCCCTTGTGCACCGTGGACGAAAAACCCCGGATGACACGGCCGTCACTGGGCCACTGCCAGCGGCTCACGGGGCCGCTTGGGGGAGAGCTTGCCGCCGGTTTCGGCACCGGCGCCGCTGGTGTCACGGCAGGTGCAGCCGGGGCGGGTGCTGTGGCCGGGGCGGTCGGTGTGACCGCCGCAGGCTCCCGGGCGGGCGATTCGCCCGCGGCTGGCCCCACGGGCGCAGCGGGATCGCCGCTGCGCGGCATCGGCTCCGGTGTCAATCCCGAACCGGACCCTGCGCCGCTATTGACCGGCGCCGACCCGGGGGACGCCGGGCGCACAATCACCTGTCCCGGCGCCGGGCGCGAGTCGCCGGCCGGTGCCACCGCCACCCGCTGCGGCGCCTTCGGTGGCGGTGCCGGATCTTCCGCGCCGCGTACCAGGATGCGCTGCCCGGGATAGATGGTATAGGGCGCGGGGATAGCGTTGATGCGGGCGACCCTGCGGTAATCCAGGCCAAAGCGGAAAGCGATGGAATACAGGGTGTCGCCGGGCGACACGGTATAGAACTCCCGCGGGTCCTGGACCCGTGCGGGGCTGCGCCGATCCTCGATCGGTGCCGGCGCATGGGCCACACAGGCGCCGAGCAAGAGCAGCCCGAGCAGCGTCGGCAGTCGATACACCAGCGCCGCCTTCATGACTGCCCCCAGCGCCGCTCGAGCCACCAGACCAGGAGAAAGCCCCCGACCATCAACAGCAGGCAGGGCAGCAGATAGGGGTCGGCGCCCAGCTCGGCGAAGGCGCCGGGGGAGACCGGCACTTCCTGTACCGGGCGCGGTTCACCGTCGCTCCCCATCACCCAGCTCAAGGGACGCTTCCAGGGCCAGACCACCAGCAGCGAGCCCGCCAGGAAGCCGGTGAGCAGCGCCATGGTCAGGGCGTGATAGTGGCGCAGCAGCCAGTGCAGCAGGCGCGAAAAACAGAGCAGCCCCGAGCCCGCACCGAGGGCGAACACCAGTAGCACCTCCGGCTGCAGGTCGCGCAGCGCGCCCAGGATCGGCGTATACATGCCCAGCAGCACCAGGATAAAACTGCCGGAAATCCCCGGCAGGATCATGGCACAGATGGCGATAAACCCGGCCAGGAAGACACTGAGCAGGCCTGGCTCCACGGGCGCCAGGCTCGGCGAGAGGGCCACCACCGCGGCGAGGCCTGCCCCCGAGCCCAGGGCCAGCCACTGCCCCGGGCGCCAATAGGCTACCTGGCGCAGCACCACCAGCGCGGAGGCCAGGATCAGGCCGAAGAAAAACGCCCACAGGGGCACCGGATAGTGGGCCAGCAACCAGCTGATCCCCCGCGCCAGGGTCACCACACTGGTGAGGATGCCGGCCAGCAGCGCGGCCAGAAAGTTGCCGTCGACATGCTGCCAGGCGGAGCGCCACTGACCGCGCAGGAGCATGCGCAGGGCGGCCAGGTCGAGGCAGCGCAGCGCCGCCAGCAAACGATCGTAAATACCGGTGATGAATGCCATGGTGCCGCCGGAGACGCCGGGCACGATGTCAGCGGCTCCCATCAGTGCACCGCGCAGATAGATCCCCCAGAGTGTCATCGCGCTACTTCACCGTGCCGGGACGCAGGGGCACGAAGCGCACCGCGTCGACGATGCGGGTATCGAAGCCCTCGTGACTGCGGGTGACAACCTGCAGGTGCTGGGCACTGCCGCCGACGGGAATCACCAGGCAGCCGCCGGGGGCCAGCTGCTGCAGCAGTTCCTCCGGAATCGTCTCGGGGGCCGCGGTGCTGAGAATGCCGTCGTAGGGGCCTTCCTCGGCCCAGCCAAAGTGACCGTCGGCATGCCGGTAACGCACGTTGCGCAGTTTGAGCTGGCGCAGGCGTTGGCGGGCGCGTTCCTGCAGGGGGCGAATGCGCTCCACCGTAAATACCTCATCCACCAGTTGGGCCAGCACGGCGGTCTGGTAGCCGGAGCCGGTACCGATTTCCAGCACCCGATTGCGCGGACCCAGTTCCAGCAACAGCTCGGTCATGCGGGCAACCACCCAGGGCTGGGACAGGGTCTGCTGAAAGCCGATGGGCAGGGCGATGTCCTCGTAGGCGCGGTGGGCCATGGCCTCGTCGAGGAACAGATGGCGCGGCGTGCTGCGCAGCACATCCAGCACAGCCTGGTTGCGAATGCCCTGCTCCGCCAGACGCGCCACCAGGCGCTCCCGGGTACGCTGGGAGGTCATGCCGATTCCGCTGAGATCATGCTTGCTCACTGATCTCGCCCCTGTCCCCATAGTCCACCAGTTCCGCCAACACCGATGTGGCGTAGCCACCGGGCCCCAAACTGAAGCCCAGTCTCAGCCCGCCATCATCACAAAACTGCCAGGAAAAGTCATCCGGCCACAGGCGAGTGCGGCGCCAGTCGAGCTGCAGACCCTGGGCTTCCAGAAAGCGACACAGGGCGAGGTCTTCCTCGAGCCAGGCCAGCTGCCGCTGCCACTGGGCTTCACTCTGGAGCACTTTGCCCCGCCCCCAGAGCGGCAGCCCCGGGTGGAGGTCGCCACTGGCGCAGCGCCGGGCCAGTTCGGCGTCCACCTCGGGGCAGGGAAACAGACTGCGGGAGCCGTGCAGCATGCCGACATCGCCGGCCTCGAGCTGGTTCCAGCTGCCCGCCTCGACGCGTCGTGCCAGCAGCCGGTTGAACAAACTGGCGCGCAGGGCTGACAGGTAGAGGCCGCGCCGCCCCCGGGAGACCCGGCGGCCGGATCGCGCCGCCCAGTCCCGGGCCTGCCGCTCGGTATTGCCACCGCGGCCAAAACGCTGCTCGCCAAAATAATTGGGCACGCCCTGCTCGCGCAGGCACTGCAGGCGCGCCGCCAGGGCCTCGGGCTCCGCATCGCAATCGCGCAAATGCAATTCGAAGCGGTTGCCCCGGTGCACGCCCCGACGCAATTTCCGCGGGTGCCGCGTCAGGTCGAGCACACGCACCTCGCCGGCCACCTCGAGAGCGCTCCAGTCGGGCTCCGGACGGCCGGCGAGACGCACGCTGAACCACTGGCGGGTCAGGGCGTGGCGGTCCTTGAGGCCGCTGAAACTGATATCCACCAGGGGAATACCGCTCAGGTCGGCCAGGCGCTGCTGCAGCTCGGCGGTATTCAGGCCGCGCTTCTCCAGGTAGAGAAAGGCGTGTTCGCCCTCCCCCTCTGGCTCGAAGCCGAGTTCTTCGATTACCACGAAGTCCTCGGGCACGGCGCGCAGGGTGGCGCGACCCAGCAGTTCGCCATGGGCGCGCGGCAAGGGCCCGCTCACACCCCCTGCTCCGCCAGCAGCACCACCGCGTGGGCGGCAAGCCCCTCTTTGCGGCCCGCAAAGCCGAGGCCCTCGGTCGTTGTCGCCTTGATATTGACCTGCGCCGGCGCCACCCCCAGGTCCGCCGCCAGGTGCTCGCGCATGGCCGGAACGTGCCCCGCCAGCTTGGGCGCCTGGGCGATCACGGTGCTGTCGGCGTTGACCAATCGCCAGCCGGCACGCCGCATGTCCGCCACCACGCGGCGAAGCAGGAGGCGGCTGTCCACACCGGCCAGGGCCGGATCGTCGTCGGGAAAATGGTGGCCAATATCGCCGCGGCCCAGGGCCCCGAGCAGGGCATCGCAGAGGGCGTGGATGAGCACGTCGCCATCGGAATGGGCAATCAAGCCCTGGCTATGGGGGATACGTACGCCGCCGATCACCACATGGTCGCCGTCACCGAAGCGATGAACGTCGTAGCCGTGACCAATGCGCATGTCACTCATGCTGTCGCTGCCTCTGTCAGGTAGAGCCTGGCCAGCGCCAGGTCGGCGGGAACTGTCACCTTGATATTGCGCGGATTACCGGCCACCACCTGCACCGGGTGACCGGCCCACTCCATCGCGGAGGCCTCGTCGGTCACCTCCACGCCGGCGGCCAGCGCGCGCTCCAGCGCCAATTTCAGCTCGCCCAGGCGGAACATCTGCGGGGTCTGCGCGCGCCAGAGATCCGCGCGCGGCACCGTGGCCTGGACACGCCCCCGGGCATCGACCCGCTTGAGGGTATCCACTACCGGCAGCGCCAGCAGCGCGCCGGTCGCGGTCGACCGCACGCGCTCGACCAGGCCCTGCAGGTCATCCTGCGAGAGGCAGGGGCGCGCGGCGTCGTGAACCAGAACCCAGTCCTGGGGCGCCGCCTGCTCGGCCAGCGCCCCCAGGGCCGCCAGGACGGAGTCGGCCCGGGTCGCACCACCGTGGATCAGCCTCGCCCGCGGCTCGCTGGCCAAGGCCCGGGCACGGTGGTCACCGGCCTGCACCGCGACACAGACGCCGGCGATATCCGGCAGCTGCAACAGGGCCTCCAGGGCGTGGCGAATGAGTGGCTTGCCGGCCACTTCGAGATATTGCTTGGGCAGCCCGGCCGCCATGCGACTGCCGCTGCCCGCCGCGGGAATCACCCCCCAGCAACGCGATTCACTCATCGTCGTTAGCGTCCGCTGCCGGTTCCGCGTCCTGCTGGAACTGGTAAAACACCTCGCCCTCGCGAATCAGTCCCAGCTGCTCCCGGGCGCGCTGCTCCAGGCCTTCCTTGCCGGACTTCAACTCCAGAACGTCGCGCTCGATCACCGCATTGCGGGCGCGCAACTCCGCGTTGAGCGCTTCCTGCTCGACCACTTCTTCGCGCAGACGTGCGCGCTCCGCCAGGCTGCCCTCGGCAAACCACAGGCGGTACTGCAACACCAGCAGCAGCAGGAGCAGGCCCAGCAGGAGCAGGCGCATGTCAGCGCTGGCGCGGGAACTCGGCCAGCCCGCGGTAGGGGGCGCGCCCCGCCAGTTCCGCCTCGATCCGCAGCAGGCGGTTGTACTTGGCCACGCGGTCGGAACGGCACAGGGAGCCGGTCTTGATCTGCCCCGCGGCGGTCGCCACCGCCAGATCGGCGATGGTGGCGTCCTCGGTTTCCCCCGAGCGGTGGGAGATCACCGCGGTGTAACCCGCCTTGCGTGCCATGGCGATCGCATCCAGGGTCTCCGAGAGGGAGCCGATCTGGTTGAACTTGATCAGGATGGAGTTGGCCACGCCCTGGTCGATTCCCTGCTGCAGGATCTTGGTATTGGTCACAAAGAGGTCGTCACCCACCAGCTGCACGCGCTCGCCGATCTTGTCCGTCAGCAGCTTCCAGCCGGCCCAGTCGGACTCGTCCAGGCCGTCCTCGATGGAAATGATCGGGTGATCGCTGGACAGTTTGTCCAGGTAATCGGCGAACTCGGCACTGCTGAAGCGCTTGCCCTCCCCGGAGAGGTCGTAGACGCCGTCGCGGTAAAACTCGGAGGCCGCACAGTCGAGGGCCAGGGTGATGTCCCGGCCCAGCTGGTAGCCGGCCTTGCCCACCGCCTCGGCAATGACTTCGAGGGCGGCCTCATTGGAAGGCAGGTTGGGGGCAAAGCCACCCTCGTCTCCCACGGCGGTGTTCAGACCCCGGGCGGAGAGCACCTTCTTCAGGTGGTGGAATATCTCGGCGCCGGCGCGCAGGGCCTCGGCGAAGGTGGGCGCAGCCACTGGCTGGACCATGAATTCCTGGATATCGACGTTGTTGTCGGCGTGCTCGCCGCCGTTGAGGATATTCATCATCGGCACCGGCATGGAGTATTCGCTGCTGCCATTGAGCTCCGCAATGTGCTGGTAGAGCGGAACCTTGCGCGCCTGGGCGGCGGCCTTGGCCGCGGCCAGGGACACGGCGAGGATGGCATTGGCGCCGAAATTCGCCTTGTTCTCGGTACCATCGGCTTCGATCATGGCGTGGTCCAGCTCGCGCTGCTGGGATGCATCGCGGCCCTGCAGCAGGCTGCGGATGGGCCCGTTGACATTGCCCACCGCCTTGAGAACGCCCTTGCCCAGGTAGCGGGCGCTGTCGCCATCGCGCAACTCGAGTGCCTCGCGGGAACCGGTGGAGGCCCCGGAAGGTGCACAGGCCGAGCCCACTTCGCCGCTGGCCAGGGTGACTTCCGCCATTACCGTCGGGTTGCCCCGGGAATCCATGACCTCGAAGGCCTGAACGTTTGCGATACTGCTCATGCGATTCAACTCCAGTGATCTGTCAGGAAATATTCACGGGGGGGAGCCCCTTGACCAGCGTGTCCACCGCCTTGACCTGGGCCAGGAAGGGCTCCAGCTGGTCCAGGGGAAGCGCGCTGGGCCCGTCACAGAGGGCCTTGTCCGGGTCGGGATGCGCCTCCAGGAAAAGCCCGGCCAGGCCCACGGCGACACCCGCGCGAGCCAGCTCCGCCACCTGGTGGCGGCGCCCGCCGGAGGCAGCACCGCCGGGATCGCGGCACTGCAGGGCGTGGGTCACGTCGAAAATCAGCGGGATATCGCCGCAGGCCCGTTTCATCACGCCAAAACCGAGCATGTCGACGACCAGGTTGTCGTAGCCGAAATTGCTGCCGCGCTCGCACAGCAGCAGCCGCTCATTGCCGCACTCGCGGAACTTCTCCGCCACGTTGGCCATCTGCGAGGGGCTCAGGAACTGCGGCTTCTTGATATTGATGACCCGGCCGGTAGCGGCCATGGCCGCTACCAGGTCCGTCTGGCGGGCGAGGAAGGCGGGCAGCTGCAGAATATCGCAGACCTCCGCCGCGGGCGCCGCCTGCGACGGCTCGTGAACGTCGGTAATCACCGGAACGTCGAACTCCGCCTTGACCGCCGCCAGTATCTCCAGACCCGCTTCCAGGCCGGGGCCACGGTAGGAGTGGATCGAGGAGCGGTTGGCCTTGTCGAACGAGGCCTTGAACACCCAGGGGATTTCCAGGCGCCGGCAGACCTCGGCGTAGTGGGCCGCGACCTTCAGCGCGAATTCCCGGCTCTCCAGCACATTGACCCCGCCGAGAAGAACCAGCGGGGCATCGTTGGCCACCGGAATACCGGCGACATCAATCACGGGGGCTGACATGTGCTTCTCCCTGGCCGAGCCCGCGGGGGCTCACGAGGCCTGCGCGTGCGCCTGGGCAGCGCGTATGTAACTGGTAAACAGCGGATGGCCGCCCCGGGGCCGCGAGGTGAACTCGGGGTGGAACTGGCAGGCCACAAACCAGGGATGGCCGGGCAGCTCGATCATTTCCACCAGGGAGCGGTCGGCGGACCAGCCGGCCACACGGATGCCGGCATCGGTCAGGGTCGGCAGATAGTTGTTGTTGATCTCGTAGCGGTGGCGGTGGCGCTCGGTGATGGTGTCGTTGCCGTAGATCTCGCGCACCTGCGAGCCGGGTTCCAGGTGGCAGGGCTGCGCACCCAGGCGCATGGTGCCACCGAGATCGGAACTCTCGTCCCGCTGCTCCGTGGAGCCGTCGGCATTCTGCCACTCGGTAATCAGGGCCACGATGGGGTAAGCCGTGGACGGGTCCATTTCCGTGGAGTGCGCCCCGGCCAGCCCGCAAACGTTGCGTGCGTACTCGATCAGCGCCACGTGCATGCCCAGGCAGATCCCGAGGAAGGGAATGCGGTTCTCCCGCGCGTAGCGCACCGCGGTAATCTTGCCTTCGACGCCGCGGTCGCCGAAGCCACCGGGGACCAGGATGGCATCGGCCGTTTCCAGCACGCCGGTGCCGTCGCGCTCGATGTCCTCGGCGTCAATGTAGTCGACCCGCACGTTCACCAGGGTCTGCAGGCCGGCGTGCTTGAGTGATTCATTGAGGCTCTTGTAGGCGTCCAGCAGATCCATGTACTTGCCGACCATGGCCACCCGCACGGTGGCCGCGGGCGCGGCAAACTCCCGACGCAGGACATCGTCCCACTCGCTCAAGTCGGCCTCGGGGCAGTCGATACGGAAACGCTCCACGACGAAGCTGTCGAGGCCGTGCCCGTGCAGCATACCGGGAATGCGGTAGATGGAATCGGCGTCGAGCAGGGGAATCACCGCGCGCTCCTCGACGTTGGTAAACAGGGCAATTTTCTTGCGCGCGCTCTCGTCGATATCCACGGTGGATCGGCAGAGCAGGATATCCGGCTGCAGGCCAATGGAGCGCAGCTCCTTGACCGAGTGCTGGGTAGGCTTGGTCTTGATCTCCCCCGCCGTGGCGATGTAGGGCACCAGGGTCAGGTGCATCAACAAGGCGCGGCTGGCACCGACCTCCACCTTGAGCTGTCGGGCCGCCTCGAGGAAGGGCAGGCTCTCGATGTCGCCCACGGTACCGCCAATCTCGACAATCGCCACGTCGGAGTCACCGGCACCGAGAATCACCCGGCGCTTGATCTCGTCAGTGATGTGGGGAATCACCTGCACGGTGCCCCCCAGGTAGTCTCCGCGACGCTCTTTCTTGAGCACGGTGTCGTAGACACGGCCGGTGGTAAAGTTGTTGGAGCGGGTCATGCTGGCGCGGGTAAAGCGCTCGTAGTGCCCCAGGTCCAGGTCGGTCTCGGCACCATCCTCGGTGACGAAGACCTCGCCGTGCTGGAAGGGGCTCATGGTGCCCGGGTCCAGGTTGATGTAGGGGTCGAGTTTGAGCAGGGTGACCTTGAGGCCACGCGCCTCGAGTACTGCCGCCAGCGAGGCGGCGGCGATCCCCTTGCCCAGGGAAGACACCACACCACCAGTGACGAAAACGAAACGCGTCATGCAAAGCCTATTTACGCTGTAGTTACGGGCATTCAGGCGCAAACCGGCGGTGACGGGCGTAGCCTCGTGACGCGGTATGCAACCTGCGGAAAGATGGGGCGTCAGATTAGCAGAAAGCCCCTGCTGACTCAATCCGCATGCGGCGATAACGGCCCTTTCGGGGTCGCCAGGGCCGGCGTCCAGCGGGGCCGCCAGCAGCCCTCGCCACCCCGCGCGCAGTAGCGGCTGCTCTGGCTCAGCCACAGGTCGCCCACCGCCAGCAGCTCATCCCCCAGGTAGAGCAGCGGCAGGCGCTGCCGCCACCAGGGCGGCACCCCCGCATCCTGCAGCAGCGTCTTCAGCCGGCGGTGACCCGCGCGACCGGGCAGCAGCAGACGCTCGCCGCCGCGGCGCCAGTGCAGCCGCAGAACCTCCCCCGCCTCGAGGCGCAAAGCCGGACCCTCGGCCGCCGGCTCGAGCGCCAGGGAGCCCGCGGGCAAGGCGACACGCGTCCCGGGCACCAGCGTCGCGGGCGGGCCACACTCGGGCAAGGTGGCTGGCAGCAGGAACACCGCCCCCGCAAAACGCTCCAGCACCCAGGCGCCCCCGCAGAGACGCACCCGGTTGCCATCACCGCGCAGCTGGCGCAGGAACTCCTTCAGGGGCCGCGACTCCGGCACCAGCAAGCCGCGATCCCGCAGCCAGCGGCGCAACTGCAGCGACGCCACGGCATCCTCCGCCGCGAGCAGCGTGTCGAGGGACAGCCCGACATCGCCAAAACGGTTTATCCACAGGGGCAATGGCGGCAGCAGGGACTCGAGGGCACGGTCCGCGTCCTCGAGGTGGCCGGCCGCGCGCACGAGAGAGGCGACGCTGTCCGGCCACCGCGATGCCAGCAACGGCATCACCTGCTGGCGGAGAAAATTGCGATCCTGGCGCAGGTCGCTGTTGGACGAATCCTCCACCCAGGTCAGCCGGTGCCGCCGCGCGTAGGCTTCCAGCGCCGTGCGCCCCCAGGGAAGTAGCGGCCTCACCAGGGTGCCGCGCCCCATCGCGCGCTGCCGCGGCATGCCCTGCAGACCGGCCAGCCCGCTGCCGCGCAACAGGCGCAGCATTACGGTCTCCGCCTGGTCGTCGCGATGGTGGGCAAACAGCACGACCTCCCCCGGGGCCATCCCCGCTTCCAGCGCTGCATAGCGGGCATGGCGGGCATCCGCCTCCAGCCCCGCCCCGCTGCTGGAAACACTGACTGTCGGCTGGCGCAGCGGGACACCCAGGCTTCGGGCCAGCTCACCGCAATGCGCCGCCCAGTCGGCGGCGTCGGCTTGCAACTGATGATTGACGTGTATCGCCAGCAGGGGCGGCGCTAGTGGCCGCTGCTGGCGATAGACCGTCAGCAGGTGCAACAAGACCGTGGAATCCAGCCCCCCGCTCCAGGCCACGCGCCAGCGCGGCGCCCCCTCGTGGGGCGCCAGCAGGGGAATCAGCGCGGTGTAATCGAGATCCGCGGGGCCCATGGGACGCCGCCGTGCGAGGCGGCTCAGTTGCCGTAGGACATCAGACGCTGGTAGCGCTGTTCCAGCATCTGGTCGGTGGGAATCGCGGAGAGCTTCTCGAGCTGGGTGACCAGGTGCGACTGAATGCGCTCGGCCATCCTGTCGACGTCGCGGTGGGCGCCGCCCATGGGCTCGGGAATGGTGGCATCGACGATGCCCAGGTCCTGCAGTACGGAGGAAGTCACCCCCATCGCCTGGGCCGCATCCGGCGCGTGTTCGCTGCTCTTCCAGATGATGTTGGCGCAGCCTTCCGGGGAGATCACGAAATAGGTCGAGTACTGCAGCATCGCCAGGTGATCGCCGACGCCGATCCCCAGGGCGCCGCCGGAACTGCCTTCGCCGATCACCACACAGATGACCGGCGTGGAAAGGCGCGACATCACCGCGAGGTTCTGGGCAATCGCCTCGCTGATGCCGCGCTCCTCGGAATCGATGCCGGGGTAGGCCCCCGGGGTGTCGATCAGGGTGATCACCGGCATGCGGAAGCGCTCGGCCATCTGCATCAGGCGCAGGGCCTTGCGATAGCCCTCGGGCTTGGGCATGCCGAAGTTGCGCATGACCTTGTCCTTGACCGCCCGCCCCTTTTCCTGGCCGATGACCATGACCGGGCGACCCTGCAGCCGCGCGGTGCCGCCGACAATGGCGCGGTCATCGCCGAAGTGGCGATCGCCGTGCAGCTCGTCGAAATCGGTGAAAATCCGCGGAATGTAGTCCAGGGTATAGGGCCGCTGCGGATGCCGCGCGACCTTGACGATATCCCAGGCACTCAGGTTGGAGTAGATCTTCTCCGTCAGCTTGGCGCTCTTCTCGCGCAGGGTGCGGATTTCCTCGCTGATGTTGATGTCCGCGTCCGACCCCACCAACTGCAGCTCTTCGATCTTGACTTCAAGCTCGGCAATGGGCTGTTCAAAATCAAGGTAGTTGGGGTTCATGCACACTCGGCTCGGCAGATACGTGGAAGGGGGAGTTTACAAAAATAATCGCCCCGGCACCAACGGCGCGGCGCGGAGTCACCCTCCCACCAGGCTGATCATCACCCCGGCGGCCACGGCGGAGCCCACGACGCCTGCCACATTCGGGCCCATGGCATGCATCAGCAGGTAATTGTGGGGGTTCGCCTCGAGCCCGACTTTGTTGCTGACCCGCGCCGCCATCGGCACTGCGGAAACACCGGCAGAGCCGATCAGGGGATTGACCGGTGTCGTACTGAAGCGATTCATCAGCTTGGCGATCAGGATGCCGGAGGCGGTACCGATGGCGAAGGCCACCACCCCGAGACCGAGAATGCCGAGGGTGTTGAGGTCGAGGAATTTGTCCGCCACCAGCTTGGAGCCCACCGACAGGCCGAGAAAAATCGTGGTGATATTGATCAGGGCATTCTGCGCCGTCTCGCTCAGGCGCCCGACCACGCCACTCTCGCGCATCAGGTTGCCGAAGCAGAACATGCCCAGCAGGGGCGCTGCCGCCGGCAGCAGCAGGGCCACCAGTATCAGCAGCAGCAACGGGAATACGATCTTTTCCCGCCGCGAGACCACGCGCAGCTGCGTCATCTCAATGCGACGCTCCGCCTCGCTGGTCAGGGCGCGCATGATCGGTGGCTGTATCAGGGGTACCAGGGCCATGTAGGAATAGGCCGCCACCGCGATCGGGCCGAGCAGATCGGGCGCCAGCACACTGGAAACATAGATGGCGGTCGGCCCGTCGGCGCCGCCGATGATGCCAATCGCCGCGGCGTCGGCGAGGCTGAAGTCCATCAGCCCCAGGGTACTCAGCCCTACCGCCCCCAGCACCGTGGCAAAAATCCCGAATTGCGCCGCGGCGCCGAGGAACAGCGTGCGCGGGTTGGCCAGCAGGGGGCCGAAGTCAGTCATCGCACCGACCCCCATGAAGATCACCAGGGGCGCCACGCCGCTGGCGATCGCCACGCTGTAGAACACATGCAGCATGCCGTCGCTGAAACCTGCACCCCGGGCCACCATGGTCGCCTCGTGCAGCAGCATCGGCGGCGCCTCGGCCAGCACCTTGAACAGGCTGTCTGCGTGCGCCGCATCCGCTCCCAGCACCCGCGCAATATCCGCCAGCACGGCGGGGTCACCGCTGTGCAGGGCCGCCTCTGCCGCGGACCAGGCGAGGCCGCCGCCGGGAATGTTGGCCAGGATGCCGCCGAATCCGATCGGCACCAGCAACAGCGGCTCGAAGCCCTTGCGAATGGCCAGGAACAGCAGGACCAGCCCAATCGCGATCATGATCGCCTGGCCGGGCTGTATGTGCGCGAGGCCAGTGGCGCCCCAGAGCTGCAACAGATTGTCCATGGATCAGCCCAGGGTAATCAGGGGATCGCCGACAGCCACGCTGTCGCCGGCCTTCACCTCGACCGCCCGCACCTGCCCGGCGGCGGGCGCACGCACTTCGGTCTCCATTTTCATGGCTTCCAGGACCACGATGACCTCGCCGCTTTCGACCGCATCGCCGGCGGCCACATTGACCCGTACGATGTTGCCGGCCAGGGGGGCCGGCACCGGCTTGCCCCCGCTGTCGCCGCCCGTCTGATTGGCGGGCGCCGCCTCCGCAGGTGCGGACGCGGCGGGCTGCAGCTGCTGGATGTCGCCGCCCTCGCTGACTTCCACCACGTAAGCCTGGCCGTTGACGTTCACGGTATAAACCGCAGCGCCCGCCTCCCGGGCGGACCGGTCTTGCGCCTTCGGTGCTGTCGCCGGCGCGGCCGTCGCCTCGCTGTCCGGGGCCGGCTCGAAGGCCTCCGGGTTACCGCGGTTGGAGAGGAACTTCAGGCCGACCTGGGGAAACAGCGCGTAGGTCAGGACGTCGTCGATGCGCCGCTCGTCCTCCGCCAGGCGGATATCCTGCTCCCGGGCCAGCGCCTCCAGCTCGTCCTGCAGGCTTTCCAGCTCGGGTTCCAGCAAGTCCGCCGGGCGACAGGTCACCGGTGCATCGCCCTCCAGCACACGCTGCTGCAGGGATTCGTTCACCGGCGCCGGCGTGGCGCCGTATTCGCCGCGCAGCACGCCGGCGGTCTCCCGGGATATCGACTTGTAACGTTCACCGGTGAGCACGTTGAGCACCGCCTGAGTGCCGACGATCTGGGAGGTCGGCGTGACCAGGGGAATATAGCCAAGTTCCTCGCGCACCCGCGGGATCTCCTCCAGCACCTCGTCCATGCGATCGATGGCACCCTGCTCGCGCAACTGGTTTTCCATGTTGGTGAGCATGCCCCCGGGCACCTGGGCCACCAGGATCCGCGAATCGACCCCGCGCAGGGAACCTTCGAACTTTGCATACTTGCGCCGCACCTGGCGAAAGTACGCGGCAATCGCCTCGAGGCGGTGAATGTCCAGCCCGGTATCCCGGTCTGTCCCCTCGAGTATGGCCACCACTGACTCCGTGGGGGAATGCCCGTAGGTCATGGACATGGAGGAGATGGAGGTATCCACGTTGTCGATACCGGCCTCGACGCACTTGAGAATGGTGGCCGTGGACAGCCCGGTGGTCGCGTGGCACTGCATGTGAATGGGAATGCTGCAGCTTTCCTTCAGCCGCCGCACCAGTTCGTAGCCCTCGTAGGGGCGCAGCAGACCCGCCATGTCCTTGATGGCGATGGAGTCGGCCCCCATGTCCTCGATGCGCTTGCCCAGGTCCACCCAGGTGTCCAGGGTATGCACTGGGCTGATGGTGTAGGACAGGGTGCCCTGGGCGTGGCGGCCCGTCTCCTTCACCGCCTGCAGGGCCACCTCGAGATTGCGCATGTCGTTCATGGCATCGAAGACGCGGAAGACATCCACCCCGTTGACCGCCGCCCGCTCGACGAACTTGCGTACCACGTCGTCGGCGTAGTGCCGGTAGCCGAGAATGTTCTGGCCGCGGATCAGCATCTGCTGCCGGGTTTTCGGCATGGCCTTCTTCAACTCGCGGATCCGCTCCCAGGGATCTTCACCGAGATAGCGGATACAGGCATCGAAGGTGGCACCGCCCCAGGACTCCACCGACCAGAAACCGACTTCGTCCAGCTCGCCGGCAATCGGCAGCATGTCCTCGAGACGGAAACGGGTTGCCAGCAGTGACTGGTGGGCATCGCGCAGCACGACATCGGTGATGCCCAGCGGCTGTTTGCTTTTGGCCATGGTCTCAGTGCCTCTGTGAACGGTGTTGGTGAAGGGCGGCGGCAATGGCCGCGACCACTTCCGGTGCCGGAGCCCCTGCGGCCGGGGTGGAGGGCTGTCCGCTGCGCCGCGGCGCCGGTGCCGGCTCGGGCTCCGGGAACCAGCGCTGCATGACCCGGGCACTCAGGGTGACCGCGACCACCAGAAGCGTCAGGAACAGACCCACCGCGGTCATCCCGAACAACATCAGCTCGAAACCCCGCGCCATCAGACCCGTGTCCATGGGCCCCCCCTCGGTACAAATAGATGACCCATCATAAAACAGGACCCCGGCCGCGCGCCAACCGCAACCGGGTCATGTCGGCAGCCCGCCCGGGACGGGTATACTGTGCCGCTTTATCCAACCGGGAGACCCCGACCCCATGCGCGTCATGCTTGCCCCCATGGAGGGCGTCATCGACCCCGCCATGCGCCGTCTGCTCACGGGGCTGGGTGGCGTGGACCGCTGTGTGACCGAGTTCCTGCGTGTCTGCGACCGCCTGCTGCCGCCGCGGGTCTTCCGCCGCCTGTGCCCGGAACTCGACCAGGGCGGCCGCACCCGCGCCGGTGTGCCGGTCTTTCTGCAGCTGCTCGGCGGTCAGCCCGCCCCCCTGGCGGAGAACGCCGCGCGGGCGGCGGAGCTGGGGGCACCCGGCATCGACCTGAACTTCGGCTGCCCGGCCAAGACCGTCAACCGTTCCGACGGCGGTGCCATCCTGCTGCGAGAGCCGGAGCGGGTGTCCGCTATCGTCGACGCGGTGCGCCGCGCCGTGCCGACGCAGATTCCGGTGACCGCCAAGATACGCCTGGGTTTCGAGGACCGCAGCCCCTTTCTCGACAACGTCCGGGCCATCGCCGAAGCCGGCGCCAGCGAATTGACCGTTCACGCCCGCACCCGCCGCGACGGCTACCGGCCTCCGGCCTGGTGGGAGGAAATATCCCGCGCCCGGGAGGCCGCACCGGGACTGCCGATCATCGCCAACGGCGAGATCTGGAGCGCCGACGACGCCCGGCGCTGCCGCGAGGTCACCGGCTGCAGCGACCTGATGCTGGGCCGCGGTGCCCTCTGCCGACCCGACCTGCCGCGCCTGGTGGCCGCCAGCCTCCGCGGCGAGGCCGGCCCCGAGCCCCTGGCCTGGCGCGACATCCTGCCCCTGCTGGCGGAATTCCTGGACCTGAACCTGGCCTGCTACGATCGCGGGCACGCCGCCAACCCCTTCAAGCAATGGCTGGTCTATCTGCGCGCCTACTACCCCCAGGCGGCGCGCTTCTTCGAAGAGATCAAGCGCCTTCGCCAACCCGACGACATCGCCCGGGCCCTGGCGCAGGCGAGTGAAGACGCCTACCCCGATGACCGCGTCAGAGCTGCCTGAACGCGGTCAAGCCCCACATGCAAGGACAAGACATGCACAAGACAATTCTCCACACCGGGCTGGCCTGCATGGCGACACTCTCCCTGCTCGCCGGCTGCACCGGTGAAGCCCCCGCAACAGCGCCCGCAGGCGGCCCGGATACCGCCTGGCTGCACTGGGGCGGTGACGAGGGCGGCACCCGCTTTGCCAGCCCCGAGGATATCCATACCGGTAATGTGCACCGGCTGGAGCAGGCCTGGGAGTATCACAGCGGCGACCTCGAGCCCGGCAGCTTCCCCGACCCCTTCAATGCACCGGCCATGCAAACCACCCCGATACTGGCGGGAGACAGCCTGTTCCTCTGCTCCCCGCGCAACCGCGTGATCGCCCTCGACCCGGCCAGCGGCGAAGAGCGCTGGCACGTCGATGCCAATCCCGATATCCGCGGCCTCTACAGCGTGTCCTGCCGCGGCGTGGCCTTTCACCATGACCCCACCGCCGGGGCCGACGAAGCCTGCGCAGGCCGCGTGATCGCCGGCACCCTCGACGGCCGCCTGCTGGCACTGGACGCCCGCAATGGGGAACGCTGCCAGGATTTCGGCATCGACGGTGAAATCGACCTGAAGAGCGAACTCGGCGAGGTACGCCAGGGCGAGTACGCCATGACCTCGGCGCCCACCGTCGTCAACGACCGGATCGTGGTCGGCGCACAGGTCGCCGACCTGCGCCGCGCCGGGGTGCCCAGCGGCGTGGTGCGCGCCTTCGATGTGCGCAGCGGGGAAAAAGTCTGGAGCTGGGAGGCCGTGCCTCCGGGTCACGATCAGAGCCAGGGCTATACCCCCGGCAGCCCCAATGCCTGGGCCCCCTTCTCCGCCGACAGTGAACGCCGGCTGGTCTTCATCCCGACGGGCAACCCCACCGGCGACTACTACGGCGGCGAGCGCGCCGGCATGGACCACTACGGCAGCTCGATCGTGGCCCTGGATACCACCACTGGCAAACTGGTCTGGCACTACCAGACCGTGCACCGCGATGTCTGGGACTACGATGTGCCCTCCCAGCCGGTCCTCTTCGACTTCCCCGGCAAGGATGGTCCGATCCCCGCACTGGTGCAGGCCACCAAGATGGGGCTGCTGTTTGTACTCAACCGGGAGACCGGCGAGCCACTCTTCCCCATCGAGGAGCGCGCGGTGCCCCAGGGCGGCCCCGCACCCGAGGCCCTGTCGCCGACCCAGCCCTACCCGCTGCTGCCGGAGGCCCTGCACCCCGACACCCTCACCGAGGAGGACATGTTCGGCTTCGTCTGGTTCGACAAACAGGCCTGCCTGAAGGAATTCCGCCAGCTGAACTATGCCGGCCGCTACACCCCCATCGGCACCGAGCCGACCCTGGTCTACCCGGGCTTCATGGGCGGCAGCAACTGGGGCAGCGTCAGCTACGATCCCCAGCGCAACCTGCTCCTGGCCAACACCACCCGGGTACCCGCGGTGATCGAGCTGGTACCCCGGGAAGTGGTCGACGCCCCCGACTACAGCGAGCCAGTGGAACGCCAGGAGGGCACGCCCTATGCGGTCAAGCGCCGCCCCTTCCTCTCGCCCCTGGGCGCCCCCTGCAACCGCCCACCCTGGGGCGTGCTCACGGCGATTGACATGAACAGCGGCAAGAAAGCCTGGGAAGTGCCCCTGGGCGGCACCCGCGATCTGGCGCCCTTCCCCCTGTGGCTGAATCTCGGGGTCCCCAACAGCGGCGGCTCACTGGTCACAGCGGGCGGCCTGACCTTCATCGGCGCCGCCACCGACAGCTACCTGCGGGCCTTCGAAACCGCCACCGGCGAAGAACTGTGGAAAGCGCGGCTGCCCGCCGGCGGCCACGCCACACCCATGAGCTATCGCTACCAGGGCCGTCAGTATGTGGTCATCGCCGCCGGGGGCCACCGCCACCTGGGCTCGCGCATGGGCGACGCCGTGGTAGCCTTCACCCTCGACTAAGTCGCGGGCCTCGACACAGGGAGCACAGAGATGGCCAATACCGCCTTTATCACCGGCGCCACGTCCGGCTTTGGCCTGGCCTGCGCGGAGCGCTTCGCCCGCGCGGGCTGGAAACTGGTGTTGAGTGGTCGCCGGCAGGAGCGCCTGGACGCCCTGGCGGCACGCCTGGGCGAGCAGTGCCCGGTCCACACCCAGGCCCTGGACGTACGCGATACCGCGGCGGTACAGGCCATGGTCGCGGGCCTGCCAGAGAACTTCCGCGAGGTACATTGCCTGGTGAACAACGCCGGCCTGGCACTGGGCACGGCGCCGGCACCCGAGTGCTCACTGGAAGAGTGGCACCGCATGATCGACACCAACATCAAGGGGCTGACCACGGTCACCCACAGCCTGCTGCCGACCCTGATTGCCCGCGGGCGCGGCGCCAGCATCATCAACATCGGTTCAGTGGCGGGCCACTGGCCCTACCCCGGCGGCAATACCTACTGCGGCACCAAGGCCTTTGTGGAGCAGTTTTCCTACGCCCTGCGCAGCGATCTGCAGGGCAGTGGCGTGCGCGTCAGCTGCCTGGCCCCGGGGCTTTCCGAGAGCGAATTCACCCTGGTGCGCACCGGGGGCGACCAGGCCGCCCACGACACGCTCTACCGGGGCGCCGATCCGATCCAGCCCGAGGACATCGCCGAGACCGTGTTCTGGCTGGCCAGCCTGCCGCCCCACCTGAACGTCAACAGCCTGGAGCTGATGCCGGTCAGCCAGAGCTGGTCAGCGTTTTCCATCAACCGGCGCTGAGCCCTACTTCCTGGAGGCCTCGCGCACGGCCTTGAACTCGACCCCGTCGCGCCACGCGGGAAAGTCGCGGTTGTTGGCCAGCTCGCGGCCCATGTGCAGCAGCAACATCACTTCCTGCACGGCCCCCCGCAAATCCCAGTCCTCGCGGTATTCATCCGAGGGCTTGTGGTAGTGATCGGCAATCCAGCCCTCCAGCCGCTCGCGACCCCAGGTCTGACCGTGCTCGACACTGTCGGTGCCCCGGGTGAGGTAGAGGGCGGGAATGCCGATACCGGCCAGGGAAAAGTGGTCGGAGCGGTAGTAGAAGCCCTTCTCCGGGTAGGGCTCCTGCACCACCTCGCGGCCCTTGGCCTCCGCCGCCCGGGCCAGGTAGTCTTCCAGTTCACTGTTGCCGTAGCCCACCACCGCAATATCCCGGGTCGGGCCCAGATTGGCAGCCGCGATATTGTCCATGTTGAAGTTGGCGACGGTTTTTTCGGGGGGGAAGACCGGATGCTCCGCGTAATACCGGGAGCCGAGCAGACCGGACTCCTCCGCGGTCACCGCGAGGAACAGAATGGAACGCGCCGGTGGAGAGGCCTGGTCCTGGAACTCCGCCGCCAGTGCCAGCAGACCGGCAACCCCGGAGGCATTGTCACTGGCGCCGTTGTAGATGTTGTCCCCGGCCTCATTCGGGCGCACCCCCAGGTGGTCCCAGTGAGCGGTATAGATAATCACCTCGTCCGGGTGGCTGCTGCCCGGTATCATCGCCAGCACGTTGCGTGACAGGGCGTTCTGCAGCTGGTTCTCCAGCTGCACACTGGCGGTAAAGCCGGCCAGCGGGCGCGCCCGGAAGCCCGGCTTCACCGCCGCGGCCTTGAGCTGCTCCAGGTCCATCCCGGCTGCCGCCAGCAACTGACTGGCCTGCTCCAGGGGCAACCAGCCCTCCACCGCCAGCGCGTCGCTGTTGTGGTCGGGCGAGGTGATGCCGATCGTGCCCCCGGACCAGCTGTTGCGCACCACCTCCCAGGGGTAGGCGGCGGGCGCGGTCTCGTGAATGATCAGCGCCCCGGCGGCGCCCTGCCGGGCGGCTTCGGCGTACTTGTAGTCCCAGCGCCCGTAGTAGGTCATCGCCCGACCGTTGAACAGCGCCGGATCGCCGGTGGCGAAGCCCGGGTCATTGATCAGGATGACCACGGTCTTGCCGGTGACATCGACGCCCGCGTAATCGTTCCAGTCGCGCTCCGGCGCATTGATGCCGTAGCCGACAAAGACCAGTTCCGAGTTGTCCAGGCCAACGGCGGATTGCTGGCGCTGGGTGGCCACCATCATCTGCTCGCCGTAGGCGAGGTCAGCACGGTAGTCGGGCCCGCGCAGGGCAAGCTCGGCGGAGGGTGCCGTGGCGATGGTGGTGATCGGCACTTCCTGGAACCAGGAGCGGCGATTGCCGGGTTCCAGGCCCAGCGCCAGGAAATGCTCCGCCAGGTACTGCACGGTCTTCTCCTCGCCCGGTGTGCCGGGCGCCCGCCCCTCGTAGGCATCCGATGCCAGCTCGGCGATGTGCCGGTGCAGGCTGGCCTCGATACGTGCCGCGACGGCGGGGGCGGCAGTGTCCGCTGGCTGGGACCCGGTGTCCGCCATCCCGGGCGAGGTCACCCACAGGGCCCCCAGCAGGGAGGTCAGCGCGAGAATGTTCTTCATGAGCAGCTTCCGAAAATGATTTTCACCGCGCGCATGTTAACGCCTCCCACTCTGTGGTGCACCCCTATACAGGGTGCCCGACAAGGCCCTTTTCCTGCACAATAGCCGGATAATACCCGGCCTGGGAGCGCCACTGCACATGACCACTGCGAGCATTTCACCCGCCGAGGATCGCGGCTTCTTCGGCCACCCGCGCGGCCTCTATGTCTGCTTCGCCACCGAACTCTGGGAGCGCTTCTCCTTCTACGGCATGAAGTACCTCCTGCTGCTGTACCTGACCAAATACCACCTGTTCAGCGACGCCAATGGCCTCGAGGTCCTGGGCGGCTATGCGGCGCTGGTCTACGCCATGCCGGTCATCGGCGGCCTCCTGGCCGATCGCTACCTGGGCATGCGCAAGTCGGTGATCTTCGGCGGCCTGCTGCTGGTGCTGGGTCACCTGGGCATGGCCGTCGAGGGGGAACAGGCGCGCATGGTGGGCGATGCCGTGGTGCGCGACGAGCGCGCGCTGCAAGTCTTCTACCTGTCCCTGGGGCTGATTGTGGTGGGCGTCGGCTTTCTCAAGCCCAACATTTCCACCATTGTCGGCCAGCTCTACAGCGTGGACGATCCGCGCCGGGACGCCGGTTTCACGATTTTCTACATGGGCATCAACCTCGGCTCCCTCACCGCCACCCTGCTCTGCGGCTATCTCGGGCTGACCTACGGCTGGGCCTGGGGCTTTGGTGCCGCCGGGGTGGGCATGCTGGTGGGCCTGGCCACCTTCCTCCATGGCCAGAAGCACCTGCGTGGTCTCGCCGAACCGCGCGACCCCGAGCGCCTGCGCCAGCGCACGGCGCTCGGCATCAGCCGCGAATGGACCATCTACCTGGCCAGCCTGCTCGGCGTCGCCACCGCCTGGCAGATGCTGCAATTCCACGGCGCGGTGGGGACCCTGCTCAACGCCCTGGCACTGGTGGCCTTTCTCGGCATCGCCTGGTTCATCCTGTTCCGCTGCAACCCGGTCGAGCGCAGCCGCATGACCGTCCTGGTGATTCTGATCGTCTCCAGCGTGGTCTTCTGGTCACTGTTCGAGCAGAGCGCGGCGTCGATGACGCTCTACGCCGACCGGGTGATGGACCGGGAGGTCTTCGGCTTCACCCTCACAGCGGCGCAGTTCGGTTTTTTCAATGCCTTCTTCATTTTCCTGCTGGCACCGATCTTCGCCGCCCTGTGGACCTGGCTCGGTCAGCGCGGCCGCGAACCCAGCACACCGGTGAAATTCGCCCTCGGCATCGCCCTCGCCGGCGTCGGCTTCGGCGCCCTGGTCTGGGGGGCCCAACATCCCGACGAGCGCGGCCTGGTGGTCGGCTACTGGATGGTGCTCGCCTATCTGCTGCACACCATGGGCGAGCTGTGCCTGTCGCCGGTGGGCCTGTCGGCAGTCACCAAACTGGCGGTCCCCAGCGTCGTCGGGGTCATGATGGGAGCTTGGTTCCTGGCCACGGCCTACTCCGAATTTGTCGCGGTGCAGCTGTCCAAGATCGCCGCTCTGGACACCCTGGGTGGACAGATCACCGACGTGTCACGGGCCCTCGAGGCCTACACCGAACTGTTCGGCAGCCTCATGTGGGTGGGTCTCGGCGTCGGCCTGGTACTGCTGCTGCTGTCACCCCTGCTGCGCCGCATGATGCGCGGCATACACTGATTGCGGCGCATGAGCGGCAAGCCGGCCGGCGCGGAAACCGCTGCCGACAGCAACAGCGAAGGGGATCGCTTCGACCTGCTATTCCACGGCGAGGTGCTGTCTGGCCACCGCCGCGAACAGACCATCGCGGCCTTCGCCAGATTGTTCGCCATTGACGACACGGACCGGGCCAGGCGCTTCTTTCGCGGTGACGAGGTTACCCTGCGCCGCCATCTCAGCCGCGAGGAGGCCGCCCACTGGTATGTGCGCCTGCGGCGTATTGGCATGGTGGTGGCGCTGCGCGCCAGCGACCGCGGCGAGCATGGGACGGAACCGGCGGCACCGGAGCCCAAGGCGGCAACGTCGGGCACGGCGGCCCCCAATCTCTATGCGCTGGTGCCCTGGTCCAGCGACCCACAGCGACCAATTCGGGCCGCGCAGCTGGCCAGGGGGCTCTGGGGCTTGTCGGCCGTGGCCGCCCTCCTCGCCCTGCTGCTCACGGCCCTGCACACGCTGCTCTGGTCACAGCCCGAGCTGCCGCGACTGCGCGCCGCAACCAGCACGGCAAACGGGGAACTGTGGCTGGCTACCGACGAAGCGCTGCTGTCACACGACCGCTCCGGCAGGGCCCTGCAAGCGCTGAGCCTGGAGGCGCTGGCCGTCGACAGCCCGGTGGTGGCACTGACGGGCGGTCGCGAAGGCCAGTTGTGGATGTTGAGCGAGGCCGGCGATGGCACGCGCCTGTTGCAGCACTGTGTCCTGGAGGACGGCAGCTGCCGCGCACTGCTCTCGGGCACTCTGCTCACCCTGCACTGGCTGCCCCGTCAGGCGCAGCTGATTCTGGCCCACAGCGGGGGGCTGCAACTGCTGGATGAAGGTGGCCAGCTCCTGGCGAGCAGCCCGTATTCGCCGGCGCGGAACCCCGGCCTGCTTGCGGTGGAAGGGCTGCTGTTCACTAACGCCCCGGAGGGACCTGCGCTCAATGTTCTGCGCCCGGAGCGCGCCCATTTTGGAGAGCAGCTGGACCAGCTACTGGTATTGCCGCACGACGGGCTCCGGGCGGAACTGGCAAGTACCGGGCCCTTTGCGCGCGTCGCCGACGGCTGGTGGGTTACCCTGAGTCAGAGCGACGGCAGCGCGCAGGAACTGCATCGCTTCGACAGCCAGTGGCGTGGGCTCGGCGCCGTGACACTGCCAGCGGCTACCCGTGTGGACGCGGTGCTCGCCTGGGGGGACCGGGTGCTGGTCGCGGATTTTCGCCGCGATCATCTGCTGCGCTACAGCGCCAACGGTGAGCCCCTGGCGCCGCTAGCGGTGAGCGCCTTACAGACCAGGCGCGACGACCTCGAACAGCGCGCCAGCCAGATCGAGGGGTGGTGGCAGTGGAGTCGCGCCCTGCTCCTGGCAGTCGCCCTGCTGGCGGCGGGACTCGGGCTGTGGCAGCACCTGCGCGCGCGCGTCCTGGCGCAAACGCAGCTCACCCAGGCAACCGCCCCCCTGCGCGCCCCCGACAGCATGCTGTGGCTGCCCGTGGATCCGCGCCGCCTGCGGCGCCTGCTGCAGTTCACCCTGCTCCTCGCCGGGCTGGCCCTGACGGGCGGCACCCTGCTTGCCGGAGCGAGTGTTTCCACCCTGGCGCTGGGAAGCCTGCTACTCGTGCTGGGCTGCACCGCACTCGGCCTGTGGTGGTTGGCCCGTGCTCCCCTGGACATGCTGGGGCTGCGCGGCAGTCAGCTGGTCCTGGTGGATCACCGCGGACGCTACCGTTCCGGCCCGGCCCGGGAGGCACGCTGGAACCGCGGCTGTATTGCCCTCGGCGACCTGGTGGTCTTCACCGGGAACCGCTGGCTCCCGGCACTGGACACCACCCAGCACGCGCGCGAGCTGGGACTGTTGCTGAACCCCTCCGCGCGCCTGCCGCTGCTGCACAGCCTGGTGCTGCTGGTGGCCTCGCGCCACCCGCTGGGCATCGCCGGCTTGTTGCTGGCGGCCGGACTGGTGGTCAGCCTCCTCCTTCTCTGCCTCTGAGCACAGACGGGGATCCGGCTAGCCGGTGTTGCGCATGCCCGCCGCAATCCCGGCAATGGTCACCATGATCGCCTGCTCCAGCAGCGGCCGGGCTTCCCGGCGCTGGCGTTTCAGCAGCTCCGCCTGCAGGACGTTCAGCGGGTCGGTATAGATATTGCGCAGCTGTATCGACTCGCGCACCCAGGGGGCATCTGCCAGCGGCACGTCGCTGCCGGTCAGCTCCAGCACGGTGCGACAGTCCGCCAGCAACTGCTCGCGCAAGCTTCGGCCCAGGCCCTGCAGCGCCTCGGGCACCAGGCAGGCATCATAGTGGGCCGACAGGCCGGCATCGGCCTTGGCGAAAACCATCTCCAGCATCGACAGGCGGGGGGCAAAGAAGGGCCACTGCGACACCATCTGCCGCAAGAGGGCCTCGTCACCGGCGTCACGCACGGCCTGGAGGGCTTCGCCCGCTCCCAGCCAGGCGGGCAGCATCAGGCGATTCTGCGACCAGGCAAAGATCCAGGGAATGGCACGCAGGCTTTCGACACCGCCCCCCTGGCGACGCCGTGCCGGGCGGGAACCCAGGGGCAAGCCGGCCAGTTCCTGCTCCGGCGTAGCGTGACGGAAGTAGTCGATAAAGCCGGAATGCTCGCGCACAATGCCCCGGTAGCGGGAACAGGACAGCGTGGAAAGCCGGTCCATGACCTCTCGCCACTGGTCCAGCGGCGCCGGCGGCGTGCGCAGGTTGGCGCGGCAGATGGCGCTGGTGTAGAGCGCGAGGGTCTTCACCGCCAGGGAGGTCCAACCGAGCTTGGCGCGGATCATCTCCCCCTGCTCGGTGACCCGCAGGCCCTGCTCCAGGGAGCCGGGTGGCTGCGACAGCAGGGCCGCGTGGGCCGGTGCACCGCCGCGGCCAATGGTGCCCCCGCGGCCGTGGAACAGGGTCAACTGGACGCCCTGGTCGCGGCACAGGGCCAGCAGCGACTCCTGGGCCTGGTACTGGGCCCAAGCTGCCGCCAGCACACCGGCGTCCTTGGCCGAATCGGAATAGCCGATCATAACCATCAATTGGTTGTTGATGTGGCCGCGATACCAGGGCATCTCCAGCAGCGCTGCCATCACCTCCCGCGCCCGCGACAGGTCGTCGAGGGTCTCGAACAGCGGCGCCACCGGCAGCGGATGCCGGCAACCGGTCTCGCGCAACAGGAGGTGCACGGCCAGCACATCGGAGGCCTGGCGGGCCATGGAAATCACATAGGCCCCGAAGGCCTCCGGCGGGTGCCGGGCAATCACCCGGAAGGTCGCCAGCACCTCCGCCACGGCTTCCGGGGGATCCCAATCCGGGGGCAGCAGCGGCCGCCGGCTGGCCAGCTCGCCGGCCAGAAACGCGCAGCGGGCGGACTCGTCCCACTCGGCATAATCGCCCAGCCCCAGCCACAGGGTCAGCGCCGAGAGCGCCTCGGTGTGGCGGGCGCTGTCCTGGCGCACATCGTGACGCACCAGGTGCACGCCAAAGCACTGCACCCGGCGCATCAGGTCGAGCAGGGCCCCGTCGGCGATGGACTGCATGCCGCAGGCGAGCATGGAGTCGCGGCACAGCTCCAGGGGCGCCCACAGATCCTCGCGTGACAGCAGCTGCCGGTCCACCGGGCGCCCGGTGTCCAGGGCCTGCTCGACCGCCAGCAGGTCCTCCCGCAGCGCGTCGCGTAATTCGCGCAGCAGGGCCCGATAGGGCTCGTGGGCATTCCCCACGCGCTCGCGCAGGGCTTCGCTGCAGGGCAGCATCGACAGCTCTTCGACCAGCCCGTCGATATCCCGGTAGTAGAGCTCGAGTGCCTGCCAGCGGCTCAGCCAGAGCACCTCCTCCGTGACGTCGGCAGTGACATTGGGGTTGCCGTCGCGGTCGCTGCCCATCCAGGATCCAAAGTGCACCGGGGCGTATTCGAGTGGAAGCCCTGTGCCGCAGCTCTCCTGCAGGGCCTCGTCCAGCCGGCGCAGGAACTCGGGCACCGCCTGCCACAGCGAATCCTCGACCACGGCAAAGCCCCAGCGGGCCTCATCCACCGGCGTGGGGCGGTCGGTGCGAAAGTCATCGCCGTACCAGATCTGGGCGATCAGCTCCCGCAGGCGGGCGTGCAGGCGTTCGCGCTCGCGCGCGGTCAAGCCCTCCAGTTCCAGCTGGGAGAGGCAGCGACCAATTGCCGTGTGCTTGTGAATCAGGGTGCGCCGCATGATCTCGGTGGGGTGCGCAGTGAGTACCAGTTCGATCTTCAAATCCGCCACCGCCGCAGCGAGCGTGTCGGCGTCCGCCCCCTCCTCGCGGAGCTCGCGGAAGGTGTCGCGCAATTGGCGGGAGGCGGAGAACAGCGGCTCCATCTGTCGCGCGACGGTGTGGTGCTGGTCGGCAATGTTGGCGAGATTGAGAAACTGGCTGAAGGCGCGCGCCACCGGCACCAGGCGATCGCTGTCCAGGGATTGCAGCAGCGTCTGCAGCTCACCGTGGCCGGCGCCGGTATCCGCGGCATCCTGGCGCGCCGACTTGGAGAGGCGGCGGATGCGCTCGATCAGGTCCAGGAAGTCCTCTCCCTCCGCGGCGGCAATGGTGTCGCCGAGCAGCCGGCCCAGGAAGCTGACGTTGCTGCGCAGCTGGCTGTAGTCCTCCGGATCGGCGTGCTCCTCGGTGTGGGGGGCGGGCAGGCTGTCACTTACCACTGGGACAACCTCCGCAACAAGTCGACCACCCGGCAGGAATAGCCCCACTCGGTGTCATACCAGTTCAGCACGCGCAGGTAACGTCCTCCGGTCACTGCGGTAAAGCCGGCGTCGTAGACCGAGGAATGCGGGTTGCCGATGATATCCGAGGAGACGATCGGGTCGTCCCGATACTGCAGAATGCCCTGCAGCCGGGGTGAGCCCGCCGCCTCGCGCACCGCCGCGTGCACCTCGTTCACCCCGACCTCGCGGCTCAGCCTGGCAAACAGGTCGACAACCGACCCGTCGGGCACCGGCACCCGGGCCGCAATGCCGTGCAGGCGCCCCTTCAGGCGCGGCAACACGGCGCCGACCGCCTTGGCCGCCCCGGTCGAGGTGGGAATGATGTTCTCCGCCGCGGCCCGGCTGCGGCGCCAGTCGGAGTGGGGCACGTCCGCCAGACGCTGATCGTTGGTGTAGGCGTGAACCGTATTGATGACGCCCTCCTCGATGCCGAAGGCCTCGTCCAGCACGCTCACCATGGGCGCCAGGCAGTTGGTGGTGCAGCTGGCATTGGAAATGATCCGGTGCTCCGGCAGCAGGCCGTCGTCGTTGACCCCGAGCACAACCGTGTAATCGATCGCATCCGAGGCGGGCACGGTCAGCACCACCCGACCGGCTCCCGCCGCCAGGTGCGGCTCCAGCTGCGCCCGCTTGCGGAAGGCACCGGTGGCCTCAACCACCGCATCGATGCCCAGGGCCTCCCAGGGCAGGCTGGCCGGATCGCGCTCATTGAGCAGGCGCGTGCGGCCGTTGGGGGTGACAAACTCGTCCCCTTCCAGCGCCAGCGACTTGCCAAAGGGCCCCATTACCGTGTCGTAATTCAGCAGGTAGCGCAGGGCGGCGTTGTCGAACAGGTCGTTGATCGCCACCACCTCGATGTCCGGGCACTCGTCGAGAATACGGAACACCGAGCGCCCGATTCGTCCGAAACCGTTGATAGCCACGCGCATCATGCTGTCTCCCCCTTTGCGTCCAGGGCCCCGTAGAGGCGCACCACATCCAGCAGGCGCGCCGCGTGCCCGAGATTCTCGTACCAGCTCAGGGTCTTGATCAGCGTATCGCCGGCCTTGATCGTGCCCACCGCATCAAACACCACCGAATGCGCGTTGCCGATAATGTCCGACGACACGATCGGGTCCTCCACCACCGCGACCACGCCCGGGTAGTCGGGGGCCGCCTGGCGCATCGCCTGGTTGACCATCTCGGCGGTGACGCTGCTGTCTTCCATCACCAGGCTGAGATCCATCAGGCAGCCCTCGTGAATGGGGACATTGAGGGCGGAGGTCAGCACCTTGCCGTCGAAGTCAGGCAGCACCTGGCCCAGCCAGCGGGCGGCCTCGTGGGTATTCGGGATGATGTTCTCCGCCGCCGAACGGCTGCGCCGGAAATCGCTGCCGGCGTAGTCCTGCAGGACCTGGTCCGAGGTGTAGGCGTGCACCGTGGTCATGTTGGCGCAGACCACCGGAAAAGCCTTGCCGAGGATGTGCAGGAGCAGGCACAGCGCCGTGGTGGTGGCGGAGCCGGCCGAGATCATCCGGTCCTCCGGGCGTGCGAGATGCCCATTGATGGCGGGCATGACAATCCGGTCAATGTGATCCGCCGGCAGGGTGCGCAGGAAAACCCGGGGAGCGCCGTTGTCGAGGTGGTCCTGCATGAAGCGACGCTCGCGGAACTTGCCGGTGGAATCGATGACCGCGTCGACACCGAAGACATCCCAGGGCATCTCGGCAGGCTGGTCGATGCGCATGAGACGGGCCCGGAAGCGCTCATTGACCAGGAAGTTGCCCTCCAGCTGGTGACGCTCGGGCTGATCGACCTCCGAGCGCAGGAGATAGTGCAGAATCTCCGGCTGGCCGATGTCCGCAATGGCAACCACCTCGACATCGCCGCAGCGGGTGGCGAGATCGTAGATCTGGCGACCGGTCTGGCCGAAGCCCATGATGCCGATACGCAATGCTCTCTGTTCAGACATGGCCTCTCCTGTTCGGGTTGAAAATCGTCTTACGCCATCGCGGGCTCTGCCACGGCCTCCGCGGCGAGGGCGCGTATCCTGTCCCAATTCCCGCCTTCAATCAGGGTACGGGATACCATCCAGGAGCCGCCGCAACAGGGGACGTTGGGCAGGGCAAGAAAACTGCGGAAATTGTCCGGGGCCAGGCCGCCGGTAGGGCAAAAAACCACGTCGGGAAAGGGGCCTGCCAGGGCCTTCAGCAGGGACACCCCACCCACCGCCGTGGCCGGAAACAGCTTGAAACTGTCGAGCCCGGCATCCAGCCCGCGCATGACCTCCGAGGCCGTCGCGACCCCGGGGAGCAGGGGGACACCCAGATCCGGCGCCACCGCCAGCAGCGGGTCCGTCAGCCCGGGCGAGACCAGGAAGGAAGCGCCAGCGTCGACCGCTGCCCGCGCCTGATCCGGGTCCAACACGGTACCCGCGGCGATGCACAACTGGGGCTGGTCCTCGCGCACCGCCGCCAGCGCCGCGAGCGCGTCGGGATGCCGCAGGGTGATTTCCACCGCCGTCATGCCCGCTTCCACCAGCGTGCGGCAAAGGGCGACGGTGGACGGAGTGTCCAGGGGCGCAATAACCGGCAGGACTCGCGCCCGGCTCAACCAGGAACGCAACATAGCGCTACTCCATTGCACGACGAAGAGACCGCGGGACGGCGGTTCCCCCGAGCTTACCACACTCGGCGGCCGGACCGCCTCGCAGGGCCTGTCGCGACGACTGTCCAGATTTTGCCCATGATTGCCGGCAACTCTGTCCATGCCACAGGCATCTGCTTGCAGGCAGCGGGGCGTATACCGTTTGAAACTGACGGAGGCCAACATGGAAACAGCGCTCGCCAATCCCCTGGAATTCACCGAGAACCTGAGCGCGGAGGCGGCCCTGGTCCGGCGCGCGCTGCTGGAAAAGGGGCTGGAAACGCCCATGGTGCACAACGGGCTCAGCCGCGACGAGAAATATCGCCGCCTGGTCGCCGCCTTTACCGATGTCACCCGCACCCTGGGCCTCGATCTGAACGACGACAGCCTGCAGGAGACGCCGCACCGTATTGCCAAGATGTACGTCGACGAGATTTTCTCCGGCCTCGACTACCGCCATTTTCCCAAGATTTCAGTCATCGACAACAAGATGCAGGTGGAGGAGATGGTACAGATCGACGACATCGATCTCGTCAGCACCTGCGAACACCACTTCGTCACGATCGACGGCACCGCGAAAGTCGCCTACATCCCCCGGGACAAGATCATCGGCCTGTCCAAGATCAACCGCATCGTGCGCTTCTTTGCCCAGCGCCCGCAGGTGCAGGAACGGCTCACCCAGCAGGTCCTGGTGGCCCTGCAGGCGCTGCTGGGTACCGACGACGTCGCTGTCAGCATCAACGCCGTGCACTATTGCGTGAAATCCCGCGGGGTGATGGACAGCAATTCCCGCACCCGCACCACGGCGCTTGGCGGCGCCTTCAAGCAGGACCCGAGCACCCGCGCCGAGTTCCTCACCTGACCCCCCTCAGGGAACTCGGCCTTCCTCGCCCGGCTCTGCCGGGCTTTTTTTCATCCGCTGTTTTGTCTTGATGCGGGAAGTGTGTAACCTTTCCATTCACTTTTTACCGGGACCGCTCTCCGCCCATGCGCGCACTGCTGACACTGACCTCCCTGTTGATCTCCACCGCGCTGTTGCTGATCGGCCAAGGCATGCAGCTGACCCTGTTGCCCCTGCGGGCCAGCACCGTTGGCATGGCCGATTTCGTGATTGGTGTCAGTGCCTCCTGTTACTTCCTGGGTTTCGTTGGCGGCAGCCTGGTCATCCCCCGCATCATCGCCAAGGTCGGCCACATCCGCAGCTTCGCCGTGCTCACGGCGATCATGATCAGTGCCATTCTGGCGCTGGAAATGCTGGACACCTGGCCGGCCTGGATGCTGCTGCGCTTCCTGACCGGTGCGGTCATCTGCGGCCTGTACACGGTGATCGAGAGCTGGCTGAACGATCAGACCAACGCCAGCAATCGCGGTCAGGTCCTGGCGATCTATACCTTTATCATCCTGGTCTCCATGGCGGTCGGGCAGGTCCTGATCAACATCGGCCCGGCCGACTCCTCCGTGCCCTTCACCCTGGCGGCGATCTTCCTGGCGCTGGCCATCGTCCCGGTGGGCCTGACCAGCCGCCTGGCTCCTGCGCCGGTGGCGGCCACCCGGGTCAGCTTCCGTCTGCTCTACCGCCGCTCGCGCACGGCCTTCGCAGGCACCCTCCTCTCGGGCCTGGTGGTGGGCAGTTTCTGGTCCCTGGGGGCGGTCTTTGCCCAGCGCTACGGGCAGGCAGTCAGTGACGTGACGCTGTTCATTACGGCGGGTATCGCCGGTGGGGCGCTGTTCCAGTACCCGATAGGCTGGCTCTCCGATCGCGTCGACCGGCGCTATGTGTTGTTTGTGCTGGGCCTGGCCGCGACCGCTGCCTCGGCGGCGGTGGCACTCAGTGTGGGCCACACGCTACATCTGCTGGCGGTGTTCTTCTTCGGTGCCACCACCATGCCGATGTACGCCCTGTCCCTGGCCACGGCCGCCGACAACTCCTCCACCGAGGAGTTTGTCAAGATCGGTACCGCGGTACTGATGCTGAACGCCTTGGGGGCGGCCAGTGCGCCGGTCCTGCTCGGCCAGCTGATGGACCTCTACAACGCCACCGCCCTGTTCTGGTCCTCCGCGGTGCTCAGCGGGCTGTTTGCCATCTACCTGGGCCTGCAGACCCGGGACGCCAGTCAGGTGGTGGCCGCCGCAGACCATGTCCCCTTCTCCGCGGCAGCGCCGGAAGTGGCGCCCACCGGCTTTGCCCTGGACCCCCGCGGCCCGGAGGAGGATACCTGCGAGCTGATGCCGGAAGGCGGCCCCGACCCCGACGAAATGCACGCCGCCGAGGCGCCACCGGAGGAAGCGTCACCGCCCGTCGAGCCCGCGCCGGCCCACCGGGAGTCAGACCTTGCAGTGTCGCCCACGCCCGAAGCGGAAGACGGCAGCGACGTCAGCCCCCCGAGAGGCAGCTGAAGCCGGCGGGCTCACACCCGTTGCAGCTGCAGCTCCCCGCTCGCTACCGCCTGCCGCGCGAGGGTTTCCGCCAGCTCGCCAAAGCGCGCCTCCACCTGTTCCCGACGCACTTTGAGCGTGGGCGTCAGGATCTCGTTGTCCGGCGTCCAGGTCTCCGCGCTGAGGATGACCCCACCGATGCACGCATGGGTCTCGAGCCCTGAATTCACCCCCGCAACCGTGTCGCGGATAGCGGCATCCACCACCTCCGGTGATGCCTGGCGGCCGGCCTCATTCAGCACCGCCACCATGACCGTCTTCGACAGCCCGCGACCGAGCAGGCAGTGCTGTTCCGTCCAGGGGTTGCGGGCAAACTCCCCCTCGATCGGAGGCGGCGCCACGAACTTGCCCTGGATGGTCTTGAAGTAATCCTTGATGCGCCCCGTGAGGTAGAGGAAACCCTCGTCATCCACGCGGGCCTTGTCACCGGTATGCAGCCAGCCATCGCGAATCAGCTCCGCGGTCTTTTCCGGGTCGCGGTAATAGCCGGGGGTACAGCCGTGCATGCGCACCAGCAACTCGCCCTCGGGGGATATCCGGTACTCGACATCGCCAATCGGCTTGCCCACCGAGCCGACACGGCGGTCGCGGTGACTGTTGGCGAAGGCGCCCATGGCCTCGGTCTGCCCAAAACCCTCCATCAGCGTCAGGCCCAGGGTATCCCACCAGTGAATCAGCGCCGGGGGGGTGGGCGCCGCCGCCACCAGGCAGTATTCCACCTGATCCAGCCCCAATCCCTCCAGTACCAGCCGCCCTATACCTTCCCGGTCGGCGTCGAGTGCCTGCTGCAGCGCCTCGTCGCCGCCAAACTTGCCGGTGATGGCCTGGCGCAGCTGCTCCCAGATCCTGGGCGGGCCGAAGAACATGTGGGGGCGCGTGCGTGGCAGATCGCTGGCCAGGGTGTCCAGACCCTGGTTGAAATTCACCTCGCCGCAACCATCCAGCGACGAGAATTCGACAATCTGCCGCTCGGCGATGTGCGAGAGCGGCAGGTAGGAGAAATAACGGGCGCGCTCGCGGGTGCCAAAGGCCTCGCGAAAACGGCGGATGGGTACCAGATTGCTGTGGTGGGTCTGGATCACGCCCTTGGGTTGCCCGGTGGTTCCCGAGGTAAAGACCAGGGAAATGGTGTCGTCGGGCTGCGGGCGGTGCCGGGGCCGCAGGCCCTGCCCCTCGGCCAGAAGGTCCGCCCAGCGCAGGTGGGGCTCCTCCAGCTCGACCCCGGGGAGTGCGACCAGGGTGACGCCCTCCGGCAGGACATGGCGCACGCGCTCCCAGTTGCTGGCCTCACCGACAAACACCACCCGCGCCTCGGTGAAATTCAGCACATAATCCGCGGTCGAGGGCGGCAGCGTGGTAAACAGACCGACCGAGACATTGCCCGACGCAATGATGGCCAGATCGGCGAGAAACCAGTGGGCGCGATTGCGCGACAGAATGACCATGCGCTCACCGTGACCAAAGCGCCCCTCGAGCGCACTGGCCACGGCGCTCACGTCATCGCGGGCGGGCCCCCAGGCAAATTCCGTCGCTCCCTCGGGTGTCAGGTCCCTGAGCCAGATGCGCTCGGGACAGGTATCCGCCCAGTGATCCAGCATCTCGGGCAGGGTGTGCATTCTCATGGCTTGTCCTCGTTATCATTATGATTCGCCGGCCACGGAGCGTCAGTCCATTTCCAGACTCCTCTGGCCGATACCGGCGGGCACCCCGCGCTGGGAAATGCCCGCCTGCCCCTGGTCGGGGCGGTTCTGGTGATTCAGGGTAACCGGCGCAAGCTCGAGGCTCTGCCGTCCCCAGGCCTGTTGCGGCAGACGCCCGACCAGGTCATCGACATCGACCACCGAGACCAGGCTCGCCAGTGGCTGCACCGAACGTCCCCCGCCGACATCGCTGTCCCAGCGCTCGTGAATGCCACTGCTCAGGCGGTGGTCCGCCGCGAACTGCAACATCACCATCTCCGTGCGGGCATGGGCCTCGCCCAGGTCCACCGAGAGGAAGTCCACGCCCAGGGCCCCCAGGCTGAAGCCCAGGGTATTTTCCCGGACCTGCCAGTATTCCCAGAGCAAGGCATAGCCCTGGTCCGTGGCGGTGATGCGCAGCGGCGGGCCGAGTACCGCCAGCACCTCGGCCAGGGGCGTGCCGGTGGCAAAAGGCTGGCCCTCGGGCAATGCCGGCAGCGGTGCCCCCAGGTCATAACGCCACTGGCTGCAGCCGCTCAGCAGGCAACCCAGGCAGAGGGCAGCAAATACGTGAACGCCTCGCATCATGTCCGGGGGGTGACGTGGGTTGCGAAATCGACCAGGCGGTCATCGTCATCAAAGAAGAACACCGCACGGTCGTAGCGGGTATCGATCTGCATGCGGTTGTAGAGAATCAGCACCAGGCCGTCGCCGCGGGACTGCTCCAGCAGATAGTAGAGGACGGTTTCATCTTCCAGGGCAATCAACTGGGAGGGCGGGCCCAGTCGCGACATCACTTCCTGCCGGGTGGTCTCGCCGCGACGGAAGTCGGCTACGGCGGCGGCATCCCAGGCCACCTCCACCCCGCGCCGGTTTTCATACTGGGCACAGCCCGCGAGGGCGGACAACACCGCGGCCACGCAAAACAACCTGACTATCACTTCAATACCTCCTGGATGCCTGTTTGGTGTCGATACGCGGCCAACGGCAACTCAGACCAGACGCAGGTCGTCACGGCGGACCGTAAAGCTGCGCTCCGCCTGCGCGTTCAGCTGGTAGCCGGACTCGCGGATATCGGACACGTAGCGCCATTGTGCCTCCACAGCCTCGGGTGTAAAGCGCACGGTGAGAAAGCCGCGGCGGGAGAAGTCCGCGTAGACCAGATCGTCCACCAGCGTCGTCATCAGCGGGGCGAACAGGGCCGCCGCATCCTCCCCGAGCACCGCCTCCAGCCCCGGTGAGGTGACGCTCGGCGTGGCAAACTCGACCCCTGCCACTGTCCCTTCGGGCGTGCGCAGCTGGGAGCTCCAGGCATTGTGGGTATCCCCCGCCAGCACCACCAGCCGCGAACCGAGGTCGGCGGCGAAACGCAAGAGCGCATCGCGTTCCGCCGCGTAACCGTCCCAGGCATCCAGGTTGTAGGGCACGGCCGAGTCCAGCAGGGCCTGTTGTTCCGGGGTCCGCTGGGCCTCCGGGGTATTGCGCGCTTCCACGGCGGCGAGTACCGCGGCGGTGCCCGCCTGCAGGGCGTTTCCGTCTGCCAGCGTGGGATCCAGCGCTTCCATGATCGGCGCCGGGAGCCAGTAGCGCCCCATCAGCACCTGCTGGCCCAGCACCTGCCAGCGGGCAGCCGAGGCGGATAGTTGTTCGCGCAGCCAGGACAGCTGAGTATCCCCGAGCAGGCTGCGCCGCGCATCGGCGATCGCCGAGCGGGTAGTCGCCACATCGATGGAGCCGCCGCTGGCGAGTTCGGCGTAGGTGAACTGCCGGTCCCGCGCCACCACGCGGGTATCCAGCATGAGCAGGTCCAGCAAATCGCCCCAGGGCTGACGACGGTAGATGATTTCCGCGACCTCAGTCGGTGGTCGCACCGGCAACCATTCATACCAGGCCTGAATCGCCGCAGCGCGCCGCGCGGAGAACGCACCTTCACCGGCACCGTGATTTTCCGCACCCTCCCGCCAGGTATCGTTGGCAATCTCGTGATCGTCCCAGACCACAATGAAGGGATGGGCCGCGTGCGCCGCCTGCAGGTCGCCGTCGCCACGGTACTGGGCGTAACGGCGACGGTAATCCGCGAGAGAGAACAGCTCCGAGGGTGGGTCAACCACCCGCCCCAGCGCCTCCGCACTGGCACTGGCGTATTCCCCCGGCGCGTACTCGTAGAGGTAGTCGCCGAGATGCAGTACCGCATCCACCTCACGCACCGCGACCTCGCGGTAGACATGGAAATACCCCGCCGGGTAGTTGGAGCAGGAGACGACGGCGAAGGTCGCCGCCGGCACGCTGCCCAGGGGCGCGGTACGGGTCCTGCCGACCGGGGAGACGCGCTCGCCGACGCGGAAGCGGTAGTAATACTGCGTGGCCGGGGCCAGGCCGTCGACATCCACCTTGACGGTAAAATCAACCGCTGCATCGGTGCGCCCGCGGCCGCTGCGCAGCCCGCGTGAAAATTCCGCGTCCTCCGCCAGCTCCCAGGCCACTTCGACGAAGCCTTCGGCCTCGGGGGTGGCGCGGGTCCAGAGAATCACACGATCGGAGAGCGGATCGCCGGAGGCCACGCCGTGCTCAAAACGGGCGGCAACACCGGGCGGAGGCAAGGGAACATCGGGTTCGCTGCGGCTACCCCCGCTGTCGGAACAAGCCAGCAGATTGGCGCCCAGCAGGGGCAACAGTGAAGCCGCGGCCACGCCCTTGACCAGGGCACGGCGGCTCAGAGATGGCGGTGTGGGCATGGCAGCACCCTGCAGCGAAGTTATCGTTGTTCACTTCAGCATTGCAGGAAGCTGCCGGCGACGCAAGCATCGCGTGAGCTATCGCGCCGGACGGGGTCCCGCAGCTCCGCGACCCTGACCGCCGCGACGGCGACGGCGACCGTTGCCCTCGCCACCGGGCCGCCCGGCTGCATCGCCGCGCGGCGCGCCCTGGCGGCGCTGGCCATTGCCGTTCCCGTTGCCATTACTGCGCGGGCGGCCGGCGGGGCTGACGCGGCCCTCGGGCACGACATGTTCCGCCTCGAAACCGGGGATTTCCTCCCGCGGCAGGCGCTTGCGAATCAGGCGTTCGATGCCGGCGAGGAAATCCGCCTCGTCGGCACTGACCAGGGAATAGGCGCGGCCCGAGGCCCCGGCGCGGCCAGTGCGGCCGATGCGGTGGACGTAATCCTCGGCGATATTCGGCAGGTCGAAGTTAACCACCTGGGGCAGCTGGTCGATGTCGAGGCCGCGGGCGGCGATATCCGTCGCCACCAGGGCCTGGATCCGGCCACTCTTGAAGTCCCCCAGGGCACGGGTCCGCGCATTCTGGCTTTTATTGCCGTGAATCGGCGCGGCGCGAATACCGGCCTTCTCCAGCTGCTGGCTGAGCTTGTTGGCACCGTGTTTGGTCCGGGTAAACACCAGCACCTGCTCCCAGCGCTCCTCGTTCACCAGGTGGCACAGCAGTGCCGCCTTGCGCTGCTTGTCCACCGGGTAGACCCACTGCTCGACGGTATCCGCGGTGGCATTCGCCGGACTGACTTCCACCTGGGCCGGGTCGCGCAGATAGCCACCGGAAAGCTCGCGGATTTCCCGGGAGAAAGTCGCGGAAAACATCAGCGTCTGACGCTGCTCCGGGATCAGGCGCACGATGCGGCGAATGTCGTGGATAAAACCCATGTCGAGCATGCGGTCGGCTTCATCGAAGACCAGGATTTCCAGGTCATCAAATTTGACCACACCCTGTCCGTGCAGGTCGAGCAGGCGACCGGGCGTGGCCACCAGGACATCCACACCGTCGCGCAGACGCGAGATCTGCGGGTTGATATTGACGCCACCGAAAACCACGGCGGAGCGGAGGCGCAGGTGGCGACCATAGTTGCGGATGTTCTCGTGCACCTGGGCGGCCAGCTCGCGGGTGGGCGCCAGCACCAGGGCCCGACAGCGGCCCCGGGCGGCGGGCTGGCCGCCATCAAGGCGCTGCAACAGCGGCAGGGTAAAGGCAGCCGTCTTGCCGGTACCGGTCTGGGCAGCGGCCATCAGATCGCGGCCGGCGAGCACCAGCGGGATGGCCTTGGCCTGCACGGGAGAGGGAGTGTCGTAGCCCTGCTCGGCAATAGCGCGCAGCAGACTGTCGGAGAGTCCGAGGGAAGCAAATGTCATGAATCAGCAATTCCAGAGGTGAAAAGTGTACGGGGGAATGCTGACGGGGAACGGCACGGCCAGCGCGTGCGAAGCCCGGCATGTTACGCGAAAGCCCCGCTAATGCAAGCGAAAGCTCAGCTACCCACGGACTCGAAAACCGGCTCCGGCCGATGAAACGTCTCGCGGGCCAGGCGAATGCGTTCCTCGTGGCCCGCCGCCTCGTCGGCAATCCGCGAGGCAACCTGCAGCCGGTGTACCAGGCCCTCCTGGTTGGCGACCTGGATGGCCAGGCCCGGGCGTGCATTCAGCTCGAGCAACATCGGGCCACGCTGGCGATCGAGGACAATATCCGCCCCCAGGTAACCGAGGCCGGTCATTTCGGCACAGCTCGCCGCAAGGTCGAGGATTGCCTCCCAGTCCGGCAACTCCAGCTCGCGGAAGCTGGCGCCGGTATCCGGGTGGCTGGTCACCAGCCGCCCGTGTTGCACGGCGGCGATACTGCGCCCGGTGCCGATATCAATGCCCACTCCCACCGCGCCCTGGTGCAGGTTGGCCTTGCCATCCGAGGCATGGGTGGCACAGCGGATCATCGCCATCACCGGCACGCCGCGGAATACGATGACGCGAACGTCGGGCACCCCTTCGTAACTGAACTGGGCGAGGTAGGGATTGAAGTCGATCAGCGCCTCGATCATGGCGAAGTCATTGCGCCCGCCGAGACTGTAGAGGCCGGCGAGAATATTCGAGGTGTGCCGGCGCAGATCGCTCGCATCGATCACGGCCCCACTCGACTTGACGAAACCCTCGCCCTCGCGCCCCACCACCACCAGGATGCCCTTGCCGCCGCTGCCCTGTACCGGTTTGATGACGAAGCCCTGGCGATCCATGAGGTCATCCACCATGCGTGCGATCTGAAACTGGTGGTCAATCACGCCGTAGAGCTCGGGCGTTGGAATGCCGCGGTCCAGCGCCGCCGTCTTGGTCAGCAGTTTGTTGTCCACCAGGGGGTAGTTACGCCGCTCGTTCCAGGCACTGATGAAACTGATATTGCGCCGATTCATCCCCAGGATGCCGTGGCGCCGCAGTGTGGACGGTGAAACCAGGCGGATCATTTCGAGTTCGCCAGGTCACGGAAGCGGTAGAGCTCGGAGAGGCGGTAGCCAGTGTACTTGCCGAGCAGCAGAATCACCCCAAGCAGACTGATCAGGAGCTCGGGGAAGTTGAATGTCAGGTGCGCCACCAGGGGCGCCGACATCACCAGGTAGGCCAGCACCGCCACCAGGAGGCTGCCGCCACCCTGCTTGACCACCTCCCGCGGTCCCTCCTCCTCCCAGAGAATCGACATGCGTTCAATCGTCCAGGACAGTATAATGGTGGGGAAAAAGGTAACCGTCAGTGCCTGGTCGAGGCCCATCTTATAGCTGAGCACTGCCAGGGTCGCCATCAGCAGAATCACCACGATGACCACGGCCGACACACGCGCCACCAGCAACAGGTTGAGGTGGCTCAGCCAGGAGCGTATCCACAGGCCCACACTGACCAGGGACAGGAATATCGCCAGCCCCACCCACAGCGTGGTCTGCAGGAAGGCCAGGGCAATCAGGATCGGCATGAAGGTCCCGGAGGTGCTGATGCCCACCAGGATGCGCATCAGCACCACGACCAGAGCGGCGACCGGCAGCAGCAGGATGCCCTTGAAAATGCCCTGCTGCTCGACCGGCAGGGCGTAGATGGAGAAGTCCAGCAGGGCGAAATCCTCGCTGCGCTGCTCCATGCTGACCACGGTTTTCGCCGACAGGCTGTTGCGCAGAAGCGCGAACTCCAGGCTGGAATCGCGCCCACCCACCACACGCAGCACGGTGCCCTCGCCCCGCTGCCAGGGGAAGAAGTCCTCCGGCATGCCACTGACACCCGTGTGCGGGTCGAGCAACAGCCATCCCGCGCCAGTGTGCACTTCCAGCAGGGCAGTCAGGGTCTGGCGGCGCCGGCCATCCTGCAGGCGTATTCCGCGCACCGTATGCGAGGGAATGGCCGCCAGGGCCAGCGTATCGAGCAACACGCGGGTGGCATTCCCCTGGTAGGTACCCAGGAGAAATTCCGCGTCCTGGCGCGGCTCCGGCTGAGCCAGCTCCTGGATCAGCAGGCGCGTGAAACTCTCCACATCCGTGGAACGCTCCTGGAGATCGGCTATCAGGCGCTCCATGGCAGCCTGCTGATCGGCCTCCAGCAGCGGCGCTTCCGGGTTCACCACGGGGTAGCCCGGCAGCTGGTCGAGGGTGGCGCGGTAGGCCTGTATCTTGTAGTACAGCGTGGTGGGGTGCTCCAGGGTCTGGCGCGTCCAGTTGGCCTGCTTGCGCCCCCCCTCCTCGATCACGGTGAAGCCGAAGCCCGAGGAAGCGAAGTGCTCCTCCAGCACTACCCAGCCAGCCAGGGCCTCCGGCAGCTGCAACTCGACCGAGGTGGGCCCGCTGCTGGGCTTGAAGCTGACCTTGGACTCAATGGTCCACACCTCCCGCGACTCCCCGGGGGTCAACGGCAGGTCCAGTCGCAGAACCTTGTAGGCAGTCAGACCCAGACCAAACAGGATCATCAGCCCCGCGACCAGCGCGACCTGAAAACGGGATTCAGACATGCCTGCGACTCCTGTCGAAGGGGCTCAAAGGGCGTCCAGCGTATGCCGCTGACTGACGTCGACGATCGCAACGTCGGTAAGAAAATTGCGCCCGACCAGCAGCGGCGCGAGCATGTCCGTACGCTCCGAGAGCGCCACTTCGACCCGGGCGCGGTTTTCCCCGAGGGTCAGCCACAGGCGGACGATATAGGCGCGCACACTGCTGCCGTCCCCCAGTTTCAGCGTGGCGCGACGCTGCAGGGGGCTGTCCATGGGGTGCACTTCCCCCGTCGCCGGGTCCGTCAGGGCGTACAGCACATGCTGCTGACCGTCTTTTTCGACCAGCTGGATGTCGGCCACGCCCAGGGTTGTCAGCTCGGCCGCGGTATCCATCAAGCCCTCCAGCTGGATCCCGGGATACTCCAGCTGCAGGAACTCCACACGGCCAATAATCGGCAGGTCCAGCTCGCCCCCGGTGCGCGGACGCGCCTGCTCGGGCTCTACCGGCGGCGCTGGCTGGACAACCAGCCGCTCGACCACCCGGGGTTCGGGGCACTCGAAAATCTCACAGGGCGGGCAGGCGGGAATCTCGGGCTCCGGACAGGCGGGTGACTGCGCGACCGGCTCGGGGAGCGACTGACACCCGACTACAAAACATGTAGCCGCGATGGCGAAAACCCTGAGCATTGTTGTCATCCCTGTCCCCGTTCCAGCCCCGACAAACGCGCGAACAATAGCCGCGATTATCGCCTCAGTATACTGCAGCGTTGCGTGAAAAATCACGCAACGCCGACGAGATGGCGCGGCTGCGGCTACTCAGTCCTGCAGCGGATCGGCGCGGCGCATGAGCGCTTCGGTGTCCACTCCCCGGGGCAGACTGCCGACACTGCTGCCGCCCTCGCCAGCCAGACGCGACGCTATAAAGGCCTCGGCGACCGCCACATTGCCGCTGCGTACCAGCAGGGCCGCCTGCATTGTCAGGGCCAGCTGGTCTACCAGGTATCGCGCGCGGTATTCGCGCTGGTCGTCATCGGCAAAGTCCTTCCTGAGACGCGCGATCGCCTGATCCAGTCGCCGATCGGCGCCCTGCTCGGATGCCAGCTCGGCGAGCCAGGCGTCGAGCACGACGGGGCTGCGCTCGAGCGCCCGCAGCATATCCAGTGCCTGCACATTGCCCGAACCCTCCCAGATCGCATTGATCGGCGCATCGCGATACAGGCGAGCGGTCAGGAAGTCCTCGATCACGCCGTTGCCCCCGAGGCATTCCATCGCTTCATAGGCGAGGTGCGGGGTGCGCTTGCAAATCCAGTATTTGCCAGTAGGCAAACCCAGCCGCAGGAGGTGGCGCTCGTGCGTATCGGAACCGGGGGAGAGGCTGCGATCGAGAGCTTCCCCCATGCGCAACATCAGCGCCAGGGAACCCTCCACCTCGAGCTGCAGGTCGGCCAGGACATTGCGCATCAGGGGCTGCTGGTCCAGGCTGCGGCCGAAGGCGCTGCGCCCCCGGCAGTGGTTGAGGGCCTGCACCACGCACTGGCGCTGGGCGGCGGCAGAGCCAATCATGCAGTCGAAGCGGGTCATCGCGACCATCTCGATGATGGCTGCCACGCCGCGCCCCTCCTCACCCACCATCCAGCCCTCGGCATCCCGCAGTTCGATTTCCGAGGACGCGTTGGAGACATTGCCCATCTTGTTCTTCAGGCGCTGAACCTGCACAGGGTTCTTGCCGCCGTCCTCGCGCCAGCGCGGCACCAGGAAGCAGCTCAGGCCACCCGGCGCCTGCGCCAGCATCAGGAAGGCATCACACATGGGCGCCGAGGTGAACCACTTGTGTCCCCAGAGGGTGTAGCGCGCACCGGGTCCGCTGTGCGCGGACACCAGGGGCTCGGCCCGGGTGGTGTTGCTGCGAACGTCCGAGCCGCCCTGTTTTTCGGTCATCCCCATGCCGATGGTAACGGCGGACTTCTCACTGTGATGCAGGTTGCGCGGATCGTAGTCATTCGCCAGCACCCGCGGCAGCCAGCTCTCCGCCACCGCGGGCGTCAGGCCCAGCGTCGGCACGGCGGCAAAGGTCATGGTCACCGGGCAGCCGTGCCCCGATTCAACCTGGGCCTGGCAGTAGTAGCGCGCGGCGCGCGCAACGTGGGCACCGGCCCCCGGCGCTAACCAGGGCGCGCTGTGCAAGCCGGCACCCAGGGCCTGGCGCATCAGCTGGTGATAGGCATCGTGGTAGCGCACCTCATCGACGCGGAAACCCTGCCGGTCGTGGGAGCGAAACTGTGGCCGGTACTCGTTGGCGAGAAAGCCCCACTCCCAGCACTCCCGCCGCCCGCACAGCGCACCGAAGGCCAGCACCTCCTCCCGCGCCCAGCCCGCGCCGTGACGCGCCAAGCCCTCCTTTAACGCCGTGTCACCGGAGAACAGGTTGTAGTCCTCCAGGGGAACGGACTGGTTGAAGACCTGGTGGGTCTCGGCGGGGGCGCCGGGTGCCTGAAGCCTATTATTATCTGACATGGGAACTCCGCCTCATAATCCAGTGTCGACCGGGCATCGCCGATGGTAACATCGCCGGAATGCATTCACAGCGGCCCCGTGCGAGCGGTCTGCCGCCAGTTACTGGGCACAGGAGGTCTAAGCATGCTGACATGGGACGCTATCTTGCGCATCGCGGAACAGGGCAACCCCGCCCCGCCGCAGCGCGTGGAAAAGTCGGCAGAGGAATGGCGTCAACAGTTAAGCGAGGAGCAGTTTCAGGTGACCCGGCAAGCCGGCACCGAACGCCCCTTCAGTAACGAGATGTGTTCGCGCTTCGAGCCCGGCAACTACCGCTGCGTCTGTTGTGGCACGCTGCTGTTCGACGGCGGCGAGAAATTCGAGTCGGGCACTGGCTGGCCCTCCTTCACCCAGCCTGTCGCCGACAACGTGATTGCCTACCACGCCGATCACTCGCTCCCGGGGCGCCCGCGGATCGAGACCACCTGCAATTGCTGTGACGCCCATCTCGGCCACGTCTTCCCCGACGGCCCGCCCCCCAGCGGCCTGCGCTACTGCATGAACGCGGTAGCCCTGAGCAAGGACGACAGCCCCGCATGAGCAAGCCACTCTGTCTGACGCTCCTGACAGCAGCTCTGATGACCGGCTGCGCGGGCAACCCCGTGGAGACCGCCCAGCAGGCAGTCGCCGAGCAGATCCCTTTCAGCGAGGAACTCCAGTACCGCGAGGTGCAGCGCTACCCTGATCGCGTCGTCTGCGGGCAATATCGGGTGGTACAGCGCTGGGGCGACTATTCTCCCTATCGCCACTTCGTCTACCGCGACGGTGTCGTCGACGAAAAACCCTCGGGGCGGGATGTCGCCATCTACTGCAGCGAAAATCGTCTGGATAGCCTGTACCGCGAGACCGGTATTCGCATTGACGACGAAAGCCGCGCGCATCTGGTGAAGGTCGCCCGCGACCTGCGCGCCCTCCACGATGCCCTCGAAGCCTTCTACGTGGATACCGGCATGTACCCGGACGCAGGACACGGCCTGGCGATCCTGGTCAGCAACCCCCACGACGATCTGCGCCTGCGCAACTATCGCGAGGGCGGCTACCTGGCGACCCTGCCCCGGGACCCCTGGGGCCAGGACTACTACTACGCCCCCCCGGAGTTTGCCGGCTCACGCCAGCCACCGACACTGCTCAGCCTGGGCGCCGACGGCAGGCAGGGGGGCCTCGACGCGAATACCGACATCGGCCTGGAGCACCTGCACTACCTCGAGTACCTGCTGGATTGAGTCAGCGCTCTGCGGCAGCCACTAGCTGCCGAAGAGCTGCTTCACCCACAAACCGACGGCGTGGGAAAGGCCTATCACCACCACGCCGATCACCAGGTGCTCCAGTATGATGGGGCCGGGCCGCTCCCCCTGCATCCGCGCCAGCTGCCAGCTCAACAGGGCCAGCAGGGTGGCGCCCCAGAGCAGCGCCGCGGGCACGCCCTGGCTCAGTGGCAGGAGGGCGACCGGCAGCGCGAAGGAAGACGCCACCACGAACTTGGCCAGGAAGGTGCTCGCGGTGGCCAGCCACACATGCCGCTGTCCCGTGTCCGGGGCCGACTCCTCCGACAAATGTATGCCCAGGGCATCCGAGAGCGAGTCGGCCACCGCGATCACCAGAATGCCACCGAGAACCGCCGCCAGGGACTGGGTGCCGGCGGCGAGCCCGGTGAGCAGACCACAGGTGGTAATCACCCCCGAGGTGGTGCCAAAGAACAGACCCACCCGTATTCCATCCCGCATACTCTCATCCCCCCAGGGTTCCACGACAGCCGCAGAGGCCGGATTTGCCCCCGGTCGCGGGGAATCACAGCCACGACCGCGCCAATACCCGACCATTGCGGTAGGTTTTATAGTCGACTAAAATAGTAGGACATTTTCGGCACGGGGCGCCGAAGTCACGCGGGGGTTGCAGACAGCAGCGCCCTCGCGTGCGAAAATTGCGCCCCCGCGACGCCACCGTCCCGCTGAAAACCGCACAGTCTGACAGGATACCGACATGTCCCAGGAACAGATAGACCAGGTCATCCGCAAGGAGTATGCCGCCGGGTTCCATACCAACATCGAATCCGACACGCTGCCCCCGGGACTCTCCGAGGAGGTCATCCGCGCCATCTCGGCGCGCAAGAACGAGCCCGACTGGTTGCTGGAGTGGCGCCTGGAGGCCTATCGCGACTGGCAGGAAATGACCGAGCCTTCCTGGGCCCACGTCAATTATCCGCCGGTGGACTTCAACAGTATTTCCTACTTCTCCTCGCCCAAGAGCATGAAGGACCGGCCGAAGAGCCTCGACGAGGTTGATCCCAAGCTGATCGAGACCTACAACAAACTGGGTATCCCCCTCCACGAGCAGGCTGCACTGGCCGGGGTAGCGGTCGATGTGGTCTTCGATTCGGTCTCGGTCACCACCACCTTCCGCGAAAAGCTCAAGGAAGCCGGGGTCATCTTCTGCTCGATCTCCGAAGCGGTGCAGGACTACCCGGAACTGGTGCGCAAGTACCTCGGCAGTGTGGTTCCCCGGCGCGACAACTACTACGCCGCCCTCAACAGCGCGGTGTTCACCGATGGCTCCTTCGTCTACATCCCCAAGGGTGTGCGCTGCCCGATGGAACTGTCGACCTACTTCCGCATCAACGAGCAGAACACCGGCCAGTTCGAGCGCACCCTGATAGTGGCCGACGAGGCCAGCCAGGTCAGCTATCTGGAAGGCTGCACCGCGCCGATGCGCGACGAAAACCAGCTGCACGCCGCCGTGGTGGAACTGGTGGCCCTGGACGATGCCGAGATCAAGTATTCCACTGTCCAGAACTGGTACCCCGGCGACGCCGAAGGCAAGGGCGGAATCTACAATTTCGTGACCAAGCGCGGGGTGGCCCACCGCAACGCCAAGATTTCCTGGACCCAGGTGGAGACCGGTTCGGCCATCACCTGGAAGTATCCGAGCTGCATCCTGCGCGGCGACAACAGTGTTGGCGAATTCTATTCCGTGGCCCTGACCAACAACGCCCAGCAGGCCGATACCGGCACGAAGATGATCCACCTGGGCAAGAATACCCGCTCGACGATCATCTCCAAGGGCATTTCCGCGGGGCACAGCTCCAACGCCTACCGCGGCCTGGTGCGCATGAGCCCCCGCGCCGAGGGCGCGCGCAATTACACCCAGTGCGACTCCCTGCTGATCGGCGACCGCTGCGCGGCGCACACCTTTCCCTATATCGAGAGCCGCAACCCGAGCGCGGTGGTCGAGCACGAGGCCACGACCTCCAAGGTCAGTGACGATCAGCTTTACCTCTGCCAGCAGCGGGGCCTGGATGCCGAGAAGGCGGTCTCCATGATCGTCAACGGCTTCTGCAAGGAGGTGTTCCGGGAGCTGCCAATGGAGTTCGCCATGGAGGCCGGCAAATTGCTGGAAGTCAGTCTCGAAGGATCAGTGGGCTGAAGCGCCCAAGGGCGGCACCGCCGCCGCACAACGGAGTTAATTGACATGCTGAAGATCGACAACCTGCACGCCAGAGTGGAAAACGAGGACATCCTCAAGGGCCTGAACCTCACCGTGAACCCCGGTGAAGTGCACGCCATCATGGGTCCCAACGGCTCCGGCAAGAGCACCCTGGGCCACGTCCTCGCCGGCCGGCCCGGTTACTCGGTGAGCGCCGGCTCGGTGCAGTTCCTGGGCGAGGACCTGCTGGCCATGGACACCGAGGAACGCGCCCAGCTGGGTCTGTTCCTCGCCTTCCAGTACCCGGTGGAGATTCCCGGGGTCAGCAACATGGAGTTTCTCAAGGCGGCGGTAGACGCGGTTCGCGAGCGCCGCGGTGAAGAGGCCATCGGCAGCGTCGATTTCCTCAAGCTGGCCCGCGAAGCCTGCAAATCCGTGGACCTGGACCAGAGCTTCCTCAAGCGCGGGGTCAACGAGGGCTTCTCGGGTGGCGAGAAGAAGCGCAACGAACTGCTGCAGATGATGCTGCTGCAACCGAAGCTGTGCATCATGGACGAAACCGACTCCGGTCTGGACATCGACGCCCTGCAGGTGGTTTCCCGCGGGATCAACGAAATGCGCGATGCAGGACGCGCATTTATCCTGGTCACCCACTACCAGCGCCTGCTCAACTTCGTCGAGCCGGACCATGTGCATGTCCTCGCCGGGGGCCGCATCGTCCGCTCCGGCGACAAGTCCCTGGCGCTGGAGCTGGAAGAGCGCGGCTACGCCTGGCTGGAGGACGCGGCCTGATGTCGGATTTCATGCAACAGCCGATCCGGGAAGCGCCTGAGCTCGCCCCCGCATGGCTGCGCCCCCTGCAGCAGCGCGGTCGCGAGGCCTGGCAACAGACCCCCTTTCCGACCCGCAAGACCGAGGCCTGGAAATACACCAGCCTGCAGGCCCTGCAACAGCGCTTCGTGGCGGCCGACCGGGACAGTGCCAGCACCGATGTCAGCGATATCGAGTTCCCGCAACTGGGTGGCCCGACCCTGGTGTTCACCGACGGTCACTACAGCCCCGCTCTGTCGTCGCGAGAGCTGCCCGACGGGTTGTCCGTGGTGCGCTTTGCCGAAGCTGACGACGCGCAGGCGGCGCGCATTCGCGAGCTGCTGGGCAGCGCCGTGGCCGGTTCCCGGCATGTCTTTGTCCCCCTGAACGAGGCCACCCTCGCAGACGGCGTGTTCCTGGATATCCAGCCCGATGCACGGCTGGAAGCCCCGATCCAGATCGTGTGGCTGACCAGCGGAGCCGACGCCGCCCTGGCCCTGTCCCAGCGACTGCTGGTCAACTGCGGCGCCCACAGCGAGGCCACCCTGGTGGAAACCTTCGCCAGCAGCGACACCGGCGCCACCGCCTTTACCAACGGGGTCAGCGAACTGCTGCTCGGCGAGGGTGCGCGGCTGCAGCACTGCCGCCTGCATCTGGAGCAGGACAACGCGGTGCACATCGGCGGCGTGCATATCCGCCAGAGCGCCAATAGCCAGCTGTACGGCTTCCACCTAGCCCTCGGCAGTGACCTCAAGCGCATCGATCTGGTGGTCGACCACCAGGGGGCGGGTGCACACTGCGAGCTGGACGGCATCTACCTGCCCCGCGGCAGCGAGACGGTCGACTACCACACCTGCATCGAACACAGCGTGCCCCACTGCACCAGTCGCGAGCGTTTCCGGGGGATTGTCGGCGACGAGGCCAGCGCGATTTTCAACGGCCGCATCCACATCCACCCACAGGCGCAGAAAACCCGCGCGGAGCTCAGCAACAAGAACCTGCTGACCAGCCACAAGGCAGAGGTCAACACCAAGCCCGAGCTGGAAATCTACGCCGATGACGTGCAGTGCGCCCACGGCGCCACGGTGGCCCAGCTGGACCCGATGACCCGGCACTACCTGCGCACCCGCGGCGTGCCCCGCGAAGAGGCCGAGGTGATGCTCAGCTACGGTTTCATCAACGAGCTGGTGGAAGATCTGCCCTGCGCCGCGGTGCGCGACTTCGTCAAGCCGCTGCTGGCGAGCCGCTTTGCCCGCAACCCCAGACTGACGAGGCACCTGCTGTGAACGCGCCGCAGACACGCCCTTTCGACGCTGCCCGGCTGCGGGAGGATTTCCCGATCCTGCAGCAGTCGGTCAACGGCCAGCCGCTGGTCTATCTGGACAACGCCGCCACGACCCAGAAGCCCGCGGTGGTGCTGGAGGCGCTCGATCACTACTACCGCTACGACAATGCCAACGTCCACCGCGGGGTGCACGCGCTCAGCGACCGCTCCACTACGGCCTTTGAGGCGGCCCGGGAAACCGTCTCTCGCTTCCTCAACAGCCCCGCTGCCCACCAGGTGATCTGGACCCGGGGGACCACGGAGTCGATCAACCTGGTGGCCCAGAGCTGGGGACGCCAGAACCTGCGTGCGGGAGACCGCATCCTGGTCTCCTGGCTCGAGCACCACTCCAATATCGTACCCTGGCAGCTGGTCGCCGAGGCGACTGGTGCCGAAGTCGTCCCGATTCCCGTGAGCGATGCCGGCGACATCGACCTGGCGGCCTTCGACGCCCTGCTGGATGCACGGGTGAAGCTGGTGGCCGTCAACCACGTTTCCAACGCCCTCGGCACCGTCAACCCGGTGGCGGAAATCTGCCGCCGGGCGCGCGACGCCGGTGCTCTCACCCTGGTGGACGGGGCCCAGGCCGTGGCCCACATGCCGGTTGACGTGCAGGCGATTGGCTGCGACTTCTACGCCTTTTCCGGGCACAAGGTCTTCGGCCCGACCGGCATCGGCGTGCTCTGGGGGCGGGAATCCGTGCTGGAAGCCATGCCGCCCTTCCTCGGCGGCGGCGAAATGATCGAAACCGTGAGTTTCGAGGGCACCACCTTCAACAGCCTGCCCTTCCGTTTCGAGGCGGGCACACCGCACATTGCCGGCGCGATCGGACTGGCCGCCGCCCTCGACTATCTCGGGGGCATCGACCTGGCGGCAGCGGCGCAGCATGAAAAGCGGCTACTGGCGCAGATGCTCGAGCTGACCGCGGATGTCCCGGGACTGCGCCGTATCGGCCAGCCGGCGGAATGCGTGGGCATCTTCAGCTTCATCATCGATGGCGTGCCCCCCGCGGATCTCGGTATGCTGCTCGACGAACAGGGCATTGCCGTGCGCACCGGCCATCACTGCACCCAGCCGCTGATGTCGCGCCTGGGGCTGCCGGGCACCGTGCGCGCCGCCTGTACCCTGTACAATACACCCGACGACATCGAGCGCCTGGCCCGGGGGATTCACCGGGCCCGGCGCCTGTTCGCCTGATCAACCCGGAAGGTTAGCCATGAGCGTTGCCACTTTTGATGTGACCACCGAAGCGCTGCAGGTCACCCCCGCAGCCGCCGACTTTCTCAAGCGCCAACTGGATCGCGCCGGCAAGCCCGCCCTGCGCGTCAGCGTCAAGGAGAGTGGCTGCACCGGCTACATGTATGTGATGGACGAAGTCGACAACGGTGAGCCGGACGACCTGGCCCTGCGTCTGGAGAACGGCATCACCGTGTATGTCGATCCCAAGTCGCTACCGGTGCTGCAGGGCACCCGGCTGGAATTCGAGAAGGAAGGTGTGAACCGCACGATCAAGTTCCACAATCCCAATGTCACCGCGGCCTGTGGCTGCGGCGAAAGCTTCAGCATTAACTGACCAGAAGAGACCTGCCATGAGTGCCCAGGAACGCACCCTGCTCACCACCCGCCGGGACTGTCCCGGGCGTCTGGTCCCGGTCGGTACCCCGGTGACCATTCCCGCCCACAGTTTCGTCACCCTGACCCAGGCACTGGGGGGCAACTACACGGTGATTCACGAGGGCAACATGGTCCGCGTCGACGGCACCGATGCCGACGCCCTGGGCCTGGAACCACAGGTCCTGGAGTTCACGCCGCCGACGGACGGCCGCATCAGTGAAGAGCAGGTCTGGGAAGCCCTGGGGACTGTCTACGACCCCGAGGTTCCGGTGGACCTGGTCAGCCTGGGTCTGATCTACGCCATGGAGGTTGACCAGGACGCGGGCACGGTATCCATCCGCATGACCCTGACGGCACCGGGTTGCGGCATGGGCCCGGTGCTGGTCGGCGACGTCGAATACCGCGTGGCACAGGTGCCCAATGTGCGCCAGGTCAAGGTCGAGCTGGTGTTCGACCCACCCTGGTCCCGGGACATGATGTCCGAGGAAGCCCAGCTGGAAACGGGCATGTTCTACTGAGACGGGAGCAAGGGATGGCCAAGGAAAACCCCTTCGGGCGCAGCATCACCAGCGCCGACATACTCGACAACCTGGCATTCTTTGACGACTGGGAGCAGCGCTACCAGTACATCATCGAGCTGGGCCGCGAGCTGCCTCCACTGCCCGATGAGCTGCGCACGGCAGACCGCCTGATTCGCGGCTGCCAGAGCCAGGTCTGGCTGGAAGCCAGGATGCAGGACGGGCGACTGCAACTGGATGCCGACAGCGACGCCTTTATTGTCAAGGGGCTGCTCGGGGTGGTGCTGGCGGCCTGCAATAACCGCACGCCCGAGGAAGTACTGGCCTTCGACATGGACGACTACTTCCGCCAGCTCGACCTGTTGCGCCACCTGACACCAACCCGTGGCAATGGCCTGCGGGCCATGGTGTCGCGCATCCGCGACATCGCTGCCGTCAGCGCCACCTGATAAGCCGCCGCCGTGGCCGCCCGGAACAAGCGCCTGAACCGCCTCAAGCAGGCCCTCCGAGATGGCCACTTCGCCGACGTCCTCACCCAGACCCGCGCCCGACTCAGCCGCGGCGAGGAAAGCGCCGCCCTGCTGGGGCTCCATGGACGCGCCCTGGAAGGCCTGCAGCGACCCGACGAGGCCGAAGCCTGCCTGCGCGACGCCCTCGCCCGCTATCCCGAGGACGGCCACCTTCACCTCTACCTGGGCAACCTGCTGGAGCGACGGGAGCAACCGGAACAGGCCCTGCGCTGTTTCCAGGCCGCAACGCGCTGCGACCCGGGCCTGATCTCCGCCTGGCGCGCACAACTGCGCCACCACCCCCTGCCCGCGGACAGCCAGGCCACCGTCAGCCTGCTGGCCCACGCCCTGGACAACAACCTCAGCCCCCTGGCGCAGGCCCGGGCGCTGTTCCTGCTGGGGCAGATCCACATCGAGGCAGACCGCGACGCCACCGGCTTCGAATTCTACCGACAGGCCAACCGGCGCCTGGCCGGCACGCTGCAGAGTGATGCCAAAGAGTACCGTCTGCCGCCGGGACTGTTGAGCAGCCCGCGAGAACGCTGGGCGCCGATCCCCGGTGTGACATCCACACCCTGCCCCCTGGTCGTGGTCGCGGGCCTGCCGCGCTCGGGCAAGAGCCTGGTGGAAGCCCTGCTGAGCCGGCATCCCGGCCTGCACGGCGGTGGCGAGCTGGCCCTGGTGCGCAAGGCTGCTGCAGGCCTGGATCTTCACGGGCTGCGGCAGCCAGGCCAGCGGGAATCCGCCCGGCAGGTATCCCGGCAATTGCTGCGCGCCAGCCACGATATTCTCGGGCGCCAGGCGGATGCCAGCACCCGCTTAGTGGACACCTCCCCCGCCAACCTGCCGCGGCTGGGGCTGCTGGGCATGCTGCAACCGGAGGTGCCGATCATTCTGTGCCGCCGGGAAGCGGCCGAACTGGGCATCGCCCTGTACTTCAAGCACTTTCGCACCGGGCACGGCTACAGCTACAACCTGGCCGGTATCGGCAGGGCACTGGCCCGGGCGGAAAGCCTGATCGACTACTGGGCGGCACATCTGCCCAACCCGGTGCACATTGTCGACTACGAAGCCCTGGCGCGGGACCCACTGGGTACGGCGAATGCCCTCTACCGCTTTCTCGGCCTGGCGCCCGATGAGATTCCGGCCAGCCCGCCCCTGCAGGCGGCGACCGGTCGCTTGTTCCCGAGCCGCTCCGACGACCCCAGGGCACCGATTTCGGATGCCCTGCTGGGCTTTGCACAGCGCTTCTCCAGCCAGCTCAGGCCGATGCTCGCCGCCCGCGATAGCGAGCAGCGCAAACTGCTGGCACAGAACACACCGGCAGAGGGCCGCAGCGACTAGCCTGCAGCCTCGTTCTCCGGCACCTCTTCCGCACTGAGATCATCCGCCCCCTCGGAGGCATCCTCCTCCTCGAACTCATCTTCGCCGGTGAGGTCATCCTCGCCCGTGAGGTCGTCTTCACCCGTGAGGTCGTCTTCGCCCTCGTCCTCACCGCTCAGATCGTCTTCCTCGCTAACATCGTCGCCACCCTCATCCTCGTTGGTGTCATCGCAGCTGTCATCATCGCAGAGGAATTCGCGCTCGCCATCCAGCAGTTCGCGGTTTTCGAACTCGATCTCGTCGGCGATGCCGTCGGCCAGCTCGTCATCCTCGATAGCCACCAGGTCGCCCACCTGCAGACTGTCAAAGAAGGCCTGCTCTGTCAGCGCGATATCGCTGCGATCCTCGTACTCGGTATTTCCTCCGACCAGATAGGTGATGCCGAGCACGGTGATATCCACACCCGCGGTGAAGGCCTCCACCGGCCCCTGCAAACGGTCGTCGTCCTGCTCGTCCTCCAGGCGCAGACTGGTCGCCACCAGGTTGCCATCCAGCAACTGTGCCTCCACCTCGAGGAAGTTGCCGGGCATGATGTCCGCCAGGGTCAGGCGCCGGTTGCTGTCGTCGTCATCCCGCAGCCGGGTGCGGGCGTCAACCTGTACGCTGATGTCACCGGGGAAAAGATCGACCGTCACGATACCGGCTTCGGCATCCACGCCACTCACATCGGCCTCGATCTCGATGCGACCACGGCGGGACACCAGGCGCTCGGCAATCAGGACATCACCCTCCCAGCGGCCGGTAATTTCCACCACCAGACCGTTGTCGAGTACCAGGCTGCGGGGTAACAGCTCCGCCTGACTGGCATCCACCAGGATGCCGTTGACCAGAAAATTGCCGGGATCGACAAAATCGGTAATCGTCCCCTGAATGCGCACCGCATCCTCGACATCACCGACACTCACGGCGAGGCCGGGGGCACGCACAATACGCTCGGCGAGCAGCACATCCCCTTCCAGGGTGCCGATGGCCTTGATGCTGTCTCCTTCGGCCAGGGGGCTGTTGCCGCCCTCACCCACGATCCGGGCCTGGCTGGCGTCCACCAGTACGCTGCCCAACTGGAACTGATCGCCGACCAGAGCGCTGACGCGCCCCCGCGCCTCGACCCGCGTCTGCCCCGGCACGAAGCGCTCCTCGCGCTCCAGGCGGGTGGCCCGGATACTGTCGCCACGGCCGATGAAGCCGGACACTTCAACCACGTCATCCACTGCCAGTGTATCGAAGGTGACATCATCGAACACCGTGGAGAGGCGCTCCACCAGCACCTTCACACCGAGGATGGTCAGCAACTTGGTGTCGCCGTCGGCACTCACTTCGATGGCGGCGATCGGGCCCCGGATTTCATTGTCGTAGACCACCTGACGAGCCACGCCATTGCGACCATCGGCGTTGATCTCTCCGGCGACGGCCACCACCATGCCGAGGCGCAGGGCCCGCTCGTCGAGCGTTTCGCCATCGACAATGACTTCCGCGTCCTCTGTCTCAAACCGGACACCATTGACGAAAATGCTGCCAAAGCCGTCGATCGTGCCGCTGCTGGTAGTCGACTGCCCCGAGCCCCCGATGCCGCCACCGGTGGGTGTCGGGTTGTTGGCTGCCAGGTCGCTTCCACCACCGCCACCGCCGCCGCAGGCAGCGAGGACAAGGGAAAGCGCACTCGCCGTAGCAATGGTTCTGTTCCGATATGCCTCTGTCATGACTGTACCTCCCCGGGAGAATCCTCGTGGTAATAGATGCCCACGGCGACATAAGCCGGTGGGTTGGCGTGATCTTCACTGCTGTCTGTCTCGTGCTGTAGCAGCCAGGTGTTATAGGCTTCCAGCAATTCCTGGGATTGACGGGTGGTGAGATCCCGGAACGCGGGCAGTGCCGCCCGCGGCAGGCTGTAGTTGGACACCTTGCGCTGGAAGTAACGGCGCTCGGGCTCCGCCGCCAGGTTGTGTCCTATGGTTTGCACCAGCTCCGCGACATCGGTACCCAGAATTCCGATGCGCTCAAGGGGCGTGGCCATCGGAATGTAGGCGCGCGATCGCAACATCACCTTGCTCCCGGCGTACTCGACATTGTTGCTGGCCTGGAGAATCTGCAGCATCGCCACCGGCGGGATATCCCCGCTGTACTGCCGTACCAGTGCCGTGAAACTGCCGAACTCGCCCTCCATGGGCAGTACCGCAGGCTGGCCCTCGTGATCCAGGAAGGCAGGATCGTTGACCCAGCCACTGATCACGCGGATCGCCCGACTGTAACGCTGCTGGTTGGAGACATCCTCTTCCGGTGCCGCGTCCCTCAACCGCGCTGTTTCCTTGCGGCTGAGCCCGGTCAGGGCCGAAACACTGGATACCGTCGGGCGATGCCCCTCCCGGCGCAACTGCTCGAAAGCGGCGTCGACGAAGGCGCGCCGCGCCAGCTCGGTGAAGGTACCGCAGGCCATCCCGTGGGAAAGCAGGATGCGCGCCAGCGGTCGCAGGATCTTGAGTACGCCCTCGGCGAGCGCATTTTGAATTGGCATGTCCATAATTGGGAAAATAATCCCAATTAAGCCGACCGTCAAATGCTTTGTCGACTTTTCCGCGCTTGCCCCCGGGAAGGCCGCCGACTCAGGACGCCTGAGGCACCCAGGCCGCGCCCTGCAGGAGCGCCTGCGCCGCAGACTCCGACACCAGGCGCGACGTGCGCCGGCTGATGTACCAGCGCCCCGCGTGACGACGCAGCTCCCAGGCATTCACCCCCAGGCGCATCAATTGGGGCGGTCCCTCGCTGCTGTGGTAGAGCCGGGAATAGCCGGTCGCCTGCGCCACGTCGCCTTCCACCTCGACGGTGAGGGGCCCGACGGTGTGCGCACAACCCGGCAACAGCGACTGGTGCAGCTCCGAGCTCAACATCTCGCGAATGGCCTGGTGGCCGCGCAGATCGAGATCCGCATTCGTCCCGCTCTCCTCCCGGCCCGCCCGCGGCGCGGAGACGACATAGACGGCATCACTGAGGTGACAGTCCAGAGCAGCCTGCACGTCGCCGCAGTCCACCGCCATGCCATAGCGGGCGATCAGGTTGCGAATGGCCAGTTCATCTTCGGCGCGCTGCAGCCTTCGCTCCAGCGCGTCGATCCGTTGTTCAGACATGCGTGTCTCCCAAAAAAAAGCGGGGCACACAGGCCCCGCCGGCAAATGACCGGAATTCAGAAAGCGTAGGTGACGTTCAGATAGAACATGCGCCCGCGCGGATCGTGGACCTTGGTATCGTAGCCCAGAAGGTCGTTGACCGTGGGCGGATCTTCGTCGGTGACATTGATCGCGCCAACGGCAATCGTGGCACTGCCCTCACCCAGCTGCTCGAAATCGTAGGCATAGCGCAGGTCGAGGGTTGTGTGGCTGTCTATCCGGGTATCGTTGCCATCATCCACGTAGCTGTCGGTGTAGCGGAGGTAAGCCGCCGCACTGTGTGGCCCCTGCATCCAGGCAAGATTGAGATTGCCCTGCCACTCGGGCATCGAGCGGGCGAAGTTCAGCCGGTTGCGGCTGCCGACGGCGTCGATCTCGGGGGAATCCGGCCCCTCCCGCAGGTCGTAGCGGTTCATCCAGGTCCAGGTGCCACCGAAGCGGAAGTCCCCCATGCCCTGCGGGGCAAAACGATAGGTCCAGCTCAGGTCGAGGCCATCTGTCTCGGCCGACGAGGCATTGATGAAGTCGGTCTTGACGAAGGTAATCAAGCCACTCGCAGGATCCCGGATCACGCGTTGCTGTGCCTCGGTGCCCTGCAAGCCCGCCTGGGTGTCTGCGACTTCCTGGGCAACCACGACATCCGGCACCTGTTTCACGATCAGGTCGTCGTACTTGAAGTACCAGTAGTCGAGGCTCAGTTCCAGGGCATCGGTCGGCGCCCAGGTCACCCCGGTGTTGAAGACATCCGCCTCCTCCGGCTCCAGGTCCGGATTGCCGACTGTCTGCACCGAGCGATACACCGTGCTGTCGCTCAGTGGATCATACATGTTGGCCTGGGTGGCCTGGGTGGCGATGGTCTGGAACAGTGATGGCGCACGGAAAGCCGTCCCGATACTGCCGCGCACCGACCACTGGTCACTCGGGCGCCACAGCAGAGCCAGTTTCGGGTCCAGGCTGTCGAGCCCGGAGCCGTAGTCCTCGTAACGCGCGGAGGCCTGCATTTCCAGGGTATCGGCAAGGGGAATGCTGAACTCGCCGAACAGGGCGTAGACGTCGCGGCTGCCACTGTAGTCGGGGCCACCAAAGAGGTTGAGGAAGGCGCGGTTGTTGAAGTCGTCGCTCCAGTCATGGGCGAGGTCTTCATCGCGGTAATGCACGCCAAAGGCCGCCTGGACGGTGCCGGCGCTGATCTCCATCAAGTCGCCGGAGACGATGCCATCCACGGTATACAGGCTGGTCTCGCCGCGCAAGCCGGTGGAGCCGAACATGTCGGCAATCACCGCGGGGTCATCCTCGCCCTCGTAGAGGGGATTCCAGTACTGGTCGTTGTTGGGACCACCGCGACCTTCCAGGGCGGCAATCGCACGATCCTGCAGCACGTCACCCTTGTCGTAGAACACTTCCTGCTCGCTGTAGCTCGCGTTCAGGGTCCAGTACCAGCCAGAGCGGAAGCTGCCTTCCAGGGAGCCGGCGATCCGGGCGGTTTCGTATTCATTGACCGCGACCGACGGACCCGCGTCCGCACCCAGGACGCGCCCGAAGAACTGCGCGTCCTCGCCCCACAGGTTACCGGGATTGTGTGCGGGTACGGTGGGGAAGAAGGTGGCAAAGGGGAAGGACGGCGAGGCGATGACTTCGACCTCGGTGTCCGCGTAGGACACTTCCAGTTTGCCGGTGGTGGTCTCGCTGAAGTCGTGGGTCAATTTGCCGAAAGCCTGCCAGCGCTGCTCCTCGGGGCTGAGGTCGAAGTAGGGCGAGTAGTCAAAGCCGCAGAAGCCATTGGCGCGGACAAAACCGCCACTCACGCCACAGGCAGGGTCTACCTGGAAGCCCTCGCTGGTCAGGAAAGTGCCGGGCTGGCCCAGGCTGGACAGAGCAGTACCCTCGGTAAACTCGCGTTCATCGGACTGCAGGGGATCGCGGTCAAAATAACTGGCGGCGAGCACCAGGTGCGTGCGCTCGTTGCCGCCACCCCAGATGATGCCCAGCTCGCTGTCCGAGTGGCTGCCGGTGTCCACACTCTGGTATTTGCCCTGGATTTCCAGCCCCTCGAAGTTGTCGCGGGTAATAAAATTCACCACACCGGCGACAGCATCCGAACCATAGGTCGCGGCGGCACCATCCTTCAGCACCTCGATCCGCTCCAGGGCGATGAAGGGCACCAGGGAGTTGGTATCCACGAAGCTGCTGCCATCGGTGGCCGCCACCGCACTGAGCGTCTGGCGCTGGCCGTTGATCATCACCAGGGTCGAACCCAGCCCCAGGTTGCGCAAATTGATATTGGAGGTCCCGCTGGTGAGCGGCTGGTTCAGGTTGTCGACCTGGAACTCCGCACCGGAATTCTCCGGCAGGTTCTTGATCACGTCGACCACCGTGGAAGCCCCCTGGTCGAGCATGTCGGAGCGGTTGACGACCGAAAGCGGCGAAGGGGTATCAAACTGGCTCTTGCGGCGGATATGGCTGCCGGTGACAACCACTTCCTCGAGTGCTGGCTCCTGCTGAGCCTGTACGGCTTGCGCCAGCGGCAGGAGGCTAAAACCCGCCAGGGCGAGCGCGGTCGATGCAGTGACAGATAGTCTGGGTGTTTTCATTGTGTCTCTCCATGTATGGATGGAACCCGTCAGAGAGACGCAAGCGGGGCGCATTTACCCCACCCCCGAAGAAGGCAGCTCAGATGCGCCGGTTCAATTCCACATACCAGAGGCGGCCGCGGGGGTCATGGGTGCGGCTGTCGTAACCGAGGAAACCGCGCACTGACGGCGGGTCCCTGTCGGTGAGATTGAGCACACCGGCACCCAGACTCCAGCCATCACGGGTCCAGCGATAGTGGGCATCCAGCGTGGTGTGGCTATCGATGTCACCGCCTTCCCCACTCTCGTCGCGGTAGGCATCCACGTGGTTCACTTGCAGACGCCCCTGGTGACCACCGCTCTGCCAGTCCAGCTGCAATTGCCCGCGCCAGCGCGGCAAGGCACGCACCCCAGGCAGTGTGGCATTGAGCTGGCCGACGGCGTCTCGCGTCAGCCCTCGGACATGATCCTCCACCCGATAAGCGCCCACCCAGTTGAAGCGGGCCGAGGGGCCCAGGGAGAAGCCGTCAAATTGATACCGCCGGCCCAGGTGCCCGTCCAACCCCCAGGTGCGGACCGAAGCACCGTTGACAAAGGCCGTGGTCACCCGCTCGATATGGCCCGTCAGCGGGTCCCGGCGCACACGCGCCATGGCCGAGGGGTCACCCGCCTGGGCGGCATCCACAATCAACTGCGCGGGCTCCTTGAAGATCAGGTCGTCGACGGTGTAATGCCACAGGTCAAGATCCAGGTACGCGGCCCCCTCCTCTCCCAGGCTGAGCCCCGCTGACCAGGCGTCGGCTACCGCCGCCTGCAAATCGCGGGAGCCCTCGGCGACGATATTCACGAAGACCGGCGTATTCAGGGTCTGCCGATCGCTGACCGCGGTACTCACTGACTGGCGGGCGACCCGCTGGAACAGCGTCGGGGCGGCGAAGGACCGGCTCCAGGCACTGCGCAGGGCGAGCGCGGGTCGCGGGTTCCAGAGCAGGGTGAGACCGGGCGAAAACACCCCCAGGCGGCCATCGTAGTCCTCGTGCCGGAGTGCCAGCTCCACGCTCAGGGCCGGACTGAAACGCTGGTGCCACTCCGCAAACAGGGCACTGACCCGCTGGCTGCCGCCGAAGTCCGGTCCTCCTCCCAGGGTCAGGAAGCGCCCTTCGTTGAAGGCCCGACCAAAACTGTGCCTGAGGCCCTCGCGACGAAACTGCAGGCCAAGCGCCACGGCATGTTGTCCCGCCGCCGTTGTGTACCAGTCGGTGGATGCCAGCAGCTCGGCGACGGTAAGACTGGAGCGACCGCGCATTCCCCACTCGGCGAGCAAACTCTCTACCAGTGCGGGATCATTGGCACTGCCGTACAAGGGGTTCCAGTACTGGTCGCCCCCGGGGCCGCCGCGCCCGTCCAGGGCAGCTTCCAACTGTGGCCTGAGCGTGTCACGCCGTTCATAGTCGGTGGTGTTGCGACTGTGGGACAGGCTGGCACGCAGAGACAACAGGGGCATGTGCCGCTCGACTTCTGCCGCGACAAAGGCGTGCTGGTAATCGCTTTCCGTTAGCGAGGCCGGCGAGCCGACACCGAGCACCCGGCCGTAGAAATAGGCCGCTTCACCCAGGGGATTGCCCGGATTGTGGGCCGGCACCTCGGGAATGTGTCGCGCAAAAGGAAAGGAGGGAGAAGCCCGCACGCCGACTTCGGCGCGATTGTAGGCCAGGGTGACGCTGGCTCGCTGTGTCGCCGAGGGAACATGCTCCAGTCGCGTCCACCACTGCAGCCGCTGTTCCCGCGGGGTCAGGTCGAAATAGCCGGAAATATCCAGCTGGCAAAACCCGGTCGCGGGGTCGACCCGGGAGTTACCCACTCCACAGGCCGGATCCGCACGCACTTGGTCGGCGCTGACGAAGGTTCCGGGAAAGCCCAGGCTGCTGATCGCCGTTCCGCGGGCAAAGGCGCGGTCTTCGGTGGAGAGCGCCGTCCGATGCAGGAAGCTGGCCGCGCCCAGCCAGCGCAGCTCGCCACCTCCCCACCACTGACCGGCCAGCACGGAGGCCCGCGTGTCCGTCTGATCGGCGCTATCCGTGGACTGCTGCCGCAGGGCCAGTTCCAGCCCGCGAAACTGTTCCCGGGTCTGGAGATTGACCACACCCGCGACTGCGTCGCTACCATAGATTGCCGACACCCCCCCGTGCACCACATCGATAGCCTCCAGGGCAATAGCCGGCACCAGGTTGCCGACATCAACGAAGGTCTCTCCCTCGGTAGTGGCAACCGCCGCACGGGCGGGGCGCTTGCCGTCCACCAGCACCAGGGCCGCCCCCAGCCCCAGGTTGCGCAGATTGAACGTGGTCGCGCCGGCGGTCAGCGGCTGGTTGAGATTATGCACCTGGATCTGGTTGCCCGAGGTCGAGGGCAGCCGACCCAGCAGTTCCCCCAGCTCGGCGATACCGCTGAGTGCCATTTCATCCCGGTCCACGCGCACCCGCTGTAGCGGAAGATGTTTCTGGGAATCCCGCGGAATATGGCTGCCTGTCACCAGCACCTCTTCCTCCGGCGCGGGCGGCAGGGACGCCTCCTTCGCCGTGGCGACCGGCGCGGCCGACAAGACCACGGCACCGGAGGCGGCAACGCGGAATGCAAGCGGAAGCCCCTCGAGCAGGCGGGTGAGTGCCTCCTCAAGCCCCGCAAGCCCTTCCAGCGCTGGTGCCTGCAGGCCGCGTGTCAGCGCAGTCGCAAACAGGATCGGACGGCCGAATTCGGCGGACAGCGCCAGCAGTGATTCCGACAGCGGCTGGGGCGGGAGTTCCAGGGCCCGCGTGTCGGTCTCGCCCGCGGTAGCGCGCGCGGAGAGCACACAGAACAGGCAGAGCAAACACGCAACCCGTGCCAGCCAGCGCGACACCATCAGCGCGCGCGCAGCAGCACCCGTTCCGGGGTTCGGGTGACGCGGGCCGACAGCGAAAGCTCGATGGTCTCGAGCACTGCCGCGACATCCGCGAAATTATCGAAGGCCCCGGTCACCCGCATCCCCGCCAGGCGAGTGTCGGCAATCACCACCGGCACCGGGCTGTAACGGTTGAGGTCGGCGACGACATCGGCCAGGGGGCTGTCGCGGAACACTCGCCGCCCCTCGCGCCAAGTGGCCACCTCCCCGGTGGGCAGGTCTTCCAGCCGATAAAGCTCTGTCTGGCTGAGCCGCAGGCGCTGTCCCGCGGTCAGGGTCGCCCGATGGGAGCCGCGGGATACGGCGACCTCACCCCGCGCCACCGCCACGGTGATCTGGCCGCCGTTGCGATGGATACTGAAGGCGGTACCGAGAACCCGGACCGTGCCCACGCCGACATCAATCAGGAAGGGCCGTTCGACATCGCGAGCCACATCGAAAAAGGCTTCGCCATCCTGCAGCACCACCTGTCGCGTGTCTCCGCCGTAGGCCACGCTGATGCGCGAGCGCGCGCCCAGTTCAATGGCAGATCCGTCCTCCAGGGCGAGCGAGCGGAGCTCGGCGGTCTGCGTCGCATACTGCCACTGGCTCGGCTCCGGCGCCACGCCCGACAGACTGCGCCAGACCAGACCGCCCGCGAGCAACACCATCGCGAGGGAAGCGGCCATGGCAAAGGGCAGCCAGCGGGGGCGCTGCCGCGCTGGCTCGGATTCCAGCCACGCACTCTCGGGCAGCTGGTCGAGCTCACGCCACAGGCGGTGCACCTCGGCGAACTGGCGCCGGTGCTCCTCCGAGCGCGAGAGCCAGGCCTCCAGCGCACGTTCGTCCTCGGGGCCCGCCTGCCCCGAACTCATCCGCAACAGCCAGGCTCGGGCCTCCTCTCGCAACAGCGAGACTGGCGGGTCGGCGCGACTCATGACTTGCCCCCCAACTCCCGGTCCAGTTGCCGCAGGGCCTTCATCATGTGTTTTTCCACCATGCTGACACTGATGCCCAGGTGCTCGGCCACTTCCCGATAGGTCAGCTGGCGCACCTTGTGCAGGTAGAAAACCTGTCGACGCCGGGACGGCAGGCGCCGCACCGCGGCCTGCAGGGCCTGCAGGCGCTCCCGTGACAGCAGAGTCGTCTCTGGCCCGGGTAACTCCCACTCCGCCTCCGCCGCCAGGTAGACGATATTGTGGTGGCTGCCGCGGGCGCGCAGCTGGCGCAGGCGATCCACCGCCAGGTTGCGCGCCGATCGAAACAGGTAGGCCACGGGAGAGTCGGCATCCCGCAAGCGCTTGCCGGCGCCCTCATTGCTCAGCATGCGCAGGAAGGTTTCCTGTACCACATCATCGGCATCGTCACCGGTATCCAGGGTACCGCGGACATGGCGCTGCAGGGAGGCGCGATGCTTCAGGTAGAGATCTTCCAGGGGCGACTTGTTATCCATGGCGCGGAGATTAGCACAGTGTGGGTCAGCGGGAGCGCCTCCCGGACGTTTGGCAGCCATCATCGCCTCACTCCAGCTCGGCTGCCTGGCGGTAGCCGCGCATGCCCTGAAGCACGAGCAGTATCGCCAGCGGACAGACCAGCAGCGGCAGCACCGCCAACGAGTAGCGCAGTGCCAGGTCGTCGCCAAAGACAAAGTCCGTCAGCATGGCCACCGCCGTCGGCCCAAAAGCCAGGCCGAACAGGTTGGTGACAAACAGCATCAACGCGGAGACCTGGGCGCGCATTCGATTCGGGGTGATGAACTGAACCGCGGCAACGCCCACGCCGTAGTGGGCATTCAGGAAGAACACAATCGGAGCCGCCATCCACACCGCCATGGTCGGTGAACCACTCAAGGGACCCAGCACCGCAGGGAGTATCCACAGCGCCGACACCGCCAGGATGATGCGCAGGGGCGCATCCTGGTAGCCACGGCGCATCAGGGGTTCCACCGACCAGCCACCCACCAGGGTGCCCACGCTTCCGGCGATCAGGAACATCAGACCAAACTGGCTGCCCGCTTCCCCCCGCGGCATGTCAAAGGTCCGGATCAGGAATTCCGGATACCAGGCCATGGTGCCGTAACCCAGGATCCCGAGCACCGCCACCGAACCGATAGGCGCGACATAGGCACGGAAGTGCCGACGCAGATGGGCACCGATCTCGGCCAGACCATGGTGGACTTCCGGGGCACCAGAGGCCGGCGCGCCGGAGGGCGGCACACCGCCCAGCGCGGTACCGCTGCGGCGCACCGGCTCGCTCAGAAGCCCGAGAAAGATCGCCAGAATGAAACCGGGAGCCCCCACCGCGATGAAGGTCATCTGCCAGGGGCGAACTTCCCCGAACAGCGGCAGGACCAGCTGCTCGGCTCCGGCAAACCACTCGTAAACTGTGCTGCCCACCACATAGGCGAGACCGCCACCAAGAGTAATCCCCAGGCTGTAGGTGGCCAACGCCCGGGCCAGCTTCTCCTTGGGGAACAGGTCGCCGAGCATGGAAAAGGCGGCCGGCGACAGGGTGGCTTCGCCGACCCCCACACCGATGCGTGCCAGAAAGAGAGTGAAGAAGCTGCGTGCCGTGCCACACAGACAAGTCATCATGCTCCAGGCCACCAGGCCCACGGTGACGATCCACTTGCGACTGTGGCGATCCGCCAGGCGCGCGATGGGCAGCCCCATGACGATGTAGAACATGGAGAAGGCGAAGCCGTGGAGCAGACTGTACTGGAAATCGCTGATGGCGAAATCACTGCGGATCGGGCCAATAAGTACCGCCATGACATTGCGGTCGATAAAAGACAGGATATAGGCCAGCAGCAGCAACAGCAGTGCATAGTTGGCCCGCCAGGGTGCGGGGAATTCGGCTTGGGACACGTCGGTAATCTCGCAGCTTTTGACTTATGGACGTACGCCGGGGGATCTTACCTCACCCCTTTCCCAAGCTCGACGCCAGATTCTCTGCCGCGGGCCCAGCAGAGGGAGCCGCAAGCCCCCCTGAGACCCGCTAGAGCAGCTGTCGACCCGGAATCGACTCCAGCAGCTGGCGGGTATAGGCCTCGGCGGGCTGCTCGAAAAGCTGCTCCGCAGGCCCCTGCTCCACGATGCGCCCCTTGTAGAGCACGATGATACGGTCGGCAATGTGTCGCACCACGGCGAGATCGTGGGAGACAAACAGCATGGTCAGGCCATACTCCTTCCCCAGGGCCAGCATCAGCTCGAGAATCTGCGCCTGAATGGTGACATCCAGGGCGGATACCGGTTCGTCGGCGACCACAAACTCCGGGCGCGTGGCCAGAGCCCGGCCGATGGCGATGCGCTGGCGCTGGCCACCGGAAAACTCGTGGGGATACTTGCGGATAAAAGCGCGCGCCAGACCGACATCGTCCATCAGTTTGAGCACGCCCTGCTCCACGCTCTTGCGGGACTCGATGCCGTGCAGCAGCAGCGGCTCGGCCAGGGTGTCGAAGACCGTCATGCGCGGATTCAGGGACGCGTAGGGATCCTGGAAGATCATCTGCATGCGCCGGCGCATCTGCTTGAGCGCTTTGCCTTCCAGGGCGGTGACATCGACGCCGTCGAAGTTCACTTCACCGCTGGTTACCGGCACCAGGCGCAGCAGGGAACGTCCGATAGTGGACTTGCCACTGCCGGACTCCCCCACCAGGCCCAGGATCTCGCCCCTGCGGATGGTGAAACTGACATCGTCCACCGCCTTCACGGGTTCGCGGTGCTTGCCCTGCCCGAACCAGGTGCACAGGTGATCGACCCGCACCAGGTCCTCGCCCACGGACTCCGCGGGCACTTTGCTACCCCCGGGAATCGCCGCCAGCAACTTGCGGGTGTAGGGATGCTCCGCGTTCTCGAAGATCGCCCGGCGGTCACCCCGCTCCACCACGCGTCCCTTTTCCATCACCACGATGTGGTCGGCGATATCCGCCACCACCGCCAGGTCGTGACTGATGAAGATCACCCCGACATCGTGGCGTTTCTGCAGATCCGCCAGCAGCCGCAGGATCTGCGCCTGGATAGTCACATCCAGGGCCGTGGTCGGCTCATCGGCGATCAGCAGCTTGGGCTCGTTGATCAGCGCCATGGCGATCATGACGCGCTGCCGCATGCCGCCGGAGAACTGGTGGGGATACTGGTCAATGGTCGTCCCGGGATCGCGCAGGCCCACTTCTTCCAGCAAGGCAATAGCGCGCTCACGCGCCTCCTCGCGGGGCATGCGCCGGTGACACAGCAGGGGTTCCACCAACTGATCGCCAACGGTCATGTAGGGGTTGAGGCAGGTCATCGGGTCCTGGAAGACCATGGCGATATCCCGGCCGCGCACAGCGCGCAATTCCGCCACACTCATGCGTAGCAGGTCGCGCCCCTCGAACTCTGCCGTGCCCCCTTCAATACTGGCCGGGGGCATGGGCAGCAGGCCCAGCAGGCTGTAGCAGGCGACCGACTTCCCGGAACCCGACTCGCCGATGATGGCGGTAATCTCGCCCTTGTCGACACTGAAACTGACATCGTCTACCGCGTGGGTCACGCCGTTGCGGGTGGTGAAGTCGACCTTGAGACCGTTGACGGAGAGCAGGGCCATGGGCGATCAGTCCGTGGAGCCGCGCACGTCCAGCGCATCGCGCAGGCCGTCGCCGAGGAAGTTGAGGGCAAAGAGCGTGAGGGTCAGGGCCGCGCCGGGGAAAATCAGCAGCCAGGGATACTCCTCCATGGTCTCCGCGCCGTAGGAAATCAGCAGGCCCCAGGAAGTCTGGGGTGGCTGCACGCCGAGCCCCAGGAAGCTGAGAAAGGCTTCCAACAGCATCACGCTGGGGATGGTCAGGGTGGTATAGACGATGATCGGGCCGAGGGCATTGGGTACCAGGTGGCGCCAGATGATTGTCGCCGGGGACAGGCCGAGGGAAACCGCCGCCTCGACAAACTCCTGCTGTCGCAGGGTCTGCACCTGCCCGCGCATGATGCGCGCCATGGTCAGCCACTCCACCGCGCCAATAGCCAGGAAGAGCAGCAGGAGGTTGCGCCCGAACACCACCATCAACAAGACAATGAAAATCATGAAGGGCAGCGCGTAGAGAATATCCACCAGGCGCATCATGACCGCGTCCACACGGCCGCCGACATAGCCTGCCACAGCCCCCCAGGTCACGCCGATCAGCAGCGCCACCGCGGTGGCGACAAAACCCACCGCCAGGGAAATGCGCCCGCCATAGAGGATCTGGGTAAGCAGATCGCGACCAAAAATGTCGGTACCCAGCCAGTGCGCCGCCGAGGGCGGCGTCGCCCCCAGGTCCAGGTTCTGGTCATCGTAGGCGTAGGGCGCGATCCAGGGCGTCAACAGGGCCAGGATCACGAAACTGACCAGCACCACCAGGCCGAAGACCGCCAGGCGGTTGCGACGCAGGCGAATCCAGGCATCCTTCCACAGGGAGGTGCCCTGCTCCACCGCGCCGGCCTCGAGAATCGGCTCGTTCATCTCAGGCCTCCCCGAACTGGCTGCGCAGACGCGGGTTCAGCCAGGCCGCCAGCACGTCGGAGGCCAGGTTGAACAACACGATCAGGGTGGACAGGAAAACTGTGGTGCCGAGAATCATGGTGTAGTCGCGGTTGAAAGCGGCCTGGACATAAAAGCGCCCCAGGCCGGGAATCTGGAAGATGGTTTCCACCACGAAAGAGCCCGCCAGCAGCCCGGCAAAGGCCGGCCCCAGGAAGGCCACCACCGGCATCAGGCCCCCGCGCAGGGCGTGGCGGGTAATCACCTGCCACTCCGGGAGCCCCTTGGCCCGGGCGGTGCGAATATAATCCTGGGACAGTACCTCGAGCATCCCGGCCCGGCTCAGGCGCGCCACATACGCGGCGTAGGCCGCACCCAGGGTCAGGCTGGGCAGCAGTTTGTCCCCGGGCATATCTCCCCAGCCGGAAACCGGCAGCCACTCCAGGTGAATGCCGAAGACCAGCACCAGCAGGGGCCCTAACAGAAAGGTCGGCATGCAGATACCGATCATGGCCAGGGACATGGGGATGTAGTCCTGGGCCGTATTCGGCTTCAGCGAGGCGATCACGCCGGCCACACCGCCGATGCAGATCGCCACCAGCAGGGCGTAGAGCCCCAGCTCCGCGGTCGCCGGCAGGCCGGCGGCAATCAGCTCATTGACACTGCGTCCGGGGTACTTGAAGGAGGGCCCCAGCTCGCCCTGGGCCAGATCCCCCAGGTAGGCGACATACTGCTGGAACAGCGGCTGGTCGAGCCGGTACTGGGCCTCCAGGGCCGCCTTCACCTCGGGGATGACGGCCTTTTCACTGTCGAAAGGCCCACCCGGTGCGACGCGCACCAGGAAGAAGGTCACCGTGATCACCGCGAGAATGACCGGGACGGCCTGCAACAGGCGACTGGCCACGAACTTCCACATGCTCAGGGTACCTCGAACTCGTGCACGTCCACCGGCTCCAGGCGGATGGTTTTGAAGTTGACGAAGTCCATCAGGTTGGGGGGCAGCCCCTTCACACTGGGGTGCTTCAAGTGCTTGCTGGCGTAGGTGTAGACCGGAATGATCGGCATCTCTTCCATCAGCCGGGTTTCCGCCGCATGAAAGATGCGGAAACGCTCCTCTCGCGTTTTTGCCTGGGGCGCCCGCTCCAGGATCATCTCGTCGTAGACCGGGTCGGAGAAGCCGGTATTGTTGTTGCCGCCATCGGAGAGATAGAGGTCGAGGAAGTTGTTCGGGTCGACATAGTCGCCAATCCAGCCCCGGCGGGCCATGTCAAAGTTCATTTCCGATACCGAGTCCAGGTAGACCTTCCACTCCTGATTGGAGAGGGTCACCTCGATACCCAGCACATCCTTCCACATCTGCTGCAGGGCCACGGCCACCTTGCGATGACTCTCGCTGGTGTTGTAGATCAGCTCCAGTCCGGGCCAACCCTCCCCACCCGGGTAGCCGGCCTCCGCCAGCAGCGCCCGGGCCCGCTCCGGCTCGTAGCCAAACAGTTTCGGCGGCTGGTAGCCGAGGGTACCGGGCGGGGTGATGGACCAGGCCGGCGTCACCAGGTCGTGCATCACGCTGCGCGCCAGCTTGGCCCGGTCCACCGCCAGGGAGAGGGCCTTGCGCACCCGCACATCGTCCAGCGGCGGGCGCTCGGTGTTAAGCAAGTAGAAATAGGTCCCCAGGTAGGGTGCTTCCACGAAGGGGCTGTCGGGCATGGCCCGGTAGGCGGGGATCTTGTCCAGCGGCACGTCGTTGGTGTAGTGCAGCTGGTTGACCCGGAACATGCGCTCCTCGCTGACCAGGTTCTCGGTGGGGTAGAACACCACCCCGTTAAGCTGGACCGCCTCGGCATCCCAATAGTGGGGGTTCTTCTCCACCACAATGCGGCGGTTGAGTTTCCACTCGGTGAGGCGGAAGGGCCCGTTGGTGATGATGTTGCCCGGGCGGGTCCAGCGGGTGAAGCGATCGGTGGCCTCGCCGAACTGTTCGATCACCTGCCGCGGCACCGCAAAGGTGCTGTAGTGGTCAAGCAGCTGCAGGAAATAAGGCGTCGGCTCGACAAGGGTGACCTCCAGGGTGTGGTCATCCAGGGCCCTGACCCCGAGCTGCTCCGGGTCCTGCAGTTTGCCAGTGGCATAGGCCTCGGCGTTCTTCACCGGGTAGAGCATGTAGGCGTAGAGGTTGCCCATGGCCGGGTCCAGGGCCCGCCGCCAGGACCAGACGAAATCGTGGGCCGTCACCGGGTCGCCGTTGGACCAGCGGCCCTCCGGCTGTAGCTTGAAGGTGATGACCCGGCGGTCCTCGCTGAAGGTCCAGCTGGCCGCGGCTCCGGGTTCTGGCTCCAGGGTCCAGGGGTTCTTGCGGGTGAGCCCTTCGTAGAGGGCATCGATGAGCTTGCTCTCGGGCACGCCGGTGACGACGTGCGGATCAAGCCCCTGGGGCTCCGAGCCGTTGCCGAAGTGCAGAATGCCCTCGCGGTTGCCCTGGCTGACATTGGATTCCCCGGCGGAACAACCGACGAGGAGGAGCAGGATGAGGGGTGTCAGAAGCTTGCAAATGAAAGACCGCATGGGATCCCACGATAGCCTGTAAACGATCCCGATACCAGCGTTTCAACCTACCCCTTGGGGGAGGTTGCCGGTAGCATGAAACCCGCTGCCAACCGGGAGAAAACATCCATGACCAGACGGCTGTCCATCTTTACCGGCGCCGGCATTTCCGCGGAATCCGGCGTACCCACCTTCCGCAGCGGCCCGGATGCCCTGTGGGAGAACCACCGCGTGGAGGACGTGTGCCACATCGACACCTTCGAGCGAAACTACGAACTCGTGCACCGCTTCTACAATGCGCGGCGGACAGCCCTTGCCGGGGTCGAACCCAATCTCGCCCACCGGGCCATCGCCGACCTGCAGCGCACCTTCCCCGGTCGCGTGCGACTGATGACCACCAATGTCGACGACCTCCATGAAAGAGCCGGGAGCCGCGACGTGCGTCACATCCACGGTACCCTGCTGGAAATGCTCGATCTGGACAGTGGCCAGACCCGGCCCCTGGCTTACGAAGAATTCGACTACGCGGGAACCCCGGGTCGCTACAAACCGAATGTGGTCTTCTTCGGTGAAGCGGCCCCGGTCTATGCCGAGCTTTTCGAGCGGATGGACAGCCTGGATGGCGACGACATGGTCCTTGTGGTGGGCAGCAGCGAGCTGGTGCTGCCTTTCTGCCAGCTGGCCTGGCGGGGCAGCCTGGGTCGCGCGCGCATCCTCTATGTGGACCCCTGCGCGGACAGCCCCTACGGGGAGCTTCGACCCCAGCCCTACCACCGTCACTACCGCATGCCGGCGACCGAAGCCCTGGCGGAGAACGGGGAGCTGTTCGATGAAATCAGGGCCTGGCTCGCAGACAGCGCCTGACGCGACGGCAGATGCTCCAAATGCCCCGCAAGCGGCAGCGGAATCCGGGGCAGCCGCGAAGCATCAGGCACTTGCCCAAAGGCCTCCGGCTCTTGCTATAATGCGCGCCCCTGCCGGTGTAGCTCAGTTGGTAGAGCAGCTCATTCGTAATGAGAAGGTCGTAGGTTCGACTCCTATCTCCGGCACCACTCTATCAATAAAATCAATTATTTAGACGTTATTTGTGATTTATCCCTATATAGATCCCCACTAAGCGAAAGTGGTACATCAACGCTCCCAGTAACCGCGTTGCCGCCCTCACCCCAAACTCCACCGACGGAATCAATAGCGCGGATCGGCTCGTCAGCTGAACTACCTGCGGCCGCCGACAGGCCCACTACACCCCCTTACCCGCTCTCAAGCCATACCACCTCCCCGACTGGCTCCAGCAATGCCGCATTCTTGTTTCGGGAATTGCCAATACTCGACGCCAGCGGGTGTAGGACCAACGGGAATTTCAGTTCCGCACGAAATAGCGGATCATCGGGCGGTATCTCCGCGGCATTGTCCAGCCAGCGGACGCACTCCTCCCGTGACAGCATGACTGGCATACGCGAATGCCAGGGCAGGAATTCTGGGGCAGCCTCCGTGGTGATCAGGGTGCAGGACCATAAGGGAACCTCGTTACCTCGCCAGACGTCCCACAGTGCCGCCACGGCCAGAGTGCTGTCTTCGTTGGTTATCAGCCACGGCTGCTTGTGACCCTGCTCTGTGCGCCATTCAATGAAACTGCTCATCGGGACAATGCCACGCTGGCTCTTGAAGGGGCCGCGAATGCCGGGCTTTGGGTCAGCGACTCGGCGCGGGCATTGAACATGCTGTATTTCGTGCTGACCTCTTTTGCCCATGAGGGGGTGAGCCACCAGCGGGCCAATTCCCCCTGCCCGTCGTGAAGCAGCAGCACATCTTCGGTGGGCGCGACGTTGTAGCGTGGCGGTGGTAAGCGTACATCGATGCCCAGAGAATCCAGCAGGTTCTGGAGGCCGGGCATCTCGGTAACGTTGAAACTGAATCGCCCCGGGATTTCCGGAGGCTCAGTTGCTTGAGTCAGGCCACCATGGCTGACTCTTCTTCTTGGCGATAGTATGCCATTTCGAATTCCGCCGGCGGGATATTGCCGATGGGCTCCAATAGCCGGCGGTTGTTGAACCAGTCGACCCATTCCAGGGTCGCGTACTCCACTTCATCCACTGTCCGCCAAGGCCCCCGCTTGTGGATTACCTCGGTCTTGTACAGGCCGTTGATGGTCTCTGCTAAAGCGTTGTCGTAGGAGTCACCACGGCTGCCGACAGAAGATTCGAGGCCACCCTCGGCCAGCCGTTCAGTGTAGCGAATCGACAGGTACTGACTTCCCCTGTCGCTGATGAATTACGCCCTTGGCGCCACCTCGCGCCCATACAGCCTGTTCCAGTGCGTCGAGCACCAGTTCTGTTCGCATCGAGCGTGAGACGCGCCAGCCGACGATCCGGCGGGCAAACACATCGGTCACGAAGGCCACGTAAACAAAGCCACTCCAGGTCGCCACGTAGGTAATATCGGCGACCCACAGTTGGTTGGGCCGGTCGGCGAGAAACTGGCGCTGCACCAGATCCGCGGGCCGCTCTGCAGCGGTATCCGGTATCGTTGTTCGACACCGCCGACCACGCCTTGTGCCTTCGAGACCGAGCCGCTTCATCAGTCGCTCAACGGTACAGCGGGCCACCTCGATCTCTTCGCGGTTTAATTGGCGCCAGACTTTGCGCGCGCCATAGACCTGGAAGTTCTCTTCGTACACCCGCTGGACGTCGGCACACAGTGCATCGTCACGCCGGGCTCTTTCAGATCGGCGATCAGGGTTCTGCTGTTTAGCGCAATGGTCGTAGAACGTCGATGGGGCAATCGGCAGCTGGCTGCAGATCGGCTCGACCCCGTACTCGTCCCGATGCTCGTTGATGAACGACACCATCACTTCGGTTTGCGGTCGAGCTCCGCCTGGGCAAAATACGCCGAAGCTTTGCGCAGGATCTCATTGGCCCGCTTCAACTCCCGATTCTCCCGCTCCAGCTCTTTGAGTCGCTCACGCTCGTCGCTGGTCACCCCTTTGCGGATGCCAAGGTCCTGCTCAGCCTGGCGCACCCACTTGCGCAGCGTCTCAGCTGTACAGCCGACTTTGACCGCGATGGAGTTCATCGCTGCCCACTGGGAGTCGTATTGATCCTGCTGCTCCAGCAGCATCCGCACAGCCCGCTCCCGGAACTCTGGGGGATATCTCATTGGCTTGTTCATTGCTCCATCCTCTCAAGGTTTGGAGCCTCCGGCAAACTCAGGGCGATTCAGGGTCTTCACAATGGGCCGGAATATGCAAGCAGCAGCACATCTTCGGTGGGCGCGACATTGTAGCGTGGCGGCGGTAAGCGTACTTCGATGCCCAGAGAATCCAGCAGGTTCTGGAGACCTGGCTGATACTTCGTTAGCCTTGGTCAAATAGGCGTTGACGTAAATTGGCGCGTACACGTTGCAACTGCCCGATCAACCTGTCGCGCTCTTCGATCGGGATGCCGTCCAGTAGAATCTCCTCAATCTGTTCAACGACATTTTCCAGTTCGGGCAGCAAAGGTCGGATCCTGCCCGTGAGCACAACGCGTTTCACGCGTTTGTCACTCGCGTCTGGCATGCGTTCAACCCAGCTTGCATCTTCCAGACGATCAACGATTTTGCCCAACGGCGGCTTCGCCATCAACAGTCTTTCGGCTATCTGTGTCTGGGTTAGTGGCCCCTCTGTATAGAGTAGGTAGAGAACCTGCCACTGACTGCGAGTCAGTTCGAAGTCTCGAACCTCGCGATTGAAAATCTTGGCAACCATTAAACTCACTTCGTGCATCAATGTACTCACGTGATGGTGCGTAAACCGCTTGCCCTGAAGTTCTTGACTTTTCACTGAAATATTGATTACCTTAGTTATAGAAACTATAGTTACTTTTTAGCTGACATGCAGACACTAGTCAACTCTCTGAGCGCTTGCCGAAAGAATGGACACAGCTTCACCGCCCCATAAATTCCTGCTGGCAGGCTGTCTCTTGACAATACTTGCAGCCTGCGACCATTCAACCACGAAACCTGCAGCGAGCCCAGAGTCGAACGAAACCGACCCCCTGCCCCAAATTCAGATCGGGAGGTCAGAACAGGTCCAGATCAGCGAACCCATACTGGCAACCGGTTCCGTATTTGCGCACAAGACAACCAATATCGTGCCCCTTGTTGGCGGGCTGATTGAAGAGATCCGGGTGAACGTTGGCGATCGTGTTGACCAGGGTGACCCCCTCATAAGGCTGCGACAAACAGAGTTCGAACTCTCGGTGAAGCGGCTGGCACATGCGCGAGATCTAGCCAAATCGGAACTTGAAGATGCCCTGCGCAATTGGGACAAGGCCAACAGGCTCAGACAACAGGAGGTTATTTCCCAGGAAACCCTTGACGCCCTGGAGACGCGCGTTGCGGTGTCCACGTCCAAATTGGGCATGGCTGAAGTCAACTTGTCTCTCGCGCAACAGGAGTTGACCGACTCAATTGTAAAGGCGCCTTTTCGCGGTGTCATCACCAAGCGTTTTGTCGATGAAGGCGCATTCGTGCCCTCGGTAATGCGCTCGGAAAGTCCGGTCGTTCAATTACAGAAGATTGACATTGTTATCGTTCAGATCTTTGTGCCAGAAACATATCTCACATCAGTGAGTCCTGGCATGCGGGCAATTGTCCATATTCCCAGCCTGGGTCAAACCTTCGAATCACGTGTGGCCTTGATCAACGATAATCACGAACTGAATACACGCAATATCGAATTGCGTATCGGTATCGCCAATCCTGACTATGTCATAAAGCCCGGGCTGTTTGCGGTGGTCAAGCTTTACCCTGAAGCCCGAGAGATTCGGATTCTGCCACCGGAATCACTTTTAGGCGCGGGGCAAGACAGGCACGTGTTGACAGTAGAAGATGGCAAAGTCCAACGGATGAATGTGGCGGTAAAAGCCTTGACTGATGGCAGCTTGGAACTGCTTTCTGAACTAGATCCTGATACCAACATTATTGTCGGCACGCAACGTCACACTCTGGAACCGGGCAACCCGGTCACAGTCGACCAACTGCTCTGATGTGGATCGCTGACCTCTCGATTCGCCGTCCTGTCATGACCGTCATGTTCGTCGGCGCATTGGTATTGCTGGGCGCCATATCAATGCCGCGCGTCAATATGAGTCTGTTCCCCCATGTTGACATTCCCATTGTCACTGTTGAAACAACTCTGGAAGGTGCCTCTCCCGCGACAATGGAATCAGAGGTAACAGACCGACTTGAGGAGGAACTGTTTGCGATCGCGGGACTGGACAGTCTTCGCTCGGCAAGTGCCGACGGGTACTCCCAGATCATCCTGGAGTTCGAACTGGAAACGGACGTGAATTTGAAAGCACAGGAGGTTCGAGACAAGGCAGCCAGGGCTTTCCCGTTTTTACCAGAGGGGACAAAACAACCACTGATTACAATCCTCGATCCGGATTCCGAGCCGATAGTCTCCATCATCATGTCTGGGCCTCTGCCGACAGGCGAGTTAACCAAACTGGCCAAAAGCACAGTGAAGGAACGCTTACAGAGGGTTCCGGGTGTCGGTAGCGTACAACTTGTGGGAGATCGTGAAAGGGAAGTCCGGGTTTGGCTCAATGCAAGCCGGATGCGCGGCTATGGCACTACTGTTGACGATATATCTGCAGCCATAAGACGAGAGCACGTGGACATCGCCGGTGGACGACTGGAATACCAAAACGGCAACTCTGAGTTCACCGTCAAGACACTTGGAGAGGTGACAAGCATCGAAGAGTTGAAAGATATTGCGATATTCCGCGTCAACCAGGCACTGGTCCGATTGAGAGATGTGGCAAGATTGGAAGATGGGCTTGAAGATGAACGAAGTTATGCCGAACTCGACGGAATAAATGGCATTAGTCTTGAGATACGCAAGCAAAGCGGTGCAAACACCGTCAACGTGGCTCGAGCCATTAGAGCAGAGCTCGAAAAGATAAGGGACGAAATACGATCCGACATTTCCCTGACCCCGGTCAGGGATAATTCCAGATTCATTGAATCCACGGTACGAGACGTTTCATTCGACATTATATTGGGTGTCGTGCTCGTTGTTGCGGTGACACTGTTTTTCCTTCTGAGCATTCGTGCCACTATCATTGTTGCTACGGCCATTCCTACGGCACTCATAGCCACCTTCTTTGCCTTTTACGTCCTGGATTTCTCAATAAACATGATGTCGCTTATTGCGATTTCTTTGTGCGTTGGCCTACTGGTCGACGATGCCGTCGTAGTGTTGGAGTCGATATACAGGGAAATCGAGGAAGGTCAAGAACCCGCTGTTGCCGCGTCGGTAGGCACAGGAAAGGTCGCTATGGCAGTGGTTGCCTCGACGTTCGCAGTCATGGCTGTTTTCCTGCCCATTTCGTTCACGGATGGACTGATCGGCGTATTCATGTACCAGTATGGCGTTACCGTCGCAGTTGCTGTCGGAATCTCTTTGATAATATCACTGACTTTGACTCCCATGCTCTGCTCCAGACTGCTGCAGCGCAGTACCACGAAAAGCTCAGCAGTACACGCATTGGAACGCGCACACTCCAGGCTGGAATCCAGCTACGTGTCCTTGGTACGAGCGGCATTGTCCGCAAGGTGGCTGGTTCTGATTTTTGCCGGAATAGCCGTCGCCATTGGTGTCCATTACGCGGGCAAGGTTCCGCTGTCATTCACGTCCAAAGCTGATCGGAGCGAGTTTATCGCTGCGGTTGAACTGCCGCTGGGCACCGGAATAGCTGAGTCAAAGCGAGTGGCTTCCAGGTTGAGTGCAAGGGTCAAGGAGTTCGAGCATGTTCAGCTGGTCTTCGCCGTTATCGGCTCAGGCGCACAGACAAAGACCAATGAGATCAGCTTTTATGTCGGCTTGACCCCCAAACAGGAACGCAATATTCATCAAAACCTGATTATGGATGAAATCCGTCTCGCCTTGACTAAAGCAGCGCCTCAGGCTCAGCACATCACCATGGCTCAGGTACCCTGGATCTCCGGCGGCGGCTTCTTCGGCGCGGACCTCGATTTGGCGCTTAGTGGGCCGGATCTCGACAAGCTTCAGCGCTATTCCGAACATATAATGCAGGCGATGCAGGCCTCGGGACTGTTTCGCGACGTCAAATCCAGCTACGAATCCGGCAAGCCCGAGATTCAGGTAAGCATCAACCGCGACCGTGCGGCCAAGCTTGGTATATCCGTGCACAATATCGCCAGTGCTGTTGGTACAACTATGGGCGGCAAGGATATCGCCAGCTTTCAAGAGCACGGTGATCGCTACGACGTCAGGCTCAGATTCGATCAGGAGTATCGCGATCACATTGGCACATTTGACCTGATTCAATTGCGATCCTCGGACGACAGCCTGGTCGACTTCCGAAGTGTTGCTGACGTAGCAATCAAGGATGGGCCGGTACAGATCGACAGGTATAACCGTGCCAGAAAAATTTCTGTATCAGGTAATGCGCCGGCGGGTACTGCCGCTGGAGAGCTACTGGTAGCAATGGACAGAATTCTGACCGATATGGAATTTGAGCCAGGTTATGAGGCAACCTATCTTGGAACCTCCGAGCAGGTGCGCGAGGTTGCCAACTCCTTGTTGTTCGCTTTCATGCTGGCCCTGCTGATTCTGTACATGATTCTCGCAAGTCAATTCGAAAGCTTCGCCCAACCTGTCGCCATAATGCTCACCGCGCCTCTGTCTTTTGTTGGCGCATTCACTTTACTGGCTCTGACCAACTCCGAGCTTTCCGCGACGACACAGATTGCCATGGTAGCCTTAATGGGCCTGGTGATGAAGAATGGTATTTTGCTGGTGGATCAGGCCAATCAGTCCATGTCGCGAGGCTTGGCGGCAAAAGACGCGATGATAGAATCGGCAAAGTTACGGCTACGTCCAGTTCTGATGACGGCATTCTCCACTATATTCGGCATGATCCCCATCGCTCTGGCGACAAGCGACGGAGCAGAACTACGGACATCTACCGGTATTATCGTGATTGGCGGTTTGGGTTCTTCAACTCTCCTGACTCTGTTTGTGGTGCCGGTGGTATTCACCCTGATTGTAGACTCGAAAATCAGGCTTAATCGCTTCTTGGCAGAACGGAAGGAATCCGTGAAATGACTTCAGATCACATAAAGCAGTTGTATGGGCTGTTTTCCAGCCGAGTTGGGGCGCATCTTGATCTAGGCCTGAAACTGGTCGACATAGAGGGCGACACGGTAAGGCTTCTCCTGCCTTTTCAGCAAAAACACGCCAATGCATTGGAAAACGGAGCGATCCATACCAGCGCACTGGCGACGGCCATTGACAGCGCTTGCGGGTTCGCCGTCATGCTCAGACTGAAAGAGCCAACAGCGATAGCCACGGTCAATTTGAGAATAGATCATATTCGGCAACCCGAATCGGGACAGAACGTGACAGTCGAGGCGCAGTGTTATCAACAGTCGGGAGATTTTGCCTACGTTCGTGCCAGGGCCATATCAACGAAAACTCTCTTCACCTACTCTAGTGCCATCAGCATTTTTAAAGTTGGCACGCCAGGCCCAGCTCTGAACTCAGCCCTTTGATTCGGTACAGGATATGAACACAACCTCACTTGCCTTGTTTATTGAACAATCCCCTTATGCGCTCAATTACGGTACAGAGATCCTCTCTGCAGAGGAGTACGTTGAGTGCGTGACACAGTGGCGGGAGATATTCACCGGAAACCCGCTATTGCGCGCTTGGCACGGCGGTATTGTATCAGGCGTTCTTGAATTAACTGGCACCCTGGCCGCCATCAGAGCTGCAAACAATCAGAATTGTGGCCTGATCTCCATCAATACAAGCTATTTGCGCCCTACCAGCGGTGACAAAGCGATGTTCAGCAGAGCGAATATCGTCAGAAGTGGCAAGCAGATTCAAACAATCAATGCCGTCGCCTGGCAAAACTCACTCGAAGAACCTACGGCGATCGCCTCATTGACATTTGTTAACGCGCGGTAGTTCAGGCTTGCCCTGACAGTAATTGCCGACATCGAACCGTGAAGTGGTTAAATGGATGTTACCAACCCAGTTAAGGATAATACCCTGAAGCTGGAGATGGGATATGACCACAAGAAAGCAGTACTCGAAGGAATTCAAGCTGGATGCTATCAGCCTAGTGGTGGAGCAGGGCTATTCACGGGCCGAGGCAGCGCACGGCTTGGAGATTAATGCAAACATGCTGGGGCGCTGGCTCAGAGAGCACGAGGCACCGGAGGGGCACGCTGAGCCTGATCGTTCACAAACTGAAACACTGTGTCGACTCTCGGAGCGCTTGCTGAAAGAATGGACACAGTTTCACCGCCCCGTAAATTCCTGCTGGCCGGCTGTCTCTTGACAGTAGTTGCGGCCTGAGACCATTCAACCACGAAACCTGCAGCGGGCCCAGAGTCCAACGACACCGCTCGCCTGCCCCAAATCCAGATCGGGAGGCCAGAACAGGTCCATATCAGCGAACCCATACTGGCAACCGGTTCCGTATTTGCGCACAAGACAACCAATACCGTGCCCCTTGTTGGCGGGCTGATTGAGGAGATCCGGGTGAACTTTGGTGATCGTGTTGACCAGGGTGCCCCCTCATTCGGCTGCGACAAGCAGAGTTCGACCTCTCGGTGAAGCGGCTGGCATAGACTGGGGCTTGATGAAACTGAACGCCGAGAACAGGCGTGATCTGCTGGAAGTGCTGGAGGATCGCCACGGCAGGCGCTCGACCATCGCCACCAACCAACTGCCCATCGAGGAGTGGCACGCACGCCGTGATCGGCGATCCGACACTCGCTGACGCCATCCTGGATCGCCTGGTTCACAACGCCTACAAGATCAACCTCAGGGGAGAATCCATGCGAAAACGGGGACTGGACCCATTATAGATGAACATCGGAATTAATCAGAGTAGCCCTAAGGCACATCTGAACAATGGTAATTGTTCCCATCGGAACCAAAATGGCCTCACTGAAGGCGCGGAATCGCCTGTCGTTACGGGCAAACGAAACCAAATTGCAAAAGAAACGCACTGAAATCGAACACAGTTTCGGAAATTCCTCTCCTTCTTCAAAGACCCGAATGTTGTGTATATATTTCGTTCGTTCTGCACAAATTGTCGATATGCCATCTAGGGCGTACAGCTCCTAGCCCCATCGACTCCAGCGCTGGCTATGCAAGTGTCCGCAAAAAAACCTGGATTGACAGATGAAAGCATTTTGGCGACGTTCCCAAATGTGAATTTCCTGAACTCATCAGAATTGAACAATCCTTTTTCAACCAATTTCCACGCTTCATTAAGTACGTACTTCATATCCGGCACATCCCAATGCCCTATATCAGACGCAAACATGGCATTGAGGGAAAGTGAATAAGGCAACAACGTGTTGTTAAAGGCGAGTGCATTAAGGGGGTCATCCGCCTCACAGCCGAAGAACAGTTGTTCCGTGAAAACCTCTGTTCTGGTCAACAATTCCCGGACACTTTTTTCAGCGAGTTGTCGTACTCCACCGGTGACAGATCACCGGCTGCTGTATGACGCCGCTCCAGATTGTAGTAACGGATATAGTCGGCAACATCTTGCTTCATATGCTCACGTGTCGGCTGCACCACTTTGTAGAGCCAATCATGCTTGAGACTGCCAAAGAACCGCTCCACTACCGCGTTGTCCCAGCAGGCGCCGACGTCACCCATGCTGGCACGCATGCCATAGCCTCGCAGCAGTTGGCGGTACTTGGCGCTGGTGTACTGCGAGCCTCTGTCACTGTGAAACACCAGGCCCTTGGGCGGTCGCCTGAGCGTATGGGCCATGATCAACGCTCGAGTAACCAGCGCCGTCGTCATGCGCTTGTCGATGTGCCAGCCTACGATGCGGCGCGAATGCAGGTCCATGACCACCGCCAGGTACATCCATCCTTCGCCAGTGCGGCAGTAGGTCACGTCGCCGGCCCAGACCTGATTCGGTGCCGGTGGATTGAAGTTCTGATTCAACAGGTTATCCGCCACGGCATCTCCGTGCTTTCTTTTGGTCGTCACTTTGTACGCCACGCGCTGAACCACCTTCAGCCCCATCTGCTGCATCAAGTGGCGAGTTCGATAGCGTCCGATTACAAAGCCTTCTCCGCGCAGAGCTTTCATCATCTCCCGACTACCCAGGCTGCTTCGACTTCTCTCGAACAGCGCTTTCATGCGCCGGCGCAGCATCAGTTCCTGCGCTTCGATCACCTTGCCTGGCCGGCTCGCCCAGTCATAGTAGGCCGATGTGCTGACCTGCATGACCCGGCACAGGGTTCGAATCGGGTACTGGACCGATTCAGCCCGGATGAACTCAAATCTCACTTCATTTCTTTCGCGAAGAAGGCTGACGCCTTTTTTAAAATTTCCTTTTCTGTCCGTAAGTTACGATTCTCCTTGCGCAGGCGCTTGAGCTCCTCCCGCTCGGACTCGGCCAGAGCACGGCCTTCGGCCTGGGCATCGAGTTTGTCCTTCCAGCGGTACAGCAGTGCCGGGTTGATACCCAGCGCTTTGGCTGCCTCGGGGACCGTATATCCCTGCTCCCGAACCATGGCGACGGCCTCTTCCTTGAACGGTTCCGGGTAACGTTTATGTGTACGTTTTTGAGTCATGCTGACACCTCAATAATCGACCAATATTGTCGCTTATTAAAGTGTCCGGTTCTATTGGACCACTACACTCTACAATGTCCTCGGGCCTATCTATCCCAGATAAATGGAAGTCGTCGTGAGAGGCTTTATCCTCCCGTGAGCGAGCTTTCTGCAACCTTGCAATATCAAGATACGCCGGCTTAGCTTCACGCATCTCGCTCGGTCCATATGCATCGATGAGCTTACTGCACAGGTCTATATCAAAATGTTCGGGATTGCATTTTTGCACCGAGTCCTTGTTTCTTTTCTCGTAGTGACCCAGTAAATCAGCGTACAACTGTGCAGCCCAGCTGACGCCGCCCTCAAGAAAGTTGAATTTGAGTGTGGGGAAACGTCTGCACACCCCACCCATAATGAGGGATCTGCATACGGCTTCCTGCGCGGCAGCAAAACTGCCGAGATGGTTATACACATAATTTTCAGGAGATTGCCTGGTGCCCCATCCATAACCGACGCCATGAAAGGATGGCACCACCTGGTAAGCTGCGCATTTTGCCCATACCGGGTCATAATCGTAAGCGCTATCGATGCCCAGAGTGTCTATCCATTCGCGGTCATCATGATTTTTCCTGTGAATAACACCACTGGAAACTATCGCCTTTAAACCCAAGGTGCCGACAGCGTAATCCAGCTCTTCCAGCGCCTCATCGACACTGTTCAGAGGAATGAGCGCAACCGGCTCCAGGCGGTCCCGCATACCTTCGTAGGACCGCGCATAGTAAGTATTTAGTGCCCGGGTACACACCTGTCTCAATTCATGGTCCTGGTAACTCAGTACGGTCAGCCCAAAACTGGGATACAGGAGCGCAAAATCCACGCCCATTTCCGGCAGCCTCTCGTAGGTTAGCTGCGGGAGCGTAACAGTCATGCGATCGAGTGTATGTGCCTCCGGAATAGCCCAGTAGACCCGTGTGCGACCGAGCACATGTCCGCTGGCGTTCAAGGTTTCCGCAAGGTATTTTTCAAATTTCAACTGTGTATCTTTCCCGCCAATTTCGCACACGGTCTCTACAATTACAGGGATAAATTCCATCAGATGGCCGTCGGCATCAATGATGGGATGCGCGATCTTGCTTCTTAGGGTTCTTGCGTCCACATCGTATTTCCTGCGTGAAATTCGCTGCGGCGACACCTTGCTTCTAATTTGATGCTTTGAGCCTGTCCTCGTCCACCCGGCCAAATGTGTCTGTCGCCGCCAACGTAGTCCTGTGCATTTTCCGCCGGAACTTACGCTTGTGCCCGGTGGCAGTGTGGCAGGTACGCCAATTGTCCCAGATTAGAATATCGCCCATTTGCCAATGGTGGGTATACGTGTATTTAGTATCGACCGCGATTGCCTTGAGCTTTGCTAGCAAGGCCTGGGCCTGCTCTTCTTCGTAGCCAACAACGTCACAGCTGAACATGGGGCTTATATTCAAAGCCTTGTAGCCACTTTCCGGATGAGTGATTACCAGTGGGTGGGCAACATCCGGGAAAGTGGGGAATTTGGTCAGCTTCGGATTTTGCGCCTCCCTGAGCCTGGTCTGCTTTATGGCGTCGGAGTAGTCGAACTGGTGGATAACCTCCAAATTCTCGATTTCCTTCTTCAAGCCTGCGGGGTAACAACGCAGACTTTACCTTCGACTCGACCTGCCATTGTTCACCTCACTGTGTCTTATTTAGCATTTGCCAGCAGGTGGTTTTCCACCATCTGCAGTAGAGAGTCCAAGAACTGGTTCAACGTGGATTCAACTTCATCCGAAGGCGCATCTGTACTTCGTCCCTTACTGATCCATCGTATGCTGCAGCTCGATGTGCCGACTGGCGTGACTGAAACGCTGGCGGAATAGTCTTCGATTGGCATTGGCATACCCTCCACTACACTGTTGGTGAACTCCATGTTCTCGTGATCCCTGGAATCAAGCCTCTCAATGGTCGGAGAACCGGGTACCACATACATTCGCCGAATCATACCGACGCCCTTACCTTCGTATTCGACCCGCCCCAAGTCGCTCGCCCAGCCGATATCATCGAACTTGGATAATAAGTTCCAAGCATTTCTGGCCGGTACCTTGATGTCTCTTTCGGCTGATACTATAATCATATTTGCCTCCGGTTCGGTGCTCTGGCTTTGAAGCTGAGATACTTGTCTAGGGTTTCTCGCATATGACGAATTCGGGATTCTTGATACGCAGACAATGTGTAAGTTTGGCTTTGACTAGAATAAAGACCTCGCTGAACCCGCGGCATCATATCCACATCCTGATCAATGATCCCGCCGTAATAAGTCAGGGCTTCAATATCACCAAATTTTTCGTTATCTTCAAGCCTTTGATAGGCTGCGTCATCGGGCCGGTCGCCAGAAAAAGGAAGCAGCAGATAGACCTCGAACAGGCACTTTTCGGGGCCCCCAGCGGGCGTTACCCGGTATGCCAAGGGGGATCCGTAGGCCGCAAACACTATCAGGTTAGGAAATATGTCGTACTGTACAACGTCAAGGATTTCACTGATATGTAGATCGGATATGTCTACGCCGCTGATAACCTTGAATCTCTGTGCAATCGTCTAGGCAATCAGATGACGTGGTGTGTTCGATTGATCGAGAGTGGCTGCTGGGTCACACAATCCAAATTCCTTTGCCGCGGTTAGAACGGTTTCGTCATTGGCGCGATTCTTTAAATGCGGGCTAGTGATCCCCGAGGGGTTAATCATCCGGGAGAAATATTCTTCGTCTTCCCACACATCGTACTGAGAATTGATGTCGCCAAAGAACTTAAGTGATTCAGGATGCAGGCCGATCACGTGCAAGGTCTCGAGGAATGCCTCGATAACAACCTTCCAGTTACAATCTATATATTTTCCAACGTGGCTTGCCACATATCGGTCTTCCATAGGCCAGCGCTGAAAATGTTCTGGCAATCTCCCGAGGTATTCAGACAAGGGTTTGGCATCCGGGTCCAGATTGATGAAAACGAACCCGCCCCACGTGCCGACCAGGGCCTCAGGTAATCCGAAGTTGTCTGAATCAACTTGTGGAAAATCCCAGGAACATGGGACCTCTTTAAGCGTACCCTCCAACTCCCAGCTAAAGCCATGGAATGCGCAGCGAATTCTCTGCAAGTTTCCCCATCCGTCGCATAGACGTGTCCCCCGATGAGGGCAACTATTGATGAAGCCACGCAGCTTCTTGTCATTGCCACGCACGACAATCACACTGTATTTACCAATGTCGTAAACAGAATAGGTCCCGGGTTCGGCTACGGCGTGTTCCCGGCATGCCATCTGCCAAGTATGGTTCCACATGGTCTCAAACTCTAGATCATGAATTTCCCTGGACGTGTACACATCAGTGCTGAGATCGGCACTGCCCATTTCGCTCTGTGAGCACTGTATGAACTCAGCAGGAGGCTTGCCGCCATCTCGGGCCAGGATATCTTGATAAATGAGGTCTACGTTATTTCGGTAACGCTTAAAGGCTTGATTATCAGTCATAACAATTGCCTATGTCCTATTTACAGCCTTGAAACTTACGCGGGAACCATTGGCAGTTTTAGCCATCCTCTCAGAACAGGGACCGGAATGCGCAGTCCTTCTTCAGGCAGTAGCTTATACTTCGGCAGAAACTCCACCAAGTATTCGAAAGCGACTTCAGCTTCAAGCCGGGCCAACGCGTGGCCCATGCAGAAATGAATGCCCTTGCCCAGCGCCAGGTGGTCGTTTGGGTCGCGCCTTAAGTCGAACTCATCGGGATTTGAAAAGACCTCCGTATCGCGGTTTGCTGATGCAAATAATAGCCATACATTATCATTCTCTTTAAGTAACTTACCTTTGTACTCGTAATCTCTCGTCACTCGCCTGAACAGCCCGTTGACAGGGCTCTGATGGCGAAGCGCTTCCTCGATAAATGCCGGTATTAGTGATTTATCATCTATCAGCTCCCGAACCAAGTCCGGTTTTTCCTGCAGGAGGAGCGCAGAATTACTAAGCAGGTTTGTTGTTGTTTCGTTGCCTGCTATCCATAATAGCTTACAAAAGCCCAAAAGTTCATTTGGCTTCAGCTTGACCCCATCGTCGTCGGCTATTTGAACTAGTGAGGAAATCATATCTTCTTCGGGCTTGATGCGTTTTAACTCGATTATTTCCCTCAAGGCCTGCGTCAGTTCACTCGTGGCGCTCGATCGTTGTGTCTCAGAATAGCGACCACCGGTGCCTATCCCCATAGCCTCATTCCAGAAAGCCAGCTTCTCGTAATAGTCCTTTGGAATCCCCAGCAATTTGGCGATCACAGCTACTGGAAGGGGACTAGCGAAATCATGATAGAAATCCAGGGGCTCACCGGCTGCGGCTTTGGCATTCAGGTCGCTTACCAGATCCTTCGCCAGACTATGCACGCTAGGTGCCAAATCGGAAATTCTTCGCGATGTAAAACTCCTGGACAGCAGTGACCTTAGACGGCCGTGCTCTGGCGGATCATTTTGAATCATGGGAAGAAAGCCGACACCATTAGCATCATCTTCCTCCTTTTGGTGCAGCCCCCCAGCTGGACCAGAGGCCGAGGAAAAGGTCTTGTAATCCTTTACAAACGCCTCAACATCTTCGTACTTAGTGACCACCCAAAAATTGTACTTTTCACTCCAATAAATTGGGTCATTCTCTCGCAAGATTTTCCAGTAGGGGGTGGGGTCCGCGATGTACGCGGGCTCCATCAGCGGGAATTCGATCTTCATCTAAACACCTCCAAAAATGACCTTGCACAGCAAATGTCTGGAAAATGGAAAAGCGCGAACTATTCGGTGCCGACCGGTACATGTTGGCCCACAACCTGCCCCCGATCAAGCTGCAGCCTCGTCCAATATGAAATGAGTCTGGGGGCCTGGGGTGTTTCCAATATTAAATGAGTCTGAAGCCGACTCGGGATCCGTTCATGATGGGGGATAAAAACCATCATGAAGCTCGACGATTTGACCACTACAGACCAGCTCCGGGATTTCCTCTCGGGCACCCAGGCGGTAGCCTTTTCGATGAGATGGTCTCCTCCCTTCCTTCAGCATTCGGCGTCAATGCGCCATGATGGAGTTGGGTCAACCATTGGATAAGAGTTCTTGTCTCGCTCAGTAATCCGTAAACCGCGGTGGGTTCCATTCCGGATTGTATCGTTCCAAACTTGGTGGGAAACCGGCAGAATCCGAGACATCCCAAGCTGCATCGTCCCTCGGCTGGGTAATGCCGATGGCTTGGCGAGTCACGCCAGAAGAGGCAAACTGAGGGCCGGATAAGAAGAAGGAGAAGGTGGCCCGCCGCGGAACCACCCGCGCGGGCCGTGGCTGGTGTGCAAGTGCGTTTGGCGACGCCAACCACCAGCGAGGTCTATGTTGCCGGTAAACTGTGGCGGTTCGCAACCCTGACGCGTTGCCCGTGGCATGCTGAGGGCGGATGCGGATTCTCACGCAAGGGGCCTATGAACGGGTCCGTCCAGTCGGCACCCTGATCGCTCGCTGGTACTGCCCCCGGGCCCGGCGCACCGTCAGCGCCTTGCCGGACTGCCTGGCGTCGCATTATTCGGGCACGTTGGCCGAGATTGAGGCCACCGTGCTGGCCGCTGAACAGGCGCCCTCACGCGCAGCGGCCGCTGGGCAGTTGCGGACGGAGATCGAACTGCCCGGCGCCTTGCGCTACCTGGACAGGCTCTGTCAGTCGATCCACCGCACCCTGGCCGCAATCCGCGGGCTCGAGCCGGCGCACTTCACCGCGGTGGCGCCGACGCTGCAGGCGTTTGCGGTGGCACTCGGTAGCGATACCGTCCTGATGTGTTTGCGCGGGATGGTCGCCCGCTACCTGCCGCTCCTGCCCACGCCGTTCGGCTTTGATCCGCGCCGGCGCTGTCGGGACACTGCCGTGCCGCGCTTCCAACACCAGGCGGGGCCCCAGCGGTGGAAGCGGAAGACAGACGTCCGGCTCACTTGATTCAATTTCGCGACTGGATGCTTCGTCACCGAGGACTTTCCTGTCGTACCTTGGATAGTCACGAACGGTTGCTTCTTGCACTCTTGCCCATCCTTGGCGACCAGCCGGCAGACTATAATGTTGCCACGATTCGCGAGGCGATCAGCACCCAGGCGGAACGCTACAGCTGTAGCACGGTAAAGGCATTTGCGACGGCGTTACGTGCCTATCTACGCTTCCTGGCGTCTGAGGGGTACTGCCGCGGAGCCCACCAAGGTTACCGACCTGCCCGGCAAGGGCGACGAGTTGAATCATCACTGGACCAAAAGCCTGTTCGTCAGTGCCGATGGCACGCACCTGTATGTGGGCGTCGGCTCCAACAGCAACATCGGCGAGAACGGCATGCAGGCCGAGCACATGCGCGCGGCGATACTGGAGGTCGATCCTGCCAACGGTGCGATCCTGGTATATGCCTCGGGCCTGCGCAATCCGGTCGGCCTGGACTGGGAGCCGCAAACAGATGCGCTGTGGGCGGTTGTCAACGAGCGTGACGAACTGGGCAGCAACATGGTACCGGATTACCTGACCTCGGTCCGCAGGGACGCCTTCTACGGCTGGCCCTACAGCTATTTCGGCCAGCATGTCGATGAGCGCGTGAGCCCGCAACGTCCCGAACTGGTGGCTAGCGCAGTTTCGCCCGATTTTGCCCTCGGTGCGCACGTGGCACCGCTGGGCATGGCCTTCAACAACAGCGGCGTGGTCGGTTTCGGCGAGGGCGCGTTCGTCGGCCTGCATGGTTCCTGGAACCGGCAACCCTTGAATGGCTATGAAGTCGTCTTTGTACCGTTCACTGACGGCCGGCCCACCGGTTCGATAAAGGTGGTACTGTCCGGCTTTGTGGACGCAGACGGCAATGCCCGTGGGCGGCCCGTGGGGGTGGCAGTGGATGGGCGTGGAGGTCTGCTGGTGGCCGATGACGTCGGCAACTCAGTGTGGCGCATAACACCTGCGAGCGAACGCTAGGAGAAGAGTTATTGTCAATTCTGGTGTTCACGAAGTTGATCAGGCAGCGTCCTGGTCGGCTGTGTTCACCTCGATTCCATCTTTGAATCTGACCCCGGTAATC
>NZNC01000004.1 GCA_002692965.1 Haliea sp. | reverse complement strand
TCGGGTCAATAGACGGGTATTTCGACAGGTCAGCAGGACCGGGCAGCACAATCAGCGAGGATCTCTACTCTCAACAGGCCGTTAATATTTCCTATCCTTGGAAAGAAATTTTTCCCACTATATGCCGTTTGTTTTTCTTATACTTCGGATCGGACGGATCGTCATCAAGGACCCCCTGCCGGGCTCCTCTCTGCTGGGTGGTATGGTTTCGCGGGTCGTGTCGATCTACGACTGACTCGGTGCCGGCCCGATACTCCTTCTGGGATCTGCACGTAGCTATCCAGGATGCAATCGGCTGGCTGGGGGCCGGAGTTGTTCAAACCGGAAAAAGTGCGCTTCGATAACCCGCTGAGGCGATTGGAAAAAGCCTTCACGGAAGCCGACCGGCAGTCGTAATCCAAGTGGCTGCCAATGCCGGGATTTTGCCGGGATCAGTCCTGCTTTGTTGTGCATTTCGGTGCAACTTGCAACGGGCGTCACCGATAAAAGTTAAATAAAATCAATCACATGGAAATTGGCTATCCGGCTTTTAACCAATTGGTCGCTGGTTCGAATCCAGCACGACCCACCATATCAGGCTGAGAAATCAGCTACTTGAGAGGCTCCGGAAAGGGGCCTTTTTTGTGCCTGCTCCCCGGGCTACGCTGACTCCGCAGCCCACCTTGTCCCCGGGCTGTCACGACAGACCTGCCGATTGCCCGGCGCTGATGCGGGTCGCGGCGCCGAAGTTTCCGGCGCGTATCAGTTCACCGGAAATGGCGTCGATAACAAATACAGATCCATCGTAGAAAAAGTCTGCCACATAGCGATAGTTCTTACCATTTTTCATATCTGCTGGAAGATATCTAAAGTTAGGCCCGCTTATATTCTTCTCTTTGATATCTGCTGCGAATCCATGGCTCGCATAGTAATCCAGGGCATAATGGGTAAAAAGCCTCAGTAGCTCTGACCTAGTGAGCTGCAACTCTGTATTTTTTTTGGCCTTTCCCGGGGAGATGGAATAGAAGGTCACGCTCTGAATTTCGTTATTGTTATGGGCAACTATTTGTGACTGTGGAAGTTTGGCACCTTCAACTATCTGATAAAACCTGACCAGCTTATGATTGGGTAAGCGCATGACTCGCTCGATGACAAATTCTCGACCCTCCAAGTTCCCCAGAAGCGGCGCCAGGCTACGTAAAACTTTCTGTAGAAAGGAATTGTAGTCGTTGCTTTCTCCGTCTGAGAAAAACCCCTCTGGCAACTTGCCTATACCCTCTCCGTGCAGGAAAACCTGCTCGCCTGAGCCGATGCCTCTCGAGTTTCTCTTGATCGACTTCAGGTCTTGTGGGTGGCTGTTGTTCCCGTGTGGCTGGCGGCTGCTTGTGTTTGAGGGGTTTGTGACAACGCCAAGACCGCCGGTTTGTGGTGCTGATTCGTGCCCAATACCGATGTAGGTTGCCAAGGTGAGCACGCTGATGAGTCTTATCACGGGAATATCCTTTTTGTCGTACAATTACGTTTCGGCCATTTTTTCTTCTGGTGACTTGCCTTTTGCAGTCGATGACTTCGGATGTGTCCCGCCAGCCGCAGGCTCGTCGATCTTTGTCGTCGAGTGCAAGCCTGCAGTGTTTGATTTTGCGGTCCTTGTATGCTGCGGTACCTCTCCGGGGCAGTGGCAGCCAGCCGGCAGCCTCCGCGGCATGAAGCCCTGCCATCAAGGTAACCAAAGAGATTGTCGGGGAGACTCAGGCATTGCAGGCATACCGCAATTCCTTTAGATTCTGGCGCCAGCTCAAGGGAAGCCCCTTCACTGGCCATTGTGGCAACCCGCCTTTTCCGCGTGTCTGGATTTTCCTCGTATGCCACAATTGAAAAACCGTTTTGTCATTGTGCTACTTGCACTGCTCGGCGTGGGTTTTCTCCTGACCAGTGTGCTGAGCTACTTTGTGGCGGAGCACGCCATGGACGAGCGGATTGCCGGCGAGATACTGCCGCTGACCAGTGACAACGTCTATTCCGAGATCGAGCGCGACCTGCTGCGCTCGATTCTCATTTCCTCCCTGATGGCCACCGACACCTTTGTGCGCGACTGGGTCACGTCCAGAGAAAATGATGCCGATGCCATTGTCCGCTATCTGCACGAGATTCAGCGGGAATACGGCACGACCACGGCATTTTTTGTTTCCGAGGACACGCGCAATTACTATCACCCAAGGGGCATTCTCAAGCAAGTCGCTCCAGACGATCCCGCCGATGAGTGGTACTTCCGTGCGCGGGAAGTGAACAGCAACTACACGATTAATGTCGATCACGATACCGCCGATCGCACGCGTCTGAGCATTTTCGTCAACTACCGTGTCGTCGATAGCCGGGGACGCTTTCTGGGGCTGACCGGTATCGGGCTGGCGGTCGAACAGGTACTGGAACTTATCGAGTCCTACGAGCGGCGTTACAGCCGTCAAATCTACTTCGTGGATCGCAATGGCGCCGTCACCTTGGCGAGTGACGGGGAGGGAGCGCATCCCGACCTGCAGGAACGCCCCGGGCTTGCCCAGCTCGCAACGCGTATCCTGACCAGCCCCAGCGCGCAGCTGAATTACCGCAACGCCGACGGCGAAACGATCTTTCTCAATAGCCGCCTGGTGCCGGAGCTGGACTGGTACCTGATTGTCGCGCAGAGCAAAAATGAGGCCGAAGGGCAGTTGTTGCGGACTTTGGGCGTCAATATTGTCCTGGCCTTAGTCATCACCGGCCTGATTCTCGGCCTGATGTATGTCACGCTTAGTCGCTATCAGCGCCGTCTGGAGCAAATGGCGACCACCGACAAGTTGACCGGTGCGGCCAACCGGCACGTTTTCGAGATGCTGTTCAATCAGGTGGTCGGAAACGCACGCCGCCGCAAAGAGCCCGTGACCCTGATGTGCCTGGACCTGGATAATTTCAAGAGCATCAACGATCGCCTCGGCCACCAGGCCGGCGACGAGATCCTGCGTCAGTTCACGCGTGAGGTCAAAAGCATCATCCGCGACACCGACATGTTGTTTCGCTGGGGCGGCGACGAGTTCTTCCTGCTCATGGCCGGTTGCAGTACCCGGGAGGCCGCTGTGGTTGCCGAAAAAGTCCGCGCTGCGATCGGCGGGCGCGATGTTGCCATCAAGGGTGAAAGCATCCCGTTGACTGCCAGTATCGGCGTTACCGAAGTGACCCTGGCGGACAATATGGATTCTGCCGTCGGCCGAGCTGACCGGGCCATGTATCAGTCCAAGGAGGCCGGCCGGAATCGCGTTGCGATTCTCTAGAGTTAGTTGCGGCAATCCTTGACTGGGAGCAGCCCGGCCTGAGGCCGGGCATGGGGCCATTCAGCGCGGTTCATACCAGATGGGAGAGGTATAGGCCCGCTCCTGGATGGTTGCCGGGGCTTCGGGTGCCAGTGCGCTGCCGTAGTGGGCGGCGTCGATGGTGGTCCAGCGCGGTGTGGGGATCTCCAGTACCCGGACATAGTAGAAGGCCCGCTGGGCGGGGTCGAAATCCGGGTCCTGCCAGGTCACGGCAAGTGCCGCGTCGCCAATGGTATTGCGATAGCTGGCGGTATCGACATCCACCGTACTGCCGACAGCAGACAGCGCATTGCCCTCGATGCGTCGTTCATCCGATGCAGCGACGTTGTAGACCTGCTCCCGGGGCTCTCCCTGCTTGTCCACCCAGCCCTTGACCACCTGCAGGCGATCCAGGTTGGCCCCGAGAGGGTCCTTCATGGCCGCGATCAGGAAGGTGGGGGCGCTATCTCCGGCATGGGCGGGCAGGTGTCCCCCCATGGGCACGCCCTGGCGATAGCCGTGGCTGGCCAGGTCCGGCCGCCAGGCATCTTCCGCGCTGAAGGACCAGCCGCCGAAAAAGCGCACGCTGATGCGGGGGCCGGTGGTGGCGTAGGTCTCCTTGCGGCGCATGGCGTCAAACAGGGCCTCGCGGGTGTTGTCGCGCGCCCAGATCGCGGCGTAGCCGGAGGCCATGGACTCCCAGTGGTGCAGTTGCACCAGCGCGTTGGGGTCCTCGACCGGGAAATAGGCGCGGCTCCCGCGATCCGGGGCCGGCTCGGCGGAGGTCATCTTGCCGAAAAAGTTGTCCTCGTCCGCCGTGGCCAGGCTGGTGTGGGAGTCGGTGCTGCCAATCATGCCGAAGGCATAGGGGTTGGCGCCGAGGGACTCGGCCATTGCCAGGCCATTGAGCAGGGCAGAGCGAGCGTACTCGTACTCCAGCATCCAGTCTTCCTTGACCGCGGTCAGGCCGAGGTTGGCCTTGTCCCAGGTCTCGAAGTCGGCGAATTCGTCATTGGGTGACAGCAGGGGGTGGGTCTCGCCGTCCCCCTTGATCTGGGTAACCTCAACGATGGGCTCCCAGCGTGCCCGGCGTTCGGCGTAGTCCCGGCTCATGGCCTTGCCGTCCAGGGTGGTCTCGGCAAACATCAGGCCGTTGCTGACGTTGCCGTTGTGGGGAATCGCCAGTACGCTGCCGCCGGTCTTGCTTTCGTAATCGGCGAGGTAGTCCCATAGCTGCTCGGGGTCGCTGCCATCCATGGCCGAAAAGGGCAGGATCTGTGAGGTTTTCTCGGCGCCGTCGCGAAACAGCACATTCCGGTGCAGGTTGTTGCCACCGGGCATGGAGGTCCACTCGTAGCCGATGAAGGCGGTAAACCGGCCCGGTTCGTTGAATTGCTCAGCGGCTTCGATCACCTGGTGCCAGCTGGATTCGACCACGTCGGTGGGTACCTCGACGCTGGCGAGCCCCTGCAGGTATTCGCGGGTGATGACCGGGCTCTGGGCAAGCAGGGCCTCGTGGTGCTGTTCATCGATCATGCCGGAGGAGATCATCCCGAAATCCATCAGGATGCGCTCGGGGTGGCCGGCTTCCAGGTGCCCGATCCAGCGTCGCCCCAGCGGGGTGTCGACTATCTCCGGGGAGCGGGAGAAGACCCGGGGAAAGACACCCATGAACTCCGCGTGATCGGACACCATGAGAAAGTCGAGGGGGCGTGCCAGGCGAGCCGGCTGGCCGGTCTGTGAGGTGACTGTCTCCCCGCGGGCGAAGCGGTAGGCGTCCTCTGGCGTGATGCCCTGGTTGCCGAAGGTGAACGCATCCGGTGACTGGTTGGTATGCAAGTGGGTATCGCCCCAGAAGACGCGCGTGGGGTATGCGTCCCGAGTGGGCGGAGAGTAGTTGTCTGTCTGGGCCGTTGCCGGTTGTGCCAGAGCCAGCGGGAACAGCGCCAGGGCCAGGGGCCTCAGCAGATAATTGCGTATGCTCATCGATGTTATTTGATTCCTCGGACGCAGTGTTCTTATTTGCCGGATGGCGATCGGTACCCACCTGGCGACCGTGATGGAGAACCCCGTCACATTACCTCACGCTGTGCTGGTTCGTGTGCGGGAATTGAGGTAGTGTCGACGAATATTACAACCGAAGGGACGTCACCCTTCAAGCAGGACGCACTGTCCATGTCCACTGCCCGATCGCCACTCGCAGCCGATTCTTCCGTTGCCGGGTTCCGGTCCATTCCCGCGCGGCGGGCCCAGGCCAGACTGTCCCCCTGGCGGATACTTCTTGTCTACACCGCGGTCGCGGGCCTGTGGATCGCGTTTTCGGATACCGCGCTGACGCAGCTGGTCAGAGACCCGACCCTGCGTTCACAGCTGGGTCTGTACAAGGGCTTTGCCTTTGTGGCCGTCACCGCCCTGCTTCTCTACTGGCTGTTACGCCGCTCCCGGGGCCTGATCGACCAGAGCTTTGAACAGTTGCGCCAGCAGCGCTGCGAGATCGAGCGCTTCAATCGGCTCTACCGGGCGTTCAGCGCTATCAATCACGAGGTGATGGTCGCAGAGACGCGGCAGGACATCTACACCAGTATCTGTGATGTGCTGGTCGAGCAGGGGGGCTTTCGCATGGCCTGGGTCGGCCTGCTCGACAATGCCGGAGCGCGACTGCAGCCCGTGGCGTCGGCTGGGCAGGGCATCAAGGCCGTCATCAACGATCTGAAGCTGCGCGCCGAGGTCAGTGCCGGCAGTGTGGGCTGGGACCAGGTTATCGCCGCGGGGCAAGCGATGGTCTGCAACGACTTTTCCCGGAGTGACGACACGCGGCACTGGCGGGAACTGGCGGCACGACACCATCTGCGTTCGCGGGCGGCTCTGCCCCTGCGGGAGGCCAGCCGGGTGATCGGTGTCCTCAGTGTCTACGCGGACGAGAACGGATTTTTCCGCGACCGGGAGCTGGCGCTGCTGGAGGAGGTTGTGGTCGACGTTTCCTCGGCCCTGGAAAAGTTTAGCCTGGAAGAGAAGCGCGGGCACGCCGAGCTGTTGGCGGGTCGCGAGCTGGCCTTTTCCCAGGCGATGATCGACAGCATGCCCGGGATTGTGTATTTCTACGACGAGAGTGGACGCTTCCTGCGCTGGAACCGGAATTTCGAGACGGTGTCCGGCTACCGCGGCGAAGAGATTGCCCGCATGCACCCGCTGCAGTTCTTCGACGAGCCGGACCAGTCACTGGTGTCGGAGCGCATAAACCGCGCTCTCGTCGATGGCGAGGCGTCAGTGGAAGCGGACTTTCTGTCGCGCGATGGCAGCAAGCACCCTTACTACTTCACCGGGCGTGGCCTGGACTACGACGGGCAACGTTGCCTGGTTGGGGTCGGCGTCGACATCTCAGAACGCAAGCAGGCGGAAGCTGCCCTGCGCGACTTGAATGACAGCCTGGAGCGTCGCGTAGCGGAGCGCACCGAGCAACTCGAGTCCGCCGTGCAGCGCGCAGAGTCGGCCGACCGGCTGAAATCGGCCTTTCTTGCCACCATGTCGCACGAGCTGCGTACGCCGCTGAATTCGATCATCGGCTTCACCGGCATCATACTGCAGGAACTGGCCGGGCCGCTCACCGAAGAGCAGGCCAAGCAGCTGGGGATGGTCCAGGGCAGTGCCCGTCACCTGCTCGAGTTGATCAACGATGTTCTCGACCTGTCGAAAATTGAGGCCGGTCAGCTCGACGTGCGTGCAGAGCCCTTCTCCCCGACGGAGTCTCTACAGCGCGTCCTCGATTCGGTCACTCCTCAGCTCGAAAAAAAGGGCCTGGAGTTGGCAGTCGACGTCTCCAGCGCGCTGCCCGGGATGCGCAGTGACCGGCGTCGCTTCGAACAGATTCTCCTCAACCTGGTCAACAATGCGATCAAATTCACGGATGCAGGTCGCGTCGCTGTGTCAGCGCAAAGACAGCCCGGCTACCTGCCGCCTGGCGTGGGAATCGCCTGCGAGGCCCTCCGTCTGACGGTGGCAGATACCGGTATTGGTATTCGCGTCGAGGACCAGGGCAAGCTGTTCCAGCCTTTTCATCAGCTGGATTCCGGTCTGACCCGCAAGCACGATGGCACCGGCCTGGGGCTGATGATCTGTCGGCGTCTGGCGGAGTTGATGGGTGGAGAGATACGCTTGCGCAGCGAATGGGGGCGCGGCAGTGAATTTACCGTGCTGTTGCCACTCGACGCACCGGAGCCCGTATGAGCCAGCGTATCCTGTTGATTGAAGACAATGAGCAGAACCGCTACCTCGCGACCTTCCTGCTTGAGCGGGCCGGCTATCAGGTGGTGTCGGCGGAGGACGGTGCCAAGGGGATTGCCCTGGCCAAGCAATTGTTACCGGACCTGATACTGCTGGATATCCAGCTGCCCACCATGGACGGTCACACCGTCGCCAGGGTTTTGCGGGAAGATGTCACTCTGCGCCATACGCCCGTGGTCGCGGTGACATCCTATGCCATGGCCGGAGATCGCGAACGCTGTCTGGCTGCGGGCTGCACGGGTTATATCGAGAAGCCCATCAATCCCGCCACCTTTATCCAGGAAATTGGCGCCTATGTTGCCGCGGACGCCAGCGATGGGGTTGAGCCATGAAGCGCATTCTTGTCGTCGACGATATTGAGGAAAACCTCTACTACCTGCAGGCGCTGCTGTCCGGCAATGGCCATGCGGTGGAGCTTGCCCACAATGGGGAGGAAGCCCTGCGCTGTGCCCGTCAGCAGCCCCCTGACCTGGTTGTCTCTGATCTGCTGATGCCGGTGATGGACGGCTATACGCTCCTGCGGCACTGGAAAGCCGATCGCCGGCTCCGGCATATCCCCTTTGTGGTTTACACCGCGACCTACACCGAGGCGGAGGACGAACAGCTCGCCCTGCGCCTGGGGGCCGACGCCTTTATCCTGAAGCCCATGGACCCGGTGGAATTCGTGCAGCGCCTCGGGCAGGTCGCGGCTCCCGGTGGCGATGAGCCAGATAGCGGGTCGGCGCAGCCAGATGACGATACCACGACGCTGTTGAAGAGCTATAACCAGGCACTGGTGCGCAAGCTGGAAGACAAGATGTTGCAGCTGGAAGCACTCAACCGCGAGCTGCAGGAGGATATCGCACGGCGCAAGCAGGCCGAGGACAAGCTGGAGCGCCTTGCCTTCTACGACCCACTCACCGGATTGCCCAACCGTCGCCTGATGGAGGACCGACTCGAGCACAGCCTGGCCTCCAGTGCCCGACAGCAGAGCTACGGTGCGCTGTTGTTCATCGACCTGGATCACTTCAAGGATCTCAATGACACTCGCGGACACAATGTGGGGGATCAGCTGCTGGTAGCGGTATCGCGTGAGGTGGTCGCCTGCATGCGGGAGGGTGACACCGTCGCGCGCTTCGGCGGCGACGAGTTTGTGGTAATTCTGGAGGATCTGGGCAGTGAGCTGGAGCTGGCCGCCGCCCGGTCGGAACGTGTGGGTGAAAAAATTCTGGAGGCCCTGGCGGGTGTCTCGCCGAAACTGGACCGGGAGTTCCGCACCACTGCCAGTATTGGCATCAGTCTGTTCCAGGGGCGAGAGGTCAGTGCCGAGGAACTGGTGCGCAGGGCAGATACGGCGATGTACCAGGCGAAGCGTGACGGTCGCAATACCCTGTATTTCTACGACCCCGACATGCAGGCTGCGCTGGAGGCGAGGCTCGAGCTGGAGCGCGGTCTGCGCCAGGCCCTGGATAGCAATGAGTTTGCGCTCTACTACCAGCCGCAGGTAGACGCGCGCGGCGCAGTGGTGGGGGCCGAGGCACTGCTGCGTTGGCAGTCGCCCGCGCGCGGGCAGGTACCGCCGGCAGAATTCATACCCCTGGCGGAAGCGACCGGTCTGATTGTGCCGATCGGCTTGTGGGTCATGCGGGCGGCGGTGGCTCAACTGAAGGCCTGGGAAAAGGACGCCTGGACCGCCAGGCTGGAGCTGGCGGTCAATGTCAGCCCGCAGCAGTTCTACGCCGACGATTTTGTTGAGCAGGTTTTGGGTATTGTCGGGGAGGGTGATATTGCGCCGGGCCGGCTCAAGCTCGAATTGACCGAGGGCCTGATCATGAACGATACCGATACCACCGTCGCTAAAATGCAGACGCTGCGCCGTGCCGGCTTGCGCTTTTCCATCGATGATTTTGGTACTGGCTACTCCTCACTGGCTTATCTCACTCGCTTGCCACTGGACCAGCTCAAGATCGACAAGTCCTTCGTCCACAACATGTCCCTGCGGCCGGAAAATGCCGTGATCGTCCAGACCATCATCGGCATGGCGCGCAATCTGAACATGCAGGTCATTGCCGAAGGGGTGGAAACGGCCGAGCAGCACGCGTTTCTGGCAGATCAGGGTTGTGGCCTTTTCCAGGGCTACTATTTCGGGCATCCGGTTCCGGTTGCGGACTTCCCGGCGCTATCCGCAGGGGTGGTCTCCCTATCCGGGTCGTCGTCTCCGGCCGAGGTGGCCTCGGCCCCGGACAGCCGCGCATGAAGCCGCGGGCGGTCAGCCCGCTAGGGCTGGCCATGCAGGATGGCGGCTTCGGGACGGGGCGCGGGAGCTGGCTGGTCGGTTTCCGAGAACACCACAAAGCAGTCTTTCCCCGCTGCCTTGGCCTGGTAGGTGGCCTGGTCGGCCATGCGCAGTAGCTGGTCGCCGTCGACTGGTACCTCGCCGGCAAAATAGGCGACGCCGAGGCTGGCACTGACGTGGGCATTGCCATTTTCCAGGGGAATCGGCTGGCGGATGCAATCCAGCACGCGGTGGAACACGGCTTCCGACTCGACGCGACGCAGCAAAAGCACAAACTCGTCGCCACCCAGGCGGGCCACGGTGTCCCCGGCGCGCAAGAGTTGCTTCAGCCGGCGCGCAATTTCGACCAGAACGGCGTCTCCCGCCTCGTGCCCCCAGCGATCGTTGACCGGCTTGAAGCCGTCCAGGTCGAGCATCACCACCGCCAGGCGTTCACCGCTGCGCTGGGCCTGGGCGATCGCCTGTTGCATGCGATCGGTCAGCAGGCGGCGATTGGGAATCCCGGTCAGGGGATCGAAGTGGGCAATGCGATCCAGCTCGGCCTCATGGGCCTTCTGGCGGGTGATGTCACTGAATACCGCGACATGGTGGGAGGGCCTGCCCCGGGTATCGCGGACTGTTGTCACCGTCAGGTCCGCGGGAAAAGCTTCGCCGGATTTTCGCGAGACCTCGACGTCGTGCCGCCAGTTGTCGTTACTGTCCAGGAATTCACTGACCTGGTCGATCAGGCCGGGCGACCCCGGCACTGCCAGGATCTGGTTGGGCAGTTTGTCTTGCAGGTCGGGCAGCGTGTACCCGGTCATGGCCTGAAAGGCGCGGTTCACGTGCAGGAAACGGTGGTGTTCGTCGGTGATGAAGATGGCATCGAGACTGGCCTCAAACACGCTGGCGGCCAGCCGCAGCTGCTCCCGGGCGTGGCGCAGTTCGGTAATGTCGTGAATGTAGCCGTGCCAGAGGGTGCTGCCGTCTGTCTGCCGCGCCGGTGAGGCACTGCCCTCCACCCAGATTTCCCCGCGGAGGGGGTGATTGATGCGGTAGGTTTCGTGCCATAGCGACAGGGTGTCGGCGGAGTGCTGGATGGATGTGGCAATTCGCTCAAGATCATCCTGCGCAATCCGCGAAAAAACCACGGTGGCGTCTTCCTGAACTTCCTCGGGGGTGCAGCCGTAGATATCTTCGATACCGGGGGAGGCAAAGGGAAACTGGGAGCTGCCGTCGCTCAGCTGGTGGTATTGGTAGAGCGTGCCGGGGACATTGCGAGACAACTCCCGAAAGCGCTGCAGCCAGAGGTCCTGTTCTTCCCGCTCGCGGTGCTGGGCGCTCACATCCATATGCGTGCCGAACATCCACTCGGGACTGCCGTCGCTGGTGTGCGTCATCAGGCGCCCGCTGTCGCGGACCCACAGCCAGCGTCCATCCCGGTGTCGCATGCGGATGTCGACCAGATAGTGTTCGGCGTCGCCGCGGAAGTGCGCGCGCAGGGCTTGCTCGCTCACCTGGAAATCCTCGGGGTGAGTCAGTGCCTTCCAGGTTTCGATCGTCGCCGGCTGCAGCTCACTCAGATCGTAGCCAAGCATCTCGGCCCAGCGCTGGTTGATCACGATGACACCGGTCTGCACATTCCACTCCCAGGTGCCCGCGTTGGTGCCGTCGATGATGCGCCGGTAGCGCAGGTTGAGTTCTTTCAGCATCCGCCGGTTGGCGCGCTGTCTGCGGGCGTTGAGCAGCAGGGTGGCGAGCAGGACCACGAGTGTGACGAGCAGGAGCAGGCTGGAGGTTGTGTTCCAGCCGGGTAAGACAAAAAGATGATTCAGGGCGTCGGTGGGCATGGCCTGTCGCTGGTGTCTTAACCAAAGTTCAGAGTTTCAGTCTACACCAGCGGTTTTCGGGTGTCGCCGACCTGGATCAAGGTTGTAACGTTCGCTGCAGGAAGTCCAGCTCGTCACCGACGACCCGCGTGAACCAGGGGTCGACATAGACATCGAAATGGCCGCAGTCGTAGCCGGCGCATTCGGAGTGGGGCGCCAGGGCAGCGGCTGCGCGGATGGTCTCCGGGCGGATGAAGGCATCGCGCTCGGCGATAGTGTAATGGATGGGGCACTGGATGCCGCCGGCATCGCGCCCGGGCTTGTAAGTGGCCAGCTGAAAGACAAAGCGCGCCGCGACCCGGTTGCGCCAGCGGGAGTCGGGTGGTGTCAGTCCGGCCATGCCCGCGGCCGCTCCGGGGGAGGTCATCGCCGCGAAATCCGTCGGGTCGCCGATGGCCTGGATATAACAGGGGCGCAGTCCCAGCAGGCCGTGCAGCGCATCGCGAATGGCACGTCCCAGCAGGCGCAGGGTCTTGATCAGCGGAACCGGTTGCTGTGGCTTGTCCGCCCAGCAGAAGGGCACCTGGGCGACCACGGCGGCGATGCGTGGATCCCGAGCGGCGGTGGCCTGGGCGTGGGCGCCGCCAAAGGAGGTGCCCCAGAGCGCCACCCGCTCGGGGTCGACATCGGGCAGGTCGCGGACGGTGGCGATCGCCGCCTCCCAGTCCTGCAGTTGCCGCCCGACGTCGAGCAGCTGCCTCGGTTCGCCCTCGCTGTCGCCGAAATGGCGGTAGTCGAACAGGAATACGGCGAAACCTGCGCTGGCGAAGGCCTCGGCATAGGCGGTCAGGCGCTGGTCGCGCACGGCGGTAAAACCGTGGGCCATGACCACCGCCGGCAGTCGGTCAGTGCTCACGCTTCCAGGGCGGTAGAGCCAGCCGGCACAGCGTATCCCCTGGCTCGGAAAGTCCAGGTCGCTGCGACTGACTGTGCTCATGCGGCGCGCTCCTGCGCGGGTTCGCCGGCTGGCAGATCTGCCGCGGGCTGCCCGTTTTTGCGCCGCTCGGCACCGGCTTCGATTTCCTTGTCCAGGCGCCCGACATAGTGGTCGAAGTGCAGCTGTATGGTATGCCGTGGACTGGGGTAGTAGTCGCGCAGGTAGAAGGCTTCGTCATCGTCAATGATGGCCTGCATCTCTGCCGTCCCGGGCGGTGCATACTCGCCTTTGAGGTAGGGCGCCAGCAGTCGCGACTGTTGTTCGGCAAAGTTCACCAGGGTGGGCAGGGACTGTGCCAGGCCCATGTATACCAGGTTGGGCACGCCGGGGATCAGCATGCGCTTGAACAGGCGCGGGGGCTGGTTCTGCTCGTTGGCCATGAACTCGGGCTGGTCGAAGAAGGGGAAGCTGATCTTGTAGCCGGTACACCAGACGATCACATCGAACTCGCCGGAGCTGCCATCGGTAAAGTGCACCGTGTGGCCGTCCAGTCGATCGATACCCGGCCGCGCCTTGATGTCCCCGGAGCCGGCGCGCTGCAGGAATTCGCCGGAGACGGTGCCGTGGGCCTCCCAGGGTTTGTACGTGGGTTGCGGCAGGCCGTAGTTCTTCGGGTCACCAATTTGTGACTTGACCACGCGGTTCATCAGGAAGTGCTGGATCCAGCGCGGGACCCAGGCCGGGAGCATGTTCTTGTCCCCGGGCTTGCCGTTGATGTACTTGGGGAACACCCAGACGCCGCGGCGCATGGAGATATGCAGGGTTTTCGCCATGAAGCGCATGGACAGCTCCGAGGCGATGTCCATGGCCGAGTTGCCCGAACCCACGACCAGCACGCGCTTGTCGCGCATGTCGATGGGGTCGAAGGGGGTGTTGTAGCTGTGGGCGTGGATCTGCTCCCCGGCGAAATCGCCGGGGTAGGCCGGTTCCGGCCAGCGCGGATCCCAGTGATGACCGTTGGCGACAATCAGTACCGGGTAGCTGCGCGTTTCGCCATCGCTGGTGGTGACGCGCCAGAGCCCATTTTCCTCGCGGTGGGCGCGCTCCACTCGGGTGTTGAAGGTGATGGTGTCGCGCAAGCCAAAGTGGTCGGTGTAGTCGTTCAGGTAATCGAAGATCTCGCTGTGGTGCGGGTAGTCGGGCCAGTTTTCAGGCACCGGGAATTCCTGCATGCCCATGCGGAACTTGGAGGTGTCGATATGCAGGCTCTGGTAGCAGGCCGACATCCCGTTGGGATTCTTGTAGTACCAGTTACCGCCTATATTGTCGGAGGCCTCGAAGCAGTCGTAGGGAATGCCGTGTTCCTTGAGCCGCTTGATCGTGGTGAGTCCACTGGGCCCGGCGCCGATCACGCAGCAAAGCGGAGCGGTCGGATTGGCTGGTCGAAAACCCTGTGTCATGGCGTCGTCTCCGTCAGGTCTGCAAGAATTCGTGGGATATCGGGCTGCCCGGTGTGTGCGGTGATGCCGCCGTCCACGGCGAGGTTCTGCCCCGTCAGGTAGGAGGCTTCCTCGCTGGCCAGGAAGCGGATCACCGCGGCGATCTCCTCGGGGCGGCCCGCGCGGGCCATGGGGATTCGCGACACAAAGCCGTGGGTGATGCTGTCCGGCATGCCGCTCACCAGGGGCGTATCGATGTAGCCGGGGCTGACCGCGTTCACCCGCACGCCGTCCCGCGCGTAGTCGATGGCCATGGCCCGGGTCAGGTTGATGACCGCGGCCTTGGCGGTGTTGTAGGCGGTGAAGGCATAGTCCGCGCCCATCCCGGAGATGGAGGCGGTGTTGACGATGCAGCCGCGCCGCGCGACAAGGTGGGGCAGCGCGGCACGGGACGCGAGGAAGACGGCATCCAGGTCCACCGCCATGACTCGCCGCCACTCCTCGGGATCCAGTTCCCCGGCGCGGCCGAAGGAACCAATGCCGGCATTGTTGACCAGGATGTCGAGACCGCCGAAGTGCGTCAGGGCGGCTGCTACCGCGCCCTCCACCTCCTCGCGCAGGGCCATGTCGGCGCGGTGGGGGTGGACGGCAGCACCCAGCTCGGCTGCCAGGGATTCGAGGTTTTCCCGGTCGATATCCACCGCCAGGACGCGGACGCCCTCGCCCACCAGGCGGCGTGTAGTGGCGGCGCCGATGCCGCTGGCGGCGCCGGTAATCAGGGCAATCTTATTCTGCACTCGGGACTCCTTGGGCCTTTTGCGCGGGGGGCTGCTGGATCGTCGGATCGGGTTGGCACTGGGCAATGAAGCGCTCCGCCGCTTGGCGATAGTCAGTCAGTACCCCGGGTTGCGGGTTGGTCTGCAGGGCGCTGCGGAGACGGGGCAGTGCCTCCTGGGGTTGTTCCAGCAGGAAGCGCTGCAGCACCTGGGCATGGCCACCCCGGTTGGCCGCTGCGCGGATGTAGGTGCCTGTGACCGCGGCGCCAAGGACGGCCTGGTTGATGCCGTAGTACAGGTCCAGGACCTGGGCCGCGGAAAAACCGCGGTCGATCAGCAGCGTCATCAGGTTCTCCAGGTAGTGGGCCTCCTCGCTGCCGAAAACACCGCCCTGCATGATCTGGGAAATCAGCTCCGGCCAGTCCATGGCGGTGCGGTACAGGCCATCGGCGTGCTCCCGCAGGATGTCCTGCCAGGACTGGCCGCGATCGACGATGGGCGCAATCTGTCCCTTGCGCTCCGCCATCAGTCGCAGCAGGTGCTCGCGCCCCTCCACGTAGCCGTAGAGGGTGGCGACCCCCACCTTCAGGCGTGCAGCCACCGAGGCCATGTCGAGCTCCTCCCGAGGGAGGGCACAGGAGGCCTCGACCACAGCCTCGAGGGTCAGCCGGCGGGGCCGGCCGGCGCTGCGGCGAGTCGCGCGCTTCGGTTGCAGATTTTGCGTCATGCCGGGCATATTATCGAATGAATTTCGGAAATCAAGTTCGAAATTCATCTCCCTGCGGGCGGGAGCCTGTCCCCGGAGTGGAGTACACTCGTCACGGGATGTCGGTGGCGGCAGTGGCTTCCCTGCGCTGCCGGCCTTACGGTTTATTAGCCAATGCTTTCAGGGTGTGCCATGTCAGAGAAGGAAGGCGATAAGGACATGCAGGGGCTCGCGCAACTCACCGCGCCCTTTCGCACGGTGGCTGGCGGGCTGCTGCCGGCCCTGCATGCGGTGCAGGATGCCTTGGGCTACCTGCCCGAGGCTACAACCGGCGTTCTCGCGGAGCAGTTCAATCTGTCTCGGGCCGAGGTGCACGGCGTGATGACTTTCTATCACCACTTCCGGCGTTCACCGCCGGGTCGACACCGGGTTCAGCTGTGCCGGGCGGAGTCCTGCCAGGCGGTCGGCGGGCGGGCGCTGGAGGCCCATGCGAAACGTGTCCTGGACATTGATTATCACCAGACCACTGCAGACGGTGCGGTCAGCCTGGAACCGGTTTACTGCCTGGGCAATTGTGCCTGTTCGCCGTCGGTGCGCGTGGGTGACGAGGTCTACGGCATGATGAATGTCGCTCGCCTGGATGCACTCCTCGCCGAGCTGCGTGGCGGAGCGGAGGCAGTACCGTGAGTGCTGGCGCAACCCGGGTGTATGTCCCCGCGGATACCAGTGCCGTGGCACTTGGGGCTGACCGCACCGCACGGCGACTGGAGGCGCTCTGCGACGAGCGCGGCCTGGCAGTGACGGTGGTCCGCACGGGCTCCCGCGGCGCCTTCTGGCTCGAGCCCCTGCTGGAAGTGGAACGGGATGGGCAGCGCATCGGCTACGGTCCGGTACAGCCCGAGGACCTGCCGGGTCTGCTCGACGCCGGTCTGTTGTCGGCCAGTGAGCAGGCCCCGGGCCACCTGGGGCCGGTAGAGGACCTGCCGTTCTTCCGCTGCCAGCAGCGCCTGACCTGTGCCCGTCTCGGCGTGGTTGACCCCGCCTCGGTGGACAGCTACCGGGAGCACGGCGGCCTGCGCGCCCTGGAGCGGGCCCTGGAAATGACACCCCAGGCCCTGGTGGACGAAGTAAAAACCTCCGGTCTGCGGGGTCGCGGTGGCGCCGCCTTCCCGGCGGGCATCAAGTGGCAGACGGTCCTGGATGCTCCCGCCGCAGACAAAACCATCGTCTGCAACGCCGATGAAGGCGACTCCGGCACCTATTCCGATCGCATGCTCATGGAGGGGGACCCCATGGCCCTGCTCGAGGGCATGCTCATCGCCGGTCTGGCGACCGGGGCGAGGCAGGGTTATATCTACCTGCGCGAAGAATACCCCCGCGCACGCGCCAGTCTCGAGCGGGCCATGACCGCTCTGTGGGCTGCGGGCTGCCTGGGCAGCAACATCCTGGGCAGCGGACAGTGCTTCGACGTGGCACTGCGTATTGGCGCGGGGGCCTATATCTGCGGCGAGGAAACCGCCTTGCTGGAGAGCCTGGAGGGGCGCCGCGGCACGGTGCGACCCAAGCCACCGGTGCCGGCGATTGCCGGGTTGTTTGGTCAGCCTACCCTGGTGCACAACGTGATCAGCCTGGCCAGCGTACCGGCGATTATCAGTGCAGGCGGCGAGCATTACCGCGGCTATGGCGTGGAACGTTCCCGGGGCACGCTGCCCTTCCAGCTGGCCGGCAACATTGAGCGGGCCGGGCTGGTGGAGCTGCCTTTTGGTCTGACCCTGCGGGAGCTGCTCTACGAGATCGGCGGTGGCTCCCGCAGCGGGCGTCCCTTGCGCGCCGTGCAGGTAGGCGGCCCTTTGGGCGCCTACCTGCCCGAAAGCCAGTGGGATACGCCGCTGGACTACGAGGCTTTTGCCGCGATCGGCGCCATGCTCGGCCACGGCGGCGTGGTCGCCTTCGATGACAGCGTCGACATGTGGGAGCAGGCGCGCTTTGCCATGGCGTTCTGCGCTGCGGAGTCTTGTGGCAAGTGCACCCCCTGCCGGATAGGCAGCACACGCGGCGTGGAGATCATCGACCGGCTGGCGGCAGGTGCCGATGCAGAGGGCGACCGACACTTGCTGGAAGACCTGTGCGAGACGATGCGCGACGGGTCGCTGTGTGCGCTGGGTGGCATGACGCCGGCGCCGGTGCTCAGCGCCCTGCGCCACTTTCCCGGGGATTTTCAGCGCCCGCGGGGCAGGCCCGGTCAGAGCGAGTCGCGGCATGATACTGCGCCCGGCCCGCAAATCATCCCCTCGACGGAGGCAGGCTGATGCTGGAGTACTACGACCCCCACGGAAACGAAGGGGAAGCCGCGGGCGGCACCCCGACGCGAGACCTGGGCACGCCGCCGCCACTGCCGGCATACCATCCGGGCTTTTCGGATCTCGCACAGGTTAGCCTGAGTATCGACGGTCAGGCGGTCACGGTGCCCGCCGGCACCTCGGTGATGCGCGCCGCCGCCCTGGCCGGTATCCAGCTACCGCGGCTGTGCGCGACGGATGCCCTGGAGGCCTTCGGTTCCTGCCGCTTGTGCCTGGTGGAAATCGCCGGTCGCAAGGGCTACCCGGCTTCCTGCACCACCCCGGTCGAGCCGGGCATGCAGGTGGCCACCCAGACAGATCACCTGGCCCGCCTGCGTCGCAACGTCATGGAGTTGTACATCTCCGATCACCCGCTGGACTGCCTGACCTGCTCGGCCAACGGCAACTGCGAGCTGCAGGACATGGCCGGCGCGGTGGGGCTGCGGGAACAGCGCTACGGGTGCCAGGGGCGCAACCACCTGGCGGCGGAAAAGGATACATCCAACCCCTACTTTACCTTTGACCCGGCCAAGTGCATCGTCTGCTCCCGCTGTGTGCGCGCCTGCGAGGAAGTGCAGGGAACTTTCGCCCTGACCCTTGCTGGCCGCGGCTTTGATTCGGTGGTGGCAGCGGGGGCGGGGGACGCCTTCATGGATTCCGACTGTGTATCCTGCGGTGCCTGCGTCCAGCACTGTCCCACCGCCACGTTGATGGAGAACAGCGTGATCGCCCGCGGGCAGCCGCAACACAGTGTGGTCACCACCTGCGCCTACTGCGGGGTGGGCTGTGCCTTCGAGGCCCAGCTGCAGGGCGATCGGGTGGTCAACATGCTGCCCTACAAGACCGGTGGGGCCAACCGCGGGCACAGTTGTGTCAAGGGGCGCTTTGCTTTCGGCTACACCACCCATCCCGACCGCATCACCACACCGATGATCCGCGAATCCATCGACCAGCCCTGGCGGGCGGTTGGCTGGGAGGAAGCAGTGGGTTTTGCCGCCGCGCGCCTGCGCGCGATCCAGCAGCACCACGGTGTCGGGAGCATCGGCGCCATCACCTCGTCACGTTGTACCAATGAGGAGACCTACCTGGTGCAGAAGATGGTGCGGGTGGCCTTCGGCAACAACAACGTGGATACCTGCGCCCGCGTCTGCCATTCACCCACCGGCTACGGCCTGAAACAGACCCTGGGTACCTCCGCCGGCACCCAGAACTTCGATTCGGTGGAACAGGCCGACGTGATACTGGTGATCGGCGCCAATCCCACCGACGCCCATCCGGTATTCGGCTCGCGCCTGAAACGCCGCCTGCGTCAGGGTGCGCGCCTGATCGTGGTCGATCCGCGACGGATTGACCTGGTGCGCTCCCCCCACGTCGACGCGGATTTCCACCTGCCCCTGCGGCCCGGCAGCAACGTGGCCTTTATCAATGCCATGGCCCATGTGATCGTCAGCGAGGGGCTGGAGGCGGCAGAGTTTATTCGCGAGCGCTGTGATCTCGAGTCCTTTAACGACTGGCTGGCGTTTATCCGCGACCCCGCCAATGCCCCGGAGTCTGTCGCGGAGGCGACCGGGATCGAACCCGAGACCCTGCGTGCCGCCGCCCGCCTGTATGCGACCGGTGGCAACGCGGCCATCTATTACGGCCTCGGCGTGACCGAACACAGCCAGGGCTCGAGCATGGTGATGGGTATCGCCAACCTGGCCATGCTCACTGGCAACCTGGGTCGCGAGGGCGTCGGCGTGAATCCCCTGCGCGGGCAGAACAACGTGCAGGGCTCCTGTGACATGGGGTCTTTTCCCCATGAACTGCCCGGCTACCAGGCGATCACCGATGACGCCGTGCGCGAGCGCTTTGGTCGCGCCTGGGGTGTGACGCTCGATCCCGAGCCCGGTCACCGCATCCCCAACATGTTCGATGCGGCGCTGGCTGGCACCTTCCGGGGCCTCTACTGCCAGGGGGAGGACCTGGCACAGTCGGATCCCAACACCCAGCATGTCGAAGCCGCCCTGCGCAGCCTCGACTGCCTGATCGTGCAGGACATCTTCCTCAACGAGACCGCCCGTTTCGCCCACGTATTCCTGCCCGGCGCCACCTTCCTGGAGAAGGATGGCACCTTTACCAATGCCGAGCGGCGCATATCGCCCGTGCGCCGGGTGATGACGCCACTCTCCGGCAAGGCCGACTGGGAGGCCACGCTGGCTCTCTGTGAAGCCCTGGGTCACCCCATGCACTACCGGCACCCCGCTGAGGTCCTGGATGAGGTCGCCGCCCTGACACCGACATTCCGGGGTGTGAGCTGGGCCCGGCTGCAGCGCGAGGGCTCCCTGCAGTGGCCCTGCAACGAGGCTGCTCCCGAGGGGACACCGGTGATGCACCGGGACGGCTTCGTGCGCGGCAAGGGCCTGTTTGTGATTACCGAGTACGTGCCGACAACCGAGAAAGTCACCCGGCGTTTCCCGCTGTTGCTGACCACGGGGCGCATCCTCTCCCAGTACAATGTCGGCGCCCAGACCCGGCGCACCGCCAACAGCGACTGGCACCCGGAAGACCTGCTGGAAATCCACCCCCACGACGCCCGGGAGCGGGGCATCGCGGAGGGCGATCGGGTCGCTCTGCAAAGCCGGGTGGGGGAAACCACCCTGCGGGCGCAGATCAGCGAGCGGGTGCAGCCGGGGGTTGTCTACACCACCTTCCACCACCCGGTGACCGGCGCCAATGTCATTACCACCGAGAACTCGGACTGGGCCACCAACTGTCCCGAGTACAAGGTGACGGCCGTGCAGGTCAGGCTCAGCGCGGGCCCGTCCGCCTGGCAGCAGGCGCGGGAGCACTTTGCCCGGCATCAGTCCGGGCTGGTGGAGGCGCTGTCGGATGGCGGGTGAACGGCAGGGCAGCTCGACATTGCCGGGACGCGATCCGTGTGAAGGTCTGAGTCTCGCCAGGGTCGAAGTATGGCAGGACGGCGCGAGCACGGTAGCGGGAGACCAGCTGGCTGCGGAGCAGCCCGTGGCACTGTTCTACCGCTGTGTCGCCCACGCCGTGATGATGCTGACGCCCGGTGACCTGGAGGACTTTGCCTACGGCTTCAGCCTGTCAGAGGGAATCATCGACCGTCCAGAGCAGCTCTACGATATTGAGGTGCGCGAGGCGCAGGGCGGTCTGGAGCTGCGCATGGACCTGGACTCTGCCTGTTTGGCGCGCTTGCAGCAGCGACGGCGCAAGATGGTGGGGGCATCCGGCTGCGGCCTGTGTGGGTTGGAAACGCTGGCCGCAGTGACTGCCGAGTTGCCAGTCCTGCCACGGAGGAAGGCGTTATCCCATTCAGCCCTGCAGCGGTCTCTTCCTGGCTTTGAGGCGCACCAGGTACTGGGGGCGCTGACTGGCGGCATGCACGCCGCCGCCTGGTGCGATCTCCGGGGAGCTGTGCAGGTTCTGCGCGAGGACGTCGGGCGGCACAATGCCTTCGACAAGCTGATCGGCGCCCTCGCGCGGGAGCCGAAGAGAAGCGGCTTTGCCCTGCTGTCGAGTCGGGCCAGCTATGAGCTGGTGCAAAAAGCCTTGCGGGCGGATATCGAGATCCTGGTCACCCTGTCCGCCGCCACCTCCCTGGCGGTGGAGCTGGCCGAGCGCTGCGGCCTCACCCTGGTGGGTTTTACCCGCCCGGGGCGTCACGTCGTCTACAGCCATCCGGAGCGGCTGTGCCCTACTGAGTGCGGCCCAGACGAAGTCCCACCAGCATAGCCACGAGCACCACTGCAGCGGGCCAGTAGAGAGAGCCCGTCGCAGCCACCACGGGGCCGGGACACAGGCCCGTCAGGCCCCAGCCGAGCCCGAACAGCACGCTGCCCACAATCAGGGGACGGTCGATGCGGCGCTTCGGGCTGTCGTCCAGTCCACAGGCCCGCGCCCGGCGTCCGGCCAGTTGCACGCCGATCCAGGACAGTGCGATCGCACCGGCCATGACCAGGGCCAGGGAAGGATCCCAGGCGCCGGTGAGGTCGAGAAAGCCGAGCACCTTGACCGGGTTGACCATGCCGGAAACGATCAGGCCTGCCCCAAACAGCAGGCCGGCGGCGAGAGAGCTGAGTATCGATCTCACAGCGGCAGCCCTCCGGTAAGTGAACGCCATACGGCCACGGTCAGGAAGCCCGCGGTCATGAAACTGAGCACGGCGACCAGGGAGCGCGGCGAGAGGCGCGCCAGGCCGCAGACACCGTGGCCGCTGGTGCAGCCATTGGCCATGCGGGTGCCGTAGCCGATCAGGAAGCCGCCGGCCAGCAGGCGCAGCAGGTCGGGCCAGCTGAAAGTCGGGGCCACCAGCGCCGCAGGCTGCAAGGCTGGCACCAGGGGCCACAGCAGCAGCGGGGCCAGCAGCAGACCGGCCACAAAGGCCCAGCGCCAGGGCTCACGCCCCTCGTGATGGAGCAGGTTGCCGAGGATGCCGCTGATGCCGGCAATCCGGCCGTTGACAAGCAGCAGCAGGCTGGCGGCAAGACCAATCAGGGCACCGCCGGCGAGTGCGTGCCAGGGGGTAAACTGCGACCAGGCGATTTCCATGGGACGATGTCTCCAGCCAGTAGAAGGTGGCGCGCCCGGAAACGATTGCGGCGCGATCGGGAAAACACCGATATTGTTGGGTTAGTTGTGCATTTTCTCAAGTACCAGTGGGAGAGGCCGGTAGACTGCCAGCGGCGCATCGCCCGGGAACTTCTCGCTGCTACCGCGGTCCTGCAGATCGCGTTTTCCGCACGAAAGAGACCTGTTTCATCCACAACAAGGAGAAACCCATGATTCAGGTGGAGCACCTGTGCCGCCGTTATGGCGAGACGACGGCGGTCGATGATGTGAGCTTTCGCATCGACCGCGGCGAGGTGGTCGGCCTGCTGGGCCACAACGGCGCCGGCAAGACCACGATCATGAAAATGCTTACCGGCTACCTGGCGCCGACGGCGGGCAGCATCCGGGTTGACGGACTGCAGATGGGGCCCGACACCCGGGCCATCCAGGCCCGCATCGGCTATCTGCCCGAGAACTGCCCGCTGTGGCCCGAGCAGCGGGTGATCGACTATCTCGATTACCAGGCCGTTCTGCACGGGGTACCCGCCCGGCAGCGCAACACGGCGATTGCCCGTGCCCTGCGCCGCACCGATCTGCTGGACCGGGCCAGCGCGCCGATCCAGACCCTGTCCCGGGGTTACCGCCAGCGCGTGGGGGTGGCGCAGGCCATTCTGCACGAGCCGGATATCATCATTCTGGACGAGCCAACCAATGGCCTGGACCCGACCCAGATCCGCCACATGCGCGAGCTGATCGGCGAGTTGGCGAAGCAGGCCACGGTCATCGTATCGACGCATATCCTGCAGGAGGTGCAGGCGGTCTGCCAGCGGGTGCTGATCCTGCGCGCCGGCCAACTGGTGATCGACTCCCGGCTCGATACCCTGCAAACCCATCCCGTGCTGCAGGTGGTCACGGGCCGCGAGGCCGGTGACGCCCTGGCCGCGGTGACCGGGGTCGAGGGTGTCGAGTCCCTGCCCGGAACCACGGGTGCCTTCGGCTATCGCCTGCGGGCGCCGGCGGCAGCGGCCCCGGGGGTGGCCGCTGCCCTGGCCGCTGCTGGCGTACCCCTGCTGCGTCTGCAGCCGGAAGGCCAGGACCTGGAAGGTGTTTTTGCCCGCGTCAACGAGGAGGGCGCCCATGTCTGAAGCCATTGCAGCCGCGGGCCGAGTGGCCCGCAAGGAGTTCCGCGGCTTTTTCACCTCGCCTGCGGCGTGGCTGTTTCTCGGCGCTTTTTTGCTGGTCAGCCTGTTCGTGGTGTTCTGGGTAGAGCGCTTCTTTGCCCGTAACCTGGCCGACCTGCGGCCACTGTTCGAGTGGATGCCCCTGCTGCTGATCTTCCTGGTGGCGGCACTGACCATGCGCAGCTGGGCCGAGGAGCGGCGCGCCGGCACCCTGGAAAGCCTGCTCACCGCGCCCCTGGCCCCCCTCGCTCTGGTAATGGGGAAGTTCCTGGCCGCCCTCGGCCTGGTCGCCCTGGCCCTGCTGCTGACCCTGCCCCTGGCGGTGAGCGTCTCGCTGCTGGGACTGGGGGCCGGTGATCGGCGGCTACCTGGCCAGCCTGTGCCTCGGCGCCGCCTATGTGGCCATCGGCCTGGCCATGAGCGGTCGAACCGACAACCCGGTGGTGGCGCTGATTCTCACCGTGCTGGTCTGCGGAGCCTTTTACCTGATCGGTTCCCCCGGCGTGACTGCACTCTTCGGACACGAGACTGGCAGTCTGCTGGCGGCCCTGGGCAGCGGCAGCCGCTTTGACGCGATCACCCGCGGGGTGATCGATCTGCGCGACCTGGCCTACTACGTCAGTCTGGTAGGGGTGTTCCTGACCTGGAACCTGTACAGCCTGGAACGGCTGCGCTGGGCGGGCAACCCGGGCGGGCCCCGGCACCGCCGCCGCACCGCGATCACCCTGCTGGTGGCGGCCAATTTCCTGGCCCTGAACCTGTGGCTGGAACCCCTGCACGGGCTGCGTCTTGACCTGACCGAGGGCCGGCTCTACCCCCTGTCGGAAGCCACCCGGGAGCAGCTCGAAGAACTGCAGGAGCCGCTGCAGATTCGCGGTTATTTCTCGGCGCGAACCCATCCGCTGCTGGCGCCCCTGGTGCCGCAGCTCAAGGACCTGTTGCAGGCCTATGCCGACGCCGCCGGGGCGCGCGCCCGGGTGCACTTCATCGACCCCACACGGGACCCGGAGGCCGAGGAGGAGGCCGCGGCTCGCTACGGTATCCGGCCGGTGCCCTTCCAGAGCGCGGACCGCTACCAGGCCTCGGTGGTCAGCTCCTGGTTTGACGTGGTCATTGCCTACGGCGACCAGTACGAAACCCTCAACTACCAGGACCTGGTGGAAATCCGCGCCCGCAGCGAGTCCGATCTTGACGTGGCGCTCAAGGATCCCGAGTACACCCTGACGCGGACCATCCGCAAGCTGGCGGGCAGCTGGCGGGCCGCAGGTCAGCTGTTCGCCGGGCTCTCCGAGCCGGTGATCTTCCACGGCTGGATGTCGCCGACGGACCAGCTCCCGGGGGTCCTCGGCGAGTTGCGCGGCGAGCTGGAGGCTCTGCTTGAGGACAAGGCGGCCGCCTCCGCAGGGCTGCTGCAGGTGGAGTTTGCCGATCCCGAGGCGGGGGACGGTGCCCTGGCCGAGCGGCTGGAACAGGAATATGGGCTGGTTCCCCAGGTCGCGGGCCTGCTGGACCCGCAACCCTTCTGGTTCTACATGGTCCTGGAATCCCGGGGCGAGGTGATCCAGATTCCCCTGCCGGAATCCCTCGGCAGTGACGAGCTGGAACGCAGCCTGGACAATGCCCTGCGCCGCTTCACTCCAGGGGCCCTGAACACTGTGGGTGTGGTGAAACCCGTGGGCAGCGGGCCGGCCACGCGCTTCAGCCAGCTCGAGGCGACCCTCGCCGACAACGCCCGGGTCCGCAATGTGGACCTGGCCGGCGGCCAGGTGCCGGTGGATACCGACCTGCTGCTGGTGCTGGCGCCGGAAGCGCTGGATGAGGCCGAGCGCTTTGCCATCGACCAGTACCTGATGCGCGGGGGCAGCGTGATACTGACCACCTCGCCCTTTACCGTGGATGCCTCCACCACCCTGGCGGCCCGTCGCCTGGACTCCGGCCTCGTGGAGTGGCTGGCCCACCAGGGCATCCGGGTACAGGAACAGATGGTCCTGGATCCGCGCAATGCCGCGATGCCGGTGCCGGTGGAGCGCACCATCGGCGGTATTCCCATTCGCGAGATCAGCCTGCTCGACTATCCGCACTTCCCGGATGTCCGCGGGGACGGGCTGAACCCGGACAATCCGGCCACTGCCGGTCTGGGTCAGCTCACCCTGAACTGGGTGTCCCCCGTGGCGCTGGACGACGCGGCAGAGGGTGCCGGAAGACGGCACAGCGAGTGGCTGCTGCGCAGCTCCGCGGACAGCTGGCTCTCCGACAGTCTGGATATCCTGCCCGACTACCAGGTCCATCCGGCCACCGGCTACCCGGTAAACGGCGAGCGCGGAGCGCATCTGCTGGCGGTGGCCCTCGAGGGGCGCTTCACCTCCTTCTGGCAGGACAAGCCCTCGCCGCTGGCGAAGACATCCCCGGCACCGGAGGAGACTTTGGGTGGCGAGGAGACCGCAGAGTCGACCGGGTCTGCCGGGCCGGGTGCGCCGGCGCGGGAGGCCGGAGCCGCCGCGACACCTGAGGATAGCGATGGCAACCTGGTTAACCTAAGGACGGTAATCGAACGTTCGCCGGAGTCCGCCAGGCTGGTAGTGATCGGCAGCAACAGCTTTGCCAGCGACCTCAGTCTGGATCTGGCGTCCCAGGGTCAGGGTGCCTACTACACGCAGCCGCTGGCCTTCGTGCAGAACCTGGTGGACTGGGCCCTGGAGGATAGCAGCCTGCTGGAACTGCGCGGGCGCAGCCGCATGGCGCGGACCCTGGACCCGATCCCCGAGGAGGCACAGCGATTTTGGGAGGGCCTGAACTATGCCATGGCCCTGGTTGGCCTGTGCCTGGTGTGGCTGTGGCGACGGCAGGTCCTGCTGGCGGATTACCGTCGCTATCGGCAGATTCTCGCGGAGGTATAAACCATGCAAAAGCGACTTGTGAGTGTGTTGGGCGTGCTCTTGGCCCTGCAGCTGCTGCTGGCCTGGGGCTTGGCCCGCGATGACGGTGACCTGGCCGCACCCGGGGGACGGCAGCTGCTGTTTTCCTCCCTGGCCGCAGAGGCGGTCGAGGGCCTGCGCCTGGAGGGCCCGGATGGGGAGGCGCTGGTGATCCGGCGCCGTGCACCGGGCTGGCAGTTGCAGGGCGAGAGCGGAGATGAGAGCGGTGTTCCGGTGGACGCGGCGCGTGTCGATGTCCTGCTGGACAGGTTACTGGCCCTCGACAGCACGGGACCGGTGGCGAATAGTGAGTCCGCCCATGACCGTCTGCGGGTCGGCGAGGATGACTTCGAGCGGCGCATTAGCTTCCTCGGTCAGAAGGGCGAGCTGGCGGTGCTCTACCTGGGCAGTGCCCCGGATATGCGCAGTGTCCACGCCCGGGTGGCGGGCGAGAGCGCCGTGCATGCGGTGGCGATCAGTGCCTGGGAGGTGCCGGTTCAGCCGCAGAGCTGGTCCCAGCCAGAGCCCGCGCAAGAGCCAGAGCCAGAGCCAGAGCCAGAGCCAGAAGGTACTCCGTAGACCGGAACAGGGATGGCCCGCGCCATCGTGCGGGTCACTCCCCTCCATCTGGCTAGCGGCATCGCCGAAGGTAAGGTTTTGTAAATTCAATATTCTTGCGGTCAGCCCTTCTCTACAGTACGCAAACCGTACTGCGGCTCGCAGGCCGTTCTTATCTTTTCGCGTTTTCGGAATCCACAGGGCATGACTGAATCCACGCTTCTCTCCCTTCCGCGTCGCTGGCTGTGGGCGGGTTTCATCCTGGCCGCAACGCTGGCCCTGGGCATTTACCTGACCGCTGACAGTGACGGCGAGGGGGATGCGCCACCCCGGCGCGGCGGCTGGGACGCGCCGGCGGTGGTGCGGGTAGAGCCGGTGCAGCGAGGCAGTCTGGATGTCATCGTGCAGTCGATTGGTACGGTTACGCCCCTGAACACCGTCACCGTGCGCAGTCGGGTGGCGGGTGTGCTGGAGCGCGTGGTTTTTGAAGAGGGCGCGCGGGTGGAGGCGGGTCAGTTGCTCGCCGAAATCGATCCGCTGCCCTATCGGGCACAGTTGGAGCAGGCTGAGGGCCAGCTGCAGCAGAATCGCGCCCGGCTGGAGAATGCCCGGGACGATCTGGCCCTCTATGAGGACCTTTGGGAGCAGGATTCGATTGCCCGCCAGCAGCTCAGCGACCAGCAGGCTTTGGTCAAGGAACTCGAGGGTACCGTGCGCGCGGATGAAGCGCGGGTCGAGGACGCGCGGCTGCAGCTTTCCTGGACACGCATCGAGGCACCCATTTCCGGCAAGCTGGGCCTGCGGCGGGTGGATGCTGGCAACCTCGTGGCAGCCGGCGATGCCGAGGGGCTGGTCAGCATTACCCAGATGCAGCCGATCGCGGTCAACTTCACCGTGCCCGAGGTGGAGGTGCCGGCCCTGTTCCAGGCGGTGAATGGCGGGGAAGCACTGCCGGTGCACGCACTGGGTCGCAACGGACAAATGCTGCTGGCGAATGGAGAGTTGACCACGCTGGACAACCAGATTGATACCAGCACTGGCACGCTGCGTGTCCGCGCGCGTTTCGCCAATGATGACTTCGCCCTGTTTCCCAACCAGTTCGTCAATGTCGAGCTGCGACTGCAAACCCTGGAATCGGTGCTGACCATTCCCACCGATGCCGTGCAATACGGAACGGATCGCAGCTATGTGTATGTGATCGAAGACGGCAAGTCCTGGGTTCGCGAGGTGACACTGGGTACTGCCTCCAACAATCGCGTGGTCGTCCGCGAGGGACTCGCCGAGGGCGACGCGATTGTGCTGGAGGGTCTCGATCGACTGCGCGACGGCAAGCAAGTGATACTCCCGTGAGTCTCTCCAGGCCTTTTATTCTGCGCCCGGTGGCCACCTCGCTGCTGATGCTGGCGTTTCTGGTCACCGGGTTGATCGCCTGGCGCCAGCTACCGGTGGCGGCTCTGCCTCAGGTGGACTATCCGATTATCCAGGTGTTTACCTTCCAGCCTGGCGCCGGGCCCGAGGTGACCGCGCGCACCATCACCGCACCGCTCGAGCGACACCTTGGCCAGATACCGGGTCTCAAACAGATGTCCTCCACCAGCGCCTCCGGCGCCTCGGTGATCACGCTGCAGTTTGATCTCGATGTCGACCTTGGGGTCGCGGAGCAGGAGGTACAGGCGGCCATGAATACCGCCCAGAACCTGCTGCCCGGTGACCTGCCGACTCCGCCGGTCTACCGCAAGGTGAATCCCGCGGACGCGCCCATCCTGACCCTGGCGATCACCTCAGACAGTCTGCCCTTGCCCCAGGTACACGACCTGGTGGACACGCGCATGGCTCAGAAGCTGGCGCAGCTGTCCGGCGTGGGCATGGTCAGCCTGGCCGGTGGCCAGCGGCCCGCCCTGCGGGTGCAGGCCAATCCCCGGGCGCTGGCTGCCTACGGCCTGAGCCTCGATCAACTGCGCCAGGCGATTGCCGCCACCAACGTGAACCAGCCCAAGGGCAGCTTTGACGGCCCCACCCGCAGCACCATGCTGGATGCCAACGACCAGATCCGTTCGGTGGCGGACTACCGGGAACTGATACTCACTTGGCAGGACGGGGCGCCGCTGCGGCTCGGGGATGTTGCCAGCGTCGTCGACGGTGCCGAAGACCGCTTCCTGGCGGCCTGGGCCGACGGCCAGCCGGCGGTGCTGCTCAATGTGCAGCGTCAGCCGGGGGCCAATGTCATTGAAGTCACTGATCGCGTGCGGGCCCTGCTGCCACAGTTGACCGCCACCCTGCCCACGGCGGTGGATGTGGCCGTGCTCACCGACCGCACCGGGAGTATTCGCGCCTCGGTGCGGGACACCCAGAAAGAACTGCTGTTCGCCGTGGGCCTGGTGGTGCTGGTGACCTTCGCCTTCCTGCGCAGTGTGCCGGCGACCCTCATCCCGAGCATTGCCGTCCCCTTGTCCCTGGTGGGCACCTTTGCGGTCATGTACCTGCTGGGCTTTTCCATCAACAACCTGACCCTGATGGCACTGACCATCGCGACCGGTTTTGTGGTCGACGATGCCATTGTCATGCTGGAAAACGTGGCGCGCCACCGGGAGTTGGGCGCATCGCCGTTGGAGGCGGCGCTTCGGGGTGCGCGGGAAATCGGCTTTACCCTGGTGTCCCTGACCTTTTCCCTGATCGCGGTACTGATTCCCCTGCTGTTCATGCCGGACGTAGTGGGTCGGCTGTTCCACGAGTTCGCCATTACCCTGGCGGTGGCCATCGCGATTTCCCTGGTGGTTTCGCTGACACTGACGCCGATGATGTGCGCGCACATGCTGCACACGCCGCCCCGGGAGGAGGCGCGGGGCCTGCTGCACCGGATTATCCAGCGCTACGGGCGCGCCCTCGACTGGGTGCTGGCTCGCCAGGGCCCCGCGATGGCGGTGATGCTGGCGACTATCCTGTTGACCGGGCTGCTCTACCTGCTGGTGGATCGGGACTTCTTTCCCGTCCAGGACAGTGGTGTAATCCAGGTGGTCACAGAAGCGCCGCAGTCGATTTCCTTTACCGGCATGGCCGAGCGCCAGCAGCGGCTGGCCAGTGCCCTCCTGGCAGACCCGGGAGTCGATAGCCTGTCCTCCTTCATTGGTGTGGATGGCACCAATACCACCCTGAACAGCGGTCGCATGCTGATCAACCTGCCGTCCCATGACGCGCGCGGCGAGAGCGTGTTCGAGGTCATGGCACGCTTGCAGGAGCGGGCGAGGGCGGTCGATGGCATCGTCGCCTGGTTCCAGCCGGTACAGGAGCTGACCATCGAGGACCGCGTCAGTCGCACCCAGTACCAGTTCACGCTCACCAGTCTCGACAGCGACATGTTGCAGACCTGGGTGCCACCTCTGGTGGCGGCGCTCAACGCGCGACCGGAGCTGGCGGATGTCGCCGCCGATCTGCAGCAGCGGGGGCGCGAGGCCTATGTCGACATCGATCGCGATGCGGCGGCGCGGTTGGGCCTGGATGTGAGCGACGTGGCGGATACCCTCTACAACGCCTTCGGACAGCGACAGATTGCGACCCTGTTCACCCAGTCCAACCAGTACCGCGTCATTCTGGAAGTGGACCCGGCCTTCGTCGGCGAGCCCGAAAGCCTGGGTCAACTCTATGTCACTACCGGATCCGGTACGCCGACCCCGCTTTCCAGTGTGGCCACTATCCGCCAGCGACCGGCGCCCTTATTGATCAATCATCAGGGTCAGTTCCCCGCCACCACGGTGTCTTTCAACCTGGGCGAGGGGGCGTCGCTGGGAGAGGCGGTAGCCGCGATTGAAGCGGTGCAGGCCGAGCTACAGCTGCCCGGGGCGATCGAAAGCCGTTTCCAGGGCGCTGCGGAATCCTTCCGCGCGTCGCTGTCGAATACCCTGTGGCTGATCCTGGCAGCGGTGCTGACCATGTACATCGTGCTCGGTGTGCTCTACGAGAGCACGATCCACCCGGTGACGATTCTCTCCACACTGCCCTCGGCCACGGTGGGGGCGCTGTTGGCGCTACTGCTTACCGACCGCGCCCTGGACATGATCTCGGTGGTCGGGATTGTCTTGCTGATTGGCCTGGTCAAGAAGAACGGCATCATGATGGTGGACTTTGCCCTGGATGCGCAGCGCAATCTCGGTCTCTCTCCCCGGGAGGCCATTCACCGCGCTGCACTGCTGCGCTTCCGGCCCATCCTGATGACCACCCTGGCAGCCCTGTTCGGGGCACTGCCGCTGATGCTGGCGGGGGGCTCGGGGGCCGAACTGAGGCAGCCCCTCGGGGTAGTGATGGTGGGTGGCCTGCTGGTCAGTCAGGTGCTCACGCTGTTTACCACACCGGTGGTGTACCTGTTTTTTGACCGGCTCGGCCGCCGTCGGGTGGCGCCACCCGACACGGTGCCGGCATTGTGAGCCCGCTGCGAACGCTGGTGGCGCGGCCGGTGGGGGTTTCCCTGCTGGCGCTGGCGGTGGTGCTCTGCGGTCTGCTGGCCTGGCGGCAGTTGCCGGTGGCGCCCTTGCCACAGCTGGATGTGCCGATGATCGTGGTCACCGCCGGCTTACCGGGCGCCAGCCCCGAAAGCATGGCCAGCACCGTGGCCACGCCCCTGGAGCGCTCTCTGGGCAGTATTTCCGGGGTGACCTCGCTGTCCTCCTCCAGTCGTCAGGGCTCGACCCAGGTGGCGCTGATGTTTGAAATGGACCGCGATATCAATGCGGCGGCGCGGGAGGTGCAGGCGGCGATCAACGCGGTGCGCGGCGAGCTGCCCGCGGGGATGCCCGGCAACCCGCAGTATCGCAAGATTGATCCGTCCCAGGCGCCGATCATGGGGCTGGCCCTGAGTTCGCCGAACCTCTCCGCCAGTGAACTCTACGACGCCGGCTCGACGATCCTGGCCCAGAAGCTGGCACAGATCGCCGGGGTGGGGCAGGTGACGGTGAATGGCGCGTCCCTGCCGGCGGTGCGGGTGCAGCTGCAGCCCGGGGCCCTGCTGCACTACGGCATCGCGCTGGACGATGTACGGCGTGCGATTTCCCGCAGTAACGCCCTGCGACCCCTGGGGGTGATTGAAGAGGGGCCCCAGCGCTGGCAGGTACAGATCGCCGACCCCCTGCGCAGCGCGGCGGAGTACCGGGCACTGGTGATCCGGCACGCAGACGGTGCCGTGGTGCGCCTGGGGGATGTCGCCACGGTGACTGACTCGGTGGAGAACCGCTACAGCAGCGGCTTCCACAATGACCGGCCCGCGGTGATTCTCAACATCAACCGGCGCACCGGCGCCAACATTGTCGAAACCATCGACAACATTCACGCGCGTCTGCCTCAGCTGCGCCAGTTGCTGCCGGCGGATGCCGAACTGGCCGTGGTGATGGACCGGTCCCCGGTGATCCGCGCGACGCTTCACGAAGCGCAGCTGACGCTGGTGATTGCCGTGCTGCTGGTGGTGCTGGTGGTGTGGGCCTTTCTCGGGCGCCTGCGCACGGCCTTGATTCCATCGGCGGCGATCCCCGTGTCCCTGATCGGCGCCTTCGTGGTCATGCATTTTTGGGGTTTTTCCCTGAACAACCTCTCGGTGATGGCCCTGATTATCGCCGCGGGGCTGGTGGTGGATGACGCTATCGTGGTGCTGGAAAACGTGGAACGACACCTTTCCGCAGGCCTGCCCCCGGGGGAGGCCGCAAGCCGTGGTGTCAGCGAGGTGGGTTTTACGCTGGTGGCCATGACCCTGGCGCTGGCGGTGGTTTTCGTTGCGATTCTGCTGCCGGGGGGCATGCTTCAGCAACTGTTCCGCGAGTTCTCCGTAACCCTGGTCGCGGCGCTGTTTATCTCGCTGCTGGTGTCCCTGACCCTGACGCCGAGCCTGTGTGCACGCTGGATGCGAGCCTCGGCTCAGGCAAGGCCTCGGGAGGCGCAAGGGGGCCGTGTCTTTTCGCGGCTCTTGCGCTTCTACGACCATTCACTGGACTGGTTGCTGGCGCACCGGCCCCTGGCCATCCTCCTGCTGCTGGCGGCGATAGCCGGCTCTGTGCAGCTGTTTGTCGGCCTGCCCAAGGAGGCCCTGCCGCGCCAGGACACCGGGCAGATTCGCGGCTTTGTTCGCGGCGATGACGGTTTCTCCTTCCAGGTGATGCAGCCCAAGATCGAGGTTTATCGCCAGTACCTGATGCAGGACCCGGCGGTGGCGGATGTGACCGGAACCAGCGGCGGTGACGGCGGCCTGACCAACGGCCAGATTACCATCCGCCTGAAGCCGCTGTCGGAGCGCGGTGTTTCCGCCCAGGCGGTGGTGGATCGCCTGCAGGCCCGTGCGCCGCAGGTACCCGGGGCCATGCTGCACCTGATGGTGGACCAGGACCTGAACTTCCGCTCGCCCTTCGGTCGCAGCGATTATGAGCTGGTACTGCGCTCGGACTCGCTGGCCTCCCTGAAAGTCTGGGCACGCCGGGTGGCCCAGGCGATGCAGCAGAGCCCGATGCTGGTCGACGTGGACTCGGTCGATGATGACGAGGCCCGCCAGGTGGTGCTGGACATTGACCGCGAAGCCGCGCGCCGCCTGGGGGTCGACATGCAGACCATCGCCTCGGTCCTCAACAACTCCTTTTCCCAGCGCCAGGTGGCCACGCTCTACGACGAGCTCAACCAATACCGGGTGGTGATGGAGCTGGCGCCCGACTTCACTGCCCGACCGACCAGCCTGTCGCGACTGGAAGTGCTCACCAACGATGGCCAGCGCGTGCCGCTGTCGACCTTTGCCAGCTGGGACTACGGCATGGCGGAGGACCGGGTGCGGCACGAGGGACAGTTTGCCTCGATGGGGATTGGCTACAGCCTGGCGCCGGGCGTCACCAGCCTGCAGGCGGAGGCCGCGATTGATGACATCCTCAACCAGGTGATGCTGCCCAGTGAGGTGCACGAGGCACCGCCATCGCCACAGGGCTTCAACCAGAGCCTGGAAGATCCCTGGCTGCTGGTGGCTGTGCTGGTGGCGGTCTATCTGCTGCTGGGCATGCTCTACGAGAGTACCCTGCATCCCCTGACTATCCTGTCGACACTGCCTCCCGCCGGGCTCGGGGCGCTGTTGGCACTGCGCCTGGGCGGTCTCGATTTCAGCCTGATCGCCCTCCTGGGCCTGTTCCTGTTGATCGGGATCGTGATGCGCAACGCCATCATGATGATCGATTTCGCCCTGGTGGCCCAGCGGCGCGATGGACTCGCCCCGCGCGATGCCATTCACCGGGCGGCGCTGCTGCGCCTGCGGCCGATCCTGATGACCAACCTGGCGGGCATGCTGGGGGCGGTGCCCCTGATGATCGGCTTTGGGGAAGGTGCGGAAATGCGCCAGCCCCTCGGGGTGACGATTTTCGGCGGTCTGGCCCTGAGCCAGCTCCTGACCCTGTACACCACCCCCGCCGTTTACCTCTACCTGGAAAATTTGCGGCGCAGGGGGCTGGGCCTGGGTGCCACCGCTCCGGCTGCGCCGGGCAATCAATCATAGGCTTCCCTGTCATGTCGTGTTTTCGCCTCTCTCTTGCCGTAACTGCCGCCACCCTGTTCCTCGGTGCCTGTTCAGTGGGCCCGGACTACCGCCCACCGACGGTGGCGGCACCCGCAGCCGTGAAGTACGCGGCGGGCTGGCAGCCGCTGCCCGAGCAGGACTGGCAGAACAGTGGGGAATGGTGGCGCGTCTTTGGCGACGAGACCCTGAACGCGCTGATAGCCGAGGCTGGCCGAGGGAGCCAGACAGTGGCCCAGGCGGAGGCACGCTATCGCGCCGCCCTGGCCCAGCGGCGTCTGAGTCGCGGTGACTACAGCCCCCGTCTCGACGCAGACTTGTCGCTGCGGCGAGCTGGCAGCAGTGACCGTGCCGTCAGCGAGACTGCCGCGGCCGGTATCGGCATCAGCTGGGCCCCCGACCTGTGGGGGCGTGTGCGCCGGCAGGTGGAGTCGGATACCGCGGCCCTGGAGGCCAGCGCCGCGGACCTGGCAGCTGCGCGCCTGCTCCTGCAACTCGCGGTGATCGACAGCTATATTGCAGTCCGGGTGCTCGACCGGCAGCGGGATATCCTGCAGGAGACCCTGGAGATGGTGGAGCGCTCGGTGGCGCTGACGCGCAACCAGTACGAGGCGGGTATCGTGTCGCGCGCCGATGTCATCCAGGCGGAAACCCAGCTGCAGTCCCTGCGCAGTGACGGCTACGATCTCGAGAACCGCCGCGCCATCGAGGAAAATACCCTCGCCGCGCTGCTCGGGCGGACGCCGGTCGATTTTGCCCTCGCTGCCTCCGACAGCCTGGCGACGGTGCCGGTGGTACCCGCGGAAGTGCCGGCGCTGCTGGTTGCGCGGCGACCCGATGTGGTGGCGGCAGAGCGGCGAGTGGCCGCTGCCAACGCCGAGATTGGTGTGGCGATCGCGGCCTGGCTGCCGGATATCTCCCTCAGCGCCGGGCGCGGGGTCGAGGGCAGCAGCCTCAGCGACCTCTGGGAGGCGCCGGTGCAGGTCTGGTCACTGGGGCCAAGCCTGGCGCAGACACTGTTTGATGGGGGCCGCCGCAGCGCCAGCCGCGATATTGCCAGTGCCCGCTATCAGGAGCAGGTGGCTAGCTACCGGCAAACTGTCCTCGACAGCCTGCGCGACGTGGAGAATGCCCTGGCTACCAACGCCATCCTGGCGGAGAAAGCCGTGCAGCAGGAAAAGCTGGTGGAACTGGCGGAAGCCAATGAGCGGGTGATTACCAACCGCTACCGCTCGGGGCTGGTGTCCTTCCTGGAAGTGGCCACGGCCCAGAACACGACCCTGAACGCCCGCCGCGGCCTGGTCGACGTTACCGCCGAGCGCTTGCTCGCGACAGCGGAGTTGGTGGCGGCGATCGGTGGCTCCTGGGAAGTCGGTGACGCCGTGGTTCAGTAGACGTCGCGGCGGTAGCGATCTTGCTGGATCAGCGCTTCCAGAGCGGGTCGGCCGAGTACGTCCACGAGTGTGTCGTGCACGCCCCGGGCCATGCCCTGGCGACTGCCGCAGACCATGATCACGGCGCCGTCCGCCAGCCACGCCGCGAGAGCCGTCGACCGCTCCCGGAGAATATCCTGCACATAGCAGGCTCGCTCGGGGCAGCGTGAGAAGGCCAGATCGATGCGGTCGAGGTGACCACTTTCCAGCCAGTGGTCCAGTTCGCCGGCGAAAGGGTGATCGCTGGCCGGGTCGCGTTCGCCAAACAGCAGCCAGTTGCGCCCGCCGCCGTGCAGCTCGCGCCAGCGCAGCTGGGCGCGCAACCCGGCAATGCCCGACCCGTTGCCGATCAGGATCAGGGGAATGTCGGTCGCGGGTGGGCGGAACAGGGGGTTGTCGCTGATGCGCAATGTGATGCCCGCGCCGCAAGCCAGCTCACGGGTGAGCCAGCCGGAGGCGAGCCCGGGCCGGCCCGCGGCGTCGCGCTGCCGGCGGATTACCAGATCGAGGCTGCCGTCCTCGGGGAGCGAGGCGATGGAATAGTGCCTGGCGATATCACAGCCGGGAGGTGTGACCTCGGCGATATCCCCGGGCTGCCAGCTGCACGCCTGTGGCGTGGCTGCACTCAGGCGCAGGTAGAACAGCGGCTCGCCGGGTGAGCCCGGATTGAGGTGGCTGCGTGCCTGCAGGACCCAGTGACTGGTCGACGCCTCGGGCAGCTCCGAAGCCTCGACGGGCGCCTGTCCCCACCACTGTTGCAGCTGCTCCCGCCAGCCCGCGAGGGCCTGGTTCGCCGCAGCGGGCCGGGCCGAATCCACCAGCAGAGGCCCTGCCAGTGCCTGTGCGTCGAGGGCGGCCAGCTGCGTGTGCAGGCGCTGACCGAAGGCGCAGAAATCCGGATACTGGCTGTCGCCGAGGGCCAGCACCGCGAAACGCAGATGCGGGAGCTTTGCCGCTTTCCCGTCCAGTACCCGGCGGGTGAACACGGCGGCATTGTCCGGCGCGTCGCCGTCCCCGCAGGTGCTGGCGACAAACAGCGCCTGCCGCATCTGTGACAGCAGCCGGCTGTCCACCTGGTTGAGCGGCATCAGGCGGGCGCGGCCATTCAGTGCGCGGGCACTCTGCTGCGCCAGCTTGATCGCGTTGCCGGTCTGGCTGGCGTAGGCCACCAGGATGTCGCCATCACCACTGGCGCGCGCGGTCGCGCGCCGGTGGCGATAGTGGCACCACAGGCAGAACAGCAGATAGAGGCCGCCGACCAGGCCGGCGAGCAGTCCGCGTTCGAGTTCTGACACGGCGCTGCAAACCTACAGCGGCAGGACTTCCAGGGTCACCACGTAGATGCCCTGGCGGGTAGTCGCGGGTGCCGCCGCGCGGTCATCCTGGTACTCCGCTTCCAGCCAGTAGCGTCCGGCCTGGGGCCAGGTCACTGCAATGAAGCCCTCGGCATCGGCGGTGAAGGTCATCTCCTCCTGGCTGTCGCGGTAGCGCACGCCATCGGGAATCAGCGTCACTTCCGTGCCCTCGGCGGGCTGACCGTCGATCAGGAATTGAAAGCGTGCGGTTTCGCCGCTGTAGAGGTCATTCGGGTGGGTGTGGGCGTGCATCTCCAGGCCATCGCCGCTCGGCGCCAGGGCGCTGTCGGTAGGCGCGCCGGCGGTGACCCAGGTTTCCACGCGGCGGGAGGCGCGGGACACCTCGAGGTTCTTGGCGTCGCGGGGGACCTTGCGTTCAAAGTCGCCGGGCGCCGGTGTCTCGCCGCGACCGGGCCAGAAGTGCCGTTCGCCGTTTTCATCCTCCCAGCGGGCGCGCAGGCCGCTGCTGGCCATGCTCACGCGGTAGGTGCCGGGCTGGAGCAGCTGCAGGTCGAAGGTTCCGCGGTGCTTGCCGACATGGGTGTTCTGCAGCGGGATCTCGCTGCCGTCGGGGGCGGTGGCGGTAAATGCCGCCGGCTGCAGGGGGTGGTGGTTGAAGTAGAAAACATCATTGGACACGGCGGCGTCGAAGGTGACCCAGGGGGCATCGCCAGAGAGAACCGTGGCGGCGGGCAGCAGCCAGACGCGGTGCGCCTGGGCACTCAGGGGTAAAGCCAGAATCAGGAGTGTAGTCAGCAGGGTTTTGCGTTGCATGAGGATTCCTCGCGTTCGCGTAAAAGAGAAGGTTTGATGCCTGCGGGCAGCGGCCGAAAACGGGCCCGACTCAGGGCGCCAGTTCCAGCACGACGCTGCCCAGTTCACTGTCACCCCGGGCTTTCAGGGTGGCGGCTTCGGTTACGGGCCAGGAGAAGGGCAGGCGGAGCAGTTCGCGGCCGCCGACTTCCCGCGAGGCTTCGACGTACAGGGTGTACTCGCCGGGTCCCAGCCCGCTGAAGGCGTCACCCAGTGCAATGCGGTGCTCACCGGGCGCCCGGGTGGCACCGGTAAAACCGTCCACTGGCATTTCCAGGCTGCGACCACTGCGGCGCCACCACTGGCGCAGGTCCTTCAGCCATTTTTCCCCCTCGCGCTTGTCGTCCATCTGATACCACAGGGCCAGATTGGTGACCTCGCGGCCACCCTCGGGCATCAGCCAGGCGGCGATGTAGGGGCGGTGGTACTCGGCCACCTGCAGGGCAGGGATGTCGATGGTCAGGCTGGCGTCGGCTGCCTGTGCGGTGTTGATGGCAGCGGCGCCAAGCAGCAGGGCCGCGAGTGTCTTCCGTAACATGCAAAATTTCCTCAATGGACAAACAGAATGATCAGAATGAGCGGGATCACGATACCCAGGGCGACACTGGGCCAGGTGGACGGGCGCTGTCCGGCGTGACGCAGCAGCAGCCACAAACCGGTGACGGAGAACACCACGCAGGCAATGGCGAAAATATCGATGAACCAGCGCCAGGCGTCGCCGGTGTCACGCCCCTTGTGCAGGTCGTTGAAGTAGCTGACCCAGCCGCGGTCGGTGCGCTCGTAGAGCAGCTCGCCGCTTTCCAGGTCGAGGCTCAGCCAGGCGTCGCCACCGGGCCGGGGCAGCGGCAGGTAGAGGTCGACCTCGCTCCATTCCGCCGCGACGCTGGCGCGAATGTGTAGGTCCAGCTCCTGCGCCAGCCACTGCCGCAGCGCGGCGGGCAGGGGCGCTTCGCCGGCCCCAGCCGCGCCGGCGTCCGCAGGCGACAGTGTCGCCAGCAGTTGCGCCGGGACCTGGGCTTCCAGCGTCCGTACGGTCGGCTGTGCGGGAATGCTGTCGGCGTGATTCAGCGTGATACCGGTCACCGCGAACAGCAGCATGCCCGCCAGGCACACGGCTGAACTGATCCAGTGCCATTGTCGCACGCTGCCCAGTCGCAGTCGGGCAGCGTATCCTCTTTGGCGCATTCAGTGCTGTCCGTGGCTCAGAAGGTCATTTGTACGCTGAGCCACAGGTTGCGACCGGCGTCCTTGACGTTGTAGTCGTCGTTGAAAATCACCTCGCTGACCGCGCCGCGGCCGGTGGCCAGGGTGTAGACGCCATCGCCATCCAGATCCACGAAGTCCGTGGTGTAGGTGGTGAAGTCCTCGTCCAGCAGGTTGTTGACCCGGGCGAAGAAGGTGATGTTCTCGGAGAACTGGTAGCGGGCCCCCAGGTTCCACACCTGGTAGTTCTCGTAGTAGAGCGCGCGGCCGAGGTTCTCGTCCCAACCCCGGTAGCGGTCAGAGCGAAGCTCCGCCTGCAGGGTGAAGGACAGCTGATCCAGGGCCTGCCATTCGAGGCTGGCGTTGGCCATGTGCTCGGCGGTATTGGTCAGCGGGCGGCCCGCCTCGGGGCCGCTCAGCTGCTCGCTGTCGGTCCAGGTGTAGTTGCCGCGCAGGGACCAGCGGTCGCTGATCACGTAGCGGCCGGCGGCCTCGACACCTTGGATGTCGACTTCGTCGATGTTGATTTTCTGACTGTAGGTCGTGTACCCGAGCGCATCGTACTGGCCCAGGTTCACGCAGGGCCGGGCCCCGCCGGTTGCCTCGCAGCTGAGGATGGTGTCGCCGCGGGCTATCTTGTCCTCGAACTGGGTGTCGAAGTAGGTGATGTTGAAATTGTGGCCGTCGACACCATCCCAGTACAGGGCGATTTCACTGTTGACCGAGGTTTCCGGTTCGAGCTCCGGGTTGCCGGCGAAGGGCGAGGTGCCCTGACCGCCAAAGCCGGTGATGCCGTCGTAGAGGTCGGTGGTCTGGGGTGTCTTGTAGCCGGTACTGACGCCGCCCTTGACCGTCCAGGTATCGCTCAGGCTGTACACGCCGTAGAGTCGCGGCGAGACCTGGCTGCCGAAGACATCGTGGTCGTCGTAGCGCACGCCCGCGGTGATGGTGAGGGGCTCGATCGGGGTCCAGCTGTCCTCGACAAATAGTGCGACCATCTCCTGGTCCTGGATGCCGCCGGGCCGGCCGCTTTCCATGCCGAAAACGCCATCCTTGAGTTCGCCGTCAATGACCTGTGTGCCCACCACCAGCATGTGTCGACCCGCGGCCTCCAGGGGGATATCCAGGCGTGCGTCGAGGGTGTACTGGCTGCTTTCCAGGGGGCGGTCGGGGCGCGGCAGGAAGGTGGCCTCGGCCAGGGCCTTGCGCTCGCTCTCGCTCATGCCGGCGTAATCGCCACTGCCGTCGTACAGGCTTTGCAGCAGCAGGCGTTCGTCGACGGTTAGGGGCAGGGTACGTCCCTCGTTGGCGGTATCCACATAAGAGAGCGAGACCTGACTATTGCCGAAGCCCCATTCGCCCTGGTGGGTGATGGACCACCAGTCGCGGGTGAACTCCTGGTCGGCGGCGTAGCCGGCACGCGGGTTGACCTGCCCGCCGCGCGCCTGCCAGAGCGCCTCTATGCTGTCCTTGGTGCCGAGCGGATAGCTGATCTCCCCACTGTCGGGGTCGATCACCGGCGTATTGTCGTAGACCTGGCTGGAGCGGTCGTAGTCAAAGCGCAGGGTCTGGCGGTCGTCGAGTACCCAGGTCAGGGTGGCCCCGTATTCCTCGCTCTCGCTATCGACGGTCTTGCCGCCGCCGCCGAAGCCCAGGCTGCGCACGTGGACGGTGCCGTTGGGATCCACCACGTCGGCAAATTCCGGTGAGGAGGCTTCGGTTTCATAATAACTGCCGCGCAGGGCTAGCATCAGGCGGTCCTTCACCAGCGGCCCGCTGGCGGCGAACTGACCTTTGTAGTCGTTGCCGAACTGGGAGTTTTCCTGCACGGTGCCCGAGATATTGACGCTGCCGAACCACGCGTCGGTGGTTTTGCGGGTGATCACATTGACCACGCCACCGAGGGCGTCGGCGCCGTAGAGTGTGGACGCGGGGCCGCGGATCACTTCGACGCGCTCGATCGCCTGGGCGGGGGGCAGGTGACCAAAGGCGTTGCCACCAAAGTTGTTGGGATAGATGTCACCGTGGTTGTTCTGGCGCTTGCCGTCGATCAACAGCAGCGTGTATTCCCCGGTGAGACCGCGCATGCTGACACTGCCCTGGCCGGTCTTGTCCCGGGTGGTGCCGATGTCGATGCCTTCCTGGTACTTGAGGATGTCCAGCAGATTGACGTTGGGGCGAGTGAGAATTTCCTCCTGGGAGATCACCGAGATGCTGGCCGGGGCGTTGGTGATTTTCTGCTCGAAGCCGGTGGCGGTGACCACGATTTCCTCCAGCTGGGGCGGTGCCAGCTTGTCCGCGGCAGAGGCGGCCGGTAGTCCAATCAGAGCCGCAATGGCTGCCGCCATGGCTTGTCGTGGTGTGCTCAAGGCTTTTTGTTGCATGCTGGTTCTCTCCCCCGGGTGAGCAGGCTTCAATAAACGTGGGCGCTAAATGTAATGAGAACGATTATCAAAAGCAAATAAAAAGTGACAAAGTGTCGCCCGTGTCACGCTTGTGCGAGCGGGGGACAGGTGTTCACGGCGGGAGGGGGCGTGTGAGCGGCGGCCTTTAGGCCGCCGGCAGTCCGAGTTCGCGCATCAGCTGCTCGCGCAGACGGAATTTCTGTACCTTGGTGGCGGACATGGGCCAGTCGCTGACGAAGCGCAGGTGGCGGGGTACCTTGAAGGATGCGACCCGTTCGCGGCAGTAGTCGATCAGGGCATCGGCCTTGCAGTCGGCACCGGGCTTGAGCTCGACGAAGGCGGCGACAATCTCCTCCAGGCGCGGGTCGGGGAGGCCCACCACCTGGACCATCTTGACCGCCGGGTGGGTCGAGAGCAGGGACTCGATTTCCAGCGCCGAGACATTTTCGCCGCCGACCTTGAGGGTGTCCTTGAGGCGGCCGTGGTAGGCCAGGCGGCCCTGGGCGTCGAGGGCACCCAGGTCGCCGGTGCGCAACCAGCCGTCGGCCGTGAAGGCACTGGCGTTGGCCTCGGGCGCCTTGTAGTAGCCGGCGAACACGCTGCCGCCGCCGAGCTGGATTTCGCCCCGCTGGTCCGCGGTGCAGGGCGCGCCGGTTTCCGGGTCGACGATGCGCAGTTGGGTGTCGGCCAGTGGGCGGCCAATGCGGGTGGCGCGGGTCTCGTTGTCGTCCTCCGGGTGGCTGTAGCAGGAAATGCCCGTACCTTCGGTCAGACCGTAGGCGCTGATGTGTACGCTGTGGGGCAGCAGGCGCATGTTCTCGCGCAGGCGGTCCGGGGGCGCCACGTTGTTGATCAGCCGGATCTGGCGCGTATCGAGCTCGGAAAAGCGCGGGTGGCTCACCAGTTCCGACATGACCGTCGGGAAGGCCGGGTAGAGGATCGTGGCGCCCTCGGCCAGTATCTGTTCCCAGGCCCTGGCCGCGTCGAAGTGACTGTCGCTGAGATAGCGGCCACCGGTGGCGAAACTCGCCAGCATGGGCAGCAGCGAGGCAAGATGGAACAGTGGCAGGGGGTTCCACTGGCAGTCGCTGTCGCGGAACTGCAGGCGCTCGACAATGGCCGCGGTCTTGGCGGTGAGTTGCCGGTGGCTGAGCAGGCAGCCCTTGGGGTGCGAGGTGGTGCCCGAGGTGTAGAGCATCAGGCAGGGGGCGTCCGCCGGGACCGGGCGTAGCGCGGGGTCGAGAGGCTCCAGCCCGTGGAGCAGATCCGCTGCGTGTAACCAGGGGCCGTCAAGGCATTCCCCGGCATCGCCGCACAACAGGATCCGCTGCAGCGCGGGTGCCTCCGCGGGGCCCAGGCCCGCCGCCAGGTTGTCCAGGTCGGGAAAGGTCTCGCGCAGCAGGGACGGGTAATCCTGGTGTGCCTGCCGGTCGTGGCGGGTAATCAGGCAGCTCAGGTCCGCGTTGGCCACCACATAGCCCAGTTCCGCGGACTTGTAGCGGGCATTGATCAGGACGGCGACGCTACCGTGCAGGGCGCAGCCGAACATCCAGAGGAGGAAGTCGACGCTGTTGGGCATCAGGATGCCGACGTGTTCCCCGGGCTGGATGCCCAGTGATTCGAGGGCCGCTGCCCGGCGGCGGGATTCCCGGTACAGCTCGGCGTAGCTCAGTCGCTGCCCGGGGAAAACCAGCGCCGTGTGCCGGGGCCAGTGCCGGCCACTGTCGGCCAGCAGCTCCCCGAGCCGCTTCCCGCTCACGCCGCACCTCCCGCCAGTGTCACCAGCCGCGCGGTGTCGAAGTAGTAAGGGGTAATACGCAGGATGCGCCCCTCGGCAAACTTCCAGACTTCATTGACTCCCATCTGGAAGGCCTCGCCGCTGTGCTTGCTGCGACCGCTCAGGGTCGCCAGCACCACCACGGTGTCGCCCTCCCCGAGCATCTGCCGGATATCCACCCGGGTATTCCGGAAGCTGGTGAAGACCCGCTTTACCAGCGCCAGGAAGCCCTCCAGTCCGCGGTGCTCACCGGCATAGGGCAGGGAATCCGCTTCGTATACACAGAAGTCGGTGTGCAGCAGTGCCGCCATGCGATCCGTGTCGCCGCGGCGGGAGGCCTCGAGGAAGTCGTCGACCAGCTGTTTATTATCTGCCATTGCATCAGCTCCCCGGGTGTCAGAACGAGCGCGGCATGCCGTAGCTCTCGGCAATCATGTTGCGGGCCATTTCGTTGCTGATCGGGCCGATGCGCAGCAGGCGCGAATCCCGCCAGTAGCGCTGCATGTCGGTTTCCGCGGAGTAGCCCATGCCGCCGAGGATCTGGATGCCAAGGTCCGCGGCCTTGCTGACATATTCCGAACAGAGCACTTTGACCATACCGGACTCGATGTGGCTGGGCTGGCCCTCGGCCTGCAGTTGCGCCGTGTGCAGCATCAGCAGCTCGCCCTGTTTCTGCCACATGGCCATGTCCGCCAGGTAGTGCTGCAGGGCCTGGAACTGGCCGATCGGCTTGCCAAAGGCCTGGCGCGTCTGCATATGCTCAATGGCATCCTCGATGACGCCGTCGAGCATGCCCAGGCAGGTGGCGGCATTCACCAGGCGCTCGTTGTTGAGGGTCTTGGTGGAGTGGTACCAGCCCTTGTGGGGCTCGCCGAGCACCAGCTCGTCCGGCACGAAAACGTCTTCCATGGCCACGGTACAGGAGCTCACTGCGCGCATGCCCAGCTTGGCCAGGGGCGTTACGCCGATGCCCTCGCTGTGACGGGGCACGAAGAAGATCGAGATACCGTCACTGCGCTTGCTGGCGTTCGGGTCGGAGCGGGCCATCACCAGCAGGTAGTCGGCGACGTCGGCGCCGGTGCTCCAGATTTTTTCGCCCTTGAGCAGCCAGCCGCCGTCGACCTTGGTGGCACGGCTTTTCATGCCCCCGAGCAGGTCGGTGCCGCCGCTGGGTTCGGTAAAGGCCATCGCGGTCTTCAGCTCACCGCTGGCGATCTTTGGCAGGAAACGCTGTTTCTGCTCCTCGGAGCCGCCGAACAGCACGGCCTTGGTACCGGAGAAGGAGGTGACCCCCCAAACCCAACTGAGACCCGCGGCATTGCGGGCAAACTCGCGGGCAAACAGGGCCTGGGTGATGATGCTGCCCCCCTGGCCACCGTACTCCTCGGCGACGCCGATGCCGTGGGCGCCGAAGGCCACCAGCTTGTCCCACAGTTCGTGGGGGAACTGGTGTTCGCGGGTTTCCAACTCCCGGCACCAGTCCTTGGGGCATTCCTTGTCGACCCAGCGACGGGTGTAGTCGAGGAACATCTGGTCTTCTTCACTGAGCATGGCGTGCATGGGGCTATTCTCCTGATTTAAACCTGGGGGCACGCCCGACTGTCGCCGGTGTGCCGCACAGCGATTGCCACATTACTTATTAGTTGAAGTAAGTTCAAGTTGTTCGTGTCAAGAAAGTAGGGGCCATGGCGCTGGCAGTGAAGAAGGTACCCGGGGCTATGAGCCCCGGGGGTGCCAGGTCAGGGGGAGGGAATGGTGTAGCGGCGGTGGATGTCCTCGACACCCTCGATCACGCTATCGGGCAGGCTCAGGGAGGCACTGGCAATATTGCTCTCCAGCTGGTCCAGGGTGGTCGCGCCGATGATGTTGCTGCCGAGGAAGGCCTGCTGGTTGACGAAAGCCAGCGCCATTTGCGCAGGGTCCAGCCCGTGCTGGCGAGCCAGCGCCACATAGGCTTCGGTTGCCGCCTGTGCCTGGGGGTTGCTGTAGCGGGCGAAGCGCTCGAACAGGGTCAGTCGTGCGCCATCCGGGCGAGCGCCCTGCAGGTATTTGCCGCTCAGCACGCCAAAGGCCAGCGGCGAGTAGGCCAGCAGATCAACCTGTTCGCGCATCGCGATTTCCGCCAGCCCGATCTCGAAGGAGCGGTTGAGCAGGTTGTAGGGGTTCTGGATGCTGATGACCCGCGGCAGATTTTCCTCCCGGGCCAGGCGCAGGCACTCGAGCACGCCCCAGGGGGTCTCATTGGACAGGCCGATGTAGCGTACCTTGCCGGCGCTCACCAGTTCCCCCAGCGCGCGCAGGGTCTCGGCGAGGGCGATGCCGTCGTCTTCCCGGTGGCGATAGCCGAGGTTGCCGAAAAAATTGGTGTCGCGTTCCGGCCAGTGCAGCTGGTATAGGTCGAGGTAGTCTGTGCCCAGGCGGCGCAGGCTGTCGTCGATGGCGCAGTGAATGTGCTCCCGGGACAGGCGCGGGCCGTTGCGAATATGCATGACACCGGGGTTGCGCGAGCCCCGCCCCACCACCTTGCTGGCGATGACCAACTCGCTGCGTTTGCCGGAGCGCTGCAGCCAGCGGCCGAGGTAGTCTTCGCTGAGCCCCTGGGTCTCGGGGCGTGGCGGCACCGGGTACATTTCCGCGGTGTCGATGAAATTGATGCCTGCTGCCACGGCCCGGTCCAGCTGCGCGGCGGCCTCGTCGACGGTATTCTGTTCTCCCCAGGTCATGGTCCCGAGGCAGAGGAGACTGACCTGCAGATCGGAGCGGCCCAGTGTGCGATAGTCCATTGATACTTCCTGTCTGTGCTGAAGTGCCCGGGATGATAGCCCCCGGGGGGCGGCGGGACAAACCTGACGCCGGTGGCGCTCCGTACACACGCTAGGCCGGGGTTTGATCCACGTCGCAGAGGCGGTGACAATGCCGAACAAGGTATCGCGATGCCGAGCCCGGGCGACGACGGGCCAGGGAGGGGAATGATGTCGCAGGAAAGGCACAGGCTATTGACGATCAAGCCGGTACCGGTCGAGGCGCGCGATGTTCTGTACCGAGTCCTGTTTGCGGCCTTTCTGTGGTGGGTTCTGTCCGAGGGCAGGGCCGATAGCTGGGGCTTCGGGGTGCTGATGGCGCTGCTGGTAACGGGCATCAGCCTGGGGCTGTTTCCCCCTGTTGGTCCGCGCCTGCGCTGGCGGCGCCTGCCCGGCTACCTGTTGTGGTTTGCCGGGCGCTCGCTGCTGGCGGGAGTGGATGTGGCCCGTCGCCTGCTTGCACCCGGGTTACCCCTGAACCCGGGACGCGTAACCCTGGACCTGGACTTGCCCGACGGGCCGCCGCGCTGGTGGCTGGCCAACAGCCTGTCGCTGCTGCCGGGGACCTTGAGCGTCGCTTTGCACGGCCAGCAGATCGAGGTTCACACGCTGGATACGCGTTCCGACATTGCGCGGGAAGTCGAGGAGGCCCGGCGTCGGGTGGGGGTTTTGTACGGCGAGGGGACGTCGCCATGACCCTGCCAATGGCGCTGGCGTCGTTCTGGCTCCTGACCATGCTGGGCCTGGGACTGTTACGTATCTGGCGCGGGCCCTCGGTGGCGGACCGCATGTTGGCTGCGCAGTTATTTGGCACCACCGGGGTGGCTCTGCTCCTGATACTGGCCCAGTCGCAGGCGCAGTCCGCCCTGCGCGACGTCGCCCTGGCGCTCTCCCTGCTGTCGGTGCTGGCGACGGTGGCCTTTTTGACACGGGTGGCTGGCAACCCGCCGGGTTCCACCGATGACTGAAGTGCTGCAGGTCGCGCTGCTGTTTCTCGGTTGCCTGTTCTTCGGTCTCGGGACGCTCGGACTTTTCCGCTTCCCCGATACCCTGACGCGTATCCACGCTCTGACCAAGGCCGACAACCTCGGACTGGGCCTGATCGTGCTCGCCCTGCTGCCCGGAGTGACAGGGTGGGCAGTCGCCGTGAAGATCCTGCTGGTCTGGGTGGTTGCCCTGGTGGCCAGTGCCACCTCGGCACACCTGGTTGCGCGTGCCCTGTCGGCGGGGGAGGAGGCGGGCAGTGACTGAACTCTGGCTGGACGGCCTGCTGGTCTGTGCCCTGTTGGCGACGGCGGCCGGGGCGCTGTTGTCCCGGGATCTGTTCCGGGCCGTGGTCATGTTCATCGCCTTTGGTCTGCTGATGTCACTGGCCTGGGTGCGCCTGCGCGCGCCGGATATTGCCCTGGCCGAGGCGATTATCGGTGCCGGCCTCAGCGGTGTCCTGTTTCTCGATGCGGTCAGCCACTTGCGCCGCCGCCCCGCTGGCGGAGCAGCCGAGGATGATTGAACGCGCCAGACAGGCCCTGCTGGGGGCCGCCTGCCTGCTGTTTACGGTCTGCCTGCTCTGGGCGGTGCGGCATCTGGTGGCGCTGCCCGCGGAACAGCAGGCCCTGTCCGTGCTCCTGTCTCGCTGGTTGCCCGACAGCGGTGTCAGCCACCCGGTGACGGCAGTGCTGCTGAACTTTCGCAGCTACGATACCCTGCTGGAAATCGGCGTGCTGGTAATCGCCGGCATGGTGGGTATTTCCCTGGCCAGGACCTCGGCGCTGGAAGACCCGGCAATGCGTTCCGCCGACCCCCTGTTGCACGCGCTGCTGCGCCTGTTCTTGCCGCTGTTGGTGCTGCTGGCGGGCTGGCTGCTGTGGGCCGGCAGCAGCCGCCCCGGCGGCGCCTTCCAGGCGGGGGCGCTGTTGGCCGCAGCGGGCGTGCTGGGCCGGCTGGCGGGCTTGCCGATGGCCTTCCTGCGGCCCGGCACCCTGTTGCGCGCCGGCCTGGTGCTGGGCTTTTCTGTCTTCCTGCTGATTGCGCTCTTGGGCGCCCTCGATGGGCGGGCCTTCCTGGCCTATCCCCCCGGACTGGCGGGGGCGCTGATCCTGGTCATCGAGGCGGGTCTCAGCCTGTCCATCGGCATGATCCTGCTGGCGCTGTTTGTCTCCGCACCGGTGGCGCCGGAAGAGGATGCCGACGGGGGGCCGCCCGCATGACCTCCGCGCTGCTCTACGTCCTGGCGGGTGCCCTGTTGTGCGGTGGCGGCCTGGCGGGCTGCCTGCTGGTGCGCCATTTGTTGCGCCGCCTGCTGGCCTTCAACCTGCTGGGCTCCGGGGTGTTTCTGCTGCTCGTGGGCCTGCCTGCCCACCGGCATGGCAGCGACCCGGTTACCCACGCACTGGTCCTCACGGGCATCGTGGTGGCGGTGGCGGCCACTGCCCTGGCGCTGGTCCTGATCCGGCGTTACTTCCATCTCACTGGCAGGGTCAGCCTGCCGACCGGGCGGCAGGAAGATCGGTGAGCAGTCTCTTGATGGCGGGCCTGTTGTTCACGCCCCTGGCCTGGGCAGTCCTGTGTCTGTTGCTGGCGTTTCGCGCCGCCCGCCTGGCCAGCGTGATTGGCATGCTCCTGCAGATGGCCCTGTCCCTGGCGCTGTGGGCCTGGGTCGCGGAGCAGGGCGGGTTTTTCTACCACCTCGGGGGCTGGGCGCCGCCCCTTGGCATCGGCTTGCGAGTCGACGGCCTTGCGGTAACCTTCGTCCTGCTCACGGCGCTGGTTGGGGCCGCCTGCGGCTTGCATGCCGGGCTCTATTTGGATCCCTCGCGCCCCTGGCAACGCTATTTCTGGCCGCTTTTCTGGATGCTCTGGGCGGGTCTCAATGCGGTCTGGCTGGCGGGTGACCTGTTCAACCTGTATGTCGGGCTCGAGCTGATCACCCTGGCGGCGGTGGGGCTGGTGGTGCTGGGTGGCGCGGCACCCGCGCTGGAGGCCGCCCTGCGCTATCTGTTTGCGGCACTGATCGGCTCCCTGGCTTACCTGCTGGGGGTGGCACTGCTCTACGCCGAGTTTGGCAGCCTGTCACTGGTCGGGGTGGGGGAGGGTGCAGGCTCCGCGAGCCCCGCGGCCAGTTTTGCCTTGCTGATCATGCTGTTCGGGCTGGCGGTCAAGGCCGCCCTGTTTCCCGGGCATACCTGGCTGCCACCGGCCCACGGTATTGCACGCGCACCGGTGAGTGCGCTGTTATCGGGGCTGGTGGTCAAGGCGGCGTTTTATGTCGCGGCGCGGGTCTGGCTGGAGCTGGGGCCCGCCCTGGAGGCGGCGGTGGTGGGTGTTCTGTTGGGAGTGGCGGGCAGCGCAGCGGTGTGCTGGGGGAGCTGGCAGGCCCTGCGTCAGCCGCAGCTCAAGCTGGTCGTGGCCTGGTCTTCGGTGGCCCAGATCGGCTACCTGTTCCTGCTGTTTCCCCTGTCGCACGGCGTACCCGAGGCTGTGTCCCTGCAGGCGCAGCAGGGAGTGACCCTGCAGGTGATCAGTCACGCCCTGGCCAAGTCGGCGATGTTCCTGGCCGCGGGAAACCTGATCCTCTCGGTGCGCAGCAAACGGGTGGAAGCGCTGGCTGGCGTCAGCCGCTACCTGCCACTGTCGCTGTTTTCCTTTGGGCTGGCCGGAGTCTCGTTGATGGGCATGCCGCCCAGCGGTGGCTTCGCCGCCAAGTGGCTGTTGCTGCAGGCGAGCCTTGCCAGTGGCCAATGGTGGTGGGCCGCCGTCCTGTTGGTGGGCGGGCTGCTGGCGGCGGCCTACGTCTTCCGGATTTACCGCGCCTCCTTCCAGGAGGTCGAAGAGAGTGACCCCTTCTATCATCCCCCGCGCTCGCTGGAAATCATTCCCCTGGTGCTTGCCCTGCTGGCGCTGGGTCTGGGCCTGGTGGCTGAGCCGGTCCTCTCCGTGCTTGGACTGCCTTTCGGTGGCGAGGTGTTGTCGCCATGAGCGGCGCCTGGCTGCCACTCGCCACCCTGGCTACGTCGCTGCTGGCGTCGCTGATTATCTTTGCCCTGCCGGAGCACCGCCACAGCATCCGTACCACTGTGAATATTCTGGCGGCGACCCTTAAGCTCGCCCTGGTGGCGGCAATGACCTGGGGGGTCTTTCAGGGACGGTTCTACGGCATCAGCTACGAGATGCTGCCGGGGGTGCGCTTCGTGTTGCGGGCGGACGCGGTTGCCATGCTGTTCGCCGGCCTGTCGGCGCTGCTCTGGCTGTTCACCACCCTCTACGCCGTGGGCTATCTGGAGGGTTCCCCCAACCGCAGTCGCTTCTTCGGTTTCTTCAGTCTCTGCGTGGCCAGTACCCTGGGGATTGCCCTGGCGGGTAACCTGTTCACTTTTTTTCTGTTCTACGAAATGCTCACCCTGTCGACCTATCCGCTGGTGGTGCACCGCGGCACTCCGAAAGCCCTGCGCGCCGGGCGTCAGTACATTATCTATACCCTGGGCGGGGGCGCGGTGCTGCTGCTCGGTGTGGTCCTGCTATACCAGCTGGAGGGCGACCTGGCCTTCCGCGAAACCGGCCACCTGATGGGCTCGGACCCCGCCCGCTACCCGGCGCTGATCGGTATTTTCGCGCTGCTGGTGGCCGGCCTGGGGGTAAAGGCGGCCCTGGTTCCCCTGCACGGCTGGCTGCCCACGGCGATGGTGGCGCCGGCACCCGTGAGTGCCCTGCTGCACGCCGTGGCGGTAGTCAAGGCCGGTGCCTTCGGCATTGTTCGGGTGGTCTATGACATCTACGGCATCGATTTCGCCGCCAGCCTGGGGGTCCTGGAGCCGCTCGCCTGGGTGGCGGCGTTCACGGTGATCTACGGCTCACTGCGGGCATTGTGGCAGAGCGACCTGAAGCGACGCCTGGCCTTTTCGACGGTCAGCCAGATCGCCTACATCGTGCTGGGGATCAGCCTGTTTGGTCCCCTGGGCACGGTGGGCGGCCTGGTCCACCTGCTGCACCAGGGGATCATGAAGGTCACGCTGTTTTTCTGCGCCGGCAATTATGCCGAGACACTCGGCGTGCACCGGGTGGATGAGCTGGATGGCGCGGGGCCGCGCATGCCCCTGACCTCCCTGGCGTTTACTGTCGCCGCCTTCGGTATGATCGGCATTCCCCCCCTGGCGGGTTTTGTGACCAAGTGGATGCTGGGGCGGGGTGCGCTGGCGGCGGACATGGCCTGGGTGATCCCGGTGCTGCTGTTGAGCAGTCTGCTCAATGCCCTGTATTTCCTGCCCATTGTCTATCGCCTGTGGTTCCGGCCGCTGCGGGGTGACTGGCCGGCGGAGCGCGCCCTGGGGCGCCTGGAGACCCACGCCCTGCTGCTCTGGCCGCCGGTCTTCACTGCGGTCCTGACTGTACTGGTGGGCGTGCTGGCCGCGGCTCCCTTTAGCCCCCTGGCCTGGGCCGATCTGGTGGCCCTGAGGATGTACCTGCCATGAGCTGGGCTTTCTCCGCGGCGGTCCTGCTGCCCCTGCTGGCCGCCTCCCTGGTGGCAACGGGCTCCACGCGGTTTCTGTTATGGCGCCTGCTGCCCTGGTTGCCGCTGCCGGCGCTGCTGCTGGCCACCCAGGTGCGCGATGCCAGCGTGGACATCCCCTGGCTGATGCTGGGCGCGCGCTGGCAACTGGATACCCTGCGCAGCCCTTTCCTGCTGGCGGCCTCTCTGCTGTGGGGGGGTGCCGGCCTGTACGCGCGCGCCGTGCTGGAGGGGGCGGAGCGGGAGCGCTGGTTCCTGAGCAGCTGGTGCCTGGCCCTCGCCGGCAACCTGTGGCTGATCGTGGCGGGGGATGCGGTGGGGTTCTACGCCGGCTTTGCGCTGATGACCTTTGCCGCCTGGGGGCTGGTCGTGCACGCCGACAGCCCGCGTGCCCTCTGGGCGGGCAAGGTCTATATCGCCATGGCTGTCCTCGGGGAGCTGGCGCTGCTGGCGGGCCTGCTGCTAGCCAGTGAGCTGGCCGGTGGCAGTGTGCTGCTGGCGGAGATGGCGACGGCCCTGGGCCGCTCGCAGCAACCGGGGCTTGCCCTCGGCCTGTTGCTGACGGGCTTTGGCGTGAAGGCTGGCCTGCCGCTGCTGCATTTCTGGTTGCCGCTGGCGCACCCGGTGGCGCCAACACCCGCCAGCGCAGTGCTCAGCGGGGCGATGATCAAGGCCGGGTTGCTGGGCTGGCTGGTAGTCTTGCCGCTGGGGCTGACCAGCCTGCCAGCCTGGGGCACAATGGTGATGGCCCTGGGGCTGATTGCCCTGCTCGGGGCGGCACTTCGCGGCATCTGGACCCGCGAAGCGAAGACCGTGCTGGCCTGGTCGAGTATCAGCCAGATGGGGCTGGCGACGCTGATGCTGGGTGCGGTTCTGGTGGAGCCGGCACTGTGGTGGCTGGTCAGCGGCTGGTTCGGTCTGTTTGTGTTGCACCACGGTTTGGCCAAGGGCGCGCTGTTCCTGAGTGTCGGCCTGTCGCTTCCCGGGGCGCCAGTCGCTCGCGGTCTGGCCCTGCTGGTGGTGGCCCTGCCCGCGCTGTCGGTGATTGGCCTGCCCCTGACCAGCGGCGAGGCGGTAAAGCGCTGGCTGAAGGACAGCGTCAGTGGTGACCTGGCGGGCGCCGTGCCCTGGCAGCCGTGGTTGCCGCATTTGTTGAGCCTGTCCACGTTGTTGACGCTGCTGTTGCTGCTGCGCTGGTGGTGGCTGTTGCGCTCGGGCGACGGCTCGACCGCGGTCGCTACTCTGCCCTGGGTCGCCTGGCTGCTGCTGGCAGCGCTCAGCCTGGGGCTGCCACTGTATGCGCCGATACTCCTCTGAGCCTGGAGGTGCTGCCTGCATTGTTGAACCGGGCGGCCGCCACGCGGGCGGACCATTCGTCCCCTTGCGCAAGCGCTGTTACTATCGCTGCGATAACAGTCGATAGCACGCGCCGAGGTAGCCCATGAACAGTACTGTTTCCCCCTTTGATCCCGTCACCATCGGGCCCCTGACCCTGCGCAATCGCTTTATCAAGTCGGGTGCCAACGAGGCCATGTGCCTGGATGGCAAGCCCACCAAGGCGCTGGTCAAGCACCACCGCGACCTGGCGGCGGGGGGGGTCGGTATGACCACCGTCGCCTATATCTCGGTGGCCCCCGAGGGGCGCACACTGCCCAACCAGATCTGGATGCGCGAGGAAGCACTGCCGGACCTGCGGGTGCTCACCGACGCGGTGCACGCCGAGGGCGCTGCAATCTCGGCACAGATCACCCACGGTGGCTCCTTCGTGACCGGCATGAAGGTCAAGGGGCGCACCATCAGCTCGGTCTCCGGCTTCAACCCGGCGGGTGCGCTGAAGGGCAATTTTTTCAGCCGCGCGATGGACGAGACAGACATGGCGCGTGTCACCGCGGAGTTCGTGCGGGCCGCCGAGCTGTGCCGCGAGGCCGGTTTCGATGCGGTCGAGCTGCACATGGGGCATGGCTACCTGCTCAACCAGTTCATCTCCCCGCTGAGCAACAAGCGCAAGGACGAGTACGGCGGCAGTGCGGAGAACCGGGTACGTTTCCCGGCGCGCGTGCTGGCCGCGGTCAAGCAGGCGGTGGGCAAGGACCTGGCCGTGCTGGCGAAAATTTCCGTGGCCGACGGTGTGCGCCGCGGCACCCAGGTCGAGGACTCCGTGGTAACCGCACGGGCCCTGGAGGCGGCGGGTGCCGACATGCTGGTGCTTTCCGGGGGGCGCAATGTCGAGTCCACCTGGTACATGTTCGGCAGCAACATGAACCGGGTGGAAATCAGCAAGGTGCTCAAGGAGCAGGGGGAATGGGTCACTGCGCTAATGATGAAAGGCGCGGCCGCCAGTGAGCCCAAGGTGACCTTCCGGGAACGCTACTTCCGCGAGAACTCGCTGCGCATCCGCGAGGCGGTGAACATGCCGCTGGCCTACCTCGGGGGCGTGAAGTCCCTGGCCAATGCCGAGGAAGCCGTGTCCGAGGGCTTCGAGTGCGTGGTCATGGCGCGTGCCCTGATCCACGACCCGGCCCTGGTGAACAAGTTCCACAGCGGGGAGGTCACCCAGTCCGGCTGCGACAACTGCAATGGCTGTGTCGCCTACATCTATCATCCCGCCGGAACCTGGTGTGTCAGGAACCCGCCCAATGATCCGGCCCTGAACCGCATTGCCGCGGCCGCGGCCGAATAAGCGCTGCCGCCACCAGCCGACAGGAGTTGTCATGACTTCCATATTGGATCGTTTCCGTCTGAACGGAAAAGTTGCTCTGATTACCGGTGCCGGTCGCGGCATTGGCGCCGCTACCGCCATTGCCTACGCCGATGCCGGGGCCGATGTCGTGATATCGGCGCGTACCGAGTCACAGCTGGAAGATACGGCGAAGGCCGTGCGTGAGCGCGGTCGCCGCGCCCTGGTCGTCCCATGTGACGTACTCGAGAGCGAGCAGCGTGAAAGCCTTGTGGCGCGTGCGCTGGAGGAATTCGGTCGCCTGGATGTGCTGGTCAACAACGCCGGTGGCTGGGGCCCGCAGCCCGCCCTGGAGACGACTGACGAGGATCTGGAGGGGGCCTTTCGCTTCAATGTTACCACGGCTTTCTCTCTCTCCCGTCAGTGCGCGCCCCACCTGGCGAGGAGTCCCGATGGCGGCGCCATCGTCAACATCTCCTCCACCGCCGGTTGTCACCCCCAGCCGGGTTTCGTCGCCTACGGCATCGGCAAGGCGGCGCTGTCGTGGATGACCGAAGAACTGGCCCAGGATTTCGCGCCGAAAATCCGGGTCAACGCGATCGCCGTGGGGGCGACCAAAACCAGCGCCCTGATCAACTTCATGACCGATGAGCTGGAGCGGACCATGTCGGAGCGGACGCCCCTCGCCCGCCTGGGGGACCCGGAGGACATCGCCGCCTGCGCCCTCTACCTGGCTTCTCCCGCCGCGGCTTATGTCACCGGCGAAATTGTCGGTGTCAATGGCGGGATCACCACGTCCCAGGTGAGCATGCCCCGCGCGACTTTCTGAGTCCTTAAGCGGAGCCGGAATTTCCGGTTTGACCTCGAAGGCGGCCTTGCCAATACTGTCGGTTGTAACTCCGAGGCCTGGCGCGTGACCCTGCATCTCCCAACGCTGTTTTTTGCGATCACGCTGAACTCCCTGGTCTGTGTACTGGTCCTGTTTCTGGTATGGCGGATCAATCGGGACGTTCCCGGCGTGTTTCAGTGGTGGCTGGCCCTGCTGCTCAATGCCCTGGGCTTTCTGCTGGTCAGCATTGTCGCGCCGGGCGCGGAGCGCGCGATACCCGAGCTGGTCTGGCTCAGCAATCTGCTGACCATGATGGCCACTGCCCTGATCCTGGAGGGAAGCCTGCGCTTCCGCGGCTGCTCTGCAGGCTATCCCCGACTGCCGCTGCTGATTGGTGTGTGCGTGCTGGCGGCCGTGCCGCTGTGGTGGGTGCGTGGCACGGAGCAGCGTTTCCTGATTATCGACTTGCTCGGCCTGGTTTTTCTCGGCCTCTCGGCAGTGGCCATGGTGTGGCGGCCCCGGGATAGGGAGGAGTGGCGGGCCCACGGCCTGGCTGCGCTGTTTCTGCTGTTTTTGTCCCTGCTCTTTGTGCTTCGCTGGTTGAGCGTGGCGCTGCCCGACTGGCAACCCTTCGGGCGCCGGCTGGTGTCCCTGCCGCTGGTGTTCAGCGCCATTTTCCTGTTTGTGATGGGCTGGACCTACAGTGTTATTGTCGCCTGCTACTTTCGCGTCAACCAGCGGGCCCAGGCCCTCGCCAGGCTCGACCCCCTGACCGGCCTGCCGAATCGGCGCAGTATCGACGAGACCCTGGCGGCGAGCCTGGAGCGCGCCCGACGGACCGCACAGCCCTTTGCCGTAGTCATCATCGATCTCAATCTATTCAAGGCCATCAACGACCGCCTCGGCCACGCGACCGGTGACGGCCTGCTGCTCGCAGTTGCCGACCGCCTGCGCGATTTCCTGCGCGGCAGCGACTTTGCCGGCCGGCTGGGGGGTGATGAGTTCCTGCTGATTTTGCACGGCGTCGACGACCAGCAGGCCGGCGTCGCCGCGGCCCAGCGCCTGCGGGATCGTGTACTGGGTGCGGTCTCGGTGAATGGCCACCGGCTGCAGATCAGTGCCGGTATCGGTCTGTCGCGCTGGCCCGAGGATGGCGACTCGGTGGACGCGCTGCTGAGCCGCGCGGACGCCAACATGTATCGGGACAAGCATCCGGGGCGCTGACTCTGGAGGTTGTGAATTGTCGGCACAGCCCGCTAGCGGGGATCAGCGGGATTCATGTGTCGGGTGCTTTTTCTTGTGCCGTTGGGCCCTGCGGGCCGCGCGGGGCAGGGGGCGGCACTCCCGGCGCAGAGCCCACCGGGTCGCCAGGGGCCCCAGTAGCTCGAAGATCACGGTGGAGGCCAGCACCATGGTCAGTATCACCTGGCCTTCCCCTGCAAGATTCTGACTGGCGGTGAGTGCCATGGCGACGGCGACGCCGGCCTGGGGCAGCAGGGCGCTACCGCTGTGCAGCCCGGTGCGTGCCGTGGTACCGGTGAGCAGGCCGATCGTGAGGCCGCCACTGACCTTGCCAAGGGTGCGCAACAGCATGTAGGCCGCCCCCAGCAGTCCGCCGGCCAGCAGCGAATCCAGCTGCAGCGAGGCGCCGGCAAGAATGAAGAACAGCATCAGGAAGGGCCACTGGATACCCTCGATGGCGTGAAAGGGGCGCTTGTGGTGGCTGGCCAGGTTGGCCACCGTGGCGCCCATGACAATGGCCGCCAGCAGGTGGGAGACCTCCCAGCGCATCGCCAGGCCGGCGCACAGGAAGACCAGACCCAGGGCCTCGATCAGCAGCGGCTCACCGCGGCGGATCCGGCCGGTCAGGAAGGCCATGGGCAGGCCGATCATCAGGCCGAGCAGAACCGCGCCGGCAATTTCCCAGAGACCCGCTGCCAGCACGGCGTGCCCGTTGCTGGCGCTGCTGCCGATGGCTACAACCAGGGCGAGACTGAAAATGAGCAGTCCCCAGGCGTCGTCCAGCGCCACGATGCCCAGCAGAAGTCGGCCAAAGGGACTGCGGTCATCGCGCTCCTCCAGCAGGACATCGGCCGTGGCCGCCGGATCGGTGGCGGTGGCAATGGCACCCAGGGTCACGGCAATCACCAAACCCTGGCCCACCGCCAGCAGGCCTCCGCAGACGACCAGGAAAGTGACCAGGGCAATGCCCAGGGAGAGCCAGAGAATCTGTCGGCCCTGCTGCTGGAACAGGTCGCGGGTCAGGGAGCCGCCAATCAGGAAGCCGAGCATGACCAGTGCCATGTCGGCGATCATCGGGAACAGCTGCTCGCGATAGCCCGCGAACCAGTCCATGCCGGTAGGGCCGATGGCGACGCCCGCCAGGATCAGCAGAGTGACTCGTGGCAGCCGGGTGCGCAGGCCGATGTAGTGGGCCACAAGGCCCAGAAGAAGGAATGCCGCCAGAGCAATGAAAAGATCCGCCATGGCCCATTCTGCGCAATCGAGCGACGATGCACAATCGGGCATTCTTGTCAGTCAGCAAAACATACTGTATGTTCAAATCCGGAGTGACCCGCACGGAAAAGCAGGAGAAGAAGGTGGCGGATCTGGACGCTTTCCGCGCCGAAGTGCGCGAGTGGCTTGAGGCCAACTGCCCGGCGAGCATGCGCGAGCCGGTCCGCGGCTTTGAGGACATCTACATGGGGGGACGCAAGCCGGAGGTTCGTCACCCCGACCAGCCCCTGTGGTGCCAGCGCATGGCGCAGCGTGGCTGGACCGTGCCCCACTGGCCCGCGGAATACGGTGGCGCCGGGCTCGACCGCGACCGGGTCAAGGTACTGCGTCAGGAAATGGACCGCATCAATGCCCGCAGTCCTCTCGAAAGCTTTGGCATTTCCATGCTGGGGCCGGCGCTGCTCGAGTTCGGCAGCGAGGCGCAGAAGCGCGAACACCTGCCGCCGATCGCCCGCGGCGAAATCCGCTGGTGCCAGGGCTACTCGGAGCCCAACGCGGGCTCTGATCTCGCCAGTCTGCAGACCCGCGCCGAGGACTGTGGCGACCACTACCGGATCAACGGCCAGAAGATCTGGACCTCCTACGCCGACAAGGCCGACTGGATTTTCTGCCTGGTGCGTACCGACAGCAGTGGCAGCAAGCACGAGGGGATCAGCTTCATCCTCTTCGATATGGCCAGCGAGGGGGTGAGCACTCGCCCTATCCGACTGATCAGCGGAGCCTCGCCCTTCTGTGAAACCTTCTTCGATAACGTCCGCGCCTGGAAGAAAGACCTGGTGGGCGAGCCCGGCAAGGGCTGGAGCATTGCCAAATATCTGCTGACCCACGAACGGGAAATGATCTCCGCCTTTGGCACCGCCCCGAGGCAGTCACTCGGAGACGCCGCGCTCGCGCACTTCGGCCGCGACGCCCAGGGCCGCCTGGCCAGCCCGGTACTGCGCACGGAGATTGCCCGCTACCAGCTGGACTCCCTGGCTTTTTCCGCGACGATGGAGCGCGTGGGCGATGAGGTCAAGGCCGGGCAAGGCCTGGGGGCGGCCTCCTCGATCTTCAAATACTACGGTACCGAGCTCAACAAGCGGCGCCATGAACTCAACCTGGCGGTCGACGGGGAATCGGCCCTCGGCTGGTCGGGGGAGATCTACGACGGGGGCGTGGTGTGCCGCGACTGGTTGCGTTCCAAGGGCAACTCCATCGAGGGGGGCACCTCGGAAATCCAGCTCAACATCATTGCCAAGCGCGTGCTTGGCCTGCCGGACTGAGGGGGGCGCATGGCACTGGTACTGACTGAAGAACAGCAAATGTTGCGGGAGTCTGCCCGGGGCCTGCTGGCCTCCCGGGCCGGTGTGTCGCACTTGCGCGCCCTGCGGGATGCGGCCGACTCCCTCGGCTTCGAGCCCGCAGTATGGGATGACATCGTCGCCATGGGCTGGCCCGGGATTGCCATTGCCGAGGACTGCGGTGGGCTGGGTTACGGCCATGTCGGCCTCGGCGTGGTTCTGGAAGAGGCCGGTCGCCATCTCAGCCCGACTCCCTTGCAGTCGGCGGTGCTGATTGGCGCAAGCGCACTCGACCGGCTGGCGACGACGGCCCAGCGCCAGGCGCTTTTGCCAGCCGTTGTTGCCGGGGAGCGGCGGCTCGCCCTGGCATTGCAGGAGGGCGCCCACCACGCCCCGGAAAATACCGCGTCGCCGGCGCGTCGCGAGGGGCGGGGCTGGCGTCTGAGCGGCAGTAAACGCCTGGTGCTGGGCGCGCCGGGAGCCACGGACTTTCTGGTGATTGCCCGCAGCGATGGCCAGCCCGGGGACAGGTCGGGCCTGAGTGCCTTCCTGGTGCCCGCGGACGCGCCGGGGCTGCAGGTGGAGCCGCGCAGCCTGGTGGACAGCGGCCCGGCGGGCGCCCTGCGATACGCCGATCTGCAGCTCGGTGACGAAGCCCTCCTGGGCAGCCCCGGGGGTGCCTGGCAGGGGCTGGAAACTGCCCTCGATATCGCCAACATTGGCCTGGCGGCGGAATTGCTCGGCTTGTCCACCGAGGCCTTCGAGCGCACCGTGGCCTATCTGCGGGAGCGCAAGCAGTTTGGCCGCCCGATCGGCAGCTTCCAGGGGCTGCAGCACCGCGCTGCGGAGCTTTACGCGGAGCTGGAACTGGCCCGCTCCCTGGTGCTCAAGGCCCTGCAGGCCATCGATGCCGGCGATCCGCAGCTTTCCCTGCTGGCCAGTTCCTGCAAGGCGAAGCTCTGTGAGGTCGCCCAGCGCGCGACCAACGAGGCGATCCAGATGCACGGTGGCATTGGCATGACGGATGAATTTGATATCGGCTTCTTTATCAAGCGGGCGCGCCTTGTCCAGCATTGCTTCGGGGACTATAACTACCACCTCGACCGCTATGCCCGCCTCAGTGGATTCTGACAATAGTTAACAAGGGGAACTGCATGGATCTGGGCGTCAGTGAAAAGGTTCGGCCGCTGCTGGCACAGGTGAAAGCCTTTGTGCAGGATGAAATCCTGCCTCTGGAGGAGGCGTATCTGGCGGAGATCCCGGTCGGTGACCGCTGGCAGTTCACGCCCCGACAGAGCGAGATTCTCGAGGGGCTCAAGGACAAGGCGCGCAGCGCTGGGCTGTGGAACTTCTTCCTGACCGATGGCGAACACGGCTCCGGCCTGAATACGGTGGAATACGCCTACCTGGCCGAGGAAATGGGCAAGTCCCACCTTGCGGCCGAGGTGTTCAACTGTTCGGCTCCGGACACCGGCAACATGGAGGTGCTGCACAAGTACGGCAGCGAGGCACAGAAGCGCCAGTGGCTGGAACCCCTTCTCAATGGGGAGATCCGCTCCGCCTTTGCCATGACCGAACCCGGGGTGGCCTCCTCCGATGCCACCAACATCTCCACTCGCGCCGAGCTGGATGGCGACGAGTGGGTGATCAACGGGGAGAAGCACTATATTTCAGGTGCCGGCGACCCCCGCTGCAAGGTCATGATCGTGATGGTCAAGACCGACCCGGAGGCGCCCAAGCACCTGCAGCAATCGCAGATCCTGGTGCCCATGGGCAGCCCCGGTGTCGAAAACCTGCGCCCGATGCTGGTGTTCGGCCAGGACGATGCGCCCCACGGCCACATGCACCAGCGTTTCACCAATGTCCGGGTGCCCCGGGAGAATGTCATCCTGGGCCCGGGGCGCGGCTTCGAGATCGCCCAGGGCCGGCTGGGGCCGGGTCGCATCCATCACTGCATGCGTGCCATCGGCGCCGCGGAGCGGGCGCTGCAGCTGCTCTGCGAGCGGGCGGTTTCACGCACGGCTTTCGGCAAGCCCCTGGCTCGGCTGGGCGGCAACATCGACATCATTGCCAACGCCCGCATGGATATTGAAATGGCCCGCCTGCTGACCCTGAAGACGGCCTGGATGATGGACCACCGTGACGCCAAGGAGGCGCGGGTGTGGATTTCCATGATCAAGACCGCGGTGCCCAATGTCTCCATTCGCATCGTCGACGAGGCGATCCAGGTTTTCGGGGCACTGGGCATCTCCCAGGATACGCCGCTTGCGGGCCTGTACGTGGCCCAGCGCAGCCTGCGTCTGGCAGACGGACCCGATGCCGTGCATCGCATGGTGGTGGGGCGCCACGAACTCAAAGGCTATACCGGGCAGGGCGAGGTCAACGCGACTTTCCGCGATGGCTGAAACCCTGTGTTGACCACACATCACAAGTATCTTGAAAACGGGGGATTTCGCGCATGTCCATGAAAGTGGTACCCAAGGAAGAGCTGGTCAATCAGGTGGGTTTGAAACTGGAACCCGGTCCCTGGGTCACCCTGGATCAGCCACGCATCAACCAGTTCGCCGATGTCACGGAGGACCACCAGTTTATCCACGTCGACGAGGAAAAAGCTGCCGGTACACCCTTTGGCGGCACCATCGCCCACGGCTTCCTGACCTTGTCCCTGCTGCCCAGACTCTGCGAAGGTAACGGGGTGATGCCGGAAAAGGTGCTGATGGGCATCAATTACGGCTTCGACAAGGTGCGCTTCCTGGCGCCGGTGCGCGCCGGCAAGCGGGTACGTGCCCATGGCGAGATTACCGGTGTGGAAGCCAAAGACGGTGACCGTTTCCTGATTCGCCAGCAGGTTAGCGTTGAGATCGAGGGCGAGCAGACGCCGGCCCTGGTGGCCGAGTGGCTGACCATGGTGGTCGCCGGTTAGGCTGGCGCCCCGATTGTCTGCCCCTAGCAGCCTTCTACCCAGCCAAGGAATTCAAAGGGAGAGCAAGCATGACAATTCGTTATGACGACAAGGTGGCCATCGTCACGGGCGCCGGCCACGGCCTGGGCCGCAGTCACGCCCTGGAGCTGGCAAAGCGCGGCGCCAAAGTGGTGGTCAATGACCTCGGTGGTGCCAAGGACGGCACCGGGGCGTCCAGCGAGGCGGCCCGCAGTGTGGTGGCGGAAATCGAGGCCGCCGGTGGCGAGGCCATTGCCAATGGCGCCAATGTGGCGGACTACACCGAGGTGGAATCCATGGTCCAGCAAACGATGGACCAGTGGGGGCGGGTCGACATCCTGGTCAACAACGCCGGGATCCTGCGCGACAAGAGTTTCCACAAGGGTTCCCTGGAGGATTTCCGCCTGGTCATCGACGTACACCTGATGGGCACGGTGAACTGCACCAGGGCCGTCTGGGAGATCATGCGCGAGCAGAATTACGGCCGCATTGTGGTGACGACTTCATCCAGCGGGCTCTACGGCAACTTCGGCCAGAGCAACTACGGTGCCGCCAAGATGGGCGTAATCGGCATGATGAACACGCTGGTCCAGGAGGGCGCCAAGTACAACATCCGCGTGAATGCACTGGCGCCCACTGCGGGCACGCGGATGACCGAGGGTTTGCTGCCGGAGAAGGCCTTTGAATTGCTGACTCCGGAGACGGTAACCCCGGCGGTGCTCTACCTGGTGAGTGAGAATGCCCCCAACCGTACCATCCTGGCCGCCGGTGCAGGGGCGTTTGCCGTGGCTCGCATTGTCGAGACCGAGGGCATGTGGTTGCCGCCGGAAGAACAGACGCCGGAGGCAATTGCCGCCCACTGGGAGCGTATCAGCGAACGCGGTGGCGAGCGGGAACTGACCGCCGGCTTTGAGCAGAGCACCAAGATGGTCAGCCAGGCGGCGGCAGGTATGGGCATCAAGCTCGATTGAAAAGGATATTTTGGACCCCGCTCCCGCGCGAGTGGGGTCCCTGACAGGAGCAAGACATGAAAGCAGTGGTCTGCAAGGAACACGGCCTGCCCGACAAGCTGGTGCTGGAAACCGACTGGCCGGACCCCGAGATTGGCGACCAGGAGGTGCTGATCGAGGTCAAGGCCGCGGGCCTGAACTTCCCCGACGTGCTGATTATCCAGAACAAGTACCAGACCCAGCCGGACCTGCCCTTTATTCCCGGTGCTGAGTGTGCCGGGGTGGTGGCTGCGGTGGGTAGCGGGGTGAGCCGCTTCAAGCCCGGTGACAAGGTGATTTCGATGGGGGCCCACGGGGCCTTCTGCTCGAAGATTGCCGCCGATCAGAGCGCGGTATTTCCGATGCCCGAGGGGCTCAGTTTTGAGCAGGCGGCCGGGGTGGCGATTACCTATTTCACCTCCTACCACGCCCTTCGCCAGCGCGCGGATATCCAGCCCGGGGAGACCCTGCTGGTCCTCGGCGCCGCCGGTGGGGTGGGCATTACGGCGGTGGAGCTGGGCAAGCTCTTCGGCGCCCGGGTCATCGCGGCCGCCAGTTCCGACGAAAAGCTCGACGTGTGCCGGCAGATGGGAGCCGACGAGGTCATCAATTACAGCCGCGAGTCCCTCAAGGACCGGGTCAAGGAACTCACCGGGGGGCGCGGCGTGGATGTGGTCTACGACCCGGTGGGTGGCGACTTCTCCGAGCAGGCCCTGCGCAGCATGGCCTGGAAGGGGCGCTTCCTGGTGATCGGTTTTGCCAGCGGCCCGATTCCGAAGGTGCCGCTCAACCTGGCTCTGCTCAAGGGCTGCGCCATTGTCGGCGTGTTCTGGGGCCGCTTCATGGCCGAGGAGCCGGAAGTGAACCGGCAGAATATTCACGAACTCTGGGAACTGTTCGCCCAGGGCAAGCTGAAGCCGGTGGTCACCGACCTGTTCCCGCTGGAGGACTACGAGGCCGCCTATGCCTGCATGATGGAGCGCCGGGCGCGCGGCAAGGTAATCCTGACCCTCTAGCAGGCAGGACAGGATACGCCCGCGGCCGCAGAACGGCCGGGGTTGGGCGGGCCCGTGCATCGTTGGAAAAGGGAGGTAGCCATGCAGTCCTTCGTCTTTAACACCACACCGCGGCTGGTCTGTGCGCCCGGCAGTGCCCTGGAACTGGCACCCCTCCTGGCTGACCTGGGCGCCCGCCGCCCCCTGCTGGTCACGGACCCGGGGCTGGTCAAGATCGGCCTGCTGGCGCCGCTACAGGCGGCGCTGGAGGCTGCCGGGACAACTGCGATCCTTTTCGACCGGGTGCAGGAAGACCCGCCGGAGTCGGTGGTGGAGGCCGCCGTGTCACTGGGGCGCAGGGAACAGGTGGACGCCGTGGTAGCGGTTGGCGGCGGCAGCTCGATGGACGTGGCCAAGGTGGTGGCGGTGTTGTTGGGTGATGGCGGGCAGGAGCTGGCGGCGCTTTACGGGGTCGATCAGGTTCGCGGCGCGCGCCTGCCCCTGGTGCTGGTGCCGACGACCGCAGGGACGGGCTCGGAGGTGACTCCCGTGGCGGTGATTACCACCGGTGCCACGACCAAGGCGGGGGTGTCCTCGCGGCTTCTGCTGCCCGACGTCGCGGTGCTGGACGCCGACCTGACGCTGGGCCTGCCGCCCCGGGTCACGGCGATGACCGGGATCGACGCCATGGTGCACGCCATCGAGGCCTACACCTCCCGGGTGAAGAAGAACCCGATGTCCGACCACCTGGCCCGGGAGGCCCTGCGGCTTCTTTCCGCCAACCTGCGCCTTGCTGTCACCCGGGGGCATGACCGGGATGCGCGCGCCGGCATGCTGCTGGGGGCCTGCCTCGCCGGGCAGGCCTTCGCCAATGCACCGGTTGCGGCGGTGCACGCGCTGGCCTACCCCCTCGGCGGCCACTACCACATTCCCCACGGTCTGAGTAATTCCCTGGTGCTGCCCGCGGGGCTGGATTTCAATCTGCCCGCCGCCGCACCGTTGTACGCGGAACTCGCTACCCTCGTGGCGCCGAATGTCACTGGCAGTGACGAGGCCCGCGCTATGGCCCTGCGGGACTTCCTGGTCGCCTTGATCGCGGCGGTGTCGCTGCCTGCGACCCTGGCAGAAGCGGGGGTGCCGAGAGAGGATCTGGCCATGCTGGCGGAGGACGCCATGCTGCAGCAGCGTCTGCTGGTCAACAATCCCCGCGAGCTGAGTCGCGAGGATGCCCTGGCGATTTACACCGCGGCCTGGGGGAAAGCCGCATGAGTCCTCGGCCCGATCGCGATGCCTACCGTGTCTTCTACCCGCTCAACACGTGCTGGTCGGACAATGACATCTATGGCCATATCAACAACGTGGTCTACTACAGTTATTTCGACTTCGTCGCCAATCGCTACCTGATCGAGACGGGGGGGCTGGATATCGCCGCGGCGGACATTGTCGGCTTCGTGGTGAATTCGGGCTGTGACTACCACGCGCCGGCGGCCTACCCGGATGCGCTGGAGGGCGGCCTGCGCGTGGACCGCCTGGGCAACAGCTCGGTGCAGTACGGCATCGCCATTTTCCGGGCCGGCGAACGGGAAGCCCTGGCGCATGGGCATTTCGTGCACGTGTTTGTCGAGCGTGCCAGCAACCGTGCGGTGCCGATTCCCGCGCCCCTGCGCAAGGCGCTGGAAGCAATAGCCGTGGGCTAGTGGGCTGAGCCTATTTCAAGAGATATCGCAGCAACAGGGTCAGCACTTCCTCCCGAAACGCCGGCTCTTCCAGGACCTCGGGGCGCTCGGTCAGGGCCGCCTGCAGGGTCGCGTCCAGGCTGCGCCGGGCGATAAAGGCCATGGTCTCGATATTTCCCTCGCGGAGACATTCCCGGTGCTGGCGCAGCAGGTGGGGGAACCAGCGCTCCCAGGAGGGGTTGGCCAGGGACTGGGTGAACTCGTTGACCCGGGCCCGGATATCCAGGCTTTGCTGGTACTGCAGGTAGAACTCCGGGTGCATGCGATAGAGTTGCAACAGCAGGGCAATTTCCTGGTCGATAATTGCCGCCAGGGTGGCCTCCAGGCCCTGTTGTGTCAGCCGGTCGATCCGCGGGAACTCCTCGGCCATGCCGGCCACCAGCTCGCGCATGGCATTCTCGTAGACCTCCGCCAGCACGGCCTCCTTGTTGGGGAAATACTGGTAAAGGGACGCGATGTTGACCCCGGCGACGTCGGCGATGCGCTGGGTGGTCAGGCGGTCGGCGCCCTCCTGTTCGAGGATGCGGATGCAGGCCTCACGGATGGCCTCCACCAGCGCGCGCGACCGCTGCTGCCGGGGGCGCTTGCGCGGGCGGGGCAGCCCGGGGTCGCTCACGTGCGGCCCCGGCGACGTCGCCACGGTGTGTTAACAGAAATGTAAGTGCGCCCGAGCGACATTTTTTGTTGCCCCTGAAATTCCTTGAAAAACAAAAGCCTGCAGCTCTCCCGCTGGGGCCGGAATCGCAGTTGTCCGGCGCCGCCAGTGGCGTAGAGTAGCGCATGATTCCACAAGCACAGACTCGCTTCCATGTACTTTGACTTCGATTACTATTTTCGCCTGCTGCGCCATGTCTGGAACCTGAAGCACTGGCCGGGCCGCTGGCGCCTGCTTGCCCGCCTGCTGCTGGTGACGCCGCCGGTGACCCTGTTTCATACCCTGTGCTTCCTGCTCGACTACCTGCTGTTCCCCAGCCTGTGGCGGCAGCCGGTGCGTACGCCGGTGTTTATTGTCGGCCACGCCCGTAGCGGGACGACTCTCATGCACCGCCTGATGTCCGCCGATGGAGACCGCTTCAGCTATTTTCTGTATTGGGAAACCCTGTTTCCCTCGCTGCTGCAGAAGAAGGTGATCCGCTGGCTGGGCAGGGTGGACCAGGCGCTCCTGGGCGGAATGTTCTTCCGCCGTCTGAAGGCCTGGGATGATCGCACCTTCGGGCCTTTTCGCCACATCCACAACATGAGCCTGTGGAATTCCGAAGAAGACCAGTTTGCCATGCGGGCGGCCTTTGTCACCCAGCAATGGGCGACGGACCTGCCGGTGATGGATGTGCTCGACCTGTTTCACCTCGACCAGATGCCGAAAAAACGCCGTCGCTGGATGCATCACTACCGCGAGCTGGTCAAACGCCAGCTGCTGCTGAATGGCGGTGACCGCATTCATTTGAGCAAAAACCCCGTGATGAGCGGTTGGGTGGGCTCGATCATCGAGACCTTCCCCGATGCACGTATCGTCGTGATGTTGCGCGATCCGGCCCAGTGCGTGCCCAGCCTGCTCAAACTGGTAGAAAAGTCCTGGAAGGCCCGGGGCTGGAAACCGGCGGACTACCAGGCCTCCCTCGACCTGCTGCTGCAGACCTCCTTCGAGAGCTTTCACAATCCAGCCCAGCAACTGGCCCGCTACCCCGAGGTGCCGCGCGCCATTGTCGATTACCGCGAGCTGACTGCCCGGCCCCGGGAGACCGTGCACGAAGTTTATCGACAGTTGGGCTTTGATGTCGGGTCGGAGTTTGACGCCTTCCTGCAGGCGAACGCCGAGCGGGAGAAAAAGCATCACTCGAAGTTCGAATACAGCCTGGGTGACTATCGCATTACCGCCGATCAGCTCGAGGCCGAGCTGGGCGAGTTCTACCGGCAATACGCCTGGCCCCGTGCCGGCGCCACGCAGGGCGATCAAGCCGCCGCGGGTGCTGAGCGGCATTCTCAACAAGGAGAAAAACACCGTGTCACAACCTGAAAGCAGTCCACAGACTCGCGCCGCACTGCGTGCGGCTTTCGACGACATGATCCAGTGCTTCCAGGAGGCGCGGGATGCCATCGACACCCCGGAGCTCTATCCGCCGCCGCCGACTGACCGCAACCTGGCGGAGGGCTACCGCTATGTGCTGGGCTTCATGCTCAACGGCATCGAGCGCGCCCTTGCCGATCCGCTTTATCCGCGTTTCCACCGGGCCATCCAGCCGATGAACCGCTCCACCATCGACAATGCCGACGGGGTGTACCTGGGCGTCGAGATCGACGGCAATTACAGCTACCGGGTCCGTGGTCGCGCCCCCGACAGCCGTCACTGGCGCGGCGAGGCCCCTGCCGACGGCACCACCGCGCCCCAGTACGTAATCTTCGAGCTGGCCAGCGGCTATTCCGGTGACAGCGGCAAGCTGTCGGAAATGCAGCCGGGCACCCGCATCAACACCAGCACTCTGGACAGCACCAAACTGCAGGTCGCGGAGGATGGCAGCTTCGAGATCCTGATCGCCCCGGAGAAGCCCGAGGGCTACAGCGGCAACTTCATGGCCAGCAAGCGCACCAGCCGCGGTGTGGAGCATGTCGGCAAGTTCCTCACCTGCCGCGAGCTGTTCCACGACTGGGAACACCAGGATCTGCTCGACCTGGAGATCCTGCGCATCGGCTGTGAATACGAGCCGCGCCCGCCGATCGATCCGCAGGGTGCCATGCACATGCTGCGCGAGGTGGGTCGCATTGCCCGCAACCAGGTGCATTTCTGGAACGCTTTCAACACCATCACCCTGGAAACCTACGGCAAGGTGCCGGGGGGTGTCAGTGAGCGCATGGGGCTGGAGGGGCCTTTCATGCCGGTGAACGACATGAACCCGCCCAACGCCCTGGGCATTGCCACCGGCGGCGGGCAGAGCAGCAATGTCTACGCCGGCGGGACCTACCTGCTGGAGGATGACGAGGCCCTGGTGATCGAGACCCGGACGCCCGTCGAGCCCCACTTCCTGGGCTTCCACCTGGCCAACCTGTGGGGGGAGTCACTGGATTTCGAGAGCTACCCGAGTAATATCAATGCCCACTTCGCCGGCAAGGACCCCGACGGCGCGCGGCGCTGGGTGGTCTGTCATCGCGATCCGGGTATCGCCAACTGGGTCAGCACCACGGGCATTCCCCACGGCTACACCAGCATGCGCTGGACCTACCCGGAGCGGCCGCCGGAAGACCAGCTGCCCAGTCTCACGGTGAAGAAGGTCGCCTTCGACAGCATTCGCGAGCACATGCCCTACGCGCGGGAAGTGACACCCGAGGAGCGCGCTGCCGAGCGGCTGGTGCGCCACCGCCATGTGCAGCGTCGCTACCGGCAGTACTGATACATCGCTGGACGCGCTGCCTCTGGCCGGTGGCAGCGCCCCGCGCGCAGGATTCGAATAAACAGGGAGAGGGAATATGGGACAACTGAGTGGAAAGACGGCGCTGATCACCGGCGGCAGCCGCGGTATCGGGCGCGCCATCGCGACCCGCTTTGCCGCCGAGGGTGCCGCCGTGGTGCTGGTGGCCTCGCGCCTGGGTGCCCACGGCAACTTGCCGGGCACGCTGGAGGAGGCAGTGGCGGAAATCAATGCCAGCGGTGGACGCGCGGCAGCCGAAGTCTGCAGCCTGCTGGATCTGGCGGCGCGGGCCGATCTGGTGGCCCGAGCCGCCAGTCATTTCGGGCCGATTGATATCCTGGTCAACAATGCCGCCATGCAGTACCCCGGCATGCCCAGCGAGATCTCCACCGACCACCGCAACAAGATGTACGACCTGAACCTCAACGTGCCCATTGAGCTGGTCCAGCAGGCCCTGCCCGGCATGCGTGAGCGGGGCGAGGGCTGGATCCTGAATATCAGCAGCGCCACGGTGGACCAGCCGGTCGTGCCTTACCGTCATACCCGGGAAGCGGCCCTGGCGATCACCGCCTACGGGGCGACCAAGGCGGCTCTCAACCGCTATACCGAGGGCCTGGCCCACGAGCTGGCGCCCGAACACATCTACGTCAACACCCTGGCACCGGAAAGCATCGCCCTGACCCCCGGGGCCGAGTATGTGCGCGAGATCGCCCGGCGTTTCCCGGATATGGCCGAGCCCTTGGAGACCATGGCCGAGGCAGCCCTGGCCCTGTGCGCCGGTCGCCATGTCGGTCGCATCACCTACAGCCGTCAGTTGATCCACAGTCTGGGCATGCCGGTGAAGAGCCTGGATGGCCGGACGATACTCGGGGACGCGTTCCTGCCGGCGGAGCCCTGATCCGCTCTGGGTGCGGTGGGCAAGGCCAACGCTCACTGCACCTTCAGGCCGACCGGCGGGCGTTGCCCTCCCGGTCCCGGGTGACCAGCAGCACCAGGGTGAGAAAGAATACCGTGGCCGAAAACAGCGGTGCCAGCGGGCCGTGCCACTGGTAGAGGGCCCCGCAGACCAGCGGCCCGATAATGAAGCCCGCGGGGGGGCAGGAGGCGACCAGCCCGGCGACACCCCCCTGTTCTTCGGGCGTCACCGCCAGGGAAGCGCCGGCGGACACCGAGGGCATGGTCAAGCCGAGCCCGGTGCCCATGAAGGCCATGCCCACGGCAACCAGGGGGAAGCGGTCCGCGGCCGCGATAATCGCCGCGCCAAACAGCAGCGCCAGCAGGCCCAGGCGGATCAGCTGCCCGGGTCCGAGGCGAACACGCTGCAGCACCGTCATCTGCACCAGGAAGGTGAAGGCCGCCGAGACCATCAGCGCCGCACCGGTCATCTGTGCGGTCTCGATGCCGGTCAGTTGCAGCTTGTCCTGGAGCAGGAAGCCCAGTGTCTGCTGTATGCCCGAGAAGCCCACGAAGACACCGACCGCCGAGACCAGCAGCCAGCGGTAGCGCGGGTCGTTGTAGCTGAGTCGCACGCGCGGCTGGTGCGTCGAGCGGTCCCGTTTGGGTGTGGGGGCAGACCCCGCCACACCAGCAGCGCGCCCAGGGCCGCCAGCCCGGCGGCAAAGTACAGTGGGGCCAGCAGCCCGAGTGTGGCCAGGGCGCCGCTGACCGCGGGGCCGAGGATGGTGCCCAGGCTGTTGGCGGTACCCAGTCGGGCCATCGTCCGGGTGCGCTGTTCGGTGCTGCTGTTGTCCGCCGCGTAGGCGGTGGCCGAGGGGCTGCCCGCGGACATGATCAGGGCCTGCGCGCAGCGGGAACCGATCACGGCGCCGTAGAGCAGGCTGCCGCTCAGGATGCCCGCCAGACCCAGCCAGAACACACTGGTGAACAGCACGGTCCCCAGGGTGTAGCCCACCAAGCCCACGATCATTACCGGTTTGCGCCCGATGCGATCCGAGAGGCGCCCCCAGAGGGGGGAGGCGAGGGCGAAGCAGAGGGAAGAGCAGGCGATGATGGAGGTGATCTGCACCTCGCGCATGCCCACCTCACGGCCCAGCGGGGCGAGGATGGCGAATACCAGCGACTGGCCGATGGCGGTGGCCATCAGGGCGGTAATCAGGACGCCCAGCTGGCGCCAGTGCAGGCTGCCGCTCATGGTCCGCTCTTGCCCAGTCTGCCCAGCCCCGGGAGCAGGCGCGGGTAGCTGACCGGGAACAGCCGGGCCAACAAGTCGATGAAGCGCGCGTCGTTGCCGATCAGCAGCCGTGTCTGGCGACCTTCGATGGCTTTCAGAATCCGCGACGCGGCCGCTTCCGCTGTGGTGCGGGCCACCGGGTCGAACATGGCAGCGCGGTCTTCCTCAGTGGCATCGGGCGGACCGCCCCGGCTGCGTCGGGCGATATTGGTCTTCACGCCCCCCGGCAGCACGCAGCAGACATGCACCGTGCTCCCGGCCAGCTCCTGGCGCAGTGACTCGGTGTAGCCGCGCACGGCGAACTTGGCGGCGTTGTAGGCGGACTGGGTGGGCACGCCGATGACACCGAAAATCGAGGACAGGTTGACCAGATGGCCCCGGGGTGCCCGTTTCAGGAGTGGCAGGAAGGCTTGCGTGCCGTGCACGACGCCCCAGAAATTGATGCCCATCAGCCAGTGCTGGTCCGCGTAGCAAGCTTCGTCGACCCGTGCGCTGTAGGCGACGCCAGCGTTGTTGATCACGATATCGACGCAGCCGTACTGCTCGCCGATGGCCGCGGCCCAGGCGTCCACGGCGGCCTTGTCCGCCACATCCAGTTCGCAGGTTTCCACGCTGGCATCGGGATGCTCGAACCCGGCTACCGTCTCCGCCAGCCCGCTGCCATCAATATCGGCCAGGCAGAGGTGGCAGCCCTCGCGGTTGAGCTGGCGGGCAAGGGCGCGACCAATGCCCGAGCCGGCGCCGCTGATCACGGCTCGCCGGCCTGTGCTGTAAGCGTGCATGTAGCGCCCCCCGTGGGTGCTTGGTATGGCCGGGCGCCGAGGGCGCGCCGGGCGGAGTGAGGACCGGGAACTGGCAATCAAAGCGCAGACTTGCTGGACAGTTCCGGGGCGATCCCCTAAAATGCTTTGCCAGATTTCACAAGCCCGGCCCGCGCCTCCGGGCGCCTGTGTACCTGAGAGAAACCCGAGCTGATTCTATGAGAAAAAGCGAGATGTGGTCACCCCATCTCGCTTTTTTTCGGCGCCCGCAGCGAAGGTTCCATGCCGAAAGTTGGAGGTGTCCTTGTCCAGACCTGCCCTGTTAGCCCTAGCGGATGGGACGATATTCAGAGGCGTGGCCATCGGGGCGGATGGCGCCTCGGTCGGTGAGGTGGTGTTCAATACTGCCATGACCGGCTACCAGGAGATCCTCGCCGATCCCTCCTATGCCCGCCAGATTGTCACCCTGACGTACCCGCACATCGGCAATACGGGCACCAATGCCGAGGACGAGGAGTCGGGGTCCGTCTGGGCCGCGGGCCTGGTCATCCGCGACCTGCCCTTGCTGGCCAGCAATTACCGCAATCAGCAGAGCCTGGAGGACTACCTCCGGGAACGCAATATCGTCGGTATCGCCGACATCGATACCCGGCGCCTGACCCGCATCCTGCGGGAAAAGGGTGCCCAGAATGCCTGCCTGATGGCGGGTGACGACCTCGACGAAGAGCAGGCCCTGACCCAGGCGCGTGCCTTCGCCGGCCTCAAGGGCATGGACCTGGCCAAGGTGGTCAGCGCATCGCAGTCCTACGAGTGGCGCGAGGGTAGCTGGAGCATCGACGCGGGCTACCGGCACTTCCGCGACGAAGAGCTGAAGTGGCACGTGGTGGCTTACGACTATGGCGTCAAGCGCAATATTCTGCGCATGCTGGTGGATCGTGGCTGCCGCCTCACCGTGGTGCCCGCGCAGACGCCGGCCAGTGAGGTGCTCGCCATGAACCCGGACGGCATCTTCCTCTCCAATGGCCCCGGCGACCCGGAGCCCTGCGACTATGCTATCGCCGCCATCCGCGAATTCCTGGAAACCGATATCCCGGTATTTGGTATCTGCCTGGGCCATCAGCTGCTTGGCCTGGCCAGCGGTGCCCGCACGATGAAGATGGGGCACGGCCACCACGGCGCCAACCACCCGGTGCAGAACCTGGAGGACGGCACGGTGCTGATCACCAGCCAGAATCACGGTTTCGCGGTGGACGAGGCCAGCCTGCCCGAAACCCTGCGGGTGACCCACAAGTCCCTGTTTGACGGCACGCTGCAGGGCATTCACCGCAACGACCGGCCGGCCTTCAGTTTCCAGGGCCACCCCGAGGCCAGCCCGGGGCCCCACGACGCCGCGCCGCTGTTTGACCATTTCATCGAGCTGATTGCCGCCAGATCCGGGAGCCGCTGAACCGATATGCCCAAGAGAACTGACATACAGAGCATCCTGATCCTCGGTGCAGGCCCCATCGTCATCGGCCAGGCCTGCGAATTCGACTACTCCGGTGCCCAGGCCTGCAAGGCCCTGCGCGAGGAAGGCTACCGGGTGATCCTGGTGAACTCGAACCCGGCCACCATCATGACCGACCCGGCGATGGCCGACGCCACCTATATCGAGCCGATTGTCTGGCAGACCGTGGCGCGCATCATCGAGGAAGAGCGCCCGGACGCACTGCTGCCCACGATGGGCGGGCAGACCGCCCTCAACTGCGCCCTGGACCTGGACCGCGAAGGCGTGCTGGAAAAGTTTGGCGTGGAGATGATTGGCGCCACCAAGGAGGCCATCGACAAGGCCGAGGACCGCCACCTCTTCGACGAGGCGATGAAGCGCATCGGCCTGGAGACACCCCGGGCAGCCCTGGCCCACAGCATGGAGGAGGCCTTCCAGGTCCTCGACCAGATCGGCTTCCCCTGCATTATCCGGCCCTCCTTTACCATGGGTGGCTCCGGCGGCGGCATCGCCTACAACCGCGACGAGTTCGAACAGATCTGCACCCGCGGCCTGGATCTGTCGCCGACCAAGGAGCTGCTGATCGACGAGTCGCTGATCGGCTGGAAAGAGTACGAGATGGAGGTGGTCCGCGACAAAAAGGACAACTGTATCATCGTCTGTTCGATCGAGAACTTCGACGCCATGGGCGTGCACACCGGCGACTCGATCACGGTGGCCCCGGCCCAGACCCTGACCGACAAGGAATACCAGATCATGCGCAACGCCTCCCTGGCGGTGCTGCGCGAGATCGGTGTGGAAACCGGCGGCTCCAACGTACAGTTCGGTATCGACCCGAAGACCGGGCGCATGGTCATCATCGAGATGAACCCGCGGGTGTCGCGCTCCTCGGCCCTGGCCTCCAAGGCCACCGGCTTCCCGATCGCCAAGGTGGCCGCCAAGCTGGCGGTGGGCTATACCCTGGACGAGCTGCAGAACGACATTACCGGCGGTCGCACCCCGGCCTCCTTCGAGCCGGCCATCGACTACGTGGTCACCAAGATTCCGCGCTTTGCCTTCGAGAAGTTCAACGCTGCGGACCCGCGCCTGACCACGCAAATGAAGTCCGTCGGCGAGGTCATGGCCATCGGTCGCACCTTCCAGGAGTCGGTGCAGAAGGCGCTGCGCGGCCTGGAAGTGGGTTCCGACGGCTTCGAGCACAAGGTGGACCTGGACAGCGAAGACGCCCGTGAAATCCTGATCAAGGAGCTCACGATTCCCGGTCCCGACCGCATCTGGTTCATCGCCGACGCCCTGCGCTACGGCATGAGCGTGGACGAGGTCTACCAGTATTCCGGGGTCGACCCCTGGTACCTGGTGCAGCTGGAAGACCTGGTGCGCACGGAGAACAGTCTCAAGACCGTCTCCCTCAACGAGCTGGACCGCGACGCCATTTTCAAGCTCAAGCGCAAGGGCTTTTCCGACGCGCGCCTGGGTGTGCTGCTGGGTGTCAGTGAGCGCAGCGTGCGCAAGCACCGCCAGTCCCTGGGTGTGCGCCCGGTGTACAAGCGCGTGGATACCTGTGCCGCGGAGTTCGCCACCGCCACCGCCTACCTCTACTCGACCTACGAGGAGGAGTGCGAGGCCAATCCGAGCGATCGCCAGAAGATCCTGGTGCTCGGGGGCGGCCCCAACCGCATCGGCCAGGGCATCGAGTTTGACTACTGCTGTGTGCACGCCTCCCTGGCGATGCGGGAGGATGGCTATGAAGCCATCATGGTCAACTGCAACCCGGAAACCGTGTCCACCGACTACGACACCTCCGATCGCCTCTACTTCGAGCCGGTCACTCTGGAAGACGTGCTCGAGATCATCGATCTGGAGAAACCGGTCGGTGTGATTGTGCAGTTCGGTGGCCAGACACCGCTGAAGCTGGCGCGTGACCTGGAGGACGCCGGTGTGCCGATCATCGGCACCAGCCCGGACGCCATCGACCGCGCCGAGGACCGCGAGCGCTTCCAGCAAATGATCCAGAAGCTGGGCCTCAAGCAGCCCGCCAACACCACCGTGCGCAGCGTCGACGAGGCCCTGGAAGCGGCCAATCGCATCGGCTATCCGCTGGTGGTGCGTCCCTCCTACGTCCTCGGCGGCCGCGCCATGGAGATCGTCTATCGCGAGGAAGACCTGCTGCGCTACATGCGCGACGCAGTCCGCGTCTCCAATGAAGCACCGGTGCTGCTGGACTCCTTCCTCAGCGCCGCGATCGAGGTGGATATCGACGCCGTTTCCGACGGCGAACAGGTGGTGATCGGCGGCATCATGCAGCACATCGAGCAGGCCGGTGTTCACTCCGGTGCCTCCGCCTGCTCCCTGCCGCCCTACAACCTGGCACCAGAGGTGCAGGACGCCATGCGCGAAGAGGTGCGCCAGATGGCCCTGGAGCTGGGCGTCAAGGGCCTGATGAACGTGCAGCTGGCCTGGCAGGACAACGAGATCTACGTGATCGAGGTGAACCCGCGGGCCTCGCGTACCGTACCCTTCGTATCCAAGTGCATCGGTGTCTCCCTGGCCAAGGTGGCGGCGCGCTGCATGGCCGGCCAGAGTCTGGCCGACCAGGGCTTTACCCGCGAGATCATTCCGGCCTACTACTCGGTCAAGGAAGCGGTGCTGCCCTTCAACAAGTTCCCCGGGGTCGACCCGATTTTGGGTCCGGAGATGCGCTCCACCGGCGAGGTCATGGGTACCGGCGACACCTTTGCCGGCGCCTTTGCCAAAGCCCAGCTGGGGGCCGGGGAGCCGCCGCCGCGCGGCGGCACCGCCCTGATGAGTGTCCGCGACGTGGACAAGCCCGGCGCGGTGCGCGTGGCCCGGGAGCTGGTCGCCATGGGCTTCAGTCTGGCGGCTACCCACGGCACCGCCGATGCCCTGGAAGCGGCCGGCCTGGAAGTCCGGCGCGTGAACAAGGTGCTGGAGGGCCGTCCGCACATCGTCGACATGATCAAGAACGACGAGGCCGACCTGATCATCAATACCACCGAGGGCCGGCGCGCGATTGCCGACTCGGCACCGATCCGTGCCAGCGCCGAGCAGCACCGGGTGTTCTACACCACCACGCTGGCGGCCGCGGAGGCCATGTGCATGGCGCTCCAGCAGGGCTCGGACCAGACCGTGCGCCGCCTGCAGGATCTGCACAGGAGTATCGTGGCATGAGCAAGGTACCGATGACGCTGCAGGGCGAGCGCGCCCTGCGGGAAGAGCTGGATCGTCTGAAGCGGGTGGAGCGTCCGCGCATCACCCAGGCGATCGCCGAGGCCCGGGAGCACGGCGACCTGAAGGAAAATGCCGAGTACCACGCGGCCCGCGAGCAGCAGAGCTTCAACGAGGGGCGGATCAAGGACATCGAGGGCAAGCTGTCGAATGCCCAGGTCATTGATGTCACCACGCTGCCGCACACGGGCAAGGTGATATTCGGTACGACCGTCGACCTGCTCAACCTGGATACCGACGCCACGGTCACTTATCGCATCGTTGGCGACGACGAGGCGGATGTGAAAAACAATCTGATTTCGGTCAGCTCCCCCATTGCCCGTGCCCTGATCGGCAAGGAGGAAGGGGATATCGTGGTGGTCCGCGCTCCGGGGGGCGAGATCGAATACGAGATTGACCAGGTGCGCCACGTCTGAGGGCTTGTGGCGCTCACTGGAGCAAGCCCGACACGTCAACGCTGGCTGCCGCCGCTGGCGACGGCCCTGTTGTTTTTCCTCCTGCTGATGCCGGCTCCGTCCGGTATCGCCCAGTCACCCTCACCTGAGGCGGGGCCGGCCGCGGAGCGACCTGTCACTCAGCGTCTCGCGGCCATGTGGCGTGCCTGGTTGGCCCCGCAGCCCTGGAACCAGGGCTCCATCAATGTCCACGGCGCGGGCGCCCAGCCCGGGCAGCACCTGACCCCCGTTGTGCTCCTCGGCGTGCTGACGCTGTTGCTGGGGCTGCCCGGTTATTGGCGCTGGGGTAGCCGCTTCCTGCTCGCCTGGATGCTGGTTGCCTGGCTTTTGCTGGACCTGGTCTGGCAGCGCCAGCTGCTCTGGCGGGGCCAGGATACCCGCGAGCAATTTGCCGGCCTGCCCGCGGCCGACCGTCCCGCGCAGGGGGACGACAGCTTCTTCTGGGCCGTCTCGCAGAAGGCCAAAGCACAGTTGCCCGCCGCGGGTGCACGCGTTTTTGTGGCCAGTGCGAACGATTTTATCGGCATGCGCATGGCCTACTACCTGTACCCCCTGAATGTGTATTGGCGCCGGGGTGGTCCCGAGCTGCCGGGGCCATCACAGTTTCGTACGGGAGATTACATCCTGCTTGTCGAACCGACTGCGGTTCGCCCGCTGTCCAGCGGTGGCCGTCTGCGCTACGCCGGGGAGACCTGGCTGGTGCGCCCCGTGGCTCGCATGGCTGACGCAAGCCTTTACCAGGTGCGCTAGATGGAGTGGCTGCGACTGACACTGGCCCTGGGTTTGCCCGCGACACTGGGCCTCAGCCTTGCGGCGATATGGATTCCCGCGGCCCGGCGCCGGGCCTGTCTGGTCGCCGGCTACGGACTGGTCATGACCCTGGTGTTGTGGCCGCTTGTTCTGCGCCTCTGCGCCGCGCTGGGTGCCGGACCTGGCTTCCACCTGCCGCTGGTCTTCGCTCTGCTGCTGATAGTGGGTCTACAGATCCGGCTCTGGCGTTCTGCCCCCGTCACGCCTGCACCCGGTGAGCGCAAGCCCCCGTTGTTCGCCGCTGGGTGGCTCCCGCGCGCCTTGTGTTTGCTGTTGCTGGCCCTGCTTTCCCTGCGCCTGTTTTCCCTGGCGCAGGAAGTCCTGTGGCGCCCGGTCTACCCCTGGGACGCCACCATGCACTGGGCGACCAAGGCCAGGGTCTGGTTCGAGCTGCAGGACTTTGTGCCCTTTGTGAGTAACGAGGAGTGGCTGAGACGGGGCGGCGAGGGTGTCTTTACCGACCACCATCCGGGTTACCCGGTGACGGTGCCGCTCTGGCAATACTGGGTCAGCACCGCCCTGGGGCGCTGGGACCCGGCCCTGATCAACCTGCCCTGGCTGCTTTGCTATCTCGGCCTGGGCCTGGCGTTCATGGGGCAGGCCCGGGAAGCCGGTGCCTCGCGCGTGGAGTCCCTGGTGTTCACCACCTTCCTGCTGACGCTGCCCCTGCTGAATACCCATGTGGCATTGGCCGGTTATGCCGACCTGTTTCTCGGCGCCTGCTACGGGCTCGCCTTGATGTCGCTCCACGCGGCCAGCCGCGGCGGGCAACGCTGGCAATGGGTGCTGGTTTTCCTGTTTGCCTGTGCCTGTCCCCTGATCAAGAACGAGGGCTTTTTCTGGATGCTGACACTGTTGCCCGGGTGCTGGGTCGCCTGGCGTCGGGACGCCACCAGTGTCCTGCTGGCTATCCTGGGCGTCGCTGCCGCGGTACCGCTGGTCCTGTGGCTGTTTCCCGCGGATGTCAGTGTTGCCGGCCACTCCCTCAACAGTCTGGACCTCGCCTATCGACCCGGGTCCCTGGAGGGTATATTCACCAGTCTGCTGGTGCTCGACAACTGGCATCTGACCTTCTGGTATTTTTGTCTGCTGTTGGTTCTGGCGATCTGGCGGCGGCCCGGTGTCCTCCAGGCCGCCGGGCCCGTGACGGCGGCTCTCGCCGCGGCAGGCATTCTGTTTCTCTGCCTGTTCGCGGTGACAGAGTACGCCGTGGGTGCGGTGCGGCAGACGGCGGTGGGTCGCATCACCCTGCAGCTGGTGCCGGGGTTCCTCTTCCTGCTGCTTCTGCTGCATCTCCAGCTGCACCGGGATGAAACCGCATGAGTGCTCCGGTACCCGTTGCCACCCCCGCTATCGGCCAGCTGCGCAGCCTCTGGCTGGCCTGGATTGTCGTCGGTGGCATTTGCCTGGTGCCGCTGTTGCTTCCCGATCGAGCCCTGTCGTCGCTGTTTGCCTGGTTGCCTTTGCTTTCCCATCATGTACTTCCGGAAAAGGCGCTCTACTCACCCTTTGCCTACTGGTTGCTGTTCACCCTGGTCTGGTGGGTGCAGTCGCGCTGGCCGGCGGCTGCCTCGCCGTTTTTTTCGCGGGCCCTGCGCCAGGACCTGTTCTGGTATCTTGCCAGCATGGGCTTGCGGCTTCTGTTCCTGGGAGTTTGGGCCCAGGCTCTGGTCGCTTTCTATTCCGCCCACCTCGGCTTTCTGACCCTGCCGGGGGTGGCGCACTGGCACCCCCTGGCCCAGTTTGCCCTGGGGGTCTTGCTGGCGGACTTTGCGCGCTGGCTGAGTCACCTCATTCGCCACAAGGTGCCGCTCTTCTGGGCTTTCCACGCCGTTCATCACTCCCAGCGGAACCTGAACCTCTTCACCGATGCCCGGGTGCACCCGCTTGACCGCATGGTGTCATCACTGATTACCAGTCTGGTTCTGGTGCTCACCGGTAATAATGCGCCGGCGATCATTCTCTGGATGGTCTTTGAAACGGTGTACCCCAAGTTCTATCACGCCAATACCCGACTGGATTTTGGGCCGCTGCGCTTTCTGTTGGTAACACCGCAGTCACACCGGGTGCATCACGGTATCGAGCGGCGCTATCACGACTGCAATTTCGGCTTTATTTTCTCCTTCTGGGATCGACTGTTTGGCACCCAGTTTCGCGATCATCGGGTGTACCCGGCCACCGGCATTCCCGATACACGGTTCCCGCTGGAAGACCGGGAGGGGCACTCCGGCCCATTGAAAACCCTGTGCAGCCAGTTGATTTACCCATTCTTCCTCTGGCGACGCCTGCCGTGAAAGTGGGCTTTCTGATTCAGCACTACCCACCCTATCTGGGTGGGGCGGAATGTCAGGCGCGGGATCTTGCGGAAGCCCTGGTTAGCCGCGGCCACACGGTGGAGGTGGCCACGACTCGCTGGGATCGGTCCGAGCCTCCTCGCGAAGCCCGACACGGGGTTGGCATACGTCGCTGGCCGACACCGCGACTGCGCTGGCTCAGATTCCCCTGGAATCTTCTGACAGGCTTTGCCGCGGGCTGGTCGCTCAGCGGGCGTTGCCAGATTCTGCACGGCCACTGCCTGTCCGCGTTTGTGCTGGGCGGCCTGGTGGCCGCCCGTTGGCGCGGTTGCCCGGCGCTGGTCAAACCCTGCTCACTGGGTCCTGAGGGTGATGTAGCGCGCATTCGCCGGCCCTGGATGCTCGGCCTGGCCTGGTGGATGGCGCGGTCGGCGCGGGGTTTCCTGGTGCAGACCCGGGCGGTGGGGGCTGAGTTGCAGGGAGAAGGGATTCCCCAGGCGCGTATCCATCGGCTGCCGTCGCTGTTTCCCCGCCTGGGCTCGGAATATTCGGAGAGCGCCCTCCCGCTGTCGCCGCCGTCGGCGCAGGTGCTTTACGTCGGTCGCCTGCACCCCGGCAAGGGGCTGCACACCCTGATGGCGGCGTGGCCCACCGTGGCCCGAAGTACCGGATGGCGCTGGACGGTCGTCGGGGACGGCCCCATGCGACAGGAGATGCTGGACTGGATCGAACGGGAAGGGCTGCAGGACTCTGTGGCGTTGGTGGGTTATCAGCCGGACCCCACGCCCTGGTTCCGCAACGCGGAAGTGCTGGTATTTCCCTCGTACTCGGAATCCTTTGGCAACGTCCTGGTCGAGGCCCTGCAGGCGGGTTGCGGGGTGCTGACCACCCGGGTCGGTGTCGCCGCCGACTGGCCACCGGAGGCGCCGGTTATCCGTCTGCCGCCAGCCGACCCGCGGGCCTGGGAGCAGGCACTGCAGGATTGGGCGGCGCAGCCGGAAACCCAGCGCCTGTCGTGCCGACGCGCAGCCCGTCAGTTTGCCCGCGCCCACCACCACCCCGACGGTGTGCTGTCGAGGCTGGAAGCGCTGTATCTCGGGCACATCGACGCGGCCGTGGGAGGCTCCGCGGGCAGTGGGGGCGCAGCGTGAAATTGCCGCTGCGCTGGGAGCGCTTATGGTGGCGCCTGCGCTATCTGCGGCCCATTCAGGTGCTGCAGCGTCTGCACTTGCGCCTGCGGCCCCCGGGGCAACTGGCCGCTGTCGATACGCCAGTCTGGCGGGTGCCGACCGGGCGCTACCTGGAGAGCGCTCCCATGCCCGCCCATTGTCGCGGCGGCGACCAGCTGGTGCTCCTGGGCAGTGAACTGGCGTGGGCCGCCGGTGCGGCGTGGCCGGACCGGGTTCCGGGCAAGAAGCTCAGGATGGAGCTGAACACCTTCAATTGGCTCTGGAGCTGCGAGCCGGCGCTCGCCTCTGAGCGTCTGGAGGCCTGGATCGACGCCCATAACGTACCCGGGGGGCCCGCATGGCACCCCTACATCACCTCCCAGCGCATTGCCAACTGGCTCAAGTGGAGTCTCCAGGGGGAGGTGCCGGGTGCCTCACTGCTGGAGAGCCTTGCGCAACAACTGCGCTATCTCGAGCCGCGCCTGCAGTATGACGAGTGCGACCACAAGCTGATCAACAACGCCAAGGCACTCCTGTTTGCGGGGCATGTGCTGGAGGATACCCGCTCTCATCGCTGGCGGCGGCTCGGTCTGCGTCTGCTGACACGCTATCTGCCCCGCGTGCAGCATCCTGACGGCGGCTACCAGGGCCGCAGCCCGATGTACCACAACGCCCTGCTTCACGATCTGCTGGACATCATCAACCTGTTGCAGGCCTTTGAGCGCCCCCTGCCCGATGGGCTTCGTGAGCGCTGTCTGGCGGCAATGCGGTGGTCGCGGGCCCTGTGTCACGCCGATGGTCGCCCCGCGCTGTTCAACGACGCGGCGCTGGACGTGGTAGCGAGCACCCCGGATCTGACTGACTACGCCCGGCGTCTCGGTCTGCTGACCGCGGATGCCGATCGGGATATTCCCGGAAGTTGTTGGTTGCCGGATTCCGGATTTGGGCGCCTGTCCTGCGGCCCCGCCCTGCTGCTTGCCGATATGGGACCACCGGGACCTGACCACGCCGCCTCGCACGGTCACGCGGGCGCCCTGGGCTTTGAGTTTTCCCTGGGCCAGCAGCGCGTGCTGGTGGACACCGGGCTGTCGACTTATGAAAGTCTCGCCGAGCGGGAATACGAGCGCAGTACGGCCGCCCACAACACACTGGTGGTCGACGCACACAATTCTTCGGATGTCTGGGGGCTGTTCAAGCTGGGCCGCCGCGCGAAAATCTCGGAGGCGGGGTTCCGCGTGCAGACCGGTCAAGCCAGGCTTTGGGCGGCACACGACGGTTATTCCCGTCTTCAGCCGGGGCTGCTGCACCGACGGGATTGGCAGCTCGAGGGCGGCCGTCTGTGCCTGGATGACCGGGTGGAAGGGCGGGGCCGGCATGAACTGGCACTGTACTTTCACCTGCATCCGGCTCTGTCTGCCCAGCTCACCGGTTCAGATGTTGTCCGCCTTGCCCTGCCCGATGGCCGTCGGCTGACACTGACGGTGGATCAAGGCCTGAAGCTGGCTTTGCAGGCAGGTTACCGTGCTACTCACTTTGATCGGCGCCAGGCCTGCACCGTGATCCGCGCCAGTGGCGCTTTCTGTTTGCCGATTACCTTGCGCTGCCGGCTGGAGGGCTGGTCTCAGTCAGTGCCGGACCTCGACCACAGGGAGTGACCTTCTCCCACCCGGGACACCGCCCCACAGGCCTGGCTGATGGTCGCGGCGATATCCAGCACGCTGCTGTCGCTGGGTAGCGGGCCGGAGCCGGTGGCGGTGCCACCGCGAAGTATCAACATGGCGTGCTGGTTGTGGGCACCGCTCCACAGGGGGGGATAAGTCACCTCCAGCCGCGACAGGCCGGGGCCGGTGACGGCTCGCAGGGGAAGCTGCTCGTTCCATTCGACCAGAAGGTCGGGCATGGCACCGAGTTCGCCTCCCGGGTACAAGTCGCGGGTTTTCAGGACACAGTGGATCAGGGGTTCCCCGCTATCCGCGTTGCGCAGGGCGGCAAGCTGCTCCGCCAAGCGATCCAGGTAGGCGGGATAGTCTTCGGGCGAGACTTGGCCGCACTGCTCCCGCCCCTGGAGGTTGATGCGAACCCCGCCAATATTGTCATTGCTGCGGACTGGAAAGCAGCGACGCTGGCTGAAGTCCGTGTGCTGCAGGCGCTGATCCAGTTGGTGGCCGGCACGCAGCAACTGCTGCCTGACGGCAACCGGCAGTCGGCGCCACAGCCAGGTCAGTCCTCGCCGCAGGTGGCCGGCACCCGGGGAGTCTGACGGCTCCAGGTGCGCCAGCACTTGCCCCATCACCTCGGGGTGCACATGGCCGGGCCCCATGCCGGGCCCGATAAAGACTGCCAGGCTTGTGCCCCGGGGCAGCTGATCGAGAATTGCGCCCACGGCATCGTCGAGCGACCGGTAGACCCGGGCCAGCGGATCGCCGGGGTCGAAGGCGGGTATGCGGCGATCGCGCAGGTGCCACAGCTGGTGGCCGGCACAGTGGCCGGCACTCAGGCCGGCGACCAGCAGGTCCCACGGCTCTTCCGTCACGCGATTGAGAATCAGGTCGCGGCTGGCGGAGACGGCCGCTTCCAGTTGCGCGACCAGCGCAGTGCAGTCCAGTTCCTGACTGGCCTTGAAGCGTTGCGTGATACAGGCACATTCCCCCGGTGAAAGCCCGGCTTCGTTCAGGCTCGCTTCCAGAGCTCGGGGTTCAATTTGCAATTCCTTCCGGTAGCTGAAGTGGCCGCGCCAGTTGGCGATGTAACAGGCCTCGCGGCCGCTGGCGGGGGGCGCCTTGGGGGCGTCCAGAATCATCACCCGGTGACCCGCTTCGGCGAGCGCCTCCCAGAAGGCGGGAGCCTGGCTGCCGGTCTGGTGACTGGCCCCGAGGGTGTAGCCGCCGTCCTCGACCTGCTGGTGGTAGAAGCGCCCGTGTCGCTGCGGTGGCAGCCCGGTGTAGAGCGAGGGCCAGAGGGCGTTGGCGCCGATTCCGGGCAGCAGGCGGATATCGCCGTGCCGACCGGATGCGCAAAGCCCGGCCAGACAGGGCAGCTGTCCGCTGGCAATACCCGCGCGCACGAGCTCAGGCTCCAGGGCTTCCAGCAGTAACAGGCAGGTCCGGGGTGAACTCATTTGGCGCTTCCTGCGGAACTCAGAATACGGCGGGCCAGCGTCAGCCACTCATCGGTTTGCGCGGAACTCGCCACCGCGTCCTCCATCTGTGGCTGCCGGGCACCCTGGAAATACCTCTGGATTGCCGCGGCCATGGCCGCGGGATCTTCCGGCGGCACGATGAAGCCAGTCACGCCCTCTTCGACGGCATCCGGCAGCGCGCCAGTCCGCGTGACCACCACGGGGCGACCGTGGCTGTGGGCCAGCTTCACCACCCCGGAACCCGTGGCCGACCGGTAGGGTAGGATCACCAGGTCGGCAGCGGCGAAGTAGTCACCCACCGCGCTCTCGGGGATATAGCGCTGCTCGAAGCGCACCCGGTTGCCAAGACCCAGGCGCGAGACTTCGGCCCGCCAGTGATCGGGGTTGCCCCAGATCTCGCCTGCGATCAGGAGTTGGCAGGGGGTGGAGGCGTCAAGGCGTGCCAGAGCCTCGAGCAGGGTGTCCAGGCCCTTGTAGGGCCGCACGAAGCCGAAGAAAAGCAGGGTGGGGCGCTCCGCCAGGGACAGGCGCAAACGCGCTGTCCCGCGCTCGGGTCTGTCCCTCGCGGCCACGGGATAGGCAGGGTGTGACAGGCACTGGACGGGCACCTTGCCCAGCATGTCAAACAGCGCCTCCTGCTCGCTCCGGGCGTGGACGATCCAGGCATCGCCGCGTCGCAAAACCAGGCGACTGAGGTGCCAGGCGAGGCGCCCGGCTTCGTGGCCCGCGGCGTTGTGCACCAGGAAGGTAATGTGTGCCTGGGGGCTGGTGCGTCGCGTAAAGCCGACCAGCACCAGGACCATGGGCGCCCAGAATATGTGCCACCAGGGAATCACGATGTGTCGCGGCCGAGACTGTTTGATGGCACGGGCGGCCCGCCACCAGCTGAGTGGCGAGAGTGGTGACAGCAGGCGCTGGGCATCAGCTTCGTAGAGTGTCCGGTCTGCGGGTGCGCGGTCACCGTCGCCGGGATAGAGCCAGCGGGGATACTGCTGACGAAAGCCAATGAACAGGGTGGGAGCCAGGGTCCGCAGGGCCCGGTAAAGATAGGTTGTATGGCTGGCAATCCCGCCCTTGAAGGGCCAGCCCGGGCCTATCAGCACGACTCCTTCAGAGGTCGTCATGGTGACTGGGGGTCTCGGTGTCCTGCAGCTCCACGCGGCGAACCTTTTCCAGCGTCAGCTCCAGGATCTGCCGGTTCATGGCGATCAGGTCGGCGAGAATACCGGCCACGAAGAGCAGGAAACCCACCGTGGTGAGAACCCCGCCGAGCAGCAGGGACTGAATGTGACCCGCTCCGTCGCCGGCAAGGTAGTACAGGAGGAAGCGCAGGATCGGCAGCAGCCCCAGCAGGGCAAACAGGCCCCCGCTGAAGAAGAACAGTCGCGTAGGGCGATACATGGCATACATACGCAGCATCGTTACCAGCTGCCGACCGACAAAATGCGGCAGGTTGCGAAACAGTCGCGAGGGGCGTCGTGCGGGGTTGGTGGAGACGGGTACGCTGACCACACGCATCTGCCGGTGTGCCGCCTGAATGATCATCTCCACGGTATAGCTGAACTGGGAGAGGATGTTCAGGCGCAGGGCCGCTTCCCGCGAGATGGCACGAAAGCCCGAGACTGCATCCGGTGTGTCGATGCCCGACAGCGTGCGCACGGCATGGCTGCCGAGCCACTGAAGCCCGCGCTTGAGCAGATTGAACTCGGGGTTGCGCGCTGGCTGCCGGTCACCGATGACGATGTCCGCGCTGCCTGTCTGCAGCGGGGCAATCAGGCTGGCGATATCGGCTCCGCGGTACTGTCCGTCGCCGTCCAGGTTGACGATGATGTCGGCGCCCAGCTTGAGGGCCTGATCCAATCCAGTGCGAAAGGCCCGGCCGAGACCCTGGTTGTGGGTGTGCCGGACCACGTGCTCGACACCGTGTGCCCGTGCCACCGAGGCCGTGTCGTCACGGCTGCCGTCGTCGACCACCAGGACCCTGATGTCAGTGATGCCGGGCAGTGACCTGGGCAAGTCCGCCAGGGTCGCAGGCAGGGTGAGTGCCTCGTCGAGGCAGGGAATCTGGATCACCAGCCGGGTCATTGATGCCTCTCCTTGTTACCGCTATTCACGTCATCCCGCCTTGCCCGGTCACGGCACCGCAGCCGCCTGTCGTCGCCACTGGCACAGCGTTGCCAGTAGCAACAGACCGATCGAGCTCCAGGTGGCAGCGACGGGTGGCACGCCGGGCCAGAAGCCCAGCCCCAAGGACAGGCTGGCAGCACAGATCAGCAGGCTGCGGCCCAGGGTGCCTGGCAACAGACTGACGCCGATCCGTGACAGCGCCCACAGCATGATCCCGACACTGGTGCTGTAGGCCAGTCCGAGACTGGCAAACAGGATGTCCAGGGAAACGCGTCCCGAGAGTGTACAGATTACCAGCGCGAGGGCGAGCGCCAATGCGCCCAGGATCAGGGATAGCAGGAAAGTCCGGTACAGTCCGCGACCAATGAGTAACAGACGCAGTGTCTGGATCAGGCATAGCGGGATCAGGATCCAGGAAAAGCGTGCCAGCAACAGGCCTGCCGGCTCAAAGGGTTCCCCCAGCAGGCCCCTGACCAGCGCCGGGGCGATCACCGTACCCAACAGGTAGCCGGCGCTTCCCAGGTAGAGGGTCAGGTACCAGCTGCGGGTGGCGAACCCCCGCTGGCGATGGGTGATGTCCGAACCTGGACGGGTGAGGAAGGGCAGGGCCGCATTGCTAATCATGCGCAGGGCCTGTCCGAGCATCAGTACGACCTGCATCACGAAGGCCGCTTCGCCGAGGGGCGGGCCTTCGCCAAGCAGGTGGCGAACCGCGACCAGCATGCCCGGGCCCATCCAGGCCAGCAGGGCCGAAGCCGATGCCAGCAGGGCACCTCCAATCAGAAATTCCCGGGCGACCTCGGGCTGAAATCGCGGGCGCAGGGCTCCCAGCTTCCCGCGGTAGGTGAGCCAGGCGATGGCGAGGCCGAGCCACCAGCAGGCAGTCTGAGCGAGGGCGATGACAGGCAGCTCCTGACCGCTCCAGGCCAGACCGAGCACCAGTGCGACCTCCAGCAGGGAAATTGGCACACTGGTGTAGAGCACCAGCTCGCTGCGCTCGTGGCTGGTGAAAAGGGCCTGGAACCAGGCGGTCAGGCTGCGCAGCAAAACCCCCTGGGCATAGATCACGATCAGCCACTGCAGACGGGCGTCTGGCTCGAGGAAGCGAGCGCACAGCAGCACCAGCAGCGTACCCGCGCCCCCGAGGAGAATGCGCAATGACAGACCTGTGTCCAGCAGTGCCTGCCGCCGCCAGCTGTCAACGCGCTGCCAGCGGCTGAGCAGCCACTCGTGGGTGCCCCAGCCGGCCACGGACAGGACGATCAGGTACCAAGTCTGGGCATAATTGTAGTGGCCGTAGGCCTCGACGCCGAGCAGGCGCGCGAACACGACGACGTAGACCACCCGCAGGAGCAGATACCAGGCCTGGGCCAGGCCCTGGAGCGAGGTGTTGTGCAGGGCCCGTCGGGCGTGTCGAGAGCGTGCTGAGGGGGTGGGCGCCACGCGTCGCGTCAGAAAATCCGGTCGCTACAGGGGCCGGATCAGGTTGGATTTGTGCGGGGAGGGCTTCTTGGCCCGCCGCAACAACAACACAATGTTCCCGATGCTCTGGATCAGCTCCGCACCGGTGCGCTCTCCCAGCTCCAGGGTGACAGCATGCCGGGTGACCCGGTCGCCGACTGACAGACGCACCTTGATCAATTCGTGGTCATCCAGGGCGCGCTCGACTTCCGCCAGGACGCTGTCCGACAGCCCCTTTCCCGCTACCGTGACCACTGGCTTGAGCTTGTGGCCGAGGCTTCTCAAATGCTTGATCTCGGACTGGCGTTGGTGGCTCATGGGCGTTCCGGGGTATAATGATGGGAGGTTGGCGGGCCGCCAGTCTACACAATGTGGGGCTGGCCGGGTAGCCTGCCTCTCTCCTCTCTTCCCCCCGCAGATTCGGTGATACATGCCCAAAAAGCGCTCCTCCAGCAAGGCCTGGCTCAAGGAACACCGCGAAGATCCCTATGTACAGCGTGCCCAGAAAGAGGGCTACCGGTCCCGGGCCTGCTACAAGCTGCTGGAAATCCAGGAAAAGGACCGCCTGTTCCGGCCCGCCATGACGGTGCTGGACCTGGGGGCCGCCCCCGGCGGCTGGTCCCAGGTGGCGGTCGACCTGGTGGGGCACAAGGGGCGGGTCGTGGCCTCGGACATTCTGCCGATGGACCCGCTTGCCGGGGTGGACTTCATCCAGGGTGATTTCACCGAGGAAGCGATTTTCGAGCAGTTGCTGAGCGCCCTGGACGGCCAGCCGGTGGACCTGGTGCTCTCGGACATGGCGCCGAACATGAGCGGAGTGAACGCTGTCGACCAGCCGCGGTCTATGTATCTGGTGGAGCTGGCGCTGGACATGGCGTTGCGTGTCCTGGCGCCGGGCGGGGCTTTTGTGACCAAGGTATTTCAGGGCGAGGGCTTTGACGACTGGTTCCGGGAGGTGCGCGACAGTTTCGAGCGCGTTGTCACCCGCAAGCCGCGGGCCTCCAGGCCCCGTTCCCGCGAGGTCTACGTGGTCGCGCGCGGCCTGCGTCCGGGGGCGCGGCGCGCGGGCTGAGATCGTCAAACCGACAGGGTGGGCGCTGCGTACCTTGAAACATGGAGTGGGGCCCCAATCTACAGTAGAGTGGCGGCATGTCTGCGCGGCCTCGCGCCACCCGGGTCCCGCAAGGGGCTATAATGCAGGAAACACAGGAGCACACGGCTGTTAAGGCCACCGCGACACGGTGAGGACGCAGCATTGAACGATATGGCAAAGAATTTACTGTTATGGCTGGTGATTGCGGCGGTCCTGCTGTCCGTTTTCAACAACTTCAACATGCAGAGCCCGACCGAGCAGGTGGGCTACTCCGAATTCATCGAGGAGATTCAGCGCGACCAGATCCGCAAGGTGGTGGTCGACGGGCTGACCATCAACGGTGAGCGGGTCGACGGCTCCCGCTTCGAGACCATCCGCCCCATGGTGGAGGACCCCAAGCTGATTGACGACCTGCTCTCCCACGATGTCGAGGTGGTGGGGCGCAAGCCGGAGCAACAGAGCGTCTGGACCCAGCTGCTGATCGCCAGTTTCCCGATCCTGATTATCATCGCGGTGTTCATGTTCTTCATGCGCCAGATGCAGGGCGGTGCCGGTGGGCGCGGGGGCCCGATGGCCTTTGGCAAGAGCAAGGCCCGACTGCTGGGTGAAGACCAGATCACCACCACTTTCGCCGACGTGGCGGGGGTGGATGAAGCCAAGGAGGACGTCCAGGAGCTGGTGGAGTTCCTGCGCGACCCGAGCCGCTTTCAGAAACTCGGCGGGCGCATTCCCCGCGGGGTGTTGATGGTGGGCCAGCCCGGTACCGGCAAGACCTTGCTGGCCAAGGCGATCGCGGGTGAGGCCAAGGTGCCCTTCTTCTCGATTTCCGGGTCCGACTTTGTCGAGATGTTCGTGGGCGTGGGTGCGTCCCGGGTGCGGGACATGTTCGACCAGGCCAAGAAGCAGGCTCCCTGCATCATCTTCATCGACGAAATTGACGCTGTCGGCCGCCATCGTGGCGCCGGCCTCGGGGGCGGCCACGACGAGCGCGAACAGACCCTCAACCAGCTGCTGGTCGAAATGGACGGCTTCGAGGTCAACGATGGCGTGATCGTGATCGCGGCGACCAACCGTCCGGATGTGCTCGATCCGGCGCTGCTGCGCCCGGGCCGTTTTGACCGCCAGGTGGTGGTAGGGCTGCCCGATATCCGCGGCCGCGAGCAGATCCTCAAGGTGCACATGCGCAAGGTGCCCCTGGGCGAGGACGTCAACCCGACCAATATCGCCCGCGGTACGCCCGGATTCTCCGGTGCCGACCTGGCCAACCTGGTCAACGAGGCCGCCCTGTTCGCGGCCCGCGCCAATGTGCGCACGGTGGGCATGACCCAGTTCGAACTGGCCAAGGACAAGATCATGATGGGCGCCGAACGCCGTTCCATGGTCATGTCGGAAAAGGAAAAGCGCAACACGGCCTACCACGAGGCGGGTCACGCCATTGTCGGGCGCCTGGTGCCCGAGCACGACCCGGTGTACAAGGTCAGCATTATCCCCCGCGGGCGCGCCCTCGGCGTGACCATGTTCCTGCCCGAGGAGGACCGCTATAGCCACAGCCGGCGACACATCATCAGCCAGATCTGCAGCCTGTTTGGTGGGCGCATTGCCGAAGAAATGACCCTGGGCAAGGATGGCGTGACCACCGGCGCCTCCAATGATATTCAGCGGGCCACCGACATCGCGCGCAAGATGGTGACCAAGTGGGGGCTTTCCGAGAAGCTCGGGCCCTTGATGTACGATGATGCCGAAGAGGAGGTCTTCCTCGGCCGTTCCGCCGGGCATCAGAGCAAGCCGCTCTCCGCCGAGACCGCGCGCATGATCGACGAGGAGGTGCGCAGCATCATCGACGAGTGCTATGCCACCGCCAAGCGCCTGCTGGAAGAGAATATCGACAAGCTGCACGCCATGGCCGAGGCCCTGATGCTCTACGAGACCATCGATTCCGACCAGATCGATGACATCATGTCCGGCCGCAAGCCCCGGGAGCCCGGGGACTGGGGCGGCAATGCCGGTGGCAAGCGCGCCGGTGCGGCAAGCGTCGACCAGGACGGGGTGGAAAAGGACGACGGCGGCGCCAGCCCGATTGGCGGCCCCGCCAGCGAGCATTGACCGCCCGATCATGACCCGACCTTCCCAACGCCCGGCACTGCAGTGTGCCGGGCGTCTGCTCGATTTGTCCCGGCCCCGTATCATGGGGATCATCAACACCACGCCGGATTCCTTCTCCGACGGGGGTTCGTTGTATCGTGACAGCGCCCTGGACCTCGACCGCGCCATGGCGCGTGCGCGGGCCCAGGTGGACGCCGGGGCCGACATTCTCGATATCGGTGGTGAGTCGACCCGCCCCGGTGCCTCTCCCGTATCCAGTCAGGAAGAGATCGACCGTGTCCTGCCACTGCTCGAGCGCATCGTCGCCGAGCTGGACGTGGTGGTCTCGGTGGATACCAGCAATCCCGAGTTGATGCGTGAAGCGGCGGCGCGCGGTGCCGGCATGATCAATGATGTGCGTGCACTGGAGCGTGACGGCGCTCTGGCGGTGGCGGCCGAATCCGGGCTCGCCGTCTGTATCATGCACCGTCAGGGCGAGCCCGCGACGATGCAGGCCGCACCCCGCTACGAGGACGTGGTGACAGACGTCTGTGATTATCTGCGACAACGTGCCGAGGACTGTGTGGCGGGCGGCGTGGTCAGGGAGCGGCTGGTGCTGGACCCCGGTTTCGGTTTCGGCAAGACTCTGCAACACAATTTTGCCTTGCTGGCGGGGCTCGAGCGCTTGTCCAGCCTGGGTTTGCCTGTGCTGGCAGGACTGTCCCGCAAATCCATGATCGACAAGGTGCTTGGCCGACCGGTGGACCGCCGCCTGGCGGGCAGCCTGGCGCTGGCCCTGTTCGCGGCACAGGGCGGGGCGCATATACTGCGCGTTCACGATGTGGCCGAGACACACGATGCGCTGGCCATGCTTCATGCCAAGGAACACTGGGAGACCCTGTGACACGACGCTATTTCGGCACCGACGGCATTCGCGGCTCGGTGGGTACCCATCCGATCACCCCGGATTTCATGCTCAAGCTGGGTTGGGCCTGTGGCCGGGTGTTTGCCCGGCAGCCCGAGGTTGGTGGACGCCCCACCGTGATCATCGGCAAGGACACCCGGGTCTCCGGCTACATGTTCGAGTCGGCGCTGGAGGCCGGGCTGGTGGCGGCCGGTGTCAACGTCAAGCTCCTGGGCCCCATGCCGACCCCCGCCGTGGCCTTGATGACGCGTACCCAGAATGCCGTGGCGGGTATCGTGATTAGTGCCTCCCACAATCCCTACCAGGACAATGGGATCAAGTTCTTCTCGGCCCAGGGCACCAAGCTTCCCGACGCGATGGAGCAGGCGATCGAGGCGGAGCTGGAGAAGCCGCTCGTGGTGGTGCCATCGGACCGTATCGGCAAGGTGACTCGCGTCGCCGACGCCGCCGGACGCTATATCGAGTTCTGCAAGGCGACCGTTCCAGAGCACTTCAGCCTGCGCGGACTGAAAATTGCCGTCGATTGCGCCCACGGGGCGACCTACCACATCGCCCCGAATGTGCTCTCCGAGCTGGGTGCCGAGGTGGTGAGTCTGGGTGTGCAGCCCGATGGCTTCAATATCAACGCCGGTGTCGGTTCCACGGATACAGCGGCGCTGTCCGAGCTGGTCCGGGAGAGCGGGGCAGTGCTGGGTATTGCCTACGATGGCGACGGTGACCGGGTGCTGTTTGTCGACCGTGATGGCAGCCTGGTAGACGGCGACGAACTGCTCTATATCATCGCCAGCCACCGCCTGCACCGCGGCGAAGCGGACGCGGGCGTCGTGGGTACCCTGATGTCCAATCTCGGTCTCGAGCTGGCAATCGAGTCCCTCGGCCTCGAGTTTGTCCGAGCCCGGGTGGGCGATCGCTATGTCAAGGAAATGATGGAGCTGCAGGGCTGGACCCTGGGCGCCGAGTCCTCGGGGCATATCATCTGTGCCGATCTGACCACGACCGGCGACGGCATCGTCGCTTCCCTTCAGGTCCTGCTGGCCATTCAGGACAGTGGCCGCAGCCTGGGCGAACTGCGCGCGGGTATGCGCAAGTGTCCGCAGACGATGATCAATGTACCCGTGACCGGCAAGGTCGAGCTGCGGGGGCATGCTGGCATTGCTTCGGCGGTGCGGGAAACCGAGGCCCAGCTGGGCGATCGCGGCCGCGTGTTGCTCCGCCCGTCGGGCACGGAGCCCCTGGTGCGGGTCATGGTCGAGGGCGAGGATGCCGGGCAGGTGTCGAGCCTGTGCGCGGCACTGGCCGAGCGGGTGGAGGCGGCACTGGCCTCCTGAGACCGGCGGTGCCCTGGTCTGGAGTGACCGCCCGCGATGTCGGCGTGCTTGTCTCCGGGGGGCGGGTTGGGTAACATTGCCGGCCGCTTGAGAGACGGGGATATGCATGCGCCGACCGTTGGTCATGGGCAACTGGAAAATGCACGGCACAACGGCCAGCGTGAGCGAGTTGCTCGACGGCCTTGGGGGCCTGGATGCGCCGGCCACCGAGGTGGCGGTGTGCCCCAGCTATGTGCATATCCCGCAGGCCCTGGCAGCCTGTCATGGCACGGGTATCAGTGTCGGTGCGCAGGACTGCAGCCACGCGCGAGAGGGTGCCTATACTGGCGAGATCTCCGCGAGCATGCTGACTGACCTGGGCTGCCAGTGGGTCATACTCGGTCACTCCGAGCGCCGGCAGTACCACGATGAGTCCGATGCACTGATTGCCGCCAAGCTTGCTGCTGCCCTGGACGCGGGCCTGTCGCCGGTCTTGTGTGTTGGCGAGACTCGCGATGAGCGGGAGGCCGGTGACGCAGAATCCGTCGTCGCGGCGCAGTTGCGGGGCGCCCTGGAAGGGCAGAAATCCCTGGCCCAGGTGACGATAGCCTACGAGCCAGTGTGGGCCATTGGCACCGGCCTGACGGCGTCACCGGCGCAGGCACAAGCCATGCATGCCTTTTTGCGGCAGGCATTGGCGGGGCTGGCAGGCGAGGCGCTTGCCGCCCAGGCGCGACTGCTCTACGGTGGCAGCGTCAAACCCGACAATGCCGCCGAGCTGTTTGAACAGCCGGACATTGACGGCGCCCTGGTGGGTGGCGCTTCGCTGAAAGCGGGCGACTTCCGGCAGATTATTCAGGCGGCCGGCCCAAGGGGCTGAACGCCACCAACGCAGACGCGACCCCGGGTGGGGAAGGACTATGGAACAGATTATTCTGGTTGTACATTTGCTGATTGCCCTGGCCATTATTGGCCTGATCATGTTGCAGCAGGGCAAGGGTGCCGACATGGGCGCTTCCTTTGGTGCGGGTGCCTCGCAGACCCTGCTCGGCAGTGCCGGCACCAACAATGTTCTGACCAAGGCAACTGCCTGGCTGGTGCTGCTGTTTTTTGTCAGCAGCTTTGGGCTGGCGATGATCGCCACCGACAAGAGCGCGCCGGTGGACGACCTCGGCCTGGTTATTCCCCAGAACGAAGCGCGCGAAGTTCCGCAAGAGACTCTGGATTCTGACGTCCCGGTAGTGGATAATGCGGCTCCCGCGGCATCCGCTCCTGAAGGGGATGTTCCGGAACTGTAAAACACCCTTTTGCCGAAGTGGTGGAATTGGTAGACACGCTATCTTGAGGGGGTAGTGAGCATAGCTCGTGCGGGTTCAAGTCCCGCCTTCGGCACCATCATTCAGTAGGCTCTCTCCAGCCCCCGGAGGGAGCGATGCGCCCCCCGAGGCGTAGTTCAAGTGTCCTCGCCGACCGCTTTACCTGCCTTGATCCGTTCGCGATGCTCTCGCACCAGTTGCAGGAATCGCGGCGTCAGCCCGACATCCTCGAAAATCGGGTCGCCCATGTCGTCCCGGGCAATTACTGTATCCCCCTCCTCGTAGGGGAGCAGTGAAATGACGTCGTCGAGTGCCGCGGCCAGCAGTTCGGTGATCAGCTGCTCACGGTTGCGCCGGGGGAAAAGCTCCACCAGCGCCTCGATCTTGGCGGCCTCCTCCAGTGGCAGACTGACCGTGTAGTGCTGTACCGGTTGCTCGCCGAGCGCATCTTTTTGCCAGGCCTCTGCCAATTCGCCGATTTTCATACGCGACCTCCTGTTGTCCTGCTGATACGGCACGCCGGGCGGGAAATGAGGCCATCTGCCGGCCAGGATTTCCCGGTGGCTTGAATTCAGTCTAGCAGTCCTGGCGGGGCGATTGTCACGTCGCCGGATTTTTCTCCGCGGGTGCTTCCCGCCACGCCGATGCCGGGCTATGGTGAGCCGATGCATGACACGGCAACCTTGAATGAAAGGATCTGGCTCGCGGTGGCCGCCATTCCGCCGGGGCGGGTCAGTACCTACGGGCACGTGGCGGCGGCGGCCGGTCTGCCCCGCGGTGCGCGTCGTGTGGGGCGCGCGCTGGGGGCGCTACCGGCGGGGAGTGCGATACCCTGGCACCGTGTGATCAATGCCCGCGGTGAATTGTCCCTGAGCGGGCGGGCGGGCCAGGAGCAGCGGCGACGTCTGCTGGCGGAGGACGTGCAAGTAACGGATGACGGTCGTATAGTCCGTGCAGCATGGCGGACAACGCTGTATACCTTTGACGACTGACACGGAATTTCGAGCCTTGGAAGAATCCATCAATGCCCTGGCGGGGATAATCCAGATTGCGGTGGCGCCGGTATTCCTGCTGGCGGGTATCGCCGGCTTTCTCAACGTGATGTCGGGCCGCCTTGGGCGCATTGTCGATCGGGCCCGGGTGGTGGAGCGTCGGGTCAGTGGTCTGACCGACGAGGCACGCCTGGCCCTGGCCAGCCGGGAATTGCGCACCCTGTGGCGTCGGGTCAAGGTCATCAATTGGTCGATTGGCCTCTGCACCGCGTCGGCGCTGATGGTCTGCGTGGTGGTGGTCAGCCTGTTCGTCGGGGATTTCTGGTCCCTGCACATCGGCACGTTTGTGGTGGTGACCTTCGTGCTGGCGATGATGCTGCTGATCGCCGCGCTCATTCTGTTCATTCGCGAGGTACAGCTGGCCACCCGGGTGCTGGTGGTCGGCCTGGAATTCATGGAGTAGGACCCACATGACCGAACTGGAAAGACTCTCCATCATCGACGCCATCCGGCAGCTCAAGGCGCGCTATTTCCGCACCCTGGACAGCAAGAACTGGGAGGCCTATGAGCAGGTGTTCACTCCGGACCTGGTGGCCGACATGCGCGACGCCAACGGCCAGCGGGACGAGAGTCAGCTGACCCGTGGCGCGGCGACCTATGTGGCCAACCTCGCTCCCCTGTTACAGGATGTCATTACCGTCCATCACGGACATTCCCCCGAGATCGAGGTCATTTCAGACAGCGAGGCGACCGGAATCTGGGCGATGGAGGACAAGTTGTGGCCGGGCGAGGCCTCGCCGTTGCCTTTCGGTCACCTGCACGGTTACGGCCACTATCACGAGCGCTATGTGCGCGGGGACGGCGGGTGGCGAATTGCCGAGATCCGCCTCACACGGCTGCATGTGGAGGTCAGCTGAGGCAGCGCGCGTCTGGCGTCACTGGTTAGCCGGGTGCTCCTGCCGCCGCGCGAACCGGATCGGCATGCGCTTGAAGCCGTCGTTGAACATGGAGACGGCGAGTGTCGGGGGCTCCTCCAACGCGAAACCGGTCAGCTGTGTCAGCAGCTCTTCGAAGGCAATCTGCAGTTCCAGCCGGGCCAGGTGGACCCCCAGGCAGAAGTGAGGACCGACGCCAAAGGTGCGGTAGTGACGGCGCACCGGCTCGCGTTGGTTGCGGGTGATGTCGAACTGTTCGGGTTCGCTGAAGCTGTGTTCATCGCGGTTGGCGGAGGCTAGCCAGCAGATGACCGTATCACCCGCATGAATGCGCTGGCCCCCCAGTTCCGTGTCCTGCAGGGCGGTGCGCCGGTAGTACACGGTCGGCGCGTGGTAGCGAAGAATTTCCTCCACCGCATCGCCAATGCGCTCGGGTTCTCGTTGCAGTAAAGCCAGCTGATCAGGGTGCCGAATGAGTTCATAGAGGCCAAAGGCCATGGCATTGCGGGTAGTCTCGATCCCCCCGACAATCAGGTTGTGAAACAGCAGGCCGTATTCGTGGTCGCTCATGCGTTGTCCCTCGGCCTCGGCTGCGAGAATCTCGCTGGTGAGGGAATCCCGCGGCTGCTCACGGTGGGCGCTGGCGAGCCGGGTACCGTACTGGATGATCTGGGCATGGGCGTCGAAGCCTTCCTCGCGACTGCCGGCAAAATCCGGGTCCTGAGCCAGTACTGACTGGTTGACGATATCGTAGACATGCTGGCGCTCGTCTTCCGGCACGCCGAGAATGTTGCAGATCACTCGCAAGGGCAGCTGCGAGGCGAAATCCGCGACGAAGTCGCATTCCGTTCGGTCCGCCATTGCGGCAATCAATTCGCGCGCAATACGGCGCAGGTCTTCTTCCTTGCGTCGTATGGCGGCGGGCTTGAAGGCATAGTCGACCAGCGAGCGGTTGCTTCGGTGGCGCGGCGGATCCATCAGGTTCAGGGACTGCATTTCCGGGGTCAGGAGCTCCGGTGGCGTCTCTTCCAGAAAGGGGCCGCCGGTATTGCTGAACAGTTCCGGGTGCTTCATCACCTGGTCGATCTCGCGGCGACGGAATACATTCCAGTGGCCACCGCGGCGCGATACGCCTTCCGCTTCCCAGCAAACCGCAGGTCCCTGTCGGCACCGATGGAACAGCGGGTAGGGGGCACCCTCGCGGAAATTGCTCAGGTCCATCAGGTGGGTAACCGGGCAGCCGGCGGGCGCGTTATTGTTTTCCATGTCCATCTCCTTCGATCCTGGTGTGGAGCGTGGTCCGTGTGATCAGGCGCAGGCTGCCAGGGCGGCCGCGCTGCTGTTATGACTGAGGCGCGCCGCCGCTTCGGGTTCCAGTGCGCGGAAGCGCGGCGAGAGAATTTCCACCCCCATGGGCCCGCGATAGCCGGCTTGCCACAGGGCGCGGATAAAGCCCGTTACGTCGAATTCGCCTTCGCCGCAGGGGAGGCGGTCGTTCAGGGTGGCTTGGAAGAGTTCGGGGCCGGGCCTTGCCATGGCGTCGTTCAATTCAACGGCCATCAGGGCGGTGGTCGGCAGGCGGGCAAGTCCCTGCATGGCACCAAAGCCGGAGCGCTGCACGTGCCAGATGTCCACCAGCAGGCCGCCGTTCGACGCCCCCGCGGCTTCGACGATGGCCAGGTTGTCCGCCAGCGTGGGAAGGGTGGACATTGGCATCATTTCCATGGCGATGCGGAGTCCGACAGCCCGGGCTTCCTCGCACAGTTCGCCAAAGGCATCCACCAGTGCGGCAGTATTCACTGTGCTTCCCGGCATGGGCGGTATGATTTTCAGGTGTCGCGCGCCCAGCTCGGCGGCGGCCTGCAGGAAGAGTGCGCGGCGGGCATTGGAGGCTTGCCGCGCGTCGCCCTCGCCAAACCAGTCGACCAGGGATTCCAGTTCGATGGCCTCGAAGTCCAGGCTGTCGAGCTGCCGGCGCAGGCTGCTCAGCCCGCCCGTCAGTTGCGACTGTTGAAGCAGGTCGCCGTACCAAAGGCCGATGCCACGGAAGCCAGCCTGGGCGGCTGCCTGTAGGCGGCGCTCCAGTGGAAAGGGGCTCTGGGGTGAGGCCGCGGTCGGCAGCACATCGCCGGCGATGGTCCAGCAGGTGGCCAGCAGTGGCAGTTCAGCGGGACAGGATGGCATGGCCATGGTGACCCTCCTTATCAAGCATGGCGGGTAATCAGGTCGGCGGCTTTTTCCGCGACCATGATCACCGGCATATTGGTATTGCCGCTGACCAGTCGCGGCATCACGGAGGCATCGACCACGCGGAGTCCTTCGATACCGCGCAAGCGCAGTGCCGGGTCCACCACGGCGAGCGGGTCTGTGCCCATCTTGCAGGTACCGCAGGCGTGATAGTCGGCGTCTGCCTGTTCGCGAATGTAGCGGTCGATCTCTTCGTCGCTCTGCACGTCAGCACCCGGATCCAGTTCCTCGCCGCGCCAGGGGTCAAAGGCCGGCTGGGCGAAGACCTCACGTGCCAGCCTGATGCCCTTGCGCAGGACCTCTCGATCCCGCTGGCTGGCGAGGTAATTCTGGTCAATCAGAGGTGGTGTAGCGGGGTCGGCGCTGGCGAGGCGCAGGGAGCCAAAGCTGTCGGGCTTGACGACATTGATGTGTACCCCGAAGCCGTGCTGGGGAATCAATTCGCGGCCGTGATTGCGGTACAAGGCGAGTAGCAACAGGAGCTTGATGTCCGGGTCAGCGAGTGCGGGGTCGGATTTCAGGTAGGCCACGGCCTCCATGCCGGGATCGGCGAGCGGGCCATTGCGCAGCAGCGTATAGCGGCCGAGAGCCAGCGCACCGTGGATGGGGTTGAGGTATTTGAACAGGGAAATCTTCGCCGGCGAGGTGAATTTCACCGTTGCGGCGAGATGATCCTGCAGGTTCTGGCCTACCCCGGGCAGGTCCAGTCGCGGCTCGATGCCGTGCTCTCTCAGGTGATCTGCCGGGCCGATACCGGAGAGCATGAGCAGTTGGGGGGAGGCAATGGCACCGGCGCTGACAATCACTTCCCGGGTGGCGGCAAAGCGCTGTACCTGGCCGCGGTGCCTTACCTGAACTCCCGTCGCCCGACCTGCCTCGATCAGGACTGTCTCGACCAGTGCCCCGGTCAGGACGGTCAGGTTGCGGCGGCCTCTGGCTGGCGCCAGGTAGGCCTGGCTGGCACTGCTGCGCTTGCCTCTGCCGACAGTGACGTCGGTGGGGCCAAAGCCCTCCCGCTCGGCCCCGTTGGTGTCGTCGTTGTAGGGATGACCGGCCTGTTGGCCCGCCTCGACAAAGGCCTGGGCGAAGGGGTGACGGACGCCGGGTCGGGTCACCTGGATGGGACCGTCCTGGCCGTGCCAGGCGTTCTGTGCCGGGTGGAAGTGCTCGGCGCGGCGGAAATAGGGCAGCACTTCGTCCCAGGACCAGCCCTCGCAGCCCTGCTCAGCCCAGCCGTCGTAGTCCGAGGGCACGCCGCGGTCATAGACCATGCCGTTGATGCTGCTGGAACCCCCCAGCACCTTGCCCCGGGGTGTATACAGGCTGCGGTTGTCCAGCTGCTTTTGCGGCTGGGACAGGTAGGGCCAGGCCCAGGCGCCCGACAGCATGATAGGCAGCAGTGCCCCCGGCGCCCGTAGCAGGGGGTTGCGGTCCCGGCCGCCTGCCTCCAGCAGCAGCACACTGACCGCGGGGTTCTCGCTCAGTCGTGCCGCCAGCACACAGCCGGCGGAGCCGCCGCCCACAATGATGTAGTCGTATTCCCGAGTCGGCATCGCGCAGGCTACTCGCCCTGGTGCAGGGCGTCGAGTTCCGCCTGGCTCAGGGTGACCCGGCAGGCACCGTCGGAGTCCGTCAGCTGCTCCGGCCGGCTGGCACCGATAATCGGCACCGTAACCTGTGGCTGGGACAGCAGGTAGGCCAGGGCGATCTGGTTGATGCTCACCTGGTGTGCCTGCGCCAGTCGCTCCAGCACTGGCAAACGCCGGCGGTTGGCGTCGTTCAGGTAAAGCGCCTTGAGGTCGTCGGGCAGGCTGTCCTCGCCGGCGGTGGCCAGCTTGTGGAAGAAGCCGCGGCTCTGGCTGGAGTAGGGGATGATGCTCAGGCCATCGCGGTGCAGTGCCTGGTAGCCGTCGTCGTAGTAACCGCCGGGGCAGTACATCTGCATGGCTTCCCGGTCGGGCTCTGCCAGTCCCCACATGGGCTGGCAGGCCACGAAACCTTCGTGACCCACGCTCCGGGCGTAGTCCTGGGCTTCCTGAATCCGCTCGGGACTCCAGTTGGAACAGCCAAAGACGCGGATACGACCGGCCTTCTGTTCGGCGATCAGGGCGTCGATCAGGGCGTCGACCGGTTGGGACGGGTCGTCCCGGTGCAGCCAGTAAAGATCAATGTAGTCGGTCTGCAGGGCCTCCAGGCTGTTGGCCAGGTCCTCCTGCAAGTGTTCGGGGCTGACCCGGAGGGCGAAATCCCCGGCGCGGTAGTCGAACTCGCAGCCCTTGGTGGCGATGATCCACTGCTGGCGGTCGCGCTGTTGCAGCAGACGGCCGAGGCACTGCTCGCTGGCGCCCCGGGGGGCGTCGGGTATCCAGTCGCCGTAGGAGCGGGCGGTGTCGATGAAGTTACCGCCACAGGCGGCAAAGGCGTCGAGGATGGCGCCGGCCTGAGCATCGCTGAGGGCGGTACCGAACTGGTTGGTGCCCAGACAAAGCTGGCTGACCTGTAACGCGGTTCCGGGGAGTGCCAGGGTTTGCATGTCGTCTATCTCCTGCATGGCGTACGAATATGCCAGACAGTGTAGGCAACAGCACCGGGTCTGATAATCCTGCATAATACGAATGACATGTTCGTTGAGACTAAACAATGAAAGGTGCGGAGTACGCGCAGCTGGAGGCCTTCGTTGCGGTGGCCGAGCGTTGCAATTTCCGACGGGCGGCGCAACATCTGGGCCTGGCCCCATCTACCCTGAGCCAGACCGTTAGCAACCTGGAGGATCGCCTGGGAGTGCAGCTGTTCAATCGCACTACCCGTAGCGTCAGTCTGACCCGCGCCGGTGAGCAATTGCTGTCGCAGCTGCAGCCGCTGCTGGCGGAGCTGAAGCGCACGGTGGAAGCGGCCGAGGACATGGGCGCAGCCAATCGCGGCCATCTGCGGCTGGTCTGCTCGCGGGCGGCCGCGCGGCTGGCCTTGGGTCGGTTGATCGCAGACTTTCATCGCGATTACCCCCGTATTGAGGTTGATGTCACCGTGGATGACGGCATCACCAATATTGTCGAAAGCCACTATGACGCGGGCGTGCGGGTGGGCCACCTGCTGGAAAAGGATATGGTGGCGCTGCCGCTGACGGGGGAATGGCCCCTGCACGTGGTGGCCACCCCGGTCTACCTGGAGCGCCACGGTTTCCCGGAAAACCCCGAAGCGCTCCGCGGCCACAACTGCCTGCGCATGCGCCACGCCCAGAGCGGCACGGTCTTTCCCTGGCGTTTTCAGCGCGGGAAACGCCGTTTCGAGTTTCAAGCGGCAGGCAACCTCACGGTCGATGACGAGGCCTTGGCGCTTGAGGCGCTACTGGCAGGGGAGGGTATCGGCTATCTGCTGGAGCCGGATGTGGCGCGTTACCTGCAGACCGGACAGCTGGTGTCACTGCTCCCGGAGTGGAGCGTGAGCATGCCGCCCTTCTACATCTATTACCTGCGCACTCGGCACATGCCCCAGCCCCTGCGGCAGCTGCTGGACTTCATCAAGGGCTGGCGGCTCGGGTAAAGGCGAAGCTGTTGTCGGTGTTGTCGAACACCGCCTGCTCCACACGGCGCGCGATGCGCCAGCCCGCCGCCGTGCGCTGGTAGTCAACCTCGTAGTAGCCGGCGGTAAGGCCCTGTCGGGTGTGGCCGTTGCCGTCGTGCATGACATGGCGGAACTCGAAAAAAATGGTGGCGGAAGCCGTGTCACCGGCCATTCGCAGCCGCGGCGGGTGCATGAAGTGCAGCCCCTGCCAGCGCTGGTTGATGTTATCGCAGAAGGCCTGCAACTCCTCGTGACCGGTCGCGACAAAGGCCGGGAGCGGCCCCGCGGGCAGCATTTCGAAGCTGCCTTTCTCGGTAAACAGCCCGGCCCACTCCCGGGCGCGTCCGAAGTCCCAGTGAGCGGCGTAGTCGGCCTCCAGGTCGAGCAGGGCGAATCGGTCTTCCATGGCCTGCAGGCGTGTATCGGTGTCCGTCACGGGGCGTCTCCTGTCGTTATCCTTGAGATGACATTATTGTTCGTCTCTATCGAGCAGAGTGTTCTGTGCGGCCGGCTTGGCTGAACGGCTCCTGCCAGCGTATGCTGTAGGCCGAATTTAATGCAACTTTTTTAATTCAAATAAAGCTTCCAAGGATTTGTTATGACAGGAATGGTCGTTCCCCACGTTTTTCAACCTTCCCGGCTTGCCCGCATGCTTGCCCTGGCCTTGCCCGTAGCATGGACTGCTCCGGCCCTGGCGCAGCTGGAGGAAGTGGTGGTGACTGCGCAGAAGCGCGCAGAAAGCCAGCAGGATATCCCCATCGCCATTACCACGATGTCCAGCGACGAGATGGAAAAGCGCGGTATCTACAATTTCATCGATATCGCCAAGGCTGTGCCCAGCCTGTCCGAAACGGTCTACCCCTCGTCGAACATGCTGATTCTCTACATGCGGGGGCAGGGCGTTGCCGACCCGATGCAGATCACCAGCGACGGTTCGGTAGGCTTCTACGTCGATGGGCATTACATCGCGCGCCCCCAGGGGGTGTTGTTCGACCTGGCTGACACCGAGCGTGTGGAAGTGCTGCGCGGCCCCCAGGGGACGCTCTACGGTCGCAACACCACCGGTGGTGCGATCAACCTGATCAGCCGCAAGCCGACCGGTGAATTCGGGGTCCGGCAGAACCTCTCCCTGGGCAGCCGCGACTTCCTGCGCAGCCTGACCCTGATTGATCTGCCGGAAGTCGGGAATGTCTCGAGCAAGGTGTCGGTTCTTTCCCGCCGGCAGGACGGCTATGTCGAAAACCGCGGAGACTCGAATGACTTTGGCGAGGTGGATGAGCTGGCGGGTCGCGTAGCCCTGCGTTGGGTGCCGAGCGACAGCTTTGAGCTGGAATACTTCCTGGAAAGCGGCACTCAGGACAGCACCCCGATCTACTACCAGTCTGGCTTCCCGCTGTATCCCGGTTATGTGGATGCCAGTCGCCCGGTGGGCACTACCCATCGGCCGATCGATCTGCCGGTCAGCACCACGGAGTTCGAGGGCCACGGTCTTACCTTGACCTGGCAGGCACGTGACAACCTGACCATCAAGTCCCTGACTGGGTACCGCGAACTGGCGTTTGACGGCTATCAGGACTACGCCGACTCTTTTGGTGTGCCCACCAATTCCGTGGATATCATTGGCAACTATCAGTTCTCCCAGGAGTTCCAGTTTATCGGTGATGTGGGAGAAGCCGTCGAGTATGTTGCGGGGCTGTACTATTTCAAGGAAAGCTCCAGTCACTACCAGAACTATGTGCTCGACCTGAGCGGAATCGGGCAGGGCGTGGTGGATAAGGACCGCGATGTGGAGGCTCGCTCCTGGTCCCGCGCCGCCTATGCACAGTTAACCTGGACGCCATCCGTACTGGAGCAGCGACTGGACGTGACCTTCGGTGCCCGTTATACCGAGGACAGCCGCAAGGCGTCCCGGGACTTCCTGATCAATGAATTCCCGCTGGAACTGGGCGCCTCCAACCGCCAGTCTTTCGAGGAGTTCAACCCCTCGTTGACTTTGAACTATGCCTGGAGCGATACCCTGACGACCTACGCCAAGTGGGTCACCGCCTACAAGGCAGGGGGCTCCTCTGAAGGTGCTGCCCCGGGTCAATTCAATCAGACCTATGAGCCGGAGGACGTGACCACCTACGAGCTCGGTATCAAGTCCGATTGGTGGGATCGGCGTGTGCGGCTGAATGCGGCCTTCTTCTATAGCGAATTCGAGGATATGCAGCTGAACTTCGTGGCGGACGCATTCGACACGTCGGTTATTCAGGCCTACAACGCGGGTGAAGCCAACGTCGCTGGTGCCGAGCTGGAGCTCTCCTTCATGCCCACACCCGACTTGTTGCTGAAGTTTGACTACACACACCTGCGGCCGCGTTTTGATACCGTGGAGGTGTTGCCCGGCACGATCTTTGATCCCGCGCTGAACCCGATGTCGCCGCACCAGGTGGGTGACAACATAGAGCAGCTGTTCGTCTTGCCCTACGCACCGCGCAACAGCCTGAACCTGTCGGCGGACTATACTTTTTGGCGTTTCAGCAATGGTGAACTTTCGCTCAACCTCAACTATCGCCGGCAGTCCAACAGTTACCTTTCGTCACCGGCTGGCCCGGAGGTCGAGGGACGCGAGTTCTATCGACAGGATGGCTACGGCCTGCTCGATGCTCGCCTGACCATGGCCCTGGACTTCGCCGACAGCCGCAGTCTGCAGCTGGCACTCTGGGGACGCAACGTGACTGACCGTGACTACCGTCAGCATGTTATCGGCCTTGGCGGCGGCGGTGCGGTAGCGACTCCGATCTCCGCAAAGGGTTACACCTATGCGGCGGAGTCCTGGGCGGAACCGGCGACCTACGGGGTCGAAGTCATCTTCGGGTACTGAGTATGCCGATGACCACACGCGCGGCGGTCTGCCGCGCAGCGGGTGAGCCGCTGACGCTGGAAACCCTGGAGCTGCGCGACCCGCTGCCGGACGAAGTGCTGGTGGAGATTCGCGCAACCGGTCTCTGCCACTCCGACCTTTTGCAAATGGAGGGCAGCAATGCGCCTTTTCCCTTCCCGGTGGTGCCGGGCCACGAGGGGGCTGGCGTGGTGGTGGCTTGTGGCAGTGCGGTTAACAGCGTCGAGCCGGGGGACCATGTGGTGCCCCTGTCCATCCCGGAGTGTGGCACTTGCGCTGCGTGCTGTGGTGGCAAGACCAATCTTTGCGAACATTTCTACGCCAGCATGGGGCGAGCGGAGTCACCCTTCTCACTGAACGGCAAGCCCATTGCCGCCTACGCCAGCCTGGGCACCTTTGCCCAGCATGTGCTGGTAAAGGAAATGAATGTCGCCCGGATTCCCGCGGAGGTGCCATTTGATCTGGCTTGCACGGTAGGCTGTTGCGTGGCCACCGGCGTGGGTGCCGTGCTGTATACCGCGCGGGTGGAGGCCGGCAGCAGCGTTGTGGTGATCGGCCTGGGCGGGGTGGGCCTGAACGTCGTGCAGGGGGCCCGGATGGTCGGCGCCAGCCGGATCATCGGTGTCGACACCAATCCGGAGCGGGAGGAAGCTGCGCGCCGCTTTGGCGCTACCGACTTTATCAACCCGCTGGCGCTCGACGGCGACCTGGTTGCGGCGGTGCAGGCCATGACCGGCAGTGGTGCGGATTACGGCTTCGAGTGTGTGGGTAACGCCAAGCTCTCCTGCCAGGCGCTGGAGATGGTTCATCCCGGTGGCGGCGTTGCGGTGATTGTGGGCATGCCCCCGGAGGGCGAGCATCTGCCGATACCGCCCGAAAGCCTATTCCTGGGCCGCACCCTGGTGGGCTCCTTCCTCGGCAACGTCAAGACCCGCAGCCAGTTGCCGCTTCTACTGGAGGATTACCTGGCCGGGCGGCTCGACCTGGCCAGCCTGGTCAGCCACCGCCTGCCACTGGAGCGCATCAACGAGGGCTTCGACCTGATGCGCAGGGGCGAGAGCCTGCGGACGGTGGTGACCTTTCCGGCAAGTCAGTAGCCATGGGCCCGGCGCCGGGAGCTGTCCCGGCGCTTCGTCGATTTAGGAGCCCAGTGTCTCTAGGCGAGTGGCGGTGCGCTGGCGATCGTCCTTCAGCAGGCCTATCTCACTGTAATTGCGCAGCGCCTGTGCCTGTTCCAGCAGTCTGTCGAGTACGCGAATCCTCAATGCCAACGAATCTACCGTCGGTGAGCCCTGTGTCATATCCAGTAGGCGCAGTGCCTGGACCGGCTGATCGGCGGCGAGACGCTCTGATGCCTGCTCCACCAGGGGAGCGGTGCCACCCGCGGCTGCCACGACGTTGTCGTATATGCTTTCCACCGGCACCGGGTAGAGATTGGCGACGGTATCGTAGTGGTACCACCCGGCCACGGTTTCCCAGATCGCGCGCACGCTCCAGGAGACCTTGCCGTGCCCCTGGCTGACCGCGTATTCCTCCGGCAGTGAGATGTCGTTCATCAACTGCCACACGGTTTTCCCGGCGTTCATGCCGGCGACCACTTCGTCCCAGACATACTGCACGGCATCGCGCATGCGGGTGACGCTGCTGCGGATCTGTTCGGCCCCGCGCTCCACGGTGAAGTGCGTCGACACCAGCATCTCCGGCTCCAGGGCGAGTATCTGGTCCTGGGCGTCAATATAGTCCAGGGCATCCCGGTATTTCTCGCCGCGCACGGTGTAGAGGTTGGGAAACATCGGGTAGAGAGGCCCGAACATGTCGCCGACGAAGAGGATCTTCTGCTTCGGCAGCCAGACCATCAGACCGTCCTCGCCTTCACCGGTGTTGTCCATGGCGATGACCTCGAAGTCGACCTCGCCCAGGCTAAAGCGGTAGGGCTGTCCGACATACACCGGCCGATCGGGTTCGATGGCCCAGTAGCTGAGATCCGGATCGGGGTCGCTGTTGACCAGGTCGCCGTACAGCACTTTGTAGCGGCGATTGAAGAAGGGATTGAGTTCCCGCTGGATGCGCGCCATGTAGGGGTAGCGCTGGTGGGTGATCACGGGTAAACCCTCGGCGATTTCCTCCTCCCACACCGGCAGCGCGCCGACATGGTCGACGTGGAAATGGGTGAGAATAATCTTGCGGATGGGGCCGCTGGCGTACTGCTCCACCAGTGCTTTTTGCGCGAGGCCCTGGGCCCTGTTGAAACCGACGTCGATGAGTACGGCTCCTTCGCGAGTATTCACCAGGAAGACTGCCCCCTGCCCATCGATCTTGTAGATGAAGTCGTTGAGGGCCTTTGCCTCCACTGGCAGGCTCTTGAGGTCGTCGACACGCTGCTCCACGTCACTCACCGCTGCGGCCCACGAAGGCGCGGCAAGAGAGATGACCACAGCCAGAAAGAGTGCCCCCAGAAAGTGGGTGGATTCGAGAAAAGGGTTCACGTGCATGTTGCCACCTATTTTAATGGGGTATTATTAAAAGTAAGGTACACTCACTACGGCCGGCAATGCAATGTCCCGCTGACTCTTCGGGGGAGGGGGCGGACCTTCCCTGCATTTGCCTGGCAATCAATACATAACATGCTTCAGGAGTCACACATGACTGCCATCCAACAGGTTCGCATCCACGGCCCGGCCCAATTTGCACTGGATACCATTGCGCTGCCATCCCCCGGCCCCGACGATGTCCTGATCGCTGTCCACCACTGCGGCATCTGCGGCTCCGATCTCAGCTACGTCGCCATGGGCGGCTTGCCCGGTAACCCCGCCCCCATGCCGCTGGGGCACGAGCTGTCCGGCGTGGTGCAGGAGGTCGGTGACAATGTCCGCGGCTTTCAGGTCGGTGATCGCGTGGTGGTCAATCCCACCGCGGGGGGCAACGGGATCGGTAACGGCGGTCCCGAGGGGGGCTTCGCCCCGCAGTTGCTGGTTCGGGGCGTGGCCACGGATCCGGATATCCTGTTTCGGCTGCCCGATCACCTGAGCGACGAGGACGGCGCCCTGGTCGAACCCCTCGGCGTGGCCATGCATGCGGTCAATCGCAGTGAGCTGACGGCCGAGGACAAGCTGGTGATTTTCGGCGCTGGGCCGATCGGGCTGGGCGTGCTGCTGGTGGCACAGTACCGGGGCGTAAAGCAGTGCGTTGTTGTCGACATGAGTGAAACACGTCTGCAGCTGGCCCGGAAATTGGGGGCCGTAACCTGCAACCCGTCAACGGCGGATGTGGAAGCAACTCTGAAGGATGCCTTTGGTTCGTCCGAGAACCTGGGGCGATCGCTGCCCGACGTGGATGTGATGATCGAAGCGACAGGTGTGGGTGCCGTGTTTGAACAATGCGTGAAGCTGGCGCGTTTTGGCAGCCGTATTACCCTGGTTGGTGTGCACAAGGCGCCGGCCTCGCTGGATCTGCTTTCCGTGCTGTCAAAAGAGTTGTGTATCCGCGGCTCGATGGCCTACCCGGACGAGTTCCCCGCGGTTATCGATATGCTGTCCTCGGGCCGCGTCGACGCTCACGCCTTGATCAGTCACCGCTTCCCCCTGTCCCGTTTTGATGAAGCCTTTGCGACGGCACAGCGCCCGGAGGAAGCGGTGAAGGTCATGGTGGACTGCCAGGCTTAGCCGACTTCCGGCTTCGCCGGGAAGCGTTCGAAATAGAACGCGAAGCGCTCTCGCAGTTCGGCGGGGTCCACACCGAAGTCCCCTTTCAGGTCGTAGACCACCTTGCCTTCCTTGCCCCGCGGGTGGGCATCGATAAAGGCCTGCATTTCTCCCCGGGCCCTGTCTGTCAGTTCCACGCCGGCCTTGGCGTAGATCTTCTCCACCATGGCCATGTCGTCGGCCATGAATTCATGGAAGGGCACGTCCACCGTCTGTGACTCGGGCATTGACGGCCGGTCGCGTACGCAGGCTTGCAGCAGGTGCTCGACCCGGTCACACCAGTAGTTGATCAGGGCCTTGGTATCGATACGCTTGCGGCCCATGCGCTGGCCGTAGGCAATCATGGTGACGGCGGACTGAATCACCGCCACCGGGTCCCGGTGCGTAATGACATAGGTGGCATCGGGGAAGACCTCGCGCAGTACCGGCAGTTGTTCCAGGTGTTGCGGGCACTTCAGTACCCAGCGGTCGGGCCCGCGGAAATGCTGCAGCAGCTTCAGCACGTCGCGCATGTAGGCGTAGTGTGGGGTCTGGTCCGTGGCGTAGTAATGGTCGCGCCAGCGGGGGCTGGGTGCCAGCCACTCGAAGTTGTAGGAGGCGAAGTCGGGCCCCATCAGTTCCAGTTCTTCGTGGATGTGGTCCGGGTTCATCGGGTGCATTGCTGCCAGCAGGGGGGTGACCTGCTGCATGCCCTGCCAGGCCTCCTCGCAGCGCTGGTAGCGCGGGTCGGTGCCATCGGGCAGTGTTGGTTCCCCGGGCATCGGTACCGGCTCATAGGATTCCCACAGTGGCAGCGAGCGGAAGCGGGTATCGGCGGCCAGCAGGTTGAGCAGGTGCGTGGTGCCAGAGCGGGGCAGGCCCGCCACAATGATGGGTTGTCGAATCTCCTGCTTGAGGATTTCGGGTTGCCGGGTCCACTCGCTCTGGATCAGCAGGCGATTGCTGGCGTAGCGCACCAGGTAGCCGAACAGGTTGGCGCGCTGGCTCGGGGTCATGTCCGGGTCATTGCCCCACTCATCCAGCAGCAGTTGCAGGCGTTCGCGGAAGTCCCCGGGCCCGAAGTCGTCCAGGCCGGTGCGCTGGCGGGCAGCGTCGAGAACGGCGTTCTCGCTGAAGTCGACTTGCTGTTGTTCGCCATAGGCCAGGGCCGCGCTCTGGACCTCCGTCAGTTGCGGGTTGGCGAGGTCGGTGATGCGGATGGTATTGCTCATGGTGGACGTCAGTCTCCGGTCGCGTGGGCTTGTTCGGCACTGTGCAGGCAGTCGGCAGAGGGCGGCTGCTGCAGCAGTGCGATAATCGCGTCGCGCAGGGTGGCGACAAACAGTTGGGTATCGTGGGCGGGGTCATTGTCCCCGAGGTGCTCCTGGAGGCGCGAGTGATCGGCGAGTCCCTGGAAGACCAGAATCGACGCCAGATGCAGGCGCTGTTGACGCACGGCGAGTGGCAGGTGGGCGAGTAGCTGGTTCCAGCCGCTGGTCAGGCGCCCGGCCCCCGGCGCATGCAGGGCACCCTGGCCCGGTTTTAGTAAGGAGAGCATGTGCCGGGTGGTTAGCTGGGCGTTGACGCGAATGAATTCACGCCCGCCATCCGGGTCGTGCAGTTTCTCGACCACCGGCTCGATCCAGGCATCCACCAGCCCTTCCAGGCTAAGTTCGCCGGCCTGCTCCAGTTCGTCCAGCAGCTCCGCGCGGCGCGCAGCAATCCCGGGAACATGCTTGTCGACAATGGCCTGCAGCAGGCCCTCGCGGTTGCCGAAATGATACTGGCAGGCATTGGCATTGCGCTGTCCTGAGGTCTTGTTGATTTCGCTGAGGGGGACGCCTTCGACACCGCGCTCGGCGAACAGCCGTTCGGCGACACTGACCAGTCGCGCCCGGGTGGCGGCGCTGCGGGGGGTAATGCGCTGGCGCTCATTGTTCTTTGCCATGCTGTCGCGGTAACTCCTAATTTAATGAAAGTATATTAAAATTGTCTTGCCGGAAATGGCAAGGGAAATATAAGATCGGTTCAATAGCCCGAACATGCGGGTTGGTACTGCTTAAGTGCAGTGTATTACGCTGGCACACACGTCAGCTGGCCCAGTCACGACGATACGATAATGAGGTTATCTGCATGAGCCCGGATCCACAATTGCAACACCTTGGATTGCCACCCATCGACCAGATCGGCTTTGTGGTGCGCAAGCTGGACGACTGGGTGCAGCGCTTTGAACCGGTATTCGGCCCCTTTACCTTCATCGATGGCTCGGTCCAGGGCGCCACCTTCCGCGGCAAAACCGAAGACGTGAAGCTGCATATCGGCTTTGGTCGTAGCGGCGATATGGAGATCGAGCTGATCGAGTGGCAAGGCGGCGTTAGCCCCCACAGCGAATTCATTCAGGCGGGGCATGAAGGCATGCACCATCTACGCTACCGGGTCGACGATACCGATGCCTGGATTCCGAAACTCGCCGAAGTGGGCTACACCCCCTACTGGTACAAGCGCTGGAACAGCGACACCGTATTCGCTTACCTGGAAAATCCGGATTTTCCACTGTACCTCGAACTGTTGCAGATGCCGGAAGCCGGCGCCGGGACACCCGAGTAAACCCGGGCGTCACAGTCCTGCCGTCTTTCGACGGACGGTGCGGAAAAACAATAACAAGACATTTGCAGGAGGACGCAGTATGCGTAGTCCCCTAGGTTTGATTCCGCTTTTGCTGGCTTCGCTGGCCGTGCCTTTGGCCGCCCAGGATGAGGCGCCCGACCCGCGTCGCGACTACTCGCCCTGGGCCAATCAGGACTACCCCCGGGAGGTTTACTGGGGGGATACCCACCTGCACACCTCGGTGTCCATGGACGCGAACCTGTTCGGGGTCACCGGCCTCGGCCCCGAGGCCGCCTACCGCTTTGCCCGGGGTGAGACCGTGACGGCGGCCAATGGCATGCCGGCCCGCCTGAGCCGACCGCTGGATTTCCTGGTCGTGGCGGATCACGCCGAGTACCTGGGAGTAATGCCGCTGATCCGCGATGCCGACCCCCGCATGATGCAGAATGAAACGGCGCGCGCCTGGCAGCGCATCGTCGAGCAGCGAGAGCCCACCGCCTTCGGCCGGCTGATGCTGGAAATCGGCAACTCCTACGAGGATGGCGAGCCGCTACTGACCTTGCCGGAGGGCGTGCCGTCTCCCTGGGAAGCCAATAACCGCGCGGCCGATGCGGCAAACCAGCCGGGTGTGTTTACCGCCTTCATCGGTTACGAGTGGTCGGCCATGCCGGGCGGCAACAACCTTCACCGGATCATGGTCTTCCGCGATGGTTCTGCACGCGCCGATCAGGTGACGCCCTTTTCTGCCTTCGACAGCGACGACCCCGAAGACCTGTGGCAATGGCTGGCGGATTACGAGGAAAAGACCGGCGGCCAGGTGTTGGCGATTCCCCACAACAGCAATCTGAGTGGCGGGCAGATGTTTTCCGACCTGACCCTCGACGGCCAGCCCCTGGACACGGACTATGCCCGGCGTCGGGCCCGCTGGGAGCCGCTGCTGGAGGTTACCCAGATCAAGGGCGACAGCGAGGCCCATCCGCTGCTTTCGCCCAATGACGAGTTTGCCGACTACGGTACCTGGGACCAGTTCAATATCGCGATGAACGAGGCCCAGCGTCCGGAGATGCAGCCCTATCAGTACGCGCGCCCCGCGTTGCAACTGGGGCTGCGACTGGGGCAGCAGCTCGGCGTGAATCCCTTCCAGTTTGGCATGATCGGCAGCACGGATTCCCATACCGCCCTGGCCGCCGTCGAGGAGGACAATTTCTGGGGCAAGAAGGCGGGGGATGAACCCGGGCCCCGGCGCACCCAGACCATCTGGGGCATACCCGAGGCGGAAATGTCCAATACCCTGCAAGTCTCCTCCGGCTATGCCGCGGTCTGGGCCACCGACAATACCCGAGAGGCCCTGTTTGACGCCATGCAGCGTCGCGAGGTCTACGCCACTACCGGGCCGCGCATGCGCGTGCGCTTCTTTGGGGGCTGGAACCTGGAGGAGCAGGATCTGCAGGGGCCCAATCCCGCGCTGAACGGTTATCGCAAGGGGGTCCCCATGGGCGGTGAGCTGAGCTCCTCCGGCGCCGCGGGTGCACCGCGTTTCATGGTGCACGCTCTGAAGGATCCCGAGGGGGCTAACCTGGATCGGGTGCAGATCGTCAAGGGCTGGCTGGACAGCTGGGGTGAAATGCACGAAGCCGTTTACGATGTTGCCTGGTCGGGTGACCGGCAGCCGGACGCCCGGGGCAAGTTGCCCCCGGTTGGCGACAGCGTGGATCGCGAAAAGGCCCGTTACAGCAACAGCATTGGCAGTGCCGAGCTGTCTGCGCTGTGGACCGACCCCGATTTCGACCCCGCGCAAGCCGCGGTCTATTACCTGCGGGTATTGGAAATTCCCACGCCGCGCTGGACGCTCTATGACAAGGTGCGTCTCGGCGTGGATCTGCCCGAGGGAACGGAGCTGGTGCACCAGGAGCGCGCCTATACGTCGCCGATCTGGTATCGGCCGGAGTGAGCCAAGGGGTACGTACGGCAGCGTCGAGCGCTGTCTCTACCTTCAGGTGTCGGTGCTGGCTTCCCCCCACAGCTGGCTGATGGTGTGCAGGATCAGGCTGACCAGCTGAGGTTGCCGGTGGGTGTCCGTCTTGGCAAAGATCGCCGCAAGCTGGGCGCGCGCGGTATAGCGCGAGCGGCCCAGGGACTCGGCGGCGTCACTGAGACTTTCCCCTTGTACCAGCCGCGCTGCCAGCGCCGCCTCCGCGCGGGTCAGGCCGAACAATTCCATCAGCAGCTCCTCGCTGACCTCCCGGGGGCCGCCGGCATCGCGAAACAGCAACAGCGCGGTTCTCGAGACGCGTTCGTCCAGTCCCGGGCGTGCCGGTGTGCGTCGCATCAGCAGGTTCCAGTACCGGCCGTCCGGGCGCGCCAGCTGCAGGGTTTCGCTGACCGAGCCCGTCTCGCGGTCGAAAAGTCGTCGCAGGGCGGCGTGCAGCGCAGCCTTGTCGCCGCCGCTTGCGACCAGTTTTCCGCGGGCCAGGGCGAGCCCATCAGCCGCTTCCAGTGCACGCTCGGCAACCGGGTTGGTGATCAGGACCTGTCCCTGTTCGTCGATCACCAGGGAACCGATGGTGAGCTGGCCGATGGCGGCCTCGGAAATACTCAGCTGATAGTCCTTGCGCGCCAGCCGTGCATACAGGCTGACGGCCGTGCGCAGCCAGGGCAGCAGCGCCAGTATCCTGTCCCGGTCCTCACCAGAGAAATTCGGTTGGCCGGTAAGTCGGGCGCAGCGGAGCCGAAAGATCATTCCGGTTTCCGCCTCTTCGACGTTGACGCCGATAATGTCCTCGACCGAGCCATACTCCTGAATGTAGGCATAAAAGCGCTTGTGCCGCGACGTCAGTTCCTGTCGGCTGAGCATTTCACTCAGAATGCAAACTTCATCCAGGGGCAGGTCGAGGATAGGCGATTCGCTGAACATGTGCTCTTGCAGCACCGTCAGGGCCGCGGTATTGCTCTGGGTCGAAATCAGGGTGCCGGGGTCGCCCGGGCGCGGACGGCGCAGCACCATGGCGCCGTGGTGGCCTTGCAGCCAGGTTTCCATCTCGCGCAGGAAGTCCAGCCACGGCGGTTCGGCGAGCAAGCTGTCGAACAGTGTCTGGATCAGTGCGATAGGGGGCGTTGGCGTACTCATGCAGGAAAATCCCGTCTCTGACCCGCCACATGGTACTGCATGGCGTGCTCGCTGTGTCAGGGTCACTGTCCTCGTCGTGACCTAGTCCATATGCCTGATGTCGCTTGGTCCCGGATAGGGCACAGTGGCCGGGCACGCACACGATTGGAGATGCACAGATGACATTCAATAAGAAGCCCCTGCCGGGTGGTGTCGGCGTGGAAGTGACCGGTCTCGAGGTCAGCGACGCCATGTCATCGACCACGGTGGCGGCATTGCGGGAGCTCTGGCTGGAGGCAGGCATTGTCCTGTTTCGCGGCCTGGGTACGTCACCCGAGGTACTGCTTCAGCTTTCTCGCTGCTTCGGTGAGCTGGAGCCTCATCCGATTGAACATTTCCGTTTGCCGGGATACCCCGAGTTGATTCTGCTCAGTAACGAAAAGGGCCTGACCGGGCCGGTTTACGCCTTCGATGGTGTGCCGACCTATGGGCGTATTCCCTGGCATACCGACCTGGCCTTCGCCACCACGCCCAACGCCGGCGCCCTGCTGCGCATGGTAAAAAAGAGCGCGCACGGGGGGCAGACCGGCTGGCTCGACACCGCCATGGCCTGGGAGGCCCTGGACGAGCAGACCAAGGCGCGTATCGAGGGTTTGGAGGCCAAGTATATTTTCTGCGCAGATCTGAGTGGCATGCGCTTCAACCGGCAGGCGGGCGAGCTGCTGCAGGCCAGCAGTAAGAATCTGCCCAGCTTTCCGCCGGTCGCACACCCGCTGGTCTGGGTTCATCCCCAGACCGGACAGCGTATCCTCAATGTCAGCACCCTGAATATCCAGTGTATTCTCGGCATGCCGGAGCGGGAGAGCGATGCGCTGATTCAGCAGCTGATCGAACATACGCTGCAGCCACAGTTCCAGTACATTCACGACTGGGAGGAGAATGACATCGTGCTCTGGGACAACCGGCGCACCATGCACATGGCTTTTGGCCACCCGGTGGATGAGGTGCGGGTTGTGCAGCGAAGCACGATCCGTGGCACCGTCAAAATGGGCCGGATTATCGAAGAAGAACAGCAGCAGGAGGAAACGGCATGAGCGACTACGATCTGGTGATTCGCGGCGGCACGCTGCTCGATGGCACGGGTAATGAAGGCCGGGTGTGCGATCTGGCGATAAGCGATGGCATCGTCGCTGCGGTCGGCGGGAACCTCGGGCCGGGACGTGAAGAGATCGATGCCCGCGGGTTACTTGTCACACCGGGCTTTGTCGACGTGCATACCCACTACGATGGCCACGTTACCTGGGAGAACCGCTTGCGGCCGTCCTCCTGCCACGGGGTGACAACCGCGATCATGGGTAATTGCGGTGTCGGTTTCGCGCCCTGTCGCGAAGCTGATCACGATACCCTGATTCGCCTGATGGATGGGGTCGAAGACATCCCCTACCCGGTGCTGGCGGAGGGCCTCCCCTGGACCTGGGAAAGCTTTCCCGAATACCTGGATCTGATTGCCTCTCGCGAGTACGACATGGATGTGGGAGGCTATCTGCCCCATGCGGCGCTGCGGGTTTATGTGATGGGTGAGCGCGGTGCCAACCGCGAGCCCGCCACAGAAGAGGATATACAGCGCATGTGCGAGCTGCTGGAGGAAGCGCTAGATGCTGGCGCCATGGGGATTGCCACCTCGCGCACCCTGTTCCACCGCTCCAGCGACGGCAAGCCGATTCCCACGCTGGAGGCCAGCAACGAGGAACTGCTGGCGCTGGCAAAGACCTTGCGCCGCAAGGGCAAGGGTGTGTTCCAGATTGTCGAGGACATCCACCTGCCGGGCAAGGATGTCAGCGTGCTGCGCCAGCTGGCGGAGGCTGCGGGTCGCCCCCTGACCTTCTCCATCGGCACCGGCAATACCGGCCCGCACATCTGGCCCCAGTTGCTGAAAGACCTGGAGGCCGCGAACGCGGCGGGAGCCACAGTCAAGGGCCAGGTCATGCCGCGGGCCATCGGCATGATGCTTGGGGTGGAGCTGACCCTGAACCCCTTCTATACCACCGCGGGCTACCGGGAGGTGGCGGACTTGCCCTTGGCCGAGCGGCTGCAGGCCCTGCGTGACCCTGCGCGGCGCGAACGCATCCTGGCCGAGCCGATGGACCCGGATCCGGCCCTGGTGCTGGGCCGCATGGTGCGCGACTTCGACCACATGTTCCTGCTGGGGGATCCGCCCAATTACGAGCAACCCTGGGAGCAGAGTATTGCAGGCCGGGCTCAGGCCCGAGGCGTATCACCGGAGGAAATGGCCTACGACCTGATGGTCGAGGGGGAGCGCGGCACCGTACTCTACCTGGCCATGGCCAACTACGCCGATGGCAGCCTGGACGCGGTGGGCGAGATCCTGCGACACCCGGATGTGCTTCCCGGTCTGGGGGATGGGGGGGCCCACGCGGCCACCATTTGTGACGGCAGTTATTCCACCTTCGCCCTGACTCACTGGGGCCGCGACCGCGCCGAGGGGAAACTGCCCCTGCCCGAGCTGATTCACCGGCTCAGTCGCGCAACGGCTCTGACCATGGGGCTGGAAGATCGCGGCCTGCTGGCCCCGGGCTACCGGGCGGATATCAACCTGATCGACTTCGACCGTTTGGCCCTGCACGCGCCGGAAATTACCTACGACTTGCCTGGCCAGGGCCGCCGGTTGGTGCAGCGTGCAGAGGGCTATGTAGCCACCCTCGTCAATGGCGTTGCGGTCTATCGCGAGGGCGAGGCCACCGGGGCTCTGCCGGGGCGTCTGGTGCGCGGGCAGCAGGCGGCGCCGACCGCCTGAGGTGAAAGCTCCGGCGCGCCCCGCGTTCGCGGGGCCGCCGTTTCCGGGCTGCTCAGTCCTGCCAGCTGCTCAGCTTTCTTCCGGCCGATACCAGATGGGTGAACTCCAGGCACGCTCCTGCAGTGTCGGCGGTACGTCCTCCGGCAGCGGCAGGCCGGTGCGCAGGCTGTCCCAGGTACTCCAGCGGCAGGTAGGGTTTTCCAGCACGCGCACATAATAGAAGGCGCGCTGATCCGGGTTGAATGCCGGGTCGCGCCAGCGCGTCGCCAGCTGGCCGTCGCCGCGGTGGCGATCGAAGTCACAGGTCTTCAGGTCCACCGTGGCGCCGTTGTCGGGGCAGCGGTGGGTCTGCGGGTCCGGGCTCAGGCCGTCGGCACAGGCGACGTCGTAGACCTGCTCCCGGGTTTCGCCATCCTCGACCCAGCCCTTGACCACCTGCAGGCGCTGCAGCCAGGCACTCGAGGCGTCCTTGACCGCCCAGAGCAGGAATTCCGGGCCGCCCTCGGCGACATCGGCCGCGCTCAGGTCGCCGCCCATGGGTACGCCGCCGGCGTAACCCTGTTCGACCCAGTCGTGCTGCTCCAGAATGTCTTCCGGCCAGCCCGGCCCGGCGAAGAAACGCACCTGGATCCTCGGGCCGCTGGTGCCGAAGACCTCCCGCCGGGCCAGCGCGTCATAGACCTGCTCCCGGGTGTTTTCCGGGGCCCAGACACCGGCCAGGCCGGAGGAGCTGTAGCGGATGTGGTGCGTGTTGATAAAGCTGCCACCGCGGCGAGTTTCCGGGGTGCCGTCGGCGCTGCCGATCTTGCCGTGGTAGTTGTCTTCCTCGACCTGGGAGCCGGAGTTGTGACTGTCGCTGGCGGCAATCACGCCGAAACGGTAGGGGTTGAAGCCCCGGGTTTCTTCCATCTGCAGGCCTGTGAGCCAGGCGTCGCGGGCGTAGCTGCCCTTGGGCTCGCCGATGGTGCCCTGGCCGCCGAGCAGGTCTTCCAGCAATTCAAAGCCCGCCCATTCGTCGTTGGGTGACAGCAGTGGGTGACTCTCCGAGGTGCCCTTGATCTGGGCGATTTCCACCAGGGGTTCATTGCGCTGGCGCAACTCGGCGTACTCGGCATCAATGGGCTTGCCGTCGAAAGCTTTTTCCGCCGGGAACATCAAACCGTTGCTGAGGTTGGAGTTGTGGGAAATGGCCAGCGCCTCGATGCCCGCGTCGCGCTGGGCATCCAGCCATTCCCAGAGCTTGCGGGGGTCCGGGCTATCGAAACTGGAGAAAGGTTGCGCCGGGACCTTTTCGCTGCGAAAGATCACGTTCCGGTGCAGGTTGATCTCTTCCATGCCACCGGATGAGGTCCATTCATAGCCCACCAGGGTGGTGAACTCTCCCGGCCGGTAGTATTGCTCCGCCAGGCGGACATAATTCTGCCAGATGCTGTGGCGCAGGTCGGGGTCGACCAGCGCCTCCAGGGGCCGGTTGTCGCCCATGGACATCAGAACTTCCAGCAGGGCGTGCTGGCGTTCCTCGGGGTCATTGGCGGCCAGGCGGCCGGCCAGTTCCAGCTCGGACAGCTCGCTGTTTTCGTCGAACAGGCGCGGCAGGATACCCATGTATTCGGAGTGATCGGTGATGGCGACAAAGTCCAGTGGCTCCCGCAGCTGGATTTCAACGCCACTGACATGCTCGATGGCTTCCCCCAGGGCAAAGCGATAGGCGTCGTCGGGGGAGGTGCGCACGTTCAGCATGAAGGCATCGGGGGAGTTCATGGTGTGCACGTGAAGTTCGCCGAACCAGGCTCGCGAACCGGCAGCGGTGGCGTGACTGGTGCTGACGAGCAGGGCGCAAAGGGGGGCGAGTAGGGCGCGGTAACCGTTGGGCATGACAGGTATTCCAGAGTCGTTGTTATCAACCAGTCGCGAGTATGACCCAGGGCCTGCTTGGCGGCCAGCGAGTGGGGCAGAAGCATCTCTGGTGGTGCGGATAGTCCAACCGGACTGATGCCGGGGAAAGGGTCTTGCCAAACTGGTTACATTTGCAACCAGTTTGGCCGGCAACTATACTTCGGGCCTCCACACCAGGCGGTGCCCGGGAGGCAGGCCGATGACAGATCTGTTTGACAATCCCATGGGGCTGGACGGCTTCGAGTTCGTCGAGTTCACCGCGCCGGAGAAGGGCATGCTGGAGCCGGTTTTCGAATCCATGGGCTTTACCCGTGTGGCACGCCACCGGACCAAGGCCGTCGAACTGTGGCGACAAGGTGACATCAATTTCGTCACCAACTACGAGCCGCGCAGTCACGCCTGGTACTACGCCCGGGAGCACGGCCCTTCTGCCTGTGGCATGGCTTTCCGCGTCCGGGATGCTACCCGGGCCTACCGGCGCGCCCTGGAGCGGGGTGCCCAGCCGGTCCATGTCGAGACCGGCCCGATGGAGTTGCGCCTGCCGGCGATCAAGGGCATCGGGGGGGCGACACTGTACTTGATCGACCGCTACGCCGAGGGCTGGAGCATCTACGACATCGATTTTCACTGGCTGGACGGCGTCGAGCGCCGCCCGCCCGGCTTCGGTTTCCACACGCTGGATCACCTGACTCACAATGTCTACCGGGGGCGAATGGACTACTGGGCCAAATATTACGAAGAGCTGTTCAATTTCCGGGAAATCCGCTACTTCGATATCAAGGGCGAATACACCGGGCTGCTGTCCAAGGCGATGACGGCCCCGGACGGCAAGATCCGTATCCCGCTCAACGAAGAGGCTCGCGGCGGTGGCCAGATCGAGGAGTTTCTCATGGCCTATAACGGTGAGGGTATTCAACATATCGCCTTCGCCTGTGACGACATCCTCGCCTGCTACGACCGGCTCAAGGCGGCGGGCCTGCGCTTCATGCCGCCGCCCCCTGACACCTACTACGATATGCTGGAGGAGCGATTGCCGGGCCACGGCGAGCCGGTGGACGAACTGCGTCGGCGGGGCATTCTCCTCGACGGTACTACGGAGGGTGGGGCGCCGCGCTTACTGTTGCAGATTTTTTCCGCCAACCTCCTGGGACCCGTGTTCTTCGAGTTTATCCAGCGCAAGGATGACGAGGGCTTCGGCGAGGGGAACTTCAAGGCCCTGTTCGAGTCCATCGAGCGGGACCAGATGGCGCGGGGCGTGCTCGGGGAGGCGGAGAAAAGCACCTCCTGAGGAAATTTTTCCGGGAGCGGTTGACCACTGGGGGTCGCCTCCCTATAATGCACAGCCTCTCGACCGGGGGTCTTAAAGAACCCGGGTGTGAAGTGCCAAGGGGCCTTCACCGGAGACTGTTTTGATGCGGGGTGGAGCAGCCTGGTAGCTCGTCGGGCTCATAACCCGAAGGTCGTCGGTTCAAATCCGGCCCCCGCTACCAATTACGTGTCGCCCGCTCCTAGATTGCGACACGTTTCGTCAAAGCCCCTTTCAGGGGCTTTTTCGTTTGTGCGGAAAAAGTTCGGCAGGGCGACGGGGGTGTCGGTAGTGGCCAGACAAGAGGAACTGCAGACGCTGCTGGAGCCATCGGTGACCGCGCTGGGTTACCAGCTCTGGGGGGTGGAGTTTTTGTCCCAGGGCAAGCACAGCGTACTGCGTCTTTATATAGACGCTGAAAAAGGTGTCACCGTGGACGACTGTGCCCGTGTCAGCGAGCAGGTAAGCGGGGTTCTGGATGTCGAGGACCCGATTGCCGGCGAGTACACCCTGGAGGTGTCTTCGCCGGGCGTTGACCGCCTGCTGTTCCGGCTGGAGCAATACCCGGCCTATGTCGGTGAGCTGCTGGAAGTGCGGCTGCGCAGGCCCTTCGAGGGGCGGCGCAATTTCAAGGGCGAATTGAAGGGTATCGAAGGCGAGGACGTCGTGGTGCAGGTGGATGACCACGAGTACTTGCTGCCCGGCGGCGCGATAGAGAAGGCGCGCGTGTATCCCCGCATTGATTGATGCGGTCAGTGAACTGGCGAGGCGAGACATGACAAAGGAAATCCTGATGGTGGCGGAAGCCGTCTCGAACGAGAAGGGGGTGTCCGAGGACATCATCTTCGAGGCGATCGAGCTGGCACTGGCCACGGCGACCAAGAAGCGCTACGACGAGGACGCCGACATTCACGTGACCATCGACCGCAAGACCGGCGACTACGTGACCGTGCGCCGCTGGCTGGTGGTACCCGACGACCAGCTGGCTCTGCTGGGCACGGAGCTGACCACCGAGGAAGCCGCGGAGAAGGACCCGTCCCTGAAGCCGGGCGACGTCCACGAGGAAGTGGTCGAGAACGTCGGCTTCGGCCGTATCGCCGCCCAGACCGCCAAGCAGGTGATCGTGCAGCGTGTGCGCGATGCCGAGCGAGCGCAGGTGGTGGAACAGTACCGCCACCGGGTCGGCGAACTGGTGTCCGGCTCGGTCAAGAAAGTCACCCGGGACAACATCATTGTCGACCTCGGCAACAATGCGGAAGGCCTGTTGCCCCGCGATCAGCTGGTCGGTCGCGAGACCTTCCGCATCAACGACCGCGTGCGGGCGATCCTCAAGGATATCAGCAGCGAGACCCGCGGGCCCCAGCTGCTCCTCAGCCGCTCCTGCTCGGAAATGCTGATCGAGTTGTTCCGTATCGAAGTGCCGGAGATCGCCGAGGGTGTGATCCAGATTCGCGCCGCGGCTCGCGACCCGGGCTCCCGGGCCAAAATTGCGGTCAAGACCAATGACCAGCGCATCGACCCGGTCGGCGCCTGCGTCGGCATGCGCGGGTCGCGTGTCCAGGCAGTGTCCAACGAGCTGGACAACGAGCGCGTCGACATCATTCTGTGGGACGACAATCCAGCGCAACTGGTGATCAACGCCATGTCGCCCGCCGAGGTCGAGTCCATTGTCATGGACGAGGACAGCAACACCATGGAAGTTGCTGTGGCGGCAGACAACCTGGCCCAGGCCATCGGCCGCGCCGGTCAGAATGTGCGCCTGGCCAGCGAGCTGACCGGCTGGACCATCAACGTGATGAGCACGGAAGAGGCCGCGGAACGCCACGAGGCGGAAGCCGGCCAGGTCATTCAGCTGTTCATGCAGAGCCTGGATATTGACGAGGAAGTGGCCGAGATTCTTGTGGAAGAGGGTTTCACCACCCTGGAGGAAGTGGCCTACGTACCCCTCGACGAGATGATGAGCATCGAAGGCTTCGATGCCGACATCGCCGAGGAGCTGCGGGCGCGAGCCAAGGACGCCCTGCTGACGCAGGCGATCGCCTCCGAGGAACAGCTGGATGCCAACGAGCCGGCGCAGGATCTGCTGGAAATGGACGGGATGGATCGCCACCTGGCTTTTTTGCTGGCCAGCCGCGGCATCATCACCATGGAAGATCTGGCGGAGCAGAGTGTGGAAGAGCTGCTGGATATTCCCGACATGACTGAAGAGCGCGCAGCCGAGCTGATCATGACCGCGCGCGCCCCCTGGTTTGCCGAGGAAGCGGAATAAGCCGCTACCATCGATCGCAACGCAGGGCAGAAAGGGATCAAGGAGAAGAGTGCATGGCGCAGGTGACAGTACAGCAACTGGCAGAGACAGTGGGAGCATCCGTGGACCGTCTGCTGGCGCAGATGAAGGACGCGGGTCTGCCCCATGCCGCTGCCGGTGAAGTGGTATCCGAAGAGGACAAGCAGACGCTGCTGGCCTACCTCAAGCGCAGCCACGGCGAGGCGTCCGACGCTGCGCCCAAGCGCATTACCCTGAAGCGCAAGACCATCAGCACCCTGCGAACCTCCGGTGCCCAGGGCCGCAAGACGGTCAACGTCGAGGTGCGCAAGAAGCGCACCTACGTCAAGCGCGATGCGGAAGCTGGTCAGGCGGAAGAGGCCGTGGCCGCGACAGAAGCACCCCAGGCAAGCGAAGCCGACGAGGCTGCAGCTCGCCAGCTGGCCGAGCAGCAGGCAGCCGAGGAGCGGGCGCGTCAGGAGGCGGAAGTGAAGGCCCAGGCGGAGGCCGAGGAGGCCCGCAAGGCCGCCGAGGAAGCCGCGGCCGCGGCCGCGGCAGCCGCCGAGGAGCGCGAGCGCCAGCGCCAGAAAGAGGAAGAAGAGGAAAAGCTCAAGAACCTCGATCCCGAAGTGCTTCGCCAGCGCGCCGCCCTGCGTCGCATGCAGCGCGAAGCCGAAGAGGCCGAGGCGCGCAAGGCTGCCCTGGAGGCCAAGAAAGCGGAAGAAGAGCGTGTCCGCGCGGAAGCCGCCGCCAAGGTGGAGCGCGAGAAAGCGGCTGAAGCGCGCAAGCCCAAGCGGCTGCACGAAGCGCCGGCCCCGGTGCAGAACGACGAGCAGCGCAAAAAGGCGGGCCGCGGTCGCCTGGATCGCAGCATGCCCGGCGGGCGCGGCAAGCAGCGCGGCCACAACCTGTCCCTTTCCGACCTGGAAGCAGCGGAGTCCGGGATGGCGCGCCGCCGCGGTGGTCGCCGCAAGGGCAAGGCCGCCCATGCCGAGCACAGCAAACATGGATTCGAGATGCCTACCGAGAAGAAGGTCTACGAGGTCGAGCTGGCGGACATGACCTCCGTCGGTGGCCTGGCCCAGCAGATGTCGGTCAAGGCCGGTGTGGTCATCAAGGAACTGATGAAACTGGGCGTGATGGCCAACATCAACCAGATGATCGACCAGGATACCGCCGTGCTGGTGGTGGAAGAACTGGGCCACAAGCCCAAGCTGATCAGTGCCGATGCCCTGGAGGAGAAGCTCGAGGAAACCCTGGCTCAGCACGAGGGTACGCCGGAGCCGCGCGCGCCCGTGGTCACCGTGATGGGGCACGTCGACCACGGCAAGACGTCCCTGCTGGACTATATCCGCAAGGCCAAGGTTGCTTCTGGTGAAGCGGGCGGGATTACCCAGCATATCGGGGCCTACCACGTTGAGACGGGCCACGGCATGATTTCCTTCCTGGATACCCCTGGCCACGCGGCGTTTACCGCGATGCGCGCCCGGGGTGCCAAGAGCACCGACATCGTGATCCTGGTAGTGGCTGCCGACGACGGTGTGATGCCACAGACGGAAGAGGCGGTGCAGCACGCCCGCGCCGCCGGTGTGCCGCTGATTGTGGCGATCAACAAGATGGACAAGGAAGGCGCCGATCCCGACCGGGTCAAGAGTGAGCTGGCGGCCAAGGAAGTGATTCCCGAGGAATGGGGTGGCGATACGCAGTTCGTGCCGGTGTCCGCGCACACCGGTGACGGCATTGATGCGCTGCTGGACGCGGTCCTGGTGCAGGCGGAAATCCTCGAGCTGGAAGCGCCCCGCGATGTTCCCGCCCAGGGTATTGTCATCGAGTCGCGCCTGGACAAGGGGCGGGGTCCGGTGGCTTCGCTGCTGGTCCAGAGCGGTACTTTGCGCCAGGGCGATATTATCCTGGCGGGCCTGCAGTCCGGCCGCGTGCGCGCCATGCTGGACGAGAACGGCAAGCCGATCGATGAGGCCGGCCCGAGTATCCCGGTGGAAATTCTCGGCCTCGACGGTACCCCGGATGCGGGCGACCAGTTCGCCGTGGTGGAAAACGAGAAGCGTGCGCGGGAAATCGCCGACTACCGTCAGGAAAAGCTGCGTACCACCCGGCTGCAGCGCCAGCAGGCGGCCAAGCTGGACAACATGTTCGAGAGCATGACCGCGGGCGAGAAGAAAACGCTCAACGTGGTGGTCAAGGCCGACGTGCGCGGCTCCCTGGAGGCGATTCAGACCTCGCTGCTGGAACTGGGCAACGAGGAAGTCCAGGTCAACGTGGTGTCCGGTGGTGTCGGGGGTATTACCGAAACCGACATTACCCTGGCGATGACCGCCGAGGCAGTGGTCTTTGGCTTCAACGTGCGCGCCGATGCCGCGGCCCGTCGCCTGGTCGAGAGCGAGGGCGTCGACCTGCGCTACTACAACGTGATCTACGACCTGATCGACGACGTCAAGCAGGCCCTGTCCGGGATGCTGCCGCCCGAGATGCGCGAGGAGATCCTGGGGATTGCCGAAGTGCGCGATGTCTTCCGGTCGCCCAAGTTTGGCCAGGTGGCCGGCTGTATGGTGATCGAAGGCACCGTCTATCGCAGCAGGCCGATCCGTGTCCTGCGCGACAACGTGGTGATTTTCCAGGGCGAACTGGAGTCCCTGCGTCGCTTCAAGGACGATGCCAGCGAAGTCCGCAACGGCATGGAGTGCGGTATTGGCGTGAAGAACTACAACGATATCAAGGTCGGTGACCTGATCGAAGTCTACGAAGTGAAGGAGGTGGCCCGCACCCTGTAGGGGCGGGTCCGTCATGGCCAGGGAATTCAGCCGTACCCAACGGGTCGCCGACTACCTGCAGCGGGAGCTGGCGCAGTTGATCCAGCAGGAGCTGCGCGATCCGCGCATCGGCATGGTCAGCATCACCGGTGTCGATGTCAGCCGTGACCTCGCCCACGCGCGGGTCTGGTTTACCCGCCTGGGCAGCGATACCCCGGAAGAGGCTAGCGAGGCTGCGAAGGCGCTCAATGGCGCTGCGGGCTTTCTGCGCAGCCTGCTCTCCCGGGATAGCAACCTGCGCAGCGTGCCGCAGCTGGGCTTTCGCTTCGATACCAGCGTGGGTCGCGGTCGCGACATGGAGGATTTGATCCAGCGTGCCGCGGAGGCGGACCGCGAGCTCGGCCTGCGCCAGGACGAGCCGGGCGAGGAGCACTGAGTGGCCCGACGTCGCAAGGGTCGGCCCGTGGACGGTATCCTGGTCCTGGACAAGCCGGCGGGGATGAGCTCCAACCACGCACTGCAGACGGCAAAACGACTATACTTTGCCGCCAAGGCGGGGCATACCGGTAGCCTGGACCCCATGGCGACCGGTGTTCTGCCCTTGTGTTTTGGCGAGGCGACCAAGTTTTCCCAGTATTTGCTGGATGCGGACAAGGCCTACGAGAGTACCTTTGTCCTCGGCGCTACCACCACCACCGCGGATGCGGAGGGTGAGGTGCTGGAGGAGCGCGATGCCAGCGGCCTGACGGAAGCGGAGGTTGCCGCGGCTCTGGATACTTTCCGGGGCGAGATAGAACAGGTGCCGCCGATGTATTCGGCGGTGAAACAGGGTGGCCAGCCCTTGTACAAGCTGGCGCGCCAGGGGCAGGAAGTGGAGCGCAAGGCACGGCGGGTCACACTGTACCAGCTGGAACTTTTGGCCTTTCGCGCGGGTCCCAGAGCGGAGGCGGATATCCGCATGCGCTGCAGCAAGGGCACCTATGTGCGTGCGCTGGCGGACGACCTGGGTAAATTGCTTGGTTGTGGTGCCCATGTGGGTGCCCTGCGTCGCACCCAGGCCGGTCCCTTCGACCTGTCGCAGGCAGTGACGCTGCCTGCCTTGCAGGCGCTGCGGGACGCCGAGGAGCTGGCGCACATGGACAGCCTGCTGTTGCCGATGGATGCGGCGATTGAGGGGCTGCCCCGGGTGTGCCTGGGCGAGTCCGCGGGTTTTTACATGCGTCAGGGCCAGCCGGTGCGGGTGGCCCGGGCACCGGCCGATGGCCTGGTGCGCATGACCCTGGAAAACGGTGAGTTTCTGGGTATTGGCGAAATATTGGACGATGGGCGCGTGGCGCCGCGTCGACTGATAGTCACCGGGAGGTGACGCGAACCTGTCTGTCAATCTGCACGGACAGGCTCTTTTCATTCACGCCCCGCGAAAGCAACCGGGGCACGCAGATTACACAAGAGGACTATCGACATGGCATTACTGGCTGAACAGAAAGCAGAGATCGTCAAGCAGTACCAGCGTGGTGAAGGCGATACCGGCTCTCCGGAAGTGCAGGTGGCACTGCTGACTGCAAACATCGAACAGCTGCAGGACCACTTCAAGAGCCACAAGCAGGATCACCACTCGCGCCGCGGCCTGATCCGCATGGTCAACCAGCGCCGCAAGCTGCTGGACTACCTGAAGCGCAAGGATGTGTCCCGCTATACGGACCTCATCAAGCGACTCGGCCTGCGTCGATAAGCAGTATTTCATACCGGGGCCCAGTGCCCCGGTAGTCATTTTCGGAATTGGAGAAAAAGAGTGAATCCAGTAACCAAAACTTTCCAGTACGGTGGTCAGACGGTCACCCTGGAGACCGGCCGCATCGCCCGCCAGGCGACCGGCGCGGTGCTGGTGACCGTTGAGAATACCTCGGTGCTGTGTACGGTGGTGGCGGACAGAACCGCCAAGCCGGGCCAGCCCTTCTTCCCCCTGTCAGTGCACTACCAGGAAAAGACCTACGCCTCCGGCAAGATCCCCGGCGGCTTTTTCAAGCGTGAGGGACGCCCCAGCGAGAAGGAAACCCTCACCTCGCGTCTGATCGATCGCCCCATTCGCCCGCTGTTTCCCGAAGGCTTCATGAACGAAGTGCAGGTGATCTGCACCGTGATGTCCGCGGACAAGCACATCGACCCGGATATTCCCGCCATGCTCGGGACCTCCGCGGCCCTGGCGATTTCCGGTATCCCCTTCAATGGCCCGATTGCCGGTGCCCGCGTCGGCTTTAGCGAAGCCCAGGGTTACCTGCTCAACCCGACCTACGTCGAGCTGACCGAGAGCAAGCTGGACATGGTGGTTGCAGGCACCGAGCACGCGGTGCTGATGGTCGAATCCGAGGCCAAGGAGCTGACCGAAGACCAGATGCTGGGTGCGGTACTTTTCGCCCAGCAGGAAATGCAGGTAGCGATCCAGGCAATCAAGGAACTGGCCGCCGAAACTGGCAAGCCGCGCTGGGACTGGGAGGCCGCTGCCGTCGACGCCGAGCTGCTGGCTGCCGTGGAAGCCCAGGTCAAGCAGGATCTCGGCGAAGCCTATCGCATTACCGAGAAGGCCCAGCGCTACGAGCGTGTGGCCCAGGTGCGTCAGGCCTGTGTCGAAGCCCTGGCGGTCGAGGGTGGCCCCAGCGAAGACGAAGTCAAGGACGTGTTCAAGCGCGTCGAGAAGACCCTGGTACGCAAGCGCATCCTCAATGGTGAAGCGCGTATTGACGGCCGTGACAATCGCACCGTCCGCGCCATTGCCTGTGAAGTTGACGTGCTGCCCAAGGTGCACGGCTCCGCACTCTTCACCCGCGGCGAGACTCAGGCCATCGGTGCTGTCACCCTCGGCTCCACGCGTGACGCGCAGATCATCGATGCCCTGGAAGGCGAGCGCCGCGACCCCTTCATGCTGCACTACAACTTCCCCCCCTATTCCGTGGGTGAAGCCGGGCGTGTGGGCTTTACCGGTCGCCGGGAAATTGGTCACGGTCGCCTGGCCCGTCGTGGCCTGGCAGCGGTACTGCCTTCCGAGGCGGAATTCCCCTACACCGTGCGCGTGGTTTCCGAGATCACCGAGTCCAACGGCTCCAGCTCCATGGCTTCCGTATGTGTCGGCTCCCTGGCGCTGATGGCCGCCGGTGTGCCCCTGCGCGCTCCGGTTGCCGGTATCGCCATGGGTCTGGTCAAGGATGGCAACCAGTTCGCCGTACTCACCGATATCCTGGGTGACGAAGACCACCTGGGCGACATGGACTTCAAAGTCGCCGGTACTGCCGAGGGCATCACCGCCCTGCAGATGGACATCAAGATCGAAGGCATCAACGAGCAGATCATGGAAGTGGCGCTGCAGCAGGCCCAGCAGGCCCGTCTGCACATCCTCGGCCAGATGAATGCCGTGCTGCCCGAGCCGCGCAAGGTCACCTCGGACAACGCGCCTAGCATGATCTCCCTGAAGGTGGATGCCGAGAAGATCCGCGACATCATCGGCAAGGGTGGCGCGACCATTCGCTCCATCACCGAAGCCTCCGGCGCCACCGTGGACATCGACGACGACGGTACCGTCCGTGTCTTCGGTCTGGACAAGGGCGCCCGCGACAAGGCGGTGGCGATGATCGAAGAGATCACGGCCGAGGCGGAAGTCGGTGCCATCTACAAGGGCACCGTCGCGCGTATCGTCGACTTCGGCGCCTTCGTCAACATCCTGCCTGGCAAGGACGGCCTGGTACACATCTCCCAGATCGCCAACGAGCGGGTGGAGAATGTGTCCGACTACCTGAAGGAAGGCCAGGAAGTGGAAGTGAAGGTCCTGGACGTGGACCAGCGCGGCCGCATCAAGCTGTCCATCAAGGAATTGCTGGAAGACGACATCATCGCCGAGCCGGTGGGCACGGTCGACGACGAGTAAGCCTGGGGCCCGCTGTGGCGGGCACCTCGCTTCGAATCAGGGCGCTATGGCGCCCTTTTTTGTGCCTGCTCCGTGGCGCCAAGCGAAGCCATGCCAATTCCGGGACACGCTACAAGCACATCCCTGTGCGCTCGGCGCCGGCCTTCCCTGGCCGGCGACGGTCCCGGAACCTGGCATGGCTTCGCTTGGCTGCGCATCTGGCTCAGGGTGCTAAAATGGCGGCCTTTCTGGCGATGAGGGATGCGGCGTGCGGGTTCCGGTCAATCAGTTCAAGGCGGCGCTGGCCCGCGGTGAGACGCAGTACGGGCTCTGGCTGGCGCTGGGCAGTGCCTATGCGGCGGAGGTTTGCGCGACGACGGGTGCGGACTGGCTGCTGATTGACGGCGAGCACGCGCCGAACTCGGTGCCCTCGGTGCTGGAGCAGCTGCAGGTGGTGACGCCCTACCCGGTCTCCGCGGTGGTGCGGCCGGTGAACGGGGATGCGGCGCTGATCAAGCAGTATCTGGATGTCGGCGCCCAGAGCCTGATGATTCCCATGGTGGAGACGGGCGAGCAGGCCCGGGAGCTGGTGCGGGCGACGCGTTATCCGCCCCAGGGTGGCATCCGCGGGGTCGGCGGCGGTCTCACGCGGGCGACCCGCTGGGGTGCCATCGGCGACTATATCCACCGCGCCCACGAGGAAATCTGCCTGATCCTGCAGGTGGAGAGTCGCCGCGGTGCCGAGCATATCCGCCAGATAGCCGAGGTGGAGGGCGTCGATGCCATTTTCATTGGCCCGGTGGATCTCTCCGCCGACCTGGGCTTTCCGGACCAGCCCGAGCACCCCGAGGTGCAGGCCTGCATTGAGTCGGTGGCCGCGGCGGCCAAGGCGGCGGGCAAGGCCGTGGGTATCCTGGCGCCCGGGGAACCCGCGGCGTGTCGCTACCGCGACCTGGGCTTTGACTTCATTGCCGTAGCCATCGATATCAGCCTGCTGCGGCAGGCGGCCCAGCGGGTGCTGGGACGCTGCAAATCGGCACCGGCGGAGGTGCCTGTACCTGGCGGGTATTGACCCTGCTATCGCCAGACTTGTCTTTTTTTCACGCGTGGTCTAATTTCAATCACGTTGATTGATTTTGATTAAAGCGGGGTGTTGTTGTGAAAAGCGAGACGAGAGTGCTGACTGCACATGTGCCCACCGACATGGCGGAGCAGGTGGACAGGCTGGCCGAGCGTCTGGAGCGCTCCCGTGGCTGGATCGTGAAGCAGGCTCTGGCGAGCTGGATAGCGCTGGAGGACGAGCGCGACAGCCTGACGCGAGAGGCCTTGGCGGAAGTCGACTCCGGCGCCATCATCGACCATCAGTCGGTTCTTGCCTGGGCTGATGGCTTGAGCGCCGGAGATGTTGCAGAACCGGTTTCGCGTTGAGAGAGTTGCAGTGGAGCCGCAGAGCGCTCGCGGACCTGCAGCGCCTGTATGACTTTCTTGAGCGGGACAGCCGGTTGGCCGCTGCGCGCACGGTGCAGTCACTGGCCAGGGCGCCCGAACGCCTGCGGGAGAATCCCCGCCTGGGCGAGCAGCTGTTTCAGTTTGCGCCGCGTGAAGTGCGGCGCATCCTGGTTGGGCGCTATGAAATTCGTTACGAAGTTCAGACCGAATCGATCATCGTGCTGCGTCTCTGGCACACGCGCGAGAATCGTTGACGTTTCAGGTCAGCCCTTCAGCATCGGCTTCAGAAATCGTCCCGTGTGGGAGCGCTTCACTTTGGCCACTTCTTCCGGTGTGCCGGTGGCGATGATCTGGCCGCCGCCGCTGCCGCCCTCGGGGCCTAGGTCCACCAGCCAGTCGGCAGTTTTGATCACGTCCAGGTTGTGCTCGATGATGACCACGGTATTGCCATGATCGCGCAGTCGGTGCACCACATCCAGCAGCTGTCGAATGTCCTCGAAATGCAGGCCTGTGGTCGGCTCATCGAGGATGTAGAGCGTCTTTCCGGTGTCGCGCTTGGACAGTTCGCGTGACAGCTTGACCCGCTGGGCCTCGCCGCCGGATAGCGTAGTGGCCGCCTGGCCCAGGCGGATATAGGACAGGCCCACGTCCATCAGCGTCTGCAGCTTGCGGGCGATCGAGGGTACCGGCTCGAAGAAGGCCAGGGCATCCTCCACGGTCATTTCCAGGACCTCGTGGATACTCTTGCCTTTGTAGCGGATCTCCAGGGTCTCGCGGTTGTAGCGCTTGCCCTTGCAGATATCGCAGGGTACGTAGATGTCCGGCAGGAAGTGCATCTCCACCTTGGTGACACCATCCCCCTGACAGGCCTCACAGCGGCCGCCCTTGACGTTGAAGCTGAAGCGCCCCGGCTTGTAGCCGCGGGAGCGGGCCTCCTGCGTGCCGGCAAAAAGCTCCCGTACCGGCGTGAAAATGCCGGTATAGGTGGCCGGGGTGGAACGCGGTGTGCGGCCAATCGGGCTCTGGTCGATATCAATGCACTTGTCGATGTGCTGCATCCCCTCGATGCGCTCATAGGGCGCCGGGTTGAGGGAGGTGGCGCCGTTCAGCTGGGTGGCGGCGATCGGGTAAAGGGTGTTGTTGATCAGGGTGGACTTGCCTGAACCGGATACGCCGGTAATACAGGTGAGCAGGCCGACCGGCAGTTCCAGGTCGACGCCCTGGAGGTTGTTGCCCCGGGCACCCAGCAGTCGGATGGTCTTCTTGGGGTCGCGAGCCACGCGCTTGGCGGGAATCTCGATCCGCCGCTTCCCGGAGAGGTAGGCGCCGGTGAGCGACTGTTCGGTGCCGATAATGTCCTCGAAGGTGCCCTGGGCGACGATGCGACCGCCGTGGACACCGGCACCCGGGCCGATGTCGATGATGTGGTCGGCGCTGCGGATGGCGTCCTCGTCGTGTTCCACCACCAGCACCGTGTTGCCCAGGTCGCGCAGGTGGTTGAGGGTGTTCAGCAGGCGCTCGTTGTCCCGTTGGTGCAGGCCGATCGAGGGCTCGTCGAGGATGTACATTACCCCCACCAGGCCAGCGCCGATCTGGCTGGCCAGGCGGATGCGCTGGGCCTCGCCGCCGGAGAGTGTCTCCGCACTGCGGCTCAGGGTCAGGTAATTCAGGCCCACATCGACCAGGAAACGGTAGCGGGCGCGCAGCTCCTTGAGAATCTTGCTGGCGATCTCCCCCTTGCGGCCCTCCAGAGCCAGCTGTTCAAAATAGACCTCCGCCTCGCCCACCGGCATTTCGGTGATCGAGGGCAGGCTGCGGTCATCCACGAAGACGTGGCGGGCGTCCCGGCACAGGCGGGTGCCGCCGCAGTCGGGGCAGGGCTGGGAGGCAAGGAAGCGGGCCAGCTCCTCGCGGACGCTCTGGGATTCGGTCTCCCGGTAGCGCCGCTCCATGTTATGGATGATGCCCTCGAAGGGGTGGCGGCGCTTGAATACGTCGCCGCGGTCATTCACATAGGCGAAGCTGACCTCTTCATCACCCGAGCCGTAGAGGATTGCCTCCCGCTGCTTCTTCTTCAGCTTGGCGAAAGGGGTGTCGATGGAAAAGCCGTAGTGCTCCGCCAGGCTGGTCAGCATGTGGAAGTAATACACGTTGCGGCGATCCCAGCCGCGGATCGCGCCCTCGGCCAGGCTTGATTCGGGGTGCACCACGATGCGTTCCGGGTCGAAGTACTGCTTGACCCCCAGGCCGTCGCAACTGGAACAGGCCCCGGCCGGATTGTTGAAAGAGAACAGTCGCGGCTCCAGTTCGTCGATGCTGTGGCCGCAGACCGGACAGGCAAAGCGGGCGGAGAACATCAGGTCTTCACCGTCGCCGTCCATGTAGCTCACCGTGGCCAGGCCATCGGTGAGCCCCAGCGCGGTCTCGAAGGATTCCGCCAGGCGCAGGTTGAGGTCGGGGCGCACCTTGAAGCGATCAACCACCACGTCGATGCTGTGCTTGCGCTTCTTGTCCAGTTTCGGCAGGTCGTCGAGGTCGGTGACGATGCCATCCACCCGGGCGCGGACGAAGCCGCCCGCGCGCAGCTCCTCGAACACGTGCAGGTGTTCACCCTTACGATCGCGCACCACCGGTGCCAGCAGCATCAGCTTGCTGCCCTCGGGGAGGGCCAGCACGCTGTCCACCATCTGGCTGATGGTCTGGGCCTGCAGGGTCTCGCCGTGCTCGGGGCAGCGGGGATCGCCGACCCGGGCGAACAGCAGACGCAGGTAGTCGTAGATTTCGGTAATGGTGCCGACGGTGGAGCGGGGGTTGTGAGAGGTGGACTTCTGTTCGATGGAGATTGCCGGCGACAGACCCTCGATATGGTCGATGTCGGGTTTTTCCATCATCGACAGGAACTGGCGCGCATAGGTGGACAGGGACTCGACATAGCGCCGTTGGCCCTCCGCGTAGAGCGTGTCGAAGGCCAGTGATGACTTCCCGGAGCCGGACAGCCCGGTGATGACCACCAGTTTGTCCCGGGGAATGTCGAGGTCGATGTTCTTGAGGTTGTGCGTACGTGCACCGCGGACCTGAATAGTGTCCATGACTCTCCCTGATGAGGGTCGATCAAACCTGCCAGTATAGGCGCTGGGGGTAGGGCGGGCAAAAGCTATCGCAGGGCCGCAACTACGGGGCAGTTTACGCGCGGTCCGGCGAGCTGGATGTGCCTTGCGTGCCGCGCGGATGTCGCTGCGGCGGCCAAGCTGCTAGAATTCGCGGTCCAAGCCTTTCACAGTCCGAGTTCGTGATCACCAAGAATCCCATGACAGCGGCGGAACGCCGCGCGGTGCTGTCTCTTGCCCTGCTGTACAACGTGCGCATGCTGGGCCTGTTCATGGTCCTGCCCCTGTTGGCCCTCTACGCTGCCGACTATCGCGGCGCGACGCCCGCCCTGATCGGGCTGGCCCTGGGTATCTACGGCCTCAGCCAGGCCCTGCTGCAGGTTCCCCTGGGCTGGCTCTCGGACCGGATTGGCCGCAAGCCGGTGATTGTCGGAGGCCTGCTGGTCTTTGCCCTGGGCAGCCTGCTGGCTGCCTGGTCGGAGAGCATCCACGGGATCGTGCTTGGCCGCCTGCTGCAGGGAGCGGGGGCCATCGCCAGCAGCATCATGGCGCTGGTGGCCGACCTGACCAGCGACGAACAGCGGACCAAGGCCATGGCCATCGTCGGGGCCAGTATCGGCCTCGCCTTTGCCGTGGCGCTGGTCGTGGGCCCTCTGCTGGCGGCCTTTGGCGGACTCGATCTGGTCTTTGCCATCACGGCGGTGCTGGCTGTCCTCGGCATGCTGGTCCTGTGGCGGATCCCCGAGCCCGAGAGCGGGCAGACCGTGGAATCTGCCGCGCCCCGCGGCAACCTGTTCGGACGCGCCCTGCGCGACCCGGCTCTGCTGCGCCTGGACGCGGGTATTTTCACGCTCCACTGTGTACTGATGGCGCTGTTCCTGGTGCTCCCGGGCCTGATCGAGGGCCTGGCCGGCGTGCCCCGGGATCAGCACTGGCAGGTCTACCTGCCCGTGATTCTGCTCTCGGTACTGGGTGTCTTACCCATGATGCGGCTGGCGGAGCGGGGCGGTCGGCCGGCGCCGGTGTTCCTGGCGGCCATCCTGGCGCTGGTGGTCGCTCTGGTGGCGCTCGGTCTGGCGGCCAGTGGCTGGACGATCTACCTGGCCGCCTGGCTGTTTTTCGTCGGTTTCAATTACCTCGAGGCCACGCTGCCATCAATGGTGAGCAAGGCGGTGTTTCCGGGCGGGCGGGGGACTGCCCTGGGCATCTATTCCACCGCCCAGTTCCTGGGCATCTTTGCTGGTGGCGCCCTGGGTGGTTGGCTCCTGCAGCACTACGGCAGCCAGTCGGTGCTGCTGTTCTGCGTGGGTCTTTGCGGGCTGTGGTGCCTGCTTGCCCTGCCGCGGCATGGCCAGCGGGCAGCCGCGGAAGAGGCCCTGACCTCAAAAGCGCGCTGAAACCGCGATGTGTTATCGCGGGGTTCGGCTGGCCGCTGCGGTTGCCATCTGATGGTTTGTGCCCGCTCCCGCGTGTCGCATTTGCAGGGCCGGATTGCTATAGTCGCGCACTCCATTGCAACATCCGCAGCGCATCCTGACAGAGGGCAAGAACATGGCTAGGGGCATCAACAAGGTGATTCTGATCGGCAACCTGGGGGCGGATCCGGAAACCCGCTACATGCCCTCCGGCGGGGCGGTGACCAACGTCAATCTGGCCACCAGCGACCAGTGGAAGGACAAGCAGACCGGCCAGCCCCAGGAGCGCACCGAGTGGCACCGCGTGGTGTTTTTCAATCGCCTGGCGGAGATCGCCGGAGAGTACCTGCGCAAGGGTTCCAAGGTCTATGTCGAGGGCTCTCTGCGCACCCGCAAGTGGCAGGGCCAGGACGGCCAGGATCGCTACACCACCGAGATCGTGGCCAACGAGATGCAGATGCTGGACAGCCGCGGCGGCATGGGCCAGGACAACTACAGCTCAGGCCCCGGGGATTATGGCCAGCAGCAGCCGGCACCGCAGCGGCAGCAGGTGCCGGCGGGGCCCCAGGGCCAGGCTGGCGGCAACCAGCAGCCGGCGCCTCCGCCCCAGGACTTCAATGACTTTGACGACGATATTCCCTTCTAGAAATGTGGTGATCTCGCCAGGTGTGAGAATTTCGGGAGGCGACTCTTGCGGGTCCTGTTGATCGGTTCCGACTCTTCCCTCGGACTGGCGTTGGTGCATCATCTGCGTCGCTGGGGGCGGCACGATGTCGAGCTGATTTCCCTCGCGGCGTCTCGCTGGAAGAGCGAGCGCCAGGCGAAGAAGGCCGTGCGGCGGGCGCGTGCCGATGTGCTGGTGGATACCCGTCTACAGGCGGCAGCGGACAGCGGTGAGATCGTATCGGACGAAGATGTCGAACGTACCCACTGGCTTGCCAAGGCCTGTCAGCGTAGCGCGGGCCGTCATTTTCTGGTGTCCAGCGCCCGGGTCTTCAGCGGTCTGGGTGAGCGTTCCCGGCAGGAAGACGATGCGCCCGACAGTGACGAGTCGGTCGCTCAGCTGATCGCGCGGGCCGAAGAGGTGGTGCGCTCGACCTGCGAGCGCCATTTTATCCTGCGTCTGGGGCCGGTATTTTCCCACGAGGGCGTCAATGTGCTCACGCACATGCTTGAGCAACTGCTCAGCGGCGGTACCCTGCAATTGGGTACAGCGCGACGGGGGTGTCCGGTGGAAGCCGGCGATGCGGCCCGGGTGATTGCCGGTGTGATCGATCAGATGAGTGCCGGTGCTGATGCCTTCGGCAATTTCCACTACTGCAGCTCGGATGTCACCACCTGCTACGAGTTTGCCGAGGTGCTGCTGGCTTCGGTATCCCAGTTTACCGATTTCGCCCCCGGCAGCATTCAGCTGGAAGTCTGCGAGGATGATGCGCTGGAGCGCAATCGCAGCCTGCGCTGCCAGCGCCTGCGGGATACCTTCGCCATCAAGCAGGTGCCCTGGCGCGGTTTTGTGGCGGACACCGTACGCCTTTACTTCCGTCATCAACAGCAACAGAAACAGGTAAGCAACCATGTCTGAGCAGCCCAGTGCCGCATCCGTATTGGGGATTGCCGTGTTGACCGTCTCGGATACCCGCAATGTCGATACCGACACCTCCGGTCACTATCTGGAGACCGCTGTCGTGGAGGCCGGACATCGCTGTTCGGCTCGGGCCATTGTCGCCGATGACATCTACCGTATTCGGGCGATTGTCTCCCAGTGGATCGCGGACCCCGAAGTCGATGCGGTGCTGGTAACCGGTGGCACGGGCTTTTCCGGTCGCGATTCCACGCCGGAGGCTGTGCTGCCCCTGTTTGACAAGCAAATCGATGGGTTTGGCGAGGTCTTTCGCGCGCTGTCCCTGGCCGAAATCGGCTCCTCGACCATCCAGTCCCGCGCCCTCGCCGGTCTGGCCAACCACACGGTCATTTTTTGCGTGCCGGGCTCCACCGGAGCCTGCCGCACGGCGTGGAACGGCATCATTCGCGAGCAGCTGGACGCCGACCACCGACCCTGCAACTTCGTCGGGGTGCTGCGAGCCCGAAAGTCGGCCGAATGAAGCCGCTGCTGCCCCTGGATGATGCGCTCGCGGCCATGCTGGCGGCAGCACCGGAGCCACCCGGGGTCGAGGTCCTGCCGCTGCCGGCGCTTCGCCACCGGGTGCTCGCGGAGGATGTATGCGCTGCCCTCGCGGTCCCGCCGGAGGACAACAGCGCGATGGACGGCTACGCCCTGCGGGTGGAAGACCTCGGTGCCGGTCCGCTGCCCGTAAGTCAGCGTATTCCCGCGGGCAGTAGGCCGGAGCCGCTGCGGGCGGGCACTGCGGCGCGTATCTTCACCGGGGCGCCGGTGCCACCGGGGGCGAATGCCGTGGTCATGCAGGAAAACACGCAGCCTGCCGACGACGCCATTGTCGTCACTGGCGCCGTGTGTCCGGGCGAGAATATTCGCCTGCGCGGTCAGGACATCGTCGAGGGTACCGTTGTTCTGCGGCGCGGGCAGCGCCTGCGGGCCGCGGACCTCGGGCTGCTGGCTTCCCTGGGGATGAACCAGGCCAGCGTCTATCGTCCCCTGCGTGTCGCGCTTCTGTGTACCGGGAGTGAGCTGGTTGCCCCCGGTAGCGGCCCTTTGCGGTCGGGGCAGATCTACGACAGCAACCGATACATGCTGGCTGGCCTGCTGGAGGCCCTGGGCATGCAGGTCTGGGACCCGGGTATCGTGCCCGACAGTCCCGCGGCGGTGGTGGCGGCCCTGGAAGATGCGGCAGTGCAGGCGGACTGTGTGCTGGCCTCGGGCGGCGTTTCCGTGGGCGAGGAGGACCACGTCCGCAGCCAGGTGGAGGCCCTCGGCGAGCTTCTGCTGTGGCGTCTGGCCATCAAGCCGGGCAAGCCCCTGGCCTTTGGTCGGGTGTGCGGCAAGCCCTTCATCGGGCTCCCGGGCAATCCCACCTCCAGTTTTGTCACCTTCTGTCTGCTGGCCCGGCCTTTCCTGCAGCGCTGCCAGGGCGAGGAGCCCAGGCCTCTGCCGGCGCTCCACGCGCGCGCAGCCTTCTGTGTCGAACGACCGGGTATCCGTCGCGACTTCCGCCGCGTGCGTATCGAAATTCGAGACGGGGAGTGGTGGGCAGTATCCGTTGGCAACCAGAGTTCCGGTGTGCTCAGCGTCGTGAGCGAGGCCGATGCTCTGGTCGTGGTGCCGGAACAGGCCACGGTGGAGGAAGGAGACTGGTTGGAGGTTCGGCTTCTGGCGCCTTTCGGGTAAAACTGAAAGGGCAGGCCAGATTTTCTCCGGCCTGCCCGTCCCGGTATTCAGTCGCTGAGCTTCTGGAACACCAGCGAGGCGTTGGTGCCGCCGAAACCGAAGCTGTTGGACATCACCCGTTGCAGGTCGACGTTCTCGTGGCGCTCGCGAGCGATCGGCAGGCCCTCGGCCTCGGGGTCGAGGTTCTGGATGTTGGCCGAGGCGGCGATGAAGCCGCGTTGCTGCATCAACAGCGAGTAGATCGCCTCCTGCACGCCGGCGGCCCCAAGGGAGTGGCCGGAGAGCGATTTGGTCGAGCTGATCACCGGAATGTAGCCGAGGTCCTGATAGGCTTCACGCACCGCCTTCAGCTCCTGGATATCCCCCGCCGGCGTGCTGGTGCCGTGGGCATTGATGTAGTCGATCGGGCCCTCGACAGTGGCCAGGGCCTGCTGCATGCAGCGCACCGCGCCTTCGCCGGAGGGCGCTACCATGTCGTGGCCGTCGGAGGTGGCGCCATAGCCCACCAATTCGGCGTAGATTTTCGCGCCCCGGGCGCGGGCGTGCTCCAGTTCTTCGAGCACCAGCATACCCGCACCGCCGGCAATGACGAAGCCGTCGCGGTCCGCATCGTAGGCCCGCGAGGCCTGCTCCGGCGCGTCGTTGTACTTGGTGGACAGGGCGCCCATGGCGTCGAAGAGGCTGCTCAGTGTCCAGTGCAGTTCTTCGCCGCCGCCGGCAAAGACCACATCCTGCTTGCCCATCTGGATCTGTTCCATGGCGTTGCCGATGCAGTGTGCGCTGGTCGAGCAGGCCGAGGAGATCGAGTAGTTGACCCCCTTGATTTTGAACGGTGTGGCCAGGCAGGCGGACACGGTGCTGCCCATGGTCTGGGTCACCCGGTAGGGGCCGACGCGCCGCAGGCCTTTCTCCCGCAGGATATCCGCGGCCTCGGTCTGGCTGGCCGAGGAGGCTCCACCGGAGCCGGCAATGATGCCGGTGCGCACATTGGACACTTCCCGCTCTGTCAGGTTGGCATCCTTGATCGCCTGCTGCATGGCGATGTAGGCATAGGCCGCGGCATCGCCCATGAAACGCAGCTGCTTGCGGTCGATGTGCTCGCTGACATCGATATCCGGTGCGCCGGCGATGTGCGAGCGCATTCCCATATCGATCTGCTCCTGTCGGAGCGCGATGCCGGACCGCCCCTGGTACAGGGCATCGGCGACGCTGTCTGCGTCGTTGCCCAGGCAGGAAACAATACCCAGCCCTGTGATGACTACGCGTCTATTCATGGTACTAGAAGGACTCCGTCGATTTGAACAAGCCTACACGCAGGTCGCTGGCGGTATAGATCTCGCGACCGTCCACGGACACGACGCCGTCGGCGATGCCCATGATCAACTTGCGTTCGATGACCCGTTTCATGTGGATGTTGTAGGTCACCTTGTTGGCGGTGGGCAGAATCTGCCCGGTGAACTTGACTTCTCCCGAACCCAGGGCCCGTCCCTTGCCGGGATTGCCGCGCCAGCCGAGGAAAAACCCGACCAGCTGCCACATCGCGTCGAGGCCCAGGCAGCCGGGCATGACCGGGTCCCCCGGGAAGTGGCACTGAAAGAACCACAGGTCCGGGTGGATATCCAGTTCCGCGACCATCTCGCCCTTGCCGTAGCGGCCGCCCTCGGAGCTGATGTGGGTGATACGGTCAAGCATCAGCATGTTGTTGGTCGGTAGCTGGGCGTTACCGGGGCCAAAAAGTTCGCCGTGCCCGCAGGCGACAAGCTCCTCCTTGGCGAAAGCGTGTTGTGCTGTCATAGAGGGTCCGGATCTGACGTGGATGTGAAGCCCTGGCTTGGGGCGTACCTGAGTGAGGCCGGCATGCCGGCCGCGTTGCGTGGGTGCCCATTCTAAACCCTGCGGGGCACAAGTCCAGCAGATCCGCAGTCGCCGCCCCGCGCGTGCTGGCCCCGGGACGCGATGCTGGGCTACCATAAACCGCTCGTATCCGATTCCGCGGCATGCCGCGGGCCGACAGATCAAGGAAAGCCATGCTCACGCCCGTATTGTTGTGCGGCGGTGTAGGCAGCCGACTCTGGCCAGTCTCCCGCGAGCTTCACCCCAAGCAGTTCCTGCCCCTGGTGGGTGAGTTCTCCATGTTACAGGCAACCCTGGCGCGTACCGACGGCCTGACGGCGGCCCCGCCGGTGGTGGTGTGCAACGAGGAACACCGTTTCATGGTGGCAGAGCAACTGCGCCAGGTCGACCTCAAGCCCGGTGCGCTGCTGCTGGAGCCCCAGGGCCGCAACACGGCGCCGGCGGTGGCCCTCGCGGCCCTGCGCGAGCTGGCCCGGGACCCCGATGCGCTGTTGCTGGTGCTGCCGGCGGACCACCTGATCCGCGACGTGGCGGCCTTTACCCGGGCGGTCAGCGTGGCGCTGCCCCTGGCGCGGGAAGGGCGGCTGGTGACCTTCGGCGTGGTGCCCACGCATCCCGAGACCGGCTACGGCTACGTGCGCTGCGGCGCGAGTCTCGGCGACGACAGCTTTGCCCTGGACAGCTTCGTGGAAAAACCGGACCTGGAGACCGCCCAGGCCTACCTGGATAGCGGCAGTTACCTGTGGAACGCCGGGATGTTCCTGTTCCGTGCGGCAAGTTATCTGGAAGAACTGGCCCGGGAGCAGCCGCAGATGGTGGAACAGTGCCGCGCCGCCATGGCGGGGGCCGCGGTGGACCTGGACTTCATTCGCCCGGACAGCGAGGCCTTCCTGTCCTGCCCCGCGGACAGCATCGACTACGCGGTAATGGAACACACCGACAACGGTGCGGTGGTGGCGCTGGACTGCGGCTGGAGCGATGTCGGTGCCTGGTCTTCCCTGTGGGAGGTGGCCGAGCGCGACGACAGCGGCAATGCCACCCAGGGCGACGTGCTGCTGGACAACTGCCGGGACAGCTATTTCCGCAGTGAATCGCGCCTGGTGGCGGCCACCGGGGTGGACAACCTGGTGGTGGTCGAGACCCCCGACGCGGTGCTGGTGGCCGATCGCGAGCGGGTCCAGGACGTCAAGCACATCGTGGCACAATTGAAGGCCGCGGGCCGGCAAGAGGCCGTTCTTCACTCCCGGGTCTACCGGCCCTGGGGCAGCTACGAGACCCTGGTCTGCGCCGAGCGCTTCCAGGTCAAGCGAATTATCGTCAACCCCGGCCAGACCCTGTCCCTGCAGATGCATCACCACCGGGCCGAACACTGGATCGTGGTCCACGGCACCGCCGAGGTGACCTGCGAGGACCGTGTGTTCATGCTGGCGGAGGACGAGTCCACTTACATTCCCCTGGGCCGCAAGCACCGCCTTGCCAACCCGGGTCGCATACCCCTGGAGCTGATCGAGGTGCAATCCGGCAGCTACCTGGGGGAGGACGACATCGTGCGCTTTGAAGATGTCTATGGGCGCGAGGCGCCCGCCAACCTCGCCACCACCTGAGAACCGCCAGGAGCCTTCCCGATGATTCATAAATGCCTCTTTCCCGTTGCCGGTTATGGCACCCGGTTTCTCCCCGCGACCAAGAGCATGCCCAAGGAAATGCTGCCCATCGTCAACAAGCCACTGGTTCAGTACGGCGTGGAGGAGGCCATTGAGGCGGGGATGACCACCTGTGCCATGGTGACCGGTCGCGGCAAGCGTTCCATCGCGGACCACTTTGACATCAGCTACGAGTTGGAGCACCAGATCTCCGGTACCGGGAAGGAGGTCTATCTGGACAGCATCCGCAATGTGCTCGACAAGGGCATCTTTACCATGGTCCGGCAGCGTGAAATGAAGGGGCTGGGCCACGCCATTCTCACAGGGGAGGCGCTGATCGGCAGTGACCCCTTCGGTGTGGTGCTCTCCGATGACCTGTGCCTCAACGACGGCCCCGGGGTGCTTGCCCAGATGGCCGAACTGTATCGCCAGTTTCGCTGTTCCATCGTCGCCATCCAGGAGGTGCCGCCGGAGGAGGTCAACAAGTATGGCGTGATCGCCGGCGAGAGTCTCAAGGACGGCCTGTACCGGGTGGACAAGATGGTGGAGAAGCCGGACCCGAAGGACGCGCCGTCCAACCTCGCGATCATCGGGCGCTATATCCTGACCCCGGACATCTTCGATATTCTGCGCGAGACGCCGCCCGGTGCCAATGGCGAAGTCCAGCTCACCGACGCACTGCAAACTCAGGCCCAGCAGGGCTGCGTGATGGCCTACCGCTTCCAGGGGCGCCGCTTCGACTGTGGGAGTGTGCCGGGCTTTGTGGAGGCGACCAACTTCGTCTACGAAAACCACTATCGACGCGATTGAGGGGCATGTCGATGTCGCCACTGACGTGTTTCAAGGCCTACGACGTTCGCGGACGGGTGCCCGATCAGCTGAACGAGACGATCGCCGGTAATATCGGCCGGGCTTTTGCCGAGGTGCTGCGGCCTCGTCGCGTGGTGGTGGGGCACGATATCCGCCTGACCAGCGAAGCCATCAAGGGCGCGCTGGTGGAGGGCCTTCGCGCCCAGGGTGTGGATGTGTTTGATATCGGCCTGTGCGGCACCGAGGAAATCTACTTCGCTACCAGTCACGCCGGGATGGACGGTGGCATTGTGGTGACTGCCAGCCACAACCCCGCCGATTACAACGGCATGAAGTTCGTGCGCGAACAGTCGCGCCCCATTTCCGGGGACAGCGGCCTGTTCGATATTCGCGACCTCGCCGCAGCGGGCGAGTTTACCCCTGCAAGCCGCCGGGGTGATTACCAGGCCCTGGACCTCCGCGAGGCCTATCGGGACCATCTGCTCGGTTACGTGGACGTGGAATCGCTGCCGCCGCTGCGCATTGTGGTTAATGCCGGGAATGGCGGTGCCGGGCGGGTCATTGATCTGCTGGAGCCGCACCTGCCCTTTACGTTTATCAAGCTGCAGCATGAGGCGGACGGGCATTTCCCCAACGGCGTGCCCAACCCGCTGCTGCCGGAGAACCGTCAGGCCACCAGCGACGCCGTGCGCGAACACCGGGCCGACCTCGGCATTGCCTGGGATGGCGATTTCGATCGCTGTTTCTTTTTTGATGAGAGCGGCAATTTTGTCGAGGGCTATTATCTGGTGGGCCTGTTGGCGGAGGCCTTCCTGACCCGTCACCCCGGTGAAACCATCATCCACGATCCGCGCCTGACCTGGAATACGGTCGACATGGTCGAGCGCCTGGGCGGGCATGCAGTGCAAAGCAAGACCGGGCACGCCTTTATCAAGGAGCGGATGCGCGCGGAGAATGCTGTCTACGGTGGGGAAATGAGCGCCCACCACTATTTCCGGGATTTCGCCTACTGCGACAGTGGCATGATTCCCTGGCTGCTGGTGGCCGAGCTGCTGGGCAAGCGGGGGCAAGCCCTTTCCCGTCTGGTGGCGGAGCGCATGGCGGCATTTCCCTGCAGCGGCGAGATCAACCGCAGTGTCGAGGATCCCGCCGCAGTGCTGCAGCGGGTGGCCTTGCACTATCGTGAGGACGCGCTTGCGGAAGAATCTGTCGACGGGCTCTCGATGGCCTTTGCCGACTGGCGTTTCAATCTGCGTCTGTCGAATACCGAACCGGTGGTTCGGCTGAATGTCGAGAGTCGCGGCGATACAGACCTGATGCAGCGGCGCACCCGCGAGTTGCTGGCGCTGGTGGAGGCGGTCTAGCCGGGGGTTTGCGCCCGGCGCCAGGCTTCCAGCAGGGCGCGGCTGGCGGGGTCCAGGTCCACCCTGCCGGCCCCTGGTTGATACGGGTCGGTCGGGCCGGACATCTCCTCCAGCAGTGAGTCGGCAATTTGCTTGCCCAGTTCCACGCCCCACTGATCGAACGCGTTGATGCCCCAGAGCTGTGCGCTGCAGAAAGTACGGTGCTCGTAGAGGGCCAGCAGCGCGCCCAGCCGCCAGGGGGTGACCGCGTCGAAGCTGATGACGTTGTGCGGGCGACTGCCGGGCATGGCCAGGTGCGGCGCCAGTGCGTCGGCGCGCTGCTTCTGCAGTCCGCGCTGGAGCAGTTCGCTGCGGGCCTCCTCCGCGCTGCGGCCCACCATCAAGGCCCGGCTTTGGGCGATACCGTTGGCCACCAGCAGTCGGTGTTGCTCGTGCATGCCGGTGCGAGTGCGCAGGGGCAGGATGAAATCCGCCGGGCATAGCCGGGTACCCTGGTGCAGCAGCTGGTGGAAAGAGTGCTGCCCGAGGGTGCCGGCGGCGCCCCAGAGCACGGGTGCGCTGTCCCAGGACAGGGGGCAGCCCTGTGCGTCGACCCCCTTGCCATTGCTCTCCATGGTCAGCTGTTGCAGGTAGTCGGGCAGGTGGCGCAGCCCGTGGTCGTAAGGTAATACCGCATGGTTTTCTGCGCCGAGGTACTGGCAGCACCAGGTTTCCAGCAGGCTGAGCAGCATGGGCAGGTTGCTGGCCACCGGTGCTTCGGCGAAGTGCTGGTCCATCGCGGCTGCACCGTCCAGCAGCTCGCTGAAGGCGTCCCAGCCAATGGCGATGGCACTGCTGAGCCCGATTGCCGACCACACGGAGTAGCGCCCGCCCACCCAGTCCCAGATCGGCAGGCAGTTGTCTGCCGGCAGCCCGAAGGCTTCCGCCGCCTCGAGGTTGGTGGTGATGGCCAGGAAGTGCCTGGGAAGCTGTTCCTCGCTGGCGCCTGCGGTCAGCAGCCAGTTGCGCGCAACCTGCGCATTGGTCAGGGTTTCGCGGGTCTGGAAGGACTTGGAGCAAACGATGAACAGGGTCGTGGCGGGGTCGAGCTCCAGGAGGGTGTCCTGCAGGTCCGCAGGGTCGACGTTGGCGACATGGTGGCAGTCGACTGCGCCTCGGTAGCTGCCGAGAGCTTCGACAATCAGTCTCGGGCCGAGGTCTGAGCCGCCAATGCCCAGGTTGATGACATCGGTAATCGCGTTGCCGCTGAAGCCGAGCCAGTTGCCGCTGTGCAGCTGCTCGCAGCAGGCTTGCATGCGCAGCCGTGTGGCTGCGACTTCGGCGAACTCCGCCTCCAGGCCACGCGGTGCACTGCGGGCTCGCAGCAGGCTGTGCAGAGCGGGGCGCAACTCGGTGATATTGAGGGGCTGCCCCTCCAGCAGGGCCCTGGCAGCTCCGTGCAGGTCGGCCGCCGGGGCCAGTGCCAGCAGCGCCTCCCGCGCCGGCCGGTCCAGCCACTGCCGGGAGTAATCCAGGCGCAGCCCCAGGGCTTCGGCGCAGAAATCATCGGCTCGCTGCGGATCGGCCTGAAACAGGCCGGGTACCGAGGTGCCGCTCAGGCGTTGAGCGTGAGATTGTCGTTCCGGGTGGCCGGGAAGCCGGGCAAAGGGCGCGGGGGATGACATCGGGGGCTCCGTCCATTGAGCAACCAGTATAGAAAGCCTCTGGTCCCGAGGCAATTTCAGTGCGCGGGCAATGCGGCTAGTGATTGCGGTCCACAGAGAGGAGGGCGAGGTCCTGCAGGGCTTTTCGCGCCGGGCCTTCGGTCAGGCAGTCCAGTGTGGCGAGGGCCTTGTTGCGGTGGGCCGCGGCGAGTGTGCGGCAATAGTCCAGGGCGCCGGTGCGCTGGACGGCAGCCACCACCTCCGCCAGCTGATCCGCCGACTTGCGGGTGATGGCGTCGCGAACCAGGGCCTGTTCCCGTGCTTCGCCGTGGTTCAATACATGAATCAGGGGCAGTGTCGGTTTGCCTTCCGCCAGGTCATCGCCGACATTCTTGCCCATGGTCTCGCTGCTGCCTTCGTAGTCGAGCACGTCGTCCACCAGCTGAAAGGCAATCCCCAGGTGGAGGCCGTAACTGGTGAGCTGCTCCCGAACCGCGGCGCTGGTATCACCCAGGCAGGCGGCGCCGTGGCAGGCCGCCGCAAACAGGACTGCCGTCTTGCGGGTGATGATATCGAGGTAATCGGCTTCGGCGGTGTCGGCATTGCCCGCGCGGGAAAGTTGCAGGACTTCCCCTTCGGCGATGGTGTTGGTGGTGTCCGCCATGTAGCGGAGGATGTCCGGGTTGTCCAGGGCCACCATCAGCTGGAAGGCGCGGGTGTAGAGAAAGTCGCCCACCAGGACGCTGGGGGCATTGCCGAAGGCGGCATTGGCGGTGGGGCGGCCGCGGCGCAGGGTGGAGAGGTCGACCACATCGTCGTGGAGCAGGGTGGCCGTATGGATGAACTCGATCACCGCCGCGAAGGTGATCTGCCGCTGGCGGCAGTCGCCCAGTGCCGCCGCGCAGAGCAGCACCAGCAGTGGGCGCAGCCGTTTGCCTCCGGCATCGACGATGTAGTGACCGATATTTTCTACCAGGGGGACGTCGGAGTGGAGTTGCTCGATAATGAGCTGATTGACCTGTTCGAATTCCCCGGCAACGCTGGCGCGGATTTGCTGCATGCTGTGGCCGCCTGTTGAGTGCCCCGGCATGCTAGGGGGCGCTCAGGGGGGTGTCAAGAAGCAGTGAGGCGCTGGTGAACTTTACTTGCCCGATGTGCGCGCTTCGGGTAGAATCCGCGCCCTCTGACCTGTCCCTGCGCCTGCGCGCGGGCCCGGTGAGTCCCCTGAAACCTGTCTGTGCCTGGCTCTGCCCCCTCTCGAGGGTTGTTACGATCGCGAGCAGGCTAACTGAACGGAGAGTACAATGTACGCAGTAATCGAGAGCGGCGGCAAGCAGCACCGCGTCGTTGAGGGCGAGACCCTCAAGCTGGAAAAAATTGAAGTGCCCACTGGCGAGACGGTCGAGTTCGATCGCGTGCTGATGGTTGGGGGCGAGCAGGTCAAGATTGGGACCCCGGTTGTCGAGGGTGCCAAGGTCACCGCCGAGGTGGTCAACCACGGCCGCCACAAGAAGGTGAAGATCGTCAAGTTCAACCGCCGCAAGCACTACCGGAGAGAGACGGGTCACCGTCAGTGGTTCACCGAAGTGAAAATCACCGGTATTTCGGCGTAACAGGAGGCTAGCGCAATGGCACACAAGAAAGCAGGCGGCAGTACCCGCAACGGTCGCGATTCGGAAAGTAAACGCCTTGGCGTGAAGCGCTTCGGCGGTCAGCTGGTCAAGGCCGGCAACATCCTGGTCCGTCAGCGCGGCACCCGCTTCCACGCCGGTGACAACGTGCGCGTCGGTCGCGACCACACGCTGTTCGCCACGGCGGAAGGCAAGGTCGAGTTCGTGACCCGCGGGCCCAACAACCGCAAGTTTGTTCAGGTGGTCAGCGCCTGAGCGGGGTCCCTGATGAGGTGACCCGCGAGGGTCTGCAGGAAAAGCCTCGTCGTCTGACGGGGCTTTTTTTTTATACTGATTACCCCCGGCTAGGGTGGTGGCGAGACCATGAAGTTTGTAGATGAAGCCAGTATCAAGGTCCAGGCGGGCAAGGGCGGCAACGGCTGCCTGAGCTTCCGTCGGGAAAAGTTCGTGCCCCGCGGCGGGCCGGACGGCGGCGACGGCGGCGACGGTGGTAGCGTCATCATGGAGGCGGACGAAAACCTCAATACCATGGTCGACTACCGCTTCGAGCGCAGTTTCCGCGCCGAGAGCGGGGAGCAGGGTCGCGGTCGCAACTGCAGCGGCAAGAGTGGCGAGGACCTGGTGCTGAAAGTGCCGGTGGGGACCACGATCCTCGACGAGGACAGCGGGGAAGTGCTCGGTGACCTGGCGGGTCACGGGCAGCGCCTGGTGGTGGCCCAGGGGGGCTGGCACGGCCTCGGCAACACCCGCTTCAAGAGCAGTGTCAATCGCGCCCCACGGCAGACCACCGAGGGTACTGAAGGCGAACGGCGGAACCTGAAGCTGGAGCTGAAGGTGCTGGCGGATGTCGGCCTGCTGGGGCTGCCCAATGCCGGCAAGTCTACCTTTATTCGCGCTGTTTCGGCGGCGCGCCCGCGGGTTGCCGATTACCCCTTTACCACCCTGGTGCCCAACCTGGGCGTGGTCAAGGTCGACAGCCATCGCAGCTTCGTGATTGCCGATATTCCGGGCCTGATCGAGGGCGCGTCGGAGGGTGCCGGGCTGGGGGTGCGCTTCCTGCGCCACCTGACCCGCAATCGCATCCTGCTGCACCTGGTGGACGTGGCACCGATGGATGAGCACTCCCCGGCCGAAGCCGCCACGACCATTGTGCGTGAGCTGGAGCGTTTCAGTCCGACACTGGCGGCGCGTCCGCGCTGGCTGGTCCTGAACAAGACCGACTTGCTGTTGCCGGAGGACCTGGCCGAGGTGCGTGCCCAGGTGCTGGCGGCACTGGACTGGCAGGGGCCGGTCTACGAGATTTCCGCCTTGAGTGGTGTTGGCACCGAACGTTTGAGCCAGGACCTGATGATTGCCCTGGAGGCGCAGAAGGTCCGGGAAGCGGAAGACCCGGAAGTGGCTGCTGCCGAAACGGAAGAGCAGGCCTGCATGCAGCGGGAGGCGCGGGAGCGTATCGCCGAGCTGCGTGATACCAAGCGCCGCGAGGCCAGGGCAGCCCGGGGTGCCGAGGACGACAGCAGCGACGACGACGTGGAAGTGGAATACGTGCACTGATGGCAGACAACAGTCGCAAGGAAATTGCCTCTGCCCGTCGCTGGGTGGTCAAGGTGGGCAGTGCGCTGCTGACCAATGATGGTCGCGGCCTGGACAATGATGTGATTGCCAACCTGGTGGCCCAGATCGTCGCCCTGCGCGAGCGCGGTGCTGAGGTGGTGCTGGTCTCCAGCGGTGCCGTGGCGGCGGGTATCGTGCGCCTCGGCTGGCCGCGCCGCCCGCAGCAGCTGCACGATCTGCAGGCCGCCGCGGCGGTCGGGCAGTCGATTCTGGTGCGTGCCTACGAGAATGCCTGCGACCCCCACGGCCTCGCCACGGCCCAGATTCTGCTCGGGCACGACGACATCACGGCCCGCGACCGCTACCTGAACGCCCGGGCCACCCTGACCACGCTGCTCGGGCTCGGCGTGCTGCCGATTGTCAACGAGAACGATACGGTGGTGACCGACGAGATCCGCTTTGGCGACAACGACACCCTGGCCGCCCTGGTGGCCAACCTGATCGACGCCGATGCCCTCCTGTTGCTGACTGACCAGCTGGGCTTGTTTGAGGCCGACCCGCGGCAGCACCCCGATGCCCGCCTGGTGGATAGGCGGGATGTGCACGACACGGCGCTCGACAGTATGGCCGGTGAGGGCGGCGCCCTGGGGCGCGGTGGCATGGTCACCAAGCTGCGCGCGGCCCGCCTGGCGGCGCGCTCCGGCACCGAGACGCTGATTACCAGCGGCCGCCTGGAAGACGTCATTCACCGGGTAAGCGCGGGCGAAAACCTGGGGACCTGGCTGCGTACCGGCAAGCAGCCGCAAAATGCACGCAAGCAATGGCTGGCCGGTATGGTGCAGATACCCGGGAGCGTCGAGCTGGACGAGGGCGCTGTGCGGGTGTTGCGGGAGGCGGGCCGCAGCCTGCTGCCGGTCGGTGTGCGCGGTGTGCGTGGACGCTTTCAGCGCGGTGACATGGTGTCCTGCCTGGGGCCTGACGGTCGCGAAGTGGCGCGCGGGCTGGTCAACTACAGCGATATCGAAACCCGTCGCATCCTCGGCCAGCCCTCTGGGGCCATTGCCGGGCTGCTGGGCTACCAGGGTGACGAGGAACTCATACACCGCGACAACCTGGTCCTGCTCTAGGTCTCGAATTGTCCACTGCTCCGGGGAATGCCGCTGTCATGACACTGACTGCCGAACTGCTCCTGATAGGTTATTGCCTGGCCATCGCCGGGTTTTCCATGCTTGGCGGCTGGCTGCCGGCGCGGATCAGGATGACGCATACGCGGACTCAGGTGGCCATGAGTTTTGTTTCCGGTCTGATGCTGGGGGTCGCCTTCTATCATCTGCTTCCCCACAGTATCGTGGTGCTGGATCACCCCGGGGCCGCGGACACCGCTGCCTGGTGGCTGATGATTGGTCTGGTGGTGATGCTGTTGCTGCTGCGCATGTTCCATTTCCATCAGCACGATTTCAGCGCCGCCGGGGACCTGGAATCCGTGGCGATTGTGCCCGGTGGAAACGAGGGCCACGGCCACGCCCACGGGCATGAACACCACCATCACCACCACGGTGTCGGCGATGGGCATCCGACGGCCGTCGTCCCGGGCGCCCAGGTGCACCGGCTCAGCTGGCTGGGACTGGCCCTGGGCCTGGGCCTGCATACGGTTATCGATGGCATCGCCCTGGGTGCGGCCATGCAGGGGGACTCGGCCCACGCTGCCGGCCTGCTGGGGCTGGGAGTCTTCCTCGCCATCCTGTTGCACAAGCCCCTGGATGCGATGTCGATTACCACGTTGATGGCGGCGGGGGGCTGGGGTCCGCGCGCCCTGCGCCTGGCCAACCTCGGGTTCGCTCTGCTCTGCCCTCTGGGGGCGCTGCTGTTCTTCTTCGGCGTCGACATGCTGGGCGATGCGCGGCACCACGTGGTGGCCGCGGCCCTGGCCTTCTCGGCGGGCGCCTTTGTCTGCATTGCCCTGAGTGATCTGCTGCCGGAAGTCCACTTCCACAGTCACGACCGTATCAAGTTGACGCTGGCTTTCGTGCTGGGCATTGTGCTCGCCTGGAGCCTGGGAAGTCTTGAACCCGCGGGAGCGCATCTCGCGCACGGTTGACGGGAGGACAGCGGTCACCATGACAGTCAAACGCATTATCTACCCCCCAATGTGGCTGGTATTCGGCATCGTGGCGATTTTCGTGTGCAACGAGTACTTTCCGGGGCTGCGTTTCACCAGTTCCCTGGGCCATTGGCTGGGCGGGGTATTGCTGCTGGCGGGGCTGACGCTGCTGGTGATTGCCGGGGGGCGTTTCAAGCGGGCGGGCACCGACATGGTGCCTTTTCGCGAGGTGTCCGCGCTGGTGACCGGCGGTGTCTACCGCTGGACGCGCAACCCGATGTACCTGGGCATGACCTTGATACTCTTCGCCACCGCGGTAACGGTGGGGGCTGCGACGGCACTGCTGATACCGCCGCTGTTCATGCTGATCATCCAGTGGCGCTACATTCTGCCCGAGGAGAGCCTGCTCGAGGAGCGCTTCGGCGCCGATTATCGCGCCTACCGCCAGCGTGTGCGGCGCTGGCTTTAGCGGCGACAGTATTGCGGGCCCGCTGGGGCTCGCCCTTGGTACCGGCTACTGTTTGGCGCCGGCCCGCAGGGCGCGCTCCCGGGTTGCTTCGGGTGCTTCCCCATCGAGGGGCAACCAGCCCTGCAACTGTTCACCGAGAATGGTCGCGAGGGCCTCGATGTGCCCTTCCGTGGCGTTCAGGCAGGGGATGAACTCGTAGCGCTCGCCGCCCGCTTCCAGGAAGTAATCCCGGTTTTCCACTCCGATTTCCTCCAGGGTTTCCAGACAGTCCGCGGAAAAGCCGGGACACACCACCTGTACACTGCGCACACCCTGCCCGGGCAGGGATTTCAGTGTTTCATCGGTGTAGGGCTGCAGCCAGGTTTCCCGGCCAAAACGCGACTGGAAACAGGTCAGGTAGTCGTCGTCGCCCAGGTCCAGCGCCTCCGCGAGCAGCCGGCTGGTCTTGTGGCAGTGGCAGTGGTAGGGGTCCCCGGCGTGCAGGTAACGCTCCGGCTCGCCGTGGTAGGAGAGGACCAGGCGATCGGCGCGCCCGTGGCTCTCCCAGTGTTGCCGGATCGAGCTCGCCAGGGCGTCGATGTAGGCCGGGTGGTCGTGGTAGCTGGCAACGAAACGCAGTTCCGGCAGCCAGCGCCGCCGGGTGAAGTCGGCGGCCAGGGCATCAAAGGTGGAACCGGTGGTGGCGCCGGAGTACTGGGGGTAGAGCGGAAGCACCAGCAGCTTGCGAATGCCGCCGTCGAGCATGGCCTGCAGGGTGTCGGGAATCGAGGGGCTGCCGTAGCGCATGGCGAAGCGCAGGTCGATGCCATGGCCGTAGCGGGCCGTGAGGCTCGCCTGCAGCGCTTCCGCCTGATCGCGGGTGTGCAGCAGCAGGGGCGAGCCCTCCTCGGTCCATACCGAGCGATAAGCTTCGGCCGAGCGCGCCGGCCGGGTGTTCAAGATGATGCCGTGCAGGATCAGGGCCCACAGTGGGCGTGAGACCTCGACCACGCGCGGGTCCCACAGGAACTGTTTCAGGTAGCGCCGAAGCGGACCCCGCTCGGGGGCGTCCGGGGTGCCCAGGTTGGTAATCAACACACCGATCCGCTCGGAGGTTTCGTGGCGGAAGTCGGGCAGTCCTTGGTAGTGCATGCTCTCTGGTTCCTGTTGTCTGCGCGTCTGACGGACTGTTTACGGCGGCCGTTCGTCGCTGGATTCCAGCAACTGGTCGCGGGCAGCCGGCGGCTGGTCGAAAGCGGGCTGCGATGAATGCTCCCCTGCCCTAGTGTGACACCCCATGGAGAGCGCGGCGACCAGCGCCGACTCCCGGGAACCCCAACACGGTCAGGAGAATCATCATGAAAAAGCACATCGCGACCACCTCTTTCGGCGCCCTGGTATTCGTTGTCAGCACCGGCCTCGCCAGCGCGGCCACTTCCGCCCCCGCGGTGGAACAGACCCTGGTCGAGGGCCGGGGCAGCCACAGTGTCACGGTTTCCGTGGCGGACCTGAACCTGGGCACCATGGAAGGCCAGGAGGCCCTGCACTACCGCTTGAGCAGCGCGGCACGCCGGGTCTGCGGTCCCGCGGACTACCGCGCCGCGGGCAGCCCGCGCCTGGCAGCTGAAAACCAGGATTGCTACGAGCGCGCGCTCTCCGCTGCAATGGCCGACACCCAGGCTGCGGCTCTGGCCAGCAACTGATCCCCTTTCTGCTCCCGGGACCCCTGTCGGGAGCCTCCAGGGAGCTGTCGCCAACGGCAGTTCCCTGACTCTTTCCCCGCCCATTTTATCAGGCATTCCCCGACTGGCGGTGCTAAGGTACTGGCCAGGTTACCCTTGGAGATGCCGCCATGCCCAAGTCATTCCGCTATCTTCCGCTTGCCCTCGCGCTGTTCTGCCTGCCCACCGTCGCGCAGCAGTCCCTGATAAGCGACTACCTGGACAGCGAGCGGGAGCGATTCGCGACCCTCGCCAATACCCTCTGGGAAACCGCGGAACTGGGCTACCTGGAGCAGCGCAGCAGTCGACTGTTGCAGGAGGAGCTTGCGGCGGCAGGTTTCGCGGTGGAGAGTGGGGTGGCGGGCATCCCCACGGCTTTCGTGGCCAGCTACGGCAGTGGCGAGCCGGTGATTGGCATGTTGGCGGAGTTTGACGCACTGCCCGGCATTTCCCAGACCGCCGCGCCTTATCGCGAGCCTCATCCGGAGCTGGACAGCGGGCATGCCTGCGGTCACCACCTGTTCGGGGCTGGCTCGGTCGCCGCCGCCCTCGCGGTGCGCCAATGGATGGCGGCCGAGGGTGTGGAAGGCACCCTGCGCCTGTACGGAACACCGGCGGAAGAGGGCGGCTCGGGCAAGGTTTACATGGTCCGTGCAGGCCTTTTCGACGATGCCGACGCGGTCCTGGTCTGGCACCCGGCGGACCGCAATGCCGCCAATGCCGCCTCGACCCTGGCCAACAAGTCGGCCAAGTTTCGCTTCCACGGCGTCAGCTCCCACGCCGCCGTTGCCCCGGAGCGCGGCCGCTCGGCCCTGGATGGGGTGGAGGCCATGAACTTCATGGCCAATTTGATGCGCGAACACATGCCGGACAGCGCGCGACTTCACTATGTGATCACCAGCGGGGGCTCGGCCCCCAATGTGGTGCCGGATTTCGCCGAAGTCTTTTACTATCTGCGCCACCCGGATGCGGGTGAACTGGAAGGCCTCTGGGCGCGCCTGGAGGACGCCGCGGAGGGTGCCGCCCGCGGAACTGGCACGCGGCTCGAGTACGAGGTGATTCACGGTAATCACAGCGTTCTCCCCAATGCGACCTTGTCGCGCCTGATGCACGACAAGCTGCAGCAGGTGGGGGGTGTGCAGTACGACGACGGGGACCTCGCCTGGGCGCGGCAGCTGGCGACATCGCTGCAGACCTCCGGGGCCGACCTGGCCGCGGCCGCCGCCCGGATTGAGCCCTTCACCGAAGAACAGGGCATGGGTTCGACCGACGTGGGTGACGTCAGCTGGACGGTCCCCACCAGCGAAATGCGCGCGGCCACCTGGGTGCCCGGTACCGCGCCGCACACCTGGCAGGCGATTGCCGCGGGGGGCACAGCCATTGGCGAGAAGGGTATGCAGGTGGCGGCACGAACCCTGGCACTGACCGCGGCGGAGCTGTTCCGTGATCGCGATTTGCTGCGGGCAGCCCGCGAGGAATTCGAACAACGCCGCGGAGAGGATTTCGAGTATCGCCCCCTGCTGGGCGACCGGGAGCCGCCCCTGGACTATCGCCGCTGACTGGACACTGGTTGCGAGTGAAACTATATTGGCGGCCTGTTTCACTCAGACAGCAGGAGCAGCATGCCCACCCGATTGACTCTCGCCAGGTTCCTGCCCTACCGGGCCAACCGGCTGGCCCAGGGAATCAGCGACTCCCTCTCGCGCATCTACATGGAACGCTTCGGTATCTCCGTGCCGGAGTGGCGTGTCCTGGTAACCCTGGCGGAGTACCCCGAGCTTCGTGCCAGCCAGATTACCGGATTGACGGCCATGGACAAGGTGCGTGTGTCCCGGGCAGTGGCGGGCCTGACCAGGCGTGACCTGCTCCAGCGGCGGCCCTGTGAAGAGGATAGCCGCGCCGCCTGGCTCAGCCTGACCCCCTCGGGGCGCGCACTCTATCGGCGTATCGAACCTGAGGTGCTGGCGTGGGAGGCGGATTTCCTCGAACCCCTGTCGCAGGGGCAGCGGGCGCAGCTGTTCGAGCTTCTGGATACCCTGGACCAGCGCCTGCAGGCGCTCGAGGCACAGACGGCGGACTGACACCGCCCCCCAGGAGGACGCCATGCAGCAGCAAGAGATCATTGCCAGTCTCCCGGCGCATCTGCGGCCCTTCGTCGCGGTGCAGGATCCGGCCCGCTACACGCCCCGGGATCACGCCGTGTGGCGCTTCATCCTGCGCCATCTCGTGGCTTCTCTGCGGACCACGGCCCACCCCGTCTACCTCGAGGGTCTGCAGCGCACCGGTATCAGCCTGGATCATGTGCCTTCAATCGAAGAGATGAATGATTGCCTGGCCAGGCTGGGCTGGCGCGCGGTGGTTGTGGACGGGTTCATTCCGCCGGCGATCTTTATGGAATTCCAGGCCCTGCGCATCCTGGTGATCGCCGTCGACATGCGCAGTGTCGAACACCTGTTTTACACGCCGGCGCCGGACATCGTGCACGAATCGGCGGGGCACGCGCCATTTATCGTCGATATCGATTACGCGGAGTTCCTGCAGCGCTTTGGCGAGGTGGGCATGAAAGCGGTGGCCTCGCGCCACGACGAGGCCCAGTACGAGGCAGTGCGTCGCCTGTCCCGGCTTAAAGAGGACCCGCGCACCCGGCCCGAGGACATCAGCGAGGCGGAAGCCACCTTGCAGGAGCTGGCCCGGAGCGAAGAGGCGCCCTCGGAGGCGGCCCTGCTGACGCGCCTGCACTGGTGGACGGTGGAGTACGGGCTGGTCGGGGAGCTGGATGACTACCGCATCTTCGGTGCCGGCCTGCTGTCGTCACTGGGTGAGAGCCGGCACTGCCTCGACGACAGCCGCGTCCGCAAATTGCCGCTGACGGTGGATGCGGTGCGCTACCCCTATGACATCACCACCGAACAGCCGCAACTCTTCGTGACCCGAAGCTGCCGCCACCTGAGCCAGGTGCTGGAGGAGTTTGCCGCCAGCATGTGCTTTCAGCGCGGAGGTGCCGAGTCACTGCGCAAGGCAATTGCCGCGGGGACGGTCTGTACCGCGGGCTACGACTCCGGGGTCCAGGTCAGCGGGCGCTTTGTCGAGGTCTGCTGCGATGCGGTCGGCAATGCCACCTATCTGCGCACGGATGGCCCCACGCAGCTGGCGTTCCGGGACAGCGAGCTCTACGGCCACGGCATCGAGGCTCACGCCGGTGGTTTCGGCGCCCCGGTGGGTCGCCTCAAGGACTTCAGCCGCTGCCTCTCGGAGTACTCGGTGGACGAGCTGAAAGCCCACGATATCCGCCTCGACGAACAGGTCAGCCTCGAGTTTCTCTCCGGGATTACCGTGCGCGGCTGCCTGCGTCATATTCTCCGGCAGGAGCACCGCAACCTGGTGCTCAGCTTCGAGGACTGCACGGTTACCGATCTCGACGGACGCACCCTGTTCCAGCCCGAGTGGGGGCGCTATGACATGGCGGTGGGCGCTGCCATTGATTCGGTATGGGGCGGCACGGCCGACCGCGAGCGTTACCAGCTTTACCGCGACGCCACGCCCGAGCCCTCGTACACGCCATCCGGGGACACGGCCCTGCAGGCACTGTACCGGCAGGTGGACGCGCTGGCGCGCGGCGAGTCGGATGTCGATCGCGAGGATCTGGCGCGCGAGCTGGCCAGCTGGCCCGAGGAATGGCTGCTGCGGGCGGAGCTGCTGCGCTGCGAGGACCCGGCATCGGCCGCCCTGCGCCGGCAGGCGCGTGCGGAACTGGAGGCCTTGGGCCAGCGTCACCCGGCGCTGCTGGAGCCGGTGACGCTGGCGCTGGAAGCTGCGGACACTGCCGGCTGAGCTTGCGCATCGGATCAGTTGCGGGCTTCGCACGGCCTGCTGGGCACGCCGGTCGGATTCGGGTTAGGATGTGTAACGCATGTCAACATGCAGCCTTCCGGACCCGATAAAAAGAGACGTACATGGCCCTGGATTTCGACTCCGCACGACTGCCCAACCCGCACCTGACCGAATCCCATCATGCTTGGCGGCAGCAGCTGCGCCGCTTCATTGACGCCGAGATCATGCCCCACGCCGATGACTGGGATGAAGCCGGTCACATTCCCGATACCCTCTGGCCAAAGGCCGCCGCGGTCGGGCTGCTGGGGCTCGGCTATCCGGAAGCGTATGGCGGAACCCTGGAGGGTATCGACAGCTGGCACGCCTGGATTGCCCAGGAGGAGTTGGCGCGCATTGGCGCGGGGGGAATCCCCGCCAGCCTGATGGTACACGGCATCGGTCTGCCACCGGTGATGTTCTGGGGCAGCGAGACGATGAAACAGACGGTGGCGCCGGCGGTGCTGGCTGGCAGCAAGCATATTTCCTTGGGGATCACCGAGCCCGATGGTGGCTCCGATGTCGCAAGCATCCGCACCACGGCGGTCCGCGAGGGCGACAGCTTCATTGTCAACGGCAGCAAGACCTTCATCACCGGCGGCATGCGCGCCGACTGGGTCTCCACAGCCGTGCGGACCGGGGAGGCGGGAGCCAGGGGCATTTCCATGCTGCTGATTCCCACCGATGCCGAGGGATTTTCCCGCACCGCCCTGCCGCGGAAGCAGGGCTGGTGGGCGTCGGACACCGCGACCCTTTATTTCGACAATGTCCGGGTGCCGGCGGATCAGTTGATCGGCCCGGAGAACCAGGGCTTCTGGGTCATCATGACCAACTTCAATCGCGAGCGCATGGCCATGGCGGCGGGCATGGAAGCCATGGCCCGGGTGTGCCTGGAAGAGGCGGTGACCTGGGCACAACAGCGGCAGACCTTCGGCAAGCGCCTGGCGGATCACCAGGTGATCCGGCACAAGATTGCCCGCATGAAGCAGCTGATCAATGCCACCCAGTCCAACATCCGCCTGTGCTTCGAGTCGATCGAGGCGGACCAGGCCAATCCCGGGGACATTGCCCTGCTCAAGGTCCAGGCCAGCGAGACCCTCGAGTACTGTGCCCGCGAGGCCATGCAGATTCTCGGTGGCATGGGCTATCTGCGCGGCAATCGGGTGGAGCGTATTTATCGCGAGGTGCGGGTGAATGCCATCGGCGGCGGGTCGGAGGAAATCATGCGCGACCTCGCAGCCCGCCAGTACGGTCTGTAGTCATGATCGGGAATACTGAAAAGCAGGAATTCCGCGCCCAGGTGTCCGCCTGGATGTCAGAGAACAAGCCCGCCGATCCGGGCTTTCTGTTGCCGCAGTCCTTCATGGAGGTGGGCAGCGAGCAGCAGCTGGAGTTCCTGCGTGAGTGGCAGCACAAGGTCTGGTCCGCGGGCTACCTGGGCATCGCCTGGCCCCGGGCCTACGGCGGCCAGGGGCTCGACCCGGTCTTTCAGTCCATCGCCGACCAGGAAATGCGCCGCCACGGGGTGCCCATTTGCTTTAACGTGATTGGCCTCGGCTGGGCTGGCCCCCTGATCAACGATATCGGCAGCGAGGCGGACAAGTCCCGTTATCTGAAGGGTATCCTGAGCGGCGAGGATATCTGGTGCCAGGGCTTTTCCGAGCCGGACCACGGCTCCGACCTGGTCAGCGTGCAGACCCGCGCCGAGCGCGATGGTGACAGCTACCGTGTCAATGGCACCAAGATCTGGACCACCCTGGGCAATTTCGCGCGGTACATGATTCTGCTGGCGCGCACCGATCCCGCGGCACCGCGCAAGTACGATGGTCTGTCCTTTTTTCTCGCGCCCATGCAGAGCGAAGGTATCGAGACACGCCCGATTCGCAAGCTGACCGGCGAGTACGGTTTCACCGAGACCTTTTTTACCGACGCCCAGATTCCCGCCAGCTGCCGCATGGGCGAGGAGGGTGAGGGCTGGCGCATTGCCATGCGCACGCTGATGTACGAGCGGGCCGCGGAGGCTGGCGCCGCGGGCGGACTGGCCTTTGTCAGGGTGGTGGTGGATGACCTGGTGGACAGCCTGCGTGAGCGGCAGCGCGATGGCGCACCGGTGCTGGAAGATCCGCTGGTGCGCGATGCCCTGGTGCAGCGCATCATCGAGGAGAAGGCCATCCTGCTCGGCGAGCGGCGGGCGCGTATCGAGGCCCTGGCCAGCGACTACCCCGGCTCCCTGGCCCTGACCCACAAGCTGCGCTTCACTGAAAGTACCCGGCGTTTGCGTCAGTTGGCGGTGGCCTTGCTGGGGGCGGATGGCGGCCTCTATGTGGACGACCCCGGGGTGCCAGTGGGTGGCTTTTGGCAGCGGGCCTATCTGAACAGTTTCGCCGCCACGATTGGTGGTGGGACCAGCCAGGTCCAGGCCAACATCATTGCCGAGCAGGTGCTCGGCCTGCCGCGCTGAAGGAGGCGGGATGTCACTGACCGGAGACACCACACTGCATTTCAGTGAGGAGCAGGCCATGCTGCTGGACGCGGCGCGGATGCTCAGCCGCGACTACGGGGGGGCGCAGGCGCGCCCCTGGCTGGAGTCTGATCCGGGCTACGACCCGGCACTCTGGGCGCAGATGGTGGCGCTGGGCTGGCCGGGCCTGTCACTGGCGGAGAGCGTGGGCGGTGCGGGTTTGGGTATCGGTGCCGCAGTGCCGGTGTTCGAGGCCCTGGGCAGGGGCCTGCTGGGAACTCCGCTGTTGGCCTCCCTGCTTGCGGGCGAGTTGCTGCAGCGAGCCGCCGTCAATGTCCCGGTGGTCCAGTCGGTGCTGCGGGAGCTGGCTTCAGGTGCCCCCGCCAGCATTGCCTGGCTCGAGGCGGAGGATTGGGGTGCACGCGATATCGCCTGCGAGCTCAGCGCCGAGGGAGTGCTGTCTGGCAGCAAGCAGCAGGTGCTGGACGCGGCGGCAGCGGAATGGCTGGTCGTGGTGGCGCAGCAGGCAGGGGAGCCGGTACTGGCGCTGCTGCCGACGGATGCGGTGCCCGCGAGTGCCCGGCGCGAGCACCAGCTGGTGGATCTCAGCCGGCGGGCCCAGCGTTTGTGCCTCGATGGCCTCGCGGTGCCGCCGGAGCACCAGCTGCGCGGCCCTGCGGTGCGCTCGGCCCTCCGCGACGTGCGCTTGCTGGCGGCCCTGCTGCTGGCGGCCGAGGCGACCGGGAGTGCGGCGGCCTGCCTGGATACCACGGTGGCCTATCTGCGCACGCGCAAGCAATTCGGCAAGCTGATCGGCAGCTACCAGGCCCTGAAGCACCCTTGTGTATCGCTGCTGATTGCCATCGACAGCAGTCGTTCATTGATCTACCACGCCGCCTCGCTGGTGGGGCCGGGAGAGCTGGACCGCGAGGCGGAGATCGCCTGCCGGATGGCCAAGGCCCAGGCGGGAGACAGCCTGCTCGAGGCCGGCGATCGCGCGGTGCAGTTCCACGGTGCCATGGGCTTTACCTGGGAGTGTGACGCCCAGCGCTACCTGCGCCGGGCGCTCTGGTGCCAGGGCATGTACGGGGATACTCGCCATCACAGGCGGCGGCTGGCCGCCCTGTTACTCGACCCCTGAGATCGACGCCGAAGCTGTCGTCGGGCGCCCCGCCTGCCAGATGCCCAGCACCTCCAGTTCGTCACTGAGCCAGAGGAAGTCGGCGCGGCGGCCGGTGGCAATCAATCCCACGGGGAGGTCGCGCAATAGCGCGGCGGGTGTGCCCGTGCACATGCGCAGGCAATCCTCCAGGGGCAGGCCAACCGTCAGATGGCAGTGGCGCAGGGCATCCAGCAGGCGGATGGCACTGCCGGCCAGGCGTCCATCGGCGTTGACCAGCCGCCCGTCGCGCTCGGTGATGTTCTCTCCGTAGAGCGCAAAGTGCTTGGATTCACTTCCCGCCGTGGCCATGGCATCACTGACCAGATAGAGCCTGTCGGGGCCCAGGCAGCGGGCGGCCAGGCGAATGGCATCCGCGTGCACGTGATGGCCGTCGGCAATCAGGCTGGCAAAAAAGCCCGGGACACTCAGGGCGGTGCCGACCATGCCGGGCTCCCGGGCGCTGAGGGGGCTCATCGCGTTGTAGAGATGGGTAAAGCCCGACAGTCCCTCTTCGCGGGCCGCGGCCAGTTGTTTCGCTGTAGCCTCGCTGTGGCCGGCGAGTACGCGAATGCCGGCCCGGTGCAGTTGTCGAATCTGGTCCGTCTGCATCACCTCCGGCGCCAGGGTCACCACGCGGACCACATCCGCAGCCCGGCAGAGGGTGTCGATCTCCTCGCCTGTCGGGGGGCGGACCCGCTCTGCGGCGTGCGCACCGCGCCGGGAGGTGGCGAACCAGGGGCCCTCCACGTGTAGCCCGAGGGCACCGGTCTCCGGCTTGGCCCGGTGCAATTCGCGCACTGCGGCGATGGCGGCCCGCAGGCAGTCGGGGTGGTCGCTGAGCAGGGTCGGCAGGATTGAGGTCGTTCCGCCCTGCAAATGCGCCTGCAGTATCTGTTCCAGGCCCGCCGGGTCGGGGCGGTTATTGAGCAGCACACCGCCGCCGCCGTTGACCTGGAGGTCCACCAGGCCGGGTACCAGGAAACCGTGCTCTAGCGAGCGGTCTGCGGAGGCTGTCCCGCGGCTGCGCTGCTGGCCGGTGTGTAGCGATGTAATCCGGCCCCCAGTCAGGCCGATGCGGAGATCGCGCTGCCAGCGGTGGCCGTCGAACAGCCGGCTTACCCGCAGTACCTGTTCTGTGATCATACCGTTGGCAGTGTGTTGAGCAGGAACTCGATCAGATTGCCGCCCATGACCCGTCGAATGTTGCTGTGGCTGACCCCAGCTTCGATCAGGGCATGGGTAACTGCCGCCATTTCCGTGGCATCGAAGGGCGTGGTCACCGCGCCATCGAAATCGGAGCCAAGGGCGATGTGTTCGGCGCCGACCAGTTGAATGCCGTAGCGAATGGCCGCGGCGATGCCGTCGGGGGAGGGGTCGCAGATGGCGGCTTCCCAGAAACCGACACCAATTAGCCCGCCCTGTGCGGCCACGGCCCGCATCAGGTCGTCGCTGATGTTGCGTGGGCCGGGGCAGTGCCCGTAAAAACCACTGTGACTGATCAGCAGCGGGCGATCGGTGTGTGCAAGAACATCGCGTACCACCTGCTCCGAGGAATGGGCGAGATCAATGATCATGTCGCGCGCCAGCAGTGCGTCCACCGCCTGCCGACCGAAGTCTGTCAATCCACCGCGGGATTCGCCGTGGAGCGAGCCGCCCAGGCGGTTGTCGAAAAAGTGTTGCAGGCCGACGATGCGAAAACCCGCCTGATAGAGGTCATCGATCCGGTCCAACCTGCCTTCCAGGGCATGTGCCCCCTCGATGCCGAGCACGGCACCCACCGTGCGCATGCCCGCCTGTCGACGGCTCAGCAGTTGGCGGAGTTCGCTGCGGTCTGTGATTACCTGGAGTTGTTCGGGCGCGCGGGCCGCCGTGTCGTGGAGTTTGTCGGCCTGAAAAAGGGCGCGCTGGTAGAGGCTGGTCCAGGTCCGGGGTGGCCAGGCCTGTGCCAGTGCCAGCAGCGTGATGGCATCCAGCCCCTCGCTGCTGTTGCTGTGGTAATCCTGGCCGACGGGGGAGCGCGTCACCGCACTGAAGACCTGCACCGCGATATTGCCCTCGCGCAGGCGCGGTACGTCGACGTGACCGCGATCACTGCGAACCAGCAGGTCGCGGTCCCACAGGGTGGTATCCGCATGCAGGTCGGCGACCACCAGGCTCTGGTGCAGAATCTGGGCCTGTGGGCTCATCGGCCAGGGTTGGTGCGCAATGGTGAGATTCAGGCGGTTCTCGATCCAGCCCGGCAACCACAGAGCGGCGGCTGCCGTGAGCAGGACAAGGCTCGACAAAATCAGGACAAGACGACGCTGCATCGGGTTTCAGGGGCCTTGAGGAGCGGTCAGCAAAGACTACATCAGTGTTATGCTGGGGACCACAGTAAGAACAATAAACGAGGTAACAAGCATGTTCCGATTTGCCATTCTGGGCCTCTCCCTCCTGTTGGTGGCCTGTAGCGACAGCAGTGATCGCGCTGTCTCGCCGCCCCAACCGCCGCTGCCGCCGCAGCAGCCCGAAACAAACTACTCGGCGGAGATCCGTCGAACCGAGTACGGTATTCCGCACATCAAGGCCGATGACTGGGGCAGCCTCGGCTACGGCTTTGGCTACGCCTACGCCCAGGACAATTTCTGTGTCGCCATGCGTGAAATCGTCTTTGCCACGGGACGTTCCGCGGAACTGATGGGAGAGGAACAGGGCAGCGTGGAATCCGATTTTCTTTTCCGCTACCTGAATGGCGACAAGGCAAGTTTCGAGCGCGAGTTTGTCGACAGTCTGCCGCAGTTTGCCCGCGACCTGGCCGAGGGTTACACGCGCGGCATGAACCGCTACCTCGAGGAGACCGGGCTGGACAACCTGCCCGAGGGCGATCTGGGCTGTCGCAATGCCCCCTGGGTGTTCGCGTTTGACAGCGTCGATCTGTTCCTGTTTCTGCGCCGGGAGGCCCTGCGCGGCAGTTCCGACCAGGGGCTGTTCCGGCGCGCGATCCTCGCGGCGAACGGGCCCGACGGCGAGGGCGCGCCCGCGGCAGCTTCCGCGGCTGCGCTTTCCGGTGCCATGGGGCGCGCGGTGCCGGCCGTGGTGCCCGATGACCGGGGCAGCAATGGCCTGGCGCTGGGCAGCGGGTTGACGCGCAACGGCCGCGGCATGCTGCTGGGCAACCCGCATCAGCCCTGGTTTGGCGCCGGTGCCTGGTACCAGGTGCATCTGACCTTGCCGGGGCAATACGATGTCGCCGGAGCCGCGCTGCACGGTTTTCCCTTTGTCGGTATCGGCTTCAACCGGGATGTCGCCTGGACGCATACGGTTTCCTACGCGAATCGCTTCAGTCTCTACGAACTCAAGCTGAATCCGGACAATCCGCGAGAGTACCGCTACGGTGATGAATGGCGCGAGATTGTCGAACGGCCGGTGAGTATCCAGGTGCGACGCGCGGATGGCAGCCTGGAGACCCGTGAGAAGAGTTTCTGGGAATCCCACTACGGACCCGTTGTGGACCTGGCCGAAGTGAGCCCGGCCCTGGCGGGCTGGCCGATGTTCAATGGCTCGGTGCTGGCCTTCCGGGATGCCAACCTGCTCACCGGTATCCGCGGTATTGAGCAGTGGATTCGCAAGGGCCAGGCCCGGGACCTGGATGACTACATTGAAGCCCTGGGCAATATCGGCAACCCGGTGTTCCACGAAATCGCCGCGGACCGCCACGGCGAGGCCTTCTACGGCGAGCTTTCGGCGGTCCCCTTCGTGACCAGCGAACAGCTGGAGCGCTGTATCAACGGTTCCATCGGGCCCCTGCTGGCGAGTGCGACGAGCAACGTGATTCTGTCACTGGACGGCTCTGACCCTGCCTGCGAGTGGGGCAATGACCCGCGCGCGCCTGCCGGCAGCAACCTCTACAGCGCCGCGCAGCTGCCCCAGCTGCGCACCACGGATTACGTGGGCAATAGCAATAACAGCTACTGGCTGAGTGATGCCAACCACCCACTGGAGGGCTTTCCCGTGGTGATGGGGCCACTGGGTGGCGAGGGGCAGCAGCAATTCCTGCGCACGCGCATCGGACACCTGATGGTGGAGGAGCGGCGCCGGGCTACGGACGGTCTGGATGCCCAGCCGCTGTTTGATCTGGAAACCCTCAAGGCGATGATGTACAGCAACCGGGTGCATGCGGCCGAGCTGGTGCTGGAGGATGTCATGGCCGTGTGTGCGATGCCTTCGGCCGAGCCGGTACTGGCTGCCTGCAATGCCCTGGCAAATTGGGATGGCCGGGTTAATCTGGAGAGTCGTGGGGCCCAGGTATTCATCGAGTTCTGGCGGGCGATACGCGACGACCTGGCAGACCCTTTCCAGAACGTGGTGGATAGCGAGACTTTCTGGGCGCAGGACTTCGATCCGGAGGATCCCCTGAACACGCCCGCGGGGATCGATCTTACCGTGCAGGACAATCAAACGCGTGTGATCGCCGCCCTGTCCACCGCGGAGTCGCGGCTGTCAGCGGCCGGGGTTGCGCTGGCCGCCAGCTGGGGCGAGCTGCAGGTGCTCGAACGCAATGCACAAGGCATCCCGATACACGGCGGACCTGGCCCGATGGGGGTGTACGGTGCGATCAGCGCGAACCTGCTGGACGGCGGCTACATCAATCCGACCAGTGGCAACTCCTACCTGCAGGCGGTGACCTGGGATGACAGCGAGTGTCCTGTCGCGGAGGTCGTTCTGGTTCCCTCGCAGTCCACCAATCCCGCCTCGCCGCATTTTGCGGATCAGACCGCGCTCTATTCCGACAAGCAGTGGCTGCGCTTCCCCTTCTGCGAGGCGGAAATCGCCGCGGCGCAGATCGGCGACACCCTGCTGCTCGAGGAGTAGGCCCCGGGCGCAGTTCGCGGCAGTCCACTTGTGTGGCTGCCGCGTATTACCGCCATGACGATTCGACACTTGAGATTGGTGCTGGGCGACCAGCTGTCCTTCGAGAATCCGGTTCTGCAAGAGGGCGACCCGGAACACGACCTCGTGCTGATGGCCGAGGTGGTGGAGGAGACCCGCTACGTGCGCCACAACCGGCACAAGCTGGTGCTGGTGCTGTCCGCCATGCGGCACTTCGCCCGCGAGCTGGAATCCGCCGGTTGGCGGGTTCTCTATATTGATCTCGGGAGCCAGTGCCCGAGCCTCTTTGATGCCCTTGTCCGTACCGTCGAGGATACGCAGCCCGAGGCGGTCTGCTGCACCGAGCCCGGCGAATATCGCCTGCGGCGCGCCATGGCCGACTGGACGCGGGCACTGGATGTGCCTTTCGAGTTGCTGAGCGATACCCGTTTCCTGGCCTCCCATGGCGACTTCCGCGAATGGGCGGCGGGGCGCAAGCAGTTGCGCATGGAGTATTTCTACCGTGACATGCGGCAGCGTTATGGCCTGTTGCTGGACGGCGACGGCGGGCCCGAGGGAGGCCGCTGGAACTACGATCGCGAAAACCGCGCCGGTTGGCGGGGTGAGGACGTGCCGCCGCCGCGGGAGGGTACCTCCCCTGATGCCCTGACCCGGGCCGTGATCCGCGAGGTGGATGAACGCTTTGCCGACTGCCCGGGCGATCTGTCGGAGTTTGCCTGGGCCGTGACCCGGGAGGATGCCGAGGCCGAGCTGGAGGCCTTCTGCCGGCGGCGCCTCTCCCGCTTCGGTCACTACCAGGATGCCCTGGCCGACGGTGAGCCCTGGCTCTTCCACAGCCGCCTCTCCGCCTATCTGAATATTGGCTTGCTCGAGCCCCTGGCCGTCTGCCGCCGGGTTGAATCAGCCTGGCGCGCGGGCGACTGCGAACTGGCGGCCGCGGAGGGTTTTATCCGCCAGATATTGGGCTGGCGAGAATATGTGCGCGGCATCTACTGGTTGGAAATGCCTGGCTACCGTGAACGCAATGCGCTGTCGGCGCACCGTCCGCTGCCGCCATGGTTCTGGACCGGTGACACGGACATGCGCTGTCTCTCCCAGGCCCTGGAGCAGAGCCTGTCACTGGGGTATGCACACCACATCCAACGGCTGATGGTGATCGGCAATTTTGCCCTCCTCGCGGGCCTGTCTGTGGAGGCGGTCTGCGAGTGGTATCTCGGCGTCTATGTGGACGCTTTCGAGTGGGTGGAGTTGCCCAACACTCTGGGGATGGCACTGCATGCGGACAACGGCCTGATGGCCAGCAAGCCCTATGCCGCCAGCGGCAAATACGTCCAGCGCCAGGGCGACCATTGCCGGCATTGCCGCTACGATCCACGTCGGGTCACCGGCGAGGGCGCCTGCCCCTACAATGCGCTGTACTGGCATTTTATCGACCGCCACCGGCAGCGTTTCTCCGGCAACCCGCGCATGAAACTGGTGCTGGCCAATTGGCAGCGCAAGCCCGCCGCCGAGCGCCGGGCGATCACCGACTGGGGAGAGGTCTTGCTCAGTCGTCTTGAGGCAGAGTGATCGGCCAGTCCGCGGCGTCAGTGACATAGCGAGGCTGCTGCGGTCGGTGTCCCCCCCACTTGGCGATGAAGACTCCCTCGGGGTCGTGTTCCCGTGTCTGCTTGTCCAGGTTGAAGTGTCGGCCACCGCGGGGGTCGGCGCCTGCGCCGGCAATGTATTGCCAGTTGCCGTAGTTGCTGGCCATGTCAAAGTCGATCAGGTGGTGCTCGAAGAAGGCGGCGCCAAAGCGCCAGTCCACACCCATCTCGTGTATCAGGCAGCTGGCGCTGATCTGGCGGCCGCGGTTGCTCATCCAGCCGGTGGCGACCAGTTGCCGCTGCAGGGCATTGACCAGGGGATAGTCGGTGTCACCCTGGCACCAGCGGGCGAAAGCTCGCGGATCGAAGGTACACAGGCGCTGACGGCGCACGCCCCGTCCGTGGGGCCGGAACAGGAAGTGGCCATCGCGGGCGGCGCGCCAGTGGAAGAACTCCCGCCACAGCAGTTCGCGAAACAGGGCCTCGGTCGACGTGGTGCTGCCGGACGCCTCTTCGGCTGCGCCCAGCGCGTGGGCGACCTCCCGCGCTGACAGCGCCCCGGCGGCCAGCCACGGCGAGAGGGTGCTGGAGCCATCGAAGGGATTGAGGGTATTGCGGGTCTGGGCATAGTCCGCCAGGCCGTCCGTCGCGTCGAGGTATTGTTGCAGGCGCCGACGCCCGGCCAGGCTGCCGCCGCGCAAAGGCAGGGCGGTGGGCGGACGCGAGGGCTCTGCCAACGGCGGGAAGGCCAGCCCACGGGGAGGCGGTGGCAAGCGATCCGGCGCCTGTAGGGGCGAAGGTATGGGAAGGGTTTCCACCGCCTTCCGAAAGGGGGTGTAGTGCGGGGGGAAGTCGTCCAGCGCGAAGGGCAGGTGACGCCTTTCCCAGAGGCTGTTCCCCGGGTGTATCTGTAGCGGCACGGCGAGCCGCTCCTGCAGCATCCGGCGTTGGCGCGCCTCGTAGACCCCGGGGTGAAAACTGGTGCCCACGCGTTCAATCTGCCACTGGCGCACCAGCCGGGGGAGTACCTGCTCGGCCTGGCCGCGCACGACCAGCAGGTCCTGATCGCGGGCGCGAAGCGCTGTCTGCAGAGCCTGCAGGTGTTCCCATTGCACGCGCTCACGCTGTGGCCCCATGCCGTGCTGGTTGCACCAGGCGGGCCACTCCTGCCAGATGTAGACCAGCACCAGTTCCCGGGCAGCAATGTGCTCCAGCAGCCCGGGGTTGTCCTGCAGGCGCAGGTCGCCTTGGAACCAGTAGAGTTCGCGCATGAATCCTTTCCCTGTCTGTGGCAGGGTGTACGCTATCGCACTGCAGTCAGATTGCCAGTGACCGTGGTTGCCAACACCCTGGCAGCGTGCTATCTAGCCTGCTTTCTTCCGCCATGTTCAAGCGCGACCCGGTCGCGGTGAGATTTCCCCATGTACAAGACCATTATCGTCGTCGACGAGGCCGATTCCCAGCTGCTGGAAGGGACCCAGGAAGTGATTTCCTTCGAGCGCTACCTGCAGGACTACCCCAAGCGCAACGAACCGAAGACCCGCATCATCAACCTGTGCGATACCGAGTATTACCTCAGTCGCGGCTATTACTGTTCCCTGCTGGCGGAGGCGCGGCAGCACCGCGTTCTGCCGACCATCAGCACCATCAATGACCTGCGCGACCTGACCCTGGGCGCCGACGATGACGTCAACCTGGGGGGCTATGCCGGGCTGGTGCAGGCGGCGGGCGGGGAGCTGACCTGTATCGCCTATTTTGGTTGGGTCGAGGACGAGCGCCTGACCCGCCTGGCCCGGCGCATGTTCGATCGCTACCCCGCGCCGCTGCTGTGCCTGCGTCTATTCGAAGAGGGCGGCGAGCTGCGCCTGAGTGTTCGCCGCCACGCCTATGCCCGGCTGAGTTCCGAACAGCGGGCGCTGTTTCAGCCGCGTCTCGACCGTTTTATCGAACAGGTCTGGCGCTCTTCGTCCGCGCGCAAGCCCTCGCGCTGGGACCTGGCCATCCTGATCAATCCGGAGGAGCGGATTCCCCCGAGCGACAGCGAGGCGATCAAGCGTTTTGTGACTGCCGCGGCCAAATCGGGTATCAATGCGGAAACCATCACCGCCCGGCAGGCCGGCCAGATAGCGCAGTACGACGCCCTGTTCATTCGCGAGACCACGGCCATTGATCACTACACCTACCGCCTGGCCCGCCGCGCCGAGCGCGAGGGCCTGGTGGTGATCGACGATTCCACGTCCATTCTGCGCTGCTGCAACAAGGTGTTCCTGCACGACGCCTTCAGCTACCACCGGGTACCGTCCCTGCGCACGCGCACGGTGATCAGTGCCGGCGAGGCGGAGCTGGACGCCATCGAAGAACAATTCGGCTACCCCTGTGTGTTGAAGATGCCCGAAGGCTCCTTCTCCCGGGGCGTATTCAAGGTCGACACGCGGGAGGAACTCGCCGCGCGCCTGACCGAACTGCTCAGTGACACGGCGCTGGTGCTGGTGCAGGAGTATCTCTACACCGATTTCGACTGGCGTATCGGCGTACTCGCCGGGCGGGCAATTTACGCCTGTCGCTACCACATGGCACGCAACCACTGGCAGATCTACAACCACGGTGCCAAGCGCCACAGTTCCGGGGGTTTCGAGACCCTGCCGACCTTTGAGGTTCCCAAGGTGGTGCTCGATGCGGCGCTAAAGGCGTGCCGGGTGGTGGGGCAGGGGCTCTACGGCGTGGATATCAAGCAGAAGGGCCAGCAGGTCTATGTGCTCGAGGTGAACGACAACCCGAGCATCGAACACCGTGTGGAGGATGCCTACCTGGGCAAGGAGCTCTACATGCTGATCATGGCCGAGTTTCAGCAGCGCCTGGAACGTCGCGGCCGATGAATGCCCCGCTTGCCGCTGTGCCTGCTGACGCCGGCGCCTTGCCGGTCGAGGATCGCCTGTTTGCGGCTCTCGCGGAGGGGCTGCGTGGCCGCGGCCATGCGGTCTGTCCGGATGCCCTGCCGGACACTCTGCAGGAGAGCCTGCTAACGCACCTGCGACAGATGCCCGACAGCCAGTTCCACCGGGCGGGCATTGGTCGGCAACAGGACTTCACCCTGGCGGGCAGCGTGCGCCGGGATGCGATCTGCTGGATCAATGGTGAGTCACCCGCCGGGCAGGCCTGGCTGAACTGGAGCGCGGCCCTGCAGACCCGCTTGAATCGCGAGCTCCTGCTCGGCCTGTTTTCCTTCGAGAGCCACTTCGCCCATTACGGCCCCGGGGACTTCTACCGGCGGCATGTGGATGCCTTCGCTGGGGAGGCCAACCGCCGCCTGTCGCTGGTGGCCTATCTCAATCGCGACTGGCAGCCGGGGGAAGGTGGCGAACTTGTGCTCTATACTGCGGAAGGTGAGCTGAGGGTGTCGCCGCGTCTGGGCACCCTGGTGGTGTTCCTGAGCGAGGAGTTTCCCCACGAGGTTCTGCCCGCGGCCCGCGATCGCTATTCCATCGCCGGCTGGTTTCGGGTCAATACCTCCAGCGCACAGCGTATCGACCCGCCTCGCTGATGTACGTGCGGGTAGACGTGGGCACGGTCTGCCGCTACCCTCGCACAGCATTTTGACATCCGCACCATCAGGGTGCAGTTTAAGCACAATTATGATGCGTCATGACCCCGTGACGTCAAAAACAGCAAGCATCAGGAGAGCACGCGTGAACTCACACTACGCCGATGACCTGGCCACCTTCATGGCCGGGGTGGAGCGCCGTAACCCCAACGAGCCGGAATTCCTGCAGGCGGTGCAGGAAGTGGCCATGGATATCATCCCCTATATCGCCGACAAACCGATCTACCGGGACCTCAAGATCCTGGAGCGCATGACCGAGCCTGACCGCATCGTCAGCTTTCGGGTTGTCTGGGAGGATGACAACGGCGAGATCCGCGTCAATCGCGGCTATCGCGTACAGCAAAACAATGCCATCGGCCCCTACAAGGGCGGCATCCGCTTTCACCCTTCGGTGAACCAGTCAGTGCTCAAGTTCCTCGCCTTCGAGCAGGTGTTCAAGAACAGCCTCACCGGCCTGCCCATGGGCGGCGGCAAGGGCGGTGCGGATTTCGACCCCAAGGGCAAGAGTGATCGCGAGATCATGCGTTTCTGCCAGGCTTTCATGACCGAGCTGCACAAGCATATTGGCCCGGATACCGATGTGCCCGCGGGGGACATCGGCGTGGGTGCCAGGGAAGTAGGCTACATGTTCGGCCAGTACAAGCGCATCGTGAACCGTTTCGAGGGCGTCCTCACCGGCAAGGCGCTGGAGTTTGGCGGCAGCCGCATCCGCGCGGAAGCGACCGGCTACGGTGCTGTCTACATGATGGAAGAGATGCTTCAGCACCACAATGAGTCGATCGAGGGGCGTACCTGTGTGGTCTCCGGGTCCGGCAATGTGGCGACTTTCTGTGTGGAGAAGTTGCTGGAGCTGGGTGGCAAGGTGGTCACGCTTTCCGATTCCGCTGGTTACATCCACGATCCCGAGGGTATCGACAAGGCCAAGCTGGCCTGGGTCATGGATCTGAAGAACAACCGTCGCGGCCGTATCGAGGAATATGTGCGGGAGTTCGGCGGCACCTACCACGAAGGCGAGAAGCCCTGGTCGGTACCCTGCGATCTGGCCTTCCCCTGCGCCACCCAGAACGAGATCTCCGCCGAGGATGCCCGGATGCTGCTGGATAACGGCTGCCGGGGCCTGTCCGAGGGCGCCAACATGCCCACCACCCCTGAGGCGATTCGCACCATCCAGTCGGGCAAAACCCTCCTGCACGCCCCGGGCAAGGCAGCCAATGCGGGCGGTGTGGGGGTTTCCGGCCTGGAAATGAGCCAGAACAGCCTGCGCCTGCAGTGGACCCGCAAGGAGGTCGACGAGCATCTGCGCAAGATCATCCGCGGCATCCACGACCAGTGCGTGGAGTTTGGCACCGCCGCCGACGGTCATGTCGACTACTTCAAGGGCGCCAACATCGCCGGCTTCAACAAGGTGGCCGCGGCGATGATTGCCTACGGCGTCATGTAGTGTCCAGGGTGGGCACCGAGGCCAGCAGGGCCTGGGTGTAGGGGTGCTGCGGTGCGGTCAGAATCTGCTCCGCGGTGCCCTGTTCCACCAGTTTCCCCCATTGCATGACCCCGACCCGGTGCGCCAGCGAGGGCACGATAGACAGGTCGTGGGTGATGAACAGGTAGGATACCCCGAACTCCCGCTGCAGTTCCGCCAGCAGTTCCAGTACCTCGGCGCGAATCGAAACATCCAGCGCACTGGTGGGCTCGTCGCAGATAATCAGCTGCGGGTTGACCGCCAGGGCGCGCGCAATGGCGACACGCTGCAACTGGCCCCCGGAAAACTCATGGGGGTAGCGGCTGGCATGTGAGGGCTCCAGCCTGACCCGCTGCAAGAGCTCGCGAATCCGTGCCTCGCGCCGTCCGGCATCCGCTTCCACCCCGAGACTCAGCATGCCTTCGGCGATGATCTCGCCGACGCTCATGCGCGGGTTCATGGAGGAGAAGGGGTTCTGGAAGATCACCTGTATCTCGCGCCGCCAGGGGAGCATGCCATTGCGATCGAGCTTGTGGAGTGACTCGCCGCGGAAGTGAATGCTGCCGCCGGCAATGGCTTCGAGGTTGAGAATGGCCCGTCCCAGGGTGGACTTGCCGCTGCCGGACTCCCCCACCAGGGCAAAGGTTTCCCCGCGGCGAATCTCCAGCGAGACCCCGTCAACGGCGCGAGTGTAGTCGACAACCCGCTGCAGCAGACCCCTGCGCACCGGGAAGTGGACCTTGACGTCATCCAGCACCAGGAGCGGTGCTTCGCTTGTCGGCTCGCGGAAGTGGCCGAGATCGGGCAGGGCATCAATCAGGGCGCGGCTGTAGGCCTGTTTCGGCGCCCGGAAGAAGTCGTCCACCGCGGCGCGTTCGATCAGCTCCCCGCGGAACATCACGCCGACCTCGTCGGCAGTTTGTCGCACCACGCCCATGTCGTGGGTAATCAGCAGGACGGCAAGCTGGCGGGAGTGGGTCAGCTCGCGGATCAGGCGCAGCACCTGGTCCTGGATGGTGACATCCAGGGCCGTGGTGGGTTCGTCGGCAATCAGCACTTCCGGCTCGCAGGCCAGGGCCAGGGCGATCATCACCCGTTGTTGCTGCCCGCCGGACAGCTGGTGGGGAAAGAAGCCAAAGCGTTGCTCAGGCTGGGGAATGCCCACCTCGGCAAACAGGTCGACCACCCGCTGGCGCAGGGCCTGCCCGCGCAGGGCCGTATGCAGTTTCAGGGTCTCGGCGACCTGCTGCCCCACGGTCTGTACCGGGTTGAGGGCACTCATGGCGTTCTGGAAAATCATCGCGACACGCCGGCCGCGCACTTCCTGCATCCGCGCCTCGGGCAGATTGAACAGATCTTCCTGGCCCAGGAATACCTGGCCCGCCGTGATGCGCAGGGCTTCCGGCAGCAGGCGCATGCTGGCCAGGGAGGTGACCGACTTGCCGCTGCCGGACTCCCCCACCAGGGCGAATATTTTCCCAGCCTGCAGCTCCAGGCTGACGCCCTTGAGAATGGCCTCGCCACTCTCCGCCACTATCACCTCCAGGTCCCTGATGGCCAGGCTGCCCGCAGTCATGGTCGTTTCCTTTTGCTGTCGGCTCATGCCTCCGCCCTCCGCAGGCTGGTTCGCGGGTCGAAGGCATCCCGCACCAGGTCGGCGAAGAGATTGGCGGCGAGGACCAGGGTGAACATGAAGACGAAGGCCCCGCTGAGGGTCCACCAGATGGTCGGCGTGCGCGACAGCTCCGAGCGCGCGCCGTTGATCATGTTGCCCCAGCTGCCCATGGACGGGTCGACGCCCACACCGATGTAGGAGAGCACCGCCTCGGCCAGCACCAGGGCGCTGAAGTCGAGGACGAAGGTGATCAGGATGATGTGCACGGTGTTCGGCAGGATATGCCGGGCCAGGATCCGCGTGTGGCTGACACCGAAGGCGTGGGCCGCCTGCACATAGCCGAGCTGGCTGATTTTCAGGGTCTCCGCGCGAATCAGCCGGCACAGGGATGACCAGCTGGTGACCCCCAGGATGAAGCACAGGGCGATAAAGCGGGCGTCTGCCTTTTCCATGCCGACGTCGAAAAAGTCGGGGTTGAGGTCGATATAGACCTGGAACAGCAGCACCGAGGCGGCGATCAGCAGGATGCCGGGGATCGAGCTGAGGGTGGTGTAGAGGTACTGCACCACATCGTCCACCCAACCCTTGAAGTAGCCGGCCATGACGCCCAGGCTGACCGCAATGGGCAGCATCACCAGGGTCGCCAGGGTGCCCAGCAATACGCCGGTGCGGATGCCCTTGATTGACTGGTAGAGCACGTCGGCGCCGCCCAGGTCGGTGCCCAGAATATGGTAGTAGCGGCTGAGATAGACCATCCACGCGGCCAGACTCACCAGGGTGGCCTGCACCGCCCAGGAGGCGTACCAGGGATAGGTACTCCCCCGCAGCCACCACCACTGGGGCAGGATCAACAGGGCCGAGAACAACAAGCCGATGCCCAGTCCCACGGCGCTCTTGCGGGCCACGTCTGGCCACTTGTCCGCCGGGTCGTCCAGGTGCCGGCCGGCGTGCTCGAGAGGCGGGAAGTCGCGGATGTCATTGCCCGCGGCGTCCTTGATTGTTTGTTTCTCGAAAGAGAGCAGGGCAAAGGGCGCGGAGTAGGTGCGTTCAAAACGCTCCCCCATGCCCCCGGAAAGCACGTCCAGCACGCTGGTCACGCGGTTGTCATAGTAGACCTCGCCGCCGCTGTTGCCTTCGGGGTTTTCCAGGGCGCGGCGGAAGTGCAGGGAGTCGAGCAGCGCCACCAGCACATAGGCGATGATGACCGTGAAGGTCACCATGCCCAGTCGGGAGCGAAACACTTCGCCCCAGCGCTCGCGGGTCTGGGGATCCCGGCGCAGGCGCCAGAAGAACAGCACCAGGGCGGTGACCAGCAGGAAAATCAGGGCGTCGGACCAGAGCAGGACGGGCTTCATGACAGCGGCGGCCTCATGACAGGCGAACCCGGGGGTCGGCCCAGGTATAGGAAATGTCGGTGAGAATAAGGCCGACGATGTAGAGGATGGAGCCGATGAACACCATGCTGCGGACGATGGCGAAGTCCTGGGAGCGAATGGCGTCCAGCATGTAGCTGCCGAGGCCGGGAATACCGAAGAAGGACTCGATCAGCAGGCTGCCCATGAACAGAGCCGGGATCAGCACCACCACGCCGGTGAGGATGGGAATCATGGCATTGGGCAGGATGTGCCGGAACAGGATGCGCAGTTCGCTGCAGCCCTTGGCCCGCGCGGTGCGGACATAGTCCTGGTTGGCCTCTTCCAGGAATAGGGTGCGATACCAGCGGGCGCCGGCGCCGATGCCGGCCACCACTCCCACCAGTACCGGCAGGATCAGGAACTTCCATACCTGCCCCTCGGGATGAAAGCCGGAGATCGGCACCAGTTTCCAGGTCTTGGCCACCAGGAATTGACCACCAATGATGTAGAACAGATAGGAGATCGACATCAGGGCGACGAATACGAGGACCGCCCCCCGGTCCAGGGGGGTGGCCCGGAACATCACCACCATCAGGGCAACGCAGATATTCACCCCGATACCCACCAGGAAAGTGGGCAGAGCCACCGCCAGGCTGGGCCCCATGCGCGTGGTGACATCGGTGGTGATGTCCCGTCCGCTCTCCGAGCGGCCAAAATCGAAGGCAAACAGCTTCACCGACTTGTTGAAGAAAATGGTATCGGTGAGCGTTTCCACCCCGCCGGCATCGGGATTCAGGAACAGGGGTTTGTCGTAGCCGTGTTTGCGCTTCCAGTTGTCGATGGCTTCGGGCGTGACGTACTTGTCGCCCAGTTGGGAAACCGCCATGTCGTCGGGCGAGTTGACCACGAAGAACAGGGCGAAGGTGAGCAGGTTGACCCCGATCAGGATGGGAATGGCGTAGAGCACGCGGCGGATGATGTAGGCAAACATCGCTTATCCTCGCAAACGGGCGGTGGCGCGCAGGCGGCGGCGGTAGGCCAGCACACCCGGCAACAGCAGGGCGACGACCAGGCCGCCCCCCGCATACAGGGGCCAGGTCACCGGCTGGTTCCAGGCCACCCGCTTTTGTTGGCGCATCGCGTCGTCGATACGCACATACTTCAGGGTGTTCTTGGAGATACCGTGGCGCTTGTTGTTGTGCACCCAGGGATTGTTCAGGTAGATGTCCTTGGGGTAGTAGGCGTAGAGCCAGACGGCGTCCTCCCGGTACATTTCGACCATGCGCGCGACCAGGGCCTCGCGCTCAGGCCCCGGCGGCAGCACGCGCATGCGGCGGAACAGCTCGTCGTACTCGGGGCGCTCGTAGCTGCTGTTGTTGGCGCCGTCACACTCGCAGATCAGCGGGCTTTCCGGGCTGTAGAGCAGGAAGAGGAAGTTCTCCGGATCCGGGTAGTCCGCCAGCCAGCCGTGGGAGTAGATCTGGGTGTTGCCGGTCAGCAGCTTTTCCCGGGTGCGGTTCCAGTCCGCCGGACGGTACTCCACCTGGACGCCGATGCGCTCGAAGGCGCGGCGAATCCAGTTCATGCTGGTGTTGGAGATGGCCTGGCTCTGGACATCCATGAAGATGCGCAGCGGCTCGCCGGTCTCGGCGTGGCGGCCGTTGGGGTAACCGGCCTCGGCCAGCAGGCGCCGGGCTTCCTCGATCGGTTTGCGGCGCGCTTCCCCGTCCACCCAGTCGTAGACGTAGGGATTGATGCCGGCCTCGCCCTCCACATGGCCGGGGATGCCCGGCGGAATGGGGGAGTGGGCGGGGATGCCGTTGCCCTTGTAGAAGATGTTCAGGTATTCCTCGGTGTCGAAGGCGATCTGCAGGGCCCGGCGCAGCTTGCGGCGCTCCTCGCTGTAGCCCCCGAGCACCGGGTCGCGCATGTTGAAGCCGTAGTAGTAGATGCCCGGCTTCACGTCCGGGGTGATGGTGATACCGTGGCCGGCCAGCTCCTCGGACAGTTCGACGCCGTCGGGGCCGACCACGAAGGCCTGGTCAAAGACCCCGTTGGTGTTGCCGTGGGTTTCCCCCGAGCGGTCGTAGTAGCCCTGCAGGAACTTGGTCCAGAGGGAGAGTACTTCCTTTTCCAGGCGGAACACCGCACGGTCGATCATCGGCAGGCGTTTTCCGGCATCCGCCAGCAGGCCCGCCTCGGCATCCCCCGGTGCGCCCTCGGTGGGGTAGAAGTCGGCGCGGAAGTTGGGGTTGCGCTCCAGCACGATCTCGCTGTTGGGGTCGTTCTTGACCATCATGAAGGGGCCGCTGCCCACTGGCCACCAGTCCAGGGTCAGATTGCGGTCGGCGAAGCCCGGGTTGTGGAAAAAGCGGTCGACTTCCCGGGGAATGGGTGCGAAGAAGTGCATCGCCAGCCAGTAGACGAACTGCGGGTAGCGGCCGTGGATGGTGATGCGGTAGCGGCGCTCGTCGAGGACCTGCAGGCCCCGCATGTCGAAGGTGTCGAGATCCAGCCACTGGCCGCGCTCTGCTGTCTGCACCTGTTCGGAAAACTCCCGCATGCCGACAATGTACTGGCCCATGAAACCCAGCATGGGGGAGCCCAGGTAGGGGTCGGCCAGGCGCTTGATGGCATAGACATAGTCCTCCGCGCGTACCGGACGGGAGCCGGTTTCCGGGAAATCGCCGATCTGGCGGTAGCGCCGGCCTTTCTCCGGGTCATCGAAGCGGTATAGGGGGTCGCCGCTGTCATCCCGGGCAAAGGCGGGGTGAGGTTGGTAGTGGGCGTCTTCGCGCAGGGTCAGGGTGTAGCGGGTGAAAGCGACCTCGCCCTGTGACGGGTCTATTACCACGCCGTCGGCATTCAGGTATTCCACCTCGGGAAAGTCCTCGGCCCCCAGGGGAATCAGTTCGTAGGGGCGCTTCAGGAAGTGGTAGCCCATGGGCGGCTCGTAGATCTGCATCAGGAACAGCGACTCGTCGCTGGCATAGGACACGGCCGGGTCCAGATGCTTCGGCGGGGCCGGGGTGAACATGGACTGGTAGGTGATGCCGTCGTCGACGGGGGGCGGGTGGGGATTATTCCAGGGGCCCTTGCCACAGCCCGTCAGGGCCAGGCCAAGCAGCAGGGGGGCCACCCAGGCGCGCCGGGCAACTGAGGTCAGGTCCATGGGAGAATTCCGGGCAATCGAGAAGGCTGCATGTTAACAGCATTGACACCCGGGGTTAATCCATTCGCGTCTCGGCCATCTGGCGAACCGCTGAAAAAAGCCCCGCGGAGGCGGGGCAAGCACGCAACGGTATCGGTCTTCTCTCAGCTGCCCACGATGCCACCATCCTTGCGGCGAATCGCCAGGGTGCAGTCGCGCGGTATGCGCTGGCTGCCCGGCGGGGCGGGAAAACAGGTCAGTGTCGGGTCGCCATTGCCGGGGTGCTGGATATTCACGAAGAGAGTGTGACGATCGGGTGTTGTGGTGATACCGGTCACCTCGCAGTCGGTGACACCGCTCAGTAGCCGGTGCAGGACAGGGCGCCCCTCGGCGTCCGCTGCCGCCACCAGCAGCTGGTTGTTGAGGCCCTTTTCCTGGTCGCCGTCGGTGGCGATGAAAACCCGGCCATCGGGGTCGATCCACAGCCCATCGGGCGAGCTGAGGGTGTCGGGGTCATCGGTCCCGTGTGTCTCGTCGGCAATCAGGAAAATATCCCAGCTGAATGTGGTGCCGAGGTGATTCCCGCTGTCCCGCCAGCGGATGATATGGCCGTGGGGGTTGGGTGCGCGCGGGTTGCTGGCGGTGGGCTCCTGCCGCTCGGTGTTGTTGGTCAGGGTGCAGAACACCGCGCCGTCGGGCCCCACGGCGGTCCACTCCGGGCGGTCCATGGGCGTGGCACCGACCAGGTCGGCGGCTTCCCGGGTAAAGGTCAGCATTTCGGCGGTGCTTTCGAAGCGTTCCCGCAACACCGCCGAGTCCATGCTTAGCGGCAACCACACACCACTGCCGTCGTCGTTGAAGCGCGCTACATAGAGGGTCCCGTGGTCCAGTGGGCTTTGTCCACGCTCACGCAGCTTGCGCCAGTCGTCGCTGGAAACGAATTTGTAGATGTAGTTGAAGCGCTCGTCGTCGCCCATGTAGACGACCACCCGTCCATCACCACCCTCGACCAGGGCCGCCCCCTCGTGCTTGAAGCGCCCGAGTGCCGTGCGCTTGACTGGCACGCTGTCCGGGTCGAAGGGATCGATCTCCACCACCCAGCCAAAGCGGTTTTCCTCCCCGGGAAACTGTTCACTACTCAGGTCAAAGCGCGGGTCCAGGTGATGCCAGTCATAGCCCTGGCCCGCGGCAATCAGCCCGTAGCGGGCCTGGCGGTCGCTGGGATTCCAGTCCTTGTTGGCACCGAAGTAGTCGTCAAAGTTCTCCTCGCAAGTCAGGTAGGTCTGCCAGGGGGTGTGCCCGTTGGAACAGTTGTTGAGCGTTCCCCGCGCGCTCTGCTCGGGTTTCAGCCAGGGGCTGCCCGCGGCCGGCCCACTGAAACGAACAGGACTGCGCGCATGAATGCGCCGATTCCAGGCGCTTTCCCGTACCACGTTCCAGACCCCGTCTTTCTGTTGCAGCTCCACGACCGAGACCCCGTGGGCATGCTGGCTCCGGCGCAGCTCTTCCAGGTTGGTCGGAGAAGACTTGCCGAGCACGTGCTGGTTGTAGCCGAACTCGTGATTGATCACCAGCAGTCCGTGATCGCTGTGCTGTTGGAAGGGGAAAAAGGTCATGCCGTCATGGCCGATACCCACCTGTTGTTCCTGCTGCCTGGCTGTGGGGCGCTGCAGTGGGTGGCCGTCCCAGGCAGGTACATCCGCCGACAGCGGCGTTCCCCAGGGTATGAGTACCTGGAATTCGTAGTCCGGCGAAATTGTTGGAAGCGGCCCGTGGCCACTCGCGACAGGCACCGGGCGGAACCCTATCAGCGGGCGTTGGCCCGCTGCCTGCAAGGAGCTGGCGGGCAGCAGTGAGCCCAGCGCGGCCAGCAGCGACCCGCGCAACACGGTGCGGCGCGACAAGTGACGATCCAGTACCTGGGTGAATTCTGCAGAAGCAGAAGACAGCAATTTCTGATGGTGATTCATGAAAAGACGATTCCTGTCGCGAGACGCGTTACTCAATTTGGGGCGCAGTATGCCGACGCAATATGTCAGGGGGGTGACACCAGGGGTGTATTAAAAGCATCGCAAAAACATCATTGCCTTGTCACCCCGCCGCAATCAGGCCCCTCGAGAATGCCCGCGAGCCTGGAGCTCGACGGCGTCATCGACGCCCGATTTCACTGTGAGGAAATGACGTGCCCTGCCCACGATAACAATCGGCCCAATTCGAGCCGTGAAACCAGACGCCGTTATTGACTCGAAATTTGATCGGAAACAAAGCAAGGGGAATTTTATCCATGAATAGCAAGTGGGCGGGAAACCGCGGAATTATTCAGCAACTTTCCCGGGGGGCACCATTCCGCTGGTCGTCGCTGGCAATCGGGGTCCTTGCGGCGAACACTGTGCACACCGCTGTGGCCCAGGATGCCGCGGCGTCCAAGCGGGCGCAAAAGTACGAAGAAGTGATTGTTGAGGGCAAGCGGATCGACGAGAACGTCACCGAATTCGCCATGGACATGGTGCAATACGGAACACAGGTACAGTTGATCAGCGCCGAGGAAATCGCCACCGGTGGCTTCACCAACTTTGGCGAGCTGGCTGCCGGTCTCATCCGCGGCGCCAACGTGGGCTATTCACCGGATGAGGGTGAATTCACCATTCGCATCGATGGCGGCACGGACCGCGATACCCTGCTGCTGTTGAATGGTGTTCCCACCTTTGACCGCGGCACCCCCCTGGAAACCATTTGGGGCGCGACATCCCTGGATCCCCGGATGATCGAGTCCGTCGAGGTCTATCGCGGCGGCCAGAGCCTGTACTACGGTGGTAATGGTGGCCTGGGTGTGGTCAATGTGTTCTACAAACAGCCCCATGCGGGGGAGCCGGTCAAGGGCGAAATCGGCGTGTATGGCGGTTCCTTCAAGACTCGCGAAATGTATGGCAATGTCTCCACGCCGCTGTTTGGCACCGACAACCACGCACTGATGGTTTTTGGTCGCTCCTATGAGACAGACGCACACCGCATCTTCGATCGGGAGTCCCACGTGGATACGGTTCGCGCCGTCGGTGGTTATCGTGATTTTCCCTACCGCTACAACCTGATTGGTGCCAAGTACGTCTGGAACATCGATGACAGCTCTGAGTTCCGCGCCGGCTATCAGTTTGCCACGGTGGACTTCGATGATTCCTTCCCCAATTACACGGTGTATCAGCCGAACTACACCGAGTTTCCGATTTTCGATGCGACTTTCAAAAAGCGCTTTAACGAGACCACCAGTTTCGAGGCGGAGGCCTACTACATTGCACCCTCGCTGAAGAACACCGAGCTGGATATTCAGACCTGCAACATTCCGCGACTGCAGGACTTGCCAGAGGAAGTCCAGGCGATGGCCGCGGCCCAGGGAATCAGTGGATTTTCCACTGCCACCCAGTTCGAGAATTTTGCCAATGGCATCGATGGCCTGGCTGCTGGCTGCGTGACCAATCCCTACGGTGCGGTGCGCAGCGGCGCAGCTGTCAGCGCCTACGACAGCTATTACGCCGACGAGAATGGCGTGCCCTATGGCACAGTGGATAACCCTTTCCCCATTGGTGCGCCCATGGGCACGGTGGTCCAGAGCAGCAGCTCCTTCAGCGGCGACACCACCAAGGGCTTTGGTAACGGCACGCAGTTCAAGGCCGGTTACGTGGATTATGGTCTGAACATGCGCGTCAAGAAGGACTGGAACGACTGGTTCAGCAGTGTGGTCGGTATTCAGAATATCAGCTACGAGGATAACTCGGCAGCAGAGTACGGCATGTCCGACGAGACCGTGCGCTCCACCGGTGTCTACGCAGACCTTCGCTTCAGCTTCGATATTCTGGCGGGTACCAATTTCTCCATCGCCGGCCGGCAGGATGACAACAACCTCTACGAGGACAAGTTCATCTGGAAGTACGGCTTCCGTCAGAACTTCGCCAACGGCGTCTATGTGCGCTCCAATGGTGGCACCTCATACAGCAACCCCACTTTGTCCGAAGTTGGTGCCCGTGACGGCCTGGTCAATAACCCGAGCCTGGAAACCCAGTCAGTCGAAACCTACAGCTTTGGTGTGGGCGTTGATGGCGAGCTCTGGGGAGGCAGCTATAACGTCGAACTGGGCTATTTCGACACCTCCATCGAGGACTTGTTCGGCAGTTCCAGCGTTGAGCGCGTATGCCCGGAAATCGCCGCCCTGACCGGCGAGACCCAAAACCTTAATCCGGACATACAGATTCCCGGGGCATTCTGCAGTTTTGCACTTCAGGAGTTCGAAGCCGGGAGATTCACCGGGAACGAGGTGGCCTATTTCAATCGCAGGAGCACGCAGGACATCGAAGGTATCAACTTCGATGTGTCCCTCGATTTTGAAAAATGGCAGCTTGATTTCACCTTCACCGACATGGAGTCGGAGGAGCCCAATCCGATCTTCGGCCTGAGTGCGCTGGAGCAAGGCACGGGTACAGCGCTGGACTTTGTGGTGCCCGGCACTGCCGGAAGTTCCGCTACCCGTCAGTCAGCCGAGCGTCCCGAATGGTCGGCTTCCGCACTGCTGACCTACACGCCCACCGATCGCTGGGTTTTCGCCCTCAACCCGAAATGGCAGGGGCCCGAGTGGGCCTACGGCAACGGCATTAGCTCGCGCCTGGTCGACGAGAATGGTCAGCGCAGCAATCCCGACCTGAATTTCGGTGACTACTTCCTGCTCAACGGGTCGATCCAGTACTTCATGGGCGACAGCCTGCAACACCGCTTCCTGCTGCGGATGGTGAATATCCTGGACGAGGAAGCCTTCGAGCGCGCCAGCGCATCGGCGGACAAGGGCAGTTCCTTCGCCGCGGTACGCGGTGAGTTGGGTCGCTACGATGCCGACTACTACTACCAGTACGGCTGGAACACCAAGCCGCGGTCCATCTGGCTGCAGTACGAATACAAGTTCTGAGGTCGGCGTCGATCGCGCTATCCATGCTTGCGGCCTCCAAGGAGGCCGTTTTTTAATCCTGGAGCATCCGAAATGATTTCACGCAGACGTTTTTTACAGACTTCCAGTGCCTTGCTGGCACTGACACCGGTGATCGGAAACGGTGCCAACAATCGCTATCCCTTTACCCTGGGCGTAGCTTCCGGCTCACCCAGCGATAGTGGCGGCATTCTGTGGACGCGCCTGGCGCCGGACCCCCTCCGCGGCGGGGGTATGCCTGCAGGCCGGGTCGAGGTGCGCTACCGCGTGTGCCGTGATCAGGCAATGCGCAGCACGCTGATTGATGATGTGGTAGTGACCAGCGATGACAAGGTGCACAGTGTTCACGTGGCCTTGCAGGGACTGGAGGCGGGCCGCGACTACTGGTACCAGTTTTATGTGGGGGAGGATGAAAGTCCCGTTGGTCGACTGCGCACCACCGACCCCCGGGCTGCGTCGGCCCGTTTTGCGCTGGCATCCTGTCAGGCCTGGGAAACCGGCTATTACACGGCCTGGCGGGATGTCGCCGAGTGGGCGCCGGACTGCGTCATACATGTGGGTGATTATATCTACGAGGGTGGTGCCAGTGCCCTGGGCCGCCACCGTCGTGGCAGCGGTGAGACTGCACTTGAATACGAGGTGGTGCGTCAGCACAACGGCGGCGAGATCACCACGCTGTGGGATTACCGCAATCGCCATGCCCTGTATCGCTCGGACCCCCACCTGCAGGCGGCCCATGCGGCCAGCCCCTGGCTGGTGGCCATGGACGATCACGAAGTCGACAACAACTGGGCCGGCCTGATCCCCCAGGACCCCTGGGCGCAAACCGAGCAGGAATTCCGTATCCGCCGTCTCGCGGCTTTCAAAGCCTGGTACGAACACATGCCGGTTGCCCAACCCCCGGTGATTCAGGGCCTGGAGAGTCGGCTGCAGATGTATGGTGCCTGGCGCTTTGGGCCTGCCCAGGTCCACCTGCTGGATACCCGTCAGTACCGCTCGGACCAGGTCTGCGGCGATGGCTTTCCCGGAGAGCCGGCCTGTGCACGACGCGATGATCCCGGCCGCAGCATGACGGGTGACGAGCAGGAGAAATGGTTGTTGCAGCAGCTCGTTCGCAGCGAGGCACCTTTCAATGTGATTGCCCAGCAAACCTGGATGACGCCCTATCGCTATGCATCCGGCGATCGCTACAACATGGACCAGTGGGACGGCTATACCGCACAGCGCAGACGCCTGCTGGAGGCCATGCACGGGGTGCGCAATCCGGTGGTCCTGAGTGGCGACTGGCACTGTGCCCAGGCATCTTCGTTGCACCTGGACCCCGAGGACAGGTCCTCGCCCAGAGTGGCATTTGAGTTCGCCTCCACCTCGATATCCTCCCTGTGCAGCTGGCAGGACCGGGTACACGAGGCGGCCCCGGATAACCCGCATGTGACTTACGTCAACGGTCGACAGCGCGGCTACACGCGCTGTACTGTTGGCCTGGACAACTGGTGCAGCGAATTTCGTGTTGTGGACGATCCGCTGTCGGCATCCTCCCCCCTGCGCACGGACTTCGAGTTCAACACGCGGGATGCCTGAAAAAAAACCCCGCCGAAAGGCGGGGTTTGACAGCGGTTGACCGCTTGCCGTTTTAGGAACCGATAATCCCGCCATCCTTGCGGCTGATCACGATGGTGCAGTCTCGAGGAATGCGTCCACTGCCCTGTTCTGCCGGGAAGTTGGTCAAGTCCGGGTTGCCGTTGCCCGGGTGCTGGGTGTTGATGAACATGGTACGGCGGTCGGGCGTTACGGCGATGCCGGTGATTTCGTCCCCACTCACACCCGTGAACAGGCGGCGTACGTCCATGTTGTCGCCGCTGTCGTACATGCTGGCCACCAGCATCTGGTTGTTCAGGCCTTTCTTCTGGCCGCCGTCGGTCTGGATGAACACGCGGCCATCGGGATCCACCCAGAGGCCATCGGGGTCGGAGAAGGTACGCTCGTCGCCTTCGGCGTGGGTGCTTTCCGCAATGATGAAGATATCCCAGACAAAATCGAGGCCGGTGTGCCGCTCACTGTCGTGCCAGCGGATGATGTGGCCATCGGCATTGGGTGCCAGGGGGTTGGCGGCATCCGCCTCGGTGCGGCGGCTGTTGTTGGTCAGGGTGCAGTACACATCGCCATTGGGTGCCACCGAAATCCATTCGGGGCGGTCCATCTTGGTCGCGCCTGCATGATCCGCTGCAATCCGGGTGAACGTGAGGATTTCCGCGTCGGATGTGAAGTGTGCGGCCACTGCGGGATTGTTCATGCTCAGTTCCAGCCACTCACCGGTACCATCGTCATTGAACCGGGCAGCGTAGAGTGTGCCGTGATCCAGTGGGCTCATGCCCTGGGCACGCATGGCTTTCCAATTACCCTCTGAGACGAACTTGTAGATGTAGTCAAAGCGCTCGTCGTCACCCATGTAAACCACTACACGTCCACCGTGTCCCTCGACCAGCGTGGCGCCTTCATGCTTGAGTCTTCCCATCGCAGTGCGCTTGACCGGCATCGCATCGGGATTGAAGGGGTCGACTTCCACTACCCAGCCGAAACGATTTTCTTCGTTGCGATAGAGGCTGTTGGCGGGGCGGGAGAGATCGAAGCGCTCGTCAAACAGGTGCCAGCCATAGCCAAAACCAGAGGTCGACAGGCCGTAGCGCGATTGCCGGCTATCCGGGTACCAAGATCCATCACTCGCGCCAAAGTAGCCGTTGAAGTTCTCCTCGCAGGTGAGGTAGGTACCCCAGGGTGTATAGCCGTTAGCGCAGTTGTTGAGCGTACCCATGGGGGTGCTGTCACCAGCGATGAACTCACTGCCGACCACCGGTCCACTGAAGCTTACTTCGGTGTTGCCATGGACGCGGCGATTGTAAATGCTGTCCTTGACCAGGTGCCAACGGCCGCTATCGTCGCGACGCAGTTCCAGCACGGAAATGCCGTGGGCATGCTGGGAGATGCGTACGTCGTCGATGGAGGTGGGCAGGCTCTTGCCCAGGACATGACCGTTACCCCCGAACTCGTGGTTGATCGCCAGCAGGCCTCGGCTGTTGCTGCGCCGGAAAGGGAAGAACCACATGCCATCGTGGCCGATACCTACCTGCTGCTCCTGGTAGGCCAGTGCCGAGCGGTCCGTTTCACCTTCGTAGCTGGGGATGCCCGACTTCAGAGCCTCGCCCCAGGGGATGATGACCTGGTACTGGTAGTCTTCGGAGATGCTGGGCACCGGGCCGCTGCCTTCGGCAACCGGCACAGGGGTGAAATTGATCAGACCGTTTTGCCGGTTCTGGCCAGTGGGTGCGTTGGGCCCTTTCTTGCCACCCTTGGCCGCCAGTGCTGAGCTGGCGAAGAAGGTCCCTGCTGCCAGGGTCAGGCCGCCCTTGACCACCTCGCGCCGGGAGGAGAAGACTTCCAGAACGCTCTGGAATGTGCGGTTTTTCGAGTCGTTGCTGATACCGTCGTCGTTGATGTTCATGCTGGTATACCCCGTGAGAGCCATCGGTGATGTGACCGGCGGGTCTCCGGCCGGGGAGATTGGCTCCCGGACGTCCCGCAGGCGACTTCTATGATTCTCCGGCGTTGTTGCAGCATGGTGACGCCCCCATTGCGGGGGCGTGACAGTTTGTGACAGGAGGGCGTCCCGGCCGTGTGGCCGGGACGGGAGCAGGAGCTAGAAGTTGTAGACCGCGTCGATACCGAATGTGCGCGGGCGACCATAGGTGTTGCCGGCAAAGCCGAGGCTGCCGAAGTCGATGCCCCACTCCCGGTACTCCTCGTCGGTGAGGTTTTTCACCCAGGCGGACAGCCGCAGGGAGCTGTCATTCCCAATCGACAGGTCATCCAGCGTGAGCCGTGCGTTGACCAGGGTCCTGCTGTCAGCACTGTCGAAGGTGTTCAGGAAGGGGTGGAAGGTATAGCCATCGGTGTAGGCGAAGTCCACCCGTGCCGAGAGCGCGCCGAGGTCGGTGGGCTGGAAGGTGTACTGCAGGCCCAGCGAGGCGGTGTTCTCCGGCGCCCGGGTCACCGTGGTGATGTCGGAGATGTCCTCGATCTGGTTGGTGGCGGGGTTGCGGGCGTTGTACTCGTCGAATTCGGAGTCCATGTAGCCGTAGCTGAACTCGGCGGTCAGGCCTTGCGTCAGCAGGGCGATCACCTCCAGTTCCAGGCCCATGTAGGTGGCTTCGCCGGCGTTGACGATCCGGCTTGAGGCACCGCCGCTGCCCGCTTCGAATACCGCCAGCTGCATGTCCTTGTAGTTGTTGTAGAAAGCCGCGGCATTGACCCGCAAGCGACGATCCCACCAGTCGGATTTCAGGCCCACTTCAAAGGCGTCGATGGTCTCCTCGTCCACCGCCTCTTCCCAGGCCGTCAGCGTGGAAGCCCGCGAGTTGAAGCCGCCGCTGTTGAAGCCGGTGGAGTGGGTGAAATAGAGCCGGGCGTCCTGGGTCAGGGCATAGTTCAGGGTCAGCAGGTAGCTGATGTTGTCCCACTTGTCGTCGTTGAACAGCCGGTCGTCGAAGCTGCTGTGGCCGAGACTTTCATTGAAAAGGAAGGCATCCCGCTCGTCCTCGGTGTAGCGGATGCCCGCGGTCAGGTCGAGGTCGTTGGTCAGAGAATAGGTGAACTGGCCATAGGCCGCGGTCGACTCGGTTTTCTGCCCGTAGATGAAATCCACGAAGCCGTTCATGTTGGGGTCGGCACCGGGGAAGGGGAAGGGCAGCGGCAGTCGCTGGCTGCCCTGGCAGAAGGGGCCGACCCCCGGGATCTGCTGGCAGAAGCCGGCGTCAAAGTAGGCCTGGTCCAGGGCGCTGCCGAGGAGGAACTGGATCGGCAGGCCGAAGGTCTGCGGGTTGTCCTGGTAGACCTCTTCCTCGTAGTAGTAGAAGCCCAGGGTGTACTGCAGGCGGTCATCCATGGCGTCGCCGATGAACTGCAGCTCATGGGTTTCCAGGTCGATCCAGCCCTCGGGGATACCGGCGTGGAAACCGGGGAAGGGCACCGGCTGGCCGCCGCCGTAAAACAAATCCGGGGCGACGTGAGCGCCGCCGTCCAGGTCGGTTGACCCATACCCGGACTCGGTCTCCCGGTTGGCATAGATGTACTTCACGGTAACGGGGTCGAGCTCCCAGGCCACCGTCAGGTTGTGCCCCTGGACTTCCAGCCATTCCTTGGTGGAGCCGTCCAGAGTGTAGTTTTCCCGGCGGTCCTTGGGATTGCCCACCGTGGCTGCCATCTGCTGGTAGAGTGGGCCGCCGAGCGTGGTGAAGGGCACATCCGAGCGGGTGAAGCCGTCGAACAGGCTGTCCTTGACCTTGCTGATCTGGAAGGGCGTGGGAACGCCCTCGTTGTCGGTGTCGTCGTAGGCGTAGTCGATGGTCAGGCCGTCCATTGGCTCGAAGCGGAAAGCCACGCGGAAGGAGGTGTTGTCCTCACTGGCGAGATCCGGCTCCGCCCCCGGGAAGTCGTTGGTGGCCCAGCCGTCATACTCCATCTTGGCCGCGGACAGTTTGACCGACAGCAGGTCGGCAAATTTGGGCAGGTCGATCGATCCCGCGAGGCGTCGATAACCGTCATTGCCCAGGCTGGCTTCCAGACGCCCGCCCAGTTCCCCGCTGGGTTTGACCGTGGTGACGTTGACGGCACCCCCGGTGCTGTTGCGGCCGAACAGGGTGCCCTGGGGCCCCCGCAACACTTCCACGGCCTGCAGGTCGACGATATCGAAGACCGCGCCGACCGTCTTGCTCATGTAGACCCCATCCAGGTAGAAGCTGGTTTTCGGGTCCACCATCAGCGAGGTCTCGCCACTGCCCACACCGCGAATATAGATGGACATGTTGGAGTTGGAGGAGGGCTGCTTCTGGATATTGGTGTTGGGAACATAGCCACCGAGATCGGTGACATCGTAGACGCCGAGATCGGCGATTTTTTCCGCGCTGAAGGCGGTCACTGCGATGGGGGTGTCCTGCAGCAGGGTTTCCCGCCGCTGTGCGGTCACCACGACTTCCTCCAGGGCGCCGGCCTGGGCAAATACCGGGACGGAAACGGGCAGGGCAGTCGCAGCCATCAAGGCAGCGGCAATCGGGGTGGGCAAGGTCTTCGACATAGTGAGACTCCATCTAATTATTATCGCCAACCGGTGACCGGAGGCGGGTCCGTGTCTACTCTGCAGCACTCTGTGCTGGCATTCGAGGGTGGGTTGTGCTAACCGACCTCATCTGCAGTGTATCCCCAGCGACCGGACTGCGACCAACCTTTACCCTTGTCAGGGAAAATAGTTCAAAAAAATGAACCAATAAAGGTGAATATTGCGCTTTGTCCGGGTGATTGCCCGGGTATGCCGGGATGACCGGCTGTTTCGGGGGTGCCGGGTCTATCGCCACGGTGAGCCCTTCGGGTATCGCCCCTGACACCGTGGGCGGGCGGGTCCCGGTGCGTTAAACCGTTTGCGTGCCTCCCGCGTAAAGCAAGATGACATTTCTCAAAAATAATCCACACCGGGGCTGCGGTAATTGCTAGGATTCTGCAGTAGAGGGGCCGGGTCGGCGTATCAGTGAACCGGCGCGGCGGTCGTCATCGGGAGTGCGCCACTATTGCCATGTTCGCTCAAGTGTTCAGGCACCTGAGGCTGTTGGCCCTGCCCGGGGTGCTGGCCCTGGCGGTTTTGTCCGCCGGAGTGGCGGTTACCCTGATTTATCAGGACGTGGTTCGGGATCGCGAGGAGGCCGCCCTGCAGCAGGCCTTTCGGGCCAGTGCGGATCGCGCTGCTGCCTTGATCCAGCGGGAGTTCGGCGTCTACAAGGCTGTCATGCGCGGGCTGCAGGGCTTCTTCCAGGGCTCCAGTTCGGTCTCCTTTAAGGAATATCTGAATTACGTGCGCTCGCTGCGTCTGCATACGGACCTGTCGGCCCTGCGCGCGGTGGGCTGGGTGCCCTGGCTGTCGCGTGAGGAGGTGCCCAGGTACCTTGCGCGCCTGCACTATGAGGTCGCGGGCGAGCACCGGATCTACCCGGATACGGGCGCCGAGCACCTGGCACCCATTACCTACATTTATCCCCTCGATACAGATAATCGCCACGCCATTGGTTTTGATGTTCTCTCCAACAGCGGTGCGCGCACGGCTGCCCTGGCAGCCCGGGACAGCGGCGAAATGCACATCTCCGAGCCGACGACGCTGATCCAGGACGTTAATAAACCTGCCAAGGCCTTTGTCATGTACCTGCCCGTGTATCGGGGCGGCGCCGTTCCCCCCTCGGTCGCGGAGCGCCGGCAGCGTTTGTTGGGTTGGGTGGATGTGCCGCTGCGGGTGGAAGATTTCTTTGCCGGTCTTGCGGCGGAGTTGGATCCGGCAGTCAGGTTGCGTCTCTATGACGGGGTTCCGGGTGAAGGCAGCGCCCCCATGATCCACGACACGCATCCCGCCGCTGGCCAGCCGGCCTCCTTGTCCCATCGCTACGATCTCTCCATCGGAGGGCGCACCTGGATGCTTGAGGCCTGTGCCACCGGGGGTTTCCGTGCCAGCTTGGGGGTGCTGCCCCCGTCCCGGATGGTGATGGCATCGGGCTTGTTGCTGAGCCTGGCGGGTGCGCTGCTGGTCTTTGTGATCGCCCGCAGCCGGGACCGCTCCGCGCGTCGAGCCCTGCGCCTGGAAGACCTCTACCACGCCCTGAGCGAGGTCAACCAGGCCATTGTGCGCATGGGGCACGAGCAGGATCTGTTCCCCTTGGTCTGTCGCATGGCCGTGGACTACGGCGGTATGGACATGGCCTGGGTGGGCAGACTGAATCCAGTCAGCGGCCGGGTCGAGCCGGCGGCCGCGTGGGGCGACACGCAGGATTACCTGGCCGGGGTGGACATCAGCGTCGATGCCGAGCTGCCCAGTGGTCGCGGACCTTGCGGTACCGCGGTGCGGGAAAGTCGCCCGGTTGTGGTCAACGACTATTTCGACGTGTCCTCCACGCAGCCGTGGCACCGGCGTGTGCGCGAGGCAGGCTGGAAATCCGCGGCGGCCTTTCCGATTCTGCGGGGAGGGCGCCCGCATGCCGTGCTCAACGTCTATCACCGCAAGGCGGGTGCTTTTGACGACCACGCCACCCGCCTGCTGGCGGAGATGAGCACGGATATCGGCTTTGCCCTGGACAATTTTGACCGCGAAACGGAGCGGGCGCATATACAGGCGGCGCTGCGGGAGAGCGAGGCCCGACTGTCGACGATTCTGGAGAACGTCGGTGCCTGCATCTATCTCAAGGACACCGGGGGGCGCTACCTCTATGCCAACCAGCAGGTGAAAGACCTGTGGGGTGTGGGTTCCGGGGATGTGGTGGGGCAGACCGATGAGGCCTTCTTTGACGCAGCGACCGTGAAGCGGCTGCGGGAGAACGACCGCCGCGTGCTGGAAGACGGGGAGACCCTGGAACTGGAGGAGGTGGATACGGTCAAGGGTGAGGAGGGCCCGCGGGTATTCTGGTCGGTCAAATTGCCCATGCGCCGGGAGGACGGCAGTATCTATGCTCTCTGCGGGATCTCCACGGATATCACCGAGCACAAGCGCAACCGCGAGCAGATCGATTTCCTTACTCACTACGATGCGCTCACCGGTCTGCCCAACATGTCCCTGTTGCGGGAGCGAGCGCGCCAGGCACTGGCCCAGGCCGCTGCCAGCGGTCAGCCACTGACGCTGCTGTGCATTGACCTCGACCGCTTCAAGAACGTCAACGACTCCCTGGGCCTGGACATGGGGGACCAGGTGATACAGGGCCTGGCCAAGCGCCTGCTGGAGCGCTTGCACCTGAGTGCCAGCCTGTGTCGCAGTGGCGGCGACGAGTTCTTTGTCCTGGTGCCGGGGGCGGGAACCCTGGAGGCGGAGCGGCTGGCGCGGCATCTGCTGCGCGAGGTCGCCAGGCCCCTGGAGCTGCGCGGTCAGCGCTTTACCTTGACGGCCAGTATTGGCGTCGCCTGTTTCCCCCAGCATGGCAGCAATTTCGACGAGCTCAATCAGGCGGCGGACGCGGCGCTGTTTGAAGCCAAGCATGCTGGACGCAATACCTTCGCCCTGTTTACCTCCAGCATGCGCGACCAGGCCACCCGGGCCCTGCGTCTGGAAACCGAGTTGCGCGACGCCATGGCGCTCGGCCAGCTCGAGCTGCACTATCAGCCCCAGGTGGATATCCACAGCGGCGAGCTGCTGGGGCTTGAGGCCCTGCTGCGCTGGCGTCACCCCGAATCCGGCTACATTCCCCCGTCCCGTTTTATCCCCGTGGCAGAGGAAAGCGGCCTGATCTCGGAGCTGGACGCCTGGGTGATGCGAACCGCCCTGGCCCAGCAGGCGGCCTGGCGCGCCGCCGGTTTCCGCATTCCCACGGTCTCGGTGAATGTCTCCGCCACCCGCTTCTATCGCACGGATTTCTGCGATCAGGTGGCAGCCCTGCTGAAAGAGTACTGGGTGGCCCCCGAGTGTCTGGACCTGGAGCTCACCGAGCGTATAGCCATGGTGCACAGCAGCGCGACCCTGAACACCCTGACGCGCTTGCACGACATGGGTCTGACCCTGTCGATCGATGACTTCGGTACCGGCTATTCATCCCTGAGCTATCTGAAGCGCTATCCGGTCAGCAAGTTGAAGATCGACAAGTCTTTTGTCGATGGCCTGGCCGACGACCCCGAGGACCAGGCCATCGTGTTGGCCATTATCGGTGTGGCGCGGGGGCTCGGCTTCAAGACCGTCGCCGAAGGTGTGGAAACCGAGCAGCAACTGGCCTTCCTGCGCGAGCACGGTTGCGATGCCTACCAGGGCTATCTGTACAGCCGGCCGCAAGCGGCCGAGGTGATCGAGCCCTTGTTGACCCGGGCCTCAGAGGAGCACGGTTGATACCAGGTAGGCGTTGTAGCCGAGGAAGCAGGCGAGCAGAAACACGCCGGCCAGACGCCCTATCTGGCCGTGCCCTTCGCGCCGGTAGCTGAGGCCGAGTATCAACAAGGTCAGCGCGCCCATGACAGCAGCATCCCGGGTCAACACTTCCGGCTCCACGGTCATGGGGTGGATGGTGCCGGCGATCCCCACCACGGCCAGGGTATTGAACAGGTTGGAGCCGATCACGTTGCCCAGGGCAATATCGTTTTCACCCTTGCGGCAGGCGGCAATGGAGGAGGCCAGCTCCGGCAGTGAAGTGCCGATGGCGACGATGGTGAGGCCGATGATCAGGTCGCTGACACCCAGTCCCTGGGCGATTTCCACCGAGCCCCAGACCAGGGCGCGGGAGCTGGCAATCAGCAGCAACAGCCCCAGCAGCAGCCAGAATAGAGCGGGCCCCAGCTTGTTCTGGTGCGTGCTCATTTCCGCTGTCACTTCCTGGGCCAGGACGTCGTCCGGTTGCCGGAGCCCATGCCAGATGGCAAGCCCCATGATGCCGGCGAAAACGACCAGCAGGATGATGCCCTCCAGGCGGGTGATCGCGCCATCGGCGAGTTGCCAGACGGCGATGAGGGTAGCACCAATGAGTACCGGGAGTTCGCGCCGGACGATCTGCGACTGCACCACGATAGGGGCGATCACGGCGGTGGTCCCGAGGATCAGCGCGATGTTGCTGATGTTGGAGCCGTAGGCGTTTCCCAGCGCGATACCCGGGTTGCCTTCGCTCGAGGCCAGTGCGGAGACCACCAGTTCCGGTGCCGAGGTGCCGAAGCCGATGATCACCATGCCGATCAGCAGCGGCGGAACACCCAGGATGGCCGCGGTGTCCGCGGCGCCCTCGACAAACCGGTCGGCACTCCAGATCAGGACGACAAGACCGATCAGGACGGCAATAGCCGGAAGCAACATAGGTGAACCTCGTGAGTGACGTTTTGGCCATGGCGGGCGGGTGCCCGGCCCCCGGGGCCGGCATTGTCCCGGCTCGGCGGACAATTGTCGATCCCCGGTGGGCTGCCTGGTATCAGGCAGCCTGGGGTTGCAACCCGGTTGCCTCGGCAATCAGCTCGCAGGAGCGCAGCCGGTCCGACTGATGGTAGACGTCGGAAACCACCATCAACTCGTCGGCCCCGGTTTCCTCCAGCAGGGCCTCCACGCCCCGGCGCACGGTGCCGGGGGAGCCGATAATGGAGCGTTCCAGCATGGCCATCACGCTGGCCTTTTCGGCGGGTGTCCAGAATTCGTCGATGTTGTCGACTGGCGGCTGGCTGAGGAGGCGGCTGCCGCGGAACAGGTTGGTGTAGCCCATGCGCTGGCTGCTGGCGAGAAATTGCGCCTGTTCATCGCTGTCGGCTGCAATGATATTGACACCGACCATGCAGTGCGGGCGCTGAAGTTGCCGGGAGGGCTTGAAGCGCTGGCGGTAGACGGACAGGGCGGCGTGCAGTTGCTGGGGTGCGAAATGCGAGGCAAAGGCATAGGGCAGCCCCAGCTCCCCGGCCAGCATGGCGCCAAAGGTGCTCGAGCCGAGGATCCACAGGGGGACTTCAGTGCCAGCACCCGGCACCGCCACGATGGCCTGGTTGGGCTGCGGCGGCGCGAGCAGGGCCTGCAGCTCCAGCACATCCTGGGGAAAACGCTCGGCGGCGGCATGATTGCGGCGCAATGCGCGCAGGGTCTGCCCGTCGGTGCCCGGGGCGCGGCCGAGCCCGAGGTCTATGCGGCCGGGATGCAGGGCCTCCAGCGTGCCGAACTGCTCGGCAATCACCAGTGGCGAGTGGTTGGGCAGCATGATGCCGCCGGCACCGACGCGAATGTGACGGGTGCCGGCGGCAATGTGATTGATCACCAGGGACGTCGCTGCACTGGCGATGCCCGGAATATTGTGATGTTCCGCCACCCACACGCGATTGAAGCCCACCGCTTCCGCGCGCTGGGCCGTCTCCCGGGCGCAGGCAAGTGCCGAAGCGACGTCGCCGTCACGATTGACACGCCCCACCTCCAGCAGGGAGAGGGGCGCCAGGCCGGATGCACTCATGTCGGGCTGTTGGCTCCCAGCAGCGCTTCGCGCAGCTCCCGGGCCTGGGCCTTGATCAAGCGCAGGTTGGCCGGTCCCATCCGCAGCAACTGTTTTTGCAGCGGCGTCAGCGCCTCGAGCTCAGGATCGGCGTAGGTGTACATCACGGCTTCCTGCTCCAGGGCCACTGGCCCCTCCAGCTCCGGTGTCGCCAGGATGCGGTCGAGGGTGCGGATGACCGCATTGTCAAAGTCCTCGGGTGCCAGGCCCAGCTGCTGCCAGCCCGCCTCGAACAGGGGGCGCAGGCGGTGGAACTGTGCCGCCATGGCTTCCGTGTCCAGGCCGGCGATGGCCAGGGCGTAGGGGTTATAGCGCTGGTAGCCCGAGGGGTCCATGATGGTCAGGCCATCGTCGGTCTGCATGACCGGGAAGGGCGCTTCGGGCGCCTCAACCGGAAGCAGTTTGCGCATGATGACGCCGCGACTGCTGCCGTCCACCAGCGCCCCGAGTGTCGAAACCAGGTTTTCCTTTTCCTGCAGTGGCTCGAACAGCCCGCTCGTGGCGCCCACCTCCTGCAGTGAATCGCGCAGCACCGGGTCGCTTTCCTCCAGCGGCGGCAGGGGCTCGGCCTCAGGCTCGGCGGGGCTTTCCGCTGGGGCCTCCGCCTCGACCGGCTGTGCCGGGGCGGTCGGCTTGGGAATGTCCTCGGCCGGGGGCAATGCCGCGGGCGCTGCCGCCGTGTCGGGGGTAGCGACAGTCTCCGCCTCGGGAGGAGCGTCGTTCTGCCTGGGCCAGAACAGGGCCGCCAGCACCGCGAGTGCGGCTGCCCCCAGGACAAGAGCCCTGATCGGCAGTCCGCCGCTCTTGTTGTGGCGAGTCAGCTGGTCATCGGGGTTGGCTTGCATGACAGTCTCCGTGGCTCATTTACCCGTAGTGTAGACTACCCGCACTTGGAGTCGCCGCAGTTGAGGCAGGTCATGCAACCGTCCATGAGGATCATGGCCTGGGTCATGCATTTGCCGCAGAGCTGGGCGCCCTCGGGGAAGCCTCCCTGGCCGCCCTCGTCCTTGCTTTTGCCCTTGCTCTGGCGCGATTCATACTCCGCCCGCTTCTGTTCGAGAATACGGCGCTGGTGCTCGGGAAGTTCCGGTGCCTCTATCAGACCGATACTCTTCATGTGAGTTTCCAGGCACTCGCCGATTTCTGCCACCAGCGAAGGCATGAACTTGCCGCCGCGCTTGAAGTAGCCCCCCTTGGGGTCAAACACGGCCTTCATTTCCTCCACCAGGAAGGTGCAATCGCCCCCCTTGCGGAACACGGCGGAGAGCACCCGGGTCAGGGCAACCACCCACTGGAAGTGGTCCATGTTCTTGGAGTTGATGAACACCTCGAAGGGGCGCCGCTGCTCGTGGTCGGTGCCCGGGTTGAGCACGATGTCGTTGATGGTGATGTACAGCGCGTGATCCGAGAGCGGTGTCTTGATCTTGTAGGTGGTGCCGTGCAGCGTCTCGGGGCGATCGACGTTCTCGTCCATCTGCTGTACGGCCAGTTCCAGGCTCTCCGGGGTCGTACTGTTGGCCGCTTCGGCCTCTGCCCGCGCTTCCGGTGTGAGCACCTTGTAGCTGACGATTTTCTTGTCCAGTTTTACAGTCATGTTCAGAACTTCCCGTAGTAGCCTTCTTTCAGGGCGTCGAAGAGGTTGGCGGCGGTGTGCTCCTCGCCGTCGTATTCCACTTTTTCATTGCCCTTGAGTTCCACTTTGCTGCCATCTTCCAGGGTGAACTGGTAGGTGGTGTTCTCCAGGTCTTTTTCCTTGACCAGCACGCCCTGGAAAGCCTCCGGGTTGAAGCGGAAGGTGGTGCAGCCCTTGAGGCCGTTTTGCCAGGCGTAGAGGTAGATGTCCTTGAACTCGTCAAAGGCAAAGTCGGTGGGCACGTTGATGGTCTTGGAGATCGAGGAGTCGACCCATTTCTGCGCCGCGGCCTGCACGTCGACGTGCTGGATCGGCTTGATGTCGTCGGCGGTGACGAAGTAGTCCGGCAGTTGCTCCCCGGGGTTGTCCGAGTAGGGCATGGCGTGGGCGTTGACCAGCTCCCGGTAGGCGAGCAGCTCGTAGGAGAATACGTCCACCTTCTCCTTGCTCTTCTTGCCCTCGCGGATCACGTTGCGGGAATAGTGATGGGCAAAGCTGGGCTCGATGCCGTTGCTGGCGTTGTTGGCCAGGGACAGGGAGATGGTCCCGGTCGGGGCGATCGACGAGTGGTGGGTGAAGCGGCAGCCTTCCTCGGCCAGCTGTGCCACCAGATCCGGGTCCAGCTCCGCAATCTGCTGCATATAGCGGCTGTAGCGGGCGTGCAGGACGCGCCCGGGCAGGGTGTCGCCCACCTGGTAGCCGTCCTCCGCCAGTTCGGGCCGCAGCCGCAGCATGGCCGGTGTGATCTCGAACTCCTCCTGCATGATCGGCGCCGGGCCTTTCTCCCGCGCCAGTTCCAGGCCGGTGCGCCAGCCCGCCAGGGCCAGCTCGCGGCTGACCTGCTCTGTGAGTTCCAGGGAGGCGGGGCTGCCGTAGCGCAGGCAGAGCATGTTCAGGGTCGAGCCCAGGCCCAGGAAGCCCATGCCGTGGCGGCGCTTGCTGAGGATTTCGTGGCGCTGCTCTTCCAGCGGCAGGCCGTTGATTTCCACCACGTTGTCCAGCATGCGGGTGAAGATGGAGGCCACCTCCCGGTAGCTGTCCCAGTCGAAACGGGCCCGGTCGGTGAAGGGGTCGAGCACGAAGCGGGTCAGATTGATCGAGCCCAGCAGGCAGCTGCCGTAGGGGGGGAGAGGCTGCTCGCCGCAATTGTGAGCGTGCAGCCCGTTAGCGTCGAAGGTATTGATGCCGGGCACCTGTACGTCAAACACATCCTCGGTGCCGGCGGCTGTGAGGCTTTCCACCTCGGCGACAAAGCGCTCGCGGTTGAGGCCGCGCTTGTAGGAGCCCAGCGCTTGCTGGAGGCGGTTTTGCTTGTCGGTATCGGCAAAGCCGACGCGCTCTGCGAATGCGCGAAGGTTGTCTCCCGTGACAAGCAGCTCGTGCTGGGCCGCCGTTTCGTAGGCTTTCATGCCTCCTTTGCCGTCAGGAAGCAGCGTTTCGCCAGCGGCGCGCCGATCACGATAGATAGTGCTGTTGATACCCAGGCGTAGGAGCATGCGCTGCGCTGTTTCCAGGGTGTCGATATTGGACTGCGCGAGGCGCACACTGACGCCCTTTTCCTGGCTGCCCTGAACGGAGCCATCCGCATCGAACAAGCCTCGCAGCAGGCCGCGATGGAAATCGCTTGAGGTGGCTTCCGCCCTGGGAGTGATCTCCTTGCGCCCCGGCGCCATACCGAGTTCGAGTGCGAGGCTGCGGAGCGCGCCGGTGGCGAGGCGATATTCGTTGCGCCCGGCAATTGTCTGCCAGCCGGCAAAGTCAGCGCGATGCGGCAGCGTCCGGGCCGCACGCAAGGCAGCGTCCATCACACCCTTGACGCCCGAAACGGCACTGCCATTGGCCACGGCGGGTTCAGCCCACACAGAGAGTACGGCTTTATCGTTTTTCAGTGTGCCATCGCCGATCAGCAGACCAGCGAGGTAGCCTTCTTCAAATGTGTGCTTGCCTCGCCACTCTGCATTGTTGCGGTGATTGTTCAGCAGGACCTTGTCACCCGGCTGCAGCTGGCCGGCTTCACACCACTCGGTTTCGACGCGCCAGCGCGTTTGCCGGGTGACTTTGCGCACCCGGTGATCGTCAGTCAGGCGAAGGGCGTGACCCTGGCGGGTCGCGAGCCGTATTACCGGCTTGGTCGCAGTCTTGAAGAAACCCTCCGGGCCGGTGGCATGATCCACGCCGTCGACACGGGCAAGGAAGGGCGTGCCCACCAGCTGGGCAACCTGTTGTGGGCCCTGGTCGGTTTGTACCCAGGTGTCGCCGGTTACACAGGGATTGGTCGCGCGGATGTTCTCGCAGAACCAGTTGTTGTTGAGGTCGTTGACACGGTCGATGAGGATGAAGCCCGGTTCTGCGTAGTCGTAGGTGGAGGTCATGATGACATTCCACAGCTTGCGCGCCTGCACCGTGCGGAAGATGCGGCAGGCCGCGCGGCCCTCGCTGTCGCGTACGTACTTGTTGCCGGCGGGCACATCACGCCAGAGGATCTGTGCCGGGTCATTGAGATCGATCTGCCCGTCCTCGACTTCCTTTTCGGTGACCGGGAAGCTGAGGGGCCACTCGGCGTCCTCCTCGACCGCCTGCATGAACTCGTCGGTGATCAGCAGGGACAGGTTGAACTGGCGCAGGCGGCCGTCCTCGCGCTTGGCCCGGATAAAGTCCGCCACGTCCGGGTGACTGATGTCGAAGGTGCCCATCTGTGCACCCCGGCGGCCGCCGGCGGAGGACACGGTGAAGCACATCTTGTCGAAGATATCCATGAAGGACAGCGGCCCCGAGGTGTAGGCGCCGGCGCCGGAGACATAGGCGCCCCGCGGACGCAGGGTGGAGAACTCGTAGCCGATGCCACAGCCCGCCTTCAGGGTCAGGCCGGCCTCCAGGTTGCGCTCGAGGATGCCCTGCATGGAGTCCGGAATTATCCCCGAAACGGTGCAGTTGATGGTCGAGGTGGCTGGCTTGTGCTCCAGGGCCCCGGCATTGGAGATGATGCGACCCGCCGGGATGGCGCCGTTGCGCAGGGCCCAGAGGAAGCGCTCGTACCATTTGTCGCGCAGGGCTTCGGTGGCCTCGACTTCAGCCAGGGCGCGGGCCACCCGCTGATAGGTACCGTCAATATCGGCATCCACCGGGTTGCCGCGCTTGTCCTTGAGGCGGTACTTGCGGTCCCAGATATCTTCCGAGGCCGGTTGCAGGTGGAGGTCGATGTGACTCTCGTGGTGGCGCTTTTGCAGGGATTCTATGGACATGATGCGGGTCGCTGAGGCTGGTGGCTTGATTGCGCATATCTTGGGCCAAGTGCCGCCATGAATACAAGATATGGTGTCCGGGTGGGTGAAAATTTTTCCTTGTCAAGGGCCTGCCGGCCCCTGGTGAGGACAAGGTCGCGACGGCGTGTGCGAGCGCGCGACGCCGGCATGCCGGCTCCCTTCCCGGTTTCATCGCCGGGCCCGAGCCGGTACACTGGGCGGCTCGCGAGTTACTGCGCTGCCGAATTGCGTGGTTTCCCATTCACCCGCACACCTCAGGAGCGTTACATGAGCGCAGTCAAATCCGGCGACAACGTCAGCATTCACTACACCGGCACCCTGGCCGACGGTTCCGTCTTCGACAGCAGCGAGGGGCGCGACCCCCTGCAGTTCGAAGTCGGCTCGGGCCAGATCATCCCCGGCCTGGACAAGGCCCTCCCGGGCATGACCGTGGGCGAGAAGAAGCAGGTGGAAGTGCCTGCCGACGAGGCCTACGGCCAGCCCATGGATGAGGCCCGCCAGTCAATTCCCCGGGACCAGATCCCCGCCGACATTCCCCTGGAGCTGGGCACCCGCCTGCAGATGCAGACAGCGGACGGCCAGGCAGTACCGGTGGTCGTTACCGAGCTCAGCGACGAGAGCGTCACCCTGGATGCCAACCACCCGCTGGCGGGCCAGGACCTGACCTTCAACATCGAGCTGGTCGCGATCGACTGAAGTCCCGCGCGGGCTATTCCTCCAGCGCCCGGGCCTGCTCCCGGATGGTCACGTTCAGGGTCTGGTCATTGAGACTGTAGTCCACCGGCACATCGATCAGGTGGACTGCGGGCTCTTCCAGGCAGCTGCGGATCAGCGGTTGCAACTCCTCGGTGGCCCCCACCCGCCAGCCGCGGGCGCCGTAGGCCCGGGCGTACTCCACAAAATCCGGATTCCCGTAATCCAGGCCGAAGTTGTCGAAGTGCATGTTCGACTGCTTCCACTTGATCATGCCGTAGGCGTCGTCACGCAGGATGATCACGACGATGTGCAGGCCCAGCCGCACGGCCGTCTCCATTTCCTGGCTGTTCATCATGAAGCCGCCATCCCCGCACACCGATACCACCGCCCGGTCGGGATAGACCATTTTCGCCGCCATGGCCGAGGGCAGCCCGGCGCCCATGGTGGCCAGGGCGTTGTCCAGCAGCAGTGAGTTGGGGAAAGCCGCCGGGAAGTTGCGGGCGAACCAGATCTTGTAGACCCCGTTGTCCAGGGTGACGATGCCGTCGCGGGGCAGGGCGCGCCGCAGGTCCTTGACCAGGCGCTCCGGCAGCATCGGGAAGCGCTGGTCGTCCTCCAGCTCCCGGCGGTGCTCGACGTAGGCGGCGTGAACCTTGCGGAAAAAGGAGAAGTCCCAGTGGGACTGGGTGGTGGTCTGCTCCTTGATCTGCCAGATGCTGTTGGCGATGTCGCCGACCACTTCCAGCTGGGGGAAGTAGACCGGGTCCACCTGGGCCGACTGGAAGTTGATATGAACCACCCTGGCGCCGTCGGGGCGCATGAAGAAGGGTGGTTTCTCCACCACGTCATGGCCGACGTTGAGGATCAGGTCGGCGTGGCTCAGGGCGCGGTGAATGAAGTCGTTATCCGACAGGGCGGTGTTGCCGAGGAAGGCCTCGCCGTGCTCGTCGAGTACCCCCTTGCCCATCTGGGTGGTGATGAAGGGGATGCCGGTTTTGTCCACGAACTCCCGCAGCATCTTGCAGGTCAGCTTGCGGTTGGCGCCGGCGCCGATCACCAGCACCGGGCGGTCCGCCTGTTCGATCATCGACACCGCCGCATTGATTGCCTTGTACTCGGCGATCGGGCGGCGCACGGTGCTGGCGGGAATCAGGGGCGCCGAGGTGTCCTCGGCGGCGATGTCCTCGGGCAGTTCGATGTGCACGGCGCCGGGGCGCTCTTCCGAGGCGAGGCGGAAAGCCTCGCGCACCACCGAGGGGATGCGGTCGCCACTGACGATCTGGCAGGTGAACTTGGTCAGCGGCCGCATCATGTCCACGGCGTCGATCACCTGGAAGCGTCCCTGCTTGCTGGTCTTGATCGGTTTCTGCCCGGTGATCATCAGGATCGGCATGGCGCCGAGCTGGGCGTAGGCAGCGGGGGTCACCAGGTTGGTGGCGCCGGGGCCCAGGGTGGACAGACATACGCCGACCTTGCCGGTGAGGCGACCGTAGGTGGCGGCCATGAAGCCCGCGCCCTGCTCGTGACGGGTCAGGATCAGCTGGATGCTGGACTGCCGCAATGACTCCAGCAGATCGAGGTTTTCCTCGCCGGGAATGCCGAAGATGTATTCGACACCCTCGGCTTCCAGGGCCCTCACCATCAGGTCCGATGCTTTCATTGCTTGCCTCCCGGGAAAATGTCAGGTGCGTCTGAACACACCATAGCAGGGAAACGTCGGGGGAGCAGGTCGACAGGGCCTTTGGGCGAGTTCACTCCAGCTTGCGGTAGAGGCTGCGCAAACTGATGCCGGCGATTTCCGCCGCCCGCGCCTTGTCCCCCGCGCAGTGAGACAGCAGTGCGCGCAGGTATTCCTGTTCGTGGGTTCGCAGGTCGGTCCAGCGGTCAGCGTTGGCTGCGGCGTCTGTGTCGCTGCCCGTTTGCCCGGGCGGCGAGGCCGTTTGTGGAAGGGAGCAGGTCGCGAGGCCCGCCAGGCTGCGGGCGATGACGTGGTGGTCGATGACGTTGCCGTGGGCGAAGATCAGCGCGCGCTCCAGCAGGTTGCGCAGCTCGCGGATGTTTCCGGGGAAGGGCTCATCCTGTAATCGCCGCACTGCGGATTCGGTCAGGTGGACCCGGCGCCCGCGAGCCAGCTTGCCAAGAATGGAGTGGGCCAGCAGCGGCAGATCCGCGCGACGCTCCCGCAGGGCGGGCAGGCGAATGGGGAAGGCATTGATGCGATAGAACAGGTCGCGACGGAACGCGCCCTGCTCGACCATCGCCGGCAGGTCCTTGTGGGTGGCGCAGACCAGGCGGAAGTCGGCGCTGCGCAGGGCGGTGCTGCCCACCGCCCGCCAGGTGCCGGTTTCCAGCAGTCGCAGCAGTTTCACCTGCATGCCCAGGGGCACGTCGCCGATCTCGTCCAGGAACAGCGTGCCGCCCTGGGCCGCTTCCAGTAGCCCCGGCTTGTTCTGGGTGGCGCCGGTGAAGGCCCCGCGGACATGACCGAAGAGCTCGCTCTCGAACAGGGTCTCGGTCAGTCCGGCGCACTCCACCGTGACCAGGTTGCGGGTGCTGCGGGGGCTGGCTGCGTGGATAGCGCGCGCAGCCAGCTCCTTGCCGGTACCCGACTCCCCGAGCAGCAGTACCGAGGTGTCGTGACCGGCCACCAGGTTGATCAGGTCGAGCATCTCGTTAAACGCCGGGCTGCGCCCCACCATCTGGTCGGCGGAGGTTTCGGCGCTGGCGATGCTGACCGGCTTCAACAGCTCGACGAAGTAGCGCAGCCGACCCTCGGCGTCGAGGATCGGCAGCATTTCCACGTCGACATGCTGGCGACCCTCGGGGGTCAGGTGCACGTGCAGTACGCGCTCCTTGCGGCCGCTCTCCCGGGCTGCCGCCAAGGGGCAGCTTTCCCCGGCCTGGTCGCAGGGGACGCGGTAGCCGTGGGAGACCCGGTAGCAGAGTGCTTCGTCCTGGTCCGGGGGGATGTCGCCGAAAGCGTCCCGGTAGGCCTCATTGGTGGCGAGGATACGGTACTCGGGGTCCACCAGGATGGCGGGGCAATCGTGGCCCTCGAGCATGCGGGCGACAGAGCGGTCGGTGTCACTGGCGATCAGGGGCGGCATTGTCATTCCTGGCAAAATTATTGCCAATAATGTCAAAAAATCCCGCGTGGAGGAAGAGGTCGGCCGGCTCTGTGCCCACGTCAGTCCCGTATCGCCGGGCTGCGCTGCAAGGTGGCACGCCCTGTGCTAATACCGATGTGACGCTGCCGTTGCTCCGGCGACGGCCCAGATCGCTCAGAGAGGTGTGTTTACCGTGGATCCGGTTTTGCTTGCACGCATACAGTTCGCCACCAACATCAGCTTTCACATCCTGTTTCCGGCGATCACCATCGGCCTGGCCTGGGTGCTGTTCTATTTCCGCTGGCGCGCCTGGCGCGGGGGGGAGGCCTTGTGGGACCAGGCCTACACCTTCTGGGTCAAGGTGTTCGCACTGACCTTCGCCATGGGTGTGGTCTCGGGCATCACCATGAGCTTCCAGTTCGGCACCAACTGGCCCGGCTTCATGGAGCGAGCCGGCAATGTCGCCGGCCCGCTGCTGGGCTACGAAGTGCTCACCGCTTTTTTCCTGGAGGCGTCCTTCCTCGGCATCATGCTGTTTGGTCGCAACCGGGTCTCCCCGCGGATGCACCTGATCGCGACCTTGCTGGTGGCGGTGGGTACCACGCTGTCTGCGTTCTGGATTCTCAGCCTCAACTCCTGGATGCAGACCCCGACCGGTTATTACCTGGAGGACGGCGTGGTGATGGTGGAGAGCTGGTGGGCGGTCATCTTCAATCCCTCCTTCCCCTATCGACTGGTGCACATGCTGCTGGCCTCGCTGCTCACCTGTGCCTTCCTGATTGCCGGTGTCAGTGCCTGGCGCTTGCGCCGCGGCGTCGGCGGCCCGGGTACGCGCCGCGTGCTGCGCACCGGCCTGCTGCTGGCCGCCGTGGGCGCCCCGCTGCAGGTCCTGGTGGGTGACTTTCACGGTCTGAATACCCTGGAACACCAGCCGGCCAAGGTGGCGGCGATGGAAGCGATCTGGGAGACGCAGGCGGGAGCGCCTTTCACCCTGGTGGGCTGGCCCGATGCCAGTGAGCGCCGCAATCACTTTGCCCTGGAGATTCCCTACGCTGCCAGCCTGATCCTGACCCACGAGCTGGAGGGGGAAGTACGTGGCCTGAATGACTTCGAGGGGCTGCATCCGCCGGTACCCATGGTGTTCTGGTCCTTCCGGGTCATGCTGGGGGTTGGCGTGCTGATGCTGCTGGTGGCCTGGTGGGGCAGCTGGCAGACCCGGGGTGGTCGGGCGCCGTCTCCGGCGCTGTTGCGCGCGCTGTCCTGGATGACCTTCTCCGGCTGGGTGGCGGTACTGGCGGGCTGGTACGTCACCGAGATTGGTCGCCAGCCCTGGATCGTCCAGGACGTCCTCAGCGTCGCCGAGGTGGCGGCGGATCACGCCTCGGCCACCCTCGCGGGGACCCTGTTCGGCTATGTCCTGCTCTACGCGCTGCTGCTGGCCGCCTATATCGGCGCACTGCGGCAGATGTCCCTGAAACCCGCGGCATCGCTGGGCTTGTCCCCGCAGCCCGCCACTGTACAGGAGGCCTGATCATGGCGTACTGGTTGCCGGTTATCTATATGCTGATCATGGGCCTGGCCCTGCTCATCTACGTCGTGCTGGATGGCTACGACCTCGGCGTGGGCATGCTCATGCCGCTGGCAGAGGAGGCCGAGAAGGATGTCATGGTTGCTTCCATCGGCCCCTTCTGGGATGCCAACGAGACCTGGATCGTGCTCGGTGTCGGCGTCCTGCTGATTGCCTTTCCCGAGGCCCACGGGATCATTCTCACGCAGCTTTATCTTCCGGTGACGCTGATGTTGATGGGGCTGATCCTGCGCGGGGTGGCCTTTGACCTGCGGGTCAAGGCAGGCGACCACCGCCGCCAGTTGTGGAATCGCGCCTTCTTCGTCGGCTCCCTGGTGGCAGCCGCGGCACAGGGCTGGATGCTGGGCGCCTGGGTGACCGGCTTGCAGGGCGGGCCCCTGGGTCTGGCCTTCAGTGCGCTGATCGCGATTACCCTGCCGGCGCTCTACCTCTTGCTGGGTGCCGGCTGGTTGATGATGAAAACCGAGGGGGCGCTGCTGGAGCGGGCGATTCACTGGGCACGCATAGCGGTGTGGCCGATGGCGCTGTGCCTGCTGCTGGTCAGTATCGCAACGCCGGTGGTCAGCCCGGTGATTGCCGGCAAGTGGTTCACCTTCCCCAACATTTTGCTGCTGGCGCCGATTCCCCTGGCCTCGGCCATCTGCCTGGCGGTGATTGCCGTGCTGCTGCGACAGCCGGAGCTGATCCGTCGCGGGCGGGGCTGGTTGCTGTTCGTGGCGACCGTGCTGATCTGCGTGCTCGCCACCCTCGGTCTGGCCTACAGCGTGTTCCCCGATGTGGTGATCGGCCGGCTGGATATCTGGGAGGCCGCGGCGTCGGTCAAGTCACTGCAGTTTGTGCTGGTCGGTGTGGTGATCACGCTGCCGGTCATCCTTTTCTACACCGTGTATGTGTACCGGGTCTTCCACGGCAAGGCCACCGAGCTCTCCTACGAGTGAGCGGCGCAAGGGCCGGCAGAACCGGGACAAATTCCGATTGAACAACCGCGAGGATATCGCCATGTCACAGACTCCGAAAATCAACGTCGATCTCGATGTCAAACCCGAGGTGGTGCCCTTCTTCGATGAGGACACCAATACCTTTTCCTATGTGGTGCGCGATCCCGGTTCGCGCGCCTGCGCGGTGGTGGATTCGGTGATGGACATCGACTACGCCGCCGGACGCATCAGCTTTACCGGGGCCGACCGCATCATTGCCTATGTGCGCGAGCACAAGCTCGAGGTGGAGTGGTTGATCGAGACCCATGTTCACGCCGACCACCTCTCCGCCGCGCCCTACATCCAGGAGGCCCTGGGCGGCAAGCTGGGGATTGGCGAGCACATCGTCACGGTGCAGGCAACCTTCGGCAAGATCTTCAACGCCGGCACCGAATTCGCCCGCGACGGCAGCCAGTTCGACCGCCTGTTTGCCGATGGCGATGAATATCATGTCGGCGGGATGCGCTGCCAGGCGCTGCATACCCCGGGCCACACACCGGCCTGCATGGTGCATGTCATGGGCGATGCGGCCTTTGTCGGCGACACCCTGTTCATGCCGGATGGCGGCACCGCGCGTGCCGATTTTCCCGGTGGCGACGCCCGTGTGCTCTATCGCTCGATTCGCCGGGTGCTCGAACTGCCGGGCGCCACCCGCCTGTTCATGTGCCACGACTACCAGCCGGACGGCCGCGAGCTGGAGTATGAAACCACGGTGGCTTCGGAGCGCGAGAACAACATCCATGTCCACGACGGGATCAGCGAGGACGACTTCGTGCGCATGCGCGAGGCCCGCGATGCCACCCTGGGCATGCCGCGCCTGATCCTGCCGTCACTGCAGGTGAATATGCGCGCGGGCCACCTGCCGGAGGCCGATGACAACGGCACGGTCTACCTGAAGCTGCCGATCAACGCCCTGTGAGCAGAGGAGCGAACATGGACATCAAGCAACTGGATGATCAACTGAGTGTGTCGGCGCAGATCCGTCCCGATGATATTCCCGTTCTCGCCGACGCCGGTGTGCGCCACCTGATCTGCAACCGTCCCGACGGCGAGGGGAGCGACCAACCGAGTTTTGCCGAGCTGCAGCGCGCCGCGGAAGCGGCCGGGCTCGACGTGCACCATCTGCCGGTCGTGGCCGGCCGGGTCTCCGACGAGGAAGCCGAGGCTTTTGGCCAGCTGCTGGACGGGCTCGAGGGCCGGGTGCACGCCTGGTGCCGCAGCGGCATGCGCTCCACCACGCTGTGGGCCCTGGCCAAGGCGCGGGCGGGCCTGGCGCCGACCGAGATCATCCGTCGCGGTCGTGCCGCCGGCTATGACATGAGCGGTGTGGTGGCCCGGGTCACCGCCGGTGAAAGTGCCTCCGGCGATGGCCTGGTACTCGCCAGCTACGATGTGCTGATCGTGGGGGCGGGGGCCGGTGGTGTTTCCGTGGCCTCCAGCGTGCTCGCCCGCGACCGCAGCCAGTCCGTGGCCATCATTGATCCCGCCGACGTACACTACTACCAGCCCGGCTGGACCTTTGTCGGCGCCGGTATCTTTTCGCCGGAAGTTACCGCGCGCACCCTGGGCTCGCTGATCCCCCACGGGGTCGACTGGGTCAAGGCCGCGGTGGCCTTCTTCGATCCCGAGCGCAATGCGGTGGTGCTGGAGGGCTGTCGGGTGATTCGCTACCGGCGTCTGGTCGTGGCCGCGGGCCTCAAGCTCGACTGGGAAGCGATTCCTGGCCTGGTGGACACCCTGGGCCGCAATGGTGTGACCTCCAACTACCGCTACGACCTGGCCCCCTACACCTGGCGTCTGGTGCAGTCCCTGGAACGGGGGAAGGCCCTGTTTACCCAGCCACCGATGCCGATCAAGTGTGCCGGGGCGCCGCAGAAGGCGATGTATCTTTCCGCCGATTACTGGCAGCGGCAGGGCCGGCTTCAGAACATTGATGTCGAATTCTACAATGCTGGTGCGGTGCTGTTTGGCGTCAAGGACTACGTGCCGGCACTGATGCAGTACGTCGAGCGTTACGGCGCCCAGCTGAACTTCCAGCATCGGCTGGTGCGCATCGACGGGGATGCCCGCAGCGCCTGGTTCGAACACACCGATGCCGAGGGCAACACCCACGAGGTGCAGCGTCACTTCGACATGATCCATGTGGTGCCGCCGCAGACCGCGCCGGACTTTGTGCGCAGCAGTCCCCTGGCGGACGCCGCCGGCTGGGTGGATGTCGACCAGACCACCCTGCGGCATACCCGCTATGACAATATCTGGGCGCTGGGTGATGTGATGAATGCGCCCAACGCCAAGACGGCGGCCGCCGCACGCATGCAGGCGCCCATCGTCGCCAACAACCTGCTGGCGGATGCCGGACTGGCGCCGGGAGTGGCACACTACAATGGTTATGGTTCTTGCCCCCTGACCGTAGAGCGGGGCAAGATCGTGTTGGCGGAGTTCGGCTACGGCGGCAAGTTGCTGCCCAGTTTCCCCGCCTGGCTGCTGGATGGTCGCAAGCCCAGCCGGCTGGCCTGGTACCTCAAGGAACGCCTGCTGCCGCCCCTGTACTGGAAGGCGATGCTGCGGGGACGGGAGTGGATGGTGAAGCCGGTAATCGGCGAGGACTGAGCTTTGCAGGGACGATGGAAACGCTATCTGCCAATACTCGAATGGGGGCGGCGCTATAACCGCGACACCCTGGTCAGCGACCTGCTGGCGGCGGTCATCGTCACCATCATGCTGATCCCCCAATCCCTGGCCTATGCCCTGCTGGCAGGGCTGCCGATGGAGACCGGGCTCTACGCGAGCATGCTGCCACTGGTGGCCTATGCGCTGTTCGGGACCAGTACCTCGCTGTCCGTGGGGCCGGTGGCAGTAGTCTCGCTGATGACCGCCTCCGCCGTGGCGCCGGTGGCCGAGGCCGGCAGCGTAGCCTACATCGAGGCGGCGGTTCTGCTGGCACTGTTGTCCGGGGGCATGTTGTTGCTGTTCGGGGTGCTGCGCATGGGTTTTCTCGCCAGTTTCCTTTCACACCCGGTGATCGCGGGCTTTATCACCGCCTCCGGGATCATCATCGCGGTCAGTCAGCTGGGCCATGTGCTGGGCGTGCGCGGCAGCGGTGACAACCTGTGGCACCTGCTGGGCAGCCTGCTGTCCCAGTGGCGCGCCCTGCACTGGCCGACACTGCTGATCGGGGGCGGGGCGCTGGCTTTCCTGTTCTGGTCGCGCAGCGGTCTGCAGCCACTGCTGCAGCGCACCGGTTTGAGCCAGCGGGCGGCGAGTACCCTGGCGCGCACGGGGCCGGTACTGGCCGTGATCGTGACCAGCCTGCTGGCCTGGTGGTTGGACCTGGGGGCACGTGGCGTGGCGCTGGTGGGCGAGATTCCCGCGGGCCTGCCGGGCTTTACATTGCCCTCCAGCATTCCGCCGCTATGGAGCGAGCTGCTGCTCTCGGCACTTCTGATCTCCATTATCGGTTTCGTCGAGTCAGTTTCGGTTGGTCATACCCTGGCCGCGCGTCGCCGGGAACGCATCGCGCCGGACCAGGAGCTGATTGGGCTCGGTGCGGCGAACGTGGCGTCCGGGGTTAGTGGCGGCTTTCCGGTCACCGGGGGGTTCTCGCGCTCCATCGTCAACTTCGACGCCGGTGCCGCCACGCCTGCGGCCGGAGCCTTTACCGCCCTGGGCATCGCCCTGGTGGCGCTGTTCTTTACTCCCTGGCTGGCCTGGCTGCCGAAGGCGACCCTGGCCGCCACCATCATTGTCGCGGTGCTGTCGCTGGTCGACCTGGGCATCCTGAAACGCAGCTGGGACTACGGCCTCTCCGATTTTGCCGCCGTGGCCATCACCATTGGGGTCACCCTGCTGCTGGGGGTGGAAACCGGAGTGGCTTGCGGTGTCCTGGTCTCGCTGGCGCTGCACCTCTACAAGACCTCGCGCCCGCACATGGCGGTGGTGGGCGAGGTGCCGGGGACCGGCCACTTCCGCAACGTCGAGCGGCACCAGGTGATTACCCGCAGCGATATCCTCTCCCTGCGCATTGACGAGAGCCTGTACTTTGCCAATGCGAGTTTCGTGGAGTCGCGCCTTTACGGCATTCTTGAAAAATACCCCGAGACCCGTCACGTGATCCTGATGTGCACGGCGGTGAACGAGATCGACCTGAGCGCGCTGGAGGCCCTGGAATCGATCAACCGGCAGCTGGCGGAGCGTGAAATCACGCTGCACCTGTCGGAGGTCAAGGGGCCGGTGATGGACGTCCTGGCCCACACCCATTTCCTGGAGGAGCTGACCGGCAAGGTCTTTCTGTCCCACCACCACGCGGTTCAGCAGGTGATGGAGATGGAGGACGAGAAGCGCGGTGACCCGGTGCGCAACTGGGTGATCTGATTCCGGGCCCGGACATACACCTGTCACAAGTGGGTGATACCATCTTGCCGGTTTCTGCGGGTGCGAGCGTCCGATGAGCGAACAGCGCGCGACAGGGTCGGCCGATACCCGGTCCGGCTTCTGGCACACACTGGTGATTTTCCTGCGTCTGGGCTTGACGTCCTTCGGTGGTCCCATCGCCCACCTCGGCTACTTCCGCGAGGAATTCGTGGTGCGCCGCGGCTGGCTTGGCGAGCGCGCCTACGCCGACCTGGTCGCCCTGTGCCAGTTCCTGCCCGGCCCCGCGAGCAGTCAGGTCGGGCTGGCCCTGGGCCTGTCCCGCTGCGGCTATCGCGGCGCCCTGGCGGCCTGGCTGGGCTTTACCCTGCCATCGGCACTGTTGCTGATCCTGTTTGCCCTCGGAGTGACCCGCTGGAGTGACAGCCTGCCGACCGGGGCGCTGCAGGGGCTCAAGGTGGTGGCTGTGGCGGTGGTGGCGCAGGCCCTCTGGGGCATGGCCCGGAACCTTTGCCCCGACCCACCGCGCCTGACCCTGATGGCGTTCGCGGCCTGTGGGGCACTCGCCCTGCCGGGGGTGTGGGGGCAGGTGGGAGTCATTGTGTTCGGTGCTGTGGCGGGGCGGGCGTTTCTGCGTGTCCCGGTTGATGACCGGCATGAACGCCTGCCCTTTACGCCGGGCCGGCGCAGCGCTGCCCTGTGTCTGGGCCTGTTTGTCCTCTTGCTCGGCTTGCTGCCGGTCCTCGTTTTGCTCTGGCCGGTGCAGGCACTGGCCCTGGTGGATGCCTTCTATCGTGCGGGAGCGCTGGTATTCGGCGGCGGACATGTGGTGCTGCCACTGCTGCAGGCGGAGGTGGTGCCCAATGGCTGGGTGGGCGGCGATACCTTTCTCGCCGGCTACGGTGCGGCCCAGGCCGTGCCCGGCCCCCTGTTCACCTTCGCGGCGTTTCTGGGGGCCGCCATGCAGCAGGCTCCCAGCGCCTGGGCCGGTGGGCTGCTCTGCCTGGTGGCCATCTTCCTGCCGTCCTTCCTGCTGGTCGCGGGGGCCCTGCCGTTCTGGGAGAGCCTGCGCCGCCATCGGGGTATCCAGTCGGCGCTGCTCGGGGTGAATGCCGCGGTGGTCGGCCTGCTGCTCGCCGCTTTTTACGACCCGGTGTGGACCAGCGCGATTCGCGGTCCCGGTGACTTTGCCCTGGCCCTGCTCGCGCTGCTGGCGTTGATGGCCTGGAAGCTGCCGCCCTGGCTGGTGGTGCTGGTCTGCGGGCTGGCGGGTCTGGCCCTCTGAAGCGTCTCTAGCTGTCCGGTTTTTGTCGCGCTTGCGGCGCCGGGTGACCCCGGTGACAAGTGCGGGCTTTGCCAGTAAGGTGCCTGAACAAGAATCAGAAGAGGGTGCCGCCATGGATTATTTCGTGACCGGTGGAACCGGCTTTATCGGTCGTTTCCTGGTGCCGCGTCTGCTGGATCGTGGCGGGCGGGTCTTTTTGCTGGTGCGTCCGGCCTCACTGGAGCGCGTGGAAGCCCTCCGCGGTATCTGGGGTGCGGCCCCCGAGCAGGTGATTGCGGTAGCCGGCGATCTCACCCGTACGCGCTTGGGCGTCAAGCCCGCCTGGGTGCGCGGGCACCAGGGGCAGATCGCTCATTTCTTTCATCTCGCCGCCATCTACGATTTGCAGGCCGACGCGGAGAGTCAGCACCTGAGCAACGTGGAAGGCACTCGGCAGGCCCTGGCCCTTGCCCGTGCTCTCAAGGTTGACTGTTTTCATCAGGTCAGCTCGATCGCCGCGGCCGGCCTCTACGAGGGCGTCTTCAGCGAGGACATGTTCGAGGAAGCCACCGGCCTGGAGCATCCCTACTTCCGCACCAAGCACGAATCCGAGGGTCTGGTACGCCGCTCCCGCGGGGTGCCCTGGCGTATTTACCGGCCGGGCATGGTGGTGGGGGATTCCCGCAGCGGCGAGATGGACAAGATTGATGGCCCCTACTACTTCTTCGAGGCCCTGAACACGCTCAGCGATCGCGTCCCCGAGGGCTTCCCTCTTCTGATGCACAAGGCGGGGCTGCTGAATATCGTCCCCGTGGACTACGTGGTCGCCGCTATCGACCACCTGGCCCACCTGCCCGACCACGACCGGGAATGCTTCCACATCACCGACCCCGCCGGCATCCGCGTGGGGGACGTTCTTCGGGTGCTGATGCGCGCCGCCCACGGGCCGCGGCTGACCGCCCTGGATGCCTCGCTACTGGACGGCGCCTCGAAGTGGGCCGAAGAGGGGCTCTCGCGGCTGGGGCCGGTGCGGCAGTTGGGGGAAAAGATGCTGGCGCGCATGGGGATTCCGCCGCAGGTCATGCGCTATCTCAACTACCCCACGGAGTTCGATTCCCGCAAGACCCGCGCCCTGCTGGAGCCGGCGGGTATCCAGTGTCCGCCCTTCGAGAGTTACGCGCCGGTGCTCTGGGACTACTGGAAGCACTACCTGCGCCAGGGGGCCCCGGATCGTCGCCGTCAGCTGGACGGGCTGTTCAGCCGCCTGGTGGGCAAAACCAGCCTCGCTGCGCTGCGGCGGCGGGCGCAGGGCAAGGTGGTGGTGGTCACCGGCGCCAGTTCGGGCATCGGCCGGGAGTGCGCCCTGCGCCTGGCCCAGGCCGACGCCCGGGTACTGCTGGTGGCGCGCAGCCTGGAGAAGCTGGAAGATACCCTTGAGGAGATTCACGCTTTTGGCGGCGAGGCCCAGGCCTATACCTGCGATGTCGCCGACCTGCGGGCCTGCGATGACCTGGTCCGGCATATCCTGGATGACCACGACCGGGTGGATATCCTGATCAACAACGCGGGGCGCTCCATTCGCCGTTCGGTGCGCTACAGCTACGATCGCTTCCACGATTTCGAGCGCACCATGCAGCTCAACTACTTCGGTGCCCTGCGACTGATCCTGGGCTTCCTGCCCACGATGGAGACACAGCACAGCGGCCAGATCATCAATATCTCCTCCATCGGCGTGCTGACCAGTCCGCCGCGCTTCTCCGCCTATGTCGCCTCCAAGGCGGCGCTGGATGCCTTCAGTCTCTGCGCGGCGCCGGAGTACGCCCGCAGCAACATCGACTTCACCACCATCCACATGCCCCTCGTGCGCACGCCGATGATTGCGCCGACCAGCCTCTACCGGGCGTTCCCCACCCTGTCTCCCGAGCAGGCGCGCGACCTGGTGATGAAGGCCATTGTCGAGCGCCCCAAGCGGCTGTCCACCGGCCTCGGGGTGGCGGGGGCCGTGGCCCAGGCGACCTTGCCGGGCTTGAGCGAGGCGCTCCTCAGCCAGGCCTACGAGTTGTTTCCGGACTCCGCCGCGGCGCGGGGCCTGAGCGAGGAGGAGGCCGCGGCACTCGATGAGGGCGGTGCGCCGCGTTCGCGGCTGGAGCTGGCCCAGCGGGTGTTTGCCGGGGTGTTGCGGGGCGTGCATTGGTAGGTGGCCGGGCCGAGTGGTACCCGACCGGCCGAATCGGGGTTACCGACTGGCTTGGTGAAGCGTGAGCCGCCCGCTGGTCTTTCCCGGATGCACGACGAAAATTGACTCGATGACCGTCGACGTCCCGGCCTTGCGGACCAGGAGGTTGAAGTTCATCTTGATATCGATGCCACCTCCAACTTTCGCAGACAAGCTCATCTCACCCGAGCAGTCAGCGTTGATACTGTAGTTGCCCTTGCCTTCCCAGCCGATGTTGTTTCCATTGCTGGAGCTGAGGCCTCGAACCACCTCGACCTGGCCCGCGGCGTCGAAGATAAAATAGCCTTGCATGTAGGCGGATGAGCTGTCTTGGCTCGCTGGTGCGTCGATCAATGAACCGGAGGCAAGGTAGCGGCCCGAAAGCAACTCGGCTGAGCAGTCCGTTTTTTCTGGCTTGTCGGTTTTCGGAGCGGGTGTGTTGACGCAGCCACTGGTCGACACCAGAGTGCCAAAGCCCGCGGCTAATACGATGGTCCGAATTGTCGGGTGCAATGATACCTCCTGGTCAATGCTCTGCAATTGGGGCCGCGATGGTGCGGCCCACTACCGCTTTTTTCAGGCGTCTTCCTGTTGCATCTGTTGCTGCACGAAGTCCCGTTCCAGTGACTGAAGCCAGGTGATGATGCTTTCGGCAGCATGCATCTCGTCGCGAAAGACGCCCGCCCTCACCAGTTTCTGGATATGCTCCTGGAGTTTCTGTTCGTGATCCGTCATTGCCTGTTACCTGCCCGCAAAAGCTGTATGGCCGCCCCAATCCCCGGGGCTGTGCCGGTCTGAGCATCCTACCATGCTGCGCTGTGGTCCTCGGCCCAGCCAAACAGCCCGTCAATCGGATGGTAATTGCCCTTGTCATCCCTGATCTCGCCGGAGTAGTGCCCCAGCATCTGGTGCACCTCCGAGCGCACGATCAACAGATTGGAGCTGGCCACGCGTTCCATGCACGGGGTGAAAACCAGGTCGACACCGGCGGTGCCCTGTTCCCCGCCCCCCGTGATACGCCAGGGTTTGTGGTAGTCGCTTGGGCTGTAGTGCCAGCACAGGGTGTCATCTATCTTGCTGAGTCGGCCGTCAATGCACAGCGCGTTCTCCGTCGCGCCGGTGCCGTCGGTCCACTGGCCACCCAGGTTGAGGCCGACGATATGTCCGGCCTGTCGCCCGGAGGCGGCGCCCCAGTTCCAGCATGAGCGGTAGGGCCAGACTCCGCGCCCCAGGTCCAGGCAGGCGAAGGATTCGGGTCCCTCGAATCGGTATTCCGTCTGGCCGACGCGAATGTTGCCTTCAGCGGGCAGCGTATTGTGCTTGGCAGTGAACTGATAGTGCCGCTCGGACCAGGGCACCACGACGTTGAGGGTCTCGTGGCCCGGGGGGTAGTCTACCGACAGGCGTCCCGTGAGTGGCTGCCCCCCGAAGTCGGGAATATCGATGGCGAATTGCACCTGCTTGCCGCCTTTTTCTCCTGGCTCGGATGTCATGAGAATGTTCAGGGCGCGATGGTGAAAGGCAGCGTTGCCGGAGACCGCGCTCGAGAGCGAGCAGCCTCTGCCCAGCGCGGTAGTGACGGTTTTTTCCACCAGCCTGCCGCTGCCGGTGTCCGCGAGGTAGACGAAAGCCAGGCCGGCGTAGTCCAGGTCTGCCACGGTGACGGAGAACAGCAGGTCGTCACAGGTAAAAGCCCAGTAATTCCAGCGTTTTCGCCGCAGCCAGTTGCCCTTCAGGCGACAGTCGTGTTGCGGGTGGCGCGACCAGCCCACTGCGGCGGGGTTCAGTCGACCCCGCCCGGACTGCAGGGGAATCTGTGTGTGTTCGGGGGACAGTTCACTCATGCGGCAGCCTAGAAACCCTTTCTCACGGTAATGCCCCACATCAGGGGCTCGTTGTAGGAGGCAATATAGTTACCGGTCTGGGCTACGGTGTCGGCGATGGTGTGGGTGTATTCGGCCTCGAGGATATTGCGTCCCCACACTGTCAGCAGTATGTCCGGGGTCAGGAAGTGCAGATTGGCGCGGAGGTTCAGCAGGTTGTAGGAGCCATCCAGTTTCTCGGGATCGTTGTTCAGGTCGGTCATGCGCTCGTCGGTGAAGCGGTACTCCAGGAACAGGCTCGCCCGCAGCGTGTCCGTCAGGGCCAGGGATTGCTCGGCGTTCAGGGACAGGGCGTGCTCCGGGTTGCTGGACAGCATGCCGCCACTGCGATCGCAGGAGCCGTCGCCATTGGCCCCCGGGTCGGGCTGGTCGGTATGCCAGGGTGTTCCGACCCAGCAGGAGCCCGCTTCGAAATCCTTGTACTCGCCATGGGTATAGGCATAGGCGGCGCCGAGGCGCAGCGACCCGGTGGGTTGCCAGGACAGGTCCAGTTCGCCGCCCCAGGTTTCCGCGACCCCGGCATTCTGCAGCGCAAAACCGGCTCCCTGGAAAGAGACAGTCTGCAAGTCGTCGGTGGTCGTGGCATGCAGTGCCAGGTTGAGGCGCAGGGCCTGCGCCGGAAACTCAGTTTTCAGACCGAGCTCAAAGGATTCAGAGGTTTCCGGCGCAAAGATGATATCCAGCGCTTGATTTACCCGGTCGGTATTCATGCCGCCCGACTTGTAGCCGGTGCCGTATGAGGCATATAGCAGGGTCTCGGGGCTCGCGTACCAGGACAGCTTGAGTGTGCCGGTGGTTTTCTCGTCTTCGAGCGTTTCGTCGACATTTTCCCGCGGCGCGAGGGGAGGGAAGAGCCAGAAACCCCAGCCCGGGGAGCTGAAGTCCAGAGTTGCCGAAGCGTCTTCGGTGAAGGTGTTGGCGAGATCCTTGTCTTCTCGGGTCCAGCGCAGCCCGGCGGTCAGTACCCAGTCCCTGGAGAGCTCGTAGTCAATCTGTCCGAAGGCTGCATAGCTCGAGTGCTCCTGGCTGCCGACATCCAGTGCACCGGTTCCGCTGGGGAAAGCTTCGCCAAAGGCGCCCACCAGGTAGGTCAGGTCTTCACCGATCAGGTAGCGTGTTCGGGAGTCGATGTCCTGTTCGAAGTAGTAAAGGCCTGCGACATAGCTGAGTCGCTCGCCGCTGTCGCTGATGCGAAGCTCCTGGGACAGTTGGTTCTGCTGGGCGTCAACGCTGCGGCGGATACCGTCGACATTGGAAAAGTCGATGTCGAGTTCATCCAGGGAATCGAAGCTGCGCCAACTGGTGATGCTGGTCAGCAGGAAGTGTGTGGCCTCCCAGTCGAGTTGCAGCGAAACACCCTCGTCCCGGTTGCTGGAGGTCGGGGCGAAGCTGGTTGAGACGCGGTAGTCATAGAAATCATCCTGGTCCAGGACAATGCCGCCGAGCTCGAGTATGCGCACGTCCGAACCGGTTTTCGGTGGGCTTCCGGGTGGCAGGTCCTGGGCCACCAGGTTGTTCTTCCAGGTGCCGGAGGCACAGCAGATCTCGTCGGTCTCCGAGCGGTCGATGATTAGCCGGGCCGTCAGCCTGTCGTTGGGCGTGTACAGTGACTGCAGGCGAAGCCCCCAGCGGTCGCGGTCGTTGACCAGGTCGTCGGCATCCAGGCCAACATTGTCCACATAGCCGTCGCGCTGCATCACGAAGCCCGTGGCCCGGAAGGCCAGCTCGTCTTCGATGGCCGAGAAGGAGGCGGCGCCGTTGGCGTTCCACAGGTTGTAGTTCCCCGCCGTGAGTTCGAGAAAACCGCTGTTGTCGTGGTCGGGTGCGACGCTGTTGATCTGCACTGCGCCGGCGGGTGTGTTGCGACCGAAAAGCGTGCCCTGCGGTCCACGCAAAATCTCGATGCTCTGGATATCCACCATGTTGTTGATCATTGAACCCTGGCGGGCGCGGTAGACGCCATCCACATAGAGTCCGACCGAGGATTCCAGCCCGAGATTCTGGGAGCTGGTGAAAACACCGCGAATGCCGAAGGCCGTGTTGGAGGCGCTCTGTTCCTGATTGACGATCAGACTGGGTGCGCTGGTTTGCAACTGGAACAGGTCCTGTACGCCGGATCGCTGCAGCGCTTCCCCGCTGAACTGGGAGACGGCGACCGGCACATCCTGCAGGTTCTGCTCCCGCTTCTGGGCGGTGACTATGACCTCCTCCAGCGTGCCGGGACCGGCAGGCAGAGCAGGGGGGCGAGTGTTGCGGCGGTAAGGCTTGCCGCGCGCGCAGATGTGAGGGGTGAGCGTCCGTTATCCCTTGTCATTTTTCTCTCCTTGGCCAGCGCCTGTTGGCCTATTATGTTCACGCTGTAAACCGTATGACAAACATGGCTTGTGAACCCCCTCATATTGCGCGGCGACGGCATGCTATACTCGGTTCATCGCCCGCCACTGTAGTGACGTCCTCCGGCATGCGTTTGAAGCCCACGGTTCTATTGGTCCTGATACTCGTACTGTTGTGCCGCACAGCAGTGGCGGGGGCGTGGCCGTGTCACGTGGTGCCGCAGAGCACAGACAGTGTCGCTGTGGATCATGTGACAGAGACGCAGAGTTCACCCTGTCACGATGCGTCCACTGATACCGGCGCAGCAACCGCCGGTCCGGAGCAGGGTGCCTGCTGCGCCAGCAGCGCCGCCGGGCAGGCCTGTATGTCAGACGGTTGTCTGCTGACACCGTTTGCGCTACCGGCTGTCCTGTCTGTGTCCGCGCAGTCACTGTTCACGCCGTCCGTGGCAGCCAGCCAGGCCCTGCCTCCCGCCCCGCCTTACTCGTTTCTCTGACCGCCCATCAGCTGATTCCAGCCCGGTTTTCCCGGCCGCTCCGAATACGCCCTTTGGCCTTTCGCCAAAGGCGTGACTGGTGCGTGCGTGCATGGCACCCACGCGCAACCAATTCTGCAGGAACAGCGAGATGCAGTGCATTCAAAATCGACGGCTCCCGGCGTTGTGGGGCCTGTTTTTCTTAGTCGCCTTCCCATTTGCGAGCGCGGCGCCGGGCACCGGCGAGCGTCTCGGTCTGGACACCGCGGTGGCACTCGCCGTGTCGAGTGACCCCTGGCTGCCCGGCAGCCGACATACCGAGAACGCCCTGGCCGAGGAGGCTGTCGCCGCGCCCAGGTAAGGATGACGGTGAGCACACTCTGGCTGGATATCTTTCGAGCCCAGGCGAGCAGCCGCATCATCGAGACCAGCCAGGGTCTGTTCGAGCACCTGGTGGATGCGGCAGAAGCCAGCTATGCCTCGGCCCAGGGTCGTACGCGCCAACAGGACCTGATCCGCGCGCAGCTGGAGCTCACGCGCCTGGAGGACCGGCTGGTGGGTCTGCGACAAGCGGAGGAGGGCGCCCGGCGCCGCCTGGGTGAATGGTTGGGGGCGGAGGCTCAGCGTCGGCTGCCGGATGAAATGCCGGTTCTGGCGCCCGTCCGGCCACTGCCCGTCGAGGCCGCGAATCAGGCGCGCTATGAGCAGGTCCGCGGGCACCCGCTGTTGCGCGCGATGGACCTGCAAATCGCGGCGACCGAGACCGACGTGGCGCTGGCGCAGCAACAGTACCGTCCCGAATGGGGCCTCACTGCCCAGTACGGCTACCGCGACGAGGACGCCCTGGGACGGGAGCGTGCTGACTTGTTCTCCCTGGGCGTGACGCTGGAACTGCCCCTGTTCACGGCCAAGCGCCAGGACCGGCGCCTGCAGGCCGCCGTCAGCCGCGGTGAGGCGATGCGCACCGAGAGACAGCTGCTGAGCCGCCGTCTGGTGTCGGAGCTGGCTTCGCTGAAATCCGAGCTGGTCCGGCTCGAAGAGCGCAGCGCGCTCTACGCCGATCGGTTGTTGCCACAGATGTCCGATCAGGCGGAGGCGGCACTCACGGCCTACAACCATGACGACGGCGATTTTGCCGAGGCGGTGCGTGCGCGCATCGCTGAAATGAATGCGCGTATCGAGGCCCTGGCCATCGCCGTGGAGCGACAGAAGACCGTTGCCCGCATCAACTATCTGCTGGCGGGAGCAGGCTCCGGTCAGCCCGGCGCTGCCCCTAACCGTCAAGGAGAATCAACGTGACCTCGCATACCCGAATACTGGCTGCGGTCGTCCTCGGCGCTCTGCTCGGAGCGGCGGGCGTCTGGCTCCTGACCGCAACTGACAACGAACGCGGGCAAGCCACCGCCGGCGAGCGTGAGCCGCTCTACTGGGTGGCGCCTATGGATCCCAGCTACCGGCGCGACGGGCCGGGCAAGTCGCCGATGGGCATGGATCTGGTCCCGGTCTACGCCGAGACCTCCGACGCGCCCGCCGAGGCAGCTGGCACCGTGCGGGTTTCTCCGGCGGTCATCAACAATCTCGGGGTGCGGACGGTGCGGGTTGAGCAGGGCCAGCTGCCCGCGCGCATTGTGACCGTGGGACATGTGCAGTACGACCAGAGCCAGCTGGTGCATATTCACCCCAGAGTGGAAGGCTGGGTCGAGACCCTGCACGTGACGGCCGATGGCGACCCGGTCAACCGGGGCCAGCCGCTCTACAGTCTGTATTCGCCGACCCTGGTCAATGCCCAGGAGGAGTTGCTGCTTGCGCTGAAGCGCGACAACGCGCAATTGATCGAGGCCGCGCTGGCTCGGCTCCGGGCCCTGCAGGTGCCCGAGGCCGAGGTGGATCGCCTGCGGCGGGAGCGCAAGGTCAGGCAGACGGTGACAATTGCCGCCCCCCAGACCGGTGTGGTGGACAACCTGGCGGTGCGCGAGGGCATGTTCGTGGGCCCCGGCATGAGCCTGATGACCCTGGGTGATCTGACGCGGGTCTGGGTGGTCGGCGAGGTCTTCGAGCGTCAGGCAGCGCTGGTCCAGCCGGGTGACCGGGTGCGCATGAGCCTCGACTACCTGCCCGGGCGGGAATGGACCGCCGAGGTGGGCTATGTGTACCCCTCCCTGAACGAGACCACACGCACGGTGCGCGTACGCGTGCCGGTCGACAACCCGGACGGCGCGTTAAAGCCGGGCATGTATGCCCGGTTGCAGATCGAGAGCGCGCCGACCCCCGCGCGGCCGCTGGTGCCGCGGGAGGCGCTGATCCGCACCGGTGACGACAGTCGCGTGGTGCTGGCTCTGGGGGAGGGCCGCTTCCGCTCGGTGTCGGTAGAAGCGGGCCGCGTCGGGGAACGGCAGGTGGAGATTCTCGAGGGGCTGCGTCCCGGACAGCGCGTGGTCACTTCGGCCCAGTTCCTGATCGATTCGGAATCCAGCAAGCGCGCGGATCTGCAGCGCATGGAAGCCGGCGGTCAGGATGATCACACCGGGCATGTTGACGGCGGCGGGCCCCACGACGATGGCGAAGCCGCGGGGCAGGGCCACCACCAGCATCACGCGGGAGGCGCGGGACAATGATCGAAGCCTTGATTCGCTGGTCCATTCACAACCGCTTCTTTGTCCTGCTCGCCACCCTGATCCTGGCGGGGGTGGGCACCTGGTCGATGAAGCACACGCCGGTGGACGCGATTCCCGATCTCTCGGACGTCCAGGTCATCATCAAGACCAGCTACCCCGGGCAGGCACCCCAGGTGGTACAGGACCAGGTGACCTATCCCCTGACCACGGCGATGTTGTCGGTGCCCGGCGCCGTCACCGTGCGCGGCTATTCCTTCTTCGGGGATTCCTACGTCTACGTGATTTTCGACGACGATACGGATGCCTACTGGGCCCGCTCCCGGGTACTGGAGTACCTGTCCCAGGTGGCCCCGAACCTGCCCGCCAGCGCCCGGCCGCAGCTGGGCCCCGATGCCACGGGGGTGGGCTGGGTCTATCTCTATGCCCTGGTCGACCGCAGTGGCCAGCACGACCTGAGTGAGCTGCGCAGCCTGCAGGACTGGTTCCTCAAGTACGAGTTGCAGACGGTGCCGGGAGTGGCCGAGGTGGCGCCACTCGGGGGCATGGTCAAGCAGTACCAGGTGGTGGTGCGCCCGGAAAAACTGCGCGCCTTCGGCATTCCCCTGTCCCACATCCAGACCGCCATCCAGCGCGGCAACCAGGAGGTGGGGGCTTCGGTGGTGGAGATGGCCGAGGCGGAGTACATGGTGCGGGCCACCGGCTACCTGCAGAGCGTGGAGGACGTGGCCGCGATTCCCCTGGGACTGAATGATCAGGGAACACCACTCTTGCTCGAGGACGTGGCCGATATCCGTGTCGGCCCGCAGATGCGCCGCGGTATAGCGGAGCTGAATGGCGAAGGGGAAGTGGTCGGGGGCATCGTGGTCATGCGTTCCGGCGAGAATGCCCGGGCCACCATCGATGGCGTAAAGGCGCGTCTGGCCGATCTGCAGGCGGGCCTGCCCGACGGGGTCGAGGTGGTGACCGTGTACGACCGTTCGGGATTGATCGAGCGGGCGGTGGACAACCTGAGCGAAAAGTTGATCGAGGAACTGCTGGTGGTGGCCCTGATCTGCATGCTCTTCCTATTCCACGTGCGCTCTAGCCTGGTGGCGGTGATCAGCCTGCCCCTGGGTATTCTGGCGGCTTTCATTGTCATGCATCTCCAGGGGCTGAACGCCAATATCATGTCCCTGGGCGGGATCGCCATTGCCATCGGCGCCATGATCGACGGTGCCATCGTGATGATCGAGAACTTCCACAAGCACATCGAGCGCACCCCGATCACGCCGGAGAATCGCTGGCAGGTGGTGGCGGAGTCCGCGGCGGAAGTGGGACCGGCGCTATTCTTCAGCCTGCTGATCATCACCGTCAGCTTCCTGCCGGTGTTTGCCCTGGAAGCCCAGGAGGGGCGGATGTTCAGTCCGCTGGCCTTCACCAAGACCTACGCCATGGCCGCCAGCGCGGCCCTGGCAGTGACGCTGGTGCCCGTGTTGATGGGCTACTTCATCCGCGGCAAGGTGGTGTCCGAAGCGCGCAACCCGATCAACCGGCTACTGGTTTCACTGTACTTGCCAGTGCTGGGCGCAGTGCTGCGGCATCCCCGCATCACCCTCTGCCTGGCACTGGTGGTGACGCTGAGCGGCTTGTGGCCCCTGCCGCGCATCGGCAGCGAGTTCATCCCCGACATGGACGAGGGCGACCTGATGTACATGCCCACCACCTATCCGGGGCTGTCGATTGGCGAAGCGCGCGAGATCCTGCAGCAGACCGACCGGCTGATTGCCACGGTGCCCGAGGTGGCGACGGTGTTTGGCAAGATCGGCCGTGCCGAGACTGCCACCGACCCCGCGCCACTGACCATGATCGAGACTTTTATCCAGCTGAAGCCGCGGGACGAATGGCGCGCGGGCATGACACCGGAATCCCTCAAGCGGGAACTGGATGCGCTGGTGACCTTCCCCGGCCTGACCAACGCCTGGGTCATGCCGATCAAGACGCGGATCGACATGCTGGCCACGGGGATCAAGACCCCCGTGGGGATCAAGGTGGCCGGGCCGGAGCTGCCGCAGATCGAGGCCATCGGTCGACGTCTGGAGCAGATCCTGGCGACGGTGCCCGGTACCGCGTCGGTCTATGCTGAAAGGGTCAGTGGCGGGCGCTACATTACCGTGGACATCCAGCGTCGGCAGGCGGCCCGTCACGGCTTGAACATTGCCGATCTGCAACAGGTCGTGGCCACTGCCATCGGTGGCATGAACGTGACCCAGACGGTGGAAGGCCTGGAGCGCTATCCGGTCAACCTGCGCTATCCCCAGGAGCAGCGCGATACGCCGGAGCAGCTGGCCTTGCTGCCCATCCTGACCCCGGCGGGGGAGACCATCGCCCTGGGGGACGTCGCCCGTATCGCCATTGAAGACGGCCCGCCGGCGATCAAGAGTGAAAACGCCCGGCTCAACGGCTGGGTCCTGGTCGACATCGCCGATGTCGATGTGGGCTCTTACGTCGAGGAGGCGCGGGCCGTGGTCGCCGAGCAGCTGGATTTGCCGGCGGGTTACTCGCTTACGTGGTCCGGTCAGTACGAATACATGCAGCGAGCCAAGGCCAAGCTCAGCTATGTGGTGCCCCTCACTCTCGCGATTATCGTGGTGCTGCTCTACGCCGCCTTCCGCAGCTTTGCCGAAGTCGCGCTGATCATGGGTACGCTGCCCCTGGCCATGGTGGGTGCGGTCTGGCTGATGTACCTGCTCGACTACAACTTTTCCGTCGCGGTGGGGGTCGGCTTTATCGCCCTGGCCGGCGTGGCGGTGGAAATCGGGGTGATCATGCTGGTGTTCCTGAATCAGGCCTGGCAACGGCTGCAGTCGAGTTGCCGGGAGCGCGGAGAGGCGTTGAATCGCGCGGGACTGCGCGAGGCGGTGCTGGCGGGGGCCGGGCGCCGCGTGCGCCCGGTGATGATGACCTCGATCGCCACCGTCGGCGGCCTGCTGCCGATCATGTTGTCCAGCGGCACCGGCTCGGAAGTGATGAGCCGGATTGCCGCGCCCATGGTGGGTGGTATGCTGAGTGCCGTGTGCCTGACGCTACTGGTAGTACCGGTGCTGTACTACCTGTGGCGCGCGCGGGCCCTGCCCGAATGATTCGGCCATTCACCCTGATCGGGAGGAGATGACGCAAGCATGGGGCAGCATCATCACCACGACGCCAGTTCCCAGCGCCTGGGGCTGGTGTTTTTCCTCAACCTCGGCTTTACCGTGGTCGAGTTTATCGGCGGTCTGCTGACCAACAGTACGGCGATCCTGGCGGATGCGGTGCACGACCTCGGTGACAGCCTGTCCATCGGCTCCGCGTGGGTCCTGCACCGCCTCGGCCGGCGCGATGCCAGCGACGCCTTTACCTACGGTTTTCGGCGGCTGTCCCTCTTCGGGGCGCTGGTCAATGGCCTGGTGCTGCTTGCCGGGTCCGTCTGGGTGCTGCGCGAGGCGATTCCCCGCCTGTTCGACCCGGTCATGCCGGTCACCGAGGGCATGTTGCTGTTGGCGCTGCTGGGGGTGACGGTGAACGGCTACGCCGCCTGGCGCCTGACCGCCGGCAAGACCCTCAATGAGCGCATGCTCAACTGGCACCTGCTGGAGGATGTGCTCGGCTGGTTGGCAGTCCTGGTGGCCGCGATCATCATGCAGTTCGTTGACTGGCCGATCCTCGACCCCTTGCTCTCAGTGGGTTTTACGCTGTTTATCCTGGTTAACGTCGTGCGCAACCTGTGGCAGACAGCGCGGCTGTTCTTCCAGGCGGTGCCGGACGCCGAGCTGCGGACCGGGGTTGAGCGGGCACTGCTGTCGGTGGACGGGGTCAGCAGTCTGCACCATCTGCACCTGTGGTCACTGGATGGCGAGCACCATGTGCTGACGGCCCACGTGGTTGCGCGGGACCCTCTCGATCACGCCCGGCTCAAGGCGCGGATTGCCGACGCCCTGGCGACCTTCGAGCTGGCGCATACCACCATCGAGGTGGAGTCTGAAGCGGAATACTGTCGCGACGCGGGCCTGCGCTGAACCCGGATCGCGGGGGGCTTCAACGCCGACCGAAGAGAAAGAAGCGCTGGAGGACAAAGTTCGCCAGGAACAGCAGGGAGTCGACTGCCACCTTGACCAGGACCACGTTGGCGGCGGTTTTACTGCTGATCAGCGACACCAGGAAGCCCGAAACCGTGGCGGTGACAAGCACCAGCGCGGTGTAACCGGCCATCTCCCGGGGGATGCGCGCATGCTGGCGGGAGCGAAACACCAGGTACTTGTTGCACAGGAAGTTGAAGCTGGCGGACACCGCCCGGGCCACATAGGTCGCCGCGAATATGCCCCAGGCCAGCTCAATGAACAGCGCGAACAGCAGGATATCGACCAGGAAGGCGGCCACCGACGCCAGTACGAAGCGGGCGAACACCAGGTAAATGCGCATGGAATCCACCAGCGGGCGAAAGTGTGAATCGCTGTTGCCGTGCAGGTACACCGTGGTGATGGGTACTTCCTGGATGCCGACCTTGAGATCGCGCGCCCGCAGCAGGCATTCCAGCTCGAATTCGTAGTGATCGTGGCGGATTCCCAGGCATTCTCGGGCCAGGGAAAGGGGCAGGGCGCGCAGGCCTGTCTGACTATCCTGTACATTGACGCCGCGCAGCCAGCTCAGAACCCGGCGCGTGATGCGATTGCCGAGCGCACTGCGCAGGGGGGTATGGTTGTCGAATTGACGCACGCCGAGCACCAGCCGGGGGCCATCACGGGTCGCGCTCTCGGCAATTCGGGCGATATCGGCGGGCAGGTGCTGGCCGTCCGCGTCGGCGGTGACAATATTGTCGACTCGCTCCGACAGGTGGTCGAGGATGTGGGCGAAACCGGTTTTCAGGGCAGCGCCCTTGCCGCAGTTGCTGGCGTGATGCAGCACGCTGATGCGCGGGTTGTCTTCCAGTCTCTCGAAGGGCTCACGCGTGTCCGAGCCATCGTCAACGACGACGATGTGCGCAAAGCCGCGCTCGATCAGCCCGTCGATCAAGCCGTGGAACTCACCCGGCGGATTGAGCGCGGGAATCAGCACCGCGCAACGGGCGAGAGAAGGGGGGGGCGGCATCCGTCGCGCTGGCGACAGATCCTCGTTCAAGCCCGACCCACCACGCCCGTGTTCAGCGACGCGGCGAAATCCAGCATGCGCCGCAAGGGCACCATGGCGCGTTCGCCCACCGCGGGGTCGACGTGGATTTCGTTGTCGGCCCGCTGGAAGACCTGGTCCAGGGCCTCCAGTTCGTTCATCGCCATCCAGGGGCAGTGGGCGCAGCTGCGGCAGGTGGCCCCCTTGCCGGCCGTGGGGGCAATGATGAACTCCTTGTCCGGCGCCTGCTGCTGCAGCTTGTAGAAAATGCCCTGGTCGGTGGCGACGATAAAGCGGGGGTTGGGCATCTCCTTCGCCGCCTTGATGATCTGCGACGTGGAGCCGACCCGGTCCGCCAGTTCGAGCACCGCCTGGGGTGACTCGGGGTGGACCAGCACCGCGGCGTCGGGATAGACCTTCTTCAGATCGGCGAGGCCCCGGGCCTTGAACTCCTCGTGCACGATACAGGCGCCGTCCCACATCAGGACATCGGCCCCGGTTTCCCGTTTCACGTAGTCGCCCAGGTGGCGATCCGGCGCCCACAGGATCTTCTTGCCCTGGGAAGCCAGGTGTTCAGCCACGTCCAGGGCGATGCTGGAGGTGACCACCCAGTCCGCGCGCGCCTTGACGGCCGCCGAGGTGTTGGCGTAGACCACCACCTCGCGGTCGGGGTGCTGGTCGCAGAAGGCGGCGAATTCATCCGCCGGGCAACCCAGGTCGAGGGAGCAGGTGGCTTCCAGGGTGGGCATCAGCACACGCTTGTCCGGGGTCAGGATCTTCGCCGTCTCGCCCATGAACTTCACCCCGGCGACCACCAGGGTGGAGGCCGGATGATCGTGCCCGAAGCGCGCCATTTCCAGGGAGTCCGACACGCAGCCACCGGTCTCCTCCGCCAGGGACTGGATCGCCGGTGGCGTGTAGTAGTGGGCCACCAGGACGGCATTTTCCGCCTCAAGGCGTTCGGCGATACGCGCCTTGAGGGCCCGCTCCTGCTCGGGGCTCAACTGGTGCTGCTCCGCGTGGTCCAGGTGCTGCTGTACCTGCTGGCGGATAACTTCGAGTTTTTCGGTAGCTATGCTCATGTGAACTTCGACAGCCTTGGGGACGGGAAATTCTATCACAGGGTAATGCCGGGGGCCTTGTAGTCGCGTCGGCGACTCAGGGTGAGTCCAGCACCTCGCGCACCTTGCGCGCCAGCTCCTCGCGCCGCCAGGGTTTGCCGAGCAGGGTGACCCCGGCGTCAAGGCGCCCCTGGTGCACAATGGCATTCTCGGTATAACCCGAGGTGTAGAGGACCCGGAGCCCCGGTCGCTGAGCGCGCACGCGCTCCGCCAGTTCGGGGCCGTTCAGCCCGCCGGGCATGATGACATCCGTCAGCAGCAGGTCGAACTCTCCCGTCGCCGCCAGCTGCTCGAGGGCCGCGGGGCCGTCCCCGGCGCTGCTGACGCGATAGCCCAGGCTTTGCAGCTGGCTCACCAGGTGCTCACGCACCAGCTGGTCGTCCTCCACCACCAGGACGTGCTCGTGCCCGGTTGGCAGTGGCTGCGGTTCCTTCGGTGTCTCAACCTCCACTGTGGTATCGGTGCGCGGAAAGTAAAGCTTTACCGAGGTGCCCTCACCCACCTCGGAGTAGAGCTTGATGTGTCCCCCCGACTGCTTGACGAAGCCAAACACCATGCTCAGGCCCAGGCCGCTGCCCTGGCCAACCTCCTTGGTGGTAAAGAAGGGCTCGAAGGCCCGGGCCAACACATCGGGTGGCATCCCCTCGCCGCTGTCGGAGATGGATACCCGCACATAGGGGCCGGGTGTCACCTCGTTGTGCTGCGCGGCGTAGTCCTCGTCCAGCCAGGCATTGGCGGTCTCGAGGGTCAGGCGGCCCCCTCGGGGCATGGCATCCCGGGCGTTGATGGCCAGATTGAGCAGGGCCACTTCGAATTGCCCGGGGTCGACCTCGGCGGACCACAGGCCGTCGCCGGAGATCTGCTCAATCGCAATGGATTCGCTCAGGGTACGCCGCAGCAGGGCCTCCATCCCGGCGATCTGCTGATCCAGTCGCAGGACCCGCGGCTGCAGGGCCTGTTGGCGGGCAAAAGCCAGCAGACGGTTGGTCAGCTCGGCGCCGCGCTCGGCGGTAGACAGGGTCAGCGCGGCCAGTGACTGCAGGGGACTGTCCTTCGCCAGATCCTCCGCCAGGCGCTCGGCGTTGCCAATCAGCACCGTCAGCAGATTATTGAAGTCGTGGGCGACGCCGCCGGTCAACTGGCCCACCGCTTCCATTTTCTGTGCCTGCTGGACACGCTGCTCCAGTGCCCGCTGCTCGGTGATATCGATCATGCTGCCCAGCATGCGTATCGCGCGTCCCTGGTCGTCGCGGGTTACAACACCGCGGTCGACCACGATGCGGGGGCTGCCATCGGCGTGCAGAAAGCGGTATTCGTGGACCCAATGCATCGCGCTGCCGTTGATTACTGCGTTGATGCTGTCCAGCACTGCTGCCTGGTCGTCGGGGTGAATGCGTCGGCTCCAGGACTCTGGCCCGGGTTCAACCTGCTCGGGGTGATGGCCGAACTGGGTATGGAGATTTTCATTCCACCACACCTTGCCGGTACGAAAATCCCAGTCCCAGATCACGTCGTTGGTCGCGCTTGCCAGGAGATTGAAGCGCTCCTCGGCGACCTTGAGCGCTTCCTCCCGGAGGTGCTCCGCGGTGATATCGCGAATATACACCGCCAGGCCCTCGGGCACCCGGTAGGCGGTGACTTCGAACCAGAGATTCAGGTCCTCGCCATACCAGGCGGTAAAGCGACTGGTTTCTCCCGTGGCGAGAGTGTGCTCGTAGTGTTTCTGAAAGTCGGAATCGCGGCCCTCGGGGAACAGTTCCCACAGGGAGTGTCCCAAGAGCCTTTCCCGGCTTCGGCGCACGATTTCGGCAGCGCGGCTGTTGACGAAGGTCACCTGCCAGTCGTGGTCGAGCGTAAAGAAACCGTCGTTGATATGCTCCAGGGTGCTCTCCAGCTGGTGCGCGAGCTGGTCCGCGCGCTGCCGGGTCTCTACCAGTTCGGTCAGGTCCTGTATGAAGCCCAGCCACTGCCCCCCCGCGTCGGGTAGCAGATCACCGGTGATCACCAGCCAGTATTCGCGCCCGTTAGGGTGCAGCAGGCGGTGCTGTACCGAGAAGGCCTTGCCCTGCTCAAAGGCTTCGCGCATGGCCTTGCTGACCCGCTCCCGGTCCTCCGGATGGATACGGGTCATGGTGGCGTCACGGCTTGGCACGGTGGGGGTGGTGACCCCATAGAGCGCCTGCACCAGGGGCGACAGCGAAAACGCATGGCTGCGGGTATTGTAGGTCCAGACCCCGGAGTGCAATTGGGTCTCACTGCACGCGAGCAAACGCTCGGGGTTTTCCAGGTAGAAGGCCGTCATGCTTCGCTGCTCCTGCTGTCTGGGCAGGCATTTCCCTTGAATTTGGACATTACTCCGCCCCTGCCAGTGTCGCAACTGGTCTGCCCGGGGCACACACAGCACGAAAAATTTGGCAATTTCCCGCCCAAGCTGTAGAAAACTGGTGAATTGTCGCGTATAAGCAACTGTAATTACTACAATAACGAACTATCGCAGGCGGAGTGCAAGCAGGGGAAGCCTCGGAATGGAGCGACAGTGACAGAGCATGCCATCCACCTGGTGTCCGAACAGCCGGCCGATTCGCTGCTGGTCGGGGCCTGTCTCTCTCGCGCACGCCCTGCCCGTTTTACCCTGACAGTTCATACGACCCTCGAGCGTCCGCTGGAAACCCTGCGCGATGCCGCACCGGATGCCCTGCTGCTGGCCGATGGGCCCCAGACCACCTACCTGTTGCGGCTGCTGCAGAAACAGGCACCCGGGTTTCCGATCATCCTCCTGCTCGACAGCGCTCCGACCGAGGAATTGCCCCAGGGGGTCACTGACCACCTGGTGCGTGGCGATTTGCCGGATGCCCTGGTGCACCGCGTACTGGATTACAGTATCCAGCTGCATCGGGCGCAGCGCGCCGTGACAGACCTCGCAACGCGTGACCCCCTCACGGGTGCGCTCAACCGTGCGGCTTTTCGTGCCCACCTCGAGCGCGCCCTGGATCGCTCCACCCGCTACCAGTTTCACACCGGCCTGCTGACCCTCAACGTCGATCAGTTCGCCAATATCAATGATCACTTCGGCGAGCAGCAGGGCGACCACCTGATCCGCATTCTCTGCGAGCGCATCACCGGCAAGCTGCGCAACACGGACAGTATTGCCCGCCTGGCGGGTGACGAGTTTGCCGTGGTGCTGGAAGATATTGGCGGTGGGGAAGATCTACAGGCCATGGGCGAGAAAATTCTGCAGGCGGTGAGCGGCCCGGTCAGCCTCGAGGGTGAGCAGCTGGATGTGGATGCCAGCATAGGCGCAACCCTGTTCCCCGAAGATGCTCAGGGCCCCGGCGACCTGCTGGAGAACGCACGCAGCGCCATGCAGCAGGCCAAGGCAGTGCCGGGCAGCAAGCTGATTCGTTATTGCGATCGCCTCAGTTTCAACAGCGAAGGCGTCCATAGCCTGATTGCCGATTTGCGCGCCGCGGCGCGCCATAACCAGTTTGAACTGCACTACCAGCCGCGCATCCACCTCGAGAGCGGTCGTCTGAGCGGGCTGGAGGCGCTGCTGCGCTGGAACCACCCCGAGCGGGGATTGATCTGTCCGGGGGAGTTTCTTGCCGCCTGCGAAGACATGGGGCTGATGCGCACTATCGGCTATCAGGTGATCCAGCATGCCTGCCATGCCCTCAACTGGCTGGCGGAGGAGGGGCTGGGTGACATTACCGTAGCGGTGAACATCTCCTTTTCCCAGATCCAGGATGACCGCTTTGTACCGGCGGTACACGATATTCTCGAGCGCACTGGCGCCGATGCGCGCCACCTCGAGTTCGAACTGACCGAAAGCACCATCCTGAAAAGCCCCGAGGCAATCAAGTTGCGAATGGATCAGCTGCGCGAGCTGGGGATCGTTTTCTCGCTGGACGACTTCGGTACCGGGTTCTCTCAGCTGTCTCACCTGACGGCCCTGCCCATCGCCGCGCTCAAGGTGGACGCCAGTTTTGTCCGCGGTTTGCCCCACAACCGCCAGCAGGCGGCCATCTGCAGCCTGATTATCGAGATGGCCCGGCGCCTGGACATGAGCGTGATTGCCGAGGGTGCCGAGTGCCACGAACAGGTCGAGTTCCTGCGCGACGAGCGCTGTGACGAGGTCCAGGGCTTTTACTTCAGCCAGGCCATTCCCCTGCAGCAGCTGCCGCGCTTTGTCCGCGAGCAGCGTTACAAGCAACGTGAGCGAGTGGTTTCGTGAACCGGGGCCGACATCCGGTGACGCGGCCGGTAAAAGCGCTGGCCGCATACCGGCGCGGGTGGTAGCCTGAGGGAATAAGTGTGAACCAGGTCACAATCCGCTCCATGTCCAGCCGTTCCCAGTCTGCCCAGCGCGCCAAGGTGCTTGTCAGTGATGACGACTTCAATGTCCGTCTGCTGACCCGTCAGTGTCTGGAGGCGGAGGGACTCGACGTCGTGGAGGCGAGCAGCGGCCCGGAGGCCCTCGACCTCTTCGTGCGCGAGCGCCCCGATCTGATATTCCTCGACGTGGAAATGCCCGGGATGGATGGCCTCGAGGTGTGTCGGCGTATTCGCGGGCTGCCCCAGGGTGAAACCATCCCGATCATGATTGTCACCGGTTCCGACGACCGCGAGTCCATCGACAAGGGCTTCGAGGCCGGCGCCACCCAGTACAAGACCAAGCCCCTGAACTGGTCCCTGCTGGGGCGTGACGTGCACTACATGCTGCGGGCCAGCAATGCCTTCAACGCCCTCAAGCGGCAGGAAGACCGCCTGCGCTACCTGGCTTACTACGACCCCCTGACCAGCCTGCCCAACCGGCGCAGTTTCACCGAGCAGCTCAACCGCATCCTCAAGCGCTGTCAGCGCAACGACACCCACGCGGCCCTGATGTTCATCGACCTCGATCACTTCAAGCGCATTAACGACTCCATCGGCCACGGCCGCGGGGACCGGCTGCTGGTGGAAATCGCCAAGCGCCTGACCCTGGAGTTGCGCGAGGACGATGCCATCAACTACTTCTCCGACAAGAACGCCGCGGAAGACGATTACCAGGGCACCGAAATCGCGCGCCTGGGGGGTGACGAGTTTACCGTGGTGCTCTCGGACGTGGCCGACACCCTGCATGTGGAGCGGGTGGCGCGGCGCATTCTCAACAGCCTGTCCCAGCCGATCGCCCTGCAGTCCCACAACCCGGTGGTGACGCCGAGTATCGGCATCGCCATTTACCCCCAGGACGGCTGCGACCCCGACAGCCTGGTGCGCAACGCCGATACTGCGATGTACGCGGCCAAGGCGGAGGGGCGCGCCTGTTACCGCTTCTACAACGAGAAGATGAACGCGCAGGCGGTAGAGCAGCTCAAGATGGAGGAGGAGCTGCGCTACGCCATGGGGCACGACCAGCTGGAGCTGCGTTACCAGCCCCAGGTGGACAGTGCCAGCGGTGCGGTGGTCGGGCTGGAAGCCCTGGTGCGCTGGAAACACCCGGAGCATGGCATGGTTTCCCCGGGGGAATTCATACCCGTGGCCGAGCGGACCGGGCAGATCGTCGAGCTGGGCGAGTGGGTCATGCACACCGTGGCGAAAGATTGCCGCCACTGGGACAGCCTGGGTCTGCCGGACTTTCGGGTGAGCGTGAACATCTCGCCGCTGCAGTTCAATCAGGCGGGGCTGGCGCGCTTCGTCCGCGCCTTTGTCGAGCAGTCCGAAATGGCGCCGCACCGGCTCGAACTGGAGCTGACGGAAAGCGCCATCATGACCGATGCCGAAACCAATATCGCCAAGTTGCGGGAGCTCAAGGACATCGGCCTGGAGCTGGCGGTGGACGACTTCGGCACCGGCTATTCCTCCCTGAGTTACCTGAAACGCTTCCCCATCGATACCCTGAAAATCGACCAGAGCTTCGTGGCTGACCTTAACAGCCCCGACGGCGCGGCCATTGTCGACGCCATCATCGCCCTGGCCCGCACCCTGAAACTGCGGGTCATCGCCGAGGGCATCGAGACGCCGGAACAGCTCGACTACCTGGTCAAGTTGCGCTGTGACCTGCTGCAGGGCTACCTGCTTTCCACCCCGGTCTACCCGGAGGAAGTGCCCGAGCTGCTGCGCCGTAACTACCTGGACCAGCTTTACCCGGGAGAGTGATTTGCCCCGCCTGACTCCCCTGGTCCTTGCGCTGAGCCTGGCCGGTAGCACCGCGCTGGCGGTCGCGGATGATGCCCCTACTGCGCTTCCCGATCGGCTGCAGGTGATGCTGCAGGGAGAGTCGGCGGCCGCCATGCGCGAACTGGTGGAGGCGGCCGGCGGCGAGATCAGCCACGATCTGCCCATCATCAATGCCGTTGGCGCCTGGGTCAGCCCGGACCAGTTGGCGCAGCTGCGTGAGTCGCCCGCCATCCGGCGCATGATCGACGACCTCTCCCTGGAGCCGGATGCCCCCCCGGAGGGCCCCCCGGGCTGCGACGTGGGGGGTGCCCTGGAGGCAGAGATACAGCCCGCCGCGCTGGACTGGCGCCTCTACCTGAAGCGCGGGCCTGCGCATCTGGCCAGCCTGACGCTGGCCTGGCCCGAGGAACTGGGTGCGCTGCAGGCATTGAGCCTGGGCGGGCGAGCGTTGCCGCTGGCGGGACAGAGCCCGGGCGAACTGTCTGTGACGTTTCCGCGGAAGTCGGCTCTGGCACTGGAAAACGGCCAGCGCCTGCAGCTGCAGTTTGCAGCCAATGCCAGCGCATCCACAGCGCCGGCGCCTTACCCCCAGCGGGATTTCAGCATCCAGCTGGGCTTTCACGAAGACTGCGGCACCGAGCTCATTCCCGGCTACTGCGATTACGCCGCCGACACCTGGTACCCCCAGGTTTCCGGTGCCGCGGCCCTGCACCGTCTGGGCGTGACCGGGCGCGGTGTGACCGTGGCGGTGCTGGACTCCGGCCTGTGGGAGCACCCCCACCTCGCCCGCGACAGTCACGGTGAGCCGCGCATTATCGGTCGCTATGACGCCATGACAGACCGCGCCGGTGACGAGGCCTTCGACGAGAGCGGTCACGGCACCCACATGAGCAGCGTGCTGGCCAACAGCGAGCCGGCGCGCACCCTCGACGGTGCCCCGGCGGGGCACTACAAGGGGATTGCCCCGGACGCGCGCCTGGTGGCGGTGAAGGCCTTCAACCGCGAGGGCAGTGGCGACATGCTGGATATCGTGCGCGGTGTGCAGTGGGTGGTCGAGCAGCGTGAGGCCCTGGACATCCGCGTGCTCAACCTGTCCTTTGCCGCGCGCCCGCGCTGGCCCTATTTTCTCGACCCCATCAACCAGGCGCTGATGCGTGCCTGGGCCAGCGGCATTGTGCTGGTGGCCGCCGCTGGCAATGAGGGGCCGGACCCCATGACCCTGGGGTCTCCGGGCAACCTGCCCTATGGCATCACGGTCGGTGCGATTACCGACAGCTGGACTGTGGGCGAGCGCAACGACGACTACATACCGGACTTCTCTTCCCGCGGGCCAACGCCCCTGGGACACATCAAGCCCGACCTGGTGGCTCCCGGCGGCCACATGGCGGCCTTGACCCGCCCGGGCAGCACCCTGACCGAAGAACACCCGGACTACATGATCAGTACCGGCGAGCTGGTGATGACCGGCACCAGCCAGGCGGCAGCGCTGGTTTCCGGCCTGGTGGCGCTGCTGCTGCAGATGCAGCCGGAGCTGAGCCCGGACGAGGTCAAATGCCTGTTGACCAGCAGCGCCGAGCCGGCAATCAACCGCGACGGGCGCCTGGCCTACAGTCCCTTTGAACAGGGGCGCGGCCTGGTCAATGTCAGCCGTGCGATCACCCTGGGAGACACCGGCTGCGGAAACCTGGGCCTGGACATTCAGGCCGACATGGCCGGTGAGCGCTTCTTCGAAGGGCCCGCCGACGTCAGCGACGCCAACGCCCCGAGCTTGCCGGGCCTCGACATCATGCTGGCGCCACAGGCCAGCGAAAAAGGCCCCAGTGACAGCCGCCGCTGGGGCGTAAAAGACCACATCGAGCGGCCCGATCTTCCCCCGCAAGACCCCGCATTACCCTTCGACTGGGCCGGCCAGTACGCCCGCGAGCGCGCGCGCATCGAAGCCCTGCAAGAGTCCAGGCTCCCTCCAGACCGCTCCTGATACCCCGTTTGGGTCAAGCCCGGGATCGCTGAAGTCAAGCGATTTTTTCCTTTTAGTTTCAATAGTTTGTGAGCCGAGTCACAAATCCCTCCGTCGTTCCCGCGAAAAGCCTGCCAAGTGGTGGCTGCTAGCTACCCCAAAGTGGGTATGGCGTGCGGTTAAACCGCGCATGCCCCACCTCTATAACGCCTGTAAGCGTCGTGATACTTGACGCGTTTTAGTCGGATCGGGATGTATTCGTCTCAGCGGCGCAACCAAAGGAATGAAGCACCAATCAAGGGCGGGATTTATTATGAAGAAGTTGACCAAAGTTGTAGGCCAGAGTGTCCTTGCAGCTGCTATCGCTCAGCTGAGCTTCCATGCGGTAGCTGAAACAAATTCGGCGACGAGGTCGTATCACGCGGTAGATAACTCATCTATCGCTAGTTCGTTGGCGTCTGAAGAAAAATATGGTGCTGCGCGTTCATTCAAATGGAGAGCTAATCGCTCCCAGGATCGTGCTGACGATATGCAATGGTCGGACGTAAGCGAAGCAGATGGTTTTAAGTGGCAACAAGCTGAGGGTGTCTCGCGCGCTGTTGCCCAAGTAGGGGCTTCGTCCTCTGCCTCACAGACGGGTTACCGCTGGGGTATCCGGAGCGATGCGGACCAGAGTGGCTACCGCTGGGGTATCCGTAGCGATGCGGACCAGAGCGGCTACCGCTGGGGCATCCGTAGCGATGCGGACCAGAGCGGCTACCGCTGGGGTATCCGTAGCGATGCGGACCAGAGCGGCTACCGCTGGGGTATCCGCAGCGACGCGGACCAGAGCGGCTACCGCTGGGGTATCCGTAGCGATGCAGACCAGAGTGGCTACCGCTGGGGTATCCGTAGCGATGCGGAC
>NZNC01000003.1 GCA_002692965.1 Haliea sp. | reverse complement strand
TGGCAACGCTGCAGCGTCTGGGGGTGGTACCCTCGTTCAGCCGGCCGTCGGTGAGCGATGACAACCCGTTCTCCGAAAGCCTGTTCCGAACCCTGAAGTCCTCGCCGGCCTACCCACGCAAGCCGTTTGGCAGCCTGGAAGAAGCGCGGCGCTGGGTGCATGAGTTCGTCACCTGGTACAACCATGAGCATCGTCATAGCGCGATCAAGTTCGTAACGCCGGAACAGCGGCACGCTGGCTTGGATCGAGAGCTGTTGCAGCGTCGGCATAGGGTTTATCAGGAGGCCAAAGCAAGGAATCCAGCGCGGTGGTCCAAAGACACCCGAAACTGGGACCAGGCAGGCCCCACTTGGCTGAATCCGCCCAAAGATCTGGGCGACTGTGGCTCGGTGGTTGCTGAAGCCGCATGATCAGGGAACGCGACAACTTTGTTGACAATCACCGATACAGGAGGCCGAAATTCAACTTCACGCTGAGGACGTTGAAACCTACCCTCTGATGTTTTTGGTGATTCCTGCTCTATAATCCAGGCATCATGCTTACGCCTTGCTACGGGATCAGATAAAACAGCATACGAATCGTTGATAATTTTCATCACCCGTTGGGACTCGGCCGAATTCCCATTCCTGTCAGGGTGATGCTTTTGCGAAAGGGTTTTATAGGCGGCACGAATTACCTCAGGCGGAGCATTCCTTGCCACCTTCAAATTATCGTAATGCGTTCGAATATTCTTCATACTTCGTAGAGCCTAACGCACGGCTCACGCGCCGGATTGGAACTGCGAAGTAGTGAAAAGCCGGTCGCCGTGCAGCCGATTGTTAGCGCAGTCCACTGAACTGAACGACACCTGAAAGCCCCATGAAAATTCTAGACTCCAAAACCCTTGCAGCACTTCGAAATCGCTCATAAAGCATTGCCTTCTCTCTTTGGACTTCATCTAGATTAGATTCCCCATGAAAGTAATACTGGGATGTTTACAGCCGCATTGCCCGCCGATACCGCTTATGCCTGGGCGAAACTGAGTCGTTACGTTAACCCGCCAGCTTGGAGTTCTGTTAATAACTCTACTAAGAGCCAACCTTTACCTCAGTCGCGAGAGATGAAATCTCTTCCTTCACCAATGCTGGCAGGTCAGACGACGCAAGATCAATTCCCTTCAAGGCCACCCTTGCACCTTCGTCGGTTAGGCTGTCATCGGCTATAAATTCGCCGATTGCAATAGCACTTGTTCTGGAAAGACCAAGGCGAATCAATGCTAGATGTGTTTGACTCGAGACCCCAAACTCCAATGAAACCTGGAGCTGCTCTAGAGCGCTCGTGTCAATTTCTAATTGATACTCCCGAGCGACAGCTTCAAGAACTTCTAGATAACAGGCCATATATTTTGGGACAATAAAGCGAGCATATTTTTCAACGTCTTCTAGAACATTTCGAACGATAGTGTTGATTGATTTATTGCTACCTTTCTTCTTCTCGTATTTCTCGCGATCCCTAATTAGCTTAGCTATTGGCTGACCTTGCATCCAATTTACAACTAACAGTGCAAGCATGAAAGAACGCTTATGATTTCCAAATTCGTCCCCAGACTGAGAAAGGGTTTTATTTACTCGAGAAAAAACTTTTACGTAGCTATCCAAGGCATCCGCGCTCGCGGGGTCTGACGGCACTAATTCTTCGATACGGTTCTTTCTCTGAACAAAATAATCGCGCAGGCTCAGAATTCCTGACGGGTTGACTCCTGGGTTCGTTACGGAAATATTCACATAAGAATCCATCAATTGGTACTGATGTCCCACCAAATCGTAAAGCGTATCAACGCTCTCGGATTCCACAAACCTATTGATATACTCTCTCAGCCCCCCTTTATTATACAGATCGAAAAAGAACGAAATGACATAATTAAACTGATAAAAATTACTATCATTTATCCGCGGGAGGCCGTCTTCGATGTACGAGATTAGCATTTCGGTTTTGCTTAGGCTTTTTTCAATCGCACTCTCAATTCTATATTCTTTCCGTTTTTTTGGCGCCCCATAAGGCCAAAGAGTCGAGTCGGATGTGTCGATACAGAAAATATTACCTTGAAACTCAATTCCCCACCGCCCAGCTCTTCCCGCAAGATTCCAAAAGTCCTCCGGCAACATATGATTACCGGCACCCTTCTTCGGTCCGCGAAGAAAAATATTCTTACAAGACATATTTACACCTTCAATAAGCGTGGAGGTGCAGGCCAAATATTTTAGTTTACCTTGCGCAAATAATTCCTCAATTTTTGATCTGATGATTTGAGGCAAATTGCCGTAATGAAATGCTAAACCTTTTTGCAGAACCTTTGCTAAGCTGTAATCCCGATGTAGAACTCTTTCTGAGAGCTCTATAAGCTTTACAACCTCATTTTCTTCTGTATCTGCAATATCGAGATAATCTGAGACCAGCTTGCATACGTTTTCGGCATCTGAAGGCCGGTTGACATAGATTAAGTTACCACTTTCGTCCCCTCCGAGCTCAGCGGACAGAAAAGCCAATCTCTTGGTTTGCGTCGTCGGTCGAAACCTAAGCTCAACACTCTGCGTTTGAGTGTTATCACCAGCTAACTTGGCATTCCATTTTTTTGTTGAGCGAGGCTCTTGATTTATCCAAAAAACGTTTTGATTGACTGTTATCTCTGATGTATGGATGGCTTCAAACCGCTCATTCTCAAGATGAAACTTCTTAATTTTTTCTGGGTTCTCAGAAAACGGGCTGGTGTAAACAACTTTAGTATTGCTACTTTCTGCTTTAGAGATCGCATGCTGAAGCAAAACCCCTCGATATGAGTCGCCTATTTTGTGAGCTTCATCAACAAAGATTACATCAAACTTTGGCTGAATCGATGCCAAAAGGATATGTAAACGCTCTTGTGTAAAAATGAAGATCTTTCTGCGCGAATTCCCCAAAAGAAATTCTAGGGGTAGAGTAACGATATCTATATCTAAATCGATAGCAGAAACTTCTGCCTTAAGGTCCGAGTATACCTGATTTATAAGGGCTCGAGTCGGAACCAGGTAAAGTACATTTGCATCAGCATTATTAACTAAGTAATCAATAAGTAATTTGTAAAGTATGAAAGACTTACCTGCCGAAGTGGGAGCAGATGCACTTACCACCCTGTTGGAGTGAAAGCTATCCCAGAGCTCATTCTGAAAGTGATTTCCAATGAAAAACTGATTCTCTCCAACGAAAATTTTGGAAAAAATCTCAATTCTTTTTTCTGCCAATACTTCAGATACAGTTGGGTCCTCATTGTCTACATTTTGTTCAAGAATCCCTTTCTTCTTTGCTAATTCAATTGTTCTAAAATTTAACAACTGCTTTAACAAGGAGACCGATGAATCTTGGAAGCCATCATTTTTATTTGTGAATAGCAAACTCGAAGTGGCAATTCTAAGCGCTTTCTCCCGGTCTTCGAAGTTAGTCGAAAAGGTCAGAAGGTTCGCAATTTTTAAAAGATACTTCCAGTCAATATCAGTAGTAACGTACTGCTTGAGAGTGTTAGAGGCCGAGTGATGGCGCAATTGTTTTGCGCCACTCCTTTCTATGACCTCATTATACTGTTCTATAAAATATAGTGTCGATGTTACAGAGGACAGTACCTGATCAAGTGACATCCTTACCTCCCAACTGTGCTAAAAATATCGATCGGAAGTCATCTGCAGAAGTAATTGGCACTAGAAAAACATGAATATGGTAGCTTTCGAGTTCGTGCTTACTAATTCTATGAGATAAAGATTTAATCCAGGAGGGAATCTTTTCTTTTATTGCCACCCTTAATTTTTCGTTATCTATACCTTCTTCCTGATATTTATCATAATCAAATGCAACAAGACAAAGCCCACAAGGTTCTAAATAATCGTACTTCTCAGATTCGGGATTAAAATATTCAAGGATTGCAGCGACCAGCTCTGGATCATCAAAATCAATATTACCCCTTATTAACTCGATATCCCTTTTAGCCTCCTGTGAATACTTTAATATCTTTGCTAGGCTTTCGATGCAGTCACTGATTGCGCCAGAGAATTCGCTATAAACCTTTGACTCCCCCCAAAAGATGGAAAGAGACTCATTTCGAACGCTTAGAAATGCGCCATCAGCTCCATGAACATGCATGTTTGAGTCAGTTTTTAAACTCATTTTCGGAACTACCTGAGGATACTTCAGGTAATATTCGGCAAGAACGAAGAGCAGCAGCTCACCACCTTCACCGGTTTTGGAAAGTTTGGTGAATAGCGATTTGGCTTCCCTGCTAAGACGCTGAAAACCGGCAGAGCTGCGCTCCTCAACTAGCTGCTTCATCGCAGAGTCAAGCTTTCTGCGGGGCATTGTGAAGTCGATAATTCTATCGAGAATTATATCAATCAATTCTGGAAGCTTAGGTCGGCCTGCCCTATCCACTTTCAAAAAGTGGCATTCGACAATGCCGGGAGAACTCTCAGAAGGCTCTATTGGGATGGACTGAATACAACCGCTCAAGGGCTTAATCTCGCCACGCGCTACAGCTTGCAATGCGGCTTCTATTTTTTCGAGACTAAAAGTCTCCTTGGAATTAGACATTTAAAGATCCATGTAATTAAAGCATGGGGTGATGCTATGCATTTGTTTTTCTTTACACAAACTCAAAGAGCGCCAAGCGTCTACATGAGAGGGAGGCTAACGCGGAACGAAGCGGAGCGTCTCGCGCGCCCGCCTTCCGTGACTTGTTAAGGACAGTAGACACGCGACAATAGTAGTCCAACTGTAACCAAACCAACGAGCACCGGTAACAAGTATTCAAAGAATGCTCGAAGATAGGCTACCAGGCCAGATTTCTGGTAAAGCCACGGCGCTCTCGGCACTTGAGACATGTCATAGTTGTGCTGATCTTCTTCGGTCCAGCTCTCCATATATTCCTGAACCGCCTCTAAATAATCTTGGTATTTTTTTCGCCAGATGAAAAAGTCAGAAGTTCCGTAGATCAAAAATGCGCACAAAAAATATGCAATAGTCAGGGACACCAAGACGACAAACATTTCCTGCGCTGGCGCTGATAGTAATATCCCAAGCGCAGAGATCTCTGTTGGAACCAAATCTGCCGTTGCAACAAGAAAACCTGTTGTGCTTGCTATCAGGAGATTCCGCCTTTCAAGCCTTGTGATCTGGCTGAGTGGGTCGGTTAGGAAATCAACCGGGTTGGGGCCGGACACATCTGCCTCCTTAACGCGGAGCTTTGCGGCAATTTTGGAGCCGCGCAGCGGCGCAAAAATTGTCCGGCAAAAGCGGCTGGTTATATTTCATCTAGCTACGGTCCGTAAGACCCGGTCTTGACTACCATCTGCATTATCCCAGCGAAGGGATACAGAATAAGCGGTTTGCCGTACGCTCAGTGGGATTGATACCAAAAGGTAGTAGCTTTCTCCTGGCCCCAATACTCTGTACGGGGTTTTCTGGTCAAAATCATTTGCGACAAGCGGATTGTGCTCGTTATCTTGCTCTAGACCAAAGTAGATATTCGTGGCTTCTGCTTCACCTTGGTTAGTTATTACAAATTTATAGACGGTGCCATCTCTCACCATTCGCACCGATAAAGCAGCCTTCTTCGCGTTGCGATCCCGCTTATCGTACTCTGCAAGCTCCCGCTCGCTGAGTTTGGCATGGACCTTCTCAATCTCAATTAGCTGATCATGATTTCGCTTTGAGCGGTAGAGTGCAAAAAAAGATACCACCACCGCAAGCAAGGATATCAGTGAGCTGATTATTTCGAACTTCGTCAAACTGGCGCCTCAAATATAACAGCTAGTTTGCAAGACCACGCCGACTAACGCCCAGCTCGCTAACTCGGTGATTGAAAAAACCATATCCACCAGAAAACCCGGACCTTTCAACAACATGGAAAACCCCAGCCATCAGCATCAGGAATTGGCAAGTCCAAACCAGTCCACACCACCACCAAATCCGCCCCCAATAACCCCTCGAAAACTCAACGCCTTATCCACACCAAACCATCAAACCCAGCCAAAGGCCGCTGAAAAACCAAGCTAACGTTTATAGCACACGCACAAGAGCCCCCAAAACACACCGTGCGCCAGGCCGCGACACACGTCACAAAGTGGGCTTCAGGAAGTTTTTACAGGGAGAATCAGAAGGAGAGTCGTGCTGAACAACACGATCGTCTATGCGGGCCAGAGAACCTTGATGGAAAAGCCCGCGCTCACTCAAAACGCAGGCACAAAAAAAGGCAGACCTCTCGGCCTGCCTTTCTTGGGAGAGAACTCGCGCTATTAGATAGCGACGATGTTCTCAGCCTGGGGGCCTTTCTGGCCTTGAGTCACGGTGAACTCAACTTGCTGGCCTTCGGTCAGCGTCTTGAAGCCTGAGCTGGCGATCGCACTAAAGTGGGCGAAAACGTCCGGGCCGGATTTTTGCTCGATAAAGCCAAAACCCTTTGCTTCGTTAAACCATTTCACGGTGCCGGTAGAAGTAGACATAACAGTAATCCTGTAGAAAAAATAAGTGTGCCTCTGCGAGGCGGGTTTAGCGTGAAAGCAGACAAATGTTTTAGATGCTACAGGACGAAGTACTACAGGAGCGCGACGAAATGGAGGATATAAAAAGTTGTTTAATTTCTAGCTGCAACCAAAGTATAGGTCGGGGCACCCCCCGTCAATCTATTTCGCTCATCGCAGGCAAAATAAATAAAGGGGTATTTCGGGCGGGCGGGACGCGCTGCTGCGCGTGGCGCGCCCGCCGGGGACGTTTCCGCGGAAACGTCCTCAGTGATTCACACGGGTGATCTTGTCCAGGTAGCCCATGGCAAAGGCCGAGGCCACGAAGGTCATGTGGATCAGCACGTACCACATCAGGTTTTCCGAGGTGGTCTTCTCCACGTTCATGAACACCTTGAGCAGGTGGATCGAGGAGATCGCCACGATGGAAGCGGCCACCTTGTTCTTGAGGGAACCGGAGTCCACCTTGCCCAGCCAGCCGAGCTTTTCCTGTTCGTCGGCCACGTCGATGCGCGAGACGAAGTTCTCGTAGCCGCTGAACATCACCATCACCAGCAGGCCACCCACCAGGGCGATATCCACCAGAGTCAGGGAGACCAGAATCAGGTCGGTGTCCTTCATGCTCAGCAGCTGGGGAATGACGTGGATGATTTCCTGGAAGAACTTGATACCCAGGGCCAGCAGCACCAGGCTGAGGCCAAAGTAGATCGGCGCCAGAATCCAGCGCGAGGAGTACATCAGGGATTCGACGAGCTTTTCCATAGGGTCTTCACAGGCTCAAACAAAACGGGCCGGCGATTCTGCCACGAAGGCCGGCGGGTGCCAATCCACCCGCCCGACTGGCTGGGAGCGCGCCGTAGTCGTGCCCACTGGCGGGGCGCCAGCGCGGGCGGCGCCCCGTGGTCCGGCTACTGCGCGCCGTCGAAGAAGTCCTTGAAGCCCGAGGGGTCGTGGCGGCCGATGACCAGGCTCTCCAGGGTGCCCATGCCGACCTTGTCGCCCATGCGCGCCCGCACCATCTGGTGGATGTGAATATGGGGGTAGTCCAGGGGGTTGATCGCCGCCAGGTCCCACTCCTCGCGGGCGGTTTCCAGCTCGCCGCGCCAGTAGCCGTGGCCCCACTCGCCGTGGTTGTAGCCCACCCCCAGGGTCAGGAACAGCTGCAGGGGCTCCAGGGTAAAGTCGTAGTGCTGCCCTTCACCGTCGACAAAGGCCATCGACGCACTGGCGGGCCAGCGCGTGCCCGGGCGGTAGTGGAGCTGGTGCTTCACCTCGCGCATGGGGACCATGCCGGGCTCCTCCCCCTCGGGGATCTGCTCGCCGCTGGCGTAGAGCGGCAGCAGGTCGGCGCTGACCTGGGTGGGAGTGCCGTCGCGGTCCTCGAAGGTGCCCATCTGGGTGCAGAAGTCGCCCCAGTTGATCGGGCTCCAGATCCAGTAGACCCCCGGCTCCTTGTTCAGTTTGCCCGGGGCCCCGCCCTGGGGCTCGCCCACCGGGCGCACGCCCCAGGAGCGGTCCCGGGTGCCGTAGGCCTGCTTGACCTCGAAGCGCTCGCCATCCACGCTGAAATGGCCCTCCCAGTAGCCGATCTGGGTAAAGCGCGTGGTGTGCATGATCAGGTGGCCGTCGTCGTGCAGGATGCTCGGGGGCTCCTGGTGGGGGGCGCTGGCGGCGCGAAACAGCAGGTCGCACTCGATCTTGTGCTCGTTGGGAGCCAGGGTCACCCGCAGGGCGCGCAGGGGCTCCTCGACGGTGATGCGCAGGGGGCCGACTTCGGTCTCGCCGCGCTCCCGGGGCGCCCGGCGGGAGGCGTGAAAGGCCACCTGGCGGTCGCCCATGGCCACGCTGAAATGGCCGTCCATGACGTGGCGGTTGGGGTAGAGCCCGAAGCCCACCTCGAAGAGGTAGCTGCCGTCGCTGTCGAAGCCGTTGAACCAGTAGCGGTCGTAGAAGTTGCGGTCGCTCTGGGAGGGCTCGTTGACCGGCTGCACGGTCTGGTGAACGCAGAAATCGTCGAAGCGGGTAATCATGGTCTGTCCTCATCTGGCGCGCCGGATGCGGGCCGGCGCGCGGTGTTATTGGGTGTTCGTCGGGCTCAGGGCAGGAAGTCCCCGGCGTCCAGGTCCAGGCAGTGCTGCAGCTGGCGCTCGATCACGGTGCGGAACATGCGGTCGCTGCGCTCCCCGGGGGAGGAGAAGCTGGAGCCGAGGATGGTCAGCAGCAGGCCGTGCATGCTCTGCTCCCGGTACTGGGCCCAGACTTCGTCAAAAGGCAGGTCGACGCCCAGGCCGGCCAGGCGCTCGCGGTACTCAGCGATGATCTCCCGCTCCCACCTGCGGCGGTCTTCCACCTCGACGCTGCTGCCGAGGAAGTAGGTGATGTCGGTGACCGGGCTGCTGATCTGGGGGGTCTGCCAGTCCACCGTCCAGCAGCTGTCGTCGCTGAACAGGATGTTCTCGACCCGCAGGTCGCCGTGGACCAGGGTGCGCGGCCCCGGGTGGCGGGTGGCGAAGTGCTTGTGGGCATTCACGTAGCGGGCACCGAAGGCCTTGGCCTCCTCGCTCAGGTTCTCGCCGAAGCGCTCGAGAAAGGTCGGCCAGCACTGCTGCAGGTACTGCTGGGCCAGCTCGCCGCTGCCGTTGCGGGCGGCATTCATGACGAAGTCCAGTTCCATCACGCTGTCGTCGCCGTAGAAGGCCGCGGCCAGCTTGGCCGCCTCCCCCAGCACCATGCGCGTCTGCGCCAGGGTCGCGCCAATCAGCTGGCTGCCGGGCTCGGCGGGGGCCAGGTCCTGCATCAGCAGAATGAATTCGTCGCGCTGCTCGCTGATCACGCTGGCGTAAACGGTCGGGATGCGCATGGCGGTGCGCTCGGCCAGGTGGCGGTAGAACATCACCTCGGTGTAGTAGGCGCCCTGGGCCCCCGCCAGGGAACGGGCGGTCTCGTCCTCGGCGGCGAACTTGCCCACCACGGTGGCCGGCGCGCCAGCGGCATCGCCGTCATAGTGCAGGGTGAAGCGCGCGTTGTCGCCAATCTTGCCGGTGCCGATGTATTCGTAGTCCAGGGCGGTCACCCTGCCCGCGCCCAGTACGCCGGCGTCGCGCAGGGCCCGGGTCATCCATTCCGGGGTCATGTCCGCCGGACGGGCTATCAATTCCAGCATCGTTGTCTGTCCTGTGTCGTGGTTGATCTTATTCGTCGCGGGCCGACCGCTGGTCAGTGCCCTGCGGGCTGCTCCAGCCCGAATTCCGGCCAGCTGCCGTGGACATAGGTCTGGCAGTTGCCGTAGCCCACGCCCCCGCCAACCGGGTCGGTCACCCGGATCACGCAGTCGCGGAACTGGCCGTAGCGCTCGATCACCTGCGGGTCGGCGGCGTCGCGTACGTGGTCGCCGTCGACATGCAGCTCGCCGCGCCAGCTGCCGTGATGCTGGCCGTCGCCGCCGTGGTAGTGCCCGGCCCCCAGATAAAACCCGGTTTCCGAGACTTTTTCAAACGCCAGCGGGCGCTCGCTGCCGTCTTCCATCTGCAGGCGGAACTCCCCCGACAGCAGGCGCCGGGTCTGCGGCTCAAATTGCAGCGCGGGGGTCATGCCACTGATGCCGGCAGTTTTGCCGCTGGCGTCCTCGAAGCCGCCCTGCACCCGCTGGTGCAGGAAGCCGGGCCCGGCGAACTGCAGGTAGTAGTGGTGAAAGGCGTACTCGCTGCCGTCGTCGCGGGTGAACAGCAGCGGGTTCCAGATCGCCAGGGCCTGGGGAATGTGCTGCTGGTAGTCGGGCTCCAGGTCCGGCGGCGGCATACCCACCGAGGGGCGCACGCCCCAGGACTTGTCCCGGGTGGACACCCAGGCCTCGGGGCGGATCTCGATACGCTCGCCGTCGATTTCCAGCCAGCCACTGGCGCGCCCGGTCTGGTGGTAGCGAATCTGGTCGGTGGCCTTGCGGAAGCCGTGCAGGTCGCGGCGGTCCTCGCGGTCCTCGACAACGCAGCCCGCCGCGGCGTGGAAGGTCAGGTCGAAGGCGATCGGCTGGGTGGGGTTGGGCTCCAACACCACGCGCACCTGCTGCAGGGGCTCGATGATCTCGTAGCGGATGGGCCCGGCATTCACGCTCTCGGTGTCGCTGTGCAGCGCGCGGCTGGCGCGCACCACCCACTGTTCCGTGCCCCGGGCGATGCCGGCGTAGGCGTCCACCACGTTGCGGTTGGTGTACTTGCCAAAGCCGAAGCCGATCTGCAGGGAGCCGTCGATGGCCGCCGCCATGCCGCAGACCTTTTCCGCCCAGGCCAGGTCGCTCTGGCCGACGCTGGCGAAGGTCTCCACGACCTGGTGGTGGAACTGTTCGTCGCTGGGCAAGAGCGGGCCAATACTGCCGGGCATGCGCGGTCTCCTTGTCGGTATCAGGGTCGGTATCAGGGCTTCACACACCCGGTGCGGGCGGGTAAGATTCCGGCAAATATTACATATGTAAGATTATGCCGCAAGCCACCCCGACACGTTCGCCCCGACAGCAGAAGACCCTCGGACGCTTGCTGCGGGCGACCCGCGATCTCGCGGCCGCCGGCGGCTATGCCGCGGTGACCATGAACGCCATGGCCGAGCGCGCCGGGGTCACCCGCATGACCGCCTACCAGTACTTCCGCAACCGGGACCACGCCCTGGCGGAACTGATTGTGGTCTGGGGCGCCGAACTGGCGGAAAAGCTGGCGCTGCAGCCCCCGGCCGTTGACCCGGAAGCAGATCCCGTAGGGGCCGTGCAGGCGCGTTTTCGCTGGGTGATTGCGGAGCTGTATCGGGAGCCGCAGCTGCTCTCGGCGGTGATCAGTGCGACGGCCAACGCGGATCCGGGCGTGCTGGCGGTGACCGAAGGGCTGGATGACGTCCTGGCGGATTTTGTCGGCGACGCCCTGGGCCATGTGCCCGAGGACCAGCGGCCCACGCTGATTCGCCTGCTCGGCTATCTGTTCCAGTCGGTGCTGGGCGCCCTGGCCACGGGAAAAATCGCCCTGGGCCAGGCCCAGGAAGACATGGTGCAGGGGATGGGCTTGATGACCGCGGGTTACCGGGTGCTGGTGCGGGAACCCGCGAAAGCGCGGCAGGCGCGAGAGGACGCGCCCGCCGGGGAGCCTAGTACGAGCCGCCCGTGCTGAGGGCACCGTCCTGGCCGATACGGAAGTCGGCCTCCAGCTCGCGGCCGTTCTGGTCGACGCCCTCGAACTCGATGGTGCCGTCCTCGTCCACCTCAAAGGCCTCGATCTGCACCATCCCCCGGGCCATGGCCGCCTGGGCGTACTGGCTGAGTTCCGCCAGGCCCAGCCCGGCCGGCTCGCCACGCTTGTCGTGCGTCTTCTGTTTGCCAATGGAGCCGTCGGCGTTGATATCCAGCTCGACATAGCCACCTTCGGACAGCCAGCCTTCGACCTCGTAGCCGCCCTGGCTGTCATCTTCCATTTCCACGCTGTGGAATTGCGTCACGCCATGCTGGGTCGCCGCCTGCAGGGCCGTATTCAGGCTCGGGGCCGAGTTCTGGGCCATGACCAGGGGGGCAGTGGCGAGACCACCAAGCAATGCAAGCATCGTAAATTGTTTCATCGTAAACTCCTTCATCGTCATTCAAGAGGTCGGGTTGCGGCGGCCGGGATCAGCCGTTCTGTGCAACCTGGGGCCCAGACTATCGGAGTGAGACTGTCAGCAAGGTGAGCGCTTTGTTCATGCTTCGTTCATCCTCGCCCTGCGATCATGCGCCCATGAAAAAACGTTCACTAGTACTCGCAGCCACTGCCGGCATCTGGGCCGCCACTGCCCTGGCGGACGATGCCGCGGACTGGCGCGCGCTCTATGAAGAGGTACAGGCCGGGCGTATCCAGCCCCTCGAAACCATCCTGGACACCCTCACGGACGACTGGCTGGGCGAGGTGATCAAGGTCGAGGCGGAGCGCGAGGACGGCCGTTGGGTCTACGAAATCGAGCTGCTGGGCCCCCGGGGCCAGGTGGTGGAGTTCGAGATTGACGCCGCCAGCGGCGAGATCCTCGAAATGGAGGGCCGCGATATTCGCGGCATGCGCAGGCCGTGAAGGTCCTGCTGGTCGAGGATGACCAGGCCCTGGCCAACAACCTCGCCGAGGCCCTGGGCTCCGCGGGTCTGCTGGTGGAGGTCGCCGGCGATGGCCGCGGCGCGGACTTCCTGGTCAGCACCGAACGCTACGATGCGGTGGTGCTGGACCTGGGGCTGCCCGACGGCAATGGCACCCAGTGGCTGGCGGGCTGGCGCGCGCGCGGCATCGACCTGCCGGTGCTGATTCTGACGGCCCGGGAGCGCTGGTCGGACAAGGCCGCGGGCTTCTCCGCCGGCGCCGACGACTATGTCACCAAGCCCTTCGAGACCGCCGAGGTGCTGTTCCGCCTGCGCGCCCTGGTGCGCCGCAGCCACGGTCACGCCCACCCGGTACTGCAGGCCGGCGAGCTGGCCCTGGATACCCACGCCGGCCAGGTGACCCGCGCCGGCATGCCGGTGGCGCTGACCGCCCAGGAATTCCGGCTGCTGTCCTACCTGATGCACGCGGCGCCGCGGGTGGTTTCCCGCGCGGAACTGTCGGAACATGTTTACGACGGCGACCAGGAACCCGACTCCAACGTGATCGACGTGCTCATCAGCCGCCTGCGGCGCAAGCTCGGCAACCACAGCATCGTCACCCTGCGCGGCCAGGGCTACCGGGTCAGCGACGACGACCGGGAGGCCTGATGCAGGCCCCGCGGACCTGGCCTATCGCCTCGCGCCTGCTGGTCTCCGCCCTGCTGCTGGTGCTGCTGGTGCTGCCCCTGGCGGGGAGCCTGCTGGCCTGGAACTTCCGCACCGCGGTGCACAGCGGCTTCGACGACCGCCTGGCCTCGCTGGTCAACGTGGTAATCGCCGGCATCGACTACCAGCCCGCCAGCAACAATCTGCAGATGAACCGCTCCCTCGGCGACCCGCGCTTTGACGGCGCCTACTCCGGCTGGTACTGGCAGGTGCAGACGGCCTCGGGGCGCACCCTCACCTCGCGCTCGCTCTGGGACCAGCGCCTGCCGCTGCTGGACGCCCAGCCCCAGGTGGTCGGCAAGGTCGTCGGCCCGCGGGAGCAGTCACTGCGGCTGCAGCAGCGCCGGGTTCACCTGCCCAATCTGCCCGAAGCCCTGACCGTGGCGGTGGCCGGCGACCTGGCGCCGATCGAGGCGGAGGTCGCCCGGTTCCAGCGCCTGCTGGTGCTCTCACTCTCGGGCCTGGGCCTGCTCCTGCTGGGGCTGCTGGCGGTGCAGATTCACTGGGGCCTGGCGCCCCTGCGCCGGCTGGAGCAGGACCTGCGCGCCGTGGAGAGCGGCGAGGCGGAAAACCTCGGCGAGAACCTGCCGCGGGAGCTGGCGCGCCTGGCCGGGGCGGTGAACCAGGTCCTGCAGCGCGACCGCACGCTGATCGAGCGCGGGCGCACCGCCGCCGGCAACCTCGCCCACGCCCTCAAGACCCCGGTGGCGGTCCTGCGCACCCTGAGCGAACGCCTGCCCGAGGCGCAGCAGCTGCCGGTCCAGACCGAACTGCGACGCCTGGACGAAGCGGTGCGCCACCACCTCGCCCGGGCCTCCAGCGCCGGCCCGGTGGCCCTGGGCAAGGGCACCGAGGTCGATACGGCCCTGGCGCCGGTGCTGGAAGCCCTCGCCGTGCTGGCACAGCGCCGCGGCCTGGTGTTTGCACAGCAGCGGGCCGGCCTGGGGCGGGTGCGCATGGATGCCCAGGACCTGCAGGAGCTAGCCGGCAACCTGCTGGAGAACGCCGTGCACTGGGCCAGGGGGCGCGTGCAGCTGAATCTGCAGCAGACGTCCCAAAGCCTGACCCTGGTCGTCGAGGACGACGGCCCGGGCATGTCGGCGAGCGACTGCGAGCAGGCCCTGCAGCGCGGCACCCGCCTGGACGAGAGCCGCCCGGGCTCCGGTCTCGGGCTGGCGATCGTGCGCGAGCTGGCCGAACTCTACGACGGGCAGGTCACCCTGGCCCGCTCGACCCTCGGCGGCCTCAGGGCACAGGTGGTGCTGCCCCTGGCCTGACCCGGCAGGGCTCTGGCGGCGCCCGAGGCAGCGTCAGTGCCTCGCCCAGCCGCCCCGCAATGCGGCATGCCGCGGCTCGCGGTGCCGCCCCGACCGAAACCTCTGCGGTCTTCCCCGCCGGTATGCCCACTTGAGCCAGCCAGGGAGGTCCCCCCGCGCGCCCGCGGGTAAGATAGACCGGCGAATTTCGAGGGAGGACCCGCATGCAAGACCGTATCGTTATCGTCACCGGCGCCAGCGATGGCATCGGCCGCGCCACCGCGGCACACCTGGCCCGGGCCGGCGCCCACGTGGTCATGCTGGCGCGGCGCCAGGCGCCCCTGGAAGCCGCCGCGGCGGAACTGCGCGAGGCCGGCGGCTCGGTGGAAACCGCCATTGTCGACATCACCGACAGCGCGGCGCTGGACAGCCTGATCACCGGCGTCGCCGAGCGCCACGGCCGCCTCGATGGTCTGGTCAACAACGCCGCCCAGGTCAGCATGGGCCCGATTGTCGATATCGACGACGCCACCTGGCGGCAGACCTTCGCCGGGGGTATCGACGCGGTCTTTGTCGCCACCCGCGCCGCCCTGCGGGTGATGCAGGCCCAGGGCTCGGGCTCAATCGTCAATATCGCCTCCACCAACGGCGAGCGGGCCATGCCCTGGATGGGCGCCTACTCCGCGTCCAAGGCCGCCACCATCCATTTCAGCCGCGTCGCCGCCATGGAAGCCGCGCCCCACGGTGTGCGGGTCAACGCCCTGTCACCGGGCATGATCATGACCCCCGGCAACCTCAACTATTACCAGCAGGAACCCGAGGCACAGCAGCGGGTCGAAGCGGCAATCCCGGCCCAGCGGGGCGGCACGCCGGAAGAAGTCGCGGCGGCAATTGCCTTTCTGCTCTCGGACGATGCCACCTACGTCAACGGCGTCTGCCTGGAGGTGGACGGCGGCAAGGCGGCCCAGCTGTTTATCCCCGGCTGAGCCATGCCCGACGGTCAGGCCGCCGGCGCCCCGGCAGCCCGACCTCTGAAGCGACAACAGCAACACCCCACAATCAGCATAAGGAAACCCGCATGAACGCATCCTCCCCGACCGACCAGACCAACCCCGAAGCGCCCCTGCCGATGACACCCGCCAAGGGACTCGGCGTGCTGCTGGGCATCATCGTAGTGGTGGCCGGTTTCATCGCCATCAACTCGGCCCTCGACGTGCACGAGTTCTGGGCCGGTTTCCTCTTCCTGCTCTACTGGGCGGGGATCGAGCATGTGGCCTGGGACAAGCTGGCCGCTTGCGTGGTAGGTTCCGTGGTCGGCCTGACCCTGGCCTGGCTGCTGTTCGCCCTCCCCGGCTGGTTTGGCGAGGCCGGCGGTTTCATCTTCCTCGGGCTGATCCTGGTGGTGATCTACTGCCAGGTCATGGGCTGGCTGCCGGTGGCCATCAACCTGACCACCATGCTCTTCCTGACCGCGGGGACCATTCCCGCGGTGCAGGAAGGGGTGAACTTCGGCGACGCCTTTATCGCCCTGGGGCTGGCCTTCGCCTATTTCATCGGCCTGGTCTGGGTCGGCACCCGCCTGATGGCGCGCAAGGCGGCCCCGCAGGCAGCCTGATCCCCCGGGGCGCAAGGCCCCGATCCCCCTAGACCAGCACCCTGCTCCACTCGCCGTAGTGCCCGGGCACCGGGCCGCGGCGCCAGGCTAGGGCAATCAGTGCCAGACCGCAGGCCAGGCTCGCCACCAGCGCCGGCCAGCCCAGGCCGTAGACCCAGGGCGTGACCAGGGGAATCAGTGCCAGCGGCAGCAGCAGCCAGCGCAGGGGCCGCGCGGCGCCGGCCATGGCCACGACCGTCACGGCGATGACCATGGCGCCGGTGAAGTGGTCCCAGTCCGCCATCGCACCCTCGGCGCCGAGGGTCACCCGGGTGAACATCAGCCAGGCGCCGATCAGCAGGCACAGGGCCAGGTTCCAGGGCAGGTTGACCCCGGTGGTGAGGGCCCCGCGCAGGAGCGTGCCGGGGCCCGCCTGCTGGAAGCTTTCGTCCTCCGCCTCGCGCCGGCCACTGTCGGTGTCGCCGGTAAAGAAGATCTTCAGCAGCGGAGCCCCGGCCTGCCGGCGCCGCAGCAGGAAGCCGCCCGTGGCGACCAGCTCGTTGAAGGCGTAGGCGATCTGCAGCAGCATCGCCGCGGCCCCCAGCAGGCACAGGGTGCACCAGGTGCCGATCAGGATCGGCTGGATGATGATGAAGGTGATGGACACCGCCCCCAGGGGCACGATCAGCACGCCGAAGGAAGCCACCACCCAGGGCATGGTGCGCCAGCGGCGGGTGTCGCCGAGCAGGCCCAGCATGATTTCCAGGGCGTAGACGATGCCGCCAAGACCCGCGTCGGGGATCGGCCAGGCCTCGGACACCTCGGAGGTGATGATGGCCTCGGTGCCGTTCTTGCCCGCCATGCCGGCGAAAAAGGGGTCCCACACCGCGTCGATGTGCCCGAGCTGGTAGGCCGCCAGGTAGCGCGAGATGCAGAAGCCCAGCAGGGCCAGCAGGATGATCGGCAGGCGCTGGTACCAGCTCGAGGGGTTGTTGTCCCAGCCCGGCGGTGTGGTCGGACCACTGGCCAGGGCCACGGGCGACACCCCGGGGGCCGGTCGCACCAGCGCCGACAGGCCGATCGCCAGCAGGCCGGTCACGGTGCCGTTGAGGTAGCCCGCGGCGCTCCCGGTCCAGAACACCAGGGGCGCAAACAGCAGCCAGACCCCCACCAGCGCGCAGACCCAGCGCGCCCAGCCCTGGCGCCAGGACAGGGAAATGCCCGCGAAAACCGCCAGCGCCAGCCCCGCGAACAGGTCGCTCCAGGCAAGCCAGGTGCCGGCGTAGCCGAGCGCCGGCGGTGAGGTCACCAGCCAGGCCCCGACCCCCATGTTGAGGTAGTGAGCCCACTGGGACTGGCGGTGTTGCTGCCGGTAGCGCTGGTTGTGCTGCGCCAGCAGGCGGTCGGGATTGCGGCCCAGGTCGTCGGCCTCCGCCATCCAGTCCGGCGGGGTGATGCCGTTGTCCCGGTACCAGCCCCGGGGGTCCCGTTTCAGGTTGTCCACGAGTGCCGCCAGGCCGTCGAAGAGCCGGTGCCGGGGCTCCCATCCCAACTGCTCCCGGGCGCAGCGAATATCCAGCTCGTAGTGGTCGTTTGCCAGGTCAATCATGAAGGGGCGGATAAAGGGTTTCTCGCCCTTGTCGAAGTCGTCCGGGATCACCGGCTCGGCCTGGGCCTCGGCCCAGGCCCCCGCCTTGGCCACCGGGCCGGGCACGCTCAGGGTCTTCCATTCCTCGACGCCGTGCAGCAGCTCCCCCACCCGGTTCTGGATCGCCTCGTAGCTGTCGCAGTGCTCCTCGCCGACCAGGATCTCGCCCTGCGCCGGCAGCTCTTGGCGGCGGTCGATGGCGGCGCGGAAGGCGGCCATCATGTCGGCCTTGTGCAGGAAGGCCTGGCCGACGCCGGAATCCCCGGCGTAGAGATGACTTTTCAGATTGCGCTCGTAGATGCGCGCGATCTGGTGCGACAGGGTGGGCACGCAGGTGTGCTCGTCGTAGACACCCGCCAGTCGCAGCAGGGTGAAGGGCATGTCGCCGGCCTCTTCGCGGATCGCCGCCTCGGCCTCGGCCTTGGAGCGGGGATAAACCCATCCCGGCTCGATCGGGGTGTCTTCGCTGATCTTGTGACCGGGGACGCCGGGGCGGTGGACCAGCATGGTACTGGAGTAGATGAAGCGCTCCACCCGGTAATCCTGCAGGGCGCGGACCAGCTTGCGGGTGCCCTCGACGTTCACCGTCTGGTAGAGGGGCGATGCCTCGCCGGAAAAATCGAAGTAGGCCGCGAGGTGCACCACCGCGGCGAAGTCGCCGCCGTGGCGCTCGGCCACCTCCCGCAGGGCCAGGCGGACGGAATCCTCCGAGGTGAGATCGACATCGAGGCTCTCGTCGGCGGCCTCCGCGGTCACGATATCCAGCCCGATCACCCGGTAGTCGGGCTGCAGTGACTGTGTCAGTGCAGTGCCGATGTCACCGGCGGCGCCGGTGATCAGCACCAGGGGTTTGTCGGTGTGCGCTGCCTCCTTTGCGGCCATGCTCCAGCTCCCTGGTTGAAGTGTGTTCACCAACCCTGGGTGCCGCCCGGCAGAGAGTGCAACGCGTCGCGTCTGTCCCGGGGCGGACAGGGTTGCGTCGTGTTGTCGCTTGCTGGTCAGTCAGTATAGAAGAGAGCGCGCGTGCCTGCAGGGAGGCGCCGGCTGCTAGGGCCCGCCGCGCGATGCGAGCTATCTGCTCAGCACAGGTCCGCGGCGATCAACCAGCGCCGCAAATGCCGGAAGCCGGCGCGATCCACATCCTGGCGCCAGACCCACAGAATCTGGACGGCGCCACCCGCGGCTGACACCGCGCGCAGGACCACCAAACCGGGCAGCAGCAGGCAGCCGGGGAGCGGGTGCAGGTCAATCGCTTCTCGATCCTGCGCCGGCCACCAGCGCAGGTCAGCCTCGCCCAGCGCCAGGCGCTGCTGCGCCGGCACCGCGGGCAGGCCCAGCCAGGCCAGCGGTAACCCGGCGGCAAAACCGAGTAGGGAGGCGGTGACATAGCCCCGCTGGGCAATTTCCAGCAGGGCAAGCAGCAACAACAGGCAGAGGCCGCACCAGGCCAGGCGCGGCCGGGGGTCAATCCAGGTCAGGACGCGTAAAGCGCAGAATGCGGTCGACGATGCTGGCAATCTCCGGATCCTCCGGGCTTTCCCGGCGCAGGAACCAGGCGAACAGCTCCTGATCCTGGCACAGCATCAGTTGCTGGAATCGCGCCCGATCGGCGGCCTCGAGCTCGGCATAGCACTGGTTGACGAAGGGCTCCAGCACCAGGTCCAGTTCGAGCATGCCGCGCCGGCTGGCCCAGCGCATGCGATTGAGTTCATCGGTGTCCAGCATTACAGCTCCCGTCCCGGCAAGGGAAGATCAAAAGCGGTATTATACCGGCTTGCGTGGCCACATGTGGCCACGCCCATCGCAGACCTTTGCAGGAGTCGACAGCACCGTGTCAGATCGCAGCGCAGCCGCTTCCAACACCGCCCCCGGGGCCACAAGCACCCTCGCCGAACTCCGTCGCGAGGCAGTCATCGAGGTCACCGGGCGCGACGCCCTCACCTTTCTGCACAACCAGGCCAGTTGCGACCTCAAGCAGCTCGCCGCGGACCAGGCCACCCGTGGCACCTTCTGCAACCCCCAGGGCCGGGTGCTGGCGGATGTGCTGATCCTCTGCCTGGGGCCGGAGCACTACCGCCTGCGCCTGCGGCGCAGCATCCTCGAGAGCACCCTGGAAGCACTCGGCCGCTTCGCCCTGTTTTCCAAGGTGACCCTGGAACCCGCCGCGGAGCAGCTACAGCTGCTGGGTGTACAGGGGCCCGGGGCCCGGGCGGCCCTGGAAGCGCTGTTCGACAGCCTGCCCGAAGGCCTGCTGGGCTGGCGCGGCGACGCCGGCGCCACGGTGGTGCAGCTCGACGAGGCGGGCGAGGCTTTCGAGCTCTGGCTGGACGCCACGGCCCGGTCAGACCTGGCGACCACCCTGCGCGAGGCCCTGCCCGCCGACGACAGCGAAAGTGCCTGGGAGCTGGCCGGCCTGCGCCGGGGCGTCGCCCGGATCACCGCTGCCACCCGCGGGGAATTGCTGCCCCAGCAGCTCAACTACGACCTCACCGGCCACATCAACTTTCGCAAGGGCTGCTACCCCGGCCAGGAAGTGATCGCCCGCATGCACTACAAGGGCAAGGCCAAGCGCCGGCTGCTGTTGATGCAGGCCCCCGCCGGCAGCGCGCCAGCAGATGGCGACAGTCTCTACCTGGCCGGCAAGGACAGCCCCGCCGGGCAGGTGGTCAACGCGGCCAGCGACCCTGACGGCCAGGTACTGGCCCTGGTCACCACCACGGACAGCGCCGCCAGCGAGGGCCTGCGCCTGGCCCCGGGCGACGAACAAAGCCTGAGCCTGGTGGAACTGCCCTACCCCGTGCCCTTCGGCTGACCGGACCCTGTGCCCGTCAGCCATCCGCCATCGCCCGACGACTGACAGGAAGCCGCCATGGAAAAACTCGTCTATCTGCTGGGCCGGGAGCCCGACGCCGACACGCAGGGCCTGCGCGAACAGCTGCTGGCAGAGACGGTGCCCCTGCTGCGCGCCCATGGTGCCCGGCAGATCACCCTGAATATCGCCGACCTGGATGCCGAGGTGCAGGATACCGCCCCCGACCGCATCGCCGGCCCCTGGGGGTCACTGGGGGCGGTGGTGGCGTTCTGGCTCGAGTGCCTGGACAGCCGCGGGCCGATCGAGGCGCACCTGGTCAGCCTGGCGCCGGGTGTGACCGGCTACCTGGTCACCGAGTCCCTGCCCCAGACCTTTGCGCAGGACTGGGGCGAGGGCGAGCGCCGCCCCGGGGTGAGCCAGTTCACCGCCCACGGCAAGCCCAAAGGCCTGGACGAAGCGAGCTTCTACCACAACTGGCAGATGGAGCATTCGCGGCTGTCCTTCGACTTGCACCCGCTGCGCTGGTCCTACGAGCGCAACGCGGTGGCGCGCCAGCTCTGCGGCGCGGACACGGGCTACCGTGCCCTGGTGCTGGAGCACTTCCGCGAACTGCGGGACTTTACCGACCCGGCGCGCTACTTCGGCGACCCGGCGGTGGTCGAGCAGATGTATGCGGAGCTGCCGGGCTTCTGTGACGTGCACAACATGGTCACCGGCCCGATGAGCGAGTACCGCTTCGCCTAAAGCGCCGGCAGGGACCAGTCGATGGGCGTTTGCCCGCGCTGTGCCAGCCAGGCATTGGCGGCGCTGAAATGGCCGCAGCCGAGGAAGCCCCGGTGGGCGCTGAGGGGAGATGGGTGCGGCGCGGTCAGCACGCAGTGGCGCTCGCGGTCGATCACCGCGCCCTTGCGCTGGGCGTAGCTGCCCCAGAGCAGGAAAACCACGCCCTCGCGCTCGCGATTGACCACTTCCACCACACGATCGGTGAAGGTCTCCCAGCCCTTGCCCTGGTGGGAGCCCGCCTGGCCGGCGTTCACAGTGAGCACGCTGTTCAGCAGCAGGACGCCCTGGTCCGCCCAGTGGGCCAGGTTGCCGTGGTCGGGCGGGGGGATGCCGAGGTCGCGTTCAATCTCCTTGTAGATATTCCGCAGTGAGGGCGGGATCGCCACCCCCGGGCGCACCGAGAAGCACAGGCCGTGGGCCTGGCCGGGGCCGTGGTAGGGATCCTGGCCCAGGATCACCACCTTGACCCGGTCCAGGGGGGTGTGCGCGAAGGCATTGAAGATCTCCCCGCCCCGCGGGAAGACCGTCGCGCCCTGGTCTTTCTGCGCCTGCAGGAAGTGCCTGAGTTGCTGCATGTAGGGCTGCTGGAATTCGCTCTCCAGTGCCGCCAGCCAGCTGGCTTCCAGTTGTATCGCGCCCGCCATGGTTCAGTTGCAGGCCGCCAGCAGGACCACCTGTTCCGCCGGGACGACCGCTCGCGGCAGCTCGCTGGCCAGCAGCAGGCGCTTGTCCCGGGCGCGCTTGCCGGCGTCCTGGTTCTCGATCGCCAGCAGCTCGACGCCGCTGTCCGCCGCGCTGCGGCGCTCAGCCGGGGCATCGCCGTAGAGGGTGGTGCGCAGGCGCGGCCTCCGCCCCAGGGCAGATATGCGCTGCTCCATCACCGCCGGCGCCCACTCCTGGCCGTGGGCGGCGCCTGCGGCGCGGGTGATGCTCTCGTTCATCAGCGTGCCGCCGAGATCGTTGGCACCGGCATTCAAGCAGACATCGACACCGGCGGCGCCCATCTTCACCCAGCTGGTCTGGATGTTGTCGATGTGGCCGTGCATCACCAGGCGCGAGACCGCGTGCATCAGCACCGCCTCGCGGAAGGTCGGGCCGCGGCGGGCGCGGCCGCGCAGGAACATCGGTGCCTCCATGTGCACGAAGGGCAGCGGCACCAGCTCGGTGAAGCCGCCGCTGCGCGCCTGCAGCTCGCGGATCGCCAGCAGGTGGCGGGCCCAGTGCCGCGGCGCCTCGATGTGCCCGTACATGATGGTGGCGGTGGTGCGGAAGCCGACCCGGTGGGCGGTCTCCATCACCTCCAGCCACTCGGCGGTGTTCAGCTTGTCCGGGCAGAGGACCGCGCGCACCTCGTCATCGAGGACTTCGGCGGCGGTGCCCGGCAGGGTGTCCAGGCCGGCGGCCTTGAGCTGGCGCAGGAAGTCCTCCAGAGATACCCCCAGGGTAGCCGCTCCCTGCCACACTTCCAGCGGCGAGAAGGCGTGGATGTGCATGCCCGGGGTCGCCGCGCGCACGGTGGCGAGGATATCCAGGTAGGTCTGCCCGGTGTAGTCGGGGTGGATGCCCCCCTGCATGCAGACTTCGGTGGCGCCCCGGGCCCAGGCCTCGCGGCAGCGCCGGGCGATCTCGGTGGCGCTGATGTCGTAGGGGCGCCCGCGCAGTGCCTCGTTGTGCTTGCCCTTGGAGAAGGCGCAGAACTGGCACTTGAAATAGCAGACGTTGGTGTAGTTGATGTTGCGATTGATCACGTAGCTGACACTGTCGCCACAGCGCTGACGGCGCAGCCGGTCGGCGGCGTCCACCAGGTAGCGGAACTCCGGCCCGCGGGCGCTGAACAGGCGGGTCACGTCGGCCTCGTCCAGGGCCTCGGCGCGCTCGCAGCGCTCGACGATGGCGCGCAGGTCGGCGGCCACGGCGAAGGCATTCACCGGCTGCGCCAGCAACTCGGCCTCCACCGGCGGCACCGGCTTCTCCTCGCCGGGGACCCAGTCGTCGCGACGGGCAAAACCCTGGGCATCCTGCTGGCGCATGACCGCGGCGCGCAGGGCCGGGTCGAGCCAGGTGTCGGCCTGCAGGGCATAGGCCGGATAGATGGTCAGCCGCTGCTCCAGGAACTTGCCGGCGCTGGCGGTCTCCCGGGCCAGCTGGTCCAGGTGGGGCCAGGGCGCTTCCGGGTTGACGTGGTCGGGGGTCAGCGGGGAGACGCCGCCCCAGTCGTTGATCCCCGCGCCGAGCAGCTGCGGCAGCACGCCGGGGCTCAGGTTGGGCGGCGCCTGCAGACTCATCTCGGCGCCGAACAGGATGCGCGCCACCGCCAGGGTCCACAGCAGCTCGTCCAGGTCCGGCTCCGGGGCGCCGGCCATCAGCGTGCCGGGCTTGGCGCGGAAATTCTGCACGATGATTTCCTGCAGGTGCCCGTGGCGCTGGTGCACCTCACGCAGGGCCAGCAGGGACTCGATGCGCTCGCGCCGGGTCTCGCCGATGCCGATCAGGATGCCCGTGGTAAAGGGCACCTTCGCCGCGCCGGCGCGCTCCAGGGTCTCGAGGCGCACCGCGGGCACCTTGTCCGGGGAACCGTAGTGCGGCATGCCCTTTTCGCACAGGCGCTCGGCGGCGGATTCCAGCATGATGCCCATGGAGGCGCTGACCGGGCGCAGGAAGGCGATTTCCTCGTCGCTCATGCAGCCGGCGTTGATGTGCGGCAGCAGCCCGGTTTCTTCCAGGATCCGCTGCGCCACGTGGGCCACGTATTCCAGTGTCGTGGCAAAGCCCATCTCCGCCAGGGCCTCGCGCGCCGCGCGATAGCGCAGTTCGGGCTTCTCGCCCAGGGTCAGCAGGGCCTCCTGGCAGCCCATGGCGGCGCCCTGCCGGCACAGCTCAAGCACCTCGTCCACGCTCAGGTAGGGCGACTCGACCTTTTTCGGCGTGGTGGCAAAGGTGCAGTAGTGACAGACGTCGCGACACAGGCGCGTCAGGGGAATGAACACCTTGCGCGAGTAGGTCACCAGGTTGCCGTGGCCGCGGTCGCGCAGCTGAGCGGCCACGGCCAGCAGGCCGGCGCTGTCGTGGCACTCGGCCAGGGCCAGGGCCTGTTCCCGCGCGGGAAGATGTCCGTCCAGGCACTGCTGCCAGAATTGCTGCCAGTTATTCATGCGCTCCTCGTGTCCTCGTGGTGCCAGCCGTGCAGCCAGGCTGCCGTCCGCGGCCCGGGGGCCTGCCGGTCGAGCTGCTGCAGGTCCTGCGGGGTGTCAATATCGCTGGCCACCCCCGGCAAGTGCAAGCACCGGAACGGGTTTTTATGGGTTTCCGCCCCGCGGCGATGGGCCTCGGCGCTGCCTGGTCCAAACTGGAATACCGGCGGCGCGGCGGCGGCGCAGAGCAGCAGGTTGCTGCCGGTCCCGGCGGCGTCGCAGCCGAGCACCACACCGCCGCTCGTTTCCCGGGCCGCGAGGGCGGCATCGATGTCCGCCGCCCCCAGGCAGGGCAGGTCGGCGTGCAGCACCAGGGTCAGCGCCCCCGGCTCGGCCGTCGCCGCCACGCGCTCCGCGGCCGCCTGCAGGACCCGGTTGAGGGGGTCCGCCGGCCGCAGGCCATCGCCATCGCAGCCAGAGCCCGCCAGCAGCGCCGCCTCGGACCAGTGGCGGGCACCCGCCTCCCGCGCCAGCGCGGCCACCTCGGGGGCGTCCGAGAGCACAGTCACGGTCGCCACCGCGGGATGTGCCACCAGCACCGCCAGCACATCGGCCGCCATGGCGCGCACCAGCGCCCGCCGCTGGTCCCGCGACAACAGATCCGCGAGGCGGGTCTTGGCCGCCTCCAGATCCTTCAGGGGCACCAGGGCGTGCACGCGGGCGGCCATCAGCGCAGGCCGTCCAGGCAGGCGCGAGCCAGGACCTGTTTATCCTCGCGGCTGCGCATCCATGTCGGTACCACCAGCGCACGCATGCCCAGGTTCTCCACCTCTGCGGCCAGGGCCGCGTCCTCCTCGTCCAGCGCAAACACGGACACCAGGCCCGGGTAGCGCGTGGCATACCACTGCGCGACACCCAGGGCGGTGACCGGCAGGTTCAGCTCGGCCAGCATCTTGCCCGCCGGGCCTTTCACCGCGCGGCCGCCAATGATCGGCGAAATCGCCGCCACCGGGGCGCCAGTGTCACGCAGGCGCTGCCAGAAGTCCTCCACCAAAAGGATGGGGTCCACGCTGACAAAGGGGTTGGAGGGGCAGATGATCACCGCATCCAGGGCGCCGGGCCGGGCCAGGGCCGCCAGCTGCGGCTGCAGCCGGGCCGCTTCCAGCCCGGCGAAGCGGAAACCCCGCACCCGCGGCTGGCACTGGCGACGCACGAAGTATTCCTGGAAGGGCAGTTCCCCATCGTCGGTGTCGACGCGGGTGGCCAGGGGCTGCTCGGTCACCGGGTAGAGTCGGGCGCCAATCCCCAGGCGTTCGGCCAGTTCGGCGGTCACCGTGGACAGGCTGGCCCCGTCCGCCAGGCGCCCGGCGCGAAACAGGTGGGTGGCGAGGTCGCGATCCCCCAGCCGGAACCAGGTCGGCGCGTCCAGCTCGGCGAGGGCTTCCAGCACCTGCCAGCTCTCCCCGGCCAGGCCCCAGCCCTGGGCCGGGTCGTTGCGCCCCGAGAGGTTGTAAAGCACGGTATCGATGTCCGGGCAGATGGTCAGCCCCAGGTGGCGGAAGTCGTCGGCGACATTGCAGGCAATGTGCAGCGCCTCCGGTGGCAGGACATCCGCCAGGCCGGTGCACAGGCGGGCGCCGCCGACTCCGCCGGACAGCGCGAGAATCGCTGGCGTCGCCATCAGCGGAACATGTCCATGTGCCGCGGGCGCAGCAGGGCGCTGGCATCCCGCGCCGCGGGCCGCAGGGACAGGCCCCGGGCCAGCACCACCGGCAGGCCCTCGGCCGCCTGCCCCATGACCAGCGAGGCCGCCGCCGCCAGTTCATCGGCGACCGCGGGCTCGGTGACCTCGAGGCGATTGCCGAACAGGTCACTGTCGCCGATCTGGTTGAACAGCGGATCGAAGCCGGCGCAGCCCAGGGCCAGGCCGACGGTGCCGGTGCGCCAGGCGCGGCCGGCGCTGTCGTTGATCAGCACATGGGGCGCCACGCCGCACTGCGCCTCGAGACCGCTGCGCAGGGCGCGCGCGGAGGCATCGCAGTCCTGCGGCAGCAGCAGCACCCGCGGGTCGTCCGGATCGGTGTGGATATTGGAGCGGTCGATACCGGCATTGGCGTGCACATAGCCGCAGCGGTGCTCGACGATAATCACTCCCGGGCGCACCCGCACCACCTCGCGGCTCTCGCGCAGGATCAGCTCCACCAGGCGCGGGTCCTTGTCCGCCTGGCGCGCCAGGTCCAGGGCCCGCGGCCCCGGCTCGACCTCGGCCAGGCGGCAATAGCGGTTCTCGGCCTTGGAGACGATTTTCTGCGCCACCACGACCACGTCGTCGGCACGCAGGACCAGGTCGTTGTCAGCCAGTGCGCGGGCAATCAGGGCTGCGAGGTCATCCCCGGGTTCCACCCGGGGAATGCCTGCGAGTGCAATCAGCTCAAGCCGGGCACTCATTCATGGCTGTCCAGGCCGCTGATGCGGATGCCGGCATGGCAGCTGTACTGCTTGTTGATCACGATCAGCACCGAGGTCAGGGCCTCGGCGGCCGCGGCGTTGTTGATCATCCCGGCGTGGAAGCCACGCATGCCGGCCGCCTCGACCAGCTGGATCACCTCACCGCGGGCGTCCTTGCTGTTGCCGCAGACCAGTACATCGCAGTCCACCGGGCCGTCGCCCTGGAGGTGTGCCGCGGCGACGTTCTGGAAGGCGGAGACAACCTTGACGCCCTCGCCCAGCAGATTCTGGGCGATCTGGCCGGCGCTGCCCTCTTCCGGCAGCTGTACGCGGGCCACCTTCGGCGGCACCAGGGGGACGGTGACGTCGATCAGGATCTTGCCCTGCAGGGCCGCCGCCACGCTTTCCAGCGTGCTCTTCTGATGGCTGAAGGGAACGGTGATGGCAACGATGTCCGCCGCCTGGGCCGCGGCCAGGTTCTCCATGGCCTCGACATCCACCCGCTCCAGGCCGCGCTCGGCCATGACCTTCTCCAGGTCGGCCACCGCGGCTTCCGCCTTGTCCTGGGTCCGCGAACCGATGATGACGCGGTAGCCCGCCTTGGCCCAGCGCCGTGCCAGACCCGTGCCGAGATCCCCGGTGCCGCCGAGAATGGCGAGCACGGGCAAAGAATCAGTTGCCATAGTTATGTCCTGCTAGCTGGATGGAGGGGTGACCGGTTTAGCCTGGCCAACCGGGCCGGCGAAAGTCCACCCCCGACAGTGCAGCGCCTCCTCCGACATTTCCGGATCACCGGGGAAGCGGGTAGGATGCGCGAAGCCGTGGCATCTTAGGCAATTCAACCGGCGACCACAAGTTGCCGGCACGCCGCCGCCACAGACCCGAAACCGCACAGCAAGGAACCCAAGATCATGCACAACCCGCTGGATTTCACTGGCCGCACCGTACTGGTTACCGGAGGGGGCAAGGGCGTCGGCAAGGGAATCACGGAGCGCTTCCTCGAGGCCGGCGCCGACGTCGCCATCTGCGGGCGCAACCCGCCGGAAACCCTGCCCGCTGTCGGCGATCGCGAGGCGGTCTTCTTCACCTGTGACGTGCGCAAGTACGACCAACTCGAGGCCATGATCAACCAGGTGGTGGAACGCTTCGGGCGCCTCGACGTGCTGGTGAACAACGCCGGCGGCGCACCCTACGCCGAGGCGGCCAGCGTCTCCCCGCGCTTCCACGAGTCGATCATCACCCTCAACCTGACCGCGCCCCTGCACGCCGCGCAGCTGGCCAACCGGGTGATGCAGGGGCAGGAGGACGGCGGCAGCATCATCAACATCGCCAGCGTGAGCACCATCCGCCCCTCCCCCGGCACCGCCGCCTACGGCGCCGCCAAGGCCGGCCTGGTCAACCTGGGCCACTCCCTCGCCGTGGAGTGGGGCCCGAAAGTGCGCGTCAACGCCGTCATCGCCGGCCTGGTGGAGACCGAGCAATCGCACCTGCACTACGGTGACGCCGAGGGCGTGGCCGCGGTTGGCCGCACCATCCCCCTGGGGCGCATGGCGGTGCCCGGGGATATCGGCAACGCCTGCCTGTTCCTGGGGTCGCCGCTGTCGTCCTACGTCAGCGGCACCAGTTTCGCGGTCCACGGCGGCGGGGAAAAGCCCGCCTTCCTGGACGCCGCCAACACCGACCGGTAGCCGCTCATGTCCGCTTTGCGCCCAGCTCTGCTTGCCCTGCTCGCCCTCACCGCCGGTTGCCAGGCCGGCAGCGGCACCCCGCCCCAGGCAGCGGGCGAGGCGCCTCCAGCGGGCCCCGACACCGCGGAGTGGCGCCACTACGGCGGCGAGGGCGCGCGCCAGTTCAGCCCCCTCGGCGAGATCCACGCCGGCAATGTGGAGCAGCTCGAGCTGGCCTGGGAACACCGCTCCGGGGATACCAGCGACGGCACCGGGGAGTGGGGCTTCGCCTCCCTGCAGGTGACCCCGCTGGTGGTCGAGGACAGCCTCTTTTACTGCACCCCCTTCGGCCGGGTCTTCGCCCTGGATGCCGAGACCGGCGCCGAGCGCTGGTCCTTCGACCCCGAGGTGCGCAACCGCCACAGCGGCCTCTACCCGGTGGTCTGCCGCGGTGTGGCCTACTGGGAGAGCGGCGAGCCGGCGGAGCGCGGCCAGCACTGCGGCACACGTATCCTCTATGGCACCCGGGACGCCGAACTGATTGCCCTGGATGCCCGGGACGGTGAGCCCTGCGCAGACTTCGGCGACAATGGCCGGGTGGCGCTGAAAGAGGAGATCACCGGCGCCGGGCCCTTCGAGTACTACCCCACCTCGCCCCCCTGGATCCAGGATGACGTCGCAGTCCTGGGCGCCATGGTCCCCGACAACGACCGCGTCGACGTGCCCAGCGGCGTGGTGCGGGCCTTCGACGTGCGCAGTGGCGAGCTGGCCTGGGCCTGGGAACCGGTGACCGAGAACTACCGCGAGCGCCACCGCGACGAGCGGGGCCAGGCCCGCTATCACCTGGGCAGCCCCAATGTCTGGGCACCGATGTCCGGCGACCCGGAACTCGGCCTGGTCTATGTGCCCACCGGCAACCCCTCCCCCGACCTCTACGGCGGCGACCGCGACGGCCTGGACACCTACGGCTCCTCGGTGGTGGCCCTGGACGCCGCCACCGGCGAGTACCGCTGGCACTTCCAGACCGTGCACCACGACGTCTGGGACTACGATGTCGCCTCGCAGCCGACCCTGTTCCAGCTGCCGGGTGTCGGCGGCGGCCGCCCGGGCCTGGCCCAGGCCACCAAGATGGGGCACATCTTCCTGCTCGACCGCGCCACCGGCGAGCCGCTGTACCCGGTGGAAGAGCGGCCCGTGCCCCAGGACGGCGTGCCGGGAGAGCAACTGTCGCCAACCCAGCCCTTTCCCACCCATCCCAGCCCCCTGCATCTGCCGCAGCAGCTCAGCGAAGACGACATGGACGGCTTCGTCTGGCTGGACAAGCTGGCCTGCCAGCGGGAACTGGCGAAATACCGCAACGAGGGCATGTTCACGCCCCCCTCGCTCGAGGGCAGCGTGCTCTACCCCAGTACCACTGGCGGTATCAACTGGGGCGGCGTGGGCATCGACCCCGGGCGCGGCATCCTAGTGGTCAACCAGATGCACCTGGCCTCGGTGGTACAGCTGATTCCCCGGGACGACTACGACGCGCTCAACCCCCAGGGCAGTTACCCCCTGGAGTACTACCCGATGACCGGCAGCGCCTACGGGGTCAAGCGCTTCCCGCTGTTCTCCCCGCTGGGGGCGCCCTGCAACCCGCGTCCCTGGGGCACCCTGACCGCGGTCGACCTGGCCAGCGGCGAGGTCCTCTGGCGCCGGCCCCTGGGCACCACCCGCGGCCAGGCCCCCTGGCCCCTGTGGTTCGAGACCGGCACGCCGAACGCCGGTGGCCCGCTGGTGACGGCCGGCGGGCTGGTCTTCATCGCCGCCACCACCGACAGCTACTTCCGCGCCTTCGACCTGCTCAGTGGCGAGGTGGTCTGGGAGTACGACCTGCCCTACACCGGCAACGCCACCCCGCTCAGCTTCCGCGGCAGCCGCAGTGGGCAGCAGTTCGTGGTACTCGCCGCCGGCGGCCACGGCTGGTCGGAGTCCGGCGACGCCATCATGGCCTTTCGCCTGCGCGGAAAAGACCGCTAGACCGGCGGATCAGTTCACCCCCGGCGCCCGCTGGGGGTATACTCGCAGGCATACCGTCCGAGGATCCGCGGCAGTGACGCGCTGCGCGCGGCTCCCCCAGCCGCAGGGATTGCATGTCAGGCGAGATCGCAGGTAACGCTCAAAACCGTCAACTGCTGACCGGGTTTCGCCGCTACAGCGACCAGGTGCTGGGGCGGCGCATGAGCGACTTCGTCGACGCACTGATCGACTATCTCACCGAACTGTCCCACAGCCCGCGCGCGCCGGGCATTGGCCGCGGCAGCCTGATGGACTGCCTGATGTTGCTGCGCCAGCGCCGCACGGTCCTGAGCGAGCGCTGGCTGGTCGAGCTGGGGCGCTTCCGCGACGACCTCTGTCCGCCGGCGGAGCAGCACGACCAGTGGTGGGACGTGATCGAGAGCGGCGGCGCCCTGGACCTGGTCGACCTCGACGCTTTCGAGGATTTCCTGGCCCAGGAACGCGTGGTCAGCGTCGGTGAGGAACTGCACAGCCCGGCGATCGAGGCGCTGCAGATCCGCGTGGCGCAACTGGCGGGCATTGACCCCCTGCGATTGCGCCTGCCGGAACACCCCGCACAGCTGACCCGCGCCCTGCAGCGCGCCCTCGAGGAGCAGCGCATTCCCGCCCGCACCCTGCCGCGCATCTTCGAGTGCTTCATCCGCGAGTTCATCCGCCCCCTGGACACCGACTACCGCAGCCTGAATGCGTGGCTCGAGGAGCACGGCGTGCGCCCCGGCCTGGAACAGGAGATCCGTTCCCGGGGCTCGCTGCTCAAGCAGGCCACCGTGCAGCAGCGCCAGTCGCAGCGGCGACGCCTGATTGCCGAGGCGCGCGGTGCCGCCGGCAATGACAGCCCCGTGGACGCGCGACCCCTGAGCGACGCGAGCGAGGACACCGGCGCAGAGCCCGCCGCGGCCGAGGAACCCCGCGCCGCGGCCCTCTATGCGTCGGTGCTGCGCGCCCTGGAAACACAGGCACCCCATGCCCCAGCGCCCGCAGACGGCCAGCCCGGCAGCGGTGGCCTGGCCGGGGAAAGCGAGGTCGCCCAGAGCCTGGCCGCGCTGCAGCAGCGGGATCCGGCCGAGCTGCAGGCGGCGCTGCAGCGCGCGGGCTCGCTGCTGAGCTGGCTGGAGGAGCACCTGGATGCCCTGCCCGAGCTGGCCGGCACCCGCGGCGTCAACCGCGAGAGCCGCAGCCGCCTGCAGCTGGTGGACCGGCTGTTCGGGACCCTGGATGCCCATTTCAACCTGCACGAAGCCCTGCGGCCGACGGTCGAGCGCCTGCAATTGCCCCTGGCCCGACTGGCCCTGCACGAACCGCACTTCTTCCTCGACCCGGCCCACCCGGCCCGGCAGCTGATGGACCGCCTGGCCGCCCTGGCGACCGAGGCCAACTTTCCCAACCGGGTGCTGGAGCAGCGGCTGCAGGCGATTGCCGGGGAGATTGCCGAACGCTACGACGGCGACAGCAGCGTCTTCGCCGATGCGCTGACACAGCTGGAACACCTCGGTCAGCAGCAGGCCAGCGCCCTCAACCGCAATATCGAGCGGGTGGTGGCGGCGCGGGAGGGCAAGGCCAGGCTGGAGCGTGCCCGGCAGGCCGTGGACCAGCTGATTGCCCAGACCCTGCCCTCCCCGGAGGCCCCCGCGATCCTGCTGGAGGTGCTGGCCGGCGGCTGGCGCGACCTGATGGTGCTGGTGCGGGTCAAGCAGGGGCCCGACAGCGAGGACTGGCGGGAGCAGGCCCACATGCTGCAACAGCTGGCCGGCTGGCTGCAGGAGCGCGACGAGGGGGCCCTGGACGGCGATGCCCTGGTGCAGCAGGCCCTGGAGGCCGGCCCCTTCGTCGACCTGCTGGAGCAGCAGATCAGCGCCGCGAGCCTCGGCTCGCCGGAGATCACCGCCCACCTGGACACCCTGCGCGGCATTCTCGCGGGGGACACCCCCGTCGCCCTGACCGCGGCCCCCGAAGCGGCGGAGAGCGAGGACCAGCGCGTTCAGCGCCAGCGCCAGCGCATCGAACAAACCCGCCACCTGCGCCGCTGGGTACGCCGCGTGGAACAGCTCGAGCTGGGCACCTGGCTCAGCTATCGCGACCGCCAGGGGCGCTCCCAGCGCATGCGCCTGGCCTGGATCAGCGAGGACGGCGAGCGCTACCTCTTCGTCAATGAGCGCGGCCAGAAGGTCGCGGAACTGGGCCGGGTCGCCCTGGCCCGCCGCCTCAGCCACGGCGTCAAACCCCCGACCCCGGAAGAACACCTCTCGGTGGTCGACCGCAGCATGTACAGCACGCTGGAAGCCGCGCAACGGCATCTGAGCTTCGAGCGCAACCACGACCAGGTCACCCGCCTGATCAACCGCGAGGCCTTCGAGAAGCAACTCGCCCGCGCCCTGCGCCACGCCCAGCAACACGCGGCGGAACACGCCCTGCTGCTGCTGGACATCGACAGTTTCCACCTGGTCAACGACGTCTACGACCGGGTGCTGGGGGACGAGATCCTCGACCAGTTCGCGCGGCTTCTGAGCCAGGGCCACGGCCGCAAGCTTTCCTCCGCCCGCCTCGAGGGCGACCGCTTCGCCCTGCTGCTGGTCGACCACAACGAGAGCCAGGCCATGGCGGTGGCCGAACAGGTGCGCAGCGACATTGCCGCCGCCTCCCTGCCCGTCGAAGGGGAGGCGGTCAGCTTTACGGTGGCGATCGGCGTCGCCGCCATTCGCGACGTGACCGCGGACAGCGCGAGCCTCTTCGAGCAGGCCGGTGCCGCGCTGGAGGCGGCCAAGTGCGAGGGCGGCAACTGCGTCCGCCACTGGCAGCAGGACCAGGCGGTGGTCGCGCGCCAGCGACAGGAGCATCAGCGTTCGCGCCGCGCCCTGGAAGAGGCGATGAACAGCGACCGCTTCGTGTTGCGGGCACAGCCCATCGTCAAGACCGCCATCGACGGCCAGCAACTGGCGACGCGCCACTACGAGCTGCTGCTGGCGGTGCGCGACAGCGAGGGCCGGCCGGGCTCGCCCCTGCCCTTCATACAGTCTGCCGAGCGCTACCGCCTGATGCCCCTGGTGGATCGCTGGGTGGTGCGCGAGGCCTTCCGCTGGATCAGCGGCCTGATGGACGCCCAGAAAGTGGTGCCGGCGGTGGCGATCAACCTCTCCGGCAGCAGCGTGACTGACGACAGCTTCATGGACTTCCTCTTCGAGCAGATCTCCGAGTTCGGTGTCGGCACCAACCGCCTGTGCTTTGAAATCACCGAGGTCGGCACCATCAACAATCTCACCCGCGCGGCGGACTTCGTGCGCGCTTTCCGCAACATCGGCTGCAAATTCTCCATCGACGACTTCGGCACCGGGCTGGAGAGCCACAATTACCTGCGTGAGCTTCCGGTGGACTATGTCAAGATCGACGGCAGCTTCGTTCAGGGCCTGGAGACCAACCCGAGCGACCTCGCCATGGCCCGCGCCATCAACGACCTGGCCCACTTCCTGGGTCAGGAAACCATCGCTGAATGCGTGGAGAACCAGTCGGTCATGGAGCAGCTTCGGGAGATAGGCGTGGACTACCTGCAGGGCTGGGGCATCGGGCGTCCGGTGCTCCTGGACGAAGTCACCCGGGACCTCTCCAGGGTGGCGACATGAGTGTCGGGCGCGAGCTGCTGGCCTACAGCGGGGCGATACCGGCGGGCTACGACGCACTGCTGGATGCCCTCTACCGCGGTCCGCTGGAGGAGCCGCCCTGGGCCACCGCCCTGCCCCTGCTGCGCGAGCTGTTCGACGCCCACGTGGTCTCGCTGGTGCTGCGCCCGCCGGCCGAGGACGACCGCGGGGTGATCCTCAACAGCCTGCGCGACCGCCAGCAGGCGACGCTCTCCGACCCCAACGACTGGGAGGTCACCGCCTACCGCGAGCAGTTCTTCGCCCTCGACCCCTTTGTCAATCTGCCGCCGGATCGCGTGGTCACGCTGGAGGATGTACTCGCCGACGACGAGTTGATTCACTCCGAGTATTACCGCCACTACCTGGAGCCCGCCGGACTGTTCCGCATCCTCGGCGTGGATACCGTGGAGCCGGGGGGCATGCTGGCCCGCCTGCGCTTTTCCCGCCGCCGGGACGAGGCCTCCTTCAGCAACAGCGAGCGCGCGCTGCTGGAGCGCCTGGTGCCGCACCTGCGCCTGGCCATCCAGCTCTACGCCACCCTCGGCCGCACCACCTCCGAGCGCGACCTCTACGCCGGCGCGGTGGAGCGCCTGTCGGTGGCCAGCGTGCTGCTCGACGAGCAGGGCCACGTGCTCAGTACCAACGCCGTGGCCAAGGCCATGCTCGACGAAGCCGACGGCATCACCCAGCGCGGGCAACACCTGGTGATCGAAAGCCGCGACAGCAACCGCGAGCTGCAGAACGCCCTGGAGACCATCGTCCGCGCCCAGCACCGCGGTGAAACCTCGGTGGTGCGGGCGCTGCGCGTGCCGCGCTCCGCCGGGCGCGCCCAGCTCGGGCTGGTGCTGCGCCCGGTCCCGGCTTCGGAGTGGGGCGAGGGGCAGTCCAGCCCCTGTGTGGCGGTGTTCATCTCCGACCCCGACATCCGCGAATCCGCCTCCCAGGCCACCCTGGGCCAGCTGTTCGACCTGACCCCGGCGGAATCCAACCTGGCCATTCTGCTCTCCCGGGGGCTGAGCCTGGCGGAGGTCTCCGAGGCCCAGAACATCTCCCAGCACACTGCCCGCGCGCAGCTCAAGTCGATCTTCGCCAAGACCGGCGTCTCGCGCCAGGCCGAGCTGGTGCGCCTGGTCCTGAAAAGCGTCGCCTCACTGGCCTGAGGTGGCCTAAGCGAGAGCAGGGGGCGCACATTGCTTGGGCCCCCTGTTGGATTTCCGATATACTGGCGGGCGACTCCAGCGAGCCCCGAGGGGAATGACGTGTCAGCGCGAATGGCCAACTCCAGCGACGCCAACATCGGCAGTGCCTGCAGCCACGAGTACCGGGTCAGCTGTGACACCTGCCGGCTGAGCCAGATCTGTCTGCCGCTGGCCCTCAACGGCGAGGATCTCGACCGCCTGGAGCGCATCATCCAGCGCAGCAAGCCCCTGCAGAAGAACGACCTGCTCTACCGCGAGGGCGCCCCCTTCGAGTCGATCTACGCCGTGCGCTCGGGGGCCGTCAAGGCCTTTCGCACCACCGGCGACGGCCGCGAACAGGTCACCGGCTTCTACTTCCCCGGTGAAATCCTCGGCATGGATGGCATCAGCAGCGGTGCCCATGCTTCCTCTGCCCGGGCACTGGAAACCTCGGCCATCTGCGCCATCCCCTTCGACTCCCTGGAACGCCTCAGCGCCCACCTCCCCGGGCTGCAGCGCCACCTGTTCCAGCTGATGAGCCGGGAAATTACCGAGGACCAGCTGCTGATCACCCTGCTGTCCAAGAACGCCGCGGAGGAGCGCGTCGCCACGCTGCTCTTGAGCATTGCCCGGCGCAACGCCCGCCGCCATCTCAGCGCCACCCAGTTCCGGCTGCCGATGTCGCGCATCGACATCGGCAACTATCTCGGCCTGACGGTGGAGACCATCAGCCGGGTTTTCAGCCGGCTGCAGAAAAACGGTGTCCTCGCCGTGGACAACAAGGAGATCCACGTGCTCGATAACGCCGCCCTGGAACGCGCCGCCAACCTGGGTACCTGAACAACATCGGGGCAAACCACGCTGCCTTGATCTGTGTCATGGCCGGCCCGGGGGCAACATTTACAATGCCCTCGAGCCGCCAGTCGCTTAACCATCGGGGAACTAAAAACATGCTCCAACATACAATCGGACTCCTGATCAAGCCCAGCGCGGAATGGCGCCGCATTGCCGCCATGCCCACTCGCTCCTTCAATACCCTGCTTCTCTATCCCTGCCTGTTGGCGATCATTCCCGCGGTATCCTGGTACTACGGGACCAGCCAGGTCGGCTGGACCGTGGCGGGGGACGACGACGCCATTCGCCTGACCGCGGACAGCGCCCGCGAACTGACCCTGCTGTTCTACTTCGCCATGCTCGGCTGCGTGGCGGCGGTGGGCTACTTCATTCACTGGATGGCCGGCACCTACGGCGCCCAGGTGGGTCTGGCGCGGGGCATCATCACCGCGGGTCTGACCGTCACCCCGCTGTTCGTGTTCGGCATTGTGGGTATCTACCCGCTGCTGTGGCTGGACCTGTTGTTCGGCGTGATCGCCGTCAGCTGGTCGGTATTCCTGCTCTACCAGGGCATTCCGATCATGATGAACATTCCCGAGGAACGCGGCTTTCTGTTTTCCTCGGCGGTGGTCGCCGTGGGCCTGGTCATCCTGGTCTCACTGATGGTGGCCACGGTACTCCTCTGGGACGTCGGTACGGGACCCGCCTTCACCGACGCACTCTGAACCCCAACCTTCAATTCTCGCCTGACTGTGGACACTGATCATGAGTGAACTCAACGCGGCTCTGGAACACCCGACCTACAACTACAAGGTCGTGCGCCAGTTTGCCATCATGACCGTGGTATGGGGCATCGTCGGCATGCTGGTCGGCGTCTGGATCGCCGCCCAGCTGGCCTTCCCCGCCCTGAACTTCGATCTGCCCTGGACCAGCTTCGGGCGCCTGCGCCCGCTGCACACCAACGCGGTGATCTTTGCCTTTGGCGGTTCGGCGCTGTTTGCCACCTCCTACTACGTGGTCCAGCGCACCTGCCAGACCCGGCTGATCTCCGACAAGCTGGCGGCCTTTACCTTCTGGGGCTGGCAGCTGGTCATCGTGGCCGCCGCCATCACCCTGCCCCTGGGCATGACCAGCTCCAAGGAATACGCCGAGCTGGAGTGGCCGATCGACCTGCTGATCACCGTGGTCTGGGTGTCCTACGCGATCGTCTTCTTCGGCACCATCGTCAAGCGCAAGGTCAACCACATCTACGTCGCCAACTGGTTCTACGGCGGTTTCATCGTCACCGTAGCCGTGCTGCACCTGCTCAACAGCGCCGCCCTGCCGGTTGACCTGACCAAGTCCTATTCCGCCTACGCCGGCACCGTGGACGCCATGGTGCAGTGGTGGTACGGCCACAACGCGGTGGGCTTCTTCCTGACCGCCGGCTTCCTCGGCATGATGTACTACTTCGTGCCCAAGCAGGCCGAGCGCCCGGTCTACTCCTACCGGCTGAGTATCGTCCACTTCTGGGCGCTGATCGCCGTTTACATCTGGGCCGGCCCCCACCACCTGCACTACACCGCCCTGCCCGACTGGGCCCAGAGCCTGGGCATGGTGATGTCGATCATCCTGCTGGCACCCTCCTGGGGCGGCATGATCAACGGCATCATGACCCTCTCCGGTGCCTGGCACAAACTGCGCACCGACCCGATCCTGCGCTTCCTGGTGGTCAGCCTGTCCTTCTACGGCATGTCCACCTTTGAAGGCCCGATGATGTCGATCAAGACGGTCAACGCGCTGTCCCACTACACGGACTGGACCATTGGCCACGTGCACTCCGGGGCCCTGGGCTGGGTGGCGATGATTTCCATCGGCTCGATCTACCATCTGATTCCGGTCCTGTTCGCCAAGGAGCGCATGTACAGCATCAGCCTGATCAACACCCACTTCTGGATGTCGACCATCGGCACCGTGCTCTACATCGCCTCCATGTGGGTCAACGGCATTCTCCAGGGCCTGATGTGGCGCGCCTACAACGAGGACGGCACCCTCACCTACACCTTCGTCGAGTCGGTTGCCGCGAGCTATCCGGGCTACCTGGTCCGCCTGGCCGGTGGCGCCATCTTCTTCGCCGGCATGCTGATCATGGCCTACAACGTCTACATGACCGCGCGCCGCGACGACACCGCAAGCCAGACGGCGCCCGCCGCCAGTGCAGCCTGACACAGGGAGCCACGCATGAAACACGAGATTGTCGAAACCAACACCGGGATAATGATCATCTTCATCATTATCGCCATCAGCTTTGGCACCCTGGTGGAGCTGGTCCCCCTGATCGCCGGCAAGCAGGTGAAGGAGCCGGTGGAGGGCCTCGAACCCCTCTCCGCCCTGGAGCTGGAAGGCCGTGACATCTACATTCGCGAGGGCTGCAACAACTGCCACTCGCAGATGATCCGCCCGCTGCGGGCAGAGACCGAACGCTACGGCCACTACTCGGTCGCCGGCGAGTTTGTCTACGACCACCCCTTCCTCTGGGGCTCCAAGCGCACGGGGCCGGACCTGGCCCGCGTCGGCGAGCGCTACAGCGACGACTGGCACCGCGCCCACCTCTACAACCCGCGGGACGTGGTCCCGGAGTCCAACATGCCCGCCTACCCCTGGCTGTTCGACAACAGCATCGACGGCGAGCGCATTTCGCAGAAGATGCGCACCCTGCGCAAGCTGGGTGTGCCCTATACCGATGCCGATATCGAGGGCGCCCCCGCCGCGGTGGAGGGCAAGCAGGAAATTGATGCCGTGGTCGCCTACCTGCAGCAACTGGGCACCCTGATACAGACGAGGCGCTAGCCATGGATATCAACGATTTGCGGGGCCTCAGCACCCTCATGCTGATGATCGCCTTCATCGGCGTGTGCATCTGGGCCTGGAGCAGAAAACGACGCAAGAGTTTCGAGGAGGCCCGGCACTTGCCCTTCGCCGATGAAGAAATGAATCGCCGGACCCAACAGGAGGAGGCACGCAAGCATGACTAGCTTCTGGAGCTGGTGGGTCATACTGCTCACCGTCATTACCCTGGTGGGTCTGTGGTGGATCCTGTTCGCCAACCGCAAGCGCGACGTGGGTGAAAATCAACGCACCACCGGGCACGTCTACGACGGCATCGAGGAGTACGACAATCCCCTGCCCGCCTGGTGGTTCTATCTCTTTGTCATCACCCTGGTGTGGGCGATTGGCTACCTGATCATGTACCCGGGCATGGGCAACTACAAAGGCCTGCTGGGCTGGACCCAGGTCGAGCAGCACCAGGCCGAAGTGGCCGAGGCGGAGGCGCGCTACAGCGAGATGCGCAGCCGCTACCTGGCACAGCCGATCGAGGAAATTGCCCAGGACCCCGCCGTGCGACGCATGGGGGCCCGCATGTTCGGCAACGAGTGCGCCCAGTGTCACGGCGCCGACGGCAAGGGTCGCTACGGCTTCCCCAACCTGACCGATGACGACTGGCTCTGGGGCGGCAGCCCGGAGGCCATCAAGGCCACCCTGATCAACGGACGCCAGGCCGCCATGCCCGCCTGGGGGCAGATCCTGGGGGATTCGGGCATCGCCCAGGCCACCGAATACGTGCTGTCCCTCAACGGACGCTCGGTGGACGAGGCACAGGCCGCAAAGGGCAAGGAAATCTTCGCCAGCTACTGCGCCGCCTGCCACGGCCCCGACGGCAAGGGTAATAAGGCCTTCGGCGCGCCCAACCTGACCAACGGCATCTGGCTCTACGGCGGCACCCGGGAGCAGATTGCCCACAGCCTGCGCGCGGGGCGCAATGGTGTGATGCCCGCCTTCAGCGATACGCTGACCGAGGACAAGATCCACATCATTGCGGCCTACGTCTACAGCCTGAGTCACTAGGCCGGTACCCCGCGGCCCCGCCCCCCTGCGGGGCCGCACCCACCGGGCTGTTCCCACCCCCAGCAGGAACCCGGAAGCATGTCGGACAAAGACCTGATTGACGTCAAGGAACTGGCCCCCGCGGAAGTCGCGGAGGTCGACCTCTACCAGCGCCGCGAGAAGATCTACACGCGGCATATCGAAGGTTTCTTCCAGCGCATTCGACTGTTCACCGGCTGGCCACTGCTGGCCGGCTACTTCCTGCTGCCCTGGCTGACCTGGGACGGGCGACCGGCGGTCCTCTTCGATCTGCCGGCGCGCAAGTTCCATATCCTCGGCCTGACCTTCTGGCCCCAGGATTTCCCCCTGCTCGCCTTCCTGCTGATTATCGCGGCCTTTGCCCTGTTCACCGTCACCGCTTTCGCCGGGCGGCTGTGGTGCGGCTATACCTGCCCACAGACGGTCTGGACCTCGATCTTCATGTGGATCGAACAGCGCTTCGAGGGCAGCCGCAACCAGCGCATGAAGCTCGACCAGGCCCCCTGGAGCGCGGAGAAAGCCCTGCGCAAGGGACTGAAACACGGCGGCTGGCTGTTCGTCGCCTTTGCCACCGGCGCCACCTTCGTCGGCTACTTCTACCCCATCCGCGACCTGCTGTGGGAGTTCCTCACCCTGAGCAGTGGCAAGTGGCAGGTGCTGTGGACCCTGTTCTTCACCTGCGCCACCTACATCAACGCCGGCTGGATGCGCGAACAGGTGTGCACCTACATGTGCCCCTACGCCCGCTTCCAGTCGGTGATGTTCGACCGCGACACCCTGATCGTGTCCTACGACCCGGGCCGCGGCGAACCGCGCGGTTCCCGCCGCCGCGACGTCGACCCCCGGGCCCTGGGGCTCGGCGACTGCATCGACTGCGAACTCTGCGTCCAGGTCTGCCCGACCGGCATCGATATCCGCGAGGGCCTGCAGTACGAGTGCATCGGCTGCGCCCTGTGCATCGACGCCTGCAACTCGGTGATGGACAAGATGTCCTACCCCCGGGGCCTGATCCGCTACACCAGCGAACGCGCACTCGAGGGCGAGCAGACCCACTGGCTGCGTCCCCGGGTGATTGGCTATACCCTGGTGCTGCTGGTGATGGCCGGGCTGTTCAGCTGGCGCATTCTCGACCGGACGCCCCTGGAGATGACCGTGATTCGCGACCGCACCGAACTGTATGTCACCACCCAGGATGGCAGCGTGGAAAACATCTACACCCTCAGCGTCGCCAATATGGACGAGGCCGCCCACGAGTTCGAGGTCAGCCTCGAGGGCCTGCCCGGCGCCAGTCTGATCGGCGAGACCCGGCACACCGTCGACGCCGGGGAAGTGCGCCGCATCACCCTGCGGGTGCGCGAGCCGGCCGGCAATGCCAACACCCCGGCGACGGTGGTCGAGTTCCGCCTGCAGTCCACTGACCAGCGCGAGCTGGAGATTTCCTCCGAGTCGCGCTTCATGAGGCCCATGTCGTGATACCGGATACCGCAAGCACTCCCTGGTACCGCCAGTTCTGGCCCTGGTTCCTGATCGCCCTGCCCGGCTCGGTGGTCATTGCCAGCTTTTACATGCTCTACATCGCCACCCGCCACGCCGATGACCTGGTGGTGACCGACTATTACAAGGAAGGCCTGGCGATCAACCGGCAGCTGGAGATGCAGCAGTCCGCCAACGAACTCTCGCTGCGGGCCAGCCTTGCCCTCGCCCCGCGCCAGGTGACGGTGCACCTGCAGGGTTCCGCCGCCGATGACAGCCTGGCACTGCTGCTCTCGCATCCCCTGGAGGCGGACCGCGACCAGCAGGTCACGCTGAAGCGCGTGGCTCCCGGGGTCTACGTGGGTGCCCTGCCGCAACCCGCGGGCGAGCGCTGGCACTGGCGCCTGTCCGGGGAGAGCGCCGGCCAACCCTGGCGCCTGGATGGCGTCATCCACGCGGCAGACCTGGTCCCGGACGCCCCGGGTTGAGACCGGCGTGACTCCGCGTCAGAGCTGTTTTCACTGTGGCGAGCCCCTCCCGGCCGGCGAGCCCCTGACGGTTACCATCGACGGCGTGGCGCAGCCGATGTGCTGTCCCGGCTGCGCCGCCGTCGCCGGCCTGATTGCCGACAGCCACATGAGCGGTTTCTACCGCCAGCGCACCGCCTACAGCACCCGGCCCGCGGAGCCCCCCGCCGACTTGCAGGCGGAGTTCCGCCTGTTTGACGAGGCCGGACTGCGCGAACAGTTCACCGAACGCCTCTCCGACGGCGACGAGTCGGCGCGCTTCCTGATCGGCGGCATGACCTGCGCCGCCTGTACCTGGCTGATCGAGCACAGCCTGGCCGGCCTGCCGGGCGTCAAGGACGCCCAGGTCCAGCTGGAACAGCAGCGCCTCGACCTGCGCTATGACCCGGCACTGATACAACCCTCGCAGCTGGCCAGCCGGGTCGAGGCCCTGGGCTACAGCGTGCGCCCCTTCCAGCGCTCGGCCCAGCGCGAGCTGATCGACAGCGAGTTCCGCCAGGACCTGCGCCGCGTGGCGGTGGCGGGTATCGGCATGATGCAGGTGGGCATGTTCGGCATCGCCCTGCACGCCGGTGACATGCAGGGCATCGCCGCCGAGCACCAGGCCCTGCTGCGCGGGGTCAGCCTGCTGGTGGCCAGTTTTGTGGTGCTCTACTCCGCCCGCCCCTTCTTCACCACCGCCTGGCGGCACCTGCGCCAGGGCGCACTGGTCATGGACCTGCCGGTCGCCCTGGCCATCGGCCTTGCCTGGCTGGCCAGTATCTGGGCCACCCTGCGCGGCAGCGGCGAGGTCTACTTTGACTCGGTGGTGATGTTCACCTTTTTCCTGCTGCTCGGCCGCTTCCTGGAAAAGCGCGTACGCCGCCGCCACGCCATCGCCTGCGACAGCGCGGAGGCCGCACTGCCCCTCACGGTCACCGTGCAACGGGAGGACCAGTGGCAGCGCCTGCCCCGGCGCCAACTGCGCGCGGGTGACCGGGTGCGCGTGATGCCCGGGGAAACCATTGCCGTCGACGGCCAGGTGTACCGGGGCAGCAGCGCCGTCCGCGAAGACAGCTTCAACGGCGAGCCCCTGCCGCGCGCCGTGGCGCCGGGCGCCGCCGTGTACGCGGGCACGCTGAACCTGGAGAACCGCCTCGAGATCCGTGTCGAGGCGGTCTATGAACAGTCGCGGCTGGCGGCACTGCAACACAGCGTGGAGCGGGCCCGGCGGGTCAAGCCGCGACTGGCCCGGCTCGCCGACCGCATCGCCGGGCGCTTCGTCGCCGCGATCCTGCTGATCACCGCGGCAACCGCCCTCGCCTGGCTGAACCTGGACCCCGCCCGGGCGCTGTGGGTCAGTCTGTCGGTGCTGGTCATCAGCTGCCCCTGCGCCCTGGCCCTGGCCACTCCGGCGGCCCTGACCGCCGCCGCCAACGCCCTGCGCCGCCGCGCCGTGCTGGTGCACGGGGAAAATGCCCTGGAGGCACTGGCCCACGTCGACTGGCTGGTGTTTGACAAAACCGGCACGCTCACCGTGGGCGATCTCCGGCTGCGCGAAGTGAGGCCCCTGGCAGATCTCGCCGACGACGCGCTGACAGGCCTCGCCGCCGCCCTGCAGCAGTACAGCGCCCACCCCGCCGCCGCGGCCTTCCCCGCCGCGCCGGGGCAGCCGGCCTTCGAGCAGGCCCGGGCGATCCCCGGCTGCGGCGTGGAAGGCCTGCATGCCGGGGTGCGCTACCGTATCGGCAGCGAGACCTTCTGCCGGGAGATCGCCCCCGACCTGCCGGCGCCACCCGACGACGGTCTCTACCGCTTTGCCCTGTGCCGGGACCAGCAGGCACTGGCCTGGTTTGGCCTGGACGACAGCCTGCGCGAGGAGACCCGGGATATTCTCCAGGCGGCCCGACAGCGCGGCCTGAAACTGGCCCTGCTCAGCGGCGACAGCTCCCCCGGCGGACGCCGGCTGGCGGAAAGCCTGGGCTTCGACCAGGTCTGCCTGGGCCTGTCCCCGGCCCAGAAACTGGCCGAGGTGCAGCGCTGGCAGACCGGGGGCGCGCAGGTCGCCGCCGTCGGTGACGGTCTCAACGACGCGCCCCTGCTGGGGGCCGCCGACGCCTCTTTCGCCGTGGCCAACGCCGCGGATCTGGCCCGGGCCGAGGCGGACCTGGTGATCGAGCGAGGCAACCTGGGTGCCGTGATCGACAGCCTCGACATGGCCGCCCGCTGCCGGCGGATCATGCGTCAGAACATTGCCTGGGCCATCGGCTACAACGCCTGCGGCATTCCCCTCGCGGCGCTCGGCTTCGTGCCACCCTGGCTGGCTGCCCTGGGCATGTCGGCGAGTTCCCTGCTGGTGGTCCTGAACTCTCTGCGACTCAACCGCAAGGCCCGGTGACCGCCCATGGATAGCCTGTACCTGCTGATACCCATTGCCCTGATCTTCTGTGCCATTGCCATACGCCTGCTGATCTGGGCCATCGACAGCGGTCAATACGATGACCTGGACAAGGATGCCTGGCGCATCCTGGCGGAGCCGCCCCCCGAGACAGGCGGTGACGACACGCGCGAAACCGAGAGCGAAACCGAGAGCGACGGCGCAGAAAACGGTGGCGGTGACGCAGAACCGGGCAGCGACAACGCCGCTCCCGGCGGCGACACTGTGCAGCACAAGGAGGACTCGCGGTGAGCGGTGAACTGTTGGCGGCCTTTTTGATCGGCCTGGCCGGGGCCGGCCACTGCCTGGGTATGTGCGGCGGCATTGCCAGCGCCCTGCAACTGGGGGGAGCCACCGGCCTGCCGACCACCCTCAGCTATCACGCCGGGCGGCTGGCCAGCTACAGCCTGCTGGGGGCCCTGCTGGGCCTCCTGGCCGGCAGCCTGGATCTCGCCGCCTGGACCCTCGGCCTGCGCTATCTGTCGGGGGCGCTGCTGATCGCCATGGGGCTGTACATTGCCGACTGGTGGCGCGGCCTGTTGTGGCTGGAGCGCGGCGGCGCCTGGCTGTGGCGGCCCGTGCAGCGGCTGCTCACGCCCCTGCTACCGGTGCGCCGGCCATGGCAGGCTGGTCTGCTGGGGATGTGCTGGGGGCTGATGCCCTGCGGCTTGATCTACAGCGCACTGGCCTTTGCCGCGACCACCGGCGACAGCCTGTCGGCGGCCCTGGTCATGCTCTGCTTTGGGCTCGGCACCCTGCCCGCCATGCTGGGTGCCAGCCTGGGGGCGGGGGTCGTACAGGTGCAGCTGCGCCGGCGCGGGCTGAAGGTGGCGATTGCGCTGCTGCTGATCCTCGGCGGGCTCTGGAGCCTCTACCTGACCGTCAGCCACGCCGGCCACCTGCGCATGCCCCTGCCCGACATGGCGTCACCCGGCCTGGAATCGCCCGGGTTGGACTCGCCCAGCGGTACTGCACCGAGCAACCCCCACCACGGGCACCACTGAGCGGGCCCCGCCTCAGAAGCGCCAGGCAATACCGGCGTTGTAGACCCAGGGGTCAATCGACACATCGAACTTCACGTTGCCCACATCCGTGCGAATGGTGGCTTCGGAATCGATATCGATGTACCACACCCCGAGGTTCAGCGCCCAGCGCTCGCCGATGGGGATATCCACGCCGAGCTGGGCGGACAGGCCAAAGGAGTCGTCCAGTGACAGCTCGGCGCTGCTGGCGTCAATCAGGCTGCCCAGGGCGCCTTCCAGCTCGCCGCTGACTTCCTCGTCGTAGATGAAGGTGTAGTTCACCCCAAGCCCGAAGTAGGGCTGCCAGCCCTTCTGGCCACCGCGGGGATACCACTGCAGGCTCAGGGTCGGCGGCAGGTGCGTGACCTCGCCCGCCGGCAGACCCGCGCCGAGCACATCCACGTCGTGGGTGAAGGGGGTGGCAGCCAGGAGCTCGAAGCCCAGATTGTCGGTCACCATGTAGGCCGGAATGATGCCCAGCTGGGTGTCATTGTCGATGCCGACTCCGGGCAGAACGGTCGGCGGAGCGGTGGGAATGCGGACCGCCTGGCTGTCCTCGTCGGGGGCGACCGTGGCGGCGCCGACCCGCAGGATCCAGTCACCCGCCTCATAGGCCTGGGCCATGCCCGTGCCACTCAGCAGAGCAATCCCCAAAGCCAGCCCTGTCATCTTGTGCATGCGTCTACTCCTTGTGTTGGACGTTTACTGCTTCAGTGTTGCCAGCATAAGGAGAGTCGGCGCGGCGCGCCTTGACCCGTGTCAAAAACACAGCGGAGACAAAAGCCCTGGCTTGATCTCGATCAAGCAAAACGGCCTGGCGGGTGAAAAGCGGGGAACCAATCGGGACCGGCGGGAACGGGAAGCTTCAGGACGGGGCGCACGGCGGCCGCCCCCCTTATGGGTGCGGCCGCCGCAGGCAGTGCTCAGGAGGCGGCCAGGCGGATGGCGCGGCCGTGATCGTAGGGCTCGACCAGCCCCTGGTGCAGGCTGCGGATGGCCTGCTCGTAATCGTGCTCGTTGACGATGAACTGCATGTCCACCTGGCGCATGGACTGGTGGATCGCCAGCACGCTGATGTCGTGTTCGGAGAGCGAGCGCACAGTGCGCGCCAGGATTCCCGGCACCTGCATGTCACTGCCAATGGCCGACACGATCGCCACTTTCTGCTCGCGCAGCTCGGCTTCCGGGAAGGCCTCCTGCAGCGCCGTCTTGATCCGGCGCACGGTCTTCAGGTTGGTGTCCAGGTAGTGGGTCACCGTGTTCGCGTTGATGTCCTTGGCCACCATGTGCGCCTTGAAGCGCTTGATGTTGGCCAGGAACTCGGCGTCGTACTCGTGGACCAGGCCGGCCATGTCCTGGTCGAAGAGCTCCAGCGCATAGACACCGCGACAGCCGGCGATAATCTCCACACAGGGCGTCTCGCTGATATAGTCGCCAGTGATCAGGGTACCGGTGTGTTCCGGCTCGAAGGTGTTTTTCACCCGCAGGGGAATGCCATTCTGGCGCAGGCCCTTGGCGGCCTTGGGGTGAATCGCCTCCATCCCCAGGTTCGCCAGCTGATCGGCCACATCGTAGTTGGTGCGGCCAATGGGCACGGCGTTGTCCTCGCCCACCAGGCCGGGATCCGCACTGCTGAGGTGGAACTCCTTGTGAATCACCGCCTCCCGGGCGCCAGTCAGCACCGCAATGCGGCTGAAGGTCATCTCGCTGTAGCCGCGATCAAAGCGGGTAATCAGGCCGTTCTTGCAGTGGGCATAGCCGGTCGCAATCGGTAGCTCGTTGGCCAGGTCGATATCGACAAAGGTGTCGAGGATGCGCTCGTCCAGGGTCAGCTGCTCGGGCGACTGCCAGCCGGTGAGATCGGCGAAGCGCGCGTTGACGCCATCGCGCTGCAACAGGCGCGCGGTATTCCAGGCACTGTGGGCTTCACCCAGGCTGGAGAGCATCTCGCGCACCGTCACCAGGTGATCTTCCACCGAGAAGTGACCGTGGGCACACAGGCTCTGCAGGTCCTCCAGCACCTTGCGTGCGGAGTCGAGACGCTCGTTGATGAAGGCATTCGCCTCGTTCAGGGCCGTGCTTTCGTCAAACAGCGAGGTGTTGATCGCCAGCATCTCGGCGCGCACCTTTTCCAGCATGTCTTCCCAGCTGCGGTCCTTGATACTGTTGGCAAACAGGGCGTAGACGCCGGGCGTGCCATCCTTCTTGTGCTCCAGCAACTTGTTGGTCATGCCGCCGTAGGCGGATACCACGAAAATACGCTGGTACAGCGTATCGCCGTTGCGCTGGCCGAGGACAATGCTGTCTCGCACTGCCTCGTAGTTGCTCATGGATGTGCCACCGATTTTCTCAACTCTGTGGTCGTTCACACTTTCCCCCACGTTGATTTGCTTGCTGATTCCGTTTTATCCGCCGCCGCGAGGCGACGGCCACCGCGGCCGAGAGCCGCGGGGCCTATGCCTCGCCTAGCTCGCCACCTTGAAGCGGTCGTCGTCCGAGGCGCTGTAGTCCTCCTCGAAAAAGTCCACGGGCTCGGGAATATGGTCTTCACCGGCACAAACTTCGGCAATCGCCTTCTCGACGATGTCGATGCCGCGCTTCAGGTTGCCCTCCGAGATCGTCAGCGGACAGAGGAACTTGACCACCTGGTCGTCGGCGCCACTGGTCTCGATAATCAGACCCTGCTTGAAGGCGGCCCGGGTGATCTTGCCGGCGATCTCGCCGTTGACACAGTTGATCCCCTGGAACATGCCGCGACCGCGGGTCTCGAAGTTGCCCTCGCCATAGCGATCGACAATCGCCTGCAGGCGATCCGACACGTAGGCCGCCTTGGCCTTGATCTGGCGCTCGAAGCTATCGTCGCTCCAGAAATGGTCGATGGCGGCCTTGGCGGTAACAAAGGCCAGATTGTTGCCGCGGAAAGTACCGTTGTGCTCACCGGGACGCCACTGGTCCAGCTCCGGGCGAATCAGCACGACGGCAAAGGGCAGCCCGTAGCCGCTGAGGGACTTTGACATGGTCACGATGTCCGGCGAGATGCCCGCCTCCTCGAAGCTGAAGAAGGTGCCCGTGCGGCCGCAGCCGGCCTGGATATCGTCCACGATCAGCAGGATATCGTGCTTGCGGCAGACTGCCTCGAGGTTGCGCAGCCACTCGAAGCTGGCGGCGTTAATGCCACCCTCCCCCTGGACCGTCTCGACGATCACCGCGGCGGGGGTGTCCACACCACTGCTGGAGTCGGAAAGCATCTTGTCCAGGTAGGCGGTAGTGTCGATACCGTCCCCCAGGTAACCGTCGTAGGGAATGCGCTCGGTGCCACCCAGGCTAGTGCCGGCCGCACCGCGGTGGTGGGAATTGCCGGTCACTGCGAGGGACCCCAGGCTGACGCCGTGGAAACCATTGGTGAAGGAGATGATGTTCTCGCGGCCCTTGATGTTGCGCGCCAGTTTTAACGCCGCCTCGACGGCGTTGCTGCCGGTGGGGCCGGTGAACTGCATGACGAATTCCAGCCCGCGGGGCTTGAGGATCTTCTCGCTGAAGGTCTCCAGGAAGGCGGCCTTGGCGCGGGTGTGCAGATCCAGGCCGTGGGAGATGCCATCTTCCTGGATGTAGGCAATCAGTGCCTCCTTGAGCAGCGGATTGTTGTGACCGTAGTTGAGCGTGCCGGCACCAGCGAGGAAATCCAGGTACTGCTCGCCCTCCTCGTCATACATGAATTCTCCCTGGGCGCGGTGAAACACGCGCGGGAAGGAACGGGCGTAGCTCTGAACTTCCGATTCGATCTCTTCAAATATTTTCATGCTCAATCCTCTGCGACGATCTGTTGGTCTGTTTGCGGCCTGGACGCTGCACCCGACGGGCACAGGGCGATCTGCACTAACGCAGAGGTCCGATGGTGGCCAGCATCTCGCTGTCGTGGCTGCCCTGGAAATGCGCCTCGCGGTCGAACATGACAGTGCGTTCGAGGGTGGCGCCACGACGGCGGGCAAAACCTTCAAACAACGCCCAGGAAGCTTCGTTGTCGGGCGTCACCGTGGTCTGCATGGCATTCAGGTCGCCGTTGCCCTCGCGATCACAGATCGCTGCCAGCATGCGGCCGGCGAGGCCGTGGCCACGGGCCTTTTCACCTACAGCCACCTGCCAGATGAACAGCGTAGTCGGCGCCTCGGGCACGCGATAACCGGAGATAAAGCCAACCACCTCGCCCTCCATCTCGGCCACCACGGAGGTGTCGGCAAAATGGGAGCACTGCAACAGGTTGCAGTAGGCGGAGTTGGTATCCAGGGGCGGGCAGTTTGCAATCAGGCGGTGAACCGCCATCCCGTCTTCCTTTCGGGGTTTGCGCAACTGCAGGGAATCACTCATTGATTTCACCTCTAATGTTTAGAACGCTAAGCATTGTATAGAAAGGCCGAATAAAAATCAAAGATATAAGGCGGCTAAAGCCCCTCGATTCACGGCAACTCAGCACCCATTGTTATAAAGATCTTGCTTTTCATGTCGGTTATTTTTTAGAATTCTAAAGGTTAGAGCACCAAATACCCACCATTGGCGGGCTGTGAAGCCGCGACTCGTCTCTTTTTCAGCGTAGTCGAGTGCGGAAAATTTGCAGCGGGAGTTACACTATGTTCCTGGTTTCGGCGGATAGCGAGGATGTATTGTTGGGAAGAATTGAAGAGGTGCTGGTCGCCCTGCGCCGTGTCATCCGCGCCACCGACATGCATTCCAAGCACCTGGCCAAGACCACCGGCCTGACGGCCCCCCAGATCCTGCTGCTGCAGACCATACGCGATCGCGGTCAGGTCACCATCGGCGAGCTGGCCACGGACATGAGCCTGAGCCAGGCGACCGTCACCACGATACTCGATCGCCTGGAAAAACGCCGGCTGGTCTACCGTCAGCGCAGTGAGACCGACAAGCGCAAGGTACACGCGCACCTGACCGACGAGGCCATGGGCATCCTGGAAACCGCGCCAGTCCCTCTCCAGGACCAGTTTGCGCGGCAGTTTGGCGCCCTGGAGGACTGGGAGCAGAGCATGATTATTGCCTCCCTGCAGCGGATTGCCCGGATGATGGACGCCGAGCATATCGACGCCTCGCCGGTCCTCGATATCGGCCTGCTCGACCGCCACGCCGCGGGCAGCAGCCTCACCGCGATGAAACGGCGCCGCCGCCTGCGCGAGGAGGCCACCGACCCCGCCCCACAGACCGACCAGACCGGCGCGTAAGCGGGGGAATTTACGCGCCCCCGGTCGCGCCCTAGAATATCCCTTTACCTATCGCGGTCGCGCCCTGCGTCGGACCGTGTCACCCAGCGGGGGAGCATGAATTCCTACGATTACGATGTTCTGGTTATCGGCAGTGGCCCTGCCGGGGAAAGTGCCGCACTTAACGCCGCCAAGCACAACCTGCGGGCGGCGGTGATCGAGAGTCACAGCATGGTCGGCGGCGGCTGCACCCACCGCGGCACCATCCCCTCGAAAGCCCTGCGCCACGCCGTCAAGCAGCTGATGCGCTTCAACACCGGCAAGCTGTTCCGGGAAATCGGCCACAGCCGGCAGATCCCCTACCCGGTGGCGCTGTCCGTGGCCGCCGGGGTGATCGAGAAGCAGGTCGACATGCGCAGCCGCTTCTACCTGCGCAATGGCATCGACCTCTACCGCGGGCAGGCCAGCTTCGTCGACACGCACACCCTGGCGGTTCTCGACCAGGAAGAGCGCGTGGAGCGCCTGACCGCCCGGGATATCGTTATCGCCACCGGCTCCCGGCCCTACCACCCCGCGGATGTGGACTTTACCCACCCGCGGGTCTACGACAGCGACACCATCCTCGACCTCCAGCACACCCCGCGCAAGATCCTGATCTACGGAGCCGGCGTGATCGGCTGTGAGTACGCCTCGATTTTCAGCGGCCTGGGCATCAAGGTCGAACTGATCAACAGCTTTCACAACCTGCTGGCCTTCCTCGACGACGAAATCTCGGTCGCGCTCGACTACCACCTGCGCGAGCGCGGCGTGATGGTGCGCCACCGGGAGGAATACGAGCGCGTGGAAGCCACCGAGGGCGGCGTCATCCTGCACCTGAAATCCGGCAAGCACCTGCGCGCCGACGCCCTGCTCTGGTGTAACGGGCGCACCGGCAACACCGACCGCCTGAACCTGGCGGCCATCGGCCTGGAGCCGGATGCCCGCGGTCAACTCAAGGTCGACAAGCATTACCAGACCGAGGTCTCCAACGTCTACGCCGTGGGTGATGTCATCGGTTGGCCCAGCCTGGCCAGTGCCGCCTACGACCAGGGGCGCGCCGCGGCGGCGGTCTCCCGCGGCAAGGCGCACACACGCTTCGTGGATGACGTGCCCACCGGCATCTACACCATCCCCGAGATCAGCTCGGTGGGCCGGAGCGAACGCGAACTGACCGATGCGCGGGTGCCCTTCGAGGTCGGCCGCGCGTTTTTCAAGGACACCGCCCGGGGGCAGATTTCCGGGGAAGACGTGGGCATGCTGAAAATCCTCTTCTGCCCGGAGACCCTGCGTATTCTGGGCATCCACTGTTTTGGTGCCGAAGCCACCGAGATCATCCACATCGGCCAGGCGATCATGAAGCAGGAGGGGGACGGCAACACCCTGCGCTACTTCATCAGCACCACCTTCAACTACCCCACCATGGCCGAAGCCTACCGGATCGCCGCCCTCAACGGCCTGAACCGCCTGATGGGCTGAGCCGGGCACGGCACACAAAAAGGCCGGGCAGGGTTCCCTGCCCGGCCTTTTTTCTGTCGAGGTACTAGCCCCGGCACTGGCCTGTCCAGCCCCGGGGGAAAAACGGCCTTCAGGCGCTCTTGCGGCCTCCGCCATTGGCGGCGTCGCGCTCCTTGGCCATGTCCAGCGCCAGGTCCTCGATCATGTCTTCCTGGCCACCCACGGTGCGCCGACGACCCAGCTCCACCAGGATGTCCCGCGCCGACAGGCCGTACTTGGCCGCGCTGCGCTTGGCGAACAGCAGGAAGCTGGAGTAGACACCCGCCCAGCCCAGGGTCAGGGAGTCGCGATCCACCCGCACCATGTGGTCCATCAGCGGCACGATCAGATCCTCCGCCACGTCCATCGCCTTGAACAGGTCGACACCGGTCTCCACGCCCATGCGGTCGCACACCGCCAGGAACACTTCCAGCGGCGTATTGCCCGCGCCCGCGCCCAGGCCCGCCAGGGAGCCGTCAATGCGCGAAGCACCCGCCTCCACCGCCGCCAGCGAGTTGGCAATGCCCATGCCCAGGTTGTGGTGGCCGTGGAAGCCCAGCTCGGTCTCCGGCTTCAGCTCCTGCCGCGCCAGCTTCACCCGCGCCGCCACGTCGTCCGGCAGCATGTAACCCGCCGAGTCGGTGATGTACACGCAGTTCGCCCCGTAGGACTCCATCAGCTTGAGCTGCTCCACCAGCGGCTCCGGCTCGATCATGTGCGCCATCATCAAAAAGCCCACGGTATCCAGGCCCTGGATCTGCGAGGCCATCTGGATGTGCTGCTCCGAGACGTCCGCCTCGGTGCAGTGGGTCGCCACCCGGATGCAGGAAATCCCGCAGTCCACCGCCATCTTCAGGTGGTCCACCGTGCCGATACCCGGCAGCAGCAGCGCCGAGACCTTGGTGTTCTTCACCGCCTTGCACACCGCGGTGAGGTACTCCTCGTCGCTCGCCGCCGGGAAGCCGTAGTTCACCGAGGCGCCGCCCAGGCCATCGCCGTGGGTCACCTCGATCAGCGGAATCCCCGCCGCGTCCATCGCCACCGCGATGTCCACCATCTCCGCCACGGTGATCTTGTGCTGCTTCGGGTGCATCCCGTCGCGCAGGCACATGTCGTGTACGGTTACCTTCTTGCCTTTCAAATCCATCGTCGCTTCTCCCGAAACAGTTCTTGCTGGCCCTCGACCCGCCCACCCATCAGGACGGGGCTCCGGTCAGACTCCGGGCGGTGTGACCCGGTTGGGCGGCGGCGAGACACGCAGTAAACCCGTCCCTGGGGCTCGACGGCGACATCCTTGTCGCCGACGATCCCGCCACCGCCCAACCGGGCCACACCACCCTCAGTGCCAATTTGTTCCTTCACATCTCTTCGTCACGCCCGGCCGCTGCTCTGCATTGGACCCCGACTGCCACCGCAGGCTAGTCTTCCGCACGCTCCGCCACCACAACAGCAGGGGCGGGTACCGTGTGACCGTTTTCAGGACCGTCGGCGACAGGGATGTCGCCGTCGAGCCCCAGGGATGGGTTCATGCGTGTCCTGAAAGCGGTCACACGGTACCCGCCCCGGCATCGGAAGCACCGGAACTGCCAGAGCTACCGGCCGCGAAGCCTGGCAATGCGCCGATCAGGCCGCCTCGGGCACAAAACTGCCGGCGAGGATCTGCTCGGCGTACATCTCCGCCGTGCGCAGCCCCGCTGCCGTCATGATGTCCAGGTTGCCCGCGTAGCGCGGCAGGAAATCTCCCAGGCCCGCCACTTCCATGTAGATGCTCACCTTGTTGCCGTCGAACACCGGGCCGTTCTTCAGCGTGTAGCCCGGCACGTATTTCTGCACTTCCGCCACCATGTCGTGTACCGACTGGGTGATCGCCGCCTGGTCCGGCTCGTCCACCGTCAGGCAGTGAATGGTGTCGCGCATGATCAGCGGCGGCTCCGCCGGGTTGATCACGATAATCGCCTTGCCCTGCTGGGCGCCGCCCACCATCTCCACGCCCTTGGCCGTGGTGCGGGTGAACTCGTCGATGTTCTTGCGCGTGCCCGGACCCACCGACTTGCTGCTCACCGTGGCCACGATCTCGCCGTAGATCACCGGCTGCACGCGGCTCACCGCCGCCACCATCGGGATCGTCGCCTGGCCGCCGCAGGTCACCATGTTCACGTTCATCGCCTTCGCCGCCACCGCGTCGTGCAGGTTCACCGGCGGAATGCAGAAGGGGCCGATCGCCGCGGGGGTCAGGTCGATCATCACCGCGCCCTGGGCGTTGACCTTGGCGCTGTTGTCCGCGTGGACATAGGCCGAGGTGGCGTCAAAGCAGATCTGGATGTTGTCTTCCTTCATGTGCGGCACCAGGCCATCCACGCCCTCGCAGGTGGTCTTGATGCCCATGTCCCGCGCCCGCGCCAGCCCCGGCGATTCCGGGTCCACACCTACCATCCACACCGGCTCCACCAGCTCGCTGCGCATGGCCTTCATCAACAGGTCGGTGCCAATGTTGCCCGGGCCGATGATCGCGGCCCTGATTTTCTTGCTCATGATTGCGTTTCCATCTCGTCGTATCGTGGTCAATCCGGAACTCAGACAAAGCGACAGCTGCAGCCGCCGATACCCTCGATCTCCAGTCGCATTTCGTCGCCCGCCACCACAGGAATCAGCGGCGCCAGGGAGCCCGAGAGAATCACCTCCCCGGCCTTGAAGGGAATACCGAATTCCCCCAGGGTATTGGCCAGCCAGGCCACCGCGGTCAGGGGGTTGCCCTGCACCGCACTGCCCAGGCCCTCGGAGTGGTACTCGCCGTTCTTCCAGATGGTCATCTTCAGCTTCGGCAGGTCGAAGTCCCGCGGGTCCACCGCGGTCTCGCCCAGTACATACACCCCGCAGGAGGCGTTGTCCGCCACCGTGTCCTGGATCTTGATTTCCCAGTTGCGGATGCGCGAGTCGACGATCTCGAAGCAGGGCAGGATGCTCTCGGTGGCGTCCAGCACGTCCTGCTCGGTCACCCCGGGGCCCTGCAGGTCCTTTTTCAGGCGGAAGGCGATCTCCCCCTCCGCCCGCGGCTGGATCAGGTTGCCCGCCACGGCAATCGCGGCACCGTCGGGGTATTCCATGGCGTCGGTCAGGAAACCGAAGTCCGGCTGGAACACCCCCAGCATGTCCTGCACCGGCTTGCTGGTGACGCCGATCTTCTTGCCCACGATCTGCTCGCCGTCGCGCTCCACCCGCAGGCTCACCATGCGCTGGCTGATGTGATAGGCATCCTCGATGCTGATGTCCGCCACTCGCTCGGTCAGCGGGTCCAGGGTCCGGCACTCGCGCAGGGCCCGGTAGAGTTCCTCGCCGGCAGCGGCGCGCTGTTGCTCATCCATGTTGCAGAAAGTCCAGACAGTAGCGGTTGAACATGTCCTCGTGCTCCACCATCACCCAGTGGCCGCACTCGGATACCAGTACCAGGCGCAGCTGGCTGATGTTGTCGTACATGGCCTTGATGCCGTTCTCCGGCATCATCTGCTCGTTGATGCCCCAGAGACCCAGTACCGGACACTGGAGTTCCGACAGCCTGTCGGTCAGCACCGGAATCCGCATGCTGGCCATGCAGTGACCGTTCATGATCTGCATGATCTGCATGCGCTCCTCCACCAGCTCGTCGGTGGCGTGCCGCGGATCGTACATCAGGCCGGTGGCGAACAGGTCCTTCATCACCTCGTGGGTGACCGGCTCACCGGACCCGAACACCTTGAACACTTTCTGCATGCCGGGCATCTGCTGGTATTCCGGCAGCTCACTGAGGCCCCCGGGGGCCATCAGGACCAGCTTTTCCACCAGCTCAGGGTAGTCCAGGGCCAGGCCGATCGCCACTGCACCGCCCAGGGAGTTGCCCACCACGGTGCAGCGGCTCACGCCTGCCACATCCAGGGTCTGCTTGATGCACTCGACAAAGAAGTCCAGGGTGTGCTCGACATCGTCCGGCTTGTCGGAAAAACCGTAGCCGACGTGGTCGGGCACGATGCAGCGATAGCCGGCCTTCACCAGGGCCGGATAGTTGCCCTTGAAGTTGCTGTGGCCGCTGGCACCGGGGCCGGAGCCGTGGAGGAACACCACCACGTCACCCTGACCCTCGTCCAGGTAGTGCATGCGGTGGCCGTTGGCGCAGTCCGCGTAGTTGCCTTCCGGCAACAGTCCGATCATTCCCATGTCTGTAGTCCCCCGGGCCGCGTCAGATGGCCAGATCGGTGTTGTCGGCACCGAACATCACACCACCCATGTTGGCGGCGAAGGGCAGCGAGTGGTTGGCCACGTGGGCCTGGCTGGCCAGGATATCCAGGTGCCGCGACAGCAGGTCGCTACCGATGCGGATACCGCCGGAGCCCGCGGCCTTGAGCATGCGGCCGGACAGGTCCAGGCAGCGGTCGGCGACCACTGCCGAGTCGTAGCGGTAGCGCACGCGATCCTCGAGGGGGATCTCCTCGCCGGCCCGCGCGCAGGCCATCATCGCGTCGAAGTTGCTGTACATGGTGCGCTTCATTTCCTCGATGGAGGCCTTGACCTCCGCCGCCAGGCGCCGCGCGACCGGATCGTCCTTCATCAGGGTGGGGCCGACCCGGCGGGTCTTGGCCACCTCGATGTAATCTTCCAGCGAGCCTTCCAGGCAGCCCAGGGTCGCGGTGCAGACCGCACGCACGAACACCTGCATGAAGGGGATGCGGTACAGGGGCGCGTCATTGACCTTGTTGCCGGGGTTGTCGCAGAGGAAGGCATCCATCACCCGGTGGGTGCGGTGCTCGGGAACGAAGGCATCCTCGACCACGATGTCGTGGCTGCCGGTGCCCTGCAGACCCACCACATCCCAGTTGTCGACGATCTGGTAATCGCTGATCGGCAGCAGGAAGGTGCGGTAGTTGGCCATGTCAAAGGGCGCTTCCTCGGTGGGCACGACGGCGCCCAGGAATACCCACTTGCAGTGTTCGGAACCGGAGGAGAAGCTCCAGCGGCCGCTCAGACGGTAGCCGCCTTCAACCGGGGTCACTTTGCCCACCGGGGCATAGGAGGAGGAGATCAGGACACTGGGATCGTCCGCCCAGACATCCTGGGCCGCCTGGTCGTCGAAGACCGCCAGCTGCCAATTGTGTACCGCGACCACGCCCAGGACCCAGGCGCTGGAGGTACAGTGCTTGGCCACTTCCAGGCCCAGGGCGTAAAACACCTGCGGGTCCATGGCATAGCCGCCCCACTGTTCCGGCTGCAGAACCTTGAAGAAACCCGCCTTCTGGAAGTCGGCGATGGTTTCCTCGGGCACCTTGCGCGCCTCGCGACACTGGGCGGCCCGCTCGCGCAGCGTGGGGCCCATGGCACGTGCGGCCTCCAGCAGCGCCTGAGCACGTGGGGAAGCCAAACCGTATTGATCCGCCGCACTGGCCGCGGTTACCGCCTGTTGCATTGTCATTTATCGCACCTCGTTACTTGTTCTTGCGGTTAACTGCCCATTAAAGAATAGACCTTTCCCGGCAGCATCCTTCATTTGGGCTAAATGCCCGGCGGGCTCACTCGACCACCGCATCGCCAAAGGTGGTCGGAGGACCGAAAAAGGCGCGGTGGGAAGGCGGCTGCTTGCCGTCGATGTCCTTGACGCCGTAGCTCTCCCCCAGCTCGGCGCCGATACACACCTGGCCGCTGTGACGCATGCGCTCGGCATCCGCCCACAGTGCCGCGATCACCCGGCCGCTGAATTCGGGATGTTCGGCGGAGGCCATCAGGTCGGCGTACTTGTCAGGCTCCGACTCGAAGACCTGACGCGTGCGCTCGGTCAACAGGAGCCCCATCCACAGGGAGATCACCGTCACGTTGTGCGGGCGAAAATCCACCGCCATGTCGTGGGCCATCTTGTCCACCGCCGCCTTGCCGGCACCGTAGGCGGGGCCGTGCATGTAGATGCGACCGCCAAAGGACGAGGTATTCACCACCAGCCCCTCGCCGTTGGCTACCAGCAGCGGCGCCGCGTGCCAGCTGGCGGTGTAGTGGGAGCGCATGCCGACATCGAACAGGCAGGTCAGGTCCAGGGGCTTTTCCCAGAAGGGACCGGTGGCGGTCAGGGCATCGTGAATCGCGGTGGCATTGTTGACCAGGATGTCGAGCCGGCCGTGCTCGCGGCGCACCTGCTCGAAAAGTGCCGCCACCTGCGTGTCGTCACTGTGATCACAGACCACGGGAACCGCCGTGCCACCGGCGGCGTTGATGGCCTCCGCGGTGCTGTCGAGGGTGCCCGGCAGGGCCGCGTCGCCCTCCCGGCGGCTGCGCCCGGTGATGTAGACCGTGGCGCCGGTTTGCGCCAGGGCCAGGGCAATGCCCTTCCCCGCCCCCCGGGTCGCCCCGGTCACTACCGCCACACATTCACGTCCCTGCCCCATGATCTGCCTCCCTGATGCGATTCGGGTGGCGCCAGGCAGGCGACCACCGACAACTCTCTGCTATGCTGCGCGCCATGCTACCGGGCGCCGTGGGGCCGGCCAAGCCACACCGGCGGCGGTCTGTCCAACATATTGGCCCAGCTGGAGGAATCTCCCCTGAAGCGCTGCCTGACCTGCCTTTTCCTGGCCCTTTGCAGCCTGTCGCCGCTGCCGGCGACGGCGGTGGATGACCCGCGCCTGGCGCGCGCACCGGGCTCGCCGGCATGGCTGGGGGCGGTGGGCAAGCTGCGGGTACCCGGGCACCGGCGGGAAGGCGGCGAAGAACGCCATCACATTGAACGCTGCAGCGCCACCCTGGTGAGCCAGCCGGGGGCCGCTCGGGCGGAATTCATCCTCACCGCCTGGCACTGCCTGGAGTGGTACGACGATCTCAGCCAGCCGATCCTGTTCACCCTGTCGGCAAACTCCGGTAGCGGCCTGCAGCGAACGGTGCGACCACTGGCCAGTGGCGGCGACATGGCGGCTGACTGGGCCCTGTTGCGCCTGCAGGAAGCCGTGCCACTGAACGGGCCCTGGCGCGCCCTGCCCCTGGACGGGGGCCAGGCTGGAGCAGAGGTGGGGAGTCTGTGGATGGCGGGCTACTCCCGCAGTGCCCCCGCGGGGGAACGGGGGGCGCGGCTGACCTACCACCCGGGCTGCCGGATCACCCGCGCGGAGGGGCCGTGGACCGACACCGATTGCCGGGCGGACAAGGGGGCCTCCGGCGGCGCGGTGGTGCGACTGGACAGCCGGGGAGGCGCGCACCTGACCGGTGTGATCTCCGCCGGCAATGGCAGCGACATGACCCGCTTTGTGCCGGTCGCGGCCTTTGCCGCGTCGCTGCCGGTCAGCCTGCGCCGCTAGCGCAAGTCTAGCCGGCGCGGCGCTGCCGCTCGGGGGGCGGGGCACCGACGTGGGGCTCACCCCGGCGGCGCGCCAGCTCCACCTGCTTCTGGCGCTCGGCAAAGCGCTCGCGCTGATCGTCGCTCAGGCTGTCGAAACAATGGGGGCAACAGACACCGGGCTGGTACTGTTCCGAGGCCTTGTCGGCCTCGGAGATCGGGTGACGGCAACCGTGGCACTGATCATATTGCCCCTTTTCCAGACGGTGGTTGACCGAGACGCGATTGTCGAAGACGAAGCACTCACCCTCCCAGGTGCTCTGCGCCTCCGGCACCTCTTCCAGGTACTTGAGGATGCCGCCCTGCAGGTGGTAGACCTCCTCGAAGCCCTCCTGCAGCATGAAGGCCGTGGCCTTTTCACAGCGAATGCCACCGGTGCAGAACATGGCCACGCGAGGATGCTTTCCCGGGTCCAGGTTTTCCCGCACCCACGCGGGAAAGTCGCGAAAGTTGGTGGTTCCCGGGTCCACTGCGCCCCGGAAAGTGCCGATGCTGTACTCGTAATCGTTGCGGGTGTCGATGACCAGGACCTCCGGGTCCTCGACCAGCTGGTTCCACTCCGTCGGCGGCACGTAAGTCCCGACGCTGCGGCGCGGATCGATGCCCTCGACCCCCAGGGTGACGATCTCGCGCTTCAGCTTGACCTTCATCCGGTGAAAGGGCATGGCCTCGTCATAGGATTCCTTGTGCTCCAGCGCCGCCAGGCGCGGGTCCGCGCGCAGCCAGTCCAGCACCGCATCAATGCCTTGGCGCGAACCGGCAATGGTGCCATTGATGCCTTCGTCAGCCAGCAACAAGGTGCCCTTGACGCCCTGCGCCAGGCACAGGTTGAGCAGCGGTTCACGCAGCTCACGGAAGTCTTCCAGGGCCGTGAAGCGGTAGAGCGCGGCGACCACGATCGGCGTATTGCTGCTCATGCGCCCTGCTCCCGCTTGCTGCCGCCCATGCACTGGGGGGAGGCCGGCGCCGGCTCCCCGCGCTGGCGCCATTCCTCCGGCGTCCAGGCGAAGATGGACAGGGCGTGAACCGGCCCCGCGAGTTCCTCCGCCAGCAGCTGGTAGATGCGCTGGTGCCGGGCCACCTTGCGCTGGCCCGCGAAAGCCTCGCTGACCAGCACCAAGCGGAAATGGCTCTCGGAGCCCGGGGGCACGCTGTGCATGTGGCTCTCGTTCTCGAGTTCCAGGTGCTCCGGGGAGAGGGCCTCCCGCAGACGGCTCTCGATCTGTTGCTGAATAACCATACTGATTCCGTGGATAAAAGCGCGATTATAACGAAAGGCGGGGGTTGTCAACAGAGGTGGCCGCGCCCTCAGCCCCGACCCGGACGCCGGCGCGCCCGGTACTGGCCGGGGGTCTGGCCGGTCCACTTGCGAAAGGCCCGGTGGAAGGCGCTGGCGTCGGTAAAGCCGAGCTGTTCGGCGACCGCGGTCACCGGCAGGTCCGGGCGCTCCAGCGCCAAACGTGCCGCCTCGCAACGCGCCTCGTCCTTGATCACCTGGAAGGACGTGCCCTCGGCGCGCAGGCGGCGCCGCAATGTCGGCGCCGACATGCCCAGGGCCCGAGCCACGCTGTCCAGGTCCAGCCCCCCGCGCCGAAAGTCGTGCCCCAGCAGGGCGCGCACCTGCGCCGCCAGGTTCTCCCCCTCGGGGGCCGCCTCCATGACCAGCAGCTGGTAAGGGGCCGTGCTCAGGAACTCCTGCAGGGTGTGGTCATTCTGCACCACCGGCCAGTCCAGGCAGGCGCGGGAAAACCCGATCCGGTCACGCCGGCAGTCGAAGCGCAGCGGACACTGGAACAGCAGCTGATACTTGCCGGCGTCCTCGGGCGCCGGACCGCGAAACTCGACCTGCTCCAGCGCCAGCGGCCGCCCGCACAGCCAGCCGAGGAAACGGTGCCACAGCGACAGCCCGTAGGCACTCGCCACCAGGGGCACCTGCGCATCCCCACCGCTCTGGCGGTAGCCCAGGTAGACCCGCTCCGATTCCCGCTCCATCAGCAACTGGCTGTCCGCTTCAAAAAACGTCGCGTAGAACTCCACCGCGCGCTGCAGCGCCAGCTCCAGCGTGGCGCAGGAAATGATGCAGTAGCACATCATGCGAAAGGCTTCACCGGCGGCGATGTTGCTCTGCAGGGGGCCAAAAACCCCGTCCTGCAGGCGCCGAACCACCTGCTGGTAGACCCGGGAATACTCCAGCGCCGTGACCTCGGCCCGCCAGCGCGGGTGGCCGCTGTCCGCCGGATCGAAATCCAGCCCGGCCGCGCGGGTTACCGCCGTCGGGTCCTGGCCGTGCTCGCGCACCTGGCGCAACAGGGTGCACAAGAAGCGTACCGGCACCCACTCACTCACCTGTTCCTCCCCACCATGACAGTCTGCCCGCGCCCTTCTATACTGGCACGTCAAGGCACCGACTGGAATTCCTCGCCATGCCCGAACGCTACCAGATATTGTACCGCGGCGAGCGCCTCGAGGGGGTCAGCGACGCGCAGCTGCGCCGCGGTCTGGCGCAGCTGTTCAAGGCGGATGACGCCCTGCTGGACAAACTGCTGAGCGGCCGGCCGCAGCTGCTCAAGCGCGACTGCGACCGGGAAACCGCCAGCCGCTACCGCGAGGCCATGGCGCGTGTGGGCGCGGTCGCCATCCTGCAGCGGATGGCGGAACCCGCCGCCAGCGACGATAGCGCCGGGCTCCGCCTCGCCGAGGCCGGCACCCCGGTACTGCGGCCAGAGGAACGCGGTACCGTCAGCGCGCCCAGTGTCATACCGCCCGACCTGGAGGTCGCCGCCGCGGGCACCCGCCTGGCCGACCCCCCCGCGCCTGCCCCGGCGCCTCCCGACACCAGCCAGCTGAGCCTGGCGGAGGCGGGTGAGCGCATCCCCAACCTGCCCGGGCCGCCCGCGGCGGAAGTCGGCGACAGCGGGCTCTCGCTGTCGCCCGCGGGGACGGACTTCAGTGACTGCCGCGCCCCCGAGGGCCACCCGCCAGCGGTCGACCTATCGGCGCTTTCCCTGGCGCCGGAGGGTGAGCCGCTGGGGCCGGAGGCGGACCGCAAGGCAGCGGCGCCACCGGCACCCGACACCGCCCACCTCAGCCTGGCGCCCGAGCCGCCGGAAGCGTAACCACCACGCGCAGGCCCGGCCGGTTGTCCTCAAGTTCAATCTCGCCGCGGTGATAGGACACAATGGCCCGCACCAGGCTCAGGCCCAGGCCGTGCCCCGGTTGCACACCGCGGCTGGACTCCACCCGATAAAAGCGGCGAAAAACCTTGTCGCGCTCCTCGCTGGCAATGCCCGGCCCGGTGTCCGCCACCGCCACCTGGATGCTCTCTCCGGCGGGCGCGAGCTCCAGCGCCAGGCGCCCCCCGGCAGGGGTGTACTTGATCGCGTTGTCGAGCAGGTTGGTAAACAGCTGAAACAGCAGATCCGCATCGCCGGCGCACTCGGCGACGGCCCCGGCGCGGAAATCCAGCGTCAGGCCCTTCTCGCTGGCCACCGGTTCGTAGAGTTCCACCACATCCTGCAGCAGGGCGACCAGGTTGACCCGCTGCTCGCCGGGGCCCCGCCCTCCCGCCTCCAGCGCGGAGATCCGCAGCAGGGCATTGAAGGATGCCAGCAAGCCATCGCATTCCTCGATGATCCGATCGACATCGTCCTGGCCGCCCGGGTCGAGACGGTCGCGCAGCTGACTGAGCTGGTTGCGCATGCGCGTCAGCGGCGTGCGCAGGTCGTGGGCGATGTTGTCGGAGACCTGCTTGACCCCCTGCATCAGCATCGCCATCTGGTCGAGTACCTGGTTCAACACCACCGCCAGCTCCCGGGCATAGCCGGTGGACGGATCCATGGACAGGCGCTCGGCAAGGTTGCCGCGCACGATGCGGATAAGGTCGTAATTCAACTGCTCGAAGCGCACCAGGGTGGAACGCGCGCTGACATACCCGCCAATGATGCCCAGCAGCCAGGTCACGATCATGGCGCGAAACAGGGTATTGAACACCAGCGCACCGCTGGCCACCGCGTCGGCGTAGTTGCGCGCCACATACACGGTATAGCCCTCCCCCAGGGAAGCCGCGCGCGCGAGGAAATCAGCGTCCACCGGCTCGCCCCAGTTGAGCAGCGCGAGCTGAAACCCGAGCCAGCCGTCGGAGAACTCCCGGTAGCGCGTCACCACCTCCAGGTCCCCCGCCACATACTCGCCCCGGGCGTCGGTGACCAGGTAGTGGAAACGGCCAATGTTCTCCAGTCGGCGCTGGTCCCGCAGGTACTGCTCAACGCCCGTCAGCCCCTGCCCGGCGTAGACGGCGCGCAGGGCATCCAGTTCGTCGACGATGCTGTCGCGCAGATCGCTGAAGTAGTTGAAGCTGAACACGCCGTAGAGCAGCGCCAGCAGCACGAACACCGTGGCGCTCAGGGCGGTGATATAGCGGACGATGTAGCGGAAGGTCAGGCTTCTGACGACATCCCTGGCGCGCATGCGATTACCCGTCGCCGAGGCGATAGCCCGCGCCGCGCACGGTGTTGAGCAGCGGGGGCTCGAAATCGCGGTCGATTTTCTGCCGCAGGCGCGACACGTGGACATCGATGACGTTGGTCTGGGGGTCGAAGTGATAGCCCCAGACATGCTCCAGCAGCATGGCCCGGGTGACCACACGCCCGGCGTGGCGCATGAGGTATTCCAGCAGCTTGTATTCGCGAGGCTGCAGGCTGATCACCTCGCCCTGGCGGCGCACTTCCTGGTGCAGCAGGTCCATCTCCAGGTCGGCCACCTGCAGGCGCGTGGACAATTCGCTGGCGTGGCCAGCCCGGCGCACCAGGATTTCCAGGCGCGCCAGCAGCTCCGCCATGGCAAAGGGTTTGACCAGGTAGTCGTCGGCCCCGGACTGCAGGCCGAGGACGCGATTGTCGACGTCGCCCAGGGCACTGAGGATCAGGGCCGGCGTGAGCACCCCTTCCCGGCGCAGATCACTGACCAGCGTCAGTCCGTCCCGCCGCGGCAGCATGCGATCCACGATCAACACATCGAATTCGCCGCTGCGCGCCTGCTCCCAGCCCTGATCGCCATCACTCACGTGCAGGCATTCGTGCCCGGCGGACTCCAGCTCCCGGGAGACGAAATCCCCGACCGAATGATCGTCCTCTACCAGCAGTACTTTCATGCGCTCCACTCCCCGATTGGCGCCGGACTGTAGCACCCGGACCCCGGACTGCCAATTTACAATACGGTAATACTGCCCGGTACCTGCGGCCGATGGTAAACTGCGCGGCATGCCCGATCCGAGCCCCACATTCCCGCCCCCCGGCCTGCCGCGCCGACTGGCGGCCCTGGTCTACGATACCCTGCTGGTGATTCCGCTGGTGGGTATTACCGTGGCCCTGGTTCTGCTGACCGTCGCCGCCCTGACTGGCGCGGCGGAGGATGACAACCTGGTGCTGCAGCCCGTCTGGGTCCAGCTGATCGGCGCTCTCTGCGTGATCGGTTTCTACACCGCTTTCTGGAGCAAGGGCGGCCAGACCCTGGGCATGCAGGCCTGGCGCATCCAGGTCCTCGACGGCGAGGGCAATCCGCCACACCCGGCGCGCTGTGTGCTGCGCTGCCTGGCCGCCCTGGTCTCGCTGGCGCCCGCGGGGCTGGGCTACTGGTGGATGCTGGTGGATCGCGAGCGGCGCAGCTGGCACGACCGCCTGAGCGGTACCCACCTGGTGCTGCTGCCGAAGTCCAGCCGCAGCAAATCCTGACGCCTGGAGCGGGGCTTGCGGTTACCTCGCTGCGTGCCTCGCGCTATGCCTCGCGCTATGCCTCGCGCTATGCCTCGCGCTATGCCTCGCTGCAGCGCTTGCGGTTGCCTCGCTGCGGGGCTTGCGGTGTTCCGGCGGGTCCGAGACACGCCGTGAACCCATCCATGGGGGCTCGACGGCGACATCCCTGTCGCCGACGGTCTCGGACCCGCCGGAACACCGCAAGCCAGCACGTTGGGCAGTGGCATCCGGCCTGCGTCAACTCGCGCTGAAGGAATCATTGAGGCTTTCCGTAGCACGGTCGCAGGGCGCTCCGTGACTCGCTGCCGTGGCGACCAGGAACTTCGTGGCAGAGCGCGGTGGCTGGCGGGGGCTTCCTGGACCCTCGGCGACAGGGATGTCGCCGAGGAGCCCCCATGGACGGGTTCACGGCGTGTCCAGGACGCCCCCGCCAGCCACCGCGCTCGTGATCACCGGGACCACTGACCGACCTAGGGTGCACCGGACGTGAGTGAGGGAAGCTAGCGTGCGCGGGCCAGCAGGACGAAGCCGGCGAGGAGGCAGATCAGCACCGGCACCAGGGCCGCGTAGAGGGGGGCGAAGCCGAACACCAGGCTGGCGGGGCCCAGCAGGTCCTGGCTGATGCGGAAGCTGACACCCACCAGCACCCCGGCAAAGATCCGCAGGCCCATGGTGCCCTCGCGCAGGGGGCCGAAGATGAAGGAAATCGCCACCAGCACCAGCGCCGCGAGAGCCACCGGCTGCAACAGCTTGCGCCACAGGGCCAGCTCGAAATCGTCCGCGTCCAGGCCCTGCTGCATCAGGTAACGGCTGTAGCGGTAGAGGTCCAGCAGCGGCAGGCGGTCCGGCGAAACCACCTCCATGGTCAGCAGCTCGGGGGTCACCGCGGTGTCCCAGCGCAGGGTGACGTGCTCGCTGCGGCGGGTGGCCCAGCTGGTGAAATCGGTGCGCCGCACCTGTTCCAGCAGCCAGTGATCACCCTGGAACCTGGCCCGCTGCGCACGCAGCGCCGAGCGCAGGCGGTAGTCGTCGTCGAACTGCAGCAGGGTCACGCCGTGTACCACGCCGGCGGGCTCCAGGGCGTTGAAGTGCATGAACGAGTCGGCCTCGCGGTTCCAGATGCCGTAGCGCCCGGTGACGCCCTCCCCCGGGTTGAGCGCCATGGCTCGCCGGCTCTCGGCCATCTGCTCGGTCTGCGGGGCCAGGGTCTCGCCGAGACCGAAGCCAATCAGGGCCACCAGCAGCGCAGGCTTCATGGCCATCCACACCAGGCGCCCGGTGGAGATGCCCGCCGCGCGCATCACCACCAGCTCGCTGCCCGATGCCAGCTGCCCGAGACCGGCCAGGGCGCCAATCAGGGCCGCGAAAGGCAGGAATTCGTAGAGCCTGCCGGGCAGCGTCAGCAGCACGTAGAGTCCGATTTCCAGGGCCGTGTAGCTCTCGCTGAGGTCACCGGACTCGTCGATAAAGGCGGAAATGGCATCCAGCCCGACAATCACCACCAGCACCAGCAGGATGGCGCCCAGCACGGTGCGCCCGATATACCGATCAAGCCGCGACATGGGGCACCTCGCGGTGGCGCAGTCGACGCCAGTAGCGCCGCCAGTTCTCGGCGTAGAGCAGGCCCAGGGCAAGCAGCGCAAAGGCGAGATGGATGGCCCACAGGCGCAGCGGCGCCGCGCCTTCCTCGATGGCGCCGCGGGCATTCACCAGCAACAGCAGGTAGGCCAGGTAGAGCAGGATGGCGGGGGCCATCTTGATGTAGCGCCCCTTGCGGTGATCGGTGCGACTCATGCAAAGCGCAATGATGGCCACGATCGGCACGATCAGCGGCAGGGACAGACGCCAGTGCAGGGTTGCCCGCTCCTCGGCCCCGCCGGCGCGCCAGAGCTCAAGGGTGGAGCGCCCATCGATGCGCGAGGAGGTGCGAATGCCCCCTTCCGGCTCGGGAATATGCTGGCCGAAGGTGGCGAACGCGATCACCCGGAAATCCAGGCGCCCGGGCAGGCCCTCGTAGCGGTAGCCGTCGCGCAGCTCGACGTAGCGATCCCCGGTCTCGGGGTCGATGACGATCTCACCTTCCCGGGCATAGGTGACCTGCAGCTGGGGGCGATCGCTGCCTGGCTCGGCGCGCTGGGAGAGGAAGACACTGTGCATCACACCGCTGTCCGGGTCGATGCGCTGGGCATAGCTCACCAGGCCACTGTCCTTGCGCGCCTGGAAACGGCCCTCGGCGAGGGTCTGCAGCCCCTGGGTGGACTCGGGATCGTCCAGCAGGGCGGAGGAGCGGGCCGCGCCGGCGGGCGCCAGCCACAGACTGAGCATGGCCACCAGCAGCATGACCAGGGCCGCCGGCACCAGGGTGCAGCCGGCGAGCCGCTGGGGGCTAACGCCACAGGCACTCAGCACCACCATCTCGCTCTCCACGTACAGGCGGCCGTAGGCGAGCAGAATGCCGATGAACAGGCCCAGGGGCAGGATCAGCTCAAGGAAGCCGGGCAGGCGGTAGAACATCACCGGAAACAGGATGTCCGAGGCCAGGTTGCCCACGGCGGCTTCCGCGAGGTACTTGACGAAGCGGCCGCTGAAAATGATCAGCAGCAGCGTGAAGCTGACGGCCAGGGTGTGCAGGAGCACGTCCCGGGCGAGATAGCCGAGGATTTTCATGGGACCCCGCCGCGGCAAACAGGTGTTCAGTTCGAAGGCCCGCCATCATACACTAGTCACACTGCTCATAAATATCGCCGTTGTCCGTCGAAACCACGGCAGCGATATTGCCGAGCCCACCGACCAATTGACAGGAACTGATCATGAGCGAACTCGCCTTCCACGCCCGCAAGAGCGTCGACCCCGCGCGCAGCAAAAGTGCCTGCTCTGTCCTGCCGGTGTTCGGCAAGGAACTCGGCGACGCGGCGGCTGCACTGGACCCACAGATCGACGGCGCCCTTTCCGCGGCCCTGAAACTCGGCGATTTCAAGGGCAAGCCGGGGCAGACCATGGTCATGCCCGGGGCCGGCAAGCTGGAGCGCATCCTGCTCCTGGGCCTGGGCGAGCGCGACAAGCTCGACCGCGCCGCGGTGCGCGAGGCGACCCAGGGACTGAGTACAGCGCTGTCCCGCCTGTCCGCCCGGGACGCCCTGCTTTTCGCCGAAGAACTACAGGGCCAGGATGTCGACCTTGCCTGGAGCCTGGAGTACCTGGCGCGGCACCTGGTCATGAGCGCCTACCGCTACACCGAGACCCTGTCCAAGCCGAAGGACCCGCTGTCACTGCGCAAACTGAACGTCCAGGCCGGCGCTGCCCTCGGCAGTGCCGAGGTCCAGCGCCTGCTCGATCGCGGTGCGGCGGTGGGGCGCGGCGCCAATCTGGCGCGCCACCTGGGCGACCTGCCCGGCAACCTCTGCACCCCGACCACCCTGGCCAGCGAAGCGCGCAAACTCGGCCGCGGCAACAAGCAGGTGAGTGTCCAGGTCCTGGAAGAGAAGAAAATGCGCGAGCTGGGCATGGGCGCCCTGCTCTCGGTATCCGCCGGCAGCGAGCAGCCGGCCAAACTGATTGCCATCCACTACAAGGGCGGCAAGTCCAGCGACGCGCCCTACGTCCTGGTCGGCAAGGGCATCACCTTTGACACCGGCGGCATCTCGCTGAAGCCCGGCGCCAAGATGGACGAAATGAAGTACGACATGTGCGGGGCGGCCAGCGTCCTGGGCACCCTGCAGGCGGTGATCGAACAAAAGTTACCGATCAACGTCACCGGCGTCATCGCAGCGGCGGAAAACATGCCCAGCGGCCGCGCCACCAAACCGGGTGACGTGGTCACCAGCATGGCGGGCAAGACCATTGAAATTCTCAATACCGATGCCGAGGGCCGCCTGGTCCTCTGCGATGCCCTGACCTGGGCCACCCGCCTGAAGCCGGCGGCCATCGTCGACATCGCCACCCTGACCGGCGCCTGCGTGGTCGCCCTCGGCTCCCACGCCACCGGCCTCTACGCCAACGACGACGCCCTCGCCGAGCAGCTGCTCACGGCGGGTACCGAGACCCACGACCGCGCCTGGCGCATGCCCCTGTGGGAGGACTACCGCAAGCAGCTGAAGAGCAACTTCGCCGACCTCGCCAATATCGGCGGCCCCGAAGCCGGCAGCGTCACCGCCGCCTGCTTCCTGGCGGAGTTTACCGGCGACTGCGCCTGGGCCCACCTGGACATCGCCGGCGCCGCCTGGAACAGCAGCCCGAAGGGCGCCACCGGCCGCCCGGTGGCACTGCTGTCCCGCTACCTGGCCGAGCGCGCGGAAGCCTGAGCCATGGCGCCCCGGGTCAGTTTCTACGTGGTCCAGCACGGCGACCCGGGGCAGCGCCTGGCCATCGTGGCGCGCCTGGCCGACAAGGCCCTGCGCCAGGGCTACCGGATCCACATCCACGCCGGGGACGAAGGTCAGGCGCGGGCCCTGGACGATCTGCTGTGGACCTTTCGGCCCGCCAGCTTCGTGCCCCACGCCCTCGCCGGCGAGCCCGGGGACCAGCCGGTGTCGATTGGCTGGCAGGGGGCGCCCGCCGACGAACGCGACCTGCTGATCAACCTGCAGCCCGGCGTGCCCGGGTTTTTCCAACAGTTCCAGCGCGTCGCCGAGGTGGTCACCCAGGACCCCGCCAGCCTGGAAGCCCAGCGCGCGGCCTGGCGCTTCTACCGCCAGCAGGGCTGCGAATTGGAAAAACACGATCTGCGCGGCGTATAATCCCGCCCTTTTCCAGAGCCGGATGCCGCGCGTGATCGAAAAGACCTTCAACCCCGCCGAGATTGAAACCCGCTGGTACCAGCACTGGGAAGCCCAGGGCTATTTCCGCCCCCAGGGCGGGGATAGCGCCTACAGCATCATGATCCCGCCGCCCAATGTCACCGGCAGCCTGCACATGGGCCACGGTTTCAACAATGCGATCATGGATGCCCTGATCCGCTACCACCGCATGCAGGGTGACAACACCCTGTGGCAGGTGGGCACCGACCACGCGGGGATCGCCACGCAGATGGTGGTGGAGCGCCAGCTGGCGGCCGAGGGGGTCTCGCGCCACGACCTGGGCCGGGAGACCTTCCTGGACAAGGTCTGGGACTGGAAAGCCGAATCCGGCGGCAACATCACCCGGCAGATCCGTCGCCTGGGCTCTTCGGTGGACTGGAGCCGAGAACGCTTCACCATGGACGAGGGCCTGTCCAATGCCGTGCGCGAGGTGTTCGTGCGCCTCTACGACGAGGGCCTGATCTACCGCGGCAAGCGCCTGGTGAACTGGGACCCGGTATTCAACACGGCGATCTCCGACCTGGAAGTACTCAACGAGGAAGAGCAGGGCTCCCTGTGGCACTTCCGCTACCCTATCGAGGGCGAGGACGGCCACCTGGTGGTGGCCACCACCCGGCCGGAAACCCTGCTCGGTGACACCGCCGTGGCGGTGCATCCGGAGGACGAGCGCTACCGGCACCTGGTGGGGCGCCAGGTGCGCCTGCCGATCACCGGGCGTCTGATTCCCATCGTCGCCGACGACTACGTGGACCCGGCCTTCGGCTCCGGCTGCGTCAAGATCACCCCGGCCCACGACTTCAACGACTACGAAGTGGGCAAGCGCCACAATCTGCCGCTGATCAATGTGCTGGACCGCAATGCCTGCGTGCTCGGCGAGTTCACCGTGCTCACCTTCGAGGGCTACGCCACGGTACACGGCGAAAAGGGCCCGGAACGCTACGCCGGCCTCGACCGCTTCGAGGCGCGCAAGCAGATCGTGGCCGAATTCGAGGAACTGGGCCTGCTGGAGAAGATCGAGCCCCACAGCCTCAAGGTGCCCCGGGGCGACCGCTCGGGCGCGGTGGTGGAGCCCTGGCTGACCGACCAGTGGTACGTGAAGGTCGCCGAGCTGGCGAAACCGGCCATCGAAGCAGTGGAAGACGGACGCATCCAGTTCGTGCCGAAACAGTACGAGAACATGTATTTTGCCTGGATGCGCGACATCCAGGACTGGTGCATCAGCCGCCAGCTGTGGTGGGGCCACCGCATTCCCGCCTGGTACGACAAGCACGGCCAGGTCTACGTGGGGCGCGACGAGGCGGAGGTGCGCAGCAAGTACACCCTCGGCGACGAAGTGGCGCTGTCCCGCGACGAGGACGTGCTGGACACCTGGTTCAGCTCGGCCCTGTGGACCTTCTCCACCCTCGGCTGGCCGGAGGACACCCAGGAACTGCGCACCTTCCACCCCACCAGCGTGCTGGTCACCGGCTTCGACATCATTTTCTTCTGGGTCGCGCGCATGATCATGATGACCATGCACTTCCTCAAGCACGAGGACGGCAGCCCCCAGGTCCCCTTTGAAACCGTGTACGTCCACGGCCTGGTGCGCGACTCCCAGGGGCAGAAGATGTCCAAGTCCAAGGGCAATGTGCTCGACCCCATCGACCTGATCGACGGCATCGAGCTGGAGCCCCTGGTGGACAAGCGCCCCCGCGGCATGATGCAGCCGCAACTGGCCAAACAGATCGAAAAGCAGACCCGCGCCGAGTTCCCCGAGGGCATCGCCGCCTACGGCACCGACGCCCTGCGCTTCACCTTCTGCTCGCTGGCCTCCACCGGGCGTGACATCAAGTTCGACATCGGCCGTATCGAAGGGCACCGCAACTTCTGCAACAAGATCTGGAACGCCGCCCGCTATGTGCTGATGCAGTGCGAGGGCCAGGACTGCGGCAGTGACACGGATGCCGACGTCAGCCTGTCCCTGGCCGACCGCTGGATTCGCTCGCGCCTGCAGCACACCATCAGCGAGGTGGGCCGTCACCTCGACAGCTACCGCTTCGACCTGGCCAGCCAGGTGCTGCACGAGTTCATCTGGAACGAGTACTGCGACTGGTACCTGGAGCTGTCCAAGCCGGTGCTGTGGGACGAGTCCGCCAGCCCGGAACTGCAGCGCGGCACCCGCCAGACCCTGATCCAGGTACTCGAGTGCGCCCTGCGCCTGATGCACCCCTTCATGCCCTTCATCACCGAGGAGATCTGGCAGAAGGTGGCTCCCCTCGCCGGCGCCAGCGGCGACACGGTAATGCTGCAGCCCTGGCCGACCGCCCGGGACAGCGCCGTGGACACTGCCGCCGAGGCGGAGATAGAATGGCTGAAGCAGGTGATTGTCGGCATCCGCAATATCCGGGGTGAAATGAACATCCCGCCGGGCAAGCCCCTCACCGTCTTCTGTCGCGATGGGGACGCCACGGATCGTCAACGGGTCGCCGACAACGGCGCCTTCCTGCGCAAGCTGGCCAAGCTGGAGCGCATCGACTGGCTCGCGGAGGGTGGCGAGGCGCCGGTTTCCGCCACGGCCCTGGTGGGGCAGCTGGAGCTGCTGGTGCCCATGGCCGACCTCATCGACCGCGACGACGAGCTGGCGCGCCTGGCCCGGGAAACCGCCAAGCTGGAGAAGGAGCAGGCGCGACTGCAGGGCAAGCTGAACAACAGTGCCTTTGTCGACAAGGCCCCGGAGGCCGTCGTGGCCCGGGAGCGGGAAAAGCTCGCGGCGCTCGAGGAGACACTGACCCGGCTGCGCAAGCAGGCCGAACATATCGCCAGGCTGTAACACCCCGGCACCGGCCAGACGTGGCGACCCGGTGCCGGCGAGCAACACCCAGAACGCCACCCAATAATAATCAGAGAGCAACACCGAGGTATGCGGTATGAGTGAGCGGGTCAGCGGCACGGTCAAGTGGTTCAACAATGCCAAGGGGTTCGGCTTCATCACCCGGGAAGAGAGCGACGACGACGTCTTCGTGCACTTCCGTTCCATCCAGGGCGAGGGCTACCGGACCCTGAACGAAGGCCAGGCCGTGGAATTCAAGCTGGTTGCCGGGCCCAAGGGCCTGCAGGCCGAAGACGTACAAAAGCTCTAGGGGACGGGGCTAGCACAGCCCCTTCGCGACAGATTGACGGGACTTCCCCCTGCGGGGAAGCGATGTTCTACACCCCACGAAAAAAGAGGAACCCATGCACCTGACAGGCAAACTTGTTCTCAGTGCGCTGATCGCCCTGATTGCCACCATCACCACCAGTTTCATCCAGCAAGACCGCCTGATCGACCCGCTGCTTCTGATCGCTTTCCTGGCGGCCACACTCCTCACCGCGCTCGCCATCCATGGCGCGCCGCGCCTGGCAAACAGACGCGGCGCTGACAGCGGAGCCGCGCCGACTCGCAAGCGCGGCGGCGGAAGCCGGGCGGCGGCGCCCGCCGGCGAGAGCCGCGAGCAGGGCACGGTGAAATGGTTCAACCGCAACAAGGGTTTCGGTTTCATCATTCGCGACAACGGCGAGGAAATTTTCGTGCACTTCCGCGCCATCCGCGGCGAGGGCCGCCGCAGCCTCCAGGACGGGCAGCGGGTGGCCTTCCACACCGCCAGCAGCCGCAAGGGCCCCCAGGCCGAGGACGTTGAAATCCTCGACCGGGCCGGCTGAATGGCCAACGCAAAAGCGAATGCGCGGCGCTTCCGCGGCGTCGTCATGCCCACCGCCAGCCATCCCGCGATTCGGCGCGTGCGCCGCCAGGGCCATGTGCCCGGCATTCACGGCAACAAGTTGTGGAAATCCAGCGCCCTGCTGATTGACTACCTGCACCGTCAGCGCCCCGAACACTGTCAGCGTGTCCTCGACGTCGGCTGCGGCTGGGGCATCAGCGGCATCTGGTGCGCCAAGCAGCTCGGCTCGAGCGTGACCTCGGTGGACGCCGACCCCGCGGTATTCCCCTTCCTCGACGCCACCGCGGAACTGAATGGCGTGGCGACCCGCCACCGGGTCGCCCGCTTCGAGAAAATCACTGGTCGCGAGCTGGCGGGCTACGACATGCTGATCGCGGCGGATATCTGCTTCTGGGATGAACTGGCCCGCCCCGTGGGCAACCTGATCAACCGCGCCCTGCGCGCGGGCGTGAAGCACATCGTGGTCGCCGACCCCGAGCGTCAGCCCTTCCTGGATATGGCCCAGGGCTGTGTCGAGCGCCACTGCGCGGAGCTGCTGCCCTGGCAGTGCCGCGGCAGCATCGAGGCGCGCGGGGCCCTGCTGGTGATCGAGAACGCCTGACTCAGCGCCGCGCGGATACCCGGTAGCGCCGCTCCAGACCCTCGACCATCTGCGGCGCGCCAGCGTCGCCAAAGGCCGGGCGGAAGCGGGTGGACAGCAACTGCCGATAGAGGTGGATGGCGTAGCCCCGCGCCGCCTCGTCGCCGGCGCGAGTGTCCACCCCGCGGGCCCGCCCCTCCGGCGAGACGCTGTAGTCGGCGAGCACCGCCGCGCCCTCGGCATCGCCGGGGCGCCAAAACACGCCGTTGTCGGGCAGCTCGACCGGCTCGGCGAACCAGGCCTGGCGCAGGTCGCCGCGCTGCTGCCTGTCCAGCCAGGCGACCAGCGCCGCATAGCGTTCCAGGGCATCGCGGCGTCCATTCCACTGTTCCCAGTCAGCCAGCGCCAGGTACGCACGGGCACGCAACTCGACATCTTCCAGGTCGGGCCGCGCGAGGAACTGCTCCAGCAGGCCCACGCCCTCGCTGACCGCGCTCCGCTGCAGGTTGATCAGGCGCTGCTCCCGCGCGGATAGCTCCATGGGAACCCCGGCGAGTGCCGCACTGCGCAGGCCGGTGTCCCGCTGCATCACCACCGGCGCCTGCCAGGCCTGCAAGAGGTAGAGGTTGTGCAGCTGGCTCTCGAGCAGGGCCCAGTGAGCGGAGGCCTCCAGTGCGGCACTGGCCTGCAGCAGTTCGGCATTGAGCCCCAGCAGACGCAGCAGGCGCTGGTCTTCCCGCTTGTCGAACCCCAGGCGCAGGGCCTGCCTTTGCCAGCGCAGGTACTCGAGCACGGCTTCCAGGTCCTCCCCCGCCTGGGCCGACAGGGCGCGGAAGTAGTAATCGTAGCGCTCGTCCAGCGCCTGCCAGTCACCGCGCAGGCCCTGCACCTCCAGCACCTGCCTGAGCAGGGGCAGCTGCCCTTCGCTATACAGGCCCTGGTTGATGCGCACGACGTGGAGCGCGCGCCGGTAGGCCCGCAGCGACTGATCCAGCTCACCGGCCTCCCGGTAGAGCCGCCCGAGGTCACTCAGCGCCTCCGCCAGGGCTGGCGCGTAGGGGCCCGCCGCCTGCTCACTGGCCTGCAGCCGGGCCTCCAGTTCCCGCAACTGCTCCCTGTGCTGCGGACCGACCTCCCGCACGCGCTCACCCGGGGCGCGCCAGGCGCGTGTCTCGGGCCAGTCGCCCCCCAGGCGGACGAAATCCTCGCCGTAACGGGTCGCGGCCTGCAGGCTGGCACAGCCCATACTCAGCGCAAGGATGATGCCGCAGAGCCAGGGCAGGAATGGGTGGGCAGTCATGGGGCACTCCGTGGCGAAATCTGACGCGGGTGCACAGTATAGGCTGGGGAGGGGCGGGTGTGCAGCGGGCCCTGTGACCCTCGGTTCACGGCCCCTGTGGCGTGCGCCGTAGCCATAAAAAACCCGCCTTGCGGCGGGTGGAAATCTGACGTCACGGACCTGGACGGGTGCTGCGTGCGATCCAGGGGAGAAAAACGCGCAGCGACCAATTTCAGATGGTCGAATTATAGCCAGGGGCTTGATATAGTCCTAATGTATTTAATTTATTGAAATCATGCATTCAGGTAATAGTCTAGGGTGAACTCCCGGCAACTGCACAAGGTCGACCTGAACCTTCTCGTGGCCCTGCAGGTCATGCTGCAGGAGTGCTCGGTTTCCCGCGCGGCCAGGCGCCTGCACATTACCCAGCCGGCGATGAGCCGCACCCTGGGGCGCCTGCGCGAACTGTTTGACGACCCGCTGTTTACCCGCAGCAGCGGCGGCATGCAGCCAAGCCCGCGGGCGCGGGAACTGGAGCGCGAGCTGGGCCCCCTGCTGACGGAGGTGGAGCGGCTGCTGCGGGGCCCCGAGTTCGATCCCTGGCACTATACCGGCGAGGTGACCCTGGTCCTGTCGGAGTACATCGGCATGGCCCTGCTGCCGGGCCTGATCCGGCGCCTCCACGAGCTGGCCCCGCGCCTGTCGATCCGGGTCATCACCCGGGTGGAGAACCAGCTGGAGCAACTCGCCAGCGGCGCCCTGGATTTCGTCATCCACATCGCCCAGGCCCACTACCCCGAGGACTTCCGGGCCTTTCCCCTGGGCACCGCGCCACCGGCGATCCTGGTGCGCGAGGGCCACCCCCTGACCCAGGGCGACCTGACCTGGGAGCGCCTGGCGCTGTATCCGGTGATCCGGGTCTACCTGCCCGACTTTGAACAGATCGAACTGGTGCGGACCTCCGAGAGCTTCCTGCGGGTGCGCGATCCGCAACAGGGCTCCCTGGAGATCTCCCATCTGATGACCGCCCTGGAGGTGTTGCGCTCCACCGACTACTTCATGCCCGGACCGGCCTACATCATGCGCAACCAGATCGCGACCCAGGGCATCGTGGCCCTGGCCAACCCCGAAGACATCGACTACCAGATTCGCTATATGCTGGTGGGCCACCGGCGCACCGAACACTCCGCCCTGCACCAGTGGCTGTGGCAACAGATCCTGGAAACCCTGGGCAGCCTGGACCGGCCCTAGCGGGCGGTGCGGCACTTTCCCCCGGAGCCGAGTTCCCCTATCCTGTGACGCCATTTCCCGAAAGCCGAGGCTCCATGAGCGCCAGCCGTCGACGCGACATTCCCCGCTACCGTACGCCGCTGATCGAAACCCACTGCCACCTCGACTACCTCGACGGCGAACAGCTGACAGCCACGCTCCAGCGATCCCGCGACGTGGGCATCCAGCGCATCATTACCATCGCGGTATCACCGGACAACCTCGGGCCGGTCCTGGCCCTGGCCCACCGCGAGGACGACGTCTGGGCGACCCAGGGCATCCACCCCCACGAAGCCGAGGGCCTGGACAGTGAGGTGCTGGAGCGCATCCGCGAACAGGCCGGCGACCCCAGGGTGGTCGCCATCGGCGAGATCGGTCTCGATTACTTCTACGACCACGCCGACCGCCGGGCACAGTGGCGCGCCTTCGAGCAGCAACTGGCCCTGGCGGCAGACCTCGACCTCCCGGTGGTGATCCACACCCGCGAGGCCGATGACGACACCCGCACCATTCTGGAAAACTTCCGCAGCAGCCTGCGTCGCCGGGGCGTGATTCACAGTTTCACCTCCAGCCTTGAGCTGGCGGAATTCTGCCTCGGCGAAGGTTTCATGCTTGGCTTCAACGGCATCACCACCTTCAACCGCGCCGACAACGTGCGCGAGGTGGTGGCGGCAACCCCGATCGAGCAACTGTTGCTGGAGACCGACTCTCCCTACCTGACACCCGTGCCCTACCGGGGCAAGCCCAACGCGCCCTATTACCTGCCCTTCGTGGCGGAAAAGGTCGCCGCTATCCACGGACTGGACCCGGAGATTTTGCTGGAACAGGTCCAGCGCAACAGTCTGCAGCTCTTCTTCCCCGACGAAGCCTGAGCGGGCACAGGAAGGATCCACAGGAATTGCCCGCCGGGGCCGACCTCGCCCGCGGTCAGTGGTAAGATGTGCGGCTTTTGAGGGCGCCCCGGCGCCCGCAGCCGGACACGGGGACACATGCAATATATTGTCGGTCAACGCTGGATCAGCCACGCGGACAGTCAACTGGGCCTGGGGGTGGTGGTCGAGGTGGAGCCCCGGCGGGTCACTCTCACCTTCCCCGCCGTGGGCGAGGATCGCACCTACGCCATGGACAACGCCCCCCTGACGCGCCTGCGCTTCAAGCCGGGCGATCACATCGCGACGGTGCAGGGGGTCGAGCTGGTGGTGACCCGGGTCGACGAGCAGATGGGCCTGCTCCTGTATACCGGCACCGACCACCACGAGGACGAGCTCACCATCTCCGAGCTGGAACTGGATGGCTTCGTGCAGATTGTCACCCCCAGCCAGCGGCTGATGAACGGGCACTTCGATCGCAACAGCGATTTCGTCCTGCGCATGGACACCTTCCGCCACCTGGATCGCCTGCAGCGCACGCCCGTGCGCGGGCTGCTGGGCTCGCGCACCAGCCTGCTGCCGCACCAGGTCTACGTCGCCCACGAAGTGGGGCAACGCCACGCCCCCCGGGTATTGCTGGCGGACGAGGTCGGCCTGGGCAAGACCATCGAGGCCGGCATGATCCTGCAGCAGCAGTTGCTGACGGGCCGCGCCAGCCGCGTGCTGGTGCTGGTGCCGCCGGCGCTGCTGCACCAGTGGCTGGTGGAGATGCTGCGCCGCTTCCAGCTGCGCTTTGCGCTCTTCGACGCCGAGCGCCTGGCGGAGATCGACGATCCGGCGCCCTTCGACAGTGAGCAGCTGGTACTCTGCCCCCTGGACCTCTTCGACGAGCCGGCCTACCGCGACCTCGCCCTCGCCTCCCACTGGGACCTGGTGGTCGTGGACGAGGCTCACCATCTGCACTGGTCGCCGGAGCAGGCGGGGGAGGACTACCATTTCGTGGCCCAGCTGGGGGCCGCCAGTCCCGGCCTGCTCCTGCTCACCGCCACCCCCGAGCAACTCGGTGTGGAAAGTCATTTCGCCCGCCTGCGCCTGCTCGACCCCGACCGCTTCCACAGCCTGGAAGCCTTCCTCGCCGAGTCCGAGACCTACCGCCAGTGGAGTGACCTGGTGGATGCCCTGGAGCGCGGGGAGCCCGCGCCCGCGGACCTGCCCGAGGGCCTCGACCCCGACACACCAAGGCCGCAGCTGGTGGAGCAGATCCTCGACCGCTTCGGTACCGGGCGGGTGCTGTTCCGCAACACACGGGCAGCGATCAGCGGCTTCCCGCAGCGGGTGCTGCACCGGCACCCCCTGCCCTACCCCGAGGCCTACGCCCTGGCCAGCCTGGACCTGGAGGAGCGTCTCTACCCCGAGATGCCCTACCACGACGACAGCTGGCTCAGCTTTGACCCGCGGGTCAGCTGGCTGGTCGACACCCTGAAAGCCCTGCGCCCGGAAAAGGCCCTGGTGATCTGCGCCAATGCCCGCACCGCGGTGGCCCTGGAGCACCACCTGCACCTGCGCGCGGGCATCCGCTCCGCGGCCTTCTACGAGGGCCTGTCGATCCTCGAGCGGGACCGGGCCGCCGCCTATTTCGCCGACGCGGTGAACGGTGCCCAGACCCTGGTCTGCTCGGAAATCGGCAGCGAGGGGCGCAACTTCCAGTTTGCCCAGCACCTGATCCTCTTCGACCTGCCCCTGCACCCGGACCTGCTGGAACAGCGCATCGGCCGCCTCGACCGCATCGGTCAGCAGGGGGACGTCAACATCCACGTGCCCTACCTGGAGGGCAGTGCCCAGGAAACCCTGCTCGACTGGTACGATCGCGGCGTCGGCGTCTTTGCCGAACCCTGCTCCGCCGGCAGCCTGATCCTGGAGCACTTTGAGGACCGCCTGCAGACACAACTGGAACAGCGCAGCGAAGACTTCGACGCCCTGCTGACCGAGACCGCGGCCTTCACCGACGCCACCCGCCGGGAGCTGCGCGAGGGGCGCGACCGGCTGCTGGAGCGCAATTCCTGCAAGCCCGCCGAGGCCGCGGCGCTGATCGAGCGCATCCGCGACCTGGAGGAAACCGACAGCCTCCAGGGCTACCTGGAGGCCCTCTGTGAAGCCTACGGCGTGGAACACGAATACCACTCCGAGCAGGCCCTGATCCTGCGCCCCACCGATCACATGCTGACCGGCCACTTCCCCTGGCTCGGGGACGAGGGCACCAGCCTGACCTTCGCCCGGGACAAGGCCCTGGCCCGGGAAGACCTGCTGTTCCTCAGCTGGGAGCACCCCATGCTGCTGGAAGCCATGGACATGGTGCACTCCACCGAGCTGGGCAACGCGGCCATCGGCACCCTCAGCCTCAAGGGCATCCCCCCGGCCACCCTGCTGCTGGAGTGCCTGTTCACGGTGAACTGCGTGGCCCCGCGCAACCTGCAGCTGGAGCGCTTCCTGTCCTTCCACCCCATGCGCCTGCTGATGGACGCCCGCGGCAAGGATCTGGCCCGCCTGGTGCCCAGCGCCAGGCTCGACCCGCTGGTGGAAAAGGTCAACAAGCAGACGGCCCTGGCCATCATCCGCCAGGTGCAGAACGATGTGGAGGACCGCGTGACCCAGGCCAAGCGGGAAGCCGAGTCGCGCCTGGCGCCGATCCTGAGCGCCGCGGAGAGCGACATGCGCGAGAGCCTGGGTACCGAGCTGGAACGCCTCACGGCACTGCGCCAGGTGAACCCGTCCATCCGCCAGGAAGAGCTCGACCACCTGGCCTGGCGCATCGAGGAGAGTGCCCTGCATATTCAGCACGCCGGCCTGCAGCTGCAGGCACTGCGCCTGATCGTGACGACCTGAGAATCGGCGAGGGGGAAAGACAGGCCTGCCGCGGGTCGGCGGGCCCGGAAGATCAGGCCTGGGCTACCAGGCCGCCGTCCAGCACCAGCACGTGGCCGGTCATCCAGGCCGAGGCCCGGGAGGACAGATAGATCGCCGAACCGGCGGCATCCTCGGGGCTGCCGAGGCGGGGGATCGGAAAGTCCTTCACCAGCGCCGCTTCGTCCTCGAGCAGGTGGGCGGTCATCTTGCTGGGGAAGAAGCCCGGGGCAATTGCATTCACATTGACCCCCTGCCGCGCCAGCTCGGCCCCGAGCTGGCGGGTCATGTGGTGCACCGCGGCCTTGCTCGCGGCGTAGCTGTAGTTGTCCATGTGGCTGTTGGTGAGCCCGTTCACGGAGCCGATATTGATCACCCGGGCGGGATCCTCGTCCCGCCGGGCGGCCCGCAGCAGCGGCAGCAATTGCTGGGTCAGGTAGAACATCGACTTGAGGTTGAGGTCCATGACCTTGTCCCAGCCGGACTCGGGGAACGCCTCCAGCGGGGCGCCCCAGCTGGTGCCGGCGTTGTTGACCAGGATATGCAGGCCGGATTCTCGCTCGGTGAGTTCCCCCACCAGCTGGCGCACACCCGCCAGGGTCGACAGGTCGACCACCAGCGGAATGCACTCGCCCTGCACCGAGAGGCGCTCGGCGGTCTCCCGCAGTTCCCCCTCGCGGCGGGCCGTGATGTAGGTCTTCACGCCGTTGGCGACAAAGCCCGCCGCGATCATCTCGCCGATGCCGCGGGAGCCCCCGGTGACCAGGGCCACCTTGTCACTGACGTCGAACAGCTGCCGCATGAGCGCTAGCGCCCCGTCCACACCGGTGCGCGCTTGGCCAGGAATGCCGTGGCGCCCTCTTTCGCGTCATCGCTGTCGATGCAGACCTTCTGCAGCCGTGCCTCGTCGGTAATGGTGGCAGCAACGTCCGCCTCCATCGCCGCATTCAGGGCCTGCTTGGCGTAGCGCAGGGACAGCGGTGCCTTGCCGGCCAGCTCTTCCGCCCAGGCCACGGCCTCGTCCACCAGGGCGTCGGCGGCCACGACGCGGTTGCACAGCCCCCATTCCTGGCAGCGTGCGGCCGCCAGCTTTTCACCGCCGGCGATCAGCTCGAAAGCGCGCTTGCGACCCACCGTGCGCGCCAGATGCCAGGTGGCACCGCCATCCGGAATCAGACCGATTGCCGCAAAGGCCTGGTAGATAAAGGCGTTCTCGGCCATCACCGTGAGGTCGCAAACCATGGCGAAGGCACTGCCGATACCGGCGGCGGCGCCGTTTACCGCGCTGATCCAGGGCTTGGGCGACTCGGTGATCGCCATCAGCGCCGGCTTGTACTCGCGGTTGAGCTGGGCCTCGACGTCGAAGTCATCGGCCTGGATTTCCGCCAGGTCGGCGCCGGCACTGAAGGCCCGACCCGCCCCGGTCAGCACCACGACACGGATGCTGTCGTCGGCATTCACCGCCTCTGCCGCCGCCAGGATATCCCGGCGCAGGGCGGCGTTGAAGGCGTTCAGGCTGTCGGGGCGATTGAAGCTGAGCAGCGCGACCGAGCCGCGCTGTTCGACGCTTACTGTTTCAAAACTCTCTGGCATGACAATTCCTTGTAGTCTCGGGTCAGCCAATGCTACCGGATTCGCGCAGCTTGCGGACTTCTTCCTCGGCAAAACCCATGGCCTGCAGCACGCTGTCGGTGTCTTCACCCAGGCCCTTGGGCCCGTGGTTGACCTCGGAGGGCGTGCGGCTGAAGCGCGGGGCCGGCGCCGGCTGTACCACACCGTCGACCTCGACATAGGTGTTGCGGGCCTGGTTGGCCGGATGCGCCGGTGCCTCGACGAAGGACAGCACCGGGGCAAAGCAGGCGTCGGTGCCCTCCATGATCTCGCACCACTGGGCTTGGGTCTTGCTGCGGAACACCTCGGTCAGGCGCGCCTTCATCTCCGGCCAGCGCTCGCGGTCGTGCTGATTGGCGAAGAGGTCCTCGGGCAGCTCCGCCAGTTGGCACAGCAGCGCATAGAACTGCGGCTCGATGGAACCCACGGCGATGTACTGGCCATCGGCACATTCGTAGGTGTCGTAGAAGGGCGCGGCGCCATCCAGCAGGTTGGCTTCGCGGCGAGAGGCATCCCAGCCGCCGATGGCGTGGAAGCCGTGGAACATCCACATCAGCTGGGCCGCACCGTCGACCATGGCCACGTCGATCACCTGGCCCTTGCCGGAGTTGCTGGTTTCCAGCAGCGCCGCCAGTACACCGTTGACCAGCAGCATGCCGCCGCCGCCCATGTCGCCGACCAGGTTCAGGGGCGGCACGGGTTTCTCGCCGGCGCGACCGGTGGCAAACAGGGCGCCGGTCAGGGAGATGTAGTTGATATCGTGGCCCGCGGCCTGGGCCAGGGGCCCTTCCTGGCCCCAGCCGGTCATGCGGGCAAACACCAGCCGCGGGTTGCGCTTGAGGCAGACCTCGGGGCCCACACCCAGTTTTTCGCAGACACCGGGGCGGTAGGGGTCGATCAGCACATCGGCGTTTTCCACCATGCGCAGCAGGGTCTCGACGCCCTCCTCGCTCTTCAGGTTGAGCACCACCGATTTCTTGCCGCGGCCACTGACATCCTTCATCTGCCGCAGGTCGGCGCCCCCCGCGCGTTCGATGCGGATCACCTCGGCGCCCATGTCAGCGAGGATCATGCCACCCATGGGTGCCGGGCCAATGCCCGCCAGTTCGATGACAGTAAAACCGTTTAGCGGTCCCATGGAATCCCTCCTCAGCGCGGCTGCATGCGAATCGCGCCGTCCAGGCGGACGCACTCACCATTCAGGTAGTCGTTTTCGGCGATGAATACCGACAGGTGGGCGATCTCCTCGGGCCGCCCCAGGCGGTGCGGGTAGCATACGCTGTTTTCCAGGGACTTGTAGGCGGCCTCCGGCAGCGACTCGAACAGCGGCGTGTGGATCAGGCCGGGCACGATGGTGTTGACGCGGATGCCGTAGGCTTCCAGGTCCCGCGCCATGGGCAGCGTCATGCCGACGATGCCACCCTTGCTGGCGCTGTAGGCCAGCTGACCGACCTGGCCTTCCATGGCGGCAATCGAGGCCGTGTTGATGATCACGCCGCGGCCGCCGTCCTGGTTGATCGGGTCGTTGTTGGCCATCTGCTCGGCGGCAAAGCGGGCGACATTGAAGGTGCCCACCAGGTTGACGTTGATCACCGGCATGAACTGCTCCATGGGGAACACGCCCTTCTTGCTCAGGGTCTTGCAGGCGCTGCCGATGCCCGCGTAGTTGTTGCAGATGTGCAGGGCGCCGAATTTCTCCACGATGCCGGCCACGGCCTCGCGGACATTGTCCTCGTCGGCCACATTGACCTTCCAGAAGGCCACCTTGTCGGCGCCCAGCTGGTCGATCACGTCCTGCGCGTTCTGTTCATTCAGGTCGAAGATGGCAACCTTCGCGCCCTTGGCGACATAGGCTTCCACCGTGGCGCGGCCGAGGCCGGAGGCGCCACCGGTGACCAGTGCAACTTTTCCTTGCAGATCCATGTTGTTACTCCTTTCAGAAATTGCGGGTATTGAAGGGTTGGTAGGATTCGCCGAGGCAGTCGCGGCTGATGATCAGTTTCATCACTTCCGAGGTGCCGGCGTAAATCGGGGAAATGCGCGCGTCGGTAAACTGGCGGCTAATCGGGTATTCGTCCATGTAACCGGCGCCGCCGTGCAGCTGCACACCCAGGTCCGCGGCGGCCACCTGCAATTCGGAGGTAAGCAGCTTGGCCTTGGCCGCGTCCACCGCGGTGAGGGCACCGGCGTTGAAGGCGCGCACGCACTGGTCGACATAGGCCTGGGCAAAATCCAGTTGCGAGCGCATTTCCGCCATACGGAACTGGGTATTCTGGAAGGCCGCCAGGGGCTTGCCGAAGGCCTTGCGCTCGCGCACGAACTCCGCGGTCAGGTCCCAGGACAGCTGCGCCGCGGCCAGGTAACCGACGGCGCCGATCAGGCGCTCCTCGGCCAGGCCTTCCATCAGGTAGACGAAGCCCTTGCCCGGTTCGCCCAGCACATTGGCCTTGGGCACCTTCACATCATTGAAGAAGAGCTCGGCGGTATCCTGGGCCTTGAGGCCCATCTTGCGCAGGTTGCGCCCGCGCTCGAAACCTTCCATGCCCCGCTCCACCAGGAACAGGGTCATATGGTGGGGATTGTTCTGGGGGTCGGTCTTCGCCGCGACAATGACCAGGTCGGCGTTGATGCCGTTGGAAATGTAGGTCTTGGCGCCCTTGAGCACCCAGTGGTCGTCGGCCTCCACCGCGGTGGCGCGCATGCCCGCGAGGTCGCTGCCGGCGTCGGGCTCGGTCATGGCAATCGCCAGGATGGTCTCGCCGCGCACACAGCCGGGCAGGAAGCGCTGGCACTGTTCCTCGCTACCGAAGCGGGTCAGGTAGGGGCCAACCAGGCGACTGTGCAGGGTGGAGTACCAGTCGCCGACCCGGGCGTAGGCGGCCTCCTCCATGATGATCTGCTCGAAGCGGAAGTCGCTGTCACCCATGCCGCCGTAGCGCTCCTCGGGCCAGACCATCAGGAAGCCCTGCTCCCCGGCCTTGCGAAAGGCCTCGCGATCGACAATCCCCGCCTCGCGCCAGCTTTCCATGTGCGGCACAATCTCCGCCGCCAGGAACTTGCGATAGGCGTCGCGGAACAGCTGCTGTTCTTCGGTGAAATCACGCGGCAACATCACGGGTACCTTTTTTGCCATGAGCCCCGGATTATGCGTGGCCCCGCAAGGGCCAACAATGACCGCGTCCGACAATTTTATTGATCGGGACGAACAGCGCGGAAATCGCACTGTGGCACAATAATAGCGCCGACGCTGCAGCAGGTCGGGCAAAGGGGACGTTCATACATGCGCAATCTGTCTATTTCGGTCTACTTCGCCCGCGCGGTCCTGCGCAATGCCGTGGCCATCGGGCTCGACCCGATGCAGCTGCTGCGCCGCAATCGCATTTCACCGCGCCTGTTGCGGGAGGCCGATGCGCGCATCTCCATCGAACGCTTCGCCGATCTGCAAGTCAGCACCATGCTCGCCATGGGCGACGAGAGCCTCGGCTACGCCACCCGGCGCGCGCCCATCGGCAGCTGGTCAATGATGTGCCACGCGGTGATCGGCAGCGAAACCCTGGGCCAGGCACTGCACCGCTACTGCCGCTTCTACCAGCTGTTCGAGTCCTTCCCCTACCTGGTTTTCCAGGAGGAAGGCGAGTTGGTGCGAATCCGCGTGGAACAGGACTCCCGGCGCCCCTGCGACCCCTACATGGTGGAGCTGCTGCTGTTCAACCTGCACCGCTTCGGCAGCTGGCTGGTCCAGGAGCACCTGCCCATCCAGGCGGTCAACCTGGCCTACGAACCGGCGGCCACCGCCGATGACTATCGCCACATGTTCCTGGCCAATCCCGTGCATTTCGGCACCGAACACTGCGAACTGGTCTTCGCCGCCAGCCAGATGGACAAGCGCGTGGTGCAGAACGAGCAGAGCCTGCGCCACTTCCTGCGCCACCCGGTGCTCATGATGCTGACCCAGAATTTCGCCCGCAACAGCTGGACCACCCAGGTGCGCGACATCCTGCGCCCGCGCCTGCAGGATCTGCCCGAGCTGGCGGATGTCGCCGCCCGCCTCGACCTGCACCCGCAGACCCTGCGGCGGCGCCTGGCCGCCGAGGGAACCACCTTCAAGGACATCAAGAACCAGCTGCGCCGGGATACCGCCCTGCATTTTCTCGGCAAGCAGGGCCTGTCCATCGAGGAAATCGCCCACCGCGCCGGCTTCTCCGAATCCAGCGCCTTTATCCGCGCCTTCAAGGGCTGGACCGGCGTCACGCCCTACAGTTACCGGAAGGGCATTTAGCGGCCCAGGGCACAGTCCGCTATAGTGTCCGGCACGGAAAGTGTGCAGGGAGCGGACATGTTGCGGAAAGTGGTACGTTGGTGCATCGGTCTCTACCTGGGCTGGGTCCTGCTGGTGATCTTCCTGGTCTGGCCCCTGCTCAACATCCTGCCCCACCACCTGATTCGCGAGCAGCTGCAGCGCGAGTTCCACAGCGAACTGATTCTCTTCAACCCCTTCACCCTGACCCTGGAAGTGCGGCGCGGCGTCCTGCGCGACAGCGACGACACAGCGATGCTGTCGGTAGAGTACCTGCACGCCAACCTGGGCCTGGCCAGTCTGTGGCAACGCGCGCTGCTGCTGCAGGACGTCACCGTGCTGGGGCCCAGGGTCCACCTGGTGCAGCGGGCCGACGGCGCCCTCAACCTGCTGGCGATGCTTCCCGAGGGTGAACAAGCGGCACCGCAATCCCCCCCGGGTAAACCCTTTCCCCTGCGACTCGAGGAACTCTACCTCAGCGGCGGAGAGGTAACGCTGGAGGACCGCACGCTGTCGACGCCGTGGCGCAGCGGTGTCCACAAGCTCGAGCTGCGTGTCAGCGATCTCTCGACCCTGGCCGGGGAGCGGGGGCACTACCGGCTCGACCTGGAGGCCCGGGAGGGCGGTGCAATCGGTGCCGAGGGCAGCCTCGCGCTCGGCGACTCCAGCCTGGCGGGCGACCTCGATATCGACGCACTGCAACTCGCGCCCGCCGTGCGCCGCGCCGATCCGCTGCTGCCCTTTAGCCTGTCGGCCGGCAGCCTGGACCTGTCCTCCGGCTTCGCGCTCGACTGGCAAAACGAGCTTCAGGCCCGGGTGGACGGCGGCCAAATCACCCTGCGCGAGATTGCCGCCCGGCCCCGCGACACCGGCGCCTGGCCGGACACGCACCTGCGCCTGCAGGCCCTGAACCTGAAGGCCCTGAACCTCGACCTGGCGGAACAGCGGCTCGGGGCAGAGTCCCTGGCACTGCGGGGCCTGGATGTGTCTGGCTGGCAGGAGGGGGAACAGATCAGCCTGCTGGCACTGCTGCCGGCGGCCGAGCCGGAAAGCGGTGACACCGCGGCAAAGGCCGAACAGCCGGCGGAGACGGGGGAGCAGGCCGCGGGAGTGGATACCTGGCGCGCCTCCCTGGAACAGCTGAGCCTCACCGAGGGCCGCGCCCACTGGCGCAGCCCCTTTACCGAGCCCGCGCTGACCGTGGCACCGATCAGCGCCGAGGTCCGCGAGCTGGAGTGGCCGGCCGAGGCGGCCTCACCGCTAGCGCTGAACCTGCGCATCAACCAGACCGCGACGTTTTCTCTCGACGGCGAGGTGGACGTCGGTCGCGGCAGTGGCCAGCTGGAAGCCAGCCTGCAGTCGCTGCCCCTCGCCTGGTTCGCCCCCAACCTGCCCGCCGCCCTGCGCGCGGAAATCGGCGATGGCCACCTGGGCAGCGAGGCCCGGCTGACCCTGCAGGATTTCACCCCCTCTAGGATCTCGCTGGACGGCGGCATCGAGGATTTCCTGATCCTGATTCGCGGCGCCGACAATGAATTGACCAGCTGGGACCAGCTCGCCTGGCAGGCGGTGGACATCGACCTGCCCCAGCGCCAGGTGACGGTCGGCAGCGTCCTGCTGGACGGCTTTAGCGGGCGCCTGCACATCGACCCCCAGGGGCGGGTCAACCTGACCCGGGTGCTGGCGGCCGACGACGACACGCAAGCCGCCTCGGGCGAGCGCGAGGGCGCGCCCGATGGCGGCGAACAGCTCGCTGCGCAAAGCGAGGCATCGCCCACGGAAAGCGCGAGTGACAGCACTGCATCCGGGCCCGACGCGGAGCCGGCGTCCCCGGACTGGCAGGTCGCGGTCCCGGAAATCCAGGTGGCCGACAGCGCGCTGGACTTCATGGACGAATCCCTGCCGATCCGCTTTCGCACCGTGATCGGCGACCTCGAAGGCAGCATTACCGGCTTCCGCCTCGACCCCGAGGCCCGCGTGGTGATTGATCTGGATGGTGCGGTGGACGGCTATGCCCCGGTCTCCCTGAGCGGGCACGCCCTGCCCCTGCGCAGCCCGCCCGACCTGGAGCTGGCGCTGAATTTCCGCGGCATCGACATGGCGCGGCTGAGTCCCTACTCCGCCACCTATGCGGGCTATGCCATCGAGCGGGGCACCCTGACCGTGGACCTGAACTATCAGCTGGAGGACAGCCGTCTGCAGGGGCGCAACCAGGTGGTGATCAGCCAGCTGCGCCTGGGAGAACAGGTGGATTCCGAGCGCGCCCTCGACCTGCCCCTGCGGCTCGGCATTGCCCTGCTCACCGACAGCCGCGGCGTGATCGACCTCGACGTACCGGTCAGTGGCGACCTGAACAACCCGCGCTTCAGCCTCGGCAGCGTCATTGCCGGCGCCTTCGTCAACCTCCTGCGCCAGGCCGTCACCGCGCCCTTCAACCTGCTGGCGAGCCTCGTGGGCAGTGAAGCGGATCTGCGCCAGGTGGACTTCACCGCCGGCAGTGTCGACCTCGATGAGCACAGTGCCGGCAAGCTCGGAGACCTCGCCGCTGCCCTGCAGCAGCGCCCTGCCCTGGAGCTGATTGTCAGCGGCCAGGTCAACCCGAAGACCGATGGCCGCCAACTGCGGGAAGCGCGCCTGCGGGATGAATTGCTCGCCCAGGGGCTGAGCCCGGCGGATCTGGAGCAGCGCAGCGAGGCCTGGACCGCGGCCATCGACCAGCGCTATGCCGCGCTGCCGGCTACCACTGCCAGCGCGGAAGCGGAAAAACCCTCCACCCAGGCCCGCTACCGCGCCGTGCGCGACGCCGTGGCGCTGCCGGAGACTGCGCTGCCGGCCCTCGCCAGCGAGCGCGCGGCGGCGGTCAAACGCTTCCTGGTCAACCAGGCGGGCATCGCGCCGGAGCGGATTACCATCGACAGCGCCGATGACAGCGAGTCCGGCAGCAGCGCCGCCATCATGGAAGTGGCGGCCTGAGGCTTCAGGGGTCGCGGCGCAGGGGGCCGCCGCAGCGACGGCATTGGTAGCGCGCCTCGCCGCGCTCCTGCCGCCGGTGGCGGGTGGTCGACAGGCTGTGCTCGCTGCAGTCACAGCGGTAGCGGAATCGGCGCTGGCGCCGCTGGGGCAGGCCGCTGATATCGCGATCGAAGGTGACCCGGGGCTCCACGCCAAAAAAACACATCCAGGCCTGCCACTCGGCCCCGTGGGGCCGCGTGCGGCGGCGGGGAAACTGCCACCAGACCAGGTAATGCGCCACCTCGTGGGGCACGGTCTCACTCAGGTTCTCGTCGTAATAGCGGGCAAAAATCCAGGGATTGAAGCGCAATTCACACTCGCGCCCCCTGGCCCGGAACATGCCGGCGCTGCGCCCGGAAAGGTCGAAGCGCACCGGCGGTACCGGCACGCTGCGGCCCAGTTCGAGGGAAGCCAGATGCAGGTAGTCGCGGACCGCCGAATCCACCGCTCCCCGCTGCAGGGTGTCGAGAACCGGCGCGCGCTCAGGCATCTGCGCCGGCCTCCCCGCGCTCCCGGCACAGGGCCAGCCAGGCGCGCAGCGCCGGCCCCTGGTACTTCTGGCGGTGCAAGAGGATGCCCAGGCCGCGCCGCAGGTCCCGCCCGGGGACGGCCACGGGCACCAGGGAACCGCGGCGGAAGGCGTCCTCCAGGCTGATGCGCGAGAGACAGCCGAGCCCCAGTCCCGCCTCGACCGCGCGCTTGATCGCCTCCGTGTGCTGCAATTCCAGGACCACATTCATCGATGCCAGTATACCGTGCATCGCGCGATCGAAGGCCTGGCGTGTGCCCGAACCGGGCTCGCGCAGGATCCAGTCCTGGGCCACCAGGCCCGCGTCATCGAGATCTCCCCGCGCCAGCACCGGGTGCCCGGGCGCGGCAAACACGCAGAGCTCATCACCCCGCCAGGGCTGCAGGGACAGGTCCGGGTGATTGAACTCCCCCTCCACCAGGCCCATGTCCAGGGTGTAGTCGGCCACCCGCGCGGCGATGCTCGCCGTATTGGCCACCTCCAGCTGGACATCCGCCTCCGGATAACGCTCGCGGAAGGCGGCGATCATGGGTACCGCCAGATAGTTGCCGATGGTCAGCGTGGCCCCTACCCGCAGGCGCCCGCGCACGCTGCTGCCGCCGAGGGACTGCTCCAGCTCCCGGGCCCGGGCCAGGACGTCCTCGGCCGGCGCGCGCAGCTCGCGCCCGAACTCGCTCAGGTACAGCCGCTTGCCGACCCGGTCGAAGAGGACCACATCAAACTGCTTTTCCAGGTCGCGCAGGGCGCCGCTGACCGCCGACTGGGACAGGGCGAGTTCGACGGCGGCCTGGCTGACGCTCTCGTGGCGGGCGGTGGCGAGGAACACTTCCAGCTGTCGCAGGGTATAACGCATGGCAGAACCTCCCCGGGCAAACTGCGCACTATTCGGTTTTTCCGCAATAGAATACCAGAAAAAACTGATTTACCGATATAAGGTGGGCGCCTATGCTGTCGCCATCCACTCAGGGAGGTATCAGCACCATGGCAACATTGCTGCGCGAACAGGTCACTTCAGTGCACCACTGGACCGACCGGCTGTTCAGTTTCCGCACCACCCGCAACCCCGCGTTCCGCTTCGAGAACGGGCATTTCACCATGATCGGCCTGGAGCACGAGGGACGCCCCTTGTTGCGAGCCTACAGCATGGCCAGCGCCAACTATGAGGACGAGCTGGAGTTTTTCAGCATCAAGGTTCCCGATGGCCCGCTGACCTCAAAGCTGCAGGGCATCCAGCCCGGCGACGAGGTGCTGGTGAACAGCAAGGCCACCGGCACCCTGGTGATGGACCACCTGCTGCCCGGCAGGAACCTCTACCTGCTGGCCACCGGCACCGGCCTGGCGCCCTTCATGAGCATCATCCGCGACCCGGAGATCTACGAGCGCTTCGACCGCGTCATCCTCACCCACGGGGTGCGCTGGGTGTCGGAGCTGGCCTACCAGGACACCATCACCCAGGAGCTCCTGGAACACGAGTACCTGGGCGAGGCGGTGCGCGAGAAACTGCTCTACTACCCCACGGTCACCCGCGAGCCCTTCCGCAATACCAGCCGCCTGACCACCTTGCTCGAGAGCGGCAAGCTCCCGGCGGATCTCGGCCTGGGGGACATCGACCCCGAGCACGACCGCTTCATGCTCTGCGGCAGCCCCTCCATGCTCAAGGACCTGAGCGGCCTGCTGGACGCCCGCGGCTTCACCGAATCCCGTCACGGCAAGGCGGCCCACTACGTGATCGAGCGGGCCTTCGTGGAGTCCTGATCAGCAGGCGTCCTCGACCCGCAACTGCTCCCGCAGCTCGCGCTTGAGAAACTTGCCATTGGCATTGCGGGGCAGCGGCTGGTCGAGGAACCACAGGTAGCGCGGCACCTTGAAGGCCGCCAGCAGGCCCGCACAGTGGGCCCGCAAATGTTCCGCGTCCACGCTGGCGCCCTGGCGCAGGTGGATGGCGGCACCCACCTCCTCGCCCAGGCGCTCGTCGGCAACCGCAAACACCACACACTCGGCCACGGCGTCGTGGGCGAACAGGGCATTCTCCACCTCGGCGCAGTAGACGTTCTCGCCGCCGCGCAGGACCATGTCCTTGGCCCGGTCGACCAGGAAGATGAAGCCGTCCGCGTCCATCCAGGCGATATCGCCGGTGTGCAACCAGCCCTCGGTGATCGACTCCGCGGTGGCCTCGGGCCGGTTCAGATAACCCTTGATGACCGGCGCTCCGCGCACCCACAACTCGCCGATCTCGCCGGCGGGCAGGTCCTCGCCGCGGGGCCCCACGCACTTGGCCTCGAAGGTGGGCAGTGCCGGGCCCACGCTCTCGGGCTTCTCGGCGAAGAACTCCGCCGACACGGCGGCAATGATGCCGCAGGTTTCCGTCATCCCGTAGCCGGTGTTGGGCCGCGCGCCCCGGGTCTGCTGCTGGATCTTGCTCACCAGGTCCGGTTGTACCGCGGCACCGCCACCCCCGAGCACCGATAGCGACGCGGTGTCGAAGTCGCCGAAGCGCGGGTGCATGAGCATCTCGCGCACCATCATCGGCACCCCGTTGAACGTGGTGACCCGCTCCCGCTCGATCAGCCGCAGCGCCTCCAGCGGATCCCACTTGTACATGTGCACCAGCTTGCCCCCGGCCAGGGTGGTGGCGTGGGCAACACAGTTGTTGGCGGTGACGTGGAACAGGGGTGTAGCCACCAGGGAGTTGGGCGCCGGCGTGCTGCCGGGGGCCGGCGCTTCCGCGCCGCGGGCCCGCGCCAGGGCGATGGGCTGCACGGTGTTGATGAAGGCGATGTTGAGCACATTGTTGAGGCAGCCGCGGTGGGTCAGCCGGGCCCCCTTGGGGCGGCCGGTGGTGCCCGAGGTGTAGAAAATGCAGGCGTCGTCGTCGGGATCGATCGCCGCCTCCGGCAGCTCCGGCGGCGCGTTGATCACATCCACCCAGTCGGTGGTCCAGGCCGGGGCGGCATCGCGCAGGCGCACCGCCACCACCTGCAGTTCAGGAAAGCCGTCGCGAATCTCGGCGAAGCGCTGCAGGCGCTCGCGGTCGCAGATCAGCACCCGTGGCGCCGAGTCCTCCAGGGCGAACTGCATCTCGTGGGCCACCCACCAGGCGTTCATGCCCACCACCACCGCCCCCATGGAGGTGATCGCCCAGTAGGCGAGCATCCACTCGGGATAGTTGCGCATGGCGATCGCCACGCGGTCGCCCGGGCGCACCCCCGCGCCATGCAGCCACTGGCCGATGCTGGCGACGAATTCATGGGCCTGCCGGTAGTCGCAGCGCTCGTCCTCGAAGACCAGGTAGTCCTTGTCGCCGTGGCCGGCGGTGCCCAGCCAGAATTCGCGCAGGGACGGTGGCGCATGCGCATAGCAGCGCACTGGCGCGCCGTTGACCTGTGCGCTGGTGACTTCAAACAGTTGCCCGGGAGCAGTCAGCTCCTGCCAGGCCTGACGGAGTTCCTGATACACGTGGCGCCTCGCTATGTCGTTATTGTCAACATCAGCATACCCGCAGCGCCGTGTGCGCTCAACGCCGACTCATGCTGTTGGGCCAGGTCAATTTTTTTGTCATGGGGTATCATTGCCTCGCCACCCCGCAGCCGACAGACTGCCGCGGCTATCAGCCCGAGACACAGGAAAGAGCATGAGCGCACAGCAACTCGACACCGAACGTCTTGCCCGCTACCTCGCGGAGCACATCCCCGACTTTGGCGGCGACCTCAAGGCCGAGAAGTTTCCCGGCGGGCAGTCCAACCCGACCTTCAAGCTGACCGCCAATGGTCGCGAGTACGTGCTGCGCCGCAAGCCACCGGGCGAGCTGCTGCCCTCGGCCCACGCGGTGGACCGGGAGTTCCGGGTCATGACCGCCCTGCGGGACACTGATGTTCCGGTACCCAAAACCTACGTGCTGTGCGAGGACGAGAGCGTCATCGGCTCCATGTTCTTTGTCATGGAGTGCCTCCAGGGCCGCGTGCTCTGGGACCCCGTGCTGCCGGAGGCCCGTGACAACGCCGAGCGCGCCGCCTACTACGACAGCATGAACGCCACCCTGGCGGCCCTGCACAACGTCGATGTGAACGCCGTCGGCCTCGCCGACTACGGCAAGCCGGGCAACTACTTCGAGCGTCAGCTGGGCCGCTGGACCAAGCAGTACCGCGCCTCGGAAACCGAGACCATCGCCGACATGGAGACCCTGCTGCGCTGGTTGCCCGCCAACATGCCCGAGGACGATGGCACCGTCAGCCTGGTCCACGGCGACTACCGCCTGGACAACGTCATGTTCCACGCCAGCGAGCCGCGCATCATCGCGGTGCTGGACTGGGAGCTCTCAACCCTGGGTCATCCGCTGGCCGACCTGGCCAACCAGTGCATGGCCTGGCTGCTGCCGCGGGAGAGCGCCATGAAGGGTCTCGCCGGTGTCGACCGCGCCTCGCTCGGGATTCCCTCGGACGAAGAGTACGTGGCACGCTACTGTGAGCGTACCGGCCGCAGCGGTATCGACAACTGGGATTTCTATATCGTGTTTTCCCTGTTCCGCCTCGCCGCCATTCTCCAGGGCGTGAAGAAGCGCGCCCTGCAGGGCAATGCCTCCAGCGCGGAAGCCAACGCCAAGGGCGACCTGGTCAAGCCCCTGGCCGCCCTGGCGGTGCAGCGCATCCCCTGAAGTCATCCGGTCAACCGGGGCGGGCGTAACAACCCGTCCCGACTGCACCGGAGTCCCCATGCATTTTCACCGCGACGACCTCGCCGGGCTGGAGTCGCGCTACCGCGCCGCCCTGGTCAACTCCCTCACCGGCTTCAAATCCGCCAACCTGGTGGGTACCGCCGACGAACACGGCCAGACCAACCTGGCGATCATGAGCTCCGCGGTGCATCTCGGCTCCCACCCGCCGCTGATCGCCTTGGTGATTCGCCCCGACCCGGTGGAACGACACACACTCTCCAACCTGCTCGCCAGTGGCTGCTATACGCTCAACCACGTCCGCGCCGAGTGGCTGGAAGCGGCCCACCAGACCGCGGCGCGCTACCCCCGGGAACAGTCGGAATTTGCCGCCACCGGGCTCTCCGAAGGCTGGTGGCCGGAGTTCCCGGCTCCCTTCGTGCGCGAGGCGACGATTCGCATGGGTCTGCGCCTGCGCGAGCACCAGGAACTGGCCATCAACCGCACCCACCTGGTGATCGGCGAAGTGACGCAGCTGGAGCTGCCGGAGGACTGTCTGCGCGAGGACGGCAGTGTGGACCTGGAATCCGCTGGCAGCCTTGCCCTGAGCGGGCTCGACAGCTACCACGCCACCCGGCGGCTGCGCCGCATGGCCTACGCCAAACCGGATCGCCCGCCGCGGGCGGTGGAAGGCCCCGCGGACTGAGGCTCAGGCGGCCCGCTGGCCGGCGTCCGTGTTTTTCTTGCCGCTGCCAGCCCCGGCCTTGCGCGGGGCGCGTTTGCCGGCACTGCCCTTGGCCGCCGCACCCTTGCCGGTAGCGCCCTTCGCCCTGGCGGCCTTGCCCGCGGTGCCCGCACTGCGACGGGATCCCGCCGGCGGGTTGCGGCGCCGGCTTGCCGCCGGCTTGCCCAGGCTGGCCGTGGCCTGGTGTTCGCGCAGCGCCTCGCGGTCGGTGCGGGTGGGCGTGGGACGGCGACGGGAGGAGCGCGGCCGGTAGAACTCCTCCGCCGAGGGACGCAGGTCACCGTACTCGAACCGCTGCAGCAGCTCCTCCATGGTGCGGCTGATCCGCGTGCAGATACGGATGGCCTCCACGTTCGGGTAGCAGGAGTGTGCGCCCCCCTCCATCAGATCCACCAGTTCCTTCTCGGTGAGGTGGGAGAGCAGGCGCGTCGGGTTGTACCAGCGGAAACTCGGCACGATATTGATATCGCCGCTGTACTCCTGGTCCAGCAGGGAATGGATGCCGTTCATCAGCAGATTGAAGCGCGGCCAGTTCTCGCCCTTCTTCTGCACGATACCGCGATAGAAGTTGAGCACCTCGCGCCCGATACCCACGCCCAGGGTACCCAGCGCTGCCGCCACCGGGCTGCTGTCGCGATTGCCGTGAAGGAAGGGGGTCGCCACCGGGTTGACCATGCTGACGATGTAGTGATTGGTGCTGTAGAGCCGCGACAGGCGCTTGGCCGGCAGGTCGTCGGCCACCGAACCATCCACCCAGCGCCGGGTAGGCAGGTAGGGCTGCGGCTCATCGTGCACGTTGCGGGCCATCAGCATCACTGGCGGAAAGATGCCGGGCACGGCGCAGGAGGCCATCACCGCCGAGCGCACATAGACGTTGGGCGAGGTGATGGCGTTGAGCAGCCGCGAGCGCTGGTGCGCTTCCGCCGGCGCCACAGTGACACTGATCTGGCGCCCGGTCTTCTCGTAGGCCTCCTGGAAGGTCATGTCGGGGATCAGCCGGTTGATGATGTTTTCCAGGTCGGTGATGTCGAGTTGCGGATGGTGTCCGGGGAGCAGGCGCGAGAATACCGTCGCCTCGCGCCGGGCCTCGAAACTGATCTTGGCCGGGTCGAGGAAATCGCCGAGCTCGGCGTCGGTATGGGTCCCCAGCACACCGGCGATCAGGGAGCCGGCACTGGAGCCGGAGATCACCCGCGGCAGCAGCCCCTGCTCCAGCAGGGTCTTGACCACGCCCAGGTGATAAAAACCGAGCACACCGCCGCCGCTCAGCATCAATGCCGAACGGCCAAAGCAGATATTGGCGCGATAGAAGAAATCCAGCTTGTCCTGGACCGGGATCACCGAATCCGGCAACTCGGCGAGGTAGCGCAGGGCATCATCGACTTCCTCGATGTACTGCTCGATCAGGTGCTTGGTACCGAACTTGGCGCGCCGATACAGGGAGCTGCGCCCCATGCCGCCCATGTTGCCGTGAATGCCCTCGTTCAGCGTGAACAACAGGCCCTGATCGTCGTGGCGGGCGCGCAGGTTGCGCAGGCGATCGAGCCGCAGCCGGATCTGTGCATAGTCGTACTGACTGGTCTGGTCGACTTGCCGCCAGCGCTGCTGACCGGACAGCTCGTCGTGCTGCAGGGCCATTTCGCGCCACTCGGCATAGCTGCCGGCGCTGTCCATCTGGCGCTCGAGTTCGCGCAGCTTGCGGGCCTTTCTCACGGAATCACCTCCACTCAGGGCGAGTGCTCCCAGCTTACTGCATTCTGCTTTGCGGCGCACAGGCGGCGGCCCCAGGGCCGGCGCGCTTCAGTACTCGGGGGTCAACAGCCCGGTCGCCATATCCAGGCCGCGATTGGGCACCTGACCACTGTCGACCAGCGCGTAGAGTCGCGCTCGCTGTTTGCTCAGGCCGGCCTGGTAGCGGGCGAAATCGGCGACCACATCCGGATCCCGCGACAGCGCCAGCAGGTCCGGATGGCTGCGCAGCAGCCAGTGCCACTCGGCGTGGACACCAGAGCCGCGCAATTCGGACCGGAACAGGGCGAGGGCCTGCTGCCTCTCGCCCAGGGCCAGGGCCGCCAGGATCAATGCCAGGGGCTCCCCGGCCGGATGGCAGCGCGGCTGGCGCCGATGATCGGCCAGCAGCTCACCGTAGAGGTCGCGCAAATTCGCCCGGAAGGGACCGGGGAGTTCCGGACCGTGCCAGAGCTGCAGCGACGACATCAGCAGGGGAATCTCCTCCCGCCGGTGGCGCGCGGGCAGCTCACCGGTGAAACCCCAGTGCCGGGTCAGGACACGGCGCCAGCGCTCCCGCTCGGGCTCGTTTTCCTCCGCGGCCAGGCGCAGGCTCTCGACCACCTCCCAGCCCCTCACGTGGCGCAACTGGTAAGTGTCTGCCTGTTCGATGGCGCTCGCCGCACCGCGCAGGTCCCCCTGGTAGAACAACTCACGCCAGCGCGCCGCGGGCTGCCCGCTCATGCCCAGCGACAGGGCGCCGCGGGAAAACCCGATACTCAACCAGCTCTGGTGCAGGGTCTGGCGAATCCAGTCACTCCGCGTATCCATCCCATAGGCCTGCTCGTGAAGGTGCAAGGCCTCCGCCAGCTCGCCCCGCCCCGCCGCCATGCGCCCCAGCAGTACCAGCGAGGCGCGAAAGGCAGGCTCCGCGACGAGGGCCTGCCGGGCCAGCGCCTCCGCGGTCTGCAGATCGCAGTCGCGCAGCACCAGGTAGGTCTTGAGGTGGTAATTGCGCGCGCGCGTCGGTTCCAGGGCAATGGCGTGGTCGATCAGGTCCGCCGCCTCGTCGTCGCGCCCACCCCCCAGCATGAGGTAGCTCGCCAGAACCTCCCAGGGCTGCGAGGCACCGGGGTTCAGGCGCATGGCGTGACGCAGATGGGCCTCCGCCTGCGCGGCGTCGCTGTCGGCAATCAGGCGGGCGCGCAGGACCCAGGCATCGGCGAGATCCGGATCCAGGGCCAGGGCGCGCTCCACCAGCGGTCGCGCCGCCAGCAGGGTCGCCCCGAAGTCCTCGCGGTCATTGTCATTGGCACGGGTCAGCAGCGCCTCTGCCAGCAGGGTATAGGCGTGCGCCAGGCCCGGGTCGAGGACGATGGCGTTGCGCAGGTGACGCATGGCGCGCTCGAGATCGGCGTGGGAAAAGGTCCCGATCAGCGCACGAGCGGCGAGGTACTCCCGCTGGGCCTGTGCCTGCGTGGCCGGCGGCTTCTGTGCGAGGGGGCCTGGCGTGTTGCCGGGAGTGTGCGTCAGCGCGGCCGCAAGCGTCAGCGCCGCCACAGCGGCGACCGAGGCCGACAGCCACCAGCGCAGAGGCCCTCGCCAGCGCTTGCGAAAGCGCGAAGGCTGCAGCGGAAACTGCGGCAGGTAGCCCTGCTTGCGCACCGTCTTCAGATAGCGGTCGCTGCCGTCGCGGGCCAGAACATGGCGCAGCTGGCTGACCGCGCGGCGCACGGCTTCGTCGGAAATCACCCGGTTGTCCCAGACCGCCGCCACCAGCTCGTCGTGGCTCAGCACCTCGCCATTGTGCTCGAGCAGATACAACAACAGGCGGGCGACCTTGGGTTCCAGGGTCGTGGAAAACGGCCCGGTCTCAAGCACGTGGGACTGCGCGTGAAACGACCAGGCAGCAAAGTGCCAGCGCGGGGACATGCCAAAAAGACTAGCAGCCCGCGGCCGTTTCGCCAGTTGCCCGTCCCCGGCACCTGGGCTGCCGGGGCAACAAGTCGCTGATTTACAAGACCATCACGAATTGCTCACAAACAAATCACGGCGGCATCCGGCAAATCCGGCGGGTTTTTGCTGCACTGGTGGCCAGCGGGAAGACACCCGCCTGCCGCTGACCCAGCCGAGGACACAACCATGAAAACACTGCAGATGATTCCCGTCGCCACCCTCTCACTGACCTTGCTGAGCGGGCTTGCCGGCCTCGCCGCCCACGCGGGGCCCGCCGTGGAGGAGACCACCGTCCGCGAGGAAGGGGCGCCCCTGACCTACCAGATGCCGGCCGCACAGGACCACCGGCGCGTCCAGCGCAGCATTCCGGTGAGCTTCGCCGACCTGAACCTGAACCGCAGCGCCGGCCTGAACACCCTGTACCGGCGCCTGGAGCGGGCTACCGAACAGGCCTGCGGACCGCGGGAAGACGGCCGCAATCTGGCGCTGCACCGCGACCAGCGGCAATGCCAGTCACGCGCCATGGACAGCGCCGTAGCGGAAATCGGCCACTTTGCGCTGGACGACCTGCACCTGGCCCGCACCGGACGCAGTATCGATCGCGGCGAAGCGCTGGCTGAACGCTAGTCCGCGATCATTCAGCGTCGGCGCGCGACCCTGTGCACACCCCTGGTGCGGGGCTGCTCCAACGCGAATCCGGCCGGGGTCAGTCGCGCTTGTCAGCAGGCGCGTCGGGCCCCGGCCCGTCCTCCGCCCGCGTCGCTCCGCGGAACTCGTCCACCAGATGACGCTTGTACAGCTTGCCGTTGTCCAGCCGGGGCAACTGCTCGCGGAAATGCAGGGCACGCGGCAGCTTGACGTGAGACAGGCGCTCGCGCAGCCACTCCATGATTTCGATCGCTACCTCATCGGTGGCATCGGCCCAGTTCTGCGGCTGCACCACAGCGGTCACCGACTCGCCAAACTCCTCGTTAGGCACGCCGAAAACCGCCACATCGGCCACCTTGCCGTGGGTGATCATCAAGTTCTCGATTTCCTGGGGATAGATATTCACCCCGCCACTGATGATCATGAAGTTCTTGCGATCGGTGAGGTAGAGGAAACCGTCCTGATCCAGGTAGCCGAGGTCGCCCGTGGTCGCCCAGCCGCGCTCGTTGTAGGCCTCGGCGGTCTTCTCCGGCTCCTTGTGGTAGCGAAAGCTGGCGCTCTCGCCACTGAAATACACGGTGCCGATCTCGCCGGGAGGCAGCTCATTGCCCTCGTCGTCCAGGATGTGAATAGTCCCGGACATGGCCGGGCCGACCGAACCCTTGTGGCTCAGCCAGCTCTTCGAGTCGATAATCGTGGCACCCACGCCTTCGCTGGCGGCGTAGTACTCGACAATGATCTCGCCCCACCATTCGATCATCTGCTCCTTGACCTCGACCGGGCACGGCGCGGCGGCATGGATGGCAAACTGCAGGCTGGACAGGTCGTAGCGCTGGCGCACTTCCTCGGGCAGCTTGAGCAGGCGGATGAACATGATCGGCACCCACTGGCTGTGGGTCACTCGGTGCTCCTCGATCAGGCGCAGGGCCAGTTCCGCCTCGAACTTCTCCATCACCACGACCGTCGCGCCCTGGTACAGGCTCATCATGGTGTAGTGCAGGGGCGCGGCGTGATAAAGGGGTGCGGTGGACAGGTAGACGGTTTCCGGGCCGAAGCCGAAAATGGCGCCGAGGGTATTGGCCAGGAAGTGGGGCGTGTTGACGTCGTCACTCTGGGGCGGCAGGAACACCCCCTTGGGTTTGCCGGTGGTACCCGAGGAGTAGACCATCGGCACCCCGTTGGCCTCGTCGTCGATCCTCTCTTCCGGCTGCAGCGCGGCGCTGTCATCCCAGGACTCAAAGCCCTCGGCAATGCCGTCGACCATGTAGAAGCACTCGACCTCGTGGCCACCGCCGGCCAGCACCTGATGCGCCACCTCACGCAGGCCGTGGGAAACGATGAACATCCGCGCGCCACAATTCTCCAGGATATAGGCCGTTTCATCCCGTTTCAGGTGGGTACTGATCGGCGTGTAAATCAGGCCGGCGCGCTGTGCGCCCCAGGCGATCTCGAGGAACTGGTGGCAGTTCTCCAGCATCAGGCCAATGTGGTCGCCCTTTTTCAGGCCCAGGGAACGGAACAGCTGGGCGGCCTGGTTGCTGCGCGCATCCAGTTCGCCGTAGGTGATCATCTCGCCGGAGCGCCCCATGATGATGGCGGGTTTGTGCGGGTAGGTCTCGGCGGTGATTGCAGGGTGCGGCATGCTGTCTCCCGGTCTGATCGTCTGCTGATTATAGGTCTGGGAGACTCATCATAGGCGCAGCGACAGGCCGGAGCAACGACAGCGCGGCGCCTCTCAGAGACTGCGCACCAGGGCCGCGACCAGGACCCCCAGGGCAATGGCCGGCATCGGCCGCGCCCACAGCAACATGCCCCCCGCGGTGGTCAGCAGTGCCAGTCGGCCACCCAGGTCGCCCTCCAGGGCGATCGGCACCAGCACCGCCACCAATACCGAGCCGGCCATGGCGTTGATGAAGCCCTCGCCGCGCGGCCCCAGGGGGAACAGCGACATGATGAACACCCCGCCGAAACGAACCAGCAAGGTGGCCAGGGCCATGCCCGCCACCAACCACAGCCCGCCGCCGCCCTCCACCGCGATCATTTCTGCCCCAACCCCGGGAAAAGAGCCCCCACCAGGCCACCCGCGAGACCGCCGACAATCACATGACTGTGCTCCGGCAACCAGCGCCAGGCGGCCCAGGCCGCCAACCCACCCACCAGCCAGGCGAGCACCGTCAGGCGCGTGCGACGCCCTGCCAGCACCATGCTGAGCATGAAACAGCCCATGACCATATCGACCCCCAGTGCCGCCGGGTCCCTGATCTGGCCCCCGAACAGCACACCCACCAGGCTCCCCAGCCACCAGGTCAGCCACAGGGCAATACCGCCACCGACCAGGGCACCGACGGTGTTGCGCCCCTGCTGCAGGTCGTTCAGGCACATCGCCCAGTTGGCGTCGGAGAGCAGGATCAGGCTGCGGTAGCGCGGCCCGGGCGGCAGCAATCGCAGCCAGGGGTAGAGGGTCGCCCCCATCAGAAGCATGCGGGCATTGATCGCCAGGGTGGTCGCCAGCAGGGGCAGCAGGGGCACCTCCGCGCCCCACATTTCCAGGGCCGCAAACTGCGCAGTACCGGCAAAGACCGTGGCGCTCATGACCAGGATTTCCGCTGCCGACAGGCCGGTTTGCACGGCGGCCAGACCAAACGCGAGACCAAACACGCCGACGAACAGGGACAGCGGCAGCAGTCGCCAGAAGCCCTGGCGCACCGCCGCCAGGCTGAACTCGGGGGCCTGTGCCGGCCCGTTCATCGCCGGTACCGCATCAGGCCCTGCTGGGCCACCGAGGCCACCAGGCGGCCGTCCCGGGTGTAGAAGCGCCCGCGGGCCAGGCCCCGCCCGCCGCCGACCGCCTCGGCGTCGACGCTGTGCAGCAACCACTCGTCGGCGCGAAAGGGCGCGTGAAACCAGATCGCGTGGTCCAGGCTCGCCGACTGGATATCCGGCTGGTGGAAGCTGAGGCCGTGGATCAGCAGGCAGACATCCAGCAACATGGTGTCCGAGAGATAGGCCAGCAGCGCCGGATGCAGGCCGGGGCTGTCCGGTACCTCGCCCGTGGCGCGCATCCAGGCGTGCATGTGGGGAGGCCGCGGCGAGGGATTGCTCCAGTCGGGTGGATCCACCAGGCGCACGTCGAGGTCCTCGCCGGTAACAATCAGCAGGTCCTCGTCCAGTGTCCCGCCGGCCAGTGCCAGCTCGCGCTCGCTGCGCAGTGCCTCGGGGGGCGGCACCGAGGGCATGTCCACCTGAAAAGCCTCGCCCTGTCCCGCCCCCTGGAAGGACAGGGAGCTGACCAGGATGGCCTCGCCCCGCTGCCGGGCAACCACCCGGCGGGAACTCAGGCTACCGCCATCCAGCGCGCGCTCCACTTCCAACTGCAGCGGCGCCCGGGGGTCGCCGCGGCGCAGGAAGTAGGCGTGGAGGGAGTGCACCGGGCGATCCGCCGGCACGGTGGCGGCCGCGGCCCGCAGACACTGGCCCAGCACCTGGCCGCCGAAGACCTGGGCGGCCCGGGGGTGCATCTGGCCGCCCTCGAAAACATCGTCCCCCAGGGCCCGGGGGCTGAGTACCGCAAGCAACTGGTCGAGCATGACAGGAATCAACTACCATGGAAGCATTGACCCGGCATTATGCGGGTTTGCCCGGGCTGTCTCCAGCACCCGGCCCCGCACGCTCCCGAGAGGTACTCATGGAACCGACCCAGGCAGCCGCGCAGCTGCGTCAGGACATTCGCAAGGGCATACACCGCGGGCCCACCTCCGGCCTCGCGCCCGGCTATGTTCAGTGCAATATCGCCATCCTGCCCCGGGACTGGGCGGGGGATTTCCTGCGCTTCTGCCAGGCCAACCCCCGCCCCTGTCCGGTGGTGGCCGTCGCCGCCAACCCCGGCGACCCCTGCTTACCACCTTTGGGGGATATCGACATCCGCAGCGACGTGCCACGCTATCGCGTATTCCGCGACGGTGAGCTGGTCGACGAACCGGAGGATATTCACGCGCTGTGGCGGGACGACCTGGTCACCTTCGCCCTCGGCTGTTCCTTTTCCTTCGAAGAGGCGCTGCTCGCCGACGGCCTGGAGATACGCAACATCAGCGAAGGCGTCAACGTTCCCATGTACCGCACCAACCTCCCCTGTCAGCCCGCGGGGCCCTTCCGCGGCAACATGGTGGTCAGCATGCGCCCCTTCCCCGCGGCCCAGGCCATCCGCGCGATCCAGATCTGTACGCGCTTCCCGGCGGTGCACGGCGCCCCGGTGCACCTGGGCGACCCGGCCGAGATCGGCATCCAAGACCTGGCGCGGCCGGACTTTGGCGACGCCGTCAGCCTGCGGCCCGGCGAGCTGCCGGTGTTCTGGGCCTGCGGTGTCACGCCCCAGGTTGCCCTCGAGCAGGCGCGCCCGCCCCTGGCAATCACCCACAGCCCCGGCCACATGCTGGTCACCGACCTGCGCAACAGCCAGATGGCCGTGCTGTAGGAGCCCGAGCGATGTTACTGAACTGTGATCTCGGCGAGAGCTACGGCAGCTGGACCATGGGCCTGGACGAGGAGGTCATGCACCACATTCACCAGGCCAACATCGCCTGCGGCTTTCACGCCGGCGACCCGCTGACCCTCGAGCATACCCTGGACCTGGCTGCCCGCCACGGCGTCTCTGTCGGCGCCCATCCGGCCTATCCCGACCTGGTCGGTTTCGGGCGCCGCTCCATGGCCCTGAGCGCCGACGAGCTGCGCGCCACCCTGCGCTACCAGATCGCCGCCCTGGATGGCATGGCGGCCTGCCACGGCCTGGCCCTGGCCTATGTCAAACCCCACGGCGCCCTGTACAACGACATGATGGCGGACGCCGCCGTCCGCGCCACCGTGATGCACACGGTGGCCAGCTACCACCGCCCCCTGGCCCTGATGCTGCAGGCCACCCCCGAGGCGGACCGGCACCGGGAGGAAGCTGCGCCCTGGAACCTGCCCCTGCTGTTCGAGGCCTTTGCCGACCGCTGCTACACGGATGACGGTCGCCTGCTGTCCCGCCGCCAGCCGGGGGCAGTACACGATCACCGCCGCACCCTGACCCAGGTGGAACAGCTGATCGAGACCGGCACGGTGACCACGGTCAGCGGCAAGCGCCTGCCACTGAGCGCCGACACCCTGTGCGTGCACGGCGACAACCCGGAAGCTGTCGCGGTGGTGGCGGAAATACGCACCCTGGTGGACCTGGGCTGAACATGCAGATCGCCAGCGTGGGGGAAAACGCCGTCCTGGTGACCCTGGCCGAGACCAGCAGCCCGGAGGTCGCCGCGCAGGTGGGCGCGGCCGCAGCGGCTGCCCGGCGGCTGCTGGGCAATGACCTGGTCGACCTGGTGCCCTCCTACGCCACCCTGCTGGTGCTCTTCGACCCCTACCGCTGCGACCACGCCAGTGTGCGCACACGCCTGCGCGAGGGCCTCGCTCAGCTCGCCACCGACAGCGACAGCGGCGGGCGGACCGTGGAGCTGCCCGCCTGGTACGGCGGCGAGGCGGGCCCCGATCTGACGCGCGTCGCGGAGCACAGTGGTCTGCCGGAACAGACCATTATCGAGCTGCACAGCGGCGCCAGCTACCGCGTCTACGCCATCGGCTTCGCCCCCGGCTTCGCCTATCTCGGGGATGTCGACCCGCGCATCGCCACCCCTCGCCTGAGTACCCCGCGGCAACGGGTCCCGCGCGGGGCGGTGGCGATAGCCGACCGCCAGACCGCGGTCTACCCGGCGCCCTCCCCCGGCGGCTGGAACCTGATCGGCCTGTGCCCGCTGCGCCTGTTCAACCCCCAGGCGGAGCCCTGCATGCCGGTGGCCATGGGGGACCGGGTGCGCTTCCGGCCCATCGGTCGTGAGGAGTTCCTCGACCTCGGCGGGGAACTGCCGTGAGCCTGCGCGTACTGGAACCGGGCATGCTCAGCCTGCTGCAGGACCGGGGTCGCTTCGGTCAGCACGGCGTGGGCCTGACCACCGGCGGCCCCCTGGATGCGGAGGCCTTCCTGCTCAACCAGCGCCTGCTGGGCAACCCGGAGAACGCCACCGCCATCGAGATCAGCTTCGGCGGCCTGGTGCTGGAAGCCGAGTGCGACACCAGCCTCTGCGTCACCGGCGCCAGCCTGCCCCTGGATATCAATGGCCGCGAGCTGCCCCCGTGGGAAGTGCACCCGGTGCGGGCAGGCGACCGGATTCGCCTGGGTTACAGCGAGCGCGGCTGTCGCAGCTACCTGGGCGTGGCCGGGGGCTTCGCGATTCCGCCGATGTTCGGCAGCAGCGCGACAGTGGTGCGCGAAGGTATCGGCGGTCTGCGCGGCGAGAAACTTGCGGCGGGGGACCGACTGCCCTGCGCCTCCCGCCCCGCACACCCCGGCCGGCGCCTGCCCCGGGCCTGGTGGCCGGACTACGCCGACGAAGTGACCCTGCGGGTGATCCCCGGCTACCAGGTGGCCGATTTCCCCACCCTCCAGCAGCGGCGCTTTTTCAGCCTGCGCTGGACAGTGGGCCAGCGCAGCGATCGCATGGGCTATCGCCTGGAGGGCCCGGCCATCACCTGCGAGCGACAGGGCATTCTCTCGGAGGGAATCTGCCTGGGCGCCATCCAGGTGCCGGCGGACGGACTGCCGATCGTGCTGCTGAACGACCGGCAGACGATCGGCGGCTACCCGAAAATCGGTGCCGCCCTATCCCTCGACACCGCCCGTCTGGCGCAGCTGCGCCCCGGCGGAGGTGTCCGCTTCCGCGCCATTTCTCCCGAGGAGGCCCACAACGCCCTGCACCTGGCTCGCGTCAGGCTGCACAATGCGCCCCTGGAGGCGACGGAAAACCGCCATGGATGAACTGCAGCTGAGCATCGACATCGAAGCGCGCCTGGTGGCGCGCAACCCGCGCCAGATGCAGCGTGCGCGCGCCGCCCTCGAGCCCGGCTACTGCCTGCGCGCGGCGCGCCTGCTGGAGAGACCGGGCGGCCCCATCCTGATTGGCACCGGCTTCCCGGTCGCGGGTACCTTCGAGACCGACGGCCCGGTGGGGGCAATCGCCCTCTATCGCGGCCTGGCCCGGCTCGGGGCTGAACCCTGGCTGGCCTGCGCCGCCCCCCTGGCCGGGGCCCTGGGCGGCGACTTCCGCCTGCTCGAGCTACCCCTGGCCCCGGGGCGGGAGAGCGAGCAGCTGGCCGACGACTGGCTGGCCCGGCACCGCCCTGCAAGCGTGCTCTCGATCGAGCGGCCCGGCGTCACTGCGGACGGGCATTACTACAACATGCGCGGCGAGGACATCACGGCCCGCTGCGGCGTTTTCGACCCCTTCCTGGACCGCGCCGACTGCCCGACCATCGCCATCGGCGACGGCGGCAACGAAATTGGCATGGGCAAGATAGCCGCGGCCCTGTCCGGCCTGGATATTCGCACTTCGGTCACCAGCTGCGACGAGCTGGTGGTGGCGGATGTCTCCAACTGGGGCGCCTACGGCCTGCTGGCATTGCTCGGCTACCGTGCCGGGCGCGACCTGCTCGCGGACTGTGCGCCGCGGTCGCTGCTGCAGTACCTCTCCGACCGGGGCAGCGTGGACGGTGTGACTCGGGAGAACACCCTTACCGAAGACGGCTTGCCCCTGAGCGAGGGGGAAGCCCTGATCGACGATCTGCGCCGGATGACCGGCTTTCCGACTGGGCCCGCGGCAGGTGCCGGCGGCAACGGGAGTTAGACAATGAGTACGGTATACCTGAACGGCAGCTACCTGCCGATGGCGGAAGCACGGATCTCCCCCATGGACCGCGGCTTCCTGTTTGGCGATGGCATCTACGAGGTCATCCCCTGCTACCAGGGGCGCCTGGTGGGGTTCGGACCGCACATGCGGCGCATGCAGGACGGCCTGGATGCCATCGGTATCAAGCTGCACCTGGAGCCGGCTCACTGGGAACAGATCGCCACGACCCTGGCCGAGCGCAACGGCGGCGGCAACCTGGGCATCTACCTGCACGTCAGCCGCGGCGCCGACGTGCGGCGCCACCACGCCTACCCGGAAGACATCACGCCCACCCTGTTCGCCTTCGCCTTCGAGATTCCGCCGGCCCCGGTGGCCGACAAGAGCGCGGCGCCGCGCTACCGGGTCTCGGTCTGCGAGGACATGCGCTGGCGCCGCTGCCATATCAAGTCCACCGCTCTGCTGGGCAACGTCATGCACTACCAGGTTGGCCACGGTCGCGGGCACGACGAGACCATCCTCCACAACCAGGCCGGCGAGATCACCGAGGCCGCCGCCTGCAACGTGTTTATCGTCAAGGACGGCACCGTCATCACCCCGCCCCTGGACCAGCAGAAACTGCCCGGCATCACCCGCCAGCTGTTGCTGGACATGCTGCGCCGCCACAGCGACATTCCGGTGCGCGAGGAGATCGTCACCCTCGACCAGCTCTACGCCGCCGACGAAGTCTGGCTGACCAGCTCCAGCAAGGAGGTGGCGCCAGTGGTGGAAATCGAGGGCCGCCCGGTGGGCGACGGCGAGGTCGGCGACATCTGGCTCGCCGCACAGACCCTGTTCGTTCAGCACCGCTTCGACTACTGACATGACGCGTCCCTGTCAGGCACACCTGGACCTCTCCGCCCTGCGCCACAACCTGGCCCTGGCGCGGGAGCTGGCCCCCCGCAGCCGCCTGATGGCCGTGGTCAAGGCCAACGCCTACGGCCACGGCGCGGTGACCATGGCCCGGGAACTGGCGCCGCGCGTGGACGCCCTGGCGGTGGCCTGCCTGGAGGAGGCCCTGGAGCTGCGCGAGAGCGGTATCGACTGCCCCATCCTGCTGCTGGAGGGCGTGTTCTCCCCCGACGAATGGGCGACCGCGGTGCGGGCGGGCTGCTGGGTCACCGTGGACAACAGCACCCAGCTGCAGTGGCTGGAGCAGAGCCGCCTGCCCGCGCCGGCATCCGTGTGGCTGAAGGTGGACACCGGCATGCATCGGCTGGGGGTGACCCCCGATGACGTTCCCGCCATGCACGCGCGCCTGATGGCCAGTGGCAAACTTGCCGGGGCGCCGGTGCTGACCACCCACTTCGCCCGTGCAGACGAGCCGGAGCAAACGATGACCGGTGAGCAACTGGCGACCCTGCACCGGGCCTGCGACGGCCTTCCCGGCCTGCGCTCTGCCGCCAACTCGCCGGCGGTGCTGGCCTGGCCGGACGCCCACCTGGACTGGGTGCGCCCCGGCTACATGCTCTGGGGGGACAGTCCCTTTGCCGGCCCCCACCCCCAGGCGGACCGGCTGCGGCCGGTGATGCGACTGCTGTCGTCGGTCATTTCCCTGCGCGATGTCGCCCCCGGAGAGAGCGTGGGCTACGGCGCCACCTGGCGGGCGGAGCGCCCCTCGCGCATCGCCACCATCACCGCGGGCTACGGCGACGGCTATCCGCGCACCGCCAGCAATGGCACCCCGGTCCTGGTCCGCGGCCACCGGGCGCGCCTCGCCGGGCGGGTCTCCATGGACATGATCACGGTGGATGTCACCGACCTGCCGGAGGTGGCCATCGGCGACGCCGTGGAGCTCTGGGGCCAGGAACTGCGCGTGGGTGAAGTGGCCCGGCACAGTGGCACCATTGGTTACGAACTGCTGACCCGGATGCCATCGCGACCGCCGCGGGTCGTGGTCGCCTGAGTCAGACGGTACGCCGGGGACTCATCCGGCGCCAGCCGGGTCGCGTAACACGGAGGTAAACACACCGGGAGCCCGGCCATGGCACGCACAGCGTCTCCACCCCGCGAAGAGCAGCATCCGCCCCTGAGTGTCCTGCGCACGCAGGCAGTGATACTGATCCTGTCCACGGTCCTGTACGCGACCGCGGAGCAACTGTACGCCGCGGCGGGGGGGCCCGTACCGCTCCTGCTCGCCGTGGTCGCCGGCGCCCTGTTCGGCCTGCTGCTCAGCCTCCTGGTACACGAATGGAGCCACTACGCCGGCGCGCGACTCGCAGCCGGGCAGATCCTGCCGGTCACCCGGCGACGCCTGTTCGTGTTCAACTGGGACTTCACCCACAACGGCCCGCGGCAATTCATGGCCATGAGCTACGCCGGCACCGCCGGCTCCCTGCTCACCCTGGTACTGTTGGTTCTGCTGCTGTCACCGCCCTCCCCGGGTGGCGCCGCGGCGATCGCCGCCAGCGCTGGCAGCCTGGCCTTTGCCGCGGTCATCGAATGGCCGGTCCTGCTGCGGGTCCACCGCGGCGCGCCTCCCCTCGAGGCCTTGCAGGGCATCGGCCGCAATACCCTGCTGATCGCTGCCGCCGTCTCAGCCCTCGTGCTGTTGCTGGTCGCACGCAGCTATCTGCCCCTGCTGCACTGACCCGGCGGGAAAATCCCCGCGACAGGCGGCGCTGGCGCTGCCATGCCCCACGGCCCCTGGGTTACCATGGTGCTTTCAGTGACAGAGCAGGAACCGCGTGTGAACTCCAGGGCTCGCTCCCCGCTGCCGGAAGGCAGCCTGCTGGCCGCCATCGACCTCGGCAGCAACTCCTTTCATCTGGTGGTCGCCCGCCTCGAGCACGGCGAACTGCGGCCCGTGGAGGCGCTGGCCGAGAAAGTCCAGCTGGGCGCCGGACTGCGTGACCAGCAACTCTCGGCGGAGGCCATTGCGCGGGGCCTGGACTGCCTGGCCCGCTTCGCCCAGCTGTTGAGTCACGTCAGCGCCGACCGCCTGCGGGTGGTCGGCACCCAGGCCCTGCGGGTGGCGGAAAACCGCCGCGACTTCACCCTCCCGGCCCGTCGCATCCTCGGAGCACCGGTGGAGGTGATCTACGGCAGCGAGGAGGCGCGGCTAGTCTACCTTGGGGTGGCCCACAGCCTGGCGGACGACGCCCAGTCGCGGCTGGTGATCGACATCGGCGGCGGCAGCACCGAAGTGATCATCGGTCAGCGGTTCGAACCCCAGCGGCTGGAGAGCCTCGCCGTGGGCTGCGTCTCCTGGACCGACCAGTTCTTCCCCGGCGGCGAGCTGAGTCCGGCGCGTTTCCGCCAGGCCCGGGACATGGCGCGACTGGAGGTCGCCCCCATCCGCTACGCCTATCACCGGCGGCACTGGGAAGACTGCGTGGGCTCCTCAGGCACCCTGCGCGCGATCGAGCGCATCCTGATTGGGGAGGGCTGGAGCGAGCGCGGTATCACCCGCAAGGGCCTGGCGCGGCTGGAGAAACGTCTGCTCAAGTACCGCCACGTGGACGAGCTGCAGCTGGCGGGCCTGAGCAATGCCCGCCGGCCGGTGATCGTCGCCGGCGTGGCCATCGCCAGTGCCCTGTTCGAGGAGCTGGATATCAGCCACATGGAAACCTCCCGCGGCGCGCTGCGAGAGGGGGTCATCTACGACCTGCTTGGCCGCCTGCAACACGAGGATGTCCGCGAGCGCACGGTGAATGCCCTGCAGCTGCGCTACGGCGTGGATACCGACATGGCGCGCCTCATGGCCGACCGGGCCGGCTACCTGTTCGACGCTGTCGCGGAGAGCTGGCAGCTGGCGGAGAGCGACCGCGAGCTGCTGGAACGCGCCGCCCTGACCCATGAAATCGGCATGGCCATTGCCCACAAGCACTACCAGCGCCACAGCGCCTACCTCCTGCGCCACGCCGACCTGCCCGGCTTCTCGGAAGACGAACAGGCTCAGCTGGCCCTGCTGGCCGGCGCCCAGCGCGGCAAACTCGACAACGGCCTGTGGCAGGGCCTGGCGGAGAGTGACCGCGAGCGCCTGCTGCGGCTGATCGCCCTGATGCGCCTGGCGCTGGTGTTCAAGTACGCCGAGCAGGTGGAGAAACTGCCCGACTTCCAGTGCCGGGCGGAGGGAAACAGCCTCACGCTGGCCTTTCCCGACCACTGGCTGCAGCGCCACCCCCTCACCGCCCATGAGCTGGAGCAGCAGCAGGCGGCCCTCGCCCGCCAGGGCCTCAGGCTGACGCTGCAGTAGCGCGAATATCCCCGATAAAGTCGAGCAAGATAGCGTTGACCGCCTCGCTGGCTTCCAGCTGCACCATGTGGCCTGCTCCCGGGATCATGCGCACCTGCCGCAGGTCGGGGAAAATCGCCCGCATCTGGCCGATCGGATCCTCGCCGTGGAAACCCTCCAGGTCGACGTCGTGTTCACTGCCGAGGAAATAGGCGGGTACCGCGCTCTGCACGCCCTCGTAGGGTCGCCGCTGCTCCCACTTGAGGTCGAAGGCGCGGTACCAGTTGAGGCCGCCGGTAAACCCGCTGCGACTGTATTCCGAGACAAAGAACTCCAGCTCCAGCTCCGACAGCCAGGGCCAGGGCAGCGGCGGCGGCTCCTCCATCGCATCGATATACGAGGTCCCCGGGGGGTGGCGAAACATGTCGAAATAGTTGCAGGCCCCACTCAGGGTGTGGAACACCTTGTGCAGGAAGCGCCGCGGCTGCGCGGCGAGTTCGCGGTCGGCCCGGGGCGGCTCACGGAAATACTCGATGTGCAGGAAGTGCTGCTGCCCCATGCGGCGGTATTCCGTCAGTGGCGGCTCCTCGGGGTTGTGGGGAGCGGCGGGGTTCTCCAGCCCGATCACCGCGATCACCCGCTCCGGATGTCGCAGGGCCAGGTCGTAAATGGCGAAGGCACCGAAGTCCAGGCCGACAAAGACCGCGCGCTCGATGCCGGCGTGATCCAGCAAACCGATCAAATCGCCGGTGATGTGATCAATATCGTAGGCCGCCACGTCCGCGGGCGCTTCCGTCTGCCCCATGCCACGCATGTCCGGCGCCAGCACCCGGCAACCGGCCTCCGCCAGCAGCGGTATCTGCCGGTGCCAGCTGAACCAGAGGTGGGGAAAGCCGTGGCACAGCACCACGGGCAGGCCCTCGCCCTGCTCGACGTAGTGGGTTTGAATACCGTTGATGGTGGCGTAGTGATGCGTCCAGTCGATCATGTCTTATTATCCCTAAAGTACTCGTTTATGTACTTGTACAGTTACAGGTTGACCCAGCTACTCAGCGCCCGCAGGCGGAAAGTCTGCCCGCGGAAATCCAGCACCACCGCATCGGGCAGAATCTCCACCACGCTGACACCGGCGGCCACGGACTGGCCAACCCCGGCTTCCCGCCGGTTGATGGTCACCCTGCCCGGCGCGTCGCTGCGGTAGTCGTGGCGCAGGTACATCAAGGTCGGCAGTGCGTCCTTGAAGGCCTGCGGCAAACTTTCCAAAAGTGGTGAGGAATGCTCCTCAAGCTGTTGATTCTGAAGTGCCTGTTCCGCCTGACGCACCATGGCTTCAATGTCCACGGGTGGCGAATCGACGGCCGTATCCGGCTGACGCCGGGCGGGGCCAGCCGTCGAACTTGATACGGCCTCGTCGACGGACGACGGCAGGCCAGCCCCGACGGCGGCATAGTCATGCGCGGGACGTGCCGCCTGCGGGTTTTTGTACAACGCGGCAATCTCCGCGCCAGGTGCCGCCCCTGGCGGGAGCTTCGCCGCTGGAAGCGTCTCTGCGAGTGCATCTGCCGCCACTGTTGCCGCCGGCGCCTCCGCCTCGGGCAGAGACAGCTGGGCAGTGGTCTCCGGGCCCGCCGCAGTGGCGGGGGCAGCGACCCTGTCCGTCCCCCCGGGGATTGCCCGCGTGGAGTCACCGCCAGGGAACAGAAACAGCCAGCCGAAAAACAGCCCCACGGCCAACACAACAACAAGAATAAGTACCGGTACGTATTTCTGCACAAAAAAGGCGGGGCCCGTCTTTCGCGACACCGGTGTCGCGGCATCCAGCCCCGGCACCTGGCCGTCGTCTTGCCGCTGCTCCCGACGTGAACGCTGCAAGGCCTCCAGCAGCAGCGACATCAGCTACCCCCCAGGCGGCGATGCCAGTCTTCAGGGCCAGTGGGCGGCTGCAATCGCGTCTGCAGCCGTAGCAGGGTGCGTTCGCCCGCCCAGCCATCGGCCTCAAGGCCTTCGCTCTCCTGGAACCAGCGCACCCGCTGTGCCAGGGCCGGCGTGTAGGTCCGATCCGCCAGGGGCCGGGACTGGCCATCGAGGGCGGCAAAGCGCCGCGCCACCTCGGCCACTGCCTCGCCCTCGCTGCCCGGCCCCAGGGGCTGCTCAACGTGCGCGGGGGGCCGCCAGAGCAGGGCGTAGGCGCCGTTCCAGTGTTCGGCCAGTTGCGTCAGGGGCACCCGCGCCACGCCATCCGGTGTCCACAGCCGCGCCAGGTCGCCCTCCGCCCCCAACCAGACGCCGGTGGCCAGGTAGCCCCGGTCGGTGCGCAGGGTCAGTAGCGCAGGCCATGTACCCTCGGGAAGCCCCCGCCAGCTGTCGCTTCTGTCACTCAGGCAACTCACCGGCTGGGTGAGCCCACCGCTGCGACACAAGCTGTCCAGGTCGGCGGGTAGCGCCGCCACCTCGGTGATCGGAACCAGGGCCCGCCAGGCGCGGCGCAGGGCCTCTCCGGGGGGCAGCATCCAGGCCGGCGCTTCCCCGTCACCTGCCTCAGCGTCAGGCGCCCTGACAGCGGGGCCCGAGCGCGCCGCGGCGACGGCCGGAGTTGGTGCCGGGCGACCGTCTTCACCGCGCGCGACTGACGCGTCCCCCCGGGCATCCGGCCCGCCGTCAAGCAGGCCGCCGGCAGCCCCCCCGTCGCGGGCCAGCCATCCCCCTAGCGAGGCCGCAACGAGCACGACGGCGGCCGTCAGCGCAAGCCAGGGAACCAGGCGGCGCGGCGGCGCGGCACCACCTCCCTCCGTGCCCAGCACCTCGCGCGCGGCCTGGTCCAGCAGGCGCCGGCTGGCGCGGGCCTCGCCGCGACCGTAGGCTCCCAGCAGCGCCCGGTCGCAGAGCAGGTTGATCAAGCGCGGAATGCCCCCGCTGAGACGATGCACCCGGGCGGCTACCGCCGGCGGGAACAGCTCCCGGTCGGCGGGCAGCCCGGCCACCTCCAGCCGGTGGCGGATGTAGGCGCGGGTCTCCCCCGCGTCCAGGGGCGTGAGGTTGAAGCGGGCGGTGATGCGCTGGTTGAGCTGGCGCAGCTCCGGACGGCGCAGCAGCTCCGCCAACTCCGGCTGCCCCACGAGGATAATCTGCAGCAGCTTCTCCTCGTGGGTTTCCAGGTTGGTCAGCAGGCGAATCTGCTCCAGCACCGGCAGGCCCAGGTGCTGTGCCTCGTCGATCAGCAGCACGGTGCGCCGCCCGCGGGCATGATTCTCGAGCAGAAAGCGATGCAGACTATCGGTCAGCTCCTTCAGGGTGCTGGCGTGGCCGCGGTGGGCAATCTCCAGCTGGTCACAGACCGCGGCCAGCAGCTCCGGGGCATCCAGCGCCGGGTTGAGGACCATGGCGACGTCGGTGTGCTCGGGCAGCTGCTCCAGCAGGCAGCGGGTCAGCGTGGTCTTGCCGGTTCCCACCTCGCCGGTGAGCAGGATGAACCCCCCGCTGCCGACCCCGTAGAGCAGGTGCGCCAGGGCCTCGCGGTGGCGCGCCCCCATGAACAGGTAGCGCGGATTGACGGCGATGGAAAAGGGGGTTTCGCTGAGCCCGAAGTAGTGCTGGTACACGGATCAGGGGCACTTGTAGGCAGTGTAGTTGCCGGTCCCCTTGCTGATCGACTCCCGCACGACGGCATTACCCTGCATGTCGAGGGCGCGACTGCGGGCCAGGTTGTCCAGTTCCACGCGAATCTTGTTCTCGCCGCGGGGCAGGCCCATGACCTTCCAGGCAACCTGGGTGGTGATGTTGCCCAGGCGCTGGCAATTGGCGACCTCGTGGGGCTCGCGCAGGGGAATGGCGCGGGCCTCGTCGGATATCTTGACCCAGGTGCACCCGGGGAGCAGCAGCGCCAGCCCCACCAGGGCCAGCGTAGGGCGATAGACAGGCTGAAACATGGCGACCTCCTTGTAATCGGCGAGAGCATAGCACAGGGGCATGACAGCGCCGAGACAGCGCGGCGGGTGGCCCGGCCGCGCGCATCAAGGCCGTTCAAGCCGCGTCTAGTGTTGCTGGGCGCCCCCCGCCCCCACCGGTACCCGGATGCTGTCGACCAGCACCTGCACCGAGGCCGGCGGCGGCGCGGTCACCCGGGATACCGACAGCGCCACGGCAAAATTCAACGCCGCGCCGATTACGCCGAAGGCGTTCGGCTCGATGCCGAAGAACCAGTTGGCGGGCAGGCTCCCGAGGAATTCCGTGCCGGGAATGAACAGCAGCCCCTTGTGCTGGAACACGTAGAACAGCGTGACCCCGATGCCCGCCAGCATGCCGGCAATGGCGCCCTCCCGGGTCACCCGGGCGGAAAAGATCCCCATCATCAGGGCCGGGAACAGGGAGGCGGCGGCGAGGCCAAAGGCCAGGGCGACGGTGCCCGCGGCAAAGCCCGGGGGATGCAGGCCGAGGTAGCCGGCGCCGAGCACCGCCAGCGCCATCGCCGTGCGGCTGGCCGCCAGCTCCTGACGCTCGGTGATACGCGGCATCAACATGCCCTTGAGCAGGTCGTGGGAGATCGCCGAGGCGATCGCCAGCAACAGCCCCGCCGCGGTGGACAGCGCCGCCGCCAGCCCCCCTGCCGCCACCAGGGCAATCACCCAGTTCGGCAAGCGGGCAATCTCCGGGTTGGCCAGCACGATGATGTCGCGGTCCAGGGTCACCAGTTCATTGACCTCGGGGTCGGCGTGGTACTCGATGCGCCCGTCGCCGTCGCGGTCGTCCACGCCGAGCAAGCCGGTGGCCTCCCAGGTGCGGAACCATTCGGGTCGCTCCTCGTAGACCAGGTGCTGGCCCGGCTGCGGCTCCAGGGTCTGCATCAGGTTGAGACGCGCCATGGCCGCCACCGCCGGTGCGGTAGTGTAGAGCACGGCGATGAACAACAGCGCCCAGCCGGCGGAGGAGCGCGCGTCGCGCACGTGGGGCACGGTGAAAAAGCGGATGATGACGTGGGGCAGCCCCGCGGTGCCCAACATCAGGGTCAGGGTAAAGGCGAACATGTTCAGCGTGCTGAGGCGCTCGTGGGTGGTGTACTCGGCGAAACCGAGGTCGACCACGATGGCGTCCAGCTTGTCCAGCAGCCAGGTATCCTCGCCGGCCAGGGTGCTGCCGAGACCGAGCTGCGGCACCGGGTTGCCGGTCAGCTGCAGGCTGATGAAGATCGCCGGGATGGTGAAGGCGGTGATCAGGACGCAGTACTGGGCGATCTGGGTGTAGGTGATGCCCTTCATGCCCCCGAGCACCGCGTAGAAAAACACGATGCCCATGCCGGTGAGCAGGCCGGTGGCGTAGTCCACCTCGAGAAAGCGCGAGAAGGCCACGCCGATGCCCTTCATCTGGCCGATGACGTAGGTCACCGAGCAGATCACCAGGCAGAACACCGCCACCGCGCGGGCCAGGCGCGAGTAGTAGCGGTCGCCGATGAATTCCGGCACCGTGAACTTGCCGTACTTGCGCAGGTAGGGGGCCAGCAGCAGGGCCAGGATCACGAAGCCGCCGGTCCAGCCCATCAGGAAGACCGAGCCACCGTAGCCCATGAAGGCAATCATGCCGGCCATCGAGATGAAGGAGGCGGCGGACATCCAGTCGGCGGCGGTGGCCATGCCGTTGGCCACCGGGTGCACGCCGCCGCCGGCAACGTAGAAGTCGCGAGTGGAGCCGGCCCGGGACCAGATGGCAATGCCGACATAGAGCAGGAAGCTGGCGCCCACCACCAGGTAGGTCAGGGTACGAAGATCCACGCCGTCAGTCCTCCTCGTCGAGGCCGAACTTGCGATCGAGCACCGCCATGCGCCAGGTGTAGATGAAGATCAGCAGCACAAAGACGTAGATCGCGCCCTGCTGGGCAAACCAGAAGCCCAGCTTGTAGCCGCCGAGGCGGAACTGGTTGAGCCAGTCCACCAGCAGGATGCCGCAGCCGAAGCTGACGGCGAACCAGATCGGCAAAAGCGTGCCGATCAGGATCAGGTTGTGGTGCCAGTAGGCCCGCCCGTCGCGGACCTCCAGGGTCGACTCCGGTTTGTCGCTTACCGTCATACTGTGCGCTCCTTGTTATCTTATGGCTGGCGCGCTTTGCGTTTGCGGGGACGGCGCCCCGCCGCTCAGGGCGCCGGGGGCACCTGCCGGCGCCGCTTTACCGCCCCGGCGAGCTCCTCCAGCATCAGGGCCGTATCCCCCCAGCCGATGCAGGGATCAGTAATGCTCTGGCCGTAGGTCAGGGACTGACCCGCCACCACGTCCTGGCGGCCCGCCACCAGGTTGCTTTCGATCATCAGGCCGAAAATGTCGCGATTGCCCCGCGCCACCTGGTTGGCCAGATCGCGGATCACGTCCACCTGGCGCTCCGGACGCTTGCGGCTGTTGGCGTGGCTGGCATCCACCATCAGGCGCGGGGAGAGCCCCGCCTTCTTCAACATGGCGGAAGCGTCCTCGACCGAGAACATGTCGTAGTTGGGGTGCTTGCCCCCGCGCAGAATGATGTGGCAGTCCTCGTTGCCGCGGGTCTGGAAGATCGCGGAGTGGCCCTGCTTGGTCACCGAGAGGAAATGGTGCGGCTGGGACGCCGACTTGATGGCGTCGATGGCCACCTGGATATCGCCGTCGGTGGCGTTCTTGAAGCCCACCGGGCAGGACAGGCCGGAGGCGAGTTCGCGGTGGGTCTGGCTCTCTGTTGTGCGCGCACCGATCGCCCCCCAGGACACCAGGTCGGCGACATACTGCGGGCTGATCAGGTCGAGGTATTCGGTGCCCGCGGGCAGGCCCATGTCGCCCAGGTCCGCCAGCAACTGCCGCGCCAGGCGCAGGCCCTTGTTGATCTGGAAGGTGTTGTTCAGGTCCGGGTCGTTGATCAGGCCTTTCCAGCCCACGGTGGTACGCGGCTTTTCGAAGTAGACCCGCATCACCACAAAGACGTCGTCCGCCACCTGCCGGGCTGCCTCCACCAGGCGGGCACCGTACTCCCGGGCCGCGCCGGGGTCGTGGATGGAACAGGGCCCGACCACCGCCAGCAGGCGGTCGTCCTCGCCGGTGAGAATGCGGTGGATGGTCTGGCGCGCGCTGGACACGGTGTCGGCCGCCGTATCACTGACGGCAATTTCCCCGATCAGCTCGCTGGGGGCGATGAGTTCGTTGATGGTCTGGATCCGCAGATCGTCGGTACTGGTCATGGTCTACTCAATGAATTCCGGTCAAGCCGTTCAATATATCACCCGTTGCCGGGGAATTGCAGGCGCGCGGGCCCGCCGGCTGTTCCCGAACCCGGCGCGACGGGTATCCTCGGGCCTCGACACGGAACCGACAGAGAGCCCCGCCATGCACGACACCGACATCGCCCGCCAGCTGGCCACCCAGTACGCCCTCTTCGTGGACAACCGCGAGTTCGCGCGCATGGCCGAGATCATGCTGGCGGATTTCACCCAGCAGGGGCCGGGCTTTGCCGCCGACAGCCGGGAAGTATTCATCGCCAACCTGGAGTTCCTGCGCAACTACAGCGAGACCTTCCACCTGATCGGCAACCAGTACGGCGAGTGGCAGGGGGACAGCTACCGCGGGGAAACCTGGTGTGTCGCCTCACACCTCTATGAAAAGGATGGCCAGGGGCGCAAGCTGGACATGGGCATCCGCTACCAGGACGACATCGTCGCCGTGGATGGCGAATACCGCTACCGCTCCCGCGACCTGAAGGTGGTCTTCACCCAGGATCTGCCCCTGCAGGGCTGAGCCCGGCAGTCAGATCCGCCGGGCGATCCACGTCCCGCAGCACCCCCGGGTCATCCACGGGCAAGCGGCGGCAGGCATCACCCGCGGCATCGATCAGGGCCCGGGCACCGTGGTCCCCCTGCAGCTGCTGCAGCATCGGGAACCAGTGGCGGTGAAAGGCCACCGGGTGGCCGCGCTGACCCGCGTGCAGCGGCACCACCATACCGCCGGGCTCGAGAGCGGCCACCAGGTGCCGCAGCGTCTGCGGCTGCACCCAGGGCATGTCGGCCAGGGCCACCAGCAGGCCCTGCCAGTGCCCGGGCAGCTGCGCCACACCCTCGGCCAGCGACCGCCCCATGCCACCATCGGCCCCGGGACACACCAGGCGCTCCCCCGGCTCGAAGCAGTCGTCAACCCTCGCGTCGCCGGGGCGCAGGCAGACCCGCAAGGGCAGCTTCGCCGCGCGCAGCGTCAACAGGGTCTGTTGTAACAGGGGGCGCCCACCGGGCAGGCACGCCAGCCGCTTGTCACTGCCAAAACGGCGGCTGCGGCCCGCCGCCAGCAGCAGGATGCCGACGGTCACGCCGGCCGCCGGCGCAGACGCACCAGCTCGGCGAGGATGGCAACGGCGATCTCCATCGGCGTCTTGCTGCCGATGTCCAGCCCCACCGGCGCATGCAGGGCGCTCAGTTGAGTCTCGCTCAGGCCCAGCTGGCGCAGGCGCTCGAGGCGCTTCTCGGTGGTGCGGCGCGAGCCCAGCGCCCCCACGTACCAGGCGGCGCCGGTCAGCGCCTCCATCAGGGCCATGTCGTCGATGCGCGGGTCGTGGGTCAGGGTGATCACCAGGCTGTGGGCATCGCTGGCCTCGGCGCGAATGACATCGTCCGGCATGCCACCCAGCAGGGGAACCTCGGGCCCCGCCCACTGCGCCCGGACATGCTCCCGCGGGTCGGTCACCAGCACTTCGTAGTCCATGGCCAGGGCCAGCTCCGCCAGGGTCTGGCTGAGCTGGCCGGCGCCCACCAGCAGCATGCGCTGGCGCGGGCCGAAGGTCTGGCGCAGCACATCGCCATCCCAGGCCAGCGGGGCGAAGTGCTCCGCCGGGCGCCAGTCGGTGTGGTTGGCCCCCACCGAGACTTCACGCAGCAGGCAGCGCCGCTCCGCCATGGCCGACAGAGCCGCGCGCAGCCAGGCGCCGTCGCGGTCGGGGCCCAGGGGCTGCACCAGCACCTGCAGGCGGCCGCCGCAGGGCAGGCCCAGGCGCTCGTTCTCCTCGGCGCTGACACCGTATTCGACCACCGCGGCAGTGTCCGGCAGACGCCCCTCCCGCAGGCGCTCCAGCAGGTCATCCTCGATACAGCCCCCGGAGAGGGAACCGATCTGCCCGCCGGCGCTGTCACAGGCCAGCAGTGTGCCGGGGGGGCGCGGCGCGGAACCGGTGCCGGCGACAATGGTACACAGCCAGACCCGGCGGTCCGCCGCCGCCAGCCAGCCCAGCGCGGCTTCGAGCACAGCCTGGTCGAGGGTCTGCATCACGGCGCCGCCCAGTATTGATCGAGCAGGCCACCGATGGTGTTGGGGACGACCAGGTGCGCCGCATACCAGGTGTGCAGGCAGCGAATGCGCTGAAAATCGGCAATGCCACCAATGCCCCGTCCGCTGAGTACATCCAGAAAGCCCAGGCGCGCCATTTCCGCGCGAAGGTCATCGTCCAGGTAGCTGTCACGCAATGCGATGTGCGCGCGGTGATCCTCGGCCATGGCGGCTTGCAGCGCCGGCTCCGCATCGACCCGGGCCTGGAACCCGGCAATCAGCCCGCCCGCCTCGACCTGGTCGATGCGGTAGTTGAGGGCGCCATCCACCAGCCAGAACAGGGTGGGAAAGGGCTTGCCGGCCACCAGGGAGGCGACGCGGATCACCCGCGGTTCACCGCGCTCGTCGCTGACGGCAATGGCCTCCAGCCCCCGGGGCTCACGCCCCAGCAGTTCCGCCACCCGCTGTCGCTGTTCCGCTGTTACCGCCATCGTCCCTTCCCGTGCAAATCGGCGAAATTCTACGGAAAAAGCCCCGCCGGGGACAGCCGCGAGCCCGCGGGGGCCTTCGCCCGGCTTCCCGCACTCGCCGGCACTCCTGGACAATAGATTGACAGCCCGCGGCGCAGGGCCTAGAGTGCGCGCCGTGCCAGGTGCCCACCGCCGCTGCAGACGTCTTGCGGCTGGGTGGGTTAAATGGGAAGTGTGGTGAGGCCTTCGCGCCGATGCCACCGCTGCCCCCGCAACGGTAGACAGCACCAGTCGCTGTGAGCCCGATACCTGCCTGTCACCAGCAACGATGGAGCGGAGGGCTTCATTGAAGGTTGCCTGATGCCGCTGGCGCATTGCGTTCCCTGAATCCCCTCCCTCAGTCGCCACCCCTTGACTGGCTATTGAGGTTACTCATGAAATCAGCTTACACCCGCGGCGCCCTGGCGCTGTGCACCCTGCTTCCCCTGTCCGTCCAGGCCCAGCCCCTCGAAGAAGTCATTGTGACCTCCTCCCGCGTGCCCATGCCGGCGCGCGAGATCGGCACCTCGGTCTCGGTCATCAATGCCGCGGAAATTCGCAGCCTTGGCTTCAACAGCCTGCAGGACATCCTGCGCACCCAGCCCTCGGTGGCCGTGAGCAACAACGGCGGTGCGGGCAAGGTTTCCTCCCTGCGCATTCGCGGCGAGGAGGGCTACCGCACCCGGGTGCTGATCGACGGCATCGACGTGTCCGACACCACAGCGCCGCAGTTTGGCCCGCGGGTGGAACAGCTGCTCAGCAGCGGCATCCAGCGGGTGGAAATCCTGCGCGGGCCCCAGGGCCTGATGTACGGTGCCGACGCCGGCGGCATCATCAACATCAGCACCCGCGCAGCGGGGGAAGGCCTGCGCGCTGATGTCAGCGCCGAGGCCGGGCGCTACGGCACCCGCCAGTACAGCGCCAACCTGGCCGGCGGCAACGCCACGGTGGATGGCAGCCTGTCCCTGAGCGACCTCGAGAGCGATGGCTTCAACGCGCGCCTGGATGACCGCGAGCCCGCCGACGACGACGGCTACGACAACACCACCGCCCACGCCCGCCTGGGCTGGAATGCCGGCGAGCGCCTGCGCCTGGAGCTGGTGGCGCGGGATGTCGAGGGCGACAGCCAGTATGACAGCTGTTTCAACCCGGTCACCTACGGCAACACCAACCTTTGCCGCGACGAGTACCAGCAGCAGGCCTGGCGCGGTGCCGCCCTCTGGCGCGGGGACAGCCTCAATCACGAGCTGGCCTGGAGCCGCAGCGACACCGAGCGCGCCACCTTCAGCGATGGCATGGCCGGCTTCGCCACCGAGGGCAGTCTCAGCCGCTGGAGTTACCTCGGTAGCTATGCACCCACTGAGTCCCTGCAGCTGGTCTACGGTGCCGAGCACGAAAGCGCGGAACTCGACGACGGCAGCTTCGATACCGAGCGCGACCAGACCGGCTATTTCCTCGAGTACCAGGGCAGCCTCGACCAGCGCCTGTTTTTCACCGCCGGCGCGCGCCACGATGACAACGAGGACTTCGGCGAGCACACCACCTGGCGCGTCAGCGGCGCCTGGGTCATTCCCCTGCAGCAGCACGAGCTGAAGCTGAAGGCCACCCGCGGCACCGGCTTCCGCGCCCCCTCCCTCTACGAGATTGCCTACAACCGCAGCTCTGCCTTTGCGCCGGCAGCGGATGTGGTACTGCAGGAGGAGCGCAGTGCCGGACACGACCTCGGCGTCGCCTTCCAGAGCGCCGGCGGCGTGTACCTGGAGGCGGTCTGGTTCGACCAGGACGTCGAAAACGAAATCTACTTTGACCTGGTGGACTACTCCGGCTACCTCCAGGGCCGCGGCGACACCCGCTCCCGGGGCGTGGAACTGATTGCCGAGATTCCCCTGGGCGAGCGCCTCAGCCTGTCCGGCAACCTCACCTGGAACGACACCGAGAACGCCGAGGGTGACGATCGCACCTACCGGCCCCGGCAGCTGGGGAATCTGAGCCTGCGCTGGCAGTCCCCCGGCGAACGCCTGAAACTGGGCCTGCACCTGCGCGCGGCGCGGGACGCCCAGGAGTTCGACGGCCGCGCCCTGGACGACTACGAGGTACTGTCCCTGAACGCCCGCTTCGACCTGCTGCCCCGGCTGGAACTCTTCGGGCGGGTCGAGAACCTGCTCGACGAGGACTACCAGGAAGTCCCTGGCTACCGCAGCAGCGGTCAGGCACTCTACGCGGGCATCCGCTACCACTTCCAGGAGTGAACCATGAGTGACAGCCCCGAGACCCGCAAGGACGCGCGCCACAAACGCGCCATGGAAAAGCAGAAGAGCCGGGTCGACGCCAGCATCGCCCGCGCCGACACCGAGCGCGGCGTGGCGATCCTGCTCACCGGCAACGGCAAGGGCAAGTCCAGCTCGGCCTTCGGCATGGTCATGCGCGCCCTCGGCTACGGCTACCGGGTCGGAGTGGTCCAGTTCATCAAGGGGGAGCAGCTCTCCGGCGAGGAAATCTACCTGCGTGATCATTGCCCGCAGGTGGATTTCCATCAGATGGGCACCGGCTTTACCTGGGACACCCAGGATCGCAGTGGCGACATTGCCGCTGCCCGGTCAACCTGGGAAAAGGCCCGCGCGATGCTCGACGACCCCGCCTACCACCTGGTCGTACTCGACGAACTGACCTACATGCTGGCCTTCGATTACCTTCCGGAGGAGGAGGTCCTCGCGGCCATTGCCGGCAGGCCGGCGGAGCAGAGCGTGGTGGTCACCGGCCGCGGCGGCGGCAGCGCCCTGCAGGATCTCATGGATACCGTCTCCGAAGTGAGGGATATCAAGCATGCCTTCAACAGCGGCATCAAGGCCCGGCGGGGCGTTGACTACTAGGGTCGACCGTCGGCCACAGCTGGCGCGGCGCCTGCTGCTGGCGCTGGCCCTGATCCTGCCCCTGAGCATGCTGCTGGCCCTCGGCAGCGGCGCGGTCACCCTCGCACCGGGGGAAGCCTGGGCCGCCCTGCTGGGCCAGGCGGACGCCCAGGCCAACCTGATCGTGCAACAGCTGCGCCTGCCCCGGGTGCTGCTCGCCGCCATTACCGGGGCCACCCTGGCGGTCAGCGGCGCCGCCATGCAGGGCCTGTTCCGCAATCCGCTGGCCGACCCCTCGCTGATTGGCGTCACCGCCGGCGCCTCCCTCGGCGCCTCCCTGTTGATTGTACTCGGCGGCGGACTGCTGCCGGGCCTGCCCGGGCTCACCCTGATTTCCCTGGCCGCCTTCGCCGGTGGCGCCCTGGCGGTGCTGGTGGTCTACCGCCTGGCCAGCAGCGAGACCGGCACCTCGGTGGCCACCATGCTGCTGGCGGGCATCGCCATCACCTCCCTCGCCGGGGCCGCCGGCAGTCTGCTGGAATTCCTCGCCGACAACGAACACCTGCGCCGCATCAGCCTGTGGAAGATGGGCGGCCTGGACGGCGCCACCTTCTCCCGCCTGGGCGTGGCGGCGGTCGTCGGGGGCGCGCTGCTGATCGCCCTGCCCCGCTATGCCACGGTGCTCAACACCCTGTTGCTGGGGGAGTCCGAGGCACGCCACCTGGGCATCGATGTGGAGCGGCGCCAGCGCGGCATCATCCTGTGGGTGGCCGTCGGCGTCGGCACCTCGGTCGCCATGGTCGGCACCATTGCCTTTGTCGGCCTGGTGGTGCCGCACCTGGTGCGCCTGCTGATCGGTCCCGACCACCGGGTGCTGCTGCCGGCCTCGGCCCTGGCCGGGGCGATACTGCTGGTGCTGGCCGACAGCCTGGCGCGAGTCGTGCTGGCGCCCACCGAGCTGCCGGTAGGGATCATCACCGCCATGGTCGGGGTTCCCTTCTTCATCTCCCTGCTGCGCCAGCGGCGGCATTTCGGCATGACGCCGTGAGCCTGCTGCAGCTGGACAAGATCGCCGCGGCTCCCTGGGGGGAACCAGTGCTGGCGGACATCAGCCTGAGCCTGCCCGCGGGGCGCGTGCTCGCGGTCCTCGGCGGCAACGGCGCCGGCAAGTCCTCCCTGCTGCGCCTGGTCGCCGGGGATATCGCCGCCAGCCGTGGCCGCGCCAGCTTCGCCGGGCAGGCACTGGGCGACTGGCCGCGCCGGCAGCTGGCCACCCGTCTCGCCTGCCTGCCGCAGTTTTCCAGCCTCAGCTTTCCCTTCAGCGTCGAGGAGGTGGTGCTGCTCGGCCGCACCCCCCACAGCAGCGGTCGCCAGCAGGACCGGCTGATCGCGCAGCAGGCGATGCAGGCGACCGACACCCTGGGGCTGCGCCATCGCCTCTACACCCAGCTGTCCGGGGGCGAGCGCCAGCGGGTGCAGCTCGCCCGGGTCATGGCGCAGATCCTCGATCGCTGCGACCAGGGCTGCCTGCTGCTCCTGGACGAACCGACCACCGCCCTGGACCTGAACCATCAGCAGCAGCTGCAGGCCACGGTAGCCGACCTCGCTGGCCGGGGCTGCGCGGTGCTGCTGGTGGTCCACGATGTCAATCTGGCCGCCGCCATGGCCGACCAGTTGCTGGTGCTGGATCGCGGCCGCTGCGCCGCCCAGGGCAGCCCCGGGGAGGTGCTCACCCCGGCCCTCTTCCGCGACCTGTTCCACGCCGACGTGCTGATCGGGGAACATCCCGACGGCGGCCGCCCACTGGTGATCAGCCGGTGACGCCGCGAGGGCCAGCGAGCCCCCTGCGCCGCCTCCTGTGCCTGCTGCTGGCGAGCCTGCTGGCACCGGCCCTCGGGGCGGCCCCGGTCACCGTGGAAGATGCCCTCGGCCGGCGGGTCACGCTGGATGAACCGGCGCGACGCATTGTCGCCCTGGCACCGCACATCGTGGAAAACCTCTTTACCGCCGGTGCCGGCGCAAAACTGGTGGGCGTGGTGAGCTACAGCGACTGGCCCGAGGCCGCGCGCGGCATCCCCCGGGTCGGCTCCTTCAATGCCTTCAGCCTGGAGCAGATCGCGGCGCTGTCACCCGACCTGGTGGTCATGTGGGGCTCCGGCAACGGGCCGCGGGCGCTGGAGAAACTGCAGCGCCTGGGGCTGCCAGTCTACGTCAGCGAGCTGCGGCAGCTGGCGGACATTCCGCGGGACATCCGCCGCCTGGGGGAGCTGGCCGCGACCAGCGCCGTGGCCGACGCCGAAGCCTCGCGGCTGGAGGCCGGTTTTCGCCAGCTGGCCGAGCACTACCGCGGCCGCCGGCGCCTGCCGGTGTTCTACCAGATCTGGCACGAACCCCTGCAGACGGTCAGCGGCGAGCACCTGATCAGTCAAGTGATCGACCTGTGCGGTGGCGAGAACCTGTTTGCCGACGCCCGCGGCCTGGCGCCGCGGGTCAGCCTGGAAGCGGTTCTGGCGGCAAACCCCCGGGCGATCATCGCCGGGGGCATGGACAACCAGCGCCCGGAGTGGCTGGCGTTCTGGCGGCGCTTCCCCGCACTGACGGCGGTGCGCCGGGAGGCCCTGATCGCCGTGCACCCGGACCTGCTGCAGCGGCCCACCGCGCGCCTGCTGGCCGGGGCCCGGGAACTCTGTAGCGCCCTCGACGCGGTGCGCGCGGGCGACTGAGGCGGGCTCAGTTCTGTGACTGGCTGCCTTTCTGCGCCTCTTCCAGGCCCTTGAGAAACTCGCCCATCTTGCGCCCGGCCTCTTCGGGGCTCATGTCCTCGATACCCTCGAACTCCTTGCCCGCTTCGGCCCAGCGCGCCTCCATCTGCCGCGCAGCGCGCTCACTGGCGATATTGGAGAAGATCATCAGCACCGCGAGGATGCCAAACACGATCTGCGCCGTGCGGCGCGGGCGACCGTGGACCGAAACGCTGGCCTCGATCAACAGGAATGCGCCCCAAGCGATGGCGATGATGGTGCCCAGGTAGGGCACAATCGCCAGCAGGGCGGTGATCGGGTAAATCGCGGCTATCGACGCCTGGCAGCGGAAGGCGGTCTCGTAGTTTTCCTCCGAGCCCATCAGCTTCCAGATCACGAACAGAATGGCCGCGCCGATGAAGGCACCGATGACGGCGAAGATCGGCATGATGATGATGGCACCCAGGCCCGCCGCCAGCATGCCGACGGGGGAGCCGAACAGCGAGATCACGGCGCTCACCAGCCCCATGATGGCCCCCATCACCGCGACAAAAATCACCGGGTTGGCGTAGCCACCCGATTTCGGCATGGTCTGGAAATACCCCACCGGGTTGGTAATCACCGATTTGGCCTGTTCCACCACCTGCCCGATGTCAAACCTGGCTGCGTCACTCATGGCACTCCCCTCTTGCTCATTATGATTAATCCCGGCCTTGAGGATAGTACGGCTGGCGCCGGGTCACCATACCCCGGGCGGCAATCTCCCCACGCTCGTCGCGGTACTGTGCGACAGGTCCGCGCCTTGCTATGCTCGGCCACACTGTGACCCTCGAGGAGCCCGCATGCTGCGCCTGCTGACCCTGTCTTTCCTGTTGCTGCCCGCGCTGGGCTGGGCGGCCGGCTACCAGGTGACCTACACCGCCACCCTGGAGCGCGATGCCCCCGAGGCGGAGGTCGAGATCAGCCTGCAGGGAGAGCGGCTGCCCAGCAAGCTGGTGCTGCACCTCAACCCCGAACGGCACCGGGAGCTGGCCAGCGAATCACCGCTCAGCGTGGACGGGGACGAGGCGACCTGGGAGCCCGCGGGGGACGGCGCTACACTGCGCTACCGTTTTGTCATTGACGCCACCCGGGACAACGGCCGCTACGACTCCCGCAAGACCGATGCCTGGGCGATCCTGCGCTCGGACAAGCTGGTTCCCCCGATCTCGGTGACCTCACCCCCCAGCCTCGAGGCGACGGCGCAGCTCGCCTTTCGTCTGCCGGAGGGCTGGTCCTCGGCAGCACCCTACGCCAAGGTCAAGGGCCGCGAACACGACTATGTGATTGTCGATCCCGGCCGGCGCCTGCCGCGCCCCAAGGGCTGGCTGATCCTGGGGGAATTCGCCGCGCGCCAGGACATGATCGCCGGCACCGACGTGCGGGTGGCCGCTCCCGCCGGCCAGGGCGGCCGCCTGCAGGACGCCCTGGCCTTCCTCGGCTGGACCCTGCCCGCGGTCAAGGCGGTGTTTCCCGATTTCCCCGAGCGCCTGCTGATTGTCACCGCCGACGACCCCATGTGGCGCGGCGGACTGTCGGGCACCCGCTCCCTGTTCATGCATCGCGATCGGCCGCTGATCAGCGGCAACCGCACCAGCAGCCTGATCCACGAGCTGGTGCACGTGGGCACCGCCATCAACGGCGGCAAGCAGGCCGACTGGATCGTCGAGGGCATCGCCGAGTACTACGCCGCCAACATCCTCTGGCGCACCGGCGGCATGAGCGACTACCGCTACCGCCAGACCCTCGCGTGGAAGGAAAACTGGGCGGCGGAGGCCGACACCCTGTTTCGCAAACGCTCCAGCGGCCCGGTGACTGCGCGGGCCGCCATTTTCATGCACCGGCTCGACCTCGCCCTGCGCGAGGCTTCCAACGGGCAGTACAGCATCGATGACGTTGCCCGGGCCCTGGCGCGGCACGGCGGGCGGGTCTCCCTGTCGCTGCTCAAGGAAATCGTGGCGGAGCGGGTGGACGATGCGGTCGACGTCGACGCCCTGATCGCCGAGGTGGAGAGTATGGGCGCGGACACCTGAGGTGGTAAAACTCCCGTCGGGCCGCCCGACCGGGCCCGCGCCGACGCGTGTTATCATGATGCGCGCCAGGGAACGCGATGCAGAGGACGCCCGCCATGCTCAGGTTATTCACCATCGACAAGGGACTGATCCGCGAGATCCAGAGCGACGGCGCCACCGTGGAGGACATCCGCAAGGCCGACTGGATCGACGCCCTGGAGCCGGGGGAGGATGAGCGCGAGCTGCTGCAGTCGCTGTTGCGCATCGACCTGCCGGAGTCCGACGACGTCGAGGAAATCGAGGCCTCTGCCCGCTGCTTCGTCGACCAGGCGGGCCTGCACGTACACTCGCTGTTCCTCGCTCCCCACGAGGGTCGCTACGACACGGTTTCCGTGGCCTGCATTCTGCAGCCCAAGCGCCTGATCACCATCCGCGACAACGACACCGCCGATTTCCGCCTGCTGCGGCTGCGCGCCCGCCGCGGCCAGGTCAGCAGCGCCTCCCCCGCCGAACTGCTGGTGACCCTGTTCGAGCAGAAGGTGGAGAACCACGCCGATACCCTGGAGGACATCCACTACCAGCTGGAGAAGGTCAGCCACCTGGTGCTGGAGGACGAGGAAGCCGAGCTGGAGGATGCCATCAGCAAGCTGGCCCAGCTGGAAGACAGCAACGGCAAGATGCGCCTGTGCCTGATGGATACCCAGCGCAACATTTCCTTTCTCCTGCGCCACCTGAGCGGTATCAGCGACTACCGGGAAACCATGCGCGAGATCATCCGCGACGTGGAAACCCTGATGTCCCACACCACCTTCCTGTTCGACAAGATCAACTTTCTGATGGACTCCACCCAGGGTTTCATCAACATCGAGCAGAACCAGATCATCAAGACCTTCTCGATTGCCGCGGTAGTGTTCCTGCCGCCGACCCTGGTGGCGAGTATCTACGGCATGAACTTCCACTTCATGCCCGAGCTGGACTGGCAGCTGGGCTATCCCGGGGCCCTGGCGCTGATGGTCGCTTCCGGCTTCGCCCCCTACTGGTACTTCAAGCGCAAGGGTTGGCTGTAACATGCGCCGCCTTCCCGCCCTGCTGCTGGTCCTGTCGCTGCTGGTCGGCTGGGCGGGGCCGGCCGCCGCATGGGCCCCCGACTTTGACACCCTTGACCAGGCCATCCAGGACCTGCAGGCCGATCTGGCCCGCCCCTCGGGGGCGACCGCGACGGCAGCACTGGAGCCCCAGATGCAGCAGGTCGAGGCGCAGCTGGCGGCCCGGGAAGCCGCACTGGCGGCCCGGCGGGACACCCTGGAAGGCCAGCGAGACCAGCTGCAGCGAACCGGGGAGCACCTGGAGCAGAGTCTGCGCAGCCTGGAGGACAGCCAGATACTCTCGCGAGTGCTGCTGGAACTCCGGCAGAGCCTGCCCGAGATCGAGGCCAGCCCGATGCTGGCGGCCGCCATCGCCGACCTGCGCCTGCGTCAGTTCGACCTGGCCCGCCAGTTGCGCGATCTGTCGCCACGCACAGGCACCGCGGGCACTGCCCCCCCCGGACAGCTTGCCCCCGGCAGGGCGCTGCTGGCGCTGCCAGAGCAGCTCGACAGCCTGATCGACGATGCCACCACCCTGCTGGCCCTGGAGCAGGAGGTGGTGGGCCTGCACCAGCGCCTCGAGAGTCGCATTGACGAGCGTATGTTCTGGATACCCAGCAACCGTCCGGTGGACATCCACTGGCTGCTGGCCCTGCCGGAGCAGCTGCGCCAGCAACTCGGCGAGATCCGCCTGGGCGAGACCCTGGGAGAGCTGGCTGCGGGCCTGCGCTCGCATCCGCTGGTATTTTTGCCCCTGTTGCTGGTCATCGGCCTGCTGCTGCACCGGCGCCGCTGGTTGTCAGCGCAGGTGACAGCACTCAACGAGCAGGCCGGCACCGCCGACGGCGACGGGCTCTGGCATACCCCGGCGGCCATCCTGCTGACCGCGCTCCAGGCCCTGCCGGTAAGCCTCGCCCTGGCACTTTGCGGCCTGGCCCTGGAAATCGATGGGCGCGGGCAAAATGCCAGCCTGGGCGCCGCTCTGCTGGCGATGGCGGAGGTCTGGCTGGTGTTCTTCTCCAGCTACCGCATTCTCGCCCCGGGCGGAATTGCCGAGCGACACTTCCACTGGCCGGTGCAGCGGGTGGCTTTCCTGCGCCGACACCTGCGCAGCCTGGGCCTGGTCATGCTCGGTCTCGCCGCCGTCACCCGCTACGCCGAGAGTCTGCCCGGCGAACTCAGCGAGGACGTGCTGGGCACGCTGATCGTGCTCGGCGGCTACGCCCTGGCAGCGCTGCTATTGTTCCGGGTCGTGCAGCAGCGCAGCGGTCGCGACACCCCGCCCGGCGCCGGCGAGGTGCTGGTGGGGGCCCTGCTGGCAGCCCTGCCCGTGGCACTGATTGTCGCCGTGGGTCTGGGCTACTACTACACCGCCCTCAAGCTCACCGGGCGACTGATCGGCACCCTTTTCCTGCTGATCGGCTGGCAGCTGCTGCAGGCCTGCCTGCTGCGCCAGTTGTCAGTGGCTTCGACACGCCTGGCACACCACCGGCGGGAACAGGAGGCCGGTCAGCAGCCCGCCGCGGCGGCGGCGCGAACACCCGCTGGGGAAGACCAGAGCACAGCGCCTGGCGACGAGCCCGGCCTTGACCTGGACCAGGTCAACCAACAGTCCCTGCGGCTGCTGCGCTGGCTCATGCTCGGCGGCCTGGCCTTCGGCCTCTACCTGATCTGGGCGGACCTGATTTCCCTGTTCGCCTACCTCGACAATGTCAGCCTTTGGCACTACCTCGCCGCCGATGGCGAGACCCAGGTCTCCATCAGCCTGCGCGATCTGCTCGGCGCGCTGGTACTGCTGGCGGTTGCCGTGGCCCTGGGCCGCAACCTGCCCGGGCTGCTCGAAGTCACCGTCCTGTCGCGTCTGCGACTGGCCCAAGGCTCGGCCTACGCCACCACGACCCTGCTGTCCTACGTGATTTTCAGCGTCGGTTTTGTGCTCAGCCTGGGGACCCTCGGAGTCAGCTGGGACAAGCTGCAGTGGCTGGTGGCCGCCCTGGGCGTGGGCCTCGGTTTCGGCCTGCAGGAAATCTTCGCCAACTTTGTCTCCGGCCTGATCATCCTCTTCGAGCGCCCGATTCGCATCGGCGACGTGGTAACCCTCGGCAACCAATCGGGTGTGGTCAAGCGCATCCGCATTCGCGCCACCACCATCAGCGACTTCGACCGCAAGGACATTGTCATTCCCAACAAGGTCTTCATCACCGGTGAACTCACCAACTGGTCGCTCACCGATACCGTGACGCGGGTAATCGTGCGCGTGGGAGTCGCCTATGGTTCCGATCTCGAACTGACTCGCACGCTGCTGCTGCGGGCGGCGCGGGAGAACCCGCGGGTCATCAGCGATCCGGAGCCCCTGGTGTATTTCCTCGCCTTCGGTGCCAGCACCCTGGACCACGAGTTGCGCGTGCACGTCCGGGAACTGACCGACCGCAACCCGGCCATCGACGAGATCAACCGGCGCATCGACAGCCTGTTCCGGGAGCACAACGTCGAGATTGCGTTCAACCAGGTTGACGTCCACCTGCGCTCCCTGCCCGAACGCGGCAGCGGGGCCACGCCAGCGGGCAATACCGGGGCGGACAGCTAGGGCGACGACGCCCTCTGTGGCGCGGCCCCCGCCCCGGCCGGTTTGCGCCGGCCGCCGCTTCCATGCACCATGGGTCCAAATCCGATACTGGAAGGACCCGTCGATGCCGGCAGATAACAAGGCGCTTAACTCCACCGTACTCGTTCCCGTCTTCGTTCCCGCGGTGGCCGTGATCGCCCTGCTGGTAATCGGCACCATCAGCAACCCCGAACTGGCCGGTAACGCCTTCAGTGCCACCCTGGCCTATATCACCGAGACCTTCGGCTGGTTCTACATGCTGTCGGTCGCCTTCTTCCTTCTGTTCATCGTGGGTGTCGCCTTCACCAAGTGGGGGCACATCAAACTGGGGCCTGACCACGCCGACCCCCAGTACAGTTTCCCCGCCTGGTTCGCCATGCTGTTTTCCGCCGGTTACGGCATCGCCCTGCTCTTTTTCGGCGTCGCCGAGCCGGTACTGCACTACGCCTCGCCCCCGGCGGGGGCCGCGGAGACCGTGGACTCCGCCAAGCAGGCGATGCAGATTTCCTTTTTCCACTGGGGCTTCCACATCTGGGCCATCTACGGGCTGGTGGGCCTGGTGCTGGCCTATTTCGCCTTTCGCCACGGCCTGCCCCTGTCCATGCGCGCGGCCCTCTACCCGCTGATCGGCGAGCGTATCCACGGCCCCATGGGGCACGCGGTGGACGTGTTCGCCATCCTCGGCACCATGTTCGGCATCGCCACCACCCTCGGGCTCTCGGTGGCACAGATCAATGCCGGCCTGAATTACCTCTGGCCCGCCATCCCGGTCAATGTCACGGTACAGATCGTCGCCATTGCCCTGATTACCTGCGCGGCCATCTTCTCCGTGGTCGCCGGGATGGACAAAGGTGTCAAACGGCTGTCGATTCTGAACATGTTACTGGCCGCCTCGCTGATGCTTTTCGTATTCTCGGTGGGGCCCAGCATTCACATTCTCGAAAGTTTTCTGCAGAACACCGGGTCCTACCTGAACAACATCGTCGAACGCACCTTCAACCTGCAGGCCTATTCCCGCAGTGACTGGATTGGCAACTGGACCCTGTTCATTTTTGGCTGGACCATCTCCTGGGCGCCCTTCGTCGGGCTGTTCATCGCCAAGATCAGCCGCGGCCGCACCATCCGCCAGTTCGTGGTCGGGGTGATGCTGGTGCCCTCGATCTTCACCTTTCTCTGGTTCTCGATTTTTGGCAACACCGCGCTGAACCTGATCATGAACGAGGGCTATCACACGCTGATCGGCCAGGTGCAGTCGGACCAGGCAATCGCCCTGTTCCGTCTCTACGAGGCGCTGCCGCTGTCCTCGGTGGTGTCCTTCATCACGGTCCTTCTGATCATCACCTTTTTCGTCACCTCCTCCGACTCCGGCTCCCTGGTCATCGACTCCCTCGCCTCCGGGGGTGCCAGCTACACCCCGGTCTGGCAGCGGGTGTTCTGGGCCACCGCCGAGGGCACCGTGGCTTCGGTACTGCTGCTGGCGGGCGGGCTCAGCGCCCTGCAGACCATGGCCATCGCCAGCGCTCTGCCCTTCTCCATCATCATGATCATTGCCGCCATCGGCATGTGGCGGGCCCTGGTGATCGAGGGCCATCACCACAGCAGCCTCAAGACCGAGATACAACAGCGCTTCTCCGGGACCTCCGGTCGCGGCCTGTGGCGCAAGCGATTGCTGGGCATGGTGACCTTCCCCGACCGCGAAGAGGTGGAACACTTCATGCACACCACCGTGCGCAAGGCCATGCTGCGGGTGGAACGCGAGCTGCAGAAGCAGGACTGGAAGACCGAAGTCCACGAGGATCCGGCGACCGCCCGTATCTACCTGGAAGTGATCAAGGAAGGGCTGCTGGACTTCATCTACGAGATTCGCATGATCGAGCACGCCCTGCCCGACTACGCCTATCCGGAGATGGTCCACAACCAGGACAGCGAGCACGTGTATTACCGGGCGGAGGTTTTCCTGCGCCGGGGCGGGCAGTCCTACGATGTCTACGGGCTGGATCAGCACGACATCATCACCGACATTCTCGACCAGTTCGAGAAGCAGCTGAACTTCCTGCATATCTCCCCGGGGAGCCTGCCCTGGCGCATGGAGGAGCACGACGAACTGCTGCAGATTGACCCGCAGGCAGAGCAGCCTTCCTGAGCAGAGCCAATCGGGAGTGCAAGCATGGAACACAGGCGGCTTTCTGCATTGACAGCGCGGCAACACGGGTCCGCATCCCTGTTGCTGCTGGCCCTCTTCGCCGTGCCCGTCAGTGCCGAGGACAGCGCCCGCATTGAGGCCCTGCTGCAGCGCATCGAGGCCCTGGAGGCGCGCCTGCGGGCCCTGGAAACCGAGCGCCAGCCAGAACCGGCCGGCAGCGGCACCCTGCGCGAGGAGCTGCTGACCGGCACGTCGGGGAGCGCCGAAGCACCGACGCCAGAGGCCATCGCCCGCGACGACGCCGTCGCCGCGGACGAGCGACTGGCCCAGGCGGTGCTCGGCAGCGAGCGCGAGAGCAAGGCACCACCTCCGGCGCCGCCGCCCTCGGTGGATATCGGCGGCGCCCTGCGCTTCAACGTCGTGCACCGGGATTTCGTCGACAGCTCCGAGGGCAAGTACGGGGAGAGTGGCCTGGACGTCTTTCGCCTGAATATCGATGGCGAACTGGACAACATCCTGGTTTCGGCGGAATACCGCTTTTACACCTACATGGACACCATCCACCACGGCTGGGTCGGCTATCAGTTCGAGGACCAGAGCCAGCTGCAGGTGGGCATCCACCAGGTGCCCTTCGGCTTGCTGCCCTACGCCGCCCACAACGCCTGGTTTGGCGTGCCCTACTACCTGGGCCTGGCGGACGACTACGACATGGGCATCCGCTATCAGCGCCAGGACGGCCCCTGGAGCAGCCACCTGGCCTTCTACAAGAACGAGGAACTCAACAGCGCCGGCGACCTGGACCGCTACTCCTTCGACCTGGTACTGGATGGCGACCAGCAGAACGAGGAGATCGACCAGTTCAACGCCCGCCTGGCCTATACCCTTGGGCTCGGCAGCGGCTGCGAAACCGAGCTGGGCGCTTCCGCCCAGCGCTCCGCACTCTACAACAGCACCAGCGACCGCCGCGGCGAGCACTGGGCCGGCGCCCTGCACCTGGACAGCCGCTGCGGACGCTGGAACCTGCAATTGCAGGGTATTCGCTACGATTACGATCCGGCCAATCCGCCCGGGCTGAGCCGGGACGCGGTGCGCGTCGGCGCTTTCGGCGGCAGCTATGATATCGCCGGCTCCGCCGACGTGCTGGTCGCCAATATCGCCTACAACTTCGCCTCGCCCTGGCCCTTCATTGACCAGGTGACCTGCTACAACGATTATTCCCGCCTGTTCAAGGACGGCGACGGCCAGCTCGACTCCCAAATCAACACCCTGGGCTGCGCCATCGGCAGCGGCCCCCTGTTTACCTATGTCGACTATATCCTGGCCAACAACATGGCCTTCTTCGGCAACGGCTCCATGGCTGCCGGGGGCGAGGACGAATGGCGGGGGCGCTTCAACGTGAACATCGGCTTCTACTGGTGACTGTGATGCTGCGACAACTGACCCTGGGCCTGCTGTGTCTGCTGGCCGCCAGCGCCGCCTCCGCGCAAGCGCAACTGAACGTCGTCTCCTGGGACGGCGCCTACGTCAAGAGCCAGATTCTCGGCTTCATCCGTCCCTACGAGGAAGCCACCGGGGTGCGGGTTAATGTGCTGCAGTACAGCGGCGGTATCGAGGAAATCCGCTCCCAGGTGCGCGCCTGGAATGTGCACTGGGACGTGGTCGACCTGGAGCTGTTCGATGCCCTGCGCGCCTGCCAGGAAGGCCTGTTGGAGCCGATTGACCCGGACAGCCTGCCCCCGGGCAGCGACGGCACCCCCGCGGACGAGGATTTCATCCACCACAGCCTGATGCCCTGCGGGGTCGGCAATGTGGTCGGGTCCACCGTGGTGGCCTGGCACCGCGAGCACCTGGGGCGTGCGCCGACGCAACTGGAGGATTTCTTCGACCTGCGGACCTGGCCCGGACGGCGCGCCCTGCGCCGGGGCCCCCAGGGCAACCTGGAGTGGGCACTGATCGCCGACGGCGTGCCCGCGGACGCGGTCTACCGGGTACTCTCCACCGAGGCGGGACTCGACCGGGCCTTCGAGGTACTGGCGCGGATCAAGCCGCACACCGACTGGTGGCGCACCGGCCAGGAGGCCATCCGCATGCTGGAAACCGGCCAGGTAGTGATGGCCGGGGTCTACAGCGGCCGGGTGCCCGGCGCCGTCGAGCGCGGCGTGCCGCTACAGATCCTCTGGGATCACCAGCTCTGGTTTTACGATGTGTGGGGTATTCCCCGCAACGGGCGCAACACCGAACTGGCCCGCGACTTCATCCGCTTTGCCACCTCCACCGAAAGCCTCGCCGGACAGGCCCGCCACATTCCCTACGGCCCGGTGCGGCGCTCCTCCCTGGACCTGCTACCGGCGGAACGCCGCGAGCAATTGCCCACGGCACCGGAGAACCTGAGCAATGCCATCGAGCTGGACGCCCGCTGGTGGTCGGAACACCTGGACCGCATTGCCCCGCGCTTCGAGCGCTGGCTGGAGCAGCCGGTCATGGTGCCGCGGAATCTGCCTCGCTAGCAGCGCTGCCGGGAACGCCGGGGCGCCACTGGTCCACGGCCCAGGTGTAGACCACGTCGGTCGAGGAATTCAGCGCCGTTTCCGCGGAGTCCTGCAGCACACTGATCACAAAGCCGACGGCCACGACCTGCATCGCGACGTCCAGGGGTATACCGAAGAGTGAACAGGCCAGGGGAACCAGCAGCAGGCTCCCCGAAGGCACCCCGCTGGCGCCACAGGCCGCAAGGGCGGACACGATACACAGCAGGAGGGCGGTGCCGAAGGCAGTGTCGATACCCAGGGTATTGACCGCCGCCAGGGTGAGCACAGTGATGGTAATCGCCGCCCCGGCCATGTTGATGGTCGCGCCCACGGGAATCGTTACCGCGAACAGTTCCTCGGAGATGCCCAGCTTCTTTGCCAGGTTGAGGTTCACCGGAATGTTGGCCGCGGAACTGCGGGTGAAGAAAGCCGTCACCCCGGACTCTTCCAGGCATTTGAAGACAATGGGAAACGGATTGCGGCCGCTGACCAGGAACACCAGCAGGGGATTCAGCAGCAGCGCCATGGCCAGCATGGTTCCCAGGAGCAGGGCCGCCAGACTGGCATAGGAAGCCAGCGCCGCCACGCCGGTGCTCGCCACCGTCGCACAAACCAGGCCAAATATGCCCAGGGGCGCCAGGCGAATCACGTAGCGCACGACGTCGCTGACACCGACCGCCAGGGTTTCCAGGTGTTCACGGAAGCCCAGACTGGCGCGCCGGAAACTCAGCCCCAGCAGCACGGCCCAGGTCAGACAGCCGAGGAAATTGCCGGTCAGCAGGGCATTGATCGGGTTGTCGATCAGGCTGAACAGCACGTCGGTGAGCACGCTGGAAACTGCCGCCGGGGGGCTGCCCTCGGCCACCGAGGCAAGTACCAGTGTCTGCGGAAAGGCCCAACTGGCGAGCAGCGCCAAGAGCGCGGCGCTGACGGTACCAACCAGATAGAGACCCAGGACCAGTGCCACCTTGCGGCCATCGCCGCGGCGTTCGTGGCGATTGGCGATCGCTGACATCACCAGCAGCATCACCAACAGCGGTGCCACCGCCTTGAGCATGCCGACAAACAGCTCCCCGAGCAGCCCCAGGGGCTCGGCCAGGCCCGGCGCCAGCAAACCCAACCCGGCTCCCACCAGCACACCCAGGAAAATCTGGGGCACCAGCCCCAGTGAACTCAGTCGCACTCGCCAGCTCCGTCAGCAGTCGCGCTTACAGCACCGTGAAATGTTTGCGCAGGGGCAACTCGCGAATCCGCTGGCCGGTGGCGGCAAACACGGCGTTGGCGATGCTCGGCGCCGACGGCGGCGTCGGCGGCTCCCCCACCCCGCTCGGCGCCGCGTCGCTGGTCACAATGTGGCTGCGGATGACGCGCGGTGACTGGGCCAGGCTGACCACCGGATAATCGTGGAAATTGGACTGTTGTACCTGGCCATCGGCAAAACTGATCTCGCCCATCAGGGCCAGGCTCAGGCCAAACAACATGCCGCCCTCCATCTGCGCGTGGACCCGATCCGGGTTGACCACGCGACCGGCGTCAATCGCCCCGTGCATTTCCAGCACACGCAGCTTGCCGTCGCGGACTTCCACCTTGCTGGCCACCGCGGTATGACTGAGGAAGCTGTTACTGAGAGACAGCCCCCAGCCCTGCCCCTCGGGCAGCTCCTCGCCCCAGGGAATCTGTTCCAGCAGCGCCCGCAGTACAGCCTTGAGACGACCGGTCTGATAGGGGTAGTCGGCCAGGCTGCGGCCGTAGTTGCTGTATTCGAAACCCTCCTCGCTGAAGTCGAGCTCGCGGTCCTCGCCGATCAGGTCCAGCCACATTTGTGCCGGGTCCTTGCCCGCGGCGTGGGCCAGTTCGTCAACGAAACTGCCCACGCCAAAGGCGAAGGGAATGTTGTAGACCGAGCGCAACCAGCCGATGCGTGCATGTGCCGGTGCCGGCAGCGATTCGAGGCGCAGGTTTGGCGTGGCAAAGGGGATGCTGGCGAAGGTCTGCGAAAGGGAGCCATCATCCAGGGTGTCGACGCTGGCGTCGAAGGTCGAGCCAATCGGTGTCGCCGCCTGACGCGCCAGCCAGGCCTGCACCGCACCCTGGTCGTCCAGGGCGGCGCGGTAGTACTGGGCACAGGGCGCGTGGAAATAATCGTGGTGGATATCGTCCTCGCGGCTCCAGACCACCTGTACCGGCTTGCCGCTGTGGGCCGCCAGACGCGCGGCCTCCACGCAGTAATCGGGCTTGGACTTGCGCCCAAAGCCGCCGCCCAGCAGGGTGACATGCACCTTCACCTGCTCCGGCTTCAGATCCAGGGCCTCGGCCACCGCCGCTTGTACCGCCTGCGGGTTCTGGGTGCAGGTCCAGACCTCACAACCCTCCACGCTGACCCGCGCGGTCGCAACCGGCGGCTCCATCGGCGCGTGGGCCAGGTAGGGTGTGCGATAACTCGCTTCGACGACCTGGCTGGCGGCGGAGAGCGCGGCATCCACGTCACCGCGCTGGCGCACCACCGTGCCGCTGTTCTCGCGTACGGAGCTTTCCAGCCCGTCCAGATAGCTGGCGGAGTCGTGGTCACTGTGACTGCTGTCCCGCCAGCTGACGCTCAGTGCCTGGCGCCCCTGCAGGGCGCTCCAGGTATTGCTGGCGAGTACCGCAAGGCCTTCGATGGGCTGGAAACCCCGCGGGCCCGCCGGCGCACGCAGCTCGACCACGTCCTTCACACCGCTCACGGCGCGCGCCGGCTCGGCGTCAAAGCTGGCGATATGGCCGTCCAGCCAGGGGCTGCGGGCGACGGTGGCATAGAGCATCTCCGGCAACACGACATCGGCCCCGTAGACGGCGCGACCGGTGACGATATCGTCGAGGTCGACAATCTCCAGCCCAGTGCCGATGTAGCGGAAATCCTCTGCCGCTTTCAGCGGCAGACTGTCGAGTGCCGGCATCGGCAGCGCCGAGGCCGCCTGGGCCAGCTCGCCGAAACCGAGCTCGCGCCCGCTCGCACTGTGCAGGACGCGGTGCTGGCTGGCCCGGCACTCCGCCAGGGGCACCTCCCAATGCTGCGCGGCTGCCTGCTCAAGCAGGCGCCGGGCGGCGGCCCCCATCTGGCGCATGGTGTGGTAGAAATCGCGCACCGAGCGAGAGCCATCGGTGTTCTGACTGCCGTAGGCGGGATCGCCCAGGGCCTGTATTACCCGTACCCGGGACCAGTCCGCCTCCATTTCGTCCGCCACCACCTGTGGCAGGCTGGTGCGGATCCCGGTACCCATCTCGGAGCGGTGGGCAACGATGTCCACGGCGCCGTCCTCGGACAGGGTCACGAAAAGATTGAGGGACTGCCCCTGGGCGGTATCCAGAACGCCTGCCAGGCCGGGGCGGCTGCCCACCACCGAAGCACCCAGCACCAGGCCGCCGGCGGTCATCCCGGTCAGCGCCAGGAAGCGGCGCCGGGAGATCAGCTGCACCGTGTTCATGCGTCACCCCCCTGCTCTGCCGCGGCGTGCACCGCAGCACGGATACGTGCATAGGTTCCGCAGCGGCAGAGGTTGCCGGCCAGGGCAGAGTCGATCTCCTCGTCCGAGGGTGAAGGTGTATCCCGCAGCAGGGCGGCCGCGCTCATCAGCTGCCCCGCCTGACAGTAGCCGCACTGGGGAACACCGTGCTCGCGCCAGGCCTGCTGCAGCGGGTGGTCCCCGGCCTCGCCGCCGAGCCCCTCGATCGTGGTGACTTCGGCACCGGTCGCCTGTTCCAGGGTGGTCAGACAACTGCGCACGGGCTTGCCGTCCAGATGAACCGTACAGCTGCCACACAGCCCCTGGCCGCAGGCATAGCGTGTGCCGCGCAGGCCCAGCAGGTCGCGCAGGGCCCACAACAGCGGCATTTCGGCGGGGGCGTCCAGTTGCCGTTCTTCCCCATTGACGTTCAGTTTCATGGTCGGCTCCTCAGTGACATGGGGTTCAGCTTAGCGCAGCCAGCCCACAGCGCAAAATCAGCCCTGCGCCGGGGCCTCGCAACCGGCGGCGCCAAGGGGCCCCTGCAGCGCTTGCCAAACCCGGCAGGTTTGCTACGCTGCGGCGTCCGACAACAGAGACCGAGAAAGCCCATGAAGCCCGCGACGCTTGCCCTGCATGCCGGCTATGAAGGCGACCCCGCCACCAACGCCGCCACTACGCCGATCTACCAGACCACCTCCTACACCTTCAACGACACCCAGCACGGCGCCGACCTGTTCGACCTCAAGGTGCCGGGCAACATTTACAGCCGTATCATGAACCCCACCAATGCGGTCCTCGAGGCGCGCCTGGCGGCCCTCGAGGGCGGTGTCGGTGCGCTGGCCGTGGCCTCCGGCATGGCCACCATTCGCTACGCCATCGAGGCCATTGCCGAGGTGGGCTGCAACATCGTCAGCACCTCCCAGCTTTACGGTGGCACCTACAATCTCTTCGCCCACACCTTTCCCCGCCAGGGCATTGAGGTACGCTTTGCCGATGCCGGGGATTTCGAGCGGGTCGCCAGTCTGATCGACAGCAATACCCGCGCACTGTTCTGCGAGTCCATCGGCAACCCCGCGGGCAATGTCGTGGACCTGCAACGCTGGGCCGAGATTGCCCACGCCGCGGGCGTGCCGCTGATCGTCGACAACACCGTGGCGACGCCGATGCTCTGCCGCGTGTTCGATCACGGTGCGGACATCGTCGTACATTCCCTCACCAAGTACATCGGCGGGCACGGCACCACCATTGGCGGGGCGATTGTCGACAGCGGCCGCTTCGACTGGGCCGCCCACGCGGAGCGCTTCGCGATTCTCAATACCCCGGACCCCTCCTACCACGGTGTGGTCTACACCGAGGCCTTCGGGCCGGCGGCCTTTATCGGTCGCTGCCGCGTCGTGCCGCTGCGCAATACCGGCGCCGCCCTTTCACCCCACAGCGCCTTCCTGCTGATGCAGGGCCTGGAAACCCTGGAACTGCGCATGCAGCGGCACTGCGAGAATGCCCTCGCGGTCGCCAAGTGGCTGCAGCAACACCCCCGGGTGCGCTGGGTCAATTATGCCGGCCTGGCCGACAGCCCCCACCGCGCCACCTGCGAGAAGATCTGCGGCGGACAGGCCTCGGGCATTCTCAGTTTTGGTATCGACGGGGGACGCGAGGCCGGCGCCCGCTTCATCGACGCCCTGCAGCTGATCCTGCGCCTGGTGAATATCGGCGATGCCAAGTCGCTGGCCTGCCACCCCGCCACCACCACCCACCGGCAGCTGGACCCGGAAGAGCTGGCCTCGGCCGGGGTGAGTGAGGACATGGTGCGGCTGTCCATCGGGATAGAGCACGTCGACGACATCATCGCCGACATCGAGCAGGCACTGAACGCCAGCGCCTGACCAGCCACCGGGAGTGCCGAAGATGCGCACACTGACACTACTGGGCTTGAGCCTGCTGGCCTGTTCACCGCTCCACGCCGAGGGTACCGCCGAGCTGGACCCGCTGATCTCCGCCTGCGCCGGCTGTCACGGCGGCCACGGCGAGGGCAGTGCCGAGCTGGGGGCACCCGCACTCGCCGGTCAGCTGAGCCAGTATCTCGCGCGACAGCTCAGCGGCTTCCGGGACGGTCGCCGCGGCGGCCACCCCGCCGACCTCGGGGGCGGCACCATGTCCGGCGCCAGCGTGGGCATGAGCGACGAACAGATCCAGGCCCTGTCCAGCTACTACGCCCAGCTGCCCGCCCTCACCTCGACCGGCCGCGAGGCGGCCCCGGACCCGGACAGCCTGAAACCGGGGCGCCGGGCAGAGGATGGCGAGATCTACCGCGAAGTCTGCGGCCACTGCCACGGGCAGGACGGCGAGGGCTACCCGGCGATGGGCGCCCCGCGGCTGGACATCCTGGACGCGGCCTATCTGCGCCGGCAGATGGACAGCTACGCCAGTGGCCAGCGGGGTAGCGAGCGGGACGACGACCTGCAGAGCGTGTGGATGCACGACGTGGCCGCCCACGACGGCGACCGGGAGATCCTCCAGCGCGCCATCGACTACATCGCCGTCGACGGCTACCGCGACACCGGGGCGGGGCCCTGAGGCCAGCCCCCTGAACCTCGCCTGAAAACCGCCCCAACCGCGCCTGGGGCACGCTTCGGGCAGGGAGCAGGCGCTCCTCAGTGAGGGGCGCCCACGATCCGCCTCAGAGGCTTTCGAAGTGGTCGGTCAGCAGGCAATCCCGCCGGCGCGCTTCGTAGTGCTTCAAGGCCTCGCGATCTTCCGCGCGTATCACGCCCTGCTCCACGGCCTGGTCAAGGGCCTGGTCAAGCTCGCGCGCCGTGAGCTCACCCTTTGCCCGGGCCCGGGCAAAGGCCTGGAATGGCTCCTCGACCTCCAGCAGCAGCTGGTAGGTGGTCTCCACCCTGCCCACGGCATCCTCGGGATCCTGGCTGAGATAGACATGCCCCGCCAGCAGCTTGCGCACGGGACTGGCTTGCATGATCAGATCCCCCAGCTCGCGCGCCTGACTGTCACTGGGCGCGGGGTGGCAACGCCCAAAGGGCAGAATCAGCCCACGCAGGGCGCAGCCGAGCACCCGCGGGTGGAAGTTGTCGCAGAAGCCGATCAGGGCTTCCTGGGCCTCGTGCAGGCACTGCTGAATGGCAAAGCGCGCATGGGCATCCCCCGCCGCGGTGCGCGGCTGGCTGTCGTGGAATTTCAGCACGGCGCAGGCCATCAGCAGTTGACTGTGGGCATCACCCAGACGCGCGGAGAGCATTTCGCGACGCTTCAATTCGCCGCCGAGCACGCCCAGCGCGGCGTCGGCACACGTCGCCATGGCCGCACTCAGATGGTTTATGCGCTGGTACCAGCGCTGGCTGAAACTGTCGGCGGTGTCCGGAACCGGGCTGCCCAGGCCCCGGGACAGGCCCAGGCAAAGTGCCCGCGCCCCGTTGCTGCCGACGTGCCCGAGATGCCCCAGCAGCAGCGGCTCGAAGGTATCCAGCCCCACCGATTCACTCTCGGCCTGCAGCGAGGTCATTTCATCCAGCAGATAGGGATGGCAGCGAATCGCCCCCTGACCGAAAATCATCAGCGAGCGGGTCAGGATATTCGCCCCCTCGACGGTGATGGCCACGGGCAAGGCGTGGTAGGCAGGACCGAGGAAATTGCGTGGCCCCAGCTGGATGCCGCGTCCGCCGATCACATCCATGCCGTGGTTGACCAACTGACGCATCCGCTCGGTGGCGTGGTACTTGGCCATGGCAGTCAGCACAGAGGGCGTGCCTTCCTCCAGCCCGCGGGTAACAAACTGGCGCATGGCTTCCAGCAGGTAGGCACCGGCGGCAATCTGAGCAGTCGCCTCCTGTACGCCCTCGAACTTGCCCACCTCGAGATTGAACTGGCGCCGTATGCGCGACCAGGCGCCGACGGTCAGGTAGCACATCTCGCCACTGGCGGTAGCCAGGGCCGGCAGGGAGACACCGCGACCGGCACCCAGGCACTCGATCAGCATGCGCCAGCCCTTGCCAGCCATCTCCGGACCACCAATGATCCAGTCGACGGGAATGAAGACGTCGCTCCCCTGTACCGGGCCGTTCATGAACGGCGCGCCTGGATTGTGGCGGCGGCCGATCTCCACCCCGGGGTGATCGGCGGGCAGCAGGGCACAGGTAATCCCGTAGTCGCTCTTCTCAGGGTCGCCCAGCAGACCCTCCGGATCCTCCAGACGGAAGGCCAGGCCGACCACCGTGGCCACAGGCGCCAGGGTGATCCAGCGCTTATGGAACGTCAGACGGATACCGAGAACCTCGCGCCCCTCGAACTCGCCGCGACAGACCACCCCGAGATCGGGAATGCCACCGGCGTCGGAGCCGACTTCCGGACCGGTCAGGCCAAAACAGGGCAGCTCACTGCCGTCGGCCAGGCCCGGCAGCCAGCGCTGCTGCTGCTCCTCGGTTCCGTACTTGACCAGCAGCTCGCCCGGGCCGAGAGAGTTCGGCACCATCGCGGTGACCGCCGCGGTCAGGGAGCGGCTGGCAATCTTGCTCATGATGCAGCTCTGGGCGTAGGGGCTGAAATCCCGGCCGCCGAAGGTCTCCGGAATGATCAGGCCGAAGAAGCCCCGCTGGCGCAGGAAATCCCAGACCGGCTCCGGCAGGTCCTGACGCTGCTGCACTTCCCACTCGTCGATCAGGCTGCACAGTTCCTCCACCTCATTGTCGAGAAAGGCCTGTTCCTTCTCACTCAGGTGCGGCAGGCGAATGCCCGCGAAGCGCTGCCAGTCGGGCTGCCCACTGAACAGGTCCTTCTCCCACCAGGTGGTTCCCGCCTCGATGGCTTCGCGCTCGGTGTCACTCATCGGCGGCAGCGCCTGGCGCAACAGGCCCCAGGCGGGCTGCACCAGCACCCGGCGCCGCCAGTCGGACACATTGAGCACCGCGAGCACCGCAGCCAGCGGCAGCAACACGAGCCAGATGCCGGCATGCACGGCCGTCAGCAGCAGGGAGCCCACCAGCAGGCAGACCGTGCCCACCTGCAGGGATGGTCGCAGGTAGAGCACCGCCACCAACAGGGCGAAAAACAACAACAGCGACAGCAACAACATGGGCCGGACTCCTCGATTCGCGCAGAACGCAGTCCACTAACCTTAGTCCATCCGGCGCATCCGGAACAATGCAAGCCCTGTTCGGACACGTTATACTGATCCCTCTATAACAACCACACCGTCATCGAACCCACTTCGCTACCGCGGGTGTTACACCACCGACGCGGGTGGGTACACATTGACGTTTAACCCCAACGGAGGAAAGACAGAATGGCTATTGAACTTCCCGCTCTGCCCTACGCCCGGGACGCTCTCGCTCCGCACATCTCGGAAGAGACCCTGGATTACCACTACGGCAAGCACCACAACACCTACGTTGAAAAACTCAACGGCATGATTCCCGGGACCGAGTTCGAGGGCAAATCGCTCGAGGACATCATCAAGAGCTCCAAGGGCGGCGTCTTCAACAACGCTGCGCAGGTCTGGAACCACACCTTCTACTGGAACTGCCTGAGCCCCAACGGTGGCGGTGCCGCCAGCGGTGCGGTCGGCGAGGCAATCGACAAGGCCTTCGGCTCCTTCGATGCCTTCAAGAAGGAATTCACCGATTCCGCCGTGGGCAACTTCGGCTCCGGCTGGACCTGGCTGGTCAAGAAAGCCGACGGCAGCGTCGCTATCGTCAACACCAGCAACGCCGAAACGCCCCTGACCGACGACAGCGTGACCCCGCTGCTGACCGTCGACGTCTGGGAGCACGCCTACTACATCGACTACCGCAACGCGCGTCCCAAGTACATGGACGCCTTCTGGGCGCTGGTCAACTGGGACTTCGTGAACCAGAACTTCGCCTGATCGCGACTGCGGTGTGCCCTGCCGGGCACACCGCTTCCCCTGCCTCCCGCTACTCCAGCGAGCCGAACACCACCTTACCGTCCATCACTGTCAGATCGACTTTCGCCCGGTGAATCCGGTGTGCCGGCAGTTCGAAGAGATTGTCGCTCAGCACCACCAGGTCAGCCTGCTTGCCGGCCTCCAGCGAACCGATTTCGTCTTCCAGACGGATCTGCCAGGCAGCATCCCGTGTGTAGCCACGAATCGCCTGCTCCAGGCTCAGTACCTCGCTTGCCCGTGGCTGTGGCTTCGCTTCCGGTTCACCCGGCGGCCGTCGGGTCATGGCCATTTCGATGTTGAACAGCGGGTTGAGGCCGTCCAGCCCGATCCAGGTGGCGGGGTAGTCACTGCCCAGGGTCACCCGTGCGCCACCGGCCGCGATACTGCGCAGGGGGTAGTGCTGTGCCAGCCGTTCCTCGCCGAGAAACTCCAGGGCAATATCGTCGTAGACGTACCAGCTCGGGGTGGACTGGGCGACCACATCGAGCGCCCCAAAGCGCGCCTCGTCCGCCGGATTGACCACCTGCACATGACACAGTGTGAAACGCGAATCGCTGGCGGGCAGGCGCTCGCGGATGTCTGCGACCGTGTCCAGGGCAAAGCGCACCGCGGCGTCACCCAGCGTATGCAGATGCACGTCGGTGCCGCGCTCGGCGGCACTCACTATCAGCGGACCCGCGACCTCCGGCGCCAGCAGTGGCCGGGCCAGGTGCCCCGGAGGCTGGCGGTAGGGCTCGAGCATCCAGGCGGTGCGCGCCTCCACCGTGCCGTCCAGGGACACCTTCAGGGTATTTACGGTGAAAAACTCGTCGGCGAAGCGCTCACCCAGCTGGTCCAGCTGCGCCAGGGCGGTGGCGGCTTTTTCGCGGGTATTCACGTAGTGGGAGCCGACCACGCGCAGGGGGAGTCCGCCCTCGGCCACCAGCCGGTCAAACAGTGCCAGGGTGGTTTCCCCGCCGTCGATCATGCCGGCGTCAAAGGCGGCCGTAATGCCCATGGCCGACAGCGTGGCGAAAAAGCTATCGGCCCCTGCCGCCAGGCTTTCCGGACTGACCACGCCGAGGCGCTCGCTGATCCAGTTGAACGCACCGCCCTCGATCAGCCAGCCGGTGGGGCGACCGTCCGGGTAGCGGCGATAGTAGTGCACGCCCGGATCCGGATCCGGGGTGGTCGCGTCCAGGCCAACCGCACGCATCGCCGCCGTGTTGATCCAGGCGGAGTGAAAGCCCTCGTCGAAGATCATAGCCGGGCGGTCGGAAATGGCGCGGTCGAGGTCCGCGGCAGTCGGTCCCTGCTCACCGAAGGCTGCACCGAGAAAGCCGCTGCCGATCACCGGGTTCTGTTCCGGGTGGGCCTCGGCGTGCATGCGCAGCGTATCCAGCACCTCCTCCGGGTCCATGTCCGGACTCAGAGCGGCAGCGTTGACATAGGGCAGCGTGTCACCGACGTGCATGTGGGTGTCGATGAAACCCGGTAGTACCAGGCGCCCCTGCAGGTCGTGGCGACGGGTATCGGACCCCGCCACCGCCTCCACCACCTCGCGGCTGCCCACCGCGAGGATGCGGTCATCAACGATTGCCAGGCTGTCCGCCCAGGGCTGTGCCGGGTTCAGCGTGTAGATGCGCGCGTTGTGAAGAATGCGGTCGGCGACCACAGGCGCGTCGCCCGCGGTCGCCATCAGAGGCCACAGAACCAGTAGTACCAGGTAACTGCCGAAGCGGATCATGTCATTCTCCCCTGTTGACAAGCTCTGAACTTTTGCAGAGTTGTCAGCCGTCGGCAATAACCCTCTGGTGGCAGCGGAAAAGCCACCATTCAGGGATCTGCCTCAGGGAAGCATCTGACTGATATCTCGATTCAGAGGCAGGCGGAAGTTGTGACTGCCCAGAATGACGCTATCACGGGTGCGCACGATTCTCGCATTCACGTAGACGTAGCTGCCTCCGCGAGCGTAGGTGCCCACCAGTACAGCCTGAGCATCATGCTCGGTCGACAGGTGGTGAAGTTCGCGGGAGAGCATTAGCTCGCCGGTATTCTCTTTGATAAACAGGCTGTTCCGAAGCTTCACTTCCAATACCGGGTAGTGACTGCGGGTCAGGCCTCCCGACATGCCCTCCGCCACCTGGCGGCCAAATGTCGAGGTGGCCCCCATATTGTCGATATCTACGAAGCTGGCCACCAGTACCGGCTGCTCAGGCTGCAAATTTGTCTCCACGTTCTCGACCAATTGGTCGCCATAACGCGCCAATACATCGACCAGATTGACATGTATATTGCCGACATTCTGGCTGTTGGGCTGGGCGGGAACGCAGGCACCAAGCAATACCAGCGCGGCAAATAAAACACCTTTTACCATCATATTTCTGAAACTGATCACGCCTTCCCCCTACCAACGATCTGTCACTTGAAGGGTGGGAACCCCATCTACCTTCTGATAGTGGTCCCTGTCACCGCCATTGATGTAATAGATACTGGAAGATGAATAGACGACCTGACCTGCGTCCTCGACCCGGGTTGTCAACAGCACTTCATGCCGCTCGGGACCGGTCCACCAATTACCGCTGTAGAGATCGACCAGGGCGGCACCGGGGATGAGAGCCAGTGCCGGCTCTTCCCAATTGCGCGCAGGCAGCGTCGCAACGGCAATCCCCGCTGCGAGGGTGGTCCAAAGCCCTTCATGGGCTCGATGCCAGCCGCGATCCTTGTGCTCAATGACTTGAGCATCCCAGGTCAGTAACAGAGCGTTTTCCGGGCTGGTACGGACATATCCCCCCTTTGAGACGAGCTGACTGGTCAGCAGCGCATCAAAAGCCTCTGAAAATGGCGTGTTGGCCTCAGTTTTACTGCGAACGCTAAGCGCTCGGCCGTCGATTCGCGGGTTCTCGAGTAACTGTCTGGCCTGGTGTTCAGCCAATACCTCCCAGTGATGCGCGGCCTGCATTTTCTGCTGCGTGGAAACCGGATAAGTCGTCGCCAGTGGAAATTGCGAAGTATTGGCGCTGAAGCAGCCCGGAAGCGTCGCCGCCCCCAGCAGCACGCAAAGAGCCTTGCGAGCCATGTGGATCCCCCCCAAAAAACGTTTTTGTTGTCAAACTTCTGGGGATTAGATCACGAGCCTCGGGTGCTAACAAAACACGCTGTGCGAAATCAGTCTCCCTGCAGGCGGGCCATGGTCGCCAGCTGCTCGGGGGTGGCTTCGCGCTGGTAGCGGGCCTTCCACTCGTCATAGGGCATGCCGTAGATGCGCTCGCGGGCCTGCTCGTAGTCCAGCTCCTGCCCCTGCTCGCCGGCTGCGGCCACATACCACTTGGCCAGGCAGTTGCGACAGAAGCCCGCCAGGTTCATCAGGTCGATGTTCTGCACATCCTTGCGTTCATCGAGGTGGGCCAGCAGGTGGCGAAACACCGCGGCCTCGATCGCTTGATCTCGCTCTGACATGATTAGCTTCCTCCCAGTTGTGGATAACGGCGAGTCTCACCGCCCGGCGCCGGATATTCAATCCCCGATCTGTGCGACGCTGCGCAGGATCAGCTGCACCAGGCGCGTCTGTCGTGCCACGCCAGTCTTGGAAAATACCGCGCTGAGGTGGGACTTGCCGGTATTGCGCGAAATATGCAGCTGCTCGCAGGCCTCGTCCAGCGTGGCCCCGTTGGCCAGCAGCAGGCTCAGGTTCGCCTCGGCCCGGGTAAAGCCGAACAGGGTCATCAGCAGGTCCGCGGGGGCCTCCCGGGGCTGATAGGGATCGGAGACAAAAATCGCCACCGAGGGATTGCGGCTACCATCCGGCGCGTCCACCAGCGGCAGCGGGCGCAGCAGCATGCCGACACCCGGCGCCTGCTCCCCCTCCAGCCGCAGGGCCTTGATAAACGAAGGTTCCCCGCGCAGGTGCGCGCTCATGACATCGTCCAGACACTCGCGAAAGGCACGCTGGTCCGGGCGGTGACTGAGACGCAACTGACCATCGTCCACGCTCAGCCAGGGCCGCTCCGCCAGCAGGCGTTCGGCCGCCCGGTTACTGTGGCGGATGCGGGCATTGCGATCGAGGATGAAAGCCGCCATCGCCATGCGGTCCATGGCGGCGGCAAACAGGGAGCGTTCGCTCTCCACCCGGGCGATGCGCGCCTGCAGGCGCAGGGTCTGCTGGATATGGGGCAGCAGGGTCCGACACAGGTCCCGCTCCGCCTGACAAAAATTGCCGTGCTCAGCCAGGCGGGCAAACCGCAGGCGGGCGCTGTTGCCCTGGCTGTCGCCGAGGTCGGCGCCCATCAGATGCCGGATGCCGGTCGGTGCCACGTATTGCCGGTAATAATCCGAGCTGTAATAGTCTTCCGCCGCCATGAACTCCTCCACCGTGAACACTTCACCAGTGGGCAGGTTGACGAAGGGGTCGAGGGCAAAGAAATCACTGTTGTAGGCGTCGAACACCGAGGGAGACAGCACCACGGAGTTGATCACCAGCCCGGCATCCCCCGGGCGCGGCGCCCGCAGGATCAAGGTCACGAAGTCGGCGCCGAGGGCGCCGCCCAAAAGACGCAGGAACTCGCGCCAGGGGGGATCGGCCACCGGCCCCCGGGAGAGGGCCAGCAGCAAATCGTTCATGTTGTCGGAAATCCGGTAGTCGTCCATCGCCGCCCACAGCCCCTCGGGAGGCGACATTCTGGCCCCCGCACCGGGACAGGTCAATTTGCTTCGCCGTCGGCCTTGAGCGCCGCGATCGCCTCGGCGGCCGCGGCATCGTCGGCGGGGTCGTCGGGAATCGGAAAGGTCAGGGCCCCCGCCAGGCCCGCGTAGCGATCGCGCAGCACGGCGGCGATCTGGTCATAGCGCCCGCGGGGGACGAAGGCCTCGAGCATGGCGTCGTCCACCACTCCGGCGAGGTCCTGCCAGCGCCCCTCGCGGGTCAGCGAGAGCAGGGCCTCCCCGCGCTCGCGCCAGCCGAACAGCTCCAGGCTGGGCCAGTAAGCGGGGGTGGAGTACAGGAAGCCCAGCAGCCGACGCTGCTTTTCCCACTCCCGGGCAAGCTTTTCGTCGTCGCGACCGGTCGCCACCAGCGCGCCGAGAATCAGCCGGAAATCGCCGCCCGGGCGCCCGGCCTTCTCGAAACCGGCCTGCAGGCGAGGCAGACAGACCTCGCGGATATAGCGCGGCGGGGTATTGGTGGGGTGGGTGATCATGCCGTCCGCCGTCGCCCCAACCATCCGCGTCATCGCTGGCCCGACCGCGCCACAGAAGACGGCGGGGGCCGGACAGTCATTGGCGCCGGGATTGAAGAAGGGCTGCAGGCGGGTGAACGCGTAATGCTCCCCGCGGTAATCCAGCCTGTCGCCGGTCTGGAAGCTGTGAAAAATCGCCTTCAGGGATTCCACGTACTCGCGCATCTGTGCCACGGGAGCCACCCAGCGCGCGGAGTAGCGCTGCTCGATATTCTGGCGGATCTGCGTGCCGAGGCCGAGCTCGAAGCGCCCCCCGGACAGGCGCTGCAGGTCCCAGGCGGCCACCGCCACCGTCATCGGGCTGCGCGGGAAAGCCACCAGAACCGAGGTGCCGACCACCAGGCGCTCGGTCGCCTGCAGGGCCAGGGCCGCCAGCAACAGACCGTCGTGCACGGCATCCGGTACCTGCAGGCCATCGAAGCCCATGGCCTCGGCACGGCGGGCGTGTTCACCAATGGCTTCGGGCCCCATGGTTTCGGGGGTAGTCGCATACACCTTGAACATGACTTGACCTCTCGGAATCTAAACAGCTACGCTTATTATCAGTTTATCTTACTAAATTCGGGAATGCGATGGCCTCCAGCGAGCCAGACAACGCGGCAGTCACCCTCAGCGATCAGCTGGGTGAGATCCTCATGCTGACCACCCGGGATTTCCAGCGACGCCTGGACAGCGACCTCGCGGCCCGCGGCATCCGCGGTATCGGCGCCCGGCACCGCAGCGTGTTCCTCTACCTGGGGTACCATGGTCCCAGCCGCGCCGCCGACCTCGCCCAGGCGGCCGGTATTCGCCCCCAGTCCATGATGAAGGCCGTCCACGAACTGGAGGAGATGGGCCTGGTACACCGGGACGTGGATCCCAGTGACTCCCGCGCCAAGCTCATACACTTTACCCCCGAGGGCAACCGTCTGATCGCGGAGCTGAGCATATCCACCCGACGCGTGTGGCAGGACTATGCGCAGCTGATCGGCGAAACCGCGCTGCAGCAGGCCATTGGCAGCCTGCAGGACGTACTGCAGCCGCGAGGCCACAACGACACCGACGGAGCCGAGCCATGAGTACCGTTCTACTGGAAAAACATCCGGGCTATGCCCTGCTCACCCTGAACCGGCCAGCGCAGAAGAATGCCCTCTCCCGCGAGCTGCGCGCCGCCTTTGTGGCGGCCCTGGAGGACTGCTGTCGGGACGAGGCTGTGCGGGTGCTGATAATCACCGGCGCTGGAGATGCCTTCTGTGCCGGCTTCGACCTCAAGGAGCTGGGGTCGGGTGACTCCGCCAATGCCGCGGAAGAGGTCAACAACGCCATGGCCCGTGCCATGGAGGCCTTCGACGGCCCGATCATTGGCGCCATCAACGGTCACGCCATTACCGGCGGCTTCGAGCTGGCTCTCGCCTGCGACATCCTCATCGCCTCGGAAAACGCCCGCTTCGCGGATACTCACGCCCGAGTGGGCATCCTGCCCGGCTGGGGCCTCAGCCAGCGCCTGCCGCGTCTGGTGGGCCTCTCCCGCGCCCGCGAGATCGCCTTTACCGGCCTGCCCGTGTCGGCACAGCAGGCCCGCGAATGGGGCCTGGTCAACCATGTGCTGCCGGCGGAGGAACTGCTGTCCAGGGCAAAGGCTATGGCCGAAGCGATGTGCGCCTGCGTGCCGGAGATACTGCGACAGTACAAGGCGATGATCGATCGCGGTTATTCCATGCCCCTGAACGAGGCCCTGGCCTGGGAAGAGGAACAGGCCATAGCCTCCGCCCGCCGCGCCAGCGCCGAGCTGATCGAGTCACGTCGTCAGGGCGTGATTGAACGCGGTCGCCGTGAGCGCGAGGGTGGAACGTAAGGACGCCGGAAGCCCGGCCGCCGAAAGCCCGGACGCCGGAAGCCCGGACGCCCAGCACGCACAAGCCACGAAACGCCATCAAAGCACCAGGAGAGCCCGCTATGAATCCACGCAAGGTCGCCTTTATCACCGGAGCGAGTCGCGGCATCGGCGCCGCCACCGCAGTCGCGCTGGCAAGGGCCGGTTACGACCTCGCCCTCACCGCCCGCACCCTGCAGGAAGGCGAGGCCCACGAACACGGCAGCTGGTCGTCACAGGCCAGCGCCCTGCCCGGCAGCCTCGAATCCACCGCGGCGGCGGCGCGCGAGCACGGCGCCGAAACCCTGCTGTTGCGATCCGACATCCTGGATACCGACAGTGTTCTGGCCGCCGCGGACGCCGCGCTGGCCCACTTCGGCCGCGTCGACATGCTGTTCAACAATGCCTGCTACCAGGGCCCGGGCAACATGCAGCGGGTGCTTGAGGTAACCCTGGAACAGGCGGAAAACATCTACCGCGGCAATGTGCTGACCCCCCTCGCCCTGGTCCAGAAGCTGTTGCCGGGGATGCTCGCACAAGGCAGTGGCTCGGTGATCAACATGGTCTCGGGCTCCGCCCTGGCCGACCCACCGGCACCCGCCGACCAGGGGGGCTGGAGTTTTGTCTACCCCTCCTCCAAGGCCGCGCTGATCCGCATGGTGCCCAGCCTGCGCGTGGAGCACGCCGACAGCGGCCTGCGCTTCTTCAGCGTGGAGCCCGGCTTCGTGCTGACCGAAGTCATGAAGGCCAACGGTTTTGGCGAGGATATTCCCACCCTGTACAAGCCCACGTCGCCGGAAGCGATTGCCGAGGTGGTGCTGTGGCTGGCGGAATCACCGGACGCCCTGGACTGGCACGACAAGGGGGTGATCCGGGCACCGCAACTGCACCGCAAATTGTTCCCGGCGCAGGCGGAGAAGGGCTAAGCCGTACTTCGCGGCGCGAGCCGGGCTCGGGGCAAACGCCACCGGGCCCGCAGAGGCCTCAGCCGGGGGTCTTTTGCAGACGGATCATCGGCAACAGCAGCAGCCCTGCCAGCAGCACCGCGATAAAGCCGACAAAAGCCAGCTGATAACTGCCGGTGGCGTCGAACACCGCACCGGCGAGGGGCGGCCCGAGCAGCGTCAGTGGCATGATCACCGGGTTCATCATGCCCATCACCCGGCCGTAATTCGCCGCACCGAACAGCACCGCCAGCAGCGCTCCCCACACCGGCAGCATGCCGCCCGCTGCCAGGCCGAGGGCCACACTGCCCAACAACAGGGTGGTATAGGACTCCGCCAGCAGGTAGGCCGTCAGACCCAACACCACCAGCAGCATCGCCGCCGCGAGACCGGCGCGAAGATCCACCCGGTCGGCGATGGTGCCGAAACCGAGCTTGCCGACGATCCCGGCAAGGGCCAGCACGGAAATCAGGAAGGCGGCCCGCTCCGGTGCGGCGCCGACACCCAGGGCAAAGGGCACCAGGTTGCTGAGGAGCGCCGTATAGACGCCGAACAGCAGGCTCATGGCCAGGGCCACCAGCCAGAAGTTGCGCTCCCGCAACAGGGCCGCGGAAGACAGCGGCGGCGGCGCGGCCTGCCCGGCGTTGGGGTCGACGCTGTCGCCATCCGGGTGCAGGCCCCGGTCGCCGGGGCGGTTGGCCACCATCAGGATGGCCGGCAGCGTGATCACCAGGCAACCTACCGCCAGGTAGCGCAGGGCCACGCGCCACTCATGGGTATCGATCAGCCACTGCACCAGCGGTGGAAAGACAAAGCCGCCCACCGAGGTCCCGACCGCCGCGACGCCCAGGGCCATGCCCCGGCGCCGGGTAAACCAGCGGGCCAGCAGGGTGGAGGTGGTCAGGGGCCCGAGCAGGTTGACCCCCAGCATCATCAACAGGGCATAGATGACCGGTATCTGCCAGCTCGCGGTGGCCACGGACAGGGCGAGGTAACCGAGCACCAGGCCGCCGGCACCCAGCAGCATCATGGCCCGCAGGGAACCGCGATCGATCAGCCCGCCAAGGAAGGGTGAGGCAATGCCGCCGGCCAGGGTCATGCCGGTCATGCCCAGCATCATGGTGGTGCGACTGGCCTCGAAGGCCTCGCCCAGGGGCACCGCCACCACGCTGTAGGAATACATGATCGCGCCGTTGCTCACCATGAGCACCACGAACGCCGCTGCTGTCAGCCACCAACCGTAGAACATCACCTGCCTCTCTGTTATCGGATTATGCGCGTGCCGTTTGCGGGCGCGCCGGGTGAAGGCCCCAGTCTAACCAAAGTCGCCCGTCCAGGCAGGTTGCGTCTTCCCATTCCAGGGAGGGGTTCAAGAGATTGGGCCCCGGCCGGAAACCGGCGGAGGCATCAGGCGTAGTGGAGAGCGACGGCTTCCTGTCCGACACATTCCCGCAGGGTCTGCAGCAGGTCGTCGCTGGGCAGAACCCGCCAGTTCTCCCCCAGCTGCACCCGGGCGCGACTGCGCGGCAGGCAATACCACAGCGCCACCGGACAGTCCCCACCCCGCGCGGTTTCCAGGGCCGATGCGAGCTGCTCCGTGAGTGCCTCACTGAGCTGGTTCTGGTGCAGTTCGATGGTAAGCTCAGCCACATAGGACGCCCGGGCCTGCAGCAGGCTGCGCAGGGACTTGGCGCGCACCGACAGCCCGCCGGAGTAATCGTCGTGGGCCACGGTGCCCTCGACGATGATGATCTCGTCCTTGCCCAGCAGCTCGCGGCTCTCGTTGAAGACGTCGGCGTAGACGGTCACCTCGATGCGGGCACTGCGGTCGTCCAGCTGCAGGATCGCCATGGTGTCGCCGCGCTTGGTCTTCATGACGCGGGTCGCCACCACCAGGCCGGCCAGGATCTGCGTGCCCGACTTGTCGCCGCGCAGGTTGGCGATGCGGGTGGGCGCGAACTTGCGCAGCTCCGCCTCGTAGTCGTCGATGGGGTGGCCGGTGACATAGAGCCCCAGAGTTTCCTTCTCCCCGGCCAGGCGATCCCGCCCGCTCCAGGGGCGCGCATCGCGGAAGCTGGCATAGACATCGCCACCCGCGTCCACCGGCCCCGGCACCACCTCGCCAAAGAGGTCCAGCATGCCCGCCTCGCGATTGCTGGCGGACTGCTCCGCCGTGCGCAGGGCATCTTCCAGGGAGGCCATCAGGATCCAGCGATCCACCCCCAGGCTGTCGAAGGCACCGGCGCGGATGAGCGCCTCGATGGCGCGGCGCCCGACCTTGCGCGGATCCGTGCGGGCACAGAAGTCGAACAGGTCGGTAAAGGCACCGCCCTCGCGGCGCGCCCGCAGGATGTTCTCCACCGGCCCTTCGCCCAGGCCCTTGATCGCCCCCAGCCCGTAGATGATGGCGGTCTCGTCATTGACGGTGAACATGTATTCACCCTCGTTGACGTCGGGCAGCCGCAGGTCCAGCCCCATGGACCGGCACTCCTCGACAAAGATCACGATCTTGTCGGTGTTCTGCAGTTCCGAGCTCATCACCGCCGCCATGAAGGGCGCAGGGTAGTGAGTCTTCAGCCAGGCGGTCTGGTAGGACACCAGGGCGTAGGCCGCCGAGTGGCTCTTGTTGAAGCCGTAACCGGCGAACTTCTCCACCAGGTCGAAAATGTGGATCGCCAGCTGCCCGTCGATGCCCTTGTCCCGGGCACCGCGCTCGAAGACCTCGCGCTGCTTGGCCATTTCCTCGGGCTTCTTCTTGCCCATGGCGCGGCGCAGCAGGTCGGCCTCGCCGAGGCTGTAGCCGGCCAGCTCCTGGGCAATCTGCATCACCTGTTCCTGGTAGAGGATGATGCCGTAGGTGGGCTCCAGGATCGGCTGGAGCAGCTCGTGCTGGTATTGCGGGTCCGGGTAGGCGATCGCCTCCCGACCGTGCTTGCGGTTGATGAAGTTGTCCACCATGCCCGACTGCAGGGGACCGGGACGGAACAGCGCCACCAGGGCCACGATGTCCTCGAAGCAGTCCGGGCGCAGACGCTTGATCAGGTCCTTCATGCCGCGGGATTCGAGCTGGAACACCGCGGTGGTTTCCGCCGACTGCAGCAGCTGGAAGCTGGGCGCGTCGTCCAGGGGAATCGCCGAGATGTCCAGCGGCCCCTCGCCCTGCCGGGCGCGCACCGTGTCGATCATTCCCAGCGCCCAGTCGATAATGGTCAGGGTACGCAGACCGAGGAAGTCGAACTTGACCAGGCCGGCGTCCTCGACATCGCCCTTGTCGTACTGGGTCACCAGGCCGCCGCCGGCCTCGTCGCAAAACAGCGGCGAAAAATCGGTCAGGCGCGAGGGCGCGATCACGACCCCGCCCGCGTGCTTGCCCACGCCGCGGGTTATCCCCTCCAGCTGCAGCGCCATGTCCCAGATTTCCATCGCCTGGTTGTCGCTGTCGAGGAAGTCCCGCAGGATCTCCTCCTGCTCGTGGGCCTTGGCCAGGGTCATCCCCACTTCAAAGGGGATCATCTTGGACAGCTTGTCCGCCAGGCTGTAGGGCTTGCCCTGCACCCGCGCCACGTCGCGCACCACCGCCTTGGCCGCCATGGTGCCGAAAGTGATGATCTGGGAGACCGCCTCACGCCCGTAGGTGTCGGCCACATACTCGATCACCCGGTCGCGCTTCTCCATGCAGAAGTCGACGTCGAAGTCGGGCATGGAGACCCGCTCCGGGTTGAGAAAGCGCTCGAACAGCAGGTCGTACTCCAGCGGGTCGAGGTCGGTGATCTCGAGGGCGTAGGCCACCAGGGAGCCGGCGCCGGAGCCCCGCCCGGGGCCCACCGGGATGTCGTGGTCCTTGGCCCAGCGGATGAAGTCCATCACGATCAGGAAGTAACCCGGAAAGCCCATCTGGATGATGGTATCCAGCTCGAAATCCAGCCGCTGCCGATACTCCCGCTGGCGCTCGGGGAAATCCGCGGCGCTGGTATCGAAGAGCTTTTCCAGGCGGCGGTCCAGTCCCTCGTGGGAGAGCTGCCGGAAAAAATCGTCCATGGTCATGCCCGCCGGTACCGGATAATCCGGCAGGTAGGGCTTGCCCAACTCCAGCACCAGGTTGCAGCGCCGGGCAATTTCCACGGTATTCGCCAGGGCCTCGGGAATGTCCGCGAACAGCTCCGCCATCTCCTCCGGCGAGCGCAGATACTGCTGGTCGGTGTAGGGGCGCGGGCGGCGCGGGTCGTCCAGGGTGCGGCTGTCGCCGATGCAGACACGCACCTCGTGGGCCTCGAACTCGTCGGCGGTGAGGAAGCGCACATCGTTGGTGGCCACCACCGGCAGCGACAGCTGGGCCGCCAGGGCCACCGCGGCGTGCAGGTGGCTTTCGTCGCCGTCGCGACCGGTGCGGTGCAGCTCCAGGTAGTAACGGCCCGGGAAGTGCTGCATCCAGAAACGCGCGCGGGCCTCGGCCTGGGCCTGACGCCCCGCCAGCAGGGCCTGGCCGACATCCCCCTGGGCGCCACAGGACAGGGCAATCAGGCCCTCGCTGTGGCCCGTCAGCCAGTCGCGCTGGACGGTGGGACGCCCCAGCCGCTGCCCCTCCATGAAGGCGCGGGAAATCAGCACCGTCAGGTTGCGGTAGCCCTGCTGGTCCATGACCAGCAGGCACAGGGGCTGGGTGCGCTCCGGGTCGTCCGGGTCGACCACCTGCAGATCGGCACCGAAGATCGGTTTCACCCCGGCGGCGAAGGCTGCCTTGTGAAACTTCACCAGGCCATAGAAATTGCACACGTCGGTGACCGCCACGGCCGCCATGCCCTGGCTGGCGACACGGCTGACCAGCGGCTTGAGGCGGACCAGCCCATCGACGATGGAATACTCGGAGTGCAGGCGCAGGTGGACGAAGTCGGTCATGGCGTGGAGTTTACCCCTCGGCAGCGTCGGACAACAGGGCGCGCACCGGGGCGAAGCTGCGCCGGTGCACCGGGGTGACCCCCAGACGCCGCAGCGCCTCGAGATGGGCCGCCGTGGGGTAGCCCTTGTGGGCGGCGAAACCGTAGCCGGGCCAGTCGGCCTCGAGGGCCAGCAAGTCCGCGTCCCGCTGCACCTTGGCCAGAATGGAGGCGGCGGCAATCGCCGGCACGCGGTCGTCACCCTTGACGATCGCCTCGGACACATAGTCCCAGCGCGGCAACCGGTTACCGTCGACCAGCACCTGACTGGGTGTCACCGCCAGCCCCTGCACCGCCCGGTGCATCGCCAGCAGGCTGGCCTGGAGGATGTTCAGGGTATCGATTTCCGCCACCGAGGCGCGCGCCACACACCAGGCCAACGCGCGCTCGCGGATGTCAGCGGCCAGGGCCTCGCGGCGCTTCGCGCTCAGGCGCTTGGAATCGCGCAGGCCGGCAATCGGCTGCGCCGGGTCGAGGATGACGGCGGCCGCCACGACATCCCCGGCCAGGGGGCCGCGGCCGGCCTCGTCCACACCGGCCGTGCCGGGCGCCTCGATATCCAGTTCAAACAGGTCCATCAACCGCCCTCGCCCGGCAGCAGGGTCTGCAGGGCTTCCACACAGCGTTCGGCAAAGCCCAGCGCCAGGCTGTCGCGGATGCTCGCCAGGCCAGCCACCTGGGACTCGCGGGTCGCGGGCTGTTCCAGCAGGCCTTCCAGGGCATCGGCGAGTGCCGCCGGCGTCGCATCCGCCTGCAACAGTTCCGGCACCAGGGCGCGGCCGGCGAGAATGTTCGGCAGGGCGGCAAAGGGGCTGCGCACCAGGCGCGACACCAGTGCCCAGGACAAGGGCGCCATGCGATAGGCAACCACCATCGGGCGCTGCAGCAGACAGGCCTCGAGGGTCGCGGTACCCGAGGCCAGCAACACGGCGTCAGCGGCGGCCATGGCCTCCCGGGACTGCCCGGAGAGCAGCGAGCAGTCGAGCCCCCCGGCGTCCTCCAGCAGGGCGGCCAGCTGCGCCCGGCGCTCGGGGCCCGCCGCGGGAATTACCCAGTGCAGGTCGGGCAGGCGCTGCTGCAGCGCGCGGGCGGCATCCAGGAACAGCGGCCCCAGCAGCTCGACCTCGCCGCGGCGACTCCCCGGCAGCAGTGCCACCAGTCGCCCGGTCTCGGGCAGGCCCAGCGCCCGGCGCAGCGCCGCCCGGTCCTGTTCGGGCTCGATTTCTTCCGCCAGCGGGTGCCCCACGCAAGTGGCGGGCACACCGTTCTCCCGGTAAATGCCGGTCTCGAAGGGGAACAGGCAGAGCATGTGGTCCACCGAACGGCGGATGCGCTTGATACGCCCCTGGCGCCAGGCCCAGACTGAGGGGCTGACCAGGTGTGCAGTGGGGATACCCAACGCCCGCAGGCGGCCTTCGAGGGCGAGCACAAAGTCCGGTGAGTCGATACCGAGAAAGATGTCCGGCGGATTGTCGCGAAAATGCCGGTAGAGGCCGCGGCGAATGCCGAGCAGTTCCGGCAAGCGCTTCAGGGGTTCGACGAAGCCCATCACCGACAGGCGCTCCATCGGCCACAGGCTGTGGAAACCCTCGGCCTGCATCAGCGGCCCGCCGATGCCTTCGGCCTGGAGGTCCGGGTAGTGTTGCCTGAGGGCACGCAGGACGCGGGAGCCGAGAATGTCCCCGGATGCCTCCCCTGCCAGCATGCCGATACGCAGCGGCCGGGACACTAGCGGACGATACCGCGCTCCGAGGCGCGTATGGAGTCGATCAGCACCTTCACCTCCGGGGTCTCCCGCAGCATGGTGTCGAGCCGTTCCAGCGCCAGCTCCAGGGTCAGGCCCTGGCGATAGACAATCTTGAAGGCGCGGCGCAGCTGGTTGATCGCCTCCTGCGAAAAGCCGCGGCGGCGCAGTCCCTCGGTATTGATGGTCTTGGCCTCGGCCGGGGCGCCACTGACGGTGACGTAGGCGGGCACATCCTTGCCGATCGCCGTGCCCATGCCGCTGAAGCTGTGGGCGCCGATCTTGCAGAACTGATGCACCAGGGTGTAGCCACTGAGAATCGCCCAGTCACCCACATGCACATGACCGGCCAGGGCCACGTTGTTGACCAGGATGGTGTGGTTACCCACCACCGAGTCGTGGCCGATATGCACGTAGGCCATGATCAGGTTGTTGCTGCCGATCGTGGTCTCTGCGCGGTCCTGCACGGTGCCGCGATGAATGGTCACATTCTCGCGGATAATGTTGTTGTCGCCGATCACCAGCCGCGTGGGTTCATTGCGGTATTTGAGGTCTGGCGTCGCCTCACCGATGGTGGAAAACTGGTAGATGTGATTGCCCGCGCCGATGCTTGTCGGTCCCTTGATCACCACGTGGGACTCGATGCGACAGCCCGGGCCGATTTCCACATCGGGCCCGATCAGGCTCCAGGGCCCGACTTCCACATCCGGCGCGAGCCGGGCGGCAGGATCGACAATGGCCTGGCTGTGAATCATGTCTCAGCGATCTGCACAGAGAATGGTGGCCGAGGCGCAACGCTCGCCATCGACATCGGAGCTCACGGCAAACTTCCAGATGCCGCGCCGGTCGGAAATGATCGATGCGCGCAGCATGATCTGATCGCCGGGGACGCAGGGACGCTTGAAGCGCAGGTCATCGGCGCCTACCAGGTAGTACATGGAACCGTCGGCCGGGGTCTTGTCGAGGGATTTGAAACCGAGGATGCCCGCGGCCTGGGCCATGGCCTCCAGCAACAATACACCGGGGAAAACCGGCTGTTCGGGGAAATGACCGTCGAAAAAAGGCTCGTTGATGGTCAGGTTCTTGCACGCCACGATGGACTCGCCCAGGTTGAGTTCCAGCACCCGGTCCACCAGCAGGAAGGGATAGCGGTGTGGCAGGTACTTGCGAATTTCAGAAATGTCCATCAACAACGTGAGATTCCCCCGGTAAAGATTTCAGGACTTGTGAGATTTCTCCAGCGCGGCGAGCCGCTTCTGGATGCGATCGAGTTGGGCAAAGCGCACGGCATTGCGCTTCCAGTCGCGAGTATCCGACATGGGTGTGCCGGAGGAATAGGAGCCTGGCTCGGTGATCGACCGGGTCACCATGGTCATGCCCGTGATGTGGACGTTGTCGCAGATCTCCACGTGGCCCACCACTCCCACACCGCCAGCGAGTGTGCAATTGGCGCCTATGATCGTGCTTCCGGCCAGACCGGTGCAACCGGCGATCGCGGTATTTTTTCCAATGTGACAGTTGTGGGCGATCTGCACCAGGTTGTCGACGATTACGCCGTCCTCGAGCACAGTATCCTCCAGGGCACCGCGATCAATGGTGGTACACGCGCCCACCTCGACACCGTCACCCAGGGTCACGCCGCCGAGCTGGTGGATCTTTTCCCAGCCCCCGCGGCCCGGCGCAAAGCCGAAGCCGTCCGCGCCCAGTACCGCCTGGCTGTGTACCGTACAGCGCTTGCCCAGTTTGACATCGTGGTAGAGCACCACCGCGGGGTGCAGCTGACTGCCCTCCCCGATCACGCAGCGCGCCCCGACGTGACAGTGGGCGCCGATCACCACCCCTGCCCCGATTCGGGCCCGCGCACCGATCACCGCCAGGGGACCGATACTGGCAGTGGGGTGGACTTCGGCGTCAGCCGCCACCACGGCGCTCGGGTGAACCCCGCTCTCCGCCCGCGGCGCCGTGATGAACAGCGCACTGGCGCGGGCGAAGGCCAGGTAGGGATCTGAAGCCTCGAGACTGGCCACCGGGCACTCGGCGGCCATATCCGGGCGCAGAATGACGGCCGCGGCACGGGTATGCCGCAGCTGTGGCAGGTAGCGGCGGTTGGCCAGGAAGGAAACCTGCTGCGGCCCGGCGCTGGCCAGCGTGGCCATCCCCGTGATGGCCTGCCCGGGATCACCGCGCAGCGTAACGCCCAGCTCTTCTGCCAGTGCTCCGAGGGTCAGCACGGCCTGTTCAGTCGGCAAAGGCCTGATTGAGCTTGTCGGTTACCTTGGCGGTGATGCTGTAGCCGGCGTCGGCGTGGATCACGGAGCCCCGCTGGAGCAGCAGGCCGATGCCCTCGGTGCTGATCAGGTCCTGCAGGACTTCCTGGACCCGCGGCGACATTTCCTGCAGCAGTGCCTGACCGACTTCCTGCTCGGCGCTCTGCAGCTTGCCCGCCACGTGCTCCAGGTCAGCCTGCTTGCTGGACAGCTTGCGCCGCGCGTCCTGCTGCTGTTCCTGGCTCATCACGGCAGCGTCCTTCTGGAACTGCTGCACCATGCTGTCAAATTCTTCCTTGAGGCGGTCAAACTCGGCCTTGTCGGACTTGTAGTCTTCGCGATTGCGCGCTTCATTGAGACGCTTCTGGGCGAAATCGGTCTGCAGGATAGCCTGTTCCAGATTGACCACCGCGATCTTGCCCTGGGCCCAACCCAGGGACGGCATGGCCAGCGCCACGGTAACGAGCAGTGCTTGAATCAGTTTGGACATTGACACGGTTTTCTCCAGAGAGTGATGAATGTAAAAATCAGAAGCCGCGGCCAAGGCTGAACTGGAAGACTTCCTCCTCGTCATCCTCGGAGGCATTCAGGGGCTTGGCCAGACTGAAGGTCATCGGCCCGAAGCCGGTAATCCAGGTGACGCCAATACCCGCCGAATAACGCAACTCACTGGCATCGACATCGAAACAGTTGATCTGGTTCCGGGCACAGTTGGTATTGAACACGTTACCGGCGTCGACAAAGAAGGCCGAACGCAGTTTGCTGCGATCCTTGATGAAGGGCAGCGGGAACAGCAGCTCGGCGCTGCCTTCCACCACCACGTTGCCACCGAAGGGGTCGGGGTCGTCGTCGAGGGTATTCACCACCAGCTTGCCGGTCTCCGGGTCGAGCAGGTAGCCGAACTGACGACCGTCTTCGCCGCCGCGACGCACCGGGTTGCCGTCCTCGTCGACTTCGGTCACCGGCTGATTGACGCTGTACAGCTCCGGCGGCGTGGAGCGCGGCCCCAGGGTGTTGCTCTCGAAGCCGCGCACCGACCCGAAGCCCCCGGCGTAGAAGTGCTCGTAGAAGGGCAGCTGGTCGGCATTGCCGTAGCCGTCGCCGTAGCCCAGCTCCGTGCGCAGGCGCAGGGTCCACTCGTTGTAAATGGGGAAGAAGATCTCGCCGCGGTAGGTCAGCTTGTAGAACTCGGTATCCGAACCCGGCACCGCCACCTCGAAGACCACCGACTGCGAAGCGCCGCGATTGGCCAGGATGCCGCGGTTGAGGGTGGACTGGTTCCAGCTGGCACTCGCGGTCCAGTTGAGGAACTCGTCGCCATAGAGATCCAGGAAACCCGGCTGCTCGGGGAAGGTCAGGGCGCTGTCCGACAGCTCGCTGATCGGGCGCAGTTCCTCGGGGCCGCTGTAGCTGCCGTCCTCCAGCCGCGTGCTGACGTAGTAGTTGTCCACCCCTTCGACCAGGCGCGGGCTGCCCTTGATCTCCTGCACGGCGAAGCGGCCGGCCTGGATCTCGGTATTCGACACCCCGAAGCTGAAGCCCAGACGCTGGGTTTCGCTGATCGGATAGCCGAAGTTCAGGGTGCTGCCGATAGTATCGGTGGTGTAACGGGCAACGTTGATCTCCGACAGGTCGGTGGCGCGATAGTAGAGCGAGAAGCCGCGGCTAACACCGTCCTCGGTATAGTAGGGATTGGTGTAGGAGAAGCTGTACAGGTCCTGGTAGCGGGAGGAGTTGAGACCGATACCGACCTGGCGCCCGGTGCCCAGGAAATTGTTCTGCTGCAGGTTGAGGCCGAAGATGAAGCCGGCATCCTGGGCGTAGCCGAAGCTGGCACCGATACTGCCGGAGGACTGCTCCTCGACGGTGAAATCGACGTCGATCAAGTCGTCGTGCCCCGGCACCTCCGGGGTCTCCACGCTGGCCTTGCTGAAGTAGCCCAGGCGCTCGAGGCGGATACGCGACTGTTCGATGGAGGACTGGGAAGCCGGTGCACTCTCCATCTGGCGCATCTCGCGACGCAGCACTTCATCGGCGGTCTTCTGGTTGCCCTGGAAGCTGATACGGCGGACGTAGGTGCGCTTGCCCGGGTCGACGAAGAACTTGAGGGCGACGGTCTGATCGTCCTCGTTGATTTCCGGAATCCCGGAAACCTTGGCGAAATTGTAGCCCTCGTTGCCCAGGCGACGGGTCATGAATTCCTCGGTGGAGGTGACCAGCTGCTGGGAGAAGGTCTGCCCCTCGGACACCAGGATGTAGCGACGCAGGTCTTCCTCGTCGAGCACCAGGTCCCCCGAGAGCCCCACCTCGCCGACGGTGAACTTCTCGCCTTCAGTGACATTGGCGGTGATGAAGACCTCCCGCTTGTCGGGGGAAACCGAAACCTGGGTGGAGTCGATATTGAACTGCAGGTAACCCCGGTCCATGTACCAGGAGGTCAGGGTCTCCAGATCGCCGGTGAGCTTCTCGCGGCTGTACTTGTCGTCGTTGGTGAAAAAGGAAAACCAGCCGGTGGTCTTCAGCGCGAACAGATCGGTCAGCTCCTCGTCGTCATAGACCTCGTTGCCGACGATATTGATGTGCTTGATGGCGGCAACCGTACCCTCGTCCACCTCGATATTGATGGCCACGCGGTTGCGCGGCTCCGGCAGCACCTCGGTCTCGATATTGGCGTCGTAGCGGCCCTGTTGCACGTATTGCCGCTGCAGCTCGAGCTGCATGCCCTCCAGGGTGGAGCGCTGGAATACCTGCCCCACGGACAGGCCGGCACCCTTGAGCCCTTCCAGCAGAGCCTCGGTCTCGATGGCCTTGTTGCCCTCGATATTGATCTCGCTGATGCTCGGGCGCTCGGCCACCACGATCACCAGCACGTTGCCATCCCGGCCGATGCGGATATCGTCGAAATTGCCGGTAGTGAAGAGGCTGCGGGCGGCCGCGCGCAGGGCGTCCTGGTTGACCAGGTCCCCCACTGCCAGCGGCATGGCGGCAAAGACGGAGCCCGGGGAGATGCGCTGCAGGCCCTCCACGCGGATATCCGACACAATGAAGGTAGCGTTCTGGCCGAACACGTGGGGGGCGCAGACCAGCACGAATGCCGTCAGCAGGCGGGTAATGCGTTTGCTCACAATAGTCTCTGTCACCGTCCAGGCCCTGACGCAGGCGTTTCCATGAATTGTCCGGGGCCTGCGCAGATCACAGGCGCATGAAATCGTTATACAGGGCAAGCATCATGATTCCCAGGATCAGGAACAGGCCCACCTGGTAGCCCAGCACCTGCACCTTTTCCGGCACCGGGCGACCGGCCAGCAGCTCCACCGTGTAGTACAGCAGGTGCCCGCCGTCCAGCACCGGTATCGGCAGCAGATTCAGCACACCCAGGCTGACGCTGAGCAGCGCCAGGAAGCCCACCCAGGCCTCGAGACCTGACTTGGCCGAAGCGGACGCCACTTTAGCAATGGTAATAGGACCGCTCAAGTTTTTTGGCGAGATGAGGCCCTGCAACATCTTCTTGATCGAGTTCAGGGTGAAGGCCACCAGCTCCGCGGTGCGGTCGACACCGGCTACCAGCGACTCCACCGGGCCGCGTTGAAACTGGCGAATCATCTCCGCCGGCATCTCGGGCAACTGCACCGCGACGCCGATGCGACCGACGGTTTCCCCGCCTTCATTCTGCGCCGCCTCCGGCACCAGGGTCACGGCAAAGGGCTGCCCGTCCCGCAGGCCCTCCAGGCGCAGCGACTCCCCGGGGCGCGCGCTGACGCGCTCCACCAGCTCGCCCCACAGGTCCACCGGCTCGCCGTCGACCCGCTGGATGCGGTCGCCCGCCTGCAAGCCGGCGCGCTCGGCGGGGCTGTCCGGCAGCACCTCGCCCAGCACCGGCACGATCTCGGGGCGGTAGAGTTCCAGCCCCAGGCCCGCCATCAGGTCGGGCTCCTCGGCACCCGCCAGCCAGCGCTGCAGGGTGCCTTCGGATTCGTAGAGCATGTCGGAACCGGGGTAGCGCACGGTGAAGCGAATCGGGCCGGTGTCGCCAATGCGGTCCAGCAGGGCGAAATTCAGCGCCTGCCAGGTGGGCGTTTCCTCGCCGTCGACGGCGACGATTTCCTGCCCCGGCTCCAGCCCGGCAACGTGCGCCACCGAGCCCTGCTCCACCTCGCCGACTATCGGCGCGTAGCCACTCTCCCCGGCCATGAACAGGGCCCAGTAGGCGACAATGGCGAGCAGGAAATTGGCCAGGGGGCCGGCGGCCACCACCGCAATGCGCTGCAGCACCGGCTTGCGGTTGAAGGCGCGCCCCAGTTCGGCCTCGGGCACCTCGCCTTCACGCTCGTCGAGCATGCGCACATAGCCGCCGAGGGGAATGGCGGCGATACAGTACTCCGTCCCCTGGCGATCGTGCCAGGTGTAGAGGGCCGGGCCGAAGCCAATCGAGAAGCGCAGCACCTTGACACCGCAGCGCCGGGCCACCCAGAAGTGACCGAACTCGTGCACCGCGACCAACAGGCCCAGCGTGACCACGGTCACCAACAGGGTGTGAATCAGATCCATGTACTCTCCCGGGCCGCGCCGTTTCGACTCACCAGTTGCCCCACAAGCTCCGCCGCGCAATGCCGCGCGCGGTCGTCGGCAGCTTCGACCACGGCCAGCGAGACGGGTTCCTCGACTGCCACCCGGGCCAGGGTGGCTTCAATGATACGCGGGATGGTGCCGAAGCCGATACGCGCGGCCAGGAAGGCCTCCACGGCGACTTCGTTGGCGGCATTGCAGATGGCCATGGCCGTTCCCCCCAGGGCCAGGGCCTCGCGCGCCAGCCGCAGGCAGGGAAAGCGCGTCTCGTCCGGCGCCTCGAAATTCAACCGTGCCAGACTGACCAGATCCAGCGGCGCGACCCCGGCGTCGATGCGCTCCGGCCAGGCGAGGCCGTAGGCAATCGGGGTGCGCATGTCGGGGTTGCCGAGCTGTGCCAGCACCGATCCATCGGCGTACTGTACCAGGGAGTGCACAATGCTCTCGGGGTGCACCACGATTTCGACCCGCTCGGGAGGGAGGTCGAACAGCCAGCAGGCCTCGATCAACTCGAGCCCCTTGTTCATCAAGGTCGCCGAGTCGACGGAAATCTTGCGCCCCATGGACCAGTTGGGATGGGCACAGGCCTGATCCGGGGTCGCCGCGGCAATCGCCTCGGCCGACCAGGTGCGGAAGGGGCCGCCGGAGGCCGTCAGCAGCACCTTGTCGACACCCGCGAGGCCCGGCAGGCCGCGCTCGCAGGCCGGCAGGCACTGGAAAATGGCGTTGTGCTCACTGTCGATGGGCAGCAACAGGGCGCCGCTGTCCCGGGCCGCCTGCATCAACAGGTGGCCGGCCATGACCAGCGACTCCTTGTTGGCCAGCAGCAGGCGCTTTCCGGCCCGAGCTGCCGCCAGGGTCGAGGGCAGCCCGGCGGCCCCCACCACCGCCGCCATCACACTGTCCACCTCGGCGTGGGCGGCCACCTCAACCAGGGCCTGGGCGCCCGCCAGCACCTCGGTACCGAGCTCCGCAGGCAGACGCTGGCGCAAGCGCTCCGCGGCATCGGCATCGGTCATCACCGCGTAGCGCGGCGCAAAGCGCAGACACTGATCGAGCAGCGCATCGACCGAGCGGTGCGCGGAGAGCGCCCAGGCGGCGAAGCGATCCGGGTGCCGGGCAATCACGTCGAGGGTGCTGACACCGATCGAACCGGTACTGCCAAGCACGGCAATATTGCGCGGTCCGGGCACGGCTACCACCCCGCCAGCAGCAGGCCAAGGGCAAAGACCGGCGCCGCGCTGCACAGGCTGTCCAGGCGATCGAGCACACCACCGTGCCCCGGCAGCATGGCGCCGCTGTCCTTGACCCCGCTTTCGCGCTTGACCATGCTCACCGTCAGATCGCCGACCACCGAGGCCACCGCGGTGCTGAGCACCACCGTGACCACCGCCCCCAGGCTGACGTGGGCCAGCTGGGACGGAATGCCCGACCACAGGGCGATCGCGAGGATCAGCGCGCAGGTCATGCCCCCCCAAAAGCCCTCCCAGGTCTTGGCGGGGCTGACGCGCACCGCCAGCTTGTGGCGACCGAAGTGGGTCCCGGCAAAGTAGGCGCCGATGTCCGTCGCTGCAACAATGATCACCATGACCACCAGCAGCAGCCCGCCGCGGGGGAAGCTCAGCAGGTATACCGCCGCGAGCCAGGCGCAGGCGAGCACCAGCAGGCCCATCAGGCTGCGGGCAAGGCGGCTGCGCCAGAACACCGCACTGGCGGGGTAACTCTTGACCCAGAGCAGCGCAAAGGACCACCACAGACAGGCCAGGCCCAGCACCGGCTGTACCTGCCCGCGGGCCGGCCGGCTGCCGAGGTCGCAGTAAATGTAGAGACCCAGCATGCACAGGGCCAGCGCGACGACAAACCCTGTCCGCGCCGCCAGCGACTGCCAGCCCGCCAGGCGCCCCCACTCCCAGCCGCCCAGACCGATCACCGCCGCCAGCCCCAGGGCCAGGGTGGGCAGCGACAGGAACAGCACGGAGCCGAGGAACAGTGCCGCCAGGGCCAGGGCCGTGAAGACCCGCTGCCTAAGCATCCCTGCCTCCGGACACCAGGCCGCCGGAAGAGTCACCAAACGGGGGCCGACCCTCCGGATCGCGAAGGCCAAAACGGCGGTCCCGGCGGGCGTAATCCGCCAGGGCGCGGGCAAACTCCAGCTCGCCGAAATCGGGCCAGAGCACGGGCGTGAAGTACAGCTCGCTGTAGGCAAACTGCCAGAGCATGAAATTGCTGATGCGGGCATCGCCCCCCGTGCGAATGCACAGATCGGGCGGGGGCAGGTCGCTCAGGCACATAGCCTCGCCGAGGCGCGTCTCGTCGACATCCTCGGGCGCGAGCTCGCCACGGGACACCCGCTCGGCCAGGGTGCGCGCCGCCCGGGCAATGTCCCAGCGGCCACCGTAGTCAACGGCAATCACCATGGTGGCCCCGCTGTTGCCCAGGGTCAGGTGCTCGGCGTGGGTCATCAGCCGCTGCAGGCGATCGCTGAAGCGGCCCCGCTCGCCGATGAAGCGAACCCGTACGTTATCCGTGTGCAGCTGACGCACTTCGTTGCGCAGATAGCGTGACAGGAGGGCGAGCAGAGCCCGCACCTCGTGCTGGGGGCGCCCCCAGTTCTCGCTACTGAAGGCAAACAGGGTGAGTACGCGAACACCGTGATCGCGACAGGCCCGCAATACGCCGCGCACCGCTTCCACGCCGGCGCGGTGACCCGCGGGGCCGCTGACGCCCTGGCGGCGCGCCCAGCGGTTGTTACCGTCCATGATGATGGCGACGTGCTGGGGAATCGGGCCGCGAGACCGGGTCTCTCCGGTTGTGGGCGCATCGGGTGACATCGCCAACCGGACTCAGATTTCCATCAGATCGGCTTCCTTGTCTACCAGCATCTTCTCGATGCGTTCGACATAGGAATCTGTCAGTTTTTGCACCACATCCTGCCCGCGGCGCTCGTCATCCTCGCTGATTTCCTTTTCCTTGACCATGTCCTTGAGCATGCTCATGGCGTCGCGACGGGCGTTGCGCACGGAAACCCGCGCCGACTCGGCCTCGTGACGGGCCTGTTTGATGTAGCCCTTGCGGGTTTCCTCGGTCAGGGCCGGCATGGGAATGCGGATGACATCGCCGGCAGTGGACGGATTCAGGCCCAGGTCCGACTTCATGATCGCCTTTTCAATCGCCGGAATCGAGGAGCGGTCCCAGGCGGAGATGGACAGCGTGCGAGCGTCTTCGACGTTGACGTTGGCGAGCTGATTGATTGGTGTGTCGGCGCCGTAGTACTCGATTTTCAGCCCGTCCAGCAGGCTGGGATGGGCGCGCCCGGTACGAATCTTGTTGAAGTTGTGACCCAGAGCCTCCAGCGCCTTTTCCATGCGCTCCTTGGCTTCCTGTTTGATATCGTCAATCACGGCAGTTCTCCTTGCGAGGCCTGGCGGGCCTATTCAATCAGTGTTCCTTCGGCGGCACCGCGCACGATGCTCAGCAGTGCCCCCTGCTTTTCCATCTGGAACACGCGCACGGGCATGTTGTGGTCGCGGCACAGGCAGATGGCGGTCAGATCCATGACCTCCAGCTTTTTCTCCAGTACCTCGTCGTAGGTAAGACGCTCATACTTGATGGCGTCGGCAAACTTCATCGGGTCGGCGCTGTAGACGCCGTCCACCTTGGTCGCCTTCAGCACCAGGTCGGCCTCGACTTCGATGCCGCGCAGGCAGGCGGAGGAATCCGTGGTGAAAAAGGGGTTGCCGGTGCCGGCGCTGAAAATGACCACATCGCCGTTGCCGAGGGCGCGAATGGCCTTGCGGCGGTCGTAGTGGTCAACCACCCCGCTCATGGGGATGGAGGACATCACCTGGGTGGCGATGCTGGAGCGCTCCAGCGCATCGCGCAGGGCGAGGGCATTCATCACCGTGGCCAGCATGCCCATGTGATCGCCGGTGACCCGGTCGAGACCGGCCGCCTGCAGGGCCGCGCCGCGGAACAGGTTACCGCCGCCAACGACCAGCCCCACCTGGACCCCGATGCCGACCAGCTGGCCGATCTCCAGGGCCAGGCGATCCAGCACCCTGGGGTCGATACCGTAATTTTCTTTACCGGTAAGCGCTTCGCCGCTGAGTTTCAGCAGGATGCGCTTGTATTTCTTTTCAGCCGAAGCCTGAGGCATGACGTCGATCTCCTGAAGTACCGCCAGTTTACAGGACAACAGCCCGACACCCTAGACCAGGGGGCGGGGCCTCTCATAAAAAACGGGGCCTCGGGCCCCGTTCTTCATGCACGACAGCGCGGAATCAGCCTTTCAGCTGCGCGGCCACCTCGGCGGCGAAATCCACCTGCTCCTTCTCGATGCCTTCGCCAACTTCGAAGCGGGCGAAAGAGCGCACTTCGGCGCCGGCCTTGGACACCAGCTTGCCGACGGTGACATCGGGGTCCTTCACGAAGGGCTGCTCGACCAGGCTGTTCTCGGCCAGGAATTTCTTGATGCGGCCACCGATCATCTTCTCGACGATCTCTGCGGGCTTGCCGGAATCCTGCGCCTGGGCGGTGTAGATTTCCTTTTCCTTGGCGATCAGTTCCTCGGGCATGTCGCTCGGGGACACAACGCGCGGGTTGACCGCGGCGATGTGCATGGCGACGTCCTTGGCCAGATCCTGGTCGCCGCTCTTCAGTTCGACCAGTACCGCGATGCGGTTGTTGCCGTGAACGTAGGCACCGATGACACCGGCGTCGGCAGTGATCAGCGTGATGCGGCGCACACCGATATTCTCGCCGATCTTCTGCACCAGACCTTCGCGGGCTGACTCCAGCTCGCCGGCCATCAGGGCGGCAACGTCGGTTTCGCGACGCTCGAAGGCGGCGTTCAACACCTGCTCAACGAAGGCCAGGAAGCCGTCGTCGCGGGCCACGAAATCGGTCTCGCTGTTGACTTCCACCAGCACACCGTAGCTGCCGTCTTCGGCAACGCGCGCCTTGACCACGCCATCCGCCGCGGTGCGACCGGCCTTCTTGGCCGCTTTCATGCCGCTGGACTTGCGCAGCTCTTCGATTGCCTTCTCGACATCACCACCGGCTTCCGCCAGCGCCTTCTTGCATTCGAGCAGACCCAGCCCGGTGCGCTCGCGTAATTCCTTGACCAATGCTGCAGACATGCGAATTCCTCCTATCTGCCCCTGTGCGGGGCCTGTATCAGCTGAACGTGTTTCGCCGGCGCCCCGGGGGGCGCCGGATCGGGGCGGGCCTTACTGGGCGCTTTCGGCCGCTGCGGCTTCCTCGACGAACTCGTCGCGGGCGGCGGGCATGTCGCCGTTTTCGGCGCGGCCGGCCAGGCAGGCTTCGGCCACGGTGGTCACGTACAGCTTGACCGCACGGATGGCGTCATCGTTGCCGGGAATCACGTAGTCGATGCCGTCGGGATCGCTGTTGGTATCCACGATGCCGATAACCGGGATACCCAGCTTGTTGGCTTCGGTGATGGCAATGCGCTCGTGGTCCACATCAACCACGAACAGGGCATCGGGCAGGCCGCCCATGTCCTTGATGCCGCCGATGCTGCGCTCGAGCTTTTCCATGTCGCGGGTGCGCATCAGGGCTTCTTTCTTGGTCAGCTTGGCGAAGGTGCCGTCGGCCTGCTGGGACTCCAGGTCACGCAGACGCTTGATGGAGGCGCGAATGGACTTGTAGTTGGTGAGCATGCCACCCAGCCAGCGATGGCTGACGTAGGGCATGCCGGCGCGCTCGGCCTGCTCCTTGATCACCTTGCCGGCGGCACGCTTGGTGCCCACGAACAGGATCTTGCTCTTGTTCGCGGACATCTGCTTGATCAGGTTCAGGGCTTCGTTGAAAGCCGGAACGGTGTGCTCGAGGTTGATGATGTGGATCTTGTTGCGGGCACCGAAGATAAAGGGAGCCATCTTCGGGTTCCAGTAACGGGTCTGGTGACCGAAGTGAACACCTGCCTGCAGCAGGTCACGCATGGATACTTGCGACATGATAAATACCTTTTCAATTGGGTTGGGCCTCCACATACCCCCGGCACCAAACCCCCTCTCGGGAGCACCCTGGCACGGGTTGCGGCATGTGTGTGACGATAGTTTCTCCCGCCGGGAGGCCGGAGCCGCCCGCGAGAGGCGCGCTTTATACCACAGACAACCACCCGGCGCCAGCGGGAATGCGGCCTGGCCGGCTCGCGCCGCCCCGACCAGATGGCTGACCGACACTGGCGAAAGCGGCAGCGGCCCCCGCCCGGGACCGCTGCGGGTGCGCGGGGAATCCTGTACAATAAGCGGCTGACCGGCCGGCTCCCTACCCTGCCGCACCGGACCTGCAGACTGTTCAAGATCGAGTGACGCATGGCTGTATCCATCAAGACCAGTGAAGAACTGGAAAAAATGCGCGTGGCCGGCCGCCTCGCCGCGGAAGTGCTGGAGATGATCGAGCCGCATGTGCAGCCCGGCATCACCACCGGCGAGCTGGACCGCATCTGCCACGACTACATCACTGGCGTCCAGGACGCCATCCCGGCGCCCCTCAACTACCACGGGTTTCCACGCTCCATCTGCACCTCTGTCAACGAGGTGGTCTGCCACGGCATTCCCTCGGACACCCGCAAGCTGAAAAACGGCGACATCATCAATATCGACGTGACGGTCATCAAGGACGGTTACCACGGCGACACCAGCATCATGGTCGGCGTGGGCAAGATTCCGCCCCACGCCGAGCGCCTGATCCGGGTCACCCGGGAGTGCCTGTACCGGGCCCTCGACATCGTGCGCCCCGGCACCACCCTGGGGGATATCGGCCACGTCATTCAGGAACACGCGGAAAAACACTACTACTCGGTGGTGCGCGAATACTGCGGACACGGCATCGGTCGGGTCTTCCACGAAGACCCCCAGATCCTCCACTACGGGCGTCCCGGCGAGGGCCTGGTGCTCGAAGAGGGCATGACCTTCACCATCGAGCCGATGATCAATGCCGGCCGCCGTCACACCAAACTGAACGCCCACGACGGCTGGACCGTGACCACCCGCGACGGGCGCCTGTCCGCCCAGTGGGAGCACACCCTGGCTGTCACGGCGGACGGCTGCGAGATCTTCACCCGGCGCAGCAAGGAAACGCCCCCCGCATGAAGGCGACGGCGGCCTCCGCGGCACCCGATTTCCTGCTCGACCCGGCGCGCCTGGCCGACCGGCTGCGCCACGGCGACTGCCTGGCAACCGGAAAGCAGGTGCTGCAAGAGGCCCGGGTCTGGCTGGATCAGGCCTTTCGCGACGGCGAGCGGGTGGGCCACCTGCTGCATTTGCGCGCCCGTTTCATGGACACCCTGCTCGGCGCCCTCTGGGACACCCGCGAGTGGGGCCCGGCGGAGCCGGCCCTGGTCGCTGTCGGTGGCTACGGGCGCGGTGAACTCCACCCGCATTCCGACGTGGACATCCTGGTACTGCTGCACCACGACAGCGAAGGCAGCCACCCGCCTTTGGAGCAGTTCCTTACCCAGCTCTGGGACATCGGCCTCAAGGTCGGGCACAGCGTGCGCACGGTCGACGACTGCTGCCGCAAGGCCCGCGGCGATATCACCGTGCTCACCAACCTGATGGAGAGCCGGGTCATCCGCGGCCCCGAGGCCTTGATGCAGGCGGTGCGGGATCAGACCGGCCCGGCGCACATGTGGCCCAGCGCCGACTTCTTCAAGGCCAAGCTGGAAGAACAGCGCAGCCGTCACGCCAAGTACGCTGACACCGAGTACAACCTGGAGCCCAACATCAAGACCTCCCCCGGGGGCTTGCGCGACCTGCAGATCATCGCCTGGATCGCCGAGCGCCACTTCGGCGTGCGCGCCCTGGAGGAGATGGATACCGGCGAGTTCCTGACCCCCGAGGAGCGCCAGATGCTGCTGCGCGGCCGGGAGTTCATGTGGCGGGTGCGCTACGCCCTGCACATGATCGCCGGCCGCGAAGAGGACCGCCTGCTGTTCGACCACCAGCGCGAGCTGGCGGAGCTGTGGGGCTTCGAGGACGGCCAGCGCCTGGCGGTGGAGCAGTTCATGCAGACCTATTACCGCTGGGCCCTGCAGCTGAGCGAGCTGAACGAACTGCTGATCCGCAATTTCGACCAGGTCATCCTGCGCGCCGGCACGGTCGACGACATTCAGGTGCTCAACCAGGACTTCCAGGTGCGCAACGGCTATATCGAGGCCCTGCGCGACGACCTGTTCAGCAGCCGCCCCGGCGCGCTGCTGGAGGTCTTTGCACTGGCCGGTCAGAGTCCCGACATCAAGGGCATCGGCACCGCCACCATCCGGCTGATCCGCGCCCATCGCCACCTGATCAACAACAGCTTCCGGGAAGACCCGGCCAATCACGCCACGTTTCTGGCCATCCTGCGGGCCCCGCACCAGGTCACCCGCAACCTGCGCAACATGACCCGCTACGGGGTACTGGGCAACTACATCCCCGCTTTCGGACAGATCGTCGGCCAGATGCAGCACGACCTCTTCCACGCCTACACCGTGGACGCCCACACCCTGGAAGTCATCCAGCACATGCGCTTCTTCATGAAGCCCGAGTACGACGAACGCTTCCCGGTATCCAGTCGCGTGGCGCGGCGTCTGCCGCGCATCGAGCTGCTTTACCTGGCGGGTCTGTTCCACGACATCGGCAAGGGCCGCGGCGGCGACCACTCGGAGCTCGGCGCCGAGGATGCCAGGGCCTTCTGTGAAAGCCACGGCCTGTCCGAGCGCGACAGCGAGCTGGCCACCTGGCTGGTGCGCAACCACCTGCTGATGTCCGCGGTCTCCCAGCGCAAGGACATCTCCGACCCCGAGGTGATCCAGCAGTTTGCCCGCCACGTCGGCGACCAGACCCGGCTGGACTACCTGTACACCCTCACCGTGGCCGACATCAACGGCACCAACCCCAACCTGTGGAACGCCTGGCGCAGCAGCCTCCTGCGCCAGCTCTACACCGGCACCAAGCGCGCCCTGCGCCGCGGACTGGAAAACCCGGTGGACAAGCAGGCCTGGGTGGAGGACGCCCGGCGCGCCGCGATCGACCTGCTGGAGTACCGCGGCTTCACCGCGGAAGAGCTGGAAGACCTGTGGCGCGAGCGCAGCGAAGACTACTTTCTGCGCGAGCGGGTGGAGGATATCGCCTGGCACACCGAGGCCATTGCCAACCACGTTGACCGCAGCCAGCCCCTGGTGGTGATTCGCAACAGCACCGACTCCAGCGTCGCCAACACCACCCAGATCTTCATTCACGCGCCGACCCACGCCCAGCTCTTCTCCCGCGTCTGCACCGAACTGGAACAGCTCGACCTGAGCATCAACGATGCCCGCATCTACAGCGCCAGCGGCGGCATGAGCCTGGACACCTTCTCGGTACTCAATTCCGACGGCAGCTCCATCGCCGAGGATGGCGCCCGCCTGCGGCATATCCGCGAGCACCTCGGCCAGGCACTGGCCGGCGACATGAATGACCGGGGCTGCGTGCGCCGTATCACCCCGCGGCAGATGAAGTCCTTCTCGATTCCCACGGAAACCGCGATGTTCGTGGACGAAATCAAGCACATGAGCGTGCTCGAGGTCGCCTCCCCGGACCGCCCCGGCCTGCTGGCCATGATCGGGCGCATCTTCGTGGACTTCGGCGTGGTCCTCCAGGCCGCGAAAATCCAGACCCTCGGGGAGCGGGTGGAAGACGTCTTCTTCATCACCGATGACGAGCAGCAGCCCCTGACCGACCCGGCCCTCTGCGAGGCCATCCAGGCCGAGATTCGCCGGCAACTGGACGCACAAGTGGAACAGACCTGACGCCATGAACCCCCGACTGGATTCCCTGCACCCCTACCCCTTTGAAAAACTGGCACAGCTCTTCGAGGGCCTGAAAGCACCGGCGGACAAGGCGCACATCGCCCTGTCCATCGGCGAGCCGCGCCACCCGGCACCGGCCTTAGTGCTCGAGGAACTGGCGCGCCAGCTGCCGCTGCTCTCGCGCTACCCCGCGACTCGCGGCGAAGCCTTCCTGCGCGAGGGCATCGCCGGGTGGCTGCAGCGGCGCTTCGGCCTCGACAATGTCGACGCCGGGCGCCAGGTACTGCCGGTCAACGGCACCCGCGAGGCCCTGTTCGCCTTTGCCCAGGCCGTGGTGGACCCGGTGCCCGGAGCGCTGGTCCTCAGCCCGAACCCCTTCTACCAGATCTACGAGGGCGCGGCACTGCTGGCGGGAGCCACCCCCGGTTTCATCAACGCCACCGCCGACACCGGCTTCCTGCCGGATTTCGACAGCGTTACCGAAGACCAGTGGCAACGCTGCCAACTGCTCTATCTCTGCAGCCCCGGCAACCCCAGCGGCGCGGTGCTGCCCCTGGCGCGCCTGCAGCAGCTGATCGAACTGGCACAGCGCCACGACTTCGTCATCGCCAGCGACGAGTGCTACTCGGAAATCTACGGTGACGAACAGGCGCCGCCCCCCGGCCTGCTGCAGGCCAGCGCGGCCATGGGCAATACCGATTTTCGGCGCTGCGTGGTCTTCCACAGCCTGTCCAAGCGCTCCAACCTGCCGGGCCTGCGCTCGGGCTTCGTCGCCGGCGACGCCGACGTGCTGGCGCAATTCCTCCGCTACCGCACCTATCACGGCTGCGCCATGCCCCTGCACCACCAGCACGCGAGCGCAGCAGCCTGGGCAGATGAAAGCCACGTTCGCGCCAACCGCGACGCCTACCGCGAGAAATTCCGCACGGTACTGGCGATTCTCGGCGACTGTCTGGAGGTCGAGGCCCCGGATGCCGGCTTCTACCTCTGGCCGCGCACGCCGATTGCCGACACCGACTTTGCCCGGGAGCTGTTTGCCCGCGAGCACGTCACCGTGCTTCCGGGCCGCTACCTGGCGCGGGAGCAGGCCGGGCTCAACCCCGGGGAACAGCGGGTGCGCATGGCCCTGGTGGCCACCCTCGAGGAATGCGTGGAGGCCGCCCACCGGATCCGTCGCTGCGTGGAGAGCCTGTAAGCGTGCTCAGCAAGCCCGAACGGGTCGCCTTCATCCAGCGGCGGCTGAACGAACTCTACCCGGAAACGCCGATCCCCCTGGATCACCGGGACCCCTATACGCTGCTGGTAGCGGTCCTGCTCAGCGCCCAGTGCACCGACGAACGGGTCAACCAGGTCACCCCGGCGCTGTTCGCCCGCGCCAACAACCCCCGGGACATGGCCCAGGTGCCCGTGGAGGAGATTCGCCAGATCATCCGCCCCTGCGGCCTGTCGCCGCAGAAATCGGCGGCCATCAAGCGACTCAGCGAAATGCTCATGGAAGAGCACGCTGGCGAGGTGCCCGCGGACATGGAGGCCCTGGAGCGGCTGCCCGGTGTCGGCCACAAGACCGCCAGCGTGGTGATGTCCCAGGCCTTCGGCGTGCCCGCCTTCCCGGTGGACACCCACATCCACCGCCTGGCCCAGCGCTGGGGGCTGACCAGCGGCAAAAGCGTGGTGCAGACCGAACGCGACCTCAAGCGCCTGTTCCCGCGGGAGGCCTGGAACCGCCTGCACCTGCAGATCATCTACTATGGCCGGCAATTCTGCAGCGCACGAGGCTGTGACGGCCGGGTCTGCGAGATCTGCCGCACCTGCTACCCGGAGCGCAAGCATCCGAAGAAGATCCGCAAGGCCTGATTTGCTATCCTTGCCGCCCGCCGGAGCAAACGGAGAGCCGACGCGTGATTACCCTCTACGGCATCAAGAACTGCGACACCGTGAAAAAAGCCCGTCGCTGGCTGGAACAGCATGACATCGAATACCAGTTCCACGACCTGCGCGAGGACGGCCTGAGTGCGGCGCAGGTCGACGCCTGGCTCGAGGAGCTGGGCTGGGAGCAGCTGGTCAACCGGCGCAGCACCAGCTGGAAAGCCCTGCCCGCCGAGGTCCGCGACAGCATGAACCCTGAGGCGGCGCGAGCGGCCATTCTCGAGCAGCCGACGCTGATCAAGCGGCCCCTGCTGGACATCGGTCACGAACGCCACTGCGGCTTCAAGGCCGACCACTACGCCAGCCTGTTCCAGCGCCACACCCTTTGAACCACCGCCGCCCGCGGGCGGCTCGACCAGGAAAGCACAGCATGAGCAACAGCGCATACGCCTTCGGCCTTGGCCTGGGTACCCACAACAGCCAGGGCGACTGGCTGGAAGTCTTCTTCCCCAATCCGGTCCTTGCCCCCAGCGCCGAGCTGGTAGCGGCGATCGGCGAGATCGACAACCAGGCCACCCTGAGCCGGGAGCAACTGAACGTTCTGGAAAAAGCCCTGGCGGCTGCCGGCGAGACCCTGCAGGCGCAGCTGGCGGCACAGCTGGCGACCAGCCAGGCACCGGCAGTGGCCGTATTGCTGCGCGAGGACAGCGCGCCGGCCAGCGTGCCCGAGGGCTACCTCAAACTGCAGCTCATCTCCCATCGCCTGGTGAAGCCCCACGGCACCAACCTGCAGGGCCTGTTCGGGGTCCTGCCCAACGTTGCCTGGACCAGCGAAGGCGCGATCGCCATCGACGAACTGCCCGCGCGCCAGCTGGCTGCCCGCCTGCGCGGCGAAACCCTGGAAGTCTCCAGCGTCGACAAGTTCCCCAAGATGACCAACTACGTGGTACCCACCGGCGTGCGTATCGCCCACACCGCGCGGGTACGCCTGGGTGCCTACCTCGGCGAGGGCACTACGGTGATGCACGAGGGCTTCGTCAACTTCAACGCCGGCACCGACGGCCCGGGCATGATCGAGGGCCGCATTTCGGCCGGCGTCACCGTGGGCAGCGGCTCGGACCTGGGGGGCGGCTGCTCCACCATGGGCACCCTCTCCGGCGGCGGTAACATCGTCATCGCCGTGGGCAAGGAGTGCCTGATCGGTGCCAACGCCGGCATCGGCATTCCGCTGGGCGACCGCTGCACGGTCGAGGCCGGCCTGTTTGTCACCGCGGGCACCCGGGTCACCGTGCTGGACAACGAGGGGCAGCCCCAGGAAACCGTCAAGGCCCGCGATCTCGCCGGCAAGTCGGACCTGCTGTTCCGCCGCAACTCCAGCAGCGGTGCCGTGGAGTGCCTGACCAATCGCTCGGCGATCGAGCTGAACAACGAACTGCACGCCCACAACTGACCCGGAGCGCCCCGTGGACGATACCCTGGACCTCTGTCGCGAACTGATCCGGCGCGCCTCGGTGACACCCGAGGATGCCGGCTGCCAGGCGCTGATGATGCAACGCCTGGCGGCAATCGGTTTTGTCTGCACGCCGCTGCCCTTCGGCGAGGTAGAGAACTTCTGGGCCGTGCGCGGGGACAGCGGCCCGCTGCTGGTCTTCGCCGGTCACACCGACGTGGTACCCACCGGCCCCCTGGAGGCCTGGGACTCGCCGCCCTTTGAACCGACCCTGCGCGAGGGCTACCTCTACGGGCGCGGCGCCGCGGACATGAAGGGCAGCCTGGCGGCGATGATCACCGCCTGCGAAGCCTTTGTCGCCGCCAACCCGGACCACAGCGGGCGCATCGGCTTCCTGATCACCTCGGATGAGGAAGGCCCGGCCAAGGACGGTACCGTGCGCGTGGTGGAGTACCTGCAGCAGCAGGGCGAACAGATCGACTGGTGCCTGGTGGGAGAGCCCTCCAGCACGCAGCAGCTGGGGGATGTGGTCAAGAACGGCCGGCGCGGCTCACTCGGCGCCACCCTGACCGTGCGCGGGGTGCAGGGGCATATCGCCTACCCCCACCTCGCGGACAATCCGATTCACCGTGCCCTGCCGGCCTTGCACGCCCTGACCAGCCAGGTCTGGGACCGGGGCAATGCCTTCTTCCCGCCCACCAGCCTGCAGATCTCCAACATCCAGGGCGGCACCGGCGCCACCAACGTGATCCCCGGGGAGCTGACGGTGGTGTTCAACTTCCGCTTTTCCACCGAGGTCACCGCGGCCCGACTGCGGGAGCGCACCGAGGCCATCCTCGACGCCCACGGCCTGGACTATACGATCGACTGGCAGCTCAGCGGAGAACCCTTCCTCACCGCCGCCGGGAACCTGGTGGAGGCCGCGGTGGCCAGCATCCGGGCGGAGACTGGCCTGGAGACCGAGTTGTCGACAGCGGGGGGCACCTCGGATGGGCGCTTCATCGCCCCGACCGGGGCCCAAGTGCTGGAACTGGGGCCGGTCAATGCCACCATCCACAAGCGCAACGAATGCGTGCTGGCGGACGACCTGCCGCGACTGTCGCGCATCTATCGGGGCCTGCTAGAACACCTGCTGCTGGATTGAGGCGGCCAGGGTCTCGACGGCACCGCCCAGCATTTCCCGGTTGACCGCGCCGGGGACCACGACCACCGGCGCTCCCGGCTGCTCCAGTGCCGCCAGGCTCGCCGCCACCACCTCGGCTGGCTGCATCCACAGCGTTTCCGGCAAGCGCGACTTGTCGAAGCCGGCCATGTCCGGCTGACCGTGTATCTCGGTGTGGGTGAGGCCGGGACAGAGGCACTGGACCGCGATACCGTCCTCCGCGACCTCCGCCTGCAGGGACTGGGAGAACTGCAGCAGGAAAGCCTTGGCTGCCCCGTAGACCGCGGTGCTCGGCATGTTGATCAGGGCGCCCACGGAACCCAGGTTGATGATCCGCCCACCGCCCGCCTCGCGCATGAACGGCAGTGCCGCGTGGCTCAACTCCAGGCTGGCATCCAGGTGCAAGCGCAGCAGGGCCAGCTCGCGATCGATGTCGCTCTCGGCAAAGGGCCCGAAGGTGGAAAAACCGGCATTGTTGACCAGGGTATCCACCGGCCCCTGCTGACGCAGGGCCTCCAGCACGCGGGTCACCCCCTCCACGGTGGTCAGGTCTGCCGCCAGCGGCACCACTTCGGTCTCGCCGGCCAGCTCCGCCGCCAGGGCCTCGAGGCGGCCGGCGCGACGGGCCACGGCAATGATCTTCTCGCAGCGGGGCGCAAGCTGGCGACAGAAGGCCTCGCCAATACCGGCGCTGGCGCCGGTCACCAGGGCGATTCGGTAGGGTATGCTCATGCTTCGGTCTCCGGCCTGTATCACGGGGTCAGGGAGCGTAACACATGCACATCAAAACGCACCGCCTTGCCGCGCAGGCTGTGGGAGGGCTCCCGGCCGCCGAGGAAGGGCGCCCGCAGGGGGCGCTTGACCACAACCCGCGCCACCGGCGACGCCAGGGCCCAGTCGAGAAGCCCCTCGCCCGCGTCTGCTGCGGCATCCCCCTCCAGCAGTTGCTGCAGGAGGGCCATTTCCTTGCGCACGGCCGCCGACTTGCGCCGCTCGGGAAACATCGGGTCGAGGTAGATGGCATCCAGCTCGGCCAGGGCCGCGGGCGGCAGGCTGCGGGCGTCACCCCGGTGCAGCTGCAGGCGCGCCACCAAGCCGCGCACCCAGGCGTCATCGGCGAGCGCGCCCTGTTCCAGGCCCGCCGCCAACAGGGCCGCGACCAGCGGCTCGCGCTCGGCCAGGAGCACCTCGCAGCCCAGGTCCGCCAGCACCGCTGCATCCCGCGCCAGACCCGCCGTGGCATCGAGTACCCGCATGGCCGGGCGCTTGCCGACACCCAGGGCCCGCCCCAGCAGTTCGTTCTGACCGCCGCGCCGGCGGTGGCGCAGGGCCGGTGCCGAAAAATCCACGCACACCGGCCCGGAGGCCCGGGGGCCCGCGGGCTGCAGCGCCAGGCCGCCCGATCCGACCTGGAGCACGGCGAGCAGGCCGGTGGGAACGGGCTCACCCGGCGCCAGCAGGGGAAGGGACAGACTGGCTGCCAGTTCGCCCGCGGACGCGTCTGCTGCGGCGTCGAGCGCCTGTACGGCAACTGCCCGGGACATCAGGCGCTGGCAGCAGAGGCGCCGCGATCGCCGGCGCGACGGGCCAGCTCATCGCAATTGGCGACAATCGCGTCGAGGTAGGGGTTGGGGCCACCGAAAAACACACTGGCGTAGTGATAGGAGCCCGCGAAATCCTGATCCAGGCGGGGCCCGGCCAGGTGATAGATAAAATCCGGGGTGCGCTGCAACAGGTCGTCCCGGGAGCGGTAGGGTCGCATCCCCGCGGGCGGCCGCGCGTCGCTACCGGCCAGGCCGCTGGCTTCGAACTCGTCGTAGAGGTAGTAGTAGCAGCGATCGAGATAATCCGGCTCCGCCATCTGCGCCAGCAGATCGGCGCTGCCCAGCAGCGCCCCGACCGCGCGCTCGCTTTCATCGGCGACCCGCAGGCTGGCCGGGGGCACCGCGCAATTGGTGAAGTGAATGAGGCGGGCACTCAGCGGGGCGATATCGCCCAAGCCGATTGTCGGCAGCACCGCTCGCGCCAGGCGGGCACCGCGACTGACATGGCAGCGGGTGTAGGCCGCGCCCGTGGACACCCGGCGATCGCCGCGACGTCGCAGGTAGCCGGCATCGTGCAGGAAGGCCGCGGCCACCCCCGCCAGTGCCAGGCGCGGTCCGACAGAAAAATCGGGCCAGCGCAGCTCGCGCCCGGCGAGCAGGCGGGCGAAGGCCAGGGTGACATCGCGGACATGACCGGCGTCGTGGTAACTCGCCTCGCAGCCCAGGTAATCCGGGTGCTCGCCCTGGTAGAGCGCATCGAACAGTTCACCCAGTACCCGCAGCACCGACCAGTCGACCCCGGGATAGCGCTCCACCAGGATAGCCTGTAGCGCGGAAACCAGGGCCCCGGTATCGGTCAGGTCGACGTAGCCGGTGACATCCCGGCGCCTTTCCCTGTTCTGGTACAAGCCTGTCACTCCTCCGCGCGGGATATCCGCGCCCTGCGCCGGTCCGACAACATCACCAGGACCTGGTCTCCGCGCATGCTATCACGCGGACTTCCCTCGCTGTCGGGACCTGTGTCACACATTGCGTGCTTGCCGGTGGTCACGGCGCCGGTCAGGAACTCCCGGTCCAGCCCCAGGCGCAAGGTCCTGCCACCCTGCAGGGTGATCGACAGTTCCAGGTTGTAGGCGTGCCGCGACAGGCCGTGCTTGTCGGTGATCAGGAAGCGCTGGGCGGCCCGGCGATCCCCGGGATCGGCGGAACCGGTCAGGCGACAGTGCATGGACTCGATCACCTGCCCGGCCAACTGCACACCGCACAGGCGCTTGAGGCTGGCGTCCACCTCCCGCACAAAGGCCGGGGAGTAGACCAGCTCGCCCAGGGGCCCCGGCAGGCGGGTCTGAAAGTTGCCCACGAAGATCTGGCTGGGACGGGCCAGGTCCACCATCCGCGCCAGCTCGATGGTCACGTCGCCGACAATGTAGCTGAGTACCGTGGGGTTGACCCCCTCCGCCTGGTAGAGCTCGTAGTGACTGCCGTTGTGAAAGGCGCTGCGGATGACCGGCACGGTGTGTCCGCTGGAGGCCGCCCTGGCGACCGCGTTGTCGGCGATCACCAGCAGCATGAAACAGAACAGGTCGCGGTTGGCCGCCGGCCCCAGGTCGCGGTTCCAGACGTAGTAGCCGTCACCGGTGGTGGTGCGGGCAAAGTTGACCACGATGCCACTGGCCTGCAACTTGTTGTAGGCGGAATTGAGGGAATAGGACAGGCTGTTGAGCTGACTGGCCTGCTCGAAGGGGGTAAACAGGGAAAACTCGGCGATATCGAACAACAGGACGGAGCGGTCGGCGACAAAGCTGATACCGTAGCGCTTGATCAGCTGCTCCACCCCCGCCAGCACCGCGGGCTCCTCCGACAGCGGCGCGTCCAGCTTGATGAAACCCGGCGCCACATCCAGGCGCTCGGCCACCGCAAACAGCTCCTCGCGGGTCTTGCGCCGCTCGCCGGAGACCAGCTGGCGGACGAAGGCCTCGTTGTCGGCGCCCTCGCCCCCCTCGCGCCGCGCGCAGTAGTTGCCGAGAAAATAGTGCGGCACCATGATGACCAGTACGCCGCGCGAGTCGGCGCTCCAGCACAGCACGATGTTCTGGCCCAGGCGCCACTGCTTGCGCAGAGCACCCTCCAGGGCCTTGAGATTGCCGCGCTGCACGATGCTTACGGCACTGTCATTCCGGGTCATCTTTACCTCGCCAGCGTCGAGCGTAGCCGCTAGCATTATAGGGGCCCGGAGTGGCGGGCACCATGGCGGGCCCGCGGGGGCAAGGGAGGAAACACATGCGCCGAATTCTGATCCTGGCCGGCATTCTGCTTGGCAGCGGCTGCCAGCAGTACGATGTCACCGTCAACGAGCGCGTGGTGTATACCCCGCGACCGCTGCTGACGGAGATCCGCGCCAGGGACCCGGCCCTGCGTCGCTGCCTGCAGGACGCCATCGAGAGCCAGCGCATCAGCAGCGCCGCCGCCCTGGAGGTCCTGGATTGCCCCAGCGCGGGAGTCGCCTCCGTGCAGGGGCTGGGCCAGTTCCCGGGCCTGCGGCGGCTCAACCTGGCGCACAACGCGCTGCGCCAGATCGAAGAACTGGGGATGCTGGAATCACTGAGCGAGCTGTCCCTGGAGAACAACCGCGTCGAGGACGCCGCGCCACTCTACCCGCTGGAGGAGCTGGCGGTGCTCGACCTGCGCGGCAACCCGGCGTTACGCTGCCCCCCGACCGGGGCCCTGGCCGGGCTCGAGCGCCTCAGGCTGCCCCGCCACTGCGGGGGCTGAGGCGTATCAGTTGATATTGCCCTGGAGCAGGGACAGCAGCTCCCGTTCCTCGCGCTCCTGCAGGGCCGGTTCGGTCTGGGCTTCGAGACGGATGCTGACCTGCGACCCGCCCTCTTCGCGCAGCGACAGCAGCAGGTCGCGACCCAGCAAAGGGTCCTCGTCATCGCCGCCGAAGAGGCTGGCAAACCAGCCGCTCTCTTCCTCGGCCTCGCTGCCGAGATAGCGAACATAGTAGCGGCCGGCGCTGCGGTCGCGGTCGGTAATCTCGAAGCGGGCGTCCTCCAGGGCCTTGCCCACCGAGGCCCAGGCGCGATCAAAGGGCAGGCCCAGGTCGAGATAGCGGTCCCCGCCCGGGCCCTCGCGCAGGGCGATGCGCCCCTGGGAGCTCATCGCACGGTCGGCCATCATGGAGACGGGGGAGGAGTCGGCACTGTTCGCCACATACTGGGCCACCGAGCGCAACATCTCACCTTCCTGTCCCAGGTCGTTCGAGGTCGCCGGCCACTGTGAGGTGTCGCCCGCCTGGTGCATCTGCAGCACGTGGAGTTCACTGCTGCCCCGCTGCACCCCCTGCTCGATCCGGAAGCGGAAGCGCGAGGCCATCGGCTGCCCCTCCAGCTCGATCCAGCCGGTTTCGATCAGGCCGGCCTCGGCGTCGGCGCGAACCACGGCAATGCCCGCCGAGGCCAGGAAGGCACGCACCTGGGGCCACAACTGCCCCGGGCCGATACTGACCAGGGCCCAGCTCTCCTCGCCGAGGGACTGGATCCGCACCGCATCCTGGGTCGCCGTGGCACTCAGGGGCGACGGCCGCGGCACCTCGAACTCGCCGCCGAGCCCGCTGCCCATGGCCACCTCGGGCACCGGGTAGGCCTGCTGCAGCGCCTCCCGGCTCGTGTCCTCGGGCACCTCGAGCTCGGGCATCTCCCGCGCCTTGCGGTAGTCCTGTGAGGTATCGGGAAACAGGCCGTCATCGCCGAGCAGGTAACTGCAACCGGGGCTCGCCAGCAGGGCCGCCGTCACCAGCAGCAGTCGTGGAACCATCCTGGGGGTATTCATCAAATTCCGGCCGCCTCCATCGCTTCGAGCACCTGAGCGTGATAGCGCTCTTCCAGAGGCGTCAAGGGTAACCGAATACCGGACTCGATCAAGCCGCGCTGCTGCATGGCCCACTTTACCGGAATCGGATTGGCCTCGAGGAACAGCGCGCGATTGAGCGCCGCCAGCCGGTCGTTGATACGAGTGGCGCCGGCGCGATCGCCCGCCAGAGCCAGGCGGCAGAGCTCCGCCTCCTGGCGTGGAGCGATGTTGGCGGTCACCGAGATGTTGCCCTGACCGCCCTGCAGGATCAGCTCCATGGCCGTGGCATCGTCCCCCGAATAGAGCGCAAAGTCGTCGGGGCAGCGGGCCTTCAGATCAGCCACCCGGGACAGGTCGCCGGTGGCGTCCTTGAGACCGACCACATTGGGCAGCTCCGCCAGGCGCACCACCGTGTCATTGTCCATGTCCACGGCGGTGCGGCCGGGCACGTTGTAGAGAACCTGGGGAATATCCACCGCTTCGGCCACCGCGCGGAAGTGCTCGTAGAGGCCACGCTGGGAGGGGCGGTTGTAGTAGGGTGTCACCAGCAGACAGGCGTCTGCCCCGTTGGCGGCGGCGACCCGGGTCAGCTCGATGGCCTCGCGGGTGGAGTTGGCACCGGTGCCGGCGATCACCGGAATGCGGCCGTTGACCTGGCGCACGCAGTGGCGGATCACCTCGAGGTGTTCGGGGACACTGAGGGTGGCGCTCTCGCCGGTAGTGCCCACGGCGCCGATGGCGGCGGTGCCCGCGGCGATGTGCATGTCCAGGATCCGGTCCAGGCTGTCCCAGTCGAGACTGCCGTCGGGATGCATGGGCGTGACAAGCGCGACAATGCTGCCGGTGATCATAACTACTCCAGAGTAACGCTGGGCGGGGCGCCGCAGTGGCACCGTCGGGGAAACCGGCAATTATCCACGCCATGACCCGGAACACAACCACAGTGGCGTAAAATGAACCGCTGGCCGCTCCAGCAGTCTCAGGAGCTGCCGCGCGCCACCGGCGCAAGCGTGAATGGAAACAACAGGGAGGACAGGAACGATGATTACCGGCACGGCACAGACCTGGCTCGCACGCCTCGGCTGGATCCTTCTCGCCCTGACCCTGGCCTCGCCGGGGTGGGCACAGGAACCCCCGCAGATCGGCGAGCTCACCGCCCTCGACCGCCAGTTCATGCAGGCACAGCGGGAGAGCCTGGAAAGCCTGGCCCGGCGCCACCTCGGGACCGGCTTCAGCGGCGAGACCGACCGCGACCTGGACCTGCTGCAGCGCCTCCTCGACCGGGACCTGGTGAAGGCTGACCAGAAGCGCGAACTGCAGGCCATGGGCGTCATACTGGGGGAGCTGCTGGCGAAGGAGCTGGACATGCACTGGGTACTCTACGAGGACCCGGTGGGACGCAGCCGCGCCCTGCGCTACCGCGACAGCGATCTCTACCTGTTCCCGATGACCATGATCTCGCGCCGCCGGGAAGCCGGCGACCAGACACCGGTGGCGGTCATCTACGCCAGCGCCGTCGACGAGATCCGCAGCGAGCTGCCTCCCCTGCCCTTCCAGTGAACCGGCCCGGCGACGTACACTGGCTCCACAGGGGCCAGTGGCGACGGGGATGACGGGGAACGCACCCAGCTTTGCAATCGAGGCAGTTGCGGGGGAAGGCGAGGGCGCCATCGCCCTGCAGCTCGCCGGCGACTGGGTACAGGGCCAGACGGTCCCGGGTTTCGGCGCCCTGCGGGACCAGCTCGCGGGCCGCGAGCTCTCGCAGTTGCAGCTACAGGCTGATGACCTGGGCGACTGGGACTCCCTGCTGATGGCCTTTCTGCTGCAATGCCACAACTACTGCCGCGAGCGCGAGATCGATCTCGACACCCACGGCCTGCCGGCCAACGCGCGACAGCTGCTGGCGGTCGCGACCAGCGTTGCCCCGCACCAGCCTCCCGCCCGCCGCCAGCAGCACTGGTGGCAGGCCGGCAACCCCCTGCGGGTCCTGCGCGCGGTGCGCGGCGACCTGCGCGAATCCCTGGGCTTCTTCGGGGACATCTGCATCGGCCTGGCGCGCCTGTGCGCCGGCCGGGCCAATACCCGCTGGGCGGATTTCCGCCACTTCTGCTACCAGGCCGGCCCCAACGCCTTCGCCATCATCAGCCTGACCAGTGTCCTGGTGGGCATGATCCTGGCCTACCTGGGCGCGGTGCAGCTGCAGCAATTCGGCGCCGGGGTCTACGTGGCCGACCTGGTGGTGATCGGCATGCTGCGGGAAATGGGCGTGCTGATGACCGCCGTGGTCATGGCCGGCCGCACCGGCGCCGCCTACGCCGCGCAGCTGGGCACCATGCAAACCAACGACGAGATCGACGCCATCACCACCCTCGGGGTGTCGCCGGTGGAATTCCTGGTGCTGCCGCGCCTGCTGGCCCTGGTGGTGATGATGCCGCTGCTGGTGATCTATGCCAACCTGCTGGGCATGCTCGGCGGCGCCATCGTCTCGGGGGGGCTGGGCATTTCCATGCTGCAGTACATCAGCCAGGCGCAGGAGGCCATCGCCGTGTCCCACATTACCGTGGGGCTGGTGAAGTCGGTGATCTTCGCGGTGCTGATCGCCATCGCCGGCTGCCGCTCGGGCCTGTATTCCGGGCGCAGCTCGGCGGCCGTGGGCCAGGCGGCCACCGAGGCCGTGGTCACCGCACTGATCTACCTGATCGTGGCCGACGCGGCCATCAATATCTTCTTCCAGCACGTGGAGTTCTGGTGAGCGAGCCGGCCGTCATCGAAGTCCAGGGGCTGTGCATGGCCTTCGGCAGCAATGTCATCCAGCGCGACCTCGACTTCCGCGTCGAGCGGGGGGACATCTTCGTCATCATGGGTGGCTCCGGCTGTGGCAAGAGCACCCTGCTCCGGCACCTGCTGGGCCTGCTGCGCCCCGCCAGCGGCGACATCCTCTACAGCGGCGAGAGTTTTGTCCGGGCCAGCCAGGATCGGCGCGCGGCCATGCGTCGGCGCTGGGGTATTACCTACCAGTCCGGCGGCCTGTTCAGTGCCATGACCCTGGGGCAGAACATCGCCCTGCCCCTGCAGCTCTACACCCGTTACAGCGCGGGCGAGATCCGCGACATCGTCGACTACAAGCTGTCGCTGGTGGGCCTGGGCGGCTACCAGGACTATCTGCCGGCACAGATCAGCGGCGGCATGCGCAAGCGCGGCGCCCTGGCCCGGGCCATCGCCCTGGACCCGGAGATCCTGTTCTTCGACGAGCCTTCTGCGGGCCTGGACCCGATCAGCTCGCGCCTGCTGGATGAACTGATCCTGCAACTCAAGGAATCCCTCGGCGCCACCGTGGTCATGGTCACCCACGAGCTCGACAGCATCTTCGCCATCGCCACCAACTCGGTCTATCTGGATGCCGCCAGCCGCACCCGGATTGCCGGTGGCGACCCGCGCTGGCTCCGGGATCACAGCGAGCAGCCAGTCGTGCGACAATTCCTTTCACGCGAGCTGGCCCCTGCGGGAGACGCCCAAAGTGAATGAAGAAAATGCCCACAGCGTCGCCATCGGCGGCTTTATCGTCGGGGCCCTGCTGATCGCAGTGGTCACCCTGCTGTTTGTCCTCGGCTCGGGCCTGCCCGGGCAGCGCCAGCAGGTGGTGATGGTCTTCGACGGCTCGGTCAAGGGGCTGACCATCGGTGCCCCGGTGGCCCTGCGCGGCGTGGAGATCGGCGAGGTCACCGGTATCAACCTGGTACTCGACGAGGAGACCATGAAACTGATCATGGTGGTGGAGGCCAGTGTCTCCAGCGAGCGCATCCAGGGCATCGGTCTCGGCGGCGCCTCCAGCGAGCTGATCGACGAGTTGATCGCCCGCGGCCTGCGCGCCCAGCTCAACCTGCAAAGCCTGCTCACCGGGCTGCTCTATGTACAGCTGGATTTTCACCCGGACACGGCGGTGCAGCTTGCGGATATCGACAGCGACCGCCGCCAGATCCCCACCATCCCCACCGGCCTGGAGCGCTTCACGCGGCAGATCGAATCCCTGGATATCGCCGCCATGGCCAACGATGTGCAGGAAATCGCCCAGGGCCTGAAGGCCCTGGTGCAGCAGGAGGATGTGCATGCACTGCCCGGCGAGCTGCGCACCACGCTGGCCTCGCTGAAGCAGACCAGCGAGGCCCTGAACCACACCGTGCAGGCGGCCGGGCCGCAGCTGGACAGCCTGCTGGAAAACAGTGCCGGCCTGGTCGCCGACAGCCGCGCCGAATTGCCGCGCCTGTTCCAGCGCTTCGACGAGAGCCTGGGCAGCCTGGAACAGGCGGCGGGCGAATTCGGTCAGGCCATGCAGCAAATCGACGGCCTGGTGGGCGAGGATTCCGCCACCACCTGGCAGCTGAACCAGGCCCTGCGCGAGCTGACCCAGGCGGGGCGTGCCCTGCAGAGCCTGGCGCGCACCCTGGAAGAACAACCCGAGGCCCTGTTGCGGGGCAAGCAGGAGTAAGCCCATGACTCGCATTCGCGCCATCCGCTGGCCCCTGGCGCTGGCCCTGTTCGCCGGCCTGCTGGGGCTGGGCGGCTGCGGCAGCTCGCCCAGCCACAACTACTACCTGCTGCACGCCAGCGCCCCGCCCAGCGGCGCGACCGACAGCCAGCTGCCCGTGGGTATCGGGCCGGTCAGCGTCCCCGAGTATCTCAACCGCAGTGCCCTGGTCTACAGTGGCGAGGGCAACCGGCTGCATGTGGCGCGGCTGGAGCGCTGGGGGGAGCCGCTGCAGGACGGCATTCCACGGGTACTCGGCCTCAACCTGGCGGCGGCCCTGGGCACCCAGGACTTGCGCCCCCACCCCTGGCTGCGCAGCCAGGAACCGGCGGTCGCGGTACAGCTGTGGATTCTGGAGCTGGATGTGCGCGACGGCACGGCGATGCTGACGGCGGAGTGGCGCTTGCACCGGCCGCGGGAGGACCGCGAGCTGGCGCGGCGCATCAGCCGCCTCAGCCAGCCACTGCCGGGGCGGCGCTGGGAAGCCGGGGCGGCAGCCGCCGCCTACAGCAGCCTGCTGCAGTCCCTGACCGAGGAGATCGCCTCGGCAATTCGCCGCGCGGAGACTGAACCGGGCTGAGGCGCCAGGCCCCGCCCCTTACGACTCTGACCTGGGCCCATGCCCGGGCCAGAGGGGGAGTACTCAGAAGCTGTCGGGGCGCAGCATGGCGTCGGAGCCGCCATCGACGAAGAACACCGCGCCGCAGACAAAGCCGGCATCTTCACTCAGCATGAAGCGCATCACGCTGGCGATCTGCGCCGGCTCGGCGGTACCGCCCCAGGGAACGGTATCGGCGAACTGGGTCATCGCCTCCTTGTATTCGGCATTGGACATCACTTCCTGCATCAGCGGCGTCTGGGTAATGCCCGGTGCCACGGCGTTGAGGCGCACCCCGGCCTTGGCCCAGTCCACCACGTTGCGGCGCATCCACATGGTCAGCGCCCGCTTGGAGCCGGCGTAACCCACCTGGCCGTGGTTGGCTTCTTCCAGAGCACGGATCGCCTCGGCCTCGTCGCCGCCCAGGCAGGCCTGCACGAAGGGCGTTTCGGCGGGCATCATCGGCGCGGAATTGGAGGAGACCAGCAATACCGTACCGCGGCGCTTCGCCACCAGGTCCTTCAGGCCCTCGGCCACCGCCACGGCGCCGAAGTAGTTGACCGCGGCAATCTTCGCCAGGGGCGCCACCGGCGGCAAACCGGCGCAGACAATCAGGCCATCCAACCCGGCTTCCGGTGCCCGCTCGCGCACACCGGCCACTGCCGCTTCGCGGCCCTCCGGGGTGGACAGGTCGGCAATCACGTCGCCCGCCTTGATGTCGACCGAAATCAGCTGGTGGCCATCCGCGACCAGTTGTTCGCGCAAGGCGGCACCGATCCCCGTGGCACCCCCGGTCATTGCGTAACACGCCATGCTCTGTTCCTCTCGTAATGGATTGCGATAGGTCTATTCTGCTACAGACCCGCGCGCAAGGTGCCGGGAACCTGGGATAAGCGTCCGCAGGCACAACTAGCTGAACCGCCCCCGGCGCCCCCGGGCCCACTTCTTGCCCCGTCCGGGGCGCGATAGTACCCTGAGCAGCGCATCAAATCCCTCCGGAGTACTCCCATGAGCAGCAAGCCCGTGCAGCCGGCCATCGAAGGCTGGTTCACCCTGAGCGATACCCCGCAGCTGATCGGCAGCCAGTGCTGTGGCTGCGGCACCTATTTCTTCCCCAAGCAGGACCACTACTGCAAGAACCCGGACTGCGACAGCACCGAATTCCAGGAGGCCCTGCTGAGCCCCCGCGGCCGCATCTGGAGCTACACCAATGCCTGCTACAAGCCGCCGGCCCCCTTCGTGGCAGAGGAGCCCTTCGAGCCCTACGCCATCGCCGCGGTGGAGCTGGAAAAAGAGCGCATGACGGTCCTCGGCCAGGTGGTCAAGGGTGTCGGCGTGGAAGACCTGAAAGTGGGCATGGAAATGGAGCTGGTGCTGGAGACCCTGCACGAGACCGACGAAGACACCAAGGTGACCTGGAAATGGCGCCCGGTAACCGACAATGGAGGACAAGGCTGATGAGTGGTGAAGTCGCGATTATCGGCGCCGGCATGCACCCCTGGGGCAAGTGGGGGCGCAATTTCGTCGAGTACGGCGTAGCCGCCGCCCGGGAAGCCCTGGCGGACGCCGGCATTCCCTGGCGGGACGTGGGCTACGTCTCCGGCGGCGCCACCGTGCGCTGCGGCTACCCCGGCTATGTCGCCGGTGCCACCTTCGCCCAGGCCCTCGGCTGGCAGGGCTGTGAGGTAAACACCTCCTACGCCGCCTGCGCCTCCGGCTCCCAGGCCCTGGCCGCGGCGCGCAACAAGATCCTCGCCGGCGAGTGCGAGGTGGCCCTGGTGGTCGGTGCCGACACCACCCCCAAAGGCTTCCTGGCCCCGGCCGGTGGCTACCGCCCGGAAGACCCGGACTGGGTGCGCTTCTACCTGGGCATCACCAACCCCACCTACTTCGCCCTCTACGCGCGCCGCCGCATGGATGTCTACGGCGACACCCTGGAGGACTTTGCCGCGGTGAAGGTGAAGAACGCCGCCATCGGCAGCAAGAATCCCCGCGCCCGCTACCGCAAGTGCTTCAGCGCGGAAGACGTGGCCGCCTCGGCGATGGTCGCCGACCCCCTGCGCCTGATGGACATCTGCGCCACCAGTGATGGCGGCGCGGCCCTGATCGTCTGCAGCCTGGACTACGCCAAACGCATCGGCAAAGGCGATGCCCCCCGCGTCGCGGCGATCTCCACCGTGACCCCGAGCTTTGCCAGCGCCGTGGTGGAGATGCCCGACATCGCCACCGACTCCGCGGCTGCCGCGGGTATCGACGCCCACAGCTTCCGCGCCTCCCTGCCGATGAAGGCCTACGAGGAAGCCGGCATCGGCCCCGAGGACGTCGACGTGGCCGAGGTCTACGACCTCTCCACAGCACTGGAACTGGACTGGATCGAGGACCTGCAACTGGCCCCGCGGGGCGAAGCGGCCCAGCTGCTGCGCCGCGGCGACACCGCGGTGGGCGGCAAGATCCCGGTCAACCCCTCCGGCGGTCTGGCCTGCTTCGGCGAAGCGGTACCCGCCCAGGCCCTGGCCCAGGTCTGCGAACTGACCTGGCAGCTGCGCGGCGAGTGCGGCGACCGCCAGGTCGAGGGCGCCAGGGTCGGCATTACCGCCAACCAGGGCCTGTTTGGCCACGGCAGCTCGGTGATCGTCAAGCGCTGACTACCTCGGCGCCACCGGCATCACTGCCACCACAAAAAGGGCCCTGCGGGGCCCTTTTTCGTTGGTCGCACGTCCCTCACCACCACGGGTGAAGCCCGTACGGGTGATCGCCCTAGAGGCAGGATGCGCCAGGTTGGCTATACTGATAACTACATTCACCGCGCGAACGCGGTTACCCAGGCAGGGCGCGATGGGCGGTCACGGGCCGCCCGTTCAAGCCTTGACGGTAACCAGGTCGACAAGGTGTCCACTCTCCGCTCTGCCGGAACGCGGCCCCGGGCCAGGCGTTCCCTTCGCAATCATCGCGCTGTCGACCACAACCAACATCCACACTGTGCTGACAGAGCACAGGGCGGATTTCGGGCCACCCGATGGCCGGAGAATCCGAAGGAGGAGGAAACATGTCGAACAGCCCAGACAAGATGTCTGCGGATGCACCGCTTTCACCCGAACTCGCGTCCTGGGTGGATCCCAGCCTGGGTTCGACCCGGGGAACAGAAAAGCCCAAGGACCCCGACAAGGGCTACATCGCCCTGCTTGGCTGGAGCCTCAATGCGGTCAAGGCAGCACAGGCCTTTGATCGCCGCTACGTGGTGGTTGCGCCCGACTGGGCCAGGGATTTTTGCGAGGCGAACAAGATTCCTTTCATCCCCTGGGATTTCCTGCGGCTCAATGACCGCTCCATGGAAATCGCCCGGATACTGAAAAATGAAGGGGTCGATGTCGCCGTGCCGCTGTTCGAGGAAACCGTGGAATGGTCCGGGGCCATCAACTCCGTGCTGCTCGACAAACCCCACATGTACGGGCAGTCCATCCTGTTCCGGGACAAGGCCCTGATGAAACGGCGCGCCCAGCTCGGCGGGATCCGCGTCGGCATCTTCGAGGAAGCGCACGAGAAGGAAGATGTCATCCGCTTCATGAAGCGCGTCAACCAGACCCTGCTCAAACTGGATGGCGACCCGGATGACCCGATTCACGTCAAGGCCTTCGACAAGGCCGGCTGCCTGGGCCACCGCATGATCCGCAAGATCGAGGAAATCGACCAGATTCCCGCGGAGGAGTACCCGCTGCTGATGGAAAGCCACCTCGACGGCTGGGAGTTCGCCGTGGAGGCGTGGATTCACGAGGGCAAGATCAAGTTCCTGAACATCTCGGAATACGTGACCCTGGGGTATTCCGTGTTTGTACCCGCCACAAAGGAACTGGAAAGCTGGCGGGACGCGATCACGCGGCAGATCGAAAAGCTGATCAAGACCTTCGATATCCAGTTCGGGCTGATTCATCCCGAGTATTTCGTGACCGCGGATGGCGAGATGTATTTTGGCGAGATCGCCTATCGCCCCCCGGGCTTCAAGGCATTCGAGTTGATTGAGCGCGCCTACGGCTTCAGTCCCTACCAGGCCTCCATGCTGGTCTTTGATCCCAAGAGCACCCGCGAGGAAGTCGATGCCTTTTTCCCGCGGGAAGTGGTGGACGCGAAAGGCTACGCCGGCTGCTTTGGTGTGTATCCCCGGCGCCGCGTGGTCAGCAAGCTGGAGATGCCGCCGGAGACCACCGAGCACCCCTACTTCGAGTCGCACGAGTTGACCGCACCCACGGAGGAAGTGGTGCCGGACCGCGCCGCTTTCGGCACCCACTGGGGCCTGGTGTTTTTCTTCGGCGACGACCCCATCCGCATGCGCGACCTGCTGAAGGCCCAGGAAGAACTGGACTTCTACGTCTGACCCACAGTCACCCAGCGCCCGACTCCCGGGCGCACCTCTCAGTCGTCGGTGAAGGCCTCGCGATGAAAGTCGGCGGCCGCTTCCACCTCGCGGATGCCGCACTCCGCCAGTGCCGGTGCCTCGCCGCCGGCGAGCACTTCCAGCACCGCATGCACCCCCTGCGCCAGGGAGGAGAGGTTATAGCCCCCCTCCAGCACCAGGGCCAGGCGGCCGTCGCAGTGCTGGTCGGCGATGCCCTGCACGATCTGCGTCAGCATTCTGAAACCGTCGTAGGTCAGGTTGAGAGCCATGTCGTTGCGGTGGGGGTCAAAGCCGGCGGAGACCAGCACCAGGTCCGGCTGGAAGCGCTCTGCCGCGGGGAGGAGAATCTCGCGGAAGGCCTTCTCGAAGGCCAGGTCACCGGCAGTTTCCGGGATCGGCACATTGACCGTGTAGCCCTCTCCCAGGCCGGCGCCCACCTCCTCGAGATGCCCGGACCCGGGATAAAAAGGCGCGGCACAGTGAATATCGAAGAAAAGCACGTCGGGATCGGCCCAGAAGATGTCCTGGGTACCGTTGCCGTGGTGGGCGTCCCAATCGACGATCAGCACCCGTTCGCAAGCCAGCCGGGCCTGGGCGTGGGCCGCCGCCACCGCGACATTGTTGAACAGGCAGAAGCCCTGGGCCCGCAGCGGGCCGGCGTGGTGACCCGGGGGCCGCACCAGCGCGAAGGCACTGTCCGCGTCGCCGCTGCAGACTGCCTCCACCGCCGCGATGGCCTGCCCGGCAGCGGCGCTCGCCGCCTGGACACTGTCCGGCGACACGGCGGTGGTATCGCGATCCAGCCAGGCTCGCTTGCCCGCCAGGGAAAAGATCTGGTCGAGGTAGGCGGTAGCGTGCACCCGGCCCAGCTGCTCGTAGCTTGCCGGCGCACCGCTGTGGAATTCAACGCCCGGCACGGGCTGGGCCGTCAGCGCGTCGCGAATCGCCGTCAGCCGCCCGGGGTGCTCGGGGTAACTCCACTTGAAGTCCAGGCCCTGCAGGATACTGCGCACACGCTTTTCCACGCGGCTGGGCACAAAGGGAAAATCCACTTCGGGATTGTGGCCGAGCATGAGCTCGTCATAAAACACCGCGACGCTGCGATCACCTATCACCAGAGATCCCCCTCGGTCGATGTGAAGACGAACGCGCCATTGACCTCACTGCCCTGCCGAGATGGCCTTGCGCACATTGGCGGTAAAGGCGGCGGCGCGTACACCCGTCGGCTGAAAGCCGAGCCGGCTCCAGGTGGCCTCAGCCTCCCGGTTGGATAGCGAGTATTCGAGAATCAACTCCTGCACGTCGTGCTGCTCGGCAAAGGCCAGCAGCTCCGCGAGCATGGCGCGGAAGATGCCCAGCTTGCGGTAGTCGGGCTCCACCCAGACATCGTCGATGACCCCGGATTTCAGCTCCAGGTCATCCAGCTGCTCCCAGATGCCCTGGCTGCGCCAGACATAGATATAGGCCATGCCGACGGGGCCCACTTCGGGCAGCGCCGCGACAACGACCAGCCTGTCCTGGTCTTCCAGTGCCGCGGCCAGCAGCTCCCGCAGCCGCTTGCGCTCGGCCCGCCGGAGTGTGCGGGGCGCGCCCCCGGCCACGTGCATGGCCAGCCGGGCCATGAAATCGACCAGAATCCCCAGGTCGGATTTGCGCGCCGGCCTGATGCGAAGGCCGTCGGAACTCTCGGTAGCGGAGACCATAGCCTGACTCCCTGCGCCAGCGAAGACCGTCAAGCCCCGAGGGAGCGCCGACGGTGCCCCGCCGGCGCCGCTCGCGGGGCCGTGTGATCCTCAGTCGGTATCGGCCACGTAGGCGCCGTCCTCGTCGTGGATCTCGCGACCGGAAACCGGCGGGTTGAAGGCGCAGACGAGTTTCAGCTCGTCAATCGCCTCGAGGGTATGTTTGTCGTGCTTGTCCAGGGCGTAGAGGGTACCCGGCTCGATATCGAAGGTTTCGCCGGTCTCGCGGTTGGTGAGAATGCCCTTGCCGCTGTAGCAGTAAACGGCTTCCACGTGGTTCTTGTACCACATGTCGAACTTGAGACCCGGCGGGAAGGTGGTCTCGTGAAACGAGAAGCCCATGCCATCGCTCTTGAGCAGGAAACGGACGCTGGTCCAGCCGTCGGGGCTGACCACTTCCCGGTCGGTTCCCTTGAGATCGTCGAGGCGCACTACTTTCATGGTGTTCTCCTGTTGGTGGTTGACCCTATAGCTGACCACAGCCAGCCGATTAACTCAAATGCAGGCCGCAAGCCGGCGCGGCACCTGCCGCTACTGGAGCTACCCGCGCTAACCCTGCTCCTCCAGCCATACCAGGGTATCCAGCCAGGCCACAAAGCGCCGCTGATACTCGGGGGAGCGCTCCCCCATGGCAGTGAGTGAGCGAATTGCCAGCATCCGCGGATTCAAGGGGCCGGGGTCTTCGGGGGCGCTGTCGATGGCCCGGGCAATGCGGTCGGCAATATCCCGCTGCCACTGGTGCTGGCGCAGCAGGCCCAGGGCCTGCAGCTCCCGGGGCTCGCCCAATTCACGGCGGAGTCCCCGCAGGGCCTGTAAAGTGGGGCTCGGGCGCCGCCTCCGGGCGCCCGCGGACGATGCGCGCTGGCGCTCATCCGTGACGGCGGACATCACTCCGCCCCCTGGCTGACCCGCGGCACGGGTGCCATTTCCACCCGGCGATTGCGGGCGCGCCCGGCTTCATCGCGGTTGCCGGCCACGGGCTGCTGGTCGCCGAAGGCCGCGGCGAATACCCGGTCGGCGGGCATGCCGGCCTCGATCAGGGCGCGGGTGACGGTGAGGGCCCGCTGGGCGGAGAGCTCCCAGTTGTCGCTGAACTGCAGGTTGCCCTGCTGAATCGGCAGGTCATCGGTAAAACCGCTGACCATCAACAGCTGGTCGTTTTCTTCCACGTAGAGCTGCAGGGGCGCCACCAGGCTGGCCAGCAGCTCGCGTCCCTCGGCCTGCAACTGGTCGGAATTGAGGTCAAACAGCACGCTGCCGCTGATGCCGATACGGCCGTCGCGCAGGGTCACCCGGCCGCTGGCCAGGGGCGCGGCCAGGGCCTGCTCCAGCACCTGGCGGCGCTGCTGCTCCACCTCTCGCTGGGCCTCCGCCTGCTCCAGGCTCTTGGCCAGCTCCAGCTGGAAACCCAGGGTCCAGATCAACAGCAACACGAACACGCCGACCAGGCCGGTCATCAGGTCACCAAAGATGGCCCAGATCGGCGGCCCCTCCTGCAGGCCGTCCTCCAGCTCCCCGCTCATGCCTCTGCGGCCTCGGCCGGAACGTCGGCTACCGTCGCGGCCGCGTGCTCCGACAGGTCCTCCAAGCGCCCCAGGATTGCCTGCTGGGACACCAGGTTGTGGTCGATGATCTCCCGCGCCTGGGCCACGTAGTAGGCCATCTGCTCATCGCTGCGCTCGCCGCTCTCCGCCAGGCCCTGCTCCACGCTGGCCAGGGCGGCCAGCAATTCGCGATTGCTGTCGCTGAATTGCTGCACCGCGGCGGCGAAGGTATCGCCGAGGCCGGCCATGTCCAGGGCGCTGGAGGACAGCTGCTCCCCCAGCCCGGCCAGCTCGCTACCGCGCAGTTCGAGATGATCGGCGACACGCCCGCCCAGGTTCTCCAAGCTCTCGGTCAGCTGGCGACTGCACTGGTCCAGGCTGGCCCCGACCCGCTCGCTGCTCTGCTCCAGGTCTTCGCCCACCCGCTGGCTCAACCGGGTCAGACTATCACCGCTGTGTGCCAGCCACTGCTGTAGATGCTCGCCACTGCGCGCCAACAGGCTCTCGAGGCTATTGCCGCTGTGTGTCAGGAGCTGATCGAGTGCTTCCTGCTGGGCACGCTGGCTGTCTTGCAGGGCAGCCATCAATGCGGAAAACTCCTTCATCACGGCCTGGCGCTCCTCCAGCAGGGCATTGTCCCGGGCCAGATGGGCAGCCATTTCCACGCGCAGGGATTCGATCAGCTGCGCTGCGGAACGGGGAGCCTCCGCGGCGGCGGCAACCACCTCGGCCAGGGGGGCCTCCAGGGAGCGCCCCAGCTCCGTGAGCTGACTCGCGGTGGTGGTCTGCAAGTCTTCCAGCCGATCCGTCGCCGACCCCTGCAGGGCTTCCAGGCGCGCCGCCGCACTGCGCTCAAGCGCGTCCAGTTGCTGCGCCACCGCCGCGTTCCGGCTCTCCTCCAGGGCCCACATCTCGGCCAGCTGTGCCTGGAGGGTGTCCATCAATGCCTGGCTTCGATCCGTCACGGCCTGCTGCCAGCGCTCTTCGGCGGCCTGCTGCGCGGCCATTTGTTCGCGCTGTTGTTCCAGCAACTGCTGATTCAGCGTGCCCAGGGCCTCGTCCCGGACCACGGCGGTCTCGACCAGCTGTTCAGCCGCACGCGTCAGGGTCTGCTCCAGCGAGGCCATCAGCGCGCGATTGCCCGCCTGCTGCTGTTCCAGCCCCTGCTGCCAGCTCGCCGCTACCACTTCGCGGCTTTCCCGCAGCGCCGCGTCCATCGCCTCCAGACGTGCCAGGGCGCTGTCGTCCAGTTTGCTGTGTCGCTCTTGCAGGTCTTGCTGCAAGGCGGAAAGCAGTTCCGCCACCAGCGGTTTGACGGTTTCACCCGCCTGGCGGCCACTCTCGGCAAGGCTGCTCTGCAGGGCCCCGGCAACATCCCCGCCGAGGGTGCGGAACTCGGTCTGCAACTGCTGCTGGAAGGCGTCTTGCCGGGCCAGGAGCTGCTCCTCCAGGAGCCGACCGCGACTGTCCAGCTGCTCCCCCATTGCGCCCAGGCGCTCACCCAGGGCAGACAGCTGGGCGACCAGGCCGGGCAGGGCCTCGGCCTGCTGCTGCAGGGCGCTGTAGGTGCGCTGGCGCTGGTACGGCAGGGACTGCTCGCGGAACTGGCCATCGCGCAGGCGGTCCAGCTCGCGGCAGGCCGCCAGCCGCTCGCGGCGGCTAAGGGTGGCAATAAAACCCAGCATGGCAGAGGCCGCGACCCCCGCCACCGACGTCCCGAAGGCCATGCCCAGGCCCTGGATGGGCGCTGCCAGACCGGCGCGAATGGCACTCAGTTCCGTGCTGCCCTCCAGGGCACGCACCGCACCGCCGAGGGTCTCGACCATGCCGACAAAGGTGCCCATCAGGCCCAGCATGACCAGCAGTCCCACCAGGTAGGGTGTCAGGACCGGCACCGGCAAACCGCCGCCCTCGCCGATCAGGCGCTGCTGCACCGGCTGGCGCAGGGCCTCGGGCAGCTGTTCCAGCCAGCGCTCCTGATCGCCCCCGGGAGCCTGCAGCACGGCACGGCGCAGCGCGCCCGTCGCGCGCTGATAGGCCCAGAGCTCGGCGCCCCCCGCCGCGTAAGCCAGGGCAATCAGCAGCATCACCACGGATGCCAGCAGGTGTCCCGGGGCGACTGCCCGGGCCATCCAGAAAATCACCGCGATGCCTATGGCGAAAGCCAGCAGGGAAAACAGTCTGGTCATGGAGCATCCTCTTTTACAGATTCCAGGGCATCCAGCATGCCCTGCAGCGGCTGCAGGCGCAGGCTGACTTCCGCCACCAGCACCCGCTGCATATCCCGGTGAAACCGCTGCAGCCACCCCCCCTCCTCCAGCCAGGTGCCAGGCTCGCTGCTGTGACCCGCCGCCGCGTCCGCCGCCCGCTGTTCACCGGCCAGTGTCACAAAGCGCTTCTGCAGCAGGCCGGGCAGGACTGCCAGGCCGCGGCGGGCGTAGTCGGCCAGGGTGCCCTCGAGGGTGGCATCCAGGGCCGCCAGTTGCGCCAGCGCCGGGCCGGCCACGGCCAGTTGCTGGCGCAGGGCGCGCCGCAGCAAGGTGACTTGCCGCTCCAACTCGCTCTGCTGCAGTGAATAGAAGCGCTGATAGGGGGCCCAGGCTTCGGCGTCCGCCTTCAGCGTCGCGGGTTTCGCAGACGGCAGGAAAAAGCTGCCCGCGGGAGCGGGCTCACCGCCCTGCGCTGGGGCAAAGCTGTCACTGATGGTCCTCAGCATGTCGCGGCGACGGCCCTGGAGCAGGGCCCCGGGGCCATCCGTGGCTTCATCCGCCTCGAGTGCCTGCGCGGGGATGCGACCCAGGCTGCGCAGGAACTCCGACAAATCGATCGCCCCGGAGAGGTCGATCAGCTCCGCGAGACGGTCGGCAAAGGACTTTTTCGGCGCACGTCGGGCGTTCAGGCCGAGGTCACTGAGTACCTGGACCAATGACGCAGGCGCAGGCGGGGCTTGGGTAGCGGCCTTGGGCATCAAATCCTGTCGTGATAGCTGTATGCGGGCGCAGGGCGACGTGCGAAAGCACGCGCCCCGCCAGTCGTCAGCAAACGCGGGGCAGGCAATCAGCCCGGACCAGGCCGGGGTGAAACAGCGCTGCGGTTACCTTGTCGGCGCCCATTATCGCTGTTTCGGCGGGGGTTTCAATGCATGACAGGAAGCACCCTACTGACGGATGCCCTCGACATGCAGCTCCAGTTCCACCTCCAGGTTGCCCAGGGGGCCCGCCATCCCGTAGTCGCCCAGCATGATGCTGGTGTTTCCGGCGAAACCGGCGCGGTAGCCACCCCAGGGATCCTCGCCCTCACCGACGTGCTCTACCGGGAAACTGATCGTGCGGGTCACCCCATGCAGGGAAAACTCGCCGGTCAGCTCGCCGGTGCCTTCACCCGTGGGGGTGTAAGCCGTGCTGGTGAAGCTGGCGCGGGGATGTTCCTCGACATCGAGGAAATCGTCGCTGCGCAGGTGCTTGTCGCGCTCGGCGTGGTTGGAGTCGATCGAGGCGGTATCGATTTGCACCTGAATCGAGGAAGCCGCCGGGTTCTCCCGATCCCAGACGAAGTCGCCCTCGAAATCATTGAAGCGGCCGGTCAACCAGCTGAAACCCAGGTGGGACACCTTGAAGTTGATCGAGGCGTGGCCACCCTGGGTATCGATCACGTAGTCCGCCGCATTGGCGGCCAGTGCCGTGGTGGAAAGCGAGAGTGCAAGTAACAGTTTTTTCATGGTGATATCTCCTGTAACGGTTAAAACATGGGTCAATCAGTTGGGTCTACGAGCGGAACCCGAATTCGGACGCAGCATCCGCCGCAGGGTGCGATCCCGGTTCACAACATGGTGCTTGAGCGCCGCCAGGGCGTGCAGTGCACTCAGGATGATCAGTGACCACACCAGAATCTCGTGGACCTCCCCGGCAACATCCTCCTGGTGCTCGGCAGTCAGGGTGGCGGGCACCTGAAACAGCCCGAACACCTCGATAGCACGCCCGTCGGCGGTGGAAATGAGGTAGCCGCTGACCACAATGGCCAGCAGCAGGCCGTAGAGCGCCCAATGCATCCAGTGCGCCAGCCGGTTCTCCCAGGGCGTAGTCGACAGACCCCGGGGGCGCGGGTTGACCAGGCGCCAGGCCAGCCGCGCCAGTAACAGCAGGGCCAGCAGGATGCCCACGGCCTTGTGGGTCTCCAGGGAGCCGCGGTACCAGGCGTCGTAGTAGGTCAGCTCCACCATGTACAAGCCGAGAGCGAACATGCCGTACACGGTCAGGGCCACCAGCCAGTGCAGCGCAATGGCCACCCAGCCGTAGGCGTGCACAGTGTTTTTCAGCATGGGGCCTCCGCTTCTCCAGTCAGTGAAGCCACCATAGCCAACTTTTCGCGATGCAAATATAGCGATATTACGACAATAGTTGTGCGAAAATGCACAAGTGAGATCGAAGCGTGCCCGGCCAGCCGGGTAGGAGCACAACATGACACCGGATACCTGCAGCTGGGACGACCTGCATGCCGCCTATCAGGTCGCGCGCAGCGGCAGCCTGAGCCGGGCCGGGCAGGCCCTGGGCGTCAACCACTCCACCGTACTGCGGCGCATCAACCGGCTCGAAGAGCAGCTGGGTTTGCGCCTCTTCCTGCGCCACCAGCGTGGCTACCGCCTGACCGACGCCGGGCAACTGCTGCTGGAACGCATGACCCCGGTCGCGGGAGACATGCAGCGCCTGCTGGCCTCCCTGTCCGTCCTGGACAATGCGCCCTCTGGCACCCTCAAGATCTCCACGGTATCGGACTTCTCGCCCTTTTTTGCCCCGCTGCTGCACGACTTCCGCGAGCAGTACCCGCAGATCCGCGTTCAGGTGGTGGCCACCGACGACCGGCTGTCACTCTCCCGGGGCGAGGCCCACGTCGCGGTGAGAATGGGGCCGGAGCCGCGGGAGCCCGACCTGGTGGCGCGGCGGCTGATTTCCTTTACCCAGGAGTATTTCGCGGCCCGGGCCTACGTAGACAGCCACGGTCTGCCGCAGTCGATGGCGAGCATCAATGAGCATTTCTGGGTGCTGCCTACGGGCGAGAAGCGGCGCATCTCCGGCATCCGGCAACTGGTCGAGCATATCGACCCAACCCGGGTGGTGTTCCAGAGCAACAGCTTTACCGACATCCACGCCGCGGTCATGGAGGGCATGGGCATCGGCCCCCTGGGCCCCTTGCAGCGCTTTGACAGCCGCGGCCAGGCGCTGGTGAAAGCCGACTTCGGCCTCCGGGCCGAGGCCTCCCACATGTGGTTTGTCTACCACCGGGACATGCGCGGCAGCGCCCGCATCAAGGCCCTGCAGGACTTCCTGGTGACACAGATGCCGGCGCGGCTGCAGGGCTGAGCCGAACGGGCCTCTAGGCGGCTGCAGCCGCCTCCAGCTCCGCCAGATAGTCCTCGTAAGTGCCCTGGAAGTCGACCAGTTCGCGGCCCTTGATCTCGATCACCCGCGTGGCCAGGGAGGAGACAAACTCGCGGTCGTGACTGACGAAAATCAGCGTGCCGTCGTAGTTTTCCAGAGCCAGGTTGAGGGCCTCAATGGCCTCGATATCCAGGTGGTTGGTGGGCTCGTCCAGGATCAGCACGTTGGCGTCGCTCATCATCATCTTGCCGAAGAGCAGGCGGTTCTTCTCACCACCGGAGCAGACGCGGGCCTTCTTCTTGAAGTCGTCGGCGGAAAACAGCAGGCGCCCCAGGGTCGCGCGCACGATCTGGTCGTCGTGGCTGGGCTTGCGCCACTGGCTCATCCAGTCAAACAGGTTCAGGTCGCTGTCGAAGTCCGCTGTGCTGTCCTGCGGGCAGTAGGCCACCGCAGCGTTCTCCGCCCATTTCACCGTCCCCGCGACCGGCTGCAGCTCCTCCAGCAGGCAGCGCAGGAAGGTGGTCTTGCCGGCGCCGTTCTCGCCAATCACCGCCAGGCGCGTCCCCGCTTCCAGCAGCAGGTTGCCGCCGCTGAACAGGGTCTGCCCCTCGAAGCCGTGGCCCAGATTCTCCAGCACCACCGCCTGGCGGTGCAGCTTCTTTTCCTGCTTGAAGCGGATATAGGGGCTCTGGCGGCTGGAGGCCTTGATCTCGTCCAGCTTGATCTTCTCGATCTGCTTGGCGCGGGAGGTGGCCTGCTTGGCCTTGGACGCGTTGGCGGAGAAGCGGCTGACAAACTGCTGCAGATCGGCAATCTGCGCGGACTTCTTGGCATTTTCCGAGTGCAGGCGCTCCCGGGCCTGGGTCGCCGCGGTCATGTAGTCGTCGTAGTTGCCCGGGTACACCCGCAGCTCGCCGTAGTCGATGTCCGCCATGTGGGTGCAGGTGGCATTGAGGAAGTGGCGGTCGTGGGAAATGATCACCATGGTGCTCTTGCGCGCGTTAAGCACCCCCTCCAGCCAGCGAATGGTGTTGATGTCCAGGTTGTTGGTGGGCTCGTCCAGCAGCAGGATATCCGGGTCGGAAAACAGCGCCTGTGCCAGCAGAACCCGCAACTTGGTGCCCGGCGCCACCTCGCTCATGGGGCCGAAATGGAAGTCGGTCGGGATACCGGCGCCGAGGAGAATTTCGCCGGCGCGGCTCTCCGCGGTATAGCCGTCCATCTCGGCGAAGCGGGTCTCCAGCTCGGCCACCTTCATGCCGTCCTCGTCGGACATGTGCGCCAGGCCGTAGATGCGGTCGCGCTCCTGCTTCACGGCCCACAGCTCGGTGTGGCCCATGATCACGGTGTCGATCACCGAGTACTGCTCGAAGGCGAACTGGTCCTGGTGCAGCTTGCCGATGCGCTCGTCGGGGGTGACCGAGACATTGCCGGCGCTGGGCGCCAGGCTGCCGTCGAGGATTTTCATCAGTGTGGACTTGCCGCAGCCGTTGGCGCCAATCAGGCCGTAGCGGTTGCCGCCGCCAAACTTGACGGAAATGTTTTCAAACAGGGGCTGGGCACCAAATTGCATGGTGACATTGGCTGCAGTAATCACGGGGAAGTACCTGGAAAAAAAGAAATGGCGCGAGAGTGGGACCGCGGGAGGCTGCGCACTATACAGAGTGGGGACTCTGGCGTCGAGACAGGCGATGCCGGGTCGTTGGGGCACCGGGCCGCTGAGGCGCGCTACGGCTTGAAGCAGGCCTCGAGCAGGGTCTGCAGCCGCGCCGCGCCCAGGTGGTTCATCAGCGCGATATTTTTCGCGGGGATCTGCTCTACCCCCGGGTAGCGTTTGATCGCCTGCTCGAGGCTGGCCTCGCGGAGCACGTGCAGCAGGGGATAGGGCGAGCGATTGGTGTAGTTCTCCGCATCCTCCGGCTCGGTGCCGCCAAACTGGTAGTCTGGATGAAAGCTGGCGACCTGGTAGACCCCTTCCCGCCCCAGGCCCTCCAGCAGGGCGTCGACGTCGTCCAGGAACTGGTTATAGTCGTGAAAGTCCCGCAGCACATCCGGGTGAATCAGCAGTGTGGTCTCAATTGCCGGGTCAGCATCCAACAGGGCCAGCTCGGCTTCCAGGGCCGCCAGCAACTGCCCTTCCGTCGCCGCGGTCGTCGTCGCGAAGCGCACCCGATCCCTGACCAGCTCGAGTTTTGCAAAGGGACAGAGATTCAGGCCGACGACCAGGGTCTCCACCCAGTGGCGTACCGCCTGAACAATGGTCTCATCGTGCAAACTATCACCTGATGCTGTGGTCAAGGAAACTATCGGCCGGGCGGTGTCCCGGGTCACGTTGTTATCCGCAACGTCGTGGCGTCCGGGCTCTTCGAGCAGGCCATTATCGTACGCATTGCGCCGGGAAGCGACCGCTAATGCTGCAGACAGGAAGCCAGGTGATTGATACCCTCGTCCCATGCGACACTAACAAGCATTAGGGACCCAAGCTCATGCCTCCGACAGCCTGGCAACATATCCAACTCACCGCCTTCGGCGGCCCGGAGCAACTTGCGCTGGTCAATGAAGACACTCTCCCCGAGCCGGGCCCGGGCGAGGTGCGAGTGAAGGTGCTGACCGCCGGCACCGGCTTCACCGACACCATCATCCGCCAGGGCCAGTACCCGGGGGTCAAACAGAAACCGCCCTTCACGCCCGGCTACGACTGGTTCGGCGTGGTGGACGCGGTGGGCAGCGGTGTCAGCACCCTGCAGCCGGGTGACGCGGTCGCTGACATGCCGGTCATTGGCGGTTACACGCTGTATCTGCTGGCGGATGCCGCGCGCGTCGTCCCCTGCCCCGCCGGCCTCGACCCGGCGCAGGCCGTGTGCATGATTCTGTCCTACACCACCGCCTACCAGATGCTGACCCGGGAGTGTCAGCTCCAGCCCGGCGACAGCATCCTGGTGCACGCCGCCGGGGGCGCGGTGGGCACCGCTCTGCTGGAACTGGCCCGCGAGCTGGGGCTGACGGTTTATGGCACCGCGTCATCGAGCAAGCACGACCTGGTGCGCCGCTTCGGCGCCACGCCCATCGACTACCGCAATACAGACTTTGTCGCCGAAGTGGCTCAGCTGACCGGGGGCAAGGGGGTGCAGGCCGTGTTCGACACCATCGGGGGCCACAACTGGTCGCGGTCCTACCGCTGTGTCGCCAGGGGCGGCAAGCTGGTGGGCTTCGGCGCCCTGCAGGTCACCACCGGCGAAGAATCCATCGCCGGCCTGCTGTGGGGCTTCGCCAAACTGCTGGGCCTCTGGCGCTGCCTGCCGGATGGCCGGCATACGGGCTTTTACAATATCCAGACGCGTCGTGAGAAACACCCGGAAGAATTCCGCGAAGATGTGGCCACGCTGATGCAGTGGCTCAAGGACGGCCGCCTGCAGCCCGCCGTGGCGGAGGTGCGGCCACTGGCGGAGGCCGCCGACGTCCACCGGCTGATCGATGCGGGAAAGGTGCACGGGAAGATTGTGCTGGATTGTTGGGGGTGATCAGCCTCCGCGCTGCCTCAGCCTTAGAGCCAGCCAGGGAGACAGACCGGTTACGAGCAACACCACGGGCCAGATAGTGCCGCCATGAAAGGTATAGGCCTGCAGTAGCACCCGCCATGACTTGCCCTGCCAGATGCCAACGGCAAATTCGAAGACCAGCGTGAGAACCAGCCAAAATGCGCCGACCAGCAAGGCCCGGGAACTGGTCCGGATACCCAGCCAGGGAAGCGAAATCCACGCTACCCCGAGGATCAGTACTGACAGTAGCAGACCGCTAAGGGTCTGGGCTATCGACGATTCGATGGTCTGTATCAAAAGAAATTCGCGCACCACACCATTGGTAGTCGCCAGGACGAGGATAACCAGCCAGATGAGCAGGGCTCTGGAAAGAAGGGAAACTGGCGGCCTGCTAGCCTTTAAAGCACCCATGCGGATCATCCTCCACCAGCCGAAAGAATGCGTCCAGCGAGGCAATCTCCGGCACGGGATCATAACGATGCCACTTCAGGTCCGCACGCATCCAGTAAACCTTCCAAGATTTCGACTTCTTGACGTAGGTCGCCTTCGCGATGGGATGCTCGACTTTCACCGACGGGTCAAGGTACTTCGGGCGAATTTCGAACAGCTCCAGACTTTGCCCCGATACCCGAAAACCCAGGTCACGCTTGTCGCGAATGTGTGACGGTGGACGGTGAGCCTCTGTGTAATCGGAGGCCAGCTTTTCCACACGCTTTATTTCAAATTCGCTTAGCGCCACTTCATGACCCCAATAAGACTGGAATAGAGGACGAAACCTGACAATGAAACCTGGCCGTTAATGCATAACGCCCCGCACAAGGGCGGCCAAATAAGCGCAGCGTTTTGGCTGTCCCAGCGACCAACGGGAGCGATTGCTGCGGATTGTTATATTCGGTCGACATAGTTTTTAAGAACAACAATAATTTCAATTTGATATTCAGAATACAGGACATTAAGAGCCTTCGGCTCATTCTGACATGGCCGGAGCTGCACCTTCAGCCATTCAAAATATGCCACAGAAATGTCAAATGCTTTAGTCAAATGTGGGACGTGTTCACGATAGTCGGGTATTCTATGAGCGACATACTTATGACGAAACTCGGTCAAATTCTGCCAGTATTCAGTCCATTCTTGTTCGTGAAATTCCCCGGCACAAAGAATAACTTTGCGCACCTCATCACTTACTTCCCTCGCATGTTCCGTTGAAACTTTTTTCCAATGTGATTCATTTGAGTTTGGCCCGAAGACTATGCACCAATCATTTAGAGCTCTTAAGTAGCAGGTGTTCATGGTGTGACACCAGTACTCCTTACATGCAACTATCCTTTTGTAGTCTTGATGTATGGCACGGTAGTATGCAAGGCTTTTAGCAAATGAGTCGAGTAAATCCAATTGGATCTCGACGACCTCCTTATTCAGCCAAAATTTTTGTGTGATCAGCGTGCTAGACATGATTGAATATAACAGCTACACGTTTATCTGCTGTGCGCAGCATGGCAGATAAACGCCTGTTGGACTATGCCGCTTCGCGATAGCCTCCGGCTCTCTATAAGGGGATTGTTTCATGGGACTCCTTCCCTGGATTATTACTGGCGACGCTGCTGCACAGAGCGATAAGGAATCGTGCTCGACATCTAAGTGCTGATTAGAAGCTCAGCGTCTAAATATTCGCCGCATTACACCCATTTAAGGGATTTCCATTTCGCGTGTCCAGCACAGCGCGCGTCCGCCCGCTGCAGACACCCAAACATCTTGTTCACCACCTCCACTACCCGCTAGATCGTCGTCGCTCAATCTCCGCGGTCACCCGCAGTGTCCCATCCCGACACCGTGGGCAAGCCACGCATGCGGGTGCCTGGACGTTCTCCACAGGCTGATGTCGCACCCTTCTCGGCGGACTGACATGGTCACCCTGAAGACAATCTCGGATCCGCTGCAGCTTCTCTCGACGGTGACAATTGGCCAGGAACCCGTAATGGCGTACCCGCATCAGCCCTGTCGGTAAGACATGCATCAGCCATCGGCGCAGGAACTCCTCACCGGTCAGGCACATGCTGCCAGCGTCGCCTTTGTTTGTAAGCGTCCGGCAAACCCATCTTGCCACAGATAAGCGATCCGCTAGATTAGGCGCCCACCTATTCTTAGTGGGCACCTATTATGGATTACGACGCGCCGCTTAACGATGTGGCACCGACACCGAAGAAGCGGCGACGCCGTTACTCTGCCGGATTCAAGGCCCAGATCATCGCCGAGTGCGATCACCCTGGTGCATCCGTGGCCGGTGTTGCCATTCGCCACAGCTTGAATCCCAACATGGTACAGAAGTGGCGTCTCGCCCACCGGCGCGCTTCCCAGGATGACTTCCTTCGTCTGCCGTCGCCGTTATCGCCTGGCTCTCAAGCCGCACCGGCCGATGATCCAGCGATGGTACGCATGGAAGTACCAACGCCCTCAGGCAGGCTGATCGTCCACTGGCCGCTCAATGCGCTCGAGCGGTCTGTCGACTGGCTACGTGCTGTAACAAGGTGACGCTGCCCGTTAACATGGGCCAGGTCCTTCGCATTGACGAGATCTGGCTGGCCCGGGAACCGCTGGATATGCGCTGCGGGCCAGAGACGACGCTGGCCCGGGTGATCAAGGCCTTTGGTGCGGCGAAGCCGCACTGCGCCTACGTCTTTGCCAACAAGCGTGCTAACCGCATGAAGATCCTGCTGTGCGATGGCTTCGGTATTTGGCTGCTGGCAAGGCGGTTGCATCAGGGTCGCTTTGTTTGGAGCGCCCTGCGCAGTGGCGATCCAGTGAGTCTCGATGACCTGCAATTGCAAGCCCTGGCATCGGGGTTGCCCTGGCAATATGCCGCCGAGAACTTCGTCATAGACCGACAGTAGATAACACCACGGTCACCCGCTCGGGTCTATGGAAATAGTACTTCTGGCCATAAATGGGCTCTGGTGGCACAGTCTCGCTATGCCTGCATCGATTGACATTAACCAGCTCAGTGAGTCCCAGCTCCGCGAATTCGCGGCGCAGATGCAGGATGCGTTAGGTGAGCGTGATGAGACCATTCGCCAGTACCGCCTGCGCAATGAACACCTCACGCATGAGATCGCGATTCTCCGGCGACATCGTTTTGGCAAACGCAGCGAATCCAAAAGCAGTAGCCCACAGCAGAACCTCCTGGACGATCTGGTCGATGAGGATATCGCGGCGATCGAAACGGAGCTTGAGAAGCTGGCCGAGTGTGAGTCGCCGAGGAAAGGTCGCCCGTTAAAGCCGCGACGCCAAGCGCTGCCACCGCAGTTGCCCCGTTCGGAGATCCACCACGATCCCGAGTCGACGACCTGTAAGTGTGGGTGTGAGCTGACGCGCATCGGCGAAGACGTCAGCGAGAAGCTGGATTACGAGCCTGGTCAGTTCTGTGTAGAGCGCCATATCCGCAGCAAGTGGGCCTGCAAGGCCTGTGAGATGGTCGTGCAGGCGCCGGTAGCGCCTCATGTCATCGACAAGGGTATTCCGACCACCAACCTGCTCGCTCAGGTGCTAATCAGCAAGTACGCCGACCACCTGCCGCTGTACCGGCAGGAGCAGATCTATGCCCGGGCCGGTGTCGAGCTTCCAAGGTCGACACTGGCGGACTGGGTGGGCCGCTGCGGCGTAGAGCTGGCACCGCTGGTGGAGCAACTGCGCGCCTGCTTGCTGTGCCACGCGGTTCTGCATGCGGACGAGACGCCGGTGCCGATGCTGTCGCCAGGCAAGAAAAAGACCCATCGCGCCTACATCTGGGCGTATGCCACCACCCGCTCGGCCGCGATCCAGGGTGTGGTCTACGACTTCCAGCCGTCGCGATCCGGCAAGGCCGCTCGTGACTTCCTGGCCGACTGGAAAGGCAAGTTGGTCTGTGACGATTACCAAGGGTACAAGGCCGGCTTCGCCGCTGGCATGACCGAAGTCGGCTGCTGGGCGCACGCGCGGCGAAAATTATTTGAACTCGCTGAGCGCGGTGACAGTCCCATCGCCGCCCAGGCCCTGGAGACCATCGGTGCGCTCTACGACATTGAGCGTGACATTGCGGAAAAGCCACCAGATGAGCGACAACGAATCCGGGACAGCCGATCTCGCCCGATTGTTGAAAAGCTCCGGGAGTGGCTCATCCACCAGCGATCCACACTGACGGCCGGCACCCGAACCGCCAGGGCGATCGACTACAGCCTGAAACGTTGGGATGCGCTGACGCGCTACCTTGACGACGGCGAGGTGCCGATCGATAACAACTGGATCGAGAATCAGGTGCGCCCCTGGGCTCTGGGTCGCAAAAACTGGCTGTTCGCTGGATCTCAGCGGAGTGGGCAGCGGGCGGCGAACGTGATGAGCCTGATCCAGAGCGCAAAGATCAACGGGCTCGATCCCCAGGCCTACCTGCGTGATGTGCTTGAGCGCCTGCCCAGTACGAAGTACTCAGAGATCGACGGTCTCCTACCGCACAACTGGAGCCCGGCCATCAAGGTGTGATGCCCGGACGGTTACCTTTGTTTCGGTAATCCTTCCAGCGGAAACGCACACCCTGCTCGTCCACAGAGACTAGGCGACGGTCACTGATCGCGATGCGATAGGTATAGCGAGCCAGGTAGGCCAGCACCTGTTCCGTGTGTGTCTGCGTAGGCTTGGCAAAGACCACCCACGGCTGCGCCATCACCGTAGCCAGTACAGCCGTGACTTCGGTCTCTGACTTCAGTCTGAACAATAACGACGACTGCCAGGCTCGACGGAGCAGACTGACCATTAGGCCGCGATAAGCGCGAGACAGCGCCTTCACGGGAAACAAATGGTTCGAGCGGGCCGGATGCCACCGGTCACCCTCCCGACTCAGCGCGCCGCCCGGTACCAGACCGTGCAGATGCACATGTTGGCTCAGGTTCTGACCCCAAGTATGCAGCACCAGCGTCATGCCAATATCGCCATCCAGTCGCCGGGGATCGCGTCCGAAGCGCTTCAGCGTGGTGGAAACCGCTTCAAACAACAACGGATACAGCACCTCGGGATGCAGCTGCACCCAGCCGTTCAGTGCATGAGGCAAGGTAAATACCAGATGAAAATAAGGTACCGGCAGCAGGTCCTTACGTCGTCGTGCCAACCAGTCATCGCTGGCCTGCTTCTGGCACTGCGGGCAGTGTCGGTTACGGCAGGAGTGATAGCTCTCCCGGGTATAACCGCATGACGCGCAGGCCAGCACGCGACCTCCCAGTGCCGGGGTCCGGCAGCTCTGAATGCTGTTGATCACCTTGGCCTGCTGAGGACTAAGCCGGTGTGACGTCTTGTAGCTGTCCAGGAACCGGTCCAGAACATCGACCATACCCGGTGAGGGCGTCACGCTCGGGCCTGCACATCGTGCAGTAGATCAATGCCGCGCCCACCATCACTCTGATAATGGGGTAGCCAGTGCACGTAACGCAGCGTGGTACGGAGACTCTGATGACCCAGCAGGCGCTGCAGCTGGTAGACCGGCATCCCAGCTTCCAGTTGGTGGGTCGCGTAGGCGTGCCGCAGCGCATGCAAACCGCCCTGCTTGGTAATCCCGGCCGCACGCTTGGCCCGCAGGTAGGTCTTTTGCACCGCACTGGTACTGAGGGACGTTTGCGTATCGGGACCGTAAAACAACAGGTCGACCGGGCGATAGCGCAACCAGTAGCGACGCAAGTGCAGTAACAAGCCGGTGGTCAGAATCTGTTCGCGATCCTTGCCGCCCTTGCCCTGACGGATATGCAGGATGGCACGCTCCGTCTCAATATCCCGGACTCGCAGTGCCAGCAACTCGGACACTCTCAGCCCGGCCCCATAGCAGGTAGCCAGCAGCGTGTAGTGCTTGAGATTGCGGGTACAACCCAGAAGCCGCTGCACCTCGGAGCGAGACAATAACTCGGGAATCCGTTGCGGCAGCTTCGGGTAGGGAACGTGGCAATCTACCCAGGGACGGTGCAGCACCTCGGTATACAGAAATTGCACCGCACTGACGTAGACACGCAGGCTCGCCGGCGCCAGCTGCCGTTCACGCAACAGATAAAGAAAATATGCATGAATCTCGGCCGCCGATACCCGATCCGGCGACCGATGAAAATGTTGTGCCAGTTGTGAAACAACGTACAGATAGGTTTGCTGGGTGCGAAGGGCGTGCCCCTTCAGCGCCATGGCGTCGAGCATTTGTTGGCGTAGTGGCGTCATCACTTATCTCCTCCACGGAGTGGACAATGATCAC
>NZNC01000002.1 GCA_002692965.1 Haliea sp. | reverse complement strand
GATCATGGATGAGTTCGCCTTGTTCAAGGGACACCGCTACGCCACCGTGGCGATTGATGCGGATACTCAACAAGTCCTCTGGGTTGGAGAAGGCCGCAGCCGGGCAGCGGTGCGCCCCTTCTTTGAATGGCTGGGACCGGAAACCTGTGGCCAGATCGAAGCCGTGGCGATGGATATGAATACCGCCATGGACTTGGAAGTTCAGCACCACTGCCCACAAGCCCGCGTGGTCTATGACCTGTTCCACGTGGTAGCAAAGTTCGGGCGGGAAGTGATTGACCGTGTCCGGGTCGATCAGGCCAATCAGCTTCGACACGACAAGCCGGCTCGCAAAGTAGTGAAACGAAGTCGCTGGCTGTTACTTAGAAATCGAAGCAATCTCAAGGATGAACAGGCTCTGAAGCTCGAAGAGCTGCTGCAAGCCAACCAGCCCCTGATGACTGTCTACGTCCTGAAAGACCAGCTCAAAGAGCTCTGGTACGCCCCCTCAGAGGCCGAAGCCAGACAACGCTGGCAGGACTGGCTGAACCTGGCTATGAGCAGTGGGCTGGCCCCCGTGCAGCAGTTTGCCAGGCGCCTCAAGGGCTACGTCGAAGGCATTATCGCCAGTGCGGTCTACCGGATGAATACCAGCGTCCTGGAAGGGATGAATAACAAGATAAAGGTCATCAAGCGAATGGCCTATGGCTACCGGGATAACGACTACTTCTTCCTGAAGATAAAAGCAGCGTTTCCCGGTAAAGTGCGATGAACCAAAAAAAAGGGGCTGCAGTACTGCAACCCCTTGATCTCTATCTAAATTTGGCTCCGCCTGCTGGGCTCGAACCAGCGACCCATTGATTAACAGTCAATTGCTCTACCAACTGAGCTAAGGCGGAATTGATCTCATCTGAGGCCGCGTATATTAGTGACGCTCCCTCCGAGGGTCAAGCCCTCGCCCTAAATTTTTACAGAGAACTGTGATGGCTCCTTAGAGTCCCGGTGTCGTGTCGAGTTCCAGCTCGCGCTGGGCGTCAGCGCGGCGTCGCGCCGCGTCTTCGGAGACGCCGACAGTATGCAGCGCGCGGGTCGACAGCTGCAGACTCGCCTCGACGGTCTCCAGCACGGTTTCAGTGGCCCCGAGGGCGCGCAGGCGCTGTGCGTGAAGCGGATCGCGGGCGCGCGCCAGGATGGTCAGCTCGGGCCACTGCTGACGGGCTGTGCGCACGACATTTTCCGCCGCGCTGGGGTTGTCCATGGTCACCAGCAGGGCACAGGCGCGATCGAGCCCGGCGCGGCGCAGCATTTCCGGACGCGCGGCATCGCCGAAGTAGACCGGCAGTGAAGCTTCCCTGCCGGAGGCGACGATCGCCGGCTGGGTGTCCAGGGCAATGTAGGGAATGCTCTCGCTGTCCAGAACCCTGCCCAGCAGGTGGCCGACCCGCCCGAAGCCGGCGATTACCATGTGGCCCTCGAGGGCGCCGTCCTCGGGCAACTGGTCACCTTCCGCGGGTGTTTGAAGAGGCTCCAGGCGGCGCGCCAGGCGGCTGCCGCTGGCAGCGACAAAGGGCGTCACGATCATGGTCAGGCCGGTGACGATGAGCATGAATTGCCCCACGTCCGGCGGAATCAGGCCCAGGCCCATGGCCAGGCTCACCACCACGAAGGCGAACTCGCCCCCCTGGCCCAGGAGCAGGCCGGTCTCCAGAGAGGTGTGCCGGGGAATCCCGAAGGACAGGCAGAGGGCCGCGGTGATGCCGGATTTGAGCAGGAACAGCCCGATCACCGAGGCACTGATCCAGAACAATTCCTGGCCCACCACCCGATAGTCTATGCCCATGCCCACGGACATGAAAAACAGGCCCAGCAGGAGTCCCTTGAAGGGCTCGATGTCGACCTCGATCTCGTGCCGGAACTCCGTTTCCGCGAGCAGCAGGCCGGCGATAAAGGCGCCCAGCGCCATGGACAGCCCGCTGGCACCGGTAATCGCGGAGGCGCCGATCACCATCAGCAGGGTAACCGCCATGAACATCTCGGCATTGCCGGTGCGGGCGACCATGTGGAAGAGGGGGCGCAGCAGCAGGCGGCCCGCCAGGTAGATGCCAACCACCACGACCACGGCCTTGCCCAGGGCGCCCAGCAGGGCCAGTTCCAGCCCGCCCTCCAGCTTGGTGCCGAGGACCCCGACCAGGAACAGGATGGGAACCACCGCCAGGTCCTGCATCAGCAGGATGGAGAAGCTCGAGCGCCCCACCGGCGTGGCGAGCTGACGCTTCTCCATCAGCAGCTGCATGACGATCGCGGTGGAGGAGAGTGCCAGGCACGCACCCAGCACGATGGAGGCGGCGGGCCCATTGCCAAAGCCCCAGGCAATGCCGCCGATGACTACCGCGGTGATGCCCACCTGCAGGCTGCCGAGTCCGAAGACCAGCTTGCGCATGGACCACAGGCGGTCGAGGGACAGGTCCAGGCCGATCATGAACATCAGGAAAATTACCCCGAGCTCGGCCAGGGCCTGAACGCCCTCGAGATCGGAAATCACCGCCCAGGACAGCCAGGGCAGGTCGTCGACAAAGAGTCCCAGGCCATAGGGTCCGATGATTCCCCCGACAATCAGGTAACCGAGGACGGGGCTGACCCGGGCCCGGTGCAGCAGCGGCACCAGGATGCCGGCGGCCAGCAGGAAAACAACGATTTCTCTCAGGTGTGGAATGCCGTGTTCAGCCACTTGCAGGGCTCCTCGCCAGGTTCTGTCCGCGATAGTAACGCAGGCCGGGCTGCATTTGCCCGCTCGCTGCACCATAATGGAAGGTTAATCGGCGAGGAGTAGCAGCGATGGGCAAACCATTCCGGGTAGAGGCGCCCTATGCCCCGGCCGGGGACCAGCCGAAGGCGATCGAGGCGCTGGTAGAAGGGGTCAACGCGGGCCTGGCCTCGCAGACGCTGCTGGGGGTGACCGGTTCGGGCAAGACCTTCACCATGGCCCACGTGGTGGAGCGCCTGCAGCGGCCGACCATCGTCATGGCCCACAACAAGACCCTGGCGGCACAGCTGTACGGCGAGTTCCGGGAATTCTTCCCCGACAATGCCGTCGAGTATTTCGTTTCCTACTACGACTACTACCAGCCGGAGGCCTATGTGCCGTCCTCCGACACCTACATCGAAAAAGATGCGTCGGTGAACGAGCACATCGAGCAGATGCGCCTCTCCGCCACCAAGGCGCTGCTCGAGCGCGAGGACTGCCTGGTGGTGGCCACTGTCTCCGCGATCTACGGCCTGGGCGACCCCAAGTCCTATTTTCGCATGGTCATGCACCTGTCCCGGGGCGAGCTGATCGACCAGCGCCAGGTGCTGCGCCAACTGGCCGAGCTGCAGTACACCCGCAACGACATCGACTTCCGGCGCGGGACCTACCGCGTGCGCGGCGACGTGATCGATATCTTTCCCGCCGACTCCGAGCGGGAGGCGGTGCGCATCGAGCTGTTCGACGCCGAGATCGAGAACATCACCTTCTTCGATCCCCTGACTGGCGCGGTCGAGCGCAAGGTGCCCCGGGTGACCATCTTTCCCAAGAGCCACTACGTGACTTCCCGGGATGTCATGCTCAATGCGGTGGAGCAGATCGAAGTCGAACTGGAGCAGCGGCTCAAGCAGCTCAATGATGCCGGCAAACTGGTGGAGGCGCAGCGCCTGCAGCAGCGCACCCGCTACGACCTGGAGATGATTCGCGAGCTGGGTTACTGCAACGGGGTGGAGAACTATTCCCGCTATCTCTCCGGGCGGGCGCCGGGTGAGCCACCGCCGACCCTGTTTGAATACCTGCCGGACAATGCCCTGGTGATTGTCGACGAGTCCCACGTCAGTATTCCGCAGATTGGCGCCATGTTCCGGGGCGACCGCTCGCGCAAGGAGACACTGGTCGAATACGGGTTCCGTCTGCCCTCGGCCCTGGACAACCGCCCCCTGCGCTTCGAGGAGTGGGAGCAACTGGTGCCCCAGTGCGTGTTTGTCTCCGCGACGCCGGGGCCCTACGAGCAGGAACACGCCGGACGCACGGTGGAGCAGGTGGTGCGCCCCACAGGCCTGGTGGACCCGGCACTGGAGGTGCGCCCGGCGACCACCCAGGTGGACGATCTGCTGGGGGAGATTCGCGAGGTGACGGCCCGGGGCGAGCGCGTACTGGTGACCACGCTGACCAAACGCATGGCCGAGGACCTCACCGAATTCCTCGGCGAGCACGGCGTCAAGGTGCGCTACCTGCACTCGGACATCGACACGGTGGAGAGGGTCGAGATTATTCGCGACCTGCGCCTGGGTGAGTTCGATGTCCTGGTGGGCATCAACCTGCTGCGCGAGGGGCTGGACATGCCGGAGGTGTCCCTGGTGACAATCCTGGACGCTGACAAAGAGGGCTTCCTGCGCTCCGACCGCTCCCTCATCCAGACCATCGGCCGCGCGGCCCGGAACCTCAACGGTCGCGCCATTCTCTATGCCGACAAGATTACCGGTTCCATGCAGCGGGCCATGGAGGAAACCGAACGGCGCCGGGAGAAGCAACTGGCCCACAACCGGGAACATGGTGTGACGCCGGTCGGGGTCAGCAAGTCTGTCCAGGACATCATGGAGGGCGCGCGGCGCATGCCCACGCGGGGCAAGGGCAAGAGCCGCAAGGTCGCCGAACCCACACTGGACTACGCCGCGGAGGTGGCGAGCCTCAGCCCGGCGGCGCTGTCGCGGCGCATGGAGCAGCTGGAGGCAAAGATGCAGGAGCATGCCAAGAATCTCGAGTTCGAGGAGGCTGCTGCCCTGCGCGATCAGCTGGCGGAGTTACGTCAGCTGGCCTTCGTCAGCTGATCGCCGCGACCCGGACACCGGTTTGGCATGTCAGCCGGCCTGCTGCTATCTGCCGCAATGGCTGTTGAAGACGGCCCCGAAGCCGTTATGGTTGTGCCTGGATAACGACAACAGGTAAGCGGCATGTCCCCTTCCGACCTTCTGGAAATCGCCTATCGGCACACGGTCGCCGAGGAAAACGGCGACTACGAGGGCACACTGGCCACCCTGGAGGCCAACCCGGTCTACGAGCTGTTCCCGGTGGGGTTGCGCATGTCCGGCATGGATGCCGCGCGTCGCTACTATCGCCACTTCTTCGACAATGTGGCCCCTCTCTGGGACGAGATGGAGCCGATCACCGATGCCTGAATCACTGCCCTGGTCCCGGCTTGAGGACCACTGGATTGACAGCGATGGCGTGCGCCTGCATGCCGTGGCGCTGGGGGAGGGGCCGCTGGTGGTCTTCTGCCACGGCTTCCCGGGGCTCTGGTACAGCTGGCGCCACCAGCTGCCCGTCGTGGCGGAGCTGGGTTTCCGGGCGGTGGCGATCGACCAGCGCGGCTACGGCCAGTCTGACCGTCCCCTCGCCGTGGCGGAATACGACAGCAACCGGCACTGCGATGACTTGCTGGCTTTGCTGCGATATTTCGGCGAGGAGCGCGCGGTGTTTGTCGGTCACGACTTCGGTACCGCCCAGGTCTGGAACCTGGCCGTGCGTCACCCGGAGGCCTGTGTCGCCATTGTTCCCACCAGCTGTCCTTACGATTTCGATCTGGCCGGGCGCGGCTGCGCCGGCAGTCGACCGGCCGGTGGCTCTGCCGCGCAGCGACCCTTCGCGCGACCGGACATGGCCCCCAGCGCCTGTTTTGCCGCCCTCGCCGAGCAGCATTTTTTTCACATGCACTACTTCCAGTCCATCGGCCCCGCCGAGGCCGAGCTTGGGCCACGGGCTTTGGAGTTCCTTGAGCGCCTCTACTGGGCGCTCAGTGGCGAGGGCAACCTGCTCGGCTGGGACCGTTACCCCTCGGGCGATACGGGCTACCTGGATGTGCTGGCGCCGGCGCCGCCCTTGCCCTGGTCGTGGATGAGCCAGGCCGACTTCGATTACCTGGCGCAGCAGTATCTGCTGGCCGGGGAAGAGCGTGCCTTCATTGGTGGTCTCAACAGCTACCGGGTCGCGGATCGCAACTGGGAGATCGGCCTGCCCTGGGCCGATGCCCCGGTCGACGTACCCACACTGTTTGTCGCGGGTGCCGAGGATGCCGTTCTGAAGATGATTGGAGACGATGCCCTGTCCCTGATGGCCACCCGGGTGCCCGGCCTGCGGCAGACCGAACTGATTGCCGGAGCCGGGCACTTCATGCAGATGGAAAAACCCCAGGCCTTCAATCGGGTGCTGGCGGATTTTCTGACGAGCCTTCGGGATGAGCGAGCAGGGGCCTGAGGGGGCGTCCGCAGCGGAGCCTGCGTGCCGGCCGCAGGCCGCAGGCGCTGCCGAGCCGGTTGCGCAAGTGGGGGCGGAACCTTCGACCGAGCCGCGCTGCGCCAATTGCGGGGTGCTGCTGGCCGGGCATTACTGCCACCACTGCGGGCAGTCCGACCGTGAGGTGGTGCGTGTGTTCGGGGTCCTCCTGCGGGATTTTCTGGCGGAGATGTTCAGTCTCGACTCGCGGGCAGTGCGCACCCTGGGTGCCCTGTGTTTCCTCCCCGGCCATCTGACCCGCGCCTACCTGGCGGGGCGACGCACTCGCTATGTGAGTCCCCTGCGTCTGTTTCTGTTCACCAGTCTGCTGTGTATCGCTTTTGCCTGGGGCGTCAACCTGATCCAGGGCCGGCCCCTGGTGACCCTTAACGGCGAGGGAGCGGATGCGGCGGCAGAGCCGGCCCGCGTGCAGCTCCTGTTGCCGGGGCTGTCCTCGGGGAATCAGGCCCAGCTGCAGCGGCGGCTGGAGGGGAGTGTGGCCCGCATCCAGGAGGACCCGGCGGGCTTCGTCGACGATCTGCTGGAAATCATTCCCAACAGCATGCTGTTGCTGGTCCCGCTGCTGGCACTTTACATGCGGCTGATCTACCCCCTTGTCGGGCGCTATTACATCGAACACCTGATTCACGCCCTGCACGGACACGCCTTCCTGTTCGTGATGATCCTGCTGTTGCTGGTGCTGGAGTCATTGCCCGACACGCTCGCCGGTCTCGCCGTCGGGCGGCTGTGGTCCGCAGGCGAGTGGCTGATCAGTCTCTGGGTGCCGCTGTACCTGCTGCTTTCCCTCAAACGTGTCTATGGCCAGGGCTGGGGCATGACCCTGTGGAAGTTCCTGCTCATGGGGTTGGGTTACCTGGTGCTACTGGTGCTCGCCACGGTGTTTACCGTCCTCGTCGGGGTGTTATTGAGCTGACGGCTTTGCCGCCGCTGTGGTACCATGGGCGCTTCCTCTATACAACGCTGACTCACGTGGCCTTTCGTGGGGGCCACCACTGGCAATAGGAAAGCGCATGCCCGCCATAACTCTCCCTGACGGCAGTCAACGACAGTTTGAACAAGCCGTGACCGTGCACGATGTCGCGGCCGATATCGGCCCGGGCCTGGCCAAGGCCGCCCTGGCCGGGGTGGTGGATGGCCGCGAGGTCGACACCTCCTACCTGATTGAGGGCGACGCCAGCCTGGCTATCATCACCGAGCGTGACGAGGCCGGCCTGGAGATTATCCGCCACTCCACCGCTCACCTGCTGGCGATGGCCGTGCAGGAGCTTTTCCCGGGCACCCAGGTGACCATCGGTCCGGTCATCGAGGACGGCTTTTACTACGACTTTGCCTCGGGGCACCACTTCACGCCGGAAGATCTGGAAAAGATCGAGAAGCGCATGGAGGAACTGGCCGCGGACGACTTGACGGTGCAGCGCGTGGTGATGAGCCGCGAGAAGGCCATCGAGCTGTTCCGCAACATGGGCGAGCACTACAAGGTGCAGATCATCGAGGAGCTGCCCGCCGGGGAGGAGATTTCCCTCTATCAGCAGGGCAGCTGGATGGACCTGTGCCGCGGCCCGCACGTGCCCCGGACCGGTGCCCTGAAGGCCTTCAAGCTGACCAAGGTTGCCGGGGCCTACTGGCGCGGCGACTCGCGCAACGAGATGCTGCAGCGCATCTACGGTACCGCCTGGGCCAACAAGAAGCAGCTCAAGGCCTACCTGACCCGCCTGGAAGAGGCGGAGAAGCGCGATCACCGCAAGATCGGCAAGAAGCTCGACCTGTTCCACACCCAGGAAGAGGCGCCCGGGATGGTCTTCTGGCATCCGCCGGGCTGGACCATCTACCAGTGCATCGAGCAGTACATGCGCCAGGCCCAGCGCGAGCACGGCTACCAGGAAATCCGCACGCCCCAGGTGGTGGACATGTCCCTGTGGCAGCGCTCCGGGCACGCGGACAAGTTCGGCGACGACATGTTCACCCTGAAGTCCGAGGAGCGTCACTTCGCGGTCAAGCCGATGAACTGTCCCTGCCACGTGCAGGTCTTCAACCAGGGCCTGAAATCCTACCGGGACCTGCCCCTGCGCCTGGCCGAATTCGGCAGCTGCCACCGCAACGAGCCCTCGGGCTCCCTGCACGGCATCATGCGTGTGCGCGGCTTTACCCAGGACGACGCCCACATCTTCTGCACCGAGGCGCAGATCCAGCCCGAGGTGGCATCCTTTATCGATTTCCTGCACCAGGTCTATGCGGATTTCGGCTTCAGCGAGGTGATCTACCGGCTCTCCACCCGCCCCGAGCAGCGGGTCGGCTCCGATGCCGACTGGGACCGGGCCGAGAAGGCCCTGGCCGAGGCCCTGGATGCCCACCAGCTGCCCTGGGAAGAGCTTCCGGGGGAGGGGGCCTTCTACGGCCCCAAGATTGAATTCTCCCTCAAGGACTGCATCGGCCGCGTATGGCAGCTGGGCACCATCCAGGTGGACTTTTCCATGCCCGGGCGCCTGGGTGCCCAGTATGTGGCCGAAGACGGCTCCCGCCAGGTGCCGGTCATGTTGCACCGGGCGATCCTGGGTTCCTTCGAGCGCTTTATCGGGATCCTGATCGAGCACTACGAGGGTGTGTTCCCGACCTGGCTGTCGCCGACCCAGGCGGTGGTGCTGAATATCACTGACAAACAGGCGGATTATGCCCGCTCTGTGGAAAATGACCTGAAAGCGCGCGGCTTCCGGGTGGTCTCGGACTTGAGAAATGAGAAGATCGGCTTTAAAATCCGCGAGCACACTCTCTTGAAAGTGCCCTACCTGCTTGTGGTCGGGGACAAGGAAGTGGAATCGAAGACTGTGGCCGTGAGGTCGCGTCGTGGTGAGGAGCTTGGCTCACTGAGCCTGGACGCGCTGGCAGCGCAGCTCGCCGATGACGTGGCACGTCGCGGCCGTATTGTTATGGAGAATCAGCATTAAGAAAGACATGGGAAAAGGCGCCTCCAAGAAAGCGCTGATCAACGACCAGATTACAGCCAGCCCGGTACGCCTCATCGGGCCCAACGGAGACCAGGTGGGCATTGTCCCGCTGAAGGACGCCCAGACTGCGGCAGAGTCAGTCGGGCTGGACCTTGTGTTGATCGCTGATTCCGACCCGCCAGTCTGCAAGGTGATGGACTACGGGAAGCATATTTTCGAGGCCAAGAAACAGAAATCTGCTCAGAAGAAGAAGCAGAAACAGACCCAGGTCAAGGAAATGAAGTTTCGTCCAGGGACGGACGAGGGAGACTACAAGGTCAAGCTACGCAACCTTGTGCGTTTCCTCGAACAGGGCGACAAGGCCAAGGTCACGCTGCGTTTTCGCGGTCGTGAAATGGCCCACCAGGAACTCGGCATGCAACTCCTCAAGCGAGTTGAAAATGACCTGGCCGAGTGGGGAGCCGTCGAGCAGTTTCCAAAGATGGAAGGCCGGCAGCTCACCATGGTGATCGCCCCCAAGAAGAAGGGCTAGGGCCCGTGAATGCCCTTTCTCTTCACTGACTATTGATGCCAATGCGGAGTATCCGACAATGCCGAAAGCAAAAATTCACAGTGGAGCCGCCAAGCGGTTCAAAAAAACCGGGGCTGGCTACAAGCGCAAGAGCGCTTACAAGAGCCACATCCTGACCAAGATGACCACCAAGCGTAAGCGCCAGTTGCGTGGCACGTCTATCGTGCACGACAGCGACAAGGTGCACGTGGACCGCATGTTCCGCGCCTGCTGAACCGGTTGATCATCGAGATTAGGAGAGAAGTATGCCTCGCGTAAAACGTGGTGTTACGGCCCATCGCCGTCACAAGAAAATCCTCAAGCAGGCCAAGGGTTACTACGGTGCCCGCAGCCGTGTATTCCGTGTCGCCAAGCAGGCGGTTACCAAGGCGGGCCAGTATGCCTACCGCGACCGCCGTCAGCGCAAGCGTCAGTTCCGCGCCCTGTGGATCACGCGTATCAACGCGCAGTCCCGTGCCAACGGCCTGACCTACAGCCGTCTGATTGATGGTCTGAAGAAGGCCGATATCAGCCTGGACCGCCGTGTGCTGGCCGACCTGGCCGTATACGACAAGCCCGGCTTTGCTGCCGTCGTGGAGAAAGCGAAGGCCGCTCTGGCCTGAACCCGTCCCCGCTGCCCGAAAGGGCGGTGTGCCGGCTAGACAGGCAGGAATGCAAAAGGGGAAAGGGCGTGGCTCTTTCCCCTTTTTGTTTGCGCGCCATTTCCGACCAATACCGGAAGTAGAATGATGGATAACCTGGAAACACTGGCCGACGAGGCCAAGGCCGCCATCGCGGCCGCCGACGACGGTGCCGCGCTGGAGCAGTTGCGGGTCGACTACCTGGGCAAGAAAGGGCGGGTCACCGAGCTGCTCAAGGGCCTGGGCAAACTCTCCGCCGAGGAGCGGCCGGCCGCCGGCGCCCGTATCAACGTGGTCAAGCAGGAGCTGCAGGCCCTGATTGGCGAGCGCAAGGCGGCGCTCGACGAGGCGGCAATTGCCGCGAAACTGGCGGCCGAGACCATTGACGTGACCCTGCCCGGTCGCGGCCAGGCAGCTGGCGGTATTCATCCGGTCACCCGCACCATTGAGCGCATGGAAGACTTCTTCGCCGCGACCGGTTTTGAGGTGGTCGAGGGCCCGGAAGTGGAGGACGACTTCCACAATTTCGAGGCGCTGAACATCCCCGCCCACCACCCCGCACGCGCCATGCACGACACCTTCTACGTGAATGCGAATACGGTGCTGCGGACCCACACCTCGCCGGTCCAGGTGCGGGTGATGGAGAATACGGAGCCACCGCTGCGGGTCATCTGCCCCGGGCGCGTCTACCGCTGTGATTCCGACCTGACCCACACGCCCATGTTCCATCAGGTGGAGGGTCTGCTGGTGGACGAGTCCTCCTCCTTCGCCGACCTCAAGGGGCTGATCGAGGACTTCCTGCGGGTCTTCTTCGAGCAGGAGGAATTGCAGGTGCGCTTTCGCCCCTCCTATTTCCCCTTTACCGAGCCCTCCGCGGAAGTCGACATGCAGTGTGTCCAGTGTGGCGGTGACGGTTGCCGGGTCTGCAGCCAGACCGGCTGGCTCGAAGTCATGGGTTGCGGCATGGTGCACCCGCGGGTGCTCGAGAACTGCGGTATCGACTCCGAGCGCTATACCGGCTTTGCCTTCGGCATGGGCGTCGAGCGGCTGGCGATGCTGCGCTACGGCGTCAACGACCTGCGGCTTTTCTTTGACAACGATCTGCGCTTCCTCGAGCAGTTCTGACCGGCACGGAGAGATTGACAGTGAAAATCAGTGAACAGTGGCTGCGCGAGTGGGTCAGCCCCGATCTCGCCACCGAAGCGCTGGCGCACCAGCTCACCATGGCCGGCCTGGAGGTCGACGCGATAGAGCCCGTCGCGGGCGATTTCAGTGGTGTTGTCGTGGCGGAAATCCTCAGTGCGGAACCGCATCCCGATGCCGACAAACTGCGGGTCTGCGAAGTCGACACCGGCGAGGAGCGGGTGCAGATCGTCTGTGGCGCGCCCAACGCGCGGGCGGGTCTCAAGGCACCCCTGGCGCGGGTCGGCGCCGTGTTGCCCGGCAATTTCAAGATCAAGAAGGCCAAGCTGCGCGGGGTGGAGTCCCGGGGCATGCTGTGTGCCGAGGCCGAGCTGGGTATTTCCGACGCCAGTGCCGGCCTGATGGAGCTGCCCACCGACGCGCCGGTGGGCACGGACCTGCGCGACTATCTGCAGCTGGACGACCGCGTCATCGAAATCGGCCTGACACCGAACCGCGCGGACTGCCTGGGCATTGCCGGTATCGCCCGCGAAGTCGGACTGCTCAACGGCCTGCCGGTGCCGGGGGTGTCGCAGACCCCGGTGGCCGCAGGTGTCGATGACAGTTTCCCGGTCGCGGTCGAGGACAGCCTGCGCTGCCCGCGCTACGTCGGGCGGGTGATCCGCAACATCGATGTCAGCCGTCCCAGCCCCCTCTGGATGCAGGAAAAGCTGCGTCGCTGCGGCCTGCGCAGTATTGATGCCGTGGTTGACGTGACTAATTACGTTCTGCTCGAGCTGGGACAGCCGATGCACGCCTTTGACCTGCAGCGCCTGCAGGGCGGCATCGTGGTGCGTACCGCGCGCAGTGGCGAGAGCCTGGCCTTGCTCGACGGCCAGACCGTGGAGTTGCGCGAGGATTCGCTGGTGATTGCCGACCAGAATGGCCCGGTGGCCCTGGCGGGCATCATGGGGGGCGAGCCCACGGCGGTGAACGGCGAGACCCGGGACCTGTTCCTGGAATCGGCGTTCTTCGCGCCGGATTTGCTCGCCGGGCAGGCGCGCAGCTACGGTCTGCACACTGACTCCTCCCATCGCTTCGAGCGCGGTGTGGACTTCTCGCTGCAGGTGGCGGCCATGGAGCGCGCCACCCAGTTGCTATTGGAGATTGTGGGCGGTGAGGCTGGACCGGTCGCCGAGGTCGTGCACGTCGCCAGTCTGCCGGTGCGCGAGGCCGTGGCGCTGCGACGTGCCCGCATACCCCGCTTGCTGGGCTTCAGCCTCGAGGACGCCGAAGTCGAACGCATCCTCACCGGCCTTGGCCTGGGGGTGTCAGCGACCGAAGAGGGTTGGTCCTGCTCGGTGCCCAGCTGGCGCTTTGACCTCGCCATTGAGGCGGATCTGCTGGAAGAGCTGGCCAGGGTTTACGGCTATAACCGGCTGCCAGTAAGCCGCATCCGCGCCGAGCTGGTCATGCCTTCGCGGCCGGAGTCACGGCTGCCCCTGCGCGACCTGCGCCGTCAGCTGGCGGCTCGGGGCTACCGCGAGGCGATTACCTACAGCTTTATCGAACCGGGACTGCAGCAGCAGTTTGCGCCCGGTCTCGAAGCCCTGCCGCTCAGCAACCCGATTTCCGCCGACATGGCCGTCATGCGCAGCAGTCTGATGCCGGGCCTGGTCAGTGCGGTGCGGCGCAATCAGCACCGGCAGCGTCCGCGGGTCCGCTTGTTTGAAACCGGCCTGCGCTTCCTCCCGCCAGCGGAGGGTGACCCGGTTGCCGGGCTTGAGCAGCGTCCGTCCCTGGGGCTGGTCATCAGCGGCGAGCGGCTGCCGGAGTCCTGGGCGGCCGCGGGCGAGCCGGTCGACTTCTATGACCTGAAGGGCGACCTGGAAAGCCTGATTGGGCCCGGTGTCGGCGCCGATCTACAGTTTCGCGCGGGCCAGCACCCCGCGCTGCACCCGGGGCAGACCGCCGAGGTATTGCTGGGAGGGCTTGTGGTCGGCGTCATGGGCGCACTGCACCCCGCGCTGCATGCCGAGCTGGATCTTCAGGGCCCGGTGTTTCTCGCCGAGCTGGATCTGGAACCGGTGAGCCAGCGCCAGCTACCGCGCAGCCAGCCGCTGTCGCGCTTTCCGGAAGTGCGCAGGGACATCGCCGTGCTGGTGGATCGCGAGGTGGCTGCCGCCGCGCTCTCCGACAGCATCCGGGAGGCCGCTGGCGAGGTGCTCAGCGACCTCACGTTGTTTGATGTCTATGCCGGGAAAGGTATTGATCCACAAAGAAAAAGTCTGGCTTTCGGTTTGACTTTCCGGGACCATTCGCGCACTCTTAGCGATGATGTCGTGAACGGAGTCATCGAACAGGTCATGGACTCCCTCGAAAAGAACTATAAGGCCGAGCTCAGAAACTAGACAGCGGAACCGCGATGGCAGCACTCACCAAATCCGAAATGGCGGAGCGCCTGTTTGAAGAGCTGGGGCTCAACAAACGGGAAGCCAAGGAGCTTGTCGAGCTGTTTTTCGAGGAAATCCGGTCCAGCCTGGAGAGCAACGAGCAGGTCAAGTTGTCCGGTTTCGGCAACTTTGACCTGCGCGACAAGAGCCAGCGCCCCGGTCGCAATCCCAAGACCGGCGAGGAAATTCCCATTTCTGCACGGCGGGTGGTCACCTTCCGGCCAGGACAAAAGCTGAAAGCGCGGGTGGAAGCCTATGCTGGAACCGACTCACAATAACGAGCTGCCGGCGATACCCGGCAAGCGCTATTTCACCATCGGTGAAGTCAGTGAGCTGTGTGCGGTCAAGCCGCATGTGCTGCGCTACTGGGAGCAGGAGTTCCCACAGCTGAAACCGGTCAAGCGCCGGGGCAATCGCCGCTACTATCAGCGCGAGGACGTTCTCACCATCCGTGCGATTCGCAGTCTGCTGTACGAGCAGGGTTATACCATCGGTGGCGCTCGCCAGCGCATGGCCAGTGAAGGCAGTGCGGCGGCGGTCGACGTCAAGGCGGTGATCGAGGAAACCATCCGCGAACTGGAAGACGTACTTAAAGTCCTCAGTCCGGGCAAATAGGGTTGTCTTGGCGCGGTGTTTGAGTATAATGCCGGCCTCGCAATCGCGATCTTCGGGGCGTAGCGCAGCCTGGTAGCGCACCACACTGGGGGTGTGGTGGTCGCAGGTTCAAATCCTGCCGTCCCGACCATATTTTTCAAGCACTGCGATCCCACCCATCCCACCCACAGTGGGGCAGGGCTCTCCCCACTTAAGGGGGGATGCGCCGATATTCACTAAACCCGATTGATAATGCCATCCCACACGCAGTGGGTCAGCACCCTCAAACGGTAATTCTCAAAGTTTCTGAATCCGTAGGCCCTTCGGGTCATCATCTCCATCTTGTTGTGGAAGCCCTCGGTGATGCCATTACTCTTGCTGAAGCGCCACATCGCAATGATTGGCCCCAGCCAGCTGGTCAGCGTCCTTGCCAGGGCAGGTAGTGGGCTGTCTCGCAGCTGGTCCAGCAGCTCTGTCAGCCGCGGTAGCTTCTTCCTTGCCCGCTTCGCGGTGACAGAGCTCTACCCCATTAGCGAGTGAGCGGCCCGCAACGCGATATGGTCCACAACGCTCTGGTACGCACGCGGAACACAAGCTGACCGAGGAAGTGGCCCGCTTCGCGCCGTGGCTAGGGTGGCGCCGGAGTATGAGTAGCGTCGAGAATGGCCACGGTAGAATGGGCGACGATTGGAAAATGCGCGGTCGCTCCACGGGTCAATGTCTGTTGGTTATTCTTGTGAAGGGGTTCACAAAATGGGAAGGCAAGCTTGCCCTCAGACGTCACTGCCAGTAGAAGGGCGCCTGATTTCCTCCGATCCGCATGTCTGAGAGCAGTTGATCCTGACAGATTCGGGGTTTTTGTGGAATAAATTCACCCTGAGGTCTTTGCTAGAGATCTCCACCGATCACAGCAATCTCGTTCGTGAGGATGTCTGTAGACCCAGAAAAACTGCCATGATCAACACCCGCTCTGACTGTAACGCCCCCGTTTGGATCTATCTGCTGAGCCTGTCAAGTTTTTTGGCGGGAGCACTGGGTTTCGTTGGCTATCTGCTACCCAACCTGCCTGTCCCACCCAGCCTGATGGTCGCTCCGGATGGCTCGCTGGCGCTGTTGTTGGGTGGCGTGTTGTTCACATCGGTATTGGCCGGGAAGCGTGGATGGCGCTTGACGAGTGGCATGATACTTCTTGGCCTTTCGGCCTATAGTTTGCTCCACAACGTTCTGGCTGGTGAACACGGTTCCGGCGATTCCCTCCTGACCACGGGCGAGCGGCTGGCGACCCTCCCGGCCTCGTGCGTTGGTCTTCTTGGTATTGTTGGTCTACTGGGCTTTGGTTCCCGCATGGGCAGGGTAACCGCGGCTTTTGTGGGGTTACTAGGCATTAGCGTCGGTGTCTATATCGCGGGCATGCTGCTCAATGATTACCAGTCTGACGGTCGGCTAGTGCAGATTGCCGGATTCAAGCTGGTTTCCGCGGTCTTCTGTAGCGCCTATGGCTTTTTCCTTGTGGTGCTGTCCAAAAAGAGTGAGATGGTCAGGGATTGCCTGGAGAAAAGATCGGCGATAATTGGCGCGATTGGTATTACAGCCACCTTCATTTTGCTGATAGCGTCAAGCGGTGTCAGTCATCTGGAGCGCCACCAAATTGCCCGCTACCTGGCTAATCATCACGCGGCGATGTTGCGCCACGACATGGCGGCGGCTTTTCGGCTGATCGACCGGCTGGCTAATCGCTGGGTCGCTCTTGAATACCGGGTTCCGGCCCCGTTGCTGGAGACTGAGATCACACGGTATTTCAGTGATGCAAAGTCACTTCGCGGCTTGCGGGTACTTGGCCCTTCCGGACGACATATTCTCGATCAAAGCAAGACGGCCGAAGATAAGGGCTGGCTGCAGAAGCAGCTACTGCGGCCAGAAAGCCAGAGACAGGCCGAGGCCTTGCAGTCAGGGCATGCCTCGTTTGTCTGGTTGCTTCCTGATCAGGATAAACCTCTACACGCTCTATTACTGCTGGCTCCGGATGGCGGGGGCGGTAGCCTGTTTGTGGCCCACTTCGACCTGGAAGAGTTGCTGCCGTCATTTGCGGATGCCTCCGACCGGGGATTTCTGGTTCATTTCGCCTCCGATCACAGCATCAGCCATCCCGAGGAGCCTTCGGGGCATGAGCATCAGGAGGAGCTGTACGAGCGCGTCCTGGTGGATTCGGCATCATCACCGCCACTTTACGTCCACATTGTCGGCGGGCCCGTCAGCATACTTTCACCAGAGGGCGTGTTGGTCCCGTTGATCATCGTCTTCGGGCTTCTTGTTACCTACCTGCTGATAAAAGGGCAAATTTTGCTTGATGCGAGAACGCGTGCCGTGAGCGCGCTTCGCGCTAAAGATGACAGAATTCAATCACTTTTCTACCAGTCTCCGGAGGCTGTCTTTGAGTTGTCAATTGACGGTCGCTATTTGGCGGTCAATGACATCGCAACCAGTATCACCGGCCTGATCGAGGACAATTTGGGCGAAGTGACCTATCACGATGTTCTCTGCTCGGACAACATTACCGAGAGTGATTACAAGCGCTTTGACCAGGCGTTTAAAAAAACCTGTCAATGGCCATTTACTTTGACCCACTTTTGGCCAATAAAATTGACCCACCCGGTTTGGTCTAACCGGTCGTTTTCTGTCTCAGTCGATAGCTC
>NZNC01000001.1 GCA_002692965.1 Haliea sp. | reverse complement strand
TTCCGTAGGAACGGGGAAGGCGGCGCCGCAGGCGTCCCGCAGGGATAGCCAGCATCGCTGGCTACCTGTAGTAGGTCATGCCCGAAAAGCGGGCAGGCTCTCGCCAGGCTCCTAAACCACAAAACCCCCGTAGCGCATGCTGCGGGGGTTTTGCTTTTGGGGCGGGATGATTTACTGTCGTTCTTCCCTGTCCAACCTGACGTTCTGGGCCACTCCAGCCGTGCGAAAACTTATCTGCGCAATCCTGCTGGCTCTTGCGCTGGCCGACACCGGAGTTTCCGCGGAGGCCATCTCCGAAGGCCAGGACAAGGCGGGCTGGGTTTTCCTGGTGCAGGAAGTGGCGCGTTCGGAGCCCGCTATCCAGAGGGTATTCGCCACCGTGGTACTGCTTCAGCTCGCCGAAGTGCACCTGGGCGAGGCTGGCCTCGCCCGGCGACAGGCGAGTGCCGAAACGACGGATGCCAGGGAGAGGAAACGCCTCTTCGGCTGGGCTGTAGTTGTGGAGGGCGAGGCCCAGCGCTATCTGCGGTTGCACGATGCGGCCCAAACAGGCGCCCCTGTGCGGGTGATGCCGGCTGCAGAGACTGGCAGGCAGCCTCTGCTTTCGGTAGGAGGCAGAGTCGTTATTCTCAGCCACCTGCGTCCTTCCCAACAAGCGGAGCTGGAAGCCTTTATCGTGGCGGATTTTTGCAGACAGGTGGATTGTCTGTCGCTGGGTGGCGGGCCGCGTGCTGGTCCGCAGCTTGCGCCTCCGCATTGACAGCTGTTACCAGTCTCCCTAGAGTCTCGCGCTTGCGCTGACAAACGACCGGGAATGATTATGCAGGAAGGGCTTGATACCACGGCTGCCGCCGACAATAGCAGTGAATTGTGGGCCATGGCCCCCTGCGATACGACCGTGATCCCCGGTGGTGTGGTGCTGACCTCGAGACGCGATGAGTCCCGCGTCGTGGTCATGCAGGAAGTCGCCGTCGCGCTGCAGCAATGTAATGAGTTCAGGACATTGTCTGAGCATGCTGGCTACCTCGTTCAGCGTTTTCCCCAGTTGCAGGGGAATCGCGACGACGCCATGAGGGTGCTCAACCTGGTTCGGGAAGCCGGCCTCATGGTGTCCGCGAACGCGCTCTGCTCGCGCGTGAACGATGATGCTTCGGAATCCGCTCCACACCACGATCGGACTGTCACCTGTGTATTGACCTGCGATCGACCGGAGGCGCTGGGCCGCCTGCTGGATTCGATGTTGCGAAACACCCGGCTGTCCAGACAAAAACGCATACTCCTGATCGACGATTCCCGTGACCCGGCGAACGTCTCTCGAAATGCGGAGCTGGTCGCGGACTTCAGTCGTGTCAGCCCGGTTAACATGGAGCATATTGATCCCCCCCGCCAGGCGGCATTGGTTGCCGAGCTCAAGTCGGTACTGCCACAGCAGGCCGGCGCCATTGACTGGCTGTTCAGTCGCGAGTCCTGGCCGGGCCTGCCGACCTATGGCCGCGCGCGGAACTTTGCGCTGCTTTGCACGGTTGGCGAGCGTTGCCTGATGCTGGATGATGACATTCTGTGCAAGGCTTACCCAGCATTGCACGCCAGCACGACTCTGCCTTTCAATGCGCCGCGAGAAGCCCATTGTTTTGCCGGGCAGTCCGACTGGTTATCCCGTTTAACGCCCTTGGATGCGGACGCTCTGGTAGAACAGGGACGCTGCCTGGGCCTGACGCTCGGGGGCGCCCTCCGCGCGCTGGGGCAGGACGGACTGCAGCCCGCACATTGCCATGGCGTACAGGAACAGTTCCTGGCAAAGCTGGCGGGGCAGTCACGCATCCTGGTCACTCAGTGCGGCACCCTCGGTGACCCGGGGACTGTCAACAACCTGTGGCTCGCCCAGTTGCCAGAGGAATCGTTGCGGCGTATCGGTGAGATCTTTGGACCCTATACCGACCTCGCGCAGCTTTTCGCATCGCGGGAGTTCTGGCTGGGCCACGGGGCGCCGACGCTTCTGCGTCGCGCCAATATGTCGCAGATGACGGGCGTGGACAACCGCGCACTGTTGCCGCCCTACTTGCCGGTGCTCCGGGGTGAGGACCGCCTTTTCGGTACCATGGTCGCCTGCCTGCACCCCACATCCGCTGTGCTGGATTACGACTGGGCCGTGCCGCATCTTCCCGTGCCACCGCGCAGCGGAAACCCCGACGGCGACATCGACGTCCCCCACGGTGGCCTGTCGATGGTAGACAACCTCCTCGCGCAGCTGATGCCGGAGGATACCGGGGTCACGACCGCCGTCAGGTTGTCCATCATTGCCGACGGTCTGCAGGGTTTTGCCGAACTCAGCGATAGTGCTTTGCAGAGCCATTATGCGCGCTGGTTGTCACAGTCTCAGGGTAGCCAGCTGGCATCCCTCGCCACTCGCCTGAATCAGCCGGTGATCGACAACGAGCAGTGGAGCCAGTGGTTGCGGCGGAACCTCGAGCACACGTCGAAGGCGCTCCAGGAGCCGCCGCGGCTGACTGATCTTCCCGATGTTCCGCGGGGCATGCCCCAGGGAGATCTGCTGGGCCACCTGCGCAATGGCTTCGCCGGGATGGGCGCGGCCCTGCGCGCCTGGCCCGCGATTCGCGAGGCAGCTGGCCAGTTGGGTGCGGACGGGTGAGGACCTCCCCTGGTATCGTTTTTGCACGCTATGTTTTAGGATAGCGGCTCGGGTGATGCGGATGTCTTGATGATCGAAGTGATAAAAATATCCACGGCTGATCTGGAGCTGGGGATGTATGTATCGGGACTGGATCGTCCCTGGCTGGAGACGCCCTTCCTGCTACAGGGCTTTCGTGTCGCCTCGGAAGACGATTTGAAAACCCTGCAGCGCTACTGTCAGTATGTCTATGTCGACATCGAGAAAAGCCAGCAGCAGGAGCATGTGCTGCAGCGCAAGCAGCGCATCCAGAGGCCCCGTCTTTCCCGGCAGGCACTGTTCCCCACACGCAAGCTGACCTCCTACCAGGACTCCTCGGATTGGGCGGAAGAATATCCCCGGGCCGAAAGCGCCGTGAAGCAGCTCTCCCAGGGGGTGGAGGAAATTTTCCAGCATGCCCGGGATGGCGCAGCGGTCGATGTTGTGCGGGTGAAACGGTCGGTCGAACCCATGATCGACAGCATCTCACGCAATCCGGATGCCTGTATCTGGCTCGCGCGCCTCAAGCAGCAGGACCAGTACACCTACCAACACTCCCTGGGCGCTTCCATCTGGGCCGTGGCCCTGGGCCGCCAGCTTGGCCTCCCGCGGTCCGACCTGCGCTCCCTGGCGATTGGTGGGCTGCTGTTTGATGTGGGCAAGTTGCGCATTGACCCGGAACTCCTGCATACCGACCAGCCCCTGAGCGCCGAGGAGTTTGCGGAAATGCGCGAGCATGTACGCTACGGCATCGAGATGCTTGGCGAAACAGGCTTGATGAATACCGACGTCCTCGACATGGTGGCTCACCATCATGAACGTCACAATGGCTCGGGTTATCCGCAGGGCTTGAAAGGCGATTCCATCCCGGTATTTGCCCGTATTGCCGCGATCGTGGATTGCTACGATGCCATCACCAGCCATCGTAGCTATGCCAGTGCCACCTCGCCGTCGGCGGCGATCAAGATGCTGTACGAGGCCAAGGACATAGATTTCCAGGCGGAGCTGGTGGAGGAGTTCATCCAGGCTGTCGGCATCTACCCCGCAGGCACGCTGGTGGAATTGTCTTCGGGCGAAGTGGCAGTGGTGGTCGCGGAATACCGCACCCGTCGCCTGCGCCCGCGGGTGATGATTATCCTGGACGCGGACAAGCGTCCGGTCACGGGGGTGCATATGGTCGACCTGTTGCGAGAAACCCAGTGTGTGGACGGTTCGTCCCTGGAAATAGTCGCCAGTCTCGAACCGGGCTCCTACGGCATCGACATGAACAGCATTCATTTGCAGTGAGGTCGAGTTGAGCGACTGTCCACCGGTAGCAGCCAGAGCGGACTTTCTCTCCGGGCTGGACTCGGTGGTGGTACAGTCGCGTCAGGACGAGCAACACGCCGCCCTGCTCCTGATCGATCTCAGCAATCTGCGTGGGATCAACCACCGCCATGGCTACGGGATCGGCGACCAGTTGCTGGCGGAGGCCCACGCCCAACTGCTCACGCTCAGCAAATTGCCGGACAACGTCTATCGGGTTTCGGGAAAAACCTTCGCTTTCCTGATGCCAGGGCTGACCAATCCCGCCTTTGTCGCCCTGGCCCTGAACCGCCTGCAGCACAGCCTGGAGGAGGTCCTTTACATTGATGAGGATCTGCTGCCGGTGGAGCTGCGATTTGGCCTGGCCGTCAATCACCACTCCGCAGAGCCTGCGCTGTCGATGCTCGCTCGGGCGGAGGCGACCCTGGCGGAATCCCGGCTGGGCAAACCGCTGCAGGTAGACCAGGCGATTATCCACGAATCGACGCCAGTGACGGATATCGTCCTGGAACAGCGCTTCGCCGAGGCGCTGTACAACAACGATTTCGAGTTGCACTTCCAGCCCAAGATTGCCCTTGGCTCCGGTGAAGTCTACGGTGCCGAGGCATTGATTCGCTGGCATTTGGCCGGGCACGGCTATGTGTCGCCGGAGGAGCTGGTGGGCCTGGCCTTCGCTGCCGGCAAGAGTTACGAACTCACGCGCTGGGTAGTCAACCGGTCGCTGCGCTATCAGCGCGAGTGGCGGGGCGCCATGGAGTTGCCGCTGGCGATCAATGTCCCGGCAGACCTGGTCAGCAGCCCCGATCTGGCCAACATGTTCCAGGGGGCCCTGGCGATCTGGGGTGCCGACCCGGCGATGGTGACGGTGGAGATCACCGAAAGCGCGGTGATCGACGACAAGGAGGGGGGCTTCCACAACCTTGAGCGACTGCGCGAGATGGGGCTGGGTCTTTCCATTGATGATTTCGGCACGGGTTACTCTTCTCTGTCCTACTTCAAGGATATTCCCGCTACCGAGTTGAAAATCGACCGCTCGTTCGTGTCACGAATGCTCGAGGATCATCAGGATCGCGAACTGGTCCGTATTATCATCGAGATTGGCCACCTCTTTGGGCTGCGCGTGGTGGCCGAAGGGGTGGAGGACGAGCAGACTCTCTGCGCCTTGTCGGAGCTGGGCTGTGACGTCGTCCAGGGCTTCTTGCTGGGTCGCCCCATGCCCGAGGAGCAACTGCGGGCATGGTTGGAGGCCCGCTCCCGCTAGCGGCGGGAGGACTTGGCGGACGCGAAGGCTGCCGCCAGAGCGGTGGAGGGGGCGGCTTCGCTCTTGCCGCTTTTCCGGGCCGGCTGTCGCCCTGTCTTGTTGCGCTGTGTTGAAGCCCGCTCGCCGCCGGGCCTGCCCTCCGCGTAATCCGCTGCCGAGTCGCCCAGACGCATGGTCAGCGCGATACGCTTGCGCGGCAGGTCGACGTCCATCACCTTGACCTTGACGATATCCCCGGCCTTGACCACCTCGCGCGGGTCCTTGACGAAACGGTCGGACAGCGCCGAAATGTGTACCAGGCCATCCTGATGGACGCCGATATCCACGAAAGCACCGAAGTTGGTGACATTGGTCACGGTCCCCTCCAGCACCATGTCGGGGCGCAGGTCGGAGACCTTTTCCACGCCATCCTGGAAACTTGCCATGCGGAACTCGGGGCGCGGGTCTCGCCCGGGGCGGTCGAGCTCGGCGATGATGTCGACCACGGTGGGCAAACCCACCCGCTCGTCCGTGTAGTCCTCCGGCCGGAGCTTGCGCAGGAACCCGGTGTCGCCAATTAGGCTGGCGACCTCGCGTTGTTGGCGTTCGGCGATGCGCGCCACTACCGGGTAGGACTCCGGGTGTACCGCGGAGGCATCCAGCGGGTTTTCGCCCGCGCTAATGCGCAGGAAACCGGCTGCCTGTTCAAAGGTCTTGTCGCCGAAACGCGATACCTGGCGCAGCGCCTGGCGGTCGGCAAAACTGCCGTGCTGGTCGCGGTGGCTGACGATATTGCTGGCCAGGCCCTGGTTGAGGCCGGACACCCTGGCCAGTAGCGGCACCGAGGCGGTGTTCACGTCGACGCCCACGGCGTTCACGCAGTCCTCCACCACGGCGTCCAGCTGTCTCGCCAGCTGCACCTGGCTGACATCGTGCTGGTACTGGCCGACACCAATGGACTTGGGCTCGATCTTTACCAGTTCCGCCAGCGGGTCCTGCAGGCGGCGGGCGATGGAGACGGCGCCGCGGATGGTGACATCCAGGTCCGGGAATTCTCGCGCGGCAAACTCCGATGCCGAGTAGATTGAGGCGCCTGCCTCGTTCACCATGACTTTGCGGCAATTCAGCGAGGGGTCGGGCTGCAGCAGATCACCCACAAAACGGTCGGTCTCGCGGCTGGCCGTGCCATTGCCGATGGCGATCAGCTCCACCTGGTGTTTGCGGATAAGTTGCAGCAGCGTTTGCCCGGCCTCCCGGATGCGGTTCTGCGGCGGGTTGGGGAAGATGGCGGCGTGGTCCAGCAACTTCCCGTTGGCATCCACGACGGCGACCTTGACGCCGGTGCGCAGGCCCGGATCGAGGCCAATCGTTGCTTTTGCCCCTGCCGGGGCGGCGAGCAGGAGGTCCTTTAGGTTGGCGGCAAAGACCTTGATGGCCTCCTCTTCCGCCCGCTCGCGCAGCTGGCCGAGCAGATCGGTCTGCAGGTGGGTCAGGAGTTTCACCCGCCAGGTCCAGCGCACACAGTCCGAGAGCCACTTGTCCGCCGGGCGCCCCTCGTCCCGCACCTGCCAGTAGTCGGCGATCATGGCTTCGCAAGGGTGGCTATCGGTGGGTTTTTCTTCCGCGTTCATGACCAGGCTGAGGTGCAGGATGCCCTCGTTGCGGCCGCGGAACATGGCCAGGGCGCGGTGAGAGGGGACACCGGCCAGGGCTTCGTTGTGTTCAAAGTAGTCGCGGAACTTGGCCCCTTCCTGCTCCTTGCCTTCGACCAGGCGGCTGGCGAGCAGGGCTTCGTCCTGAAGGAAGTTCCGCAGCCGCGCCAGCAGGTCGGCATCCTCGGCGAAACGCTCCATCAGGATGTGCCGGGCCCCTTCCAGGGCGGCCTTGCTGTCGCTGACACCCGCATCCGCATTCACATAGCTCTCTGCCTGCTGTTCGGGCTGCAGGGCCGGATTTTCCAGCAGCGCATCCGCGAGGGGCTCGAGTCCGGCTTCGCGGGCGATCTGGGCCTTGGTGCGCCGCTTGGGCTTGTAGGGCAGGTAGAGGTCTTCCAGGCGATTCTTGGTCTCAGCCTCGGTGAGGGCCCGGGAGAGCTCGGGTGTAAGCTTGCCCTGTTCCTCGATGGACTTGATGATCGCCTGACGGCGGTCATCGAGCTCGCGCAGGTAGCGCAGGCGCTCATCCAGCTGGCGCATCTGGGTATCGTCCAGTCCCCCCGTGACTTCCTTGCGGTAGCGGGCGATAAAGGGGACGGTAGCGCCTTCATCCAGCAGGGCGACAGCTGCGGCCACCTGGCGCTCGGCAACCGATAGCTCCTCGGCCAGGCGTTGAGAGAGGGACAGGCTCATGAATCGGGAATCTCGATCGGAAAAATGCGGCGGCCATTATGCGGCAGCCGCTCGCCTTTGTCGAAATGCGGCTCGCCTATACTGAAGCGGAAATGAGGAGGTAAGACGTCATGAAGGTGCTGCATTTGATGCGCCACGCCGATGCTTCGCACCCGGCGCCCGGTACGAGTGACCGCAACCGGGAGCTCGGCCCCCGCGGGCGGCGGGAGGCCCGGGAAGCGGGCGGGCGGCTGATGGAATGGCTCGACCCTCTGCCAGTATCTTGCAGTGCGGCGCTGCGTACCCGTCAGACCCTGGCGGAATTATGTACGGCGTGGCCCGCGCTGGCGGCGGAGCCACATGCCATTGAGGAGGGCCTGTACACGTTTTCCGCCAGTGATTTGATAACCTGGCTGGCTTCGCGCCCGGATGACCGTGACAAGCTCTTCCTGCTCGGACACAACCCCGGCCTGACGGACCTGGTCAATCACCTGGTGCCCGACGCGGGGCTCTCGCACCTGCCCACTGCGGGCTACGTGCAGCTGCACCTGGCGATCGATACCTGGGCGGCCCTCGCCAAGGCCCGGGGGAAAGTTGCCCTGGGCCTGTTCCCCGAATCCCGATAGCGAGGCGCTGGTAGCCGGGGCGCCCGCGGTTTCAGCCGCGCCCGTGGTGCCGGTCGTAGTCGATTTCTGGCCCCACTGGGACGATGCCTGTGCCATTGATGTGGCGATGGGAGGCGTAGTAGTGGGTCTTGATATGCTGGAAGTCGACGGTCTCCGCGATGCCTCGGTGCTGGTATATGTCACGCAGGTAGGCGGGCAGGTGCTGAAAGTCCTCCAGGCGTTGCCGGTTGCATTTGAAATGGCCGTGATAGACCGCGTCAAAGCGGATCAGCGTGGTGAACAGGCGGATATCGGCCTCGGTCAGGCGCTCCCCGCACAGGTAGCGATGGTCGGCGAGGTGGGCGTCCAGGTGGTCCAGCTCCGCGAAGACCTCGCGGTAAGCCTCTTCGTAAGCTGACTGCGTGGTGGCGAAGCCCGCCCGGTATACCCCGTTGTTGATCGCGGGGTAGATGCGGTCGTTCCAGTGCTCAATGGCCTCCTTGAGCTCCGGCGGGTAGAGGTCGACCGTGTTGCCGGTAATCTCGTTGAAGGCGCTGTTGAACATCCGCAGGATATCGGCAGATTCGTTGCTGACGATGGTCTGGCGCTCGGTGTCCCAGAGCAGGGGTACGGTGACGCGGCCCGTGTAGTCGGGTTTCGCCGTAGTGTACACCTCGTGGTGGTAGCGACAGCCCAGTAGACGATCGCCGCTGCTGCCCTCGTCGGTATTGAAGGTCCAGCCGTGGTCGAGCATCAGCGGGCTGACGATGGAAATATCGATGTGCGGTTCGAGTCCCTTGAGCTTGCGCGCGATCAGCGTGCGGTGGGCCCAGGGGCAGGCAAGTGAAACGTAGAGGTGATAGCGGCCCGACGCCGCGCGAAAGCCGGCCTCACCGGTGGGGCCGGCAGCTCCATCCTCGGTAACCCAGTGACGGAAGCGGGCGTCCTCGCGCTGAAAGTGTCCGCCGTGGCTCTCCGTGTCGTACCACACATCCCGCCACTCGCCATTGACCAGCATGCCCATGAGTCCCTCCTGTTTCTTGCGTCATGACAGTAGAGGTTACGTTCTGGAACGGAGAATTAAAATCGCCGAATTGCGGAGGCTTTGTCCTGAAAAAACGAACATTCAGCGGGGGCATACGGCTCGGAGTCGCGCCGCCAGATCCCGGGTCGCGGGCCCGGCGAGGTCTTTGTCGGCGTAGGTGAGATACAGGGTAACCTGTCGTCTGGCGCCCTCTTCCAGGGGCAGGGCTTTGAGCTGACCTGCGGCGAGGGCCGATGCCATGCGGCTCTCGGGCAGCCAGGCGAAGCCCATGCCCTGGCAGATCATGGCAATGGAGGTGGCGACGTGACTCACGGTCCAGCGCTGCTCGGCACCGAGCCAGCCGCTGTCGACACGCTGACCCCGGGCCGAATCGCGCACCACTAGCTGCCGGTACTGGCGGAGGTCAGCGAGCTGCAATGGGCGGCCGAGCTGATGCAGTGGGTGGTCGGGATGCGCTACCGCGAGAAAGGAGATGGTGTCCAGGGCGTCGCCGAGAAAGCCCTGGGGGACCTGCGCTGCGACCAGCAGATCCACGCGCCCCGACTGGAGCATCTCCGGCCCTCCGGAGAGTACGGTTTCAAACAGCTCCACCCGGGTGTGCGGGTAGGCGCCGGAAAAGTCCGCCAGTGCCTGTGCCAGCGCATCCGCCGGGTAGAGCTCGTCCACCGCCAGGCGCACTTCCGCCTCACTACCCCGGGCCAGGCTGGTGGCGATGTCCTCCAGTTGGGCGGCTTCACTGAGGAGCTGGTTGGCCCGACGCAGCAGCAGCGTGCCCGCGGCAGTCAGCCGGGCCTTGCGTCCCACGACCTCCAGCAGGGGAACGCCGAGCTGGTCCTGAAGCTTGTGTACCGCGTGGTTGATGCTCGACTGGCTCTTGTGGATGGCCTGGGCGGCCTGGGCAAAGCCGCCGTGTTCCACTACGGCCTGAAGCATGCGCCACTGTTCCAGTGTGCTGCGATGCATGGCGAATCCTTTCGGATATTTGGGATCTAAGTGCGAAAATAATGCAATTTTCTCCGTTCGTATAGGTGGGTAGTCTGGGATCAAGCCCAATCAGGAGCGTGCCATGGCCACCCGAACCGTCATTGAAGTGATACCCGCCCGCCCCAGTCGCGATGGCGATGGCGTGGCCATTCGTCGCGTTGCGGGTATGCGTCACGCCGGCCTCGATCCCTTCCTGATGCTGGATGAGCTTCAGGCAGATCGTCGCGAAGATTTTGGCGGCGGCTTTCCCCCGCATCCGCACCGCGGCATGCAGACCCTGACCTACATGAAACACGGCGGCATCATTCACGAGGACAGCCGGGGCAATCGCGGTGAAGTGCGCGGGGGCGGAGCCCAGTGGATGTCGGCTGGACGTGGCATTGTGCACTCGGAAATGCCGACCCAGGACAGCCAGGGCCTGCACGGCTTCCAGCTGTGGATCAACCTGGCGGCGCGCGACAAGTGGAGCGAGCCGACCTGGCGGGACGTTCCCGCCGCGAGTCTGGTCCACCTGGACGCCACTGGGGTGGAGGCCGATGCCATTGCGGGGGACTGGTCCATCGACGGGCACACGGTGTCCGGGCCACTGCAGCAAGTGTCTGCCAGCGCCGCGGTGCTTGACCTGCGTCTCGAGGCGGGACACCTGGCAACTGTGGCCGCGGCGCCGGGTGAGACCCTCCTGGCCTTCCTCTACCGGGGGAGTGTCGGCGCGGCGCGGGACCCCGTGGCGGCGGGGTCGACCCAGGGGGCGACGATCACCTCGGGCCACCTCCTGGTGACCTCGCGCGAGCCGGCAGACTGGCAGGTTCAGGCAGGCAAGACCGGGGCGGACCTCCTGCTGCTGCGAGGGCGGCCCCTGCGCGAGCCCGTCGCCCATTACGGTCCCTTTGTCATGAATACGGTGGCAGAGATCGAGCAGGCCATACGTGACTATCAGGCCGGGGAGTTCGGCTGAGACCCTGGACCGTGGTACGCTTGGGGGCTCTTTCCACAGGGAGTCCTTCGCATGAGTCTGACCCGCCGTATTCTGATCGCCATGGTGGCGGGTATCTTGCTGGGCTCCCTGTTCAATCTGGTGCTCCACGGCACCGCGGTCAGTGAGCCCTACCGCGGGATCGTCAATGACTGGGTCGTCTACGGGCTATTCGATGTGGTGGGGCGAATTTTCATTGCCTCGCTGCAACTGCTGGTCGTGCCCCTGGTGCTGGTCTCCCTGATCTGTGGCGCCAGCTCCCTCGGCGATAGCGCGCGCATGGGACCGATTGCCGCCAAGACGCTCCTCTACTACCTGTGTACGACGGCGATAGCGATTTCCGTCGCCCTGGTGGTGGCGCTGCTGATCGGGCCGGGTACCGGTGTCGAGCTGGCCGGGGAAGCGGATTTTGAAGTGACCGCGCCGCCGCCAATCACCGACGTACTGGTGGGGATCTTCCCCTCCAATCCGGTGCAGGCCATGGCCGAGGGCAACATGCTGCAGATCATCGTGTTTGCCCTGCTGTTCGGTTACGCCATATCCCATGCGGGGGAGGAGGGCCGCCGCCTGGCCAGCTTTTTCCGCGATACCGAAACCGTGGTCATGCGCATGGTCGGGATCCTGATGGAGCTGGCGCCCTGGGGCGTGTTTGCCCTCCTTGCCAAGCTGTTTTCGGAAATGGGCATTGCCGCGATAGCGGATCTCGCCGCTTACTTCCTGACGGTGCTGGGCCTGCTGATCCTGCACCTGGTGGTGGTATACAGCGGTCTGTTGAAAATGCTGACCGGCCTGTCGCCGCGCATACTGCTGCAAAAAATGCGCTCTGTCTGGGCTTTTGCCTTCAGTACCGCCTCCTCCGGTGCGACGCTGCCGGTGACCCTGCGCACGGTAGAGCGTCGCCTGGGCGCCCACAACACCGTCGCCGGTTTCACCGTGCCCCTGGGTGCCACCATTAATATGGACGGCACTGCCATCATGCAGGGGGTCGCCACGGTCTTCATCGCCCAGGTCTACGGCGTCGATCTCAGCCTGGCGGCCTGCCTGATGGTGGTGCTGACCGCGACCCTGGCGTCGATCGGCACCGCAGCCGTGCCCGGTGTTGGTCTGATCACCCTGGCCATGGTGCTGGAACAGGCGGGGCTGCCGGTGGAGGGGATTGCCCTGATCATCGGTGTCGATCGCCTCCTGGACATGGTGCGCACGATGGTCAACGTGACTGGAGACGCCACCGGCGCGGTGATCGTGGCCTATTCCGAGAAACAACTCGACGAGGACGTGTTCCTCGATCCGAACGCCGACCTCGAAACCCGCTGACAGAGGAAACCGAATGTCCATCCGCGTTACCATCGTCCCCGTCACGCCCTACCAGCAGAACTGCTCGATTCTCAAATGCGAGGAGACAGGGCAGGCCGCCGTGGTGGACCCCGGTGGCGATGTCGAACGCATCCTGGCGGCGGCGAAAGAGATGGACGCCGATATCCGCAAGATCCTGCTGACCCACGGGCACATGGACCACTGCGCCGCCTCCGACGTGCTGCGCCAGCAGCTGGACATTCCCATCGAAGGCCCCCAGCGGGAAGATGCCTTCTGGATTGACCGCCTTCCCGAATGGTGCCAGATGTCGGGCTTTCCGCATGCCGACGCCTTCGCGCCGGATCGCTGGCTGGAAGAGGGCGACACGGTGACAGTGGGCGAGCAGACCCTCAAGGTTTTCCACTGCCCCGGTCACACCCCCGGCCACGTGGTTTTCCTGCACGAGGGGCAGCGCATTGCCTGGGTGGGGGATGTGCTGTTCCAGGGCAGCATCGGCCGCACGGACTTTCCCCGCGGGGATCATCAGCAGCTGATCGACAGCATCCGCGACAAGCTGTTCCCACTGGGGGACGACATCACCTTCATCCCCGGCCACGGGCCGACCTCCACCTTTGGGCAGGAGCGGCGCAGCAACCCCTTCGTGGCCGACGCCCGTTACGGCTGACCACGCCTCCGGACCGCTACGCCTCTGACTGCAGGCCTCTGTCTGCTGGTCGCGGTACTGCCTGAGCCGAGTTACTCTGCTGGGAGCTCCGTAAGATCGGTCCACGCCGCGGTGCCGGCTTTCGGGACACGCTGCAAGTACGTCCCTGTACGCTCCTCGCTGGCCGCACCCGAAAAAGCGGGGTGGGCTCTCCATGGCCAGCGAGGGTCCCGAAAGCCGGCACCGCGACGTGGACCTCGTACCGTAGGAGCGTCAGGGGCTGCGCTCTTTTCCTGGTGAGTCCCCGTGCGTCTTGCGCCTTAAAGGGAGATGCCTCTTTGGCGCGCTGTGAAACCGTTGTCAGCGATTCGACTCAGAGACGGTGGCGGCCTGTTTCCACCGAGCTTCGCTGCTAACGAAGCCCGGACCGTGATGCCTCCCCGGAGTGTGGCATGCCGTTTGCCCGGTTTGGGACCGTCGGCGACAGGGACGTCGCCGTCGAGCCCCATGGACGGGTTTACTGCGTGTCCCAAACCGGGCAAACGGCAGGCCGCACGGACTTCGACCAGAGCACCGCACGGACTTCGACCAGAGCACCGCACGGCCCCGGACCAGAGCGCGGCGCAACTAGCGGATAATCTTGATCCAGTCCCCGACCCGCGGCTCCCCGCGGGGATACAGCCCGTTGATCAGGCGCAGTTGCGCCTCGGCATCGGGGATCTGTACACCGGCGGCCAGGCTGGCCATGGTGGCGCCCCGGGGTACCTGGATATAGCGGAGCGTGCGCTCTGGGCCGACCTGCTTTTCCTGGGGCAGCAGGGGGCGGAAGCTGCGGATCATCTCGAGCAGCTGATCGTCGGCGGCGGCAAAATCGCTTGCCGCGCCCTCGAAACGGTACTCCCACTGGTGGTAAATGATGGCCAGGCGTTTCGCGCTGTTGCCGGCGCTGGCGATGGCGGTGTGGCCCTGCAGGCCGGCCTGCTCCAGGGGCACCGCATCGCTCAGTTCACCCTGGGCGCTGCTCTCGAGGGCCTCCTGCGGGCTCTGCCCGGGCGTGGGGCGAGCGAGGGTCAGGGTGAGGCTGGCGCTGCCGTCTGGGGCGCTGGCGACAATCGCACTGGCGCCGCTGGACACGCTCCACCCGGGCGGGTGAGCAATGCTGAAGCCCAGGCTGTTGTGGTAGAAGCGGTCTTCTTCCCGTTTCGTGCGCTTGCCCCAGGTAATGCCGTCCACCACCTCGCGGAACTCCCCCGGCGTGGCGGGGCTGATCGGGACACTGGTGTTGGCGCCGAGGTCACGCCCGGCGCGGATGACGGTCTGCAGGCGCTGGTCGTTGCGGGGGTGGGTGGCATAGAGCCCGTGGTAGGTTCCCGAGGGCTTGCCGGCGGCGCGAGCGGAAACCCGCTGGTACTGTTCCTGATTTTTCAGCACGCCGATGACCTCCAGCAGGGCGTCGGGGTCGTAGCCGGCTTTGTACATGTATTTCGCCCCCAGGCCATCGGCTTCCAGCTCGTGCTCGCGACCGTAACCGCGGACCAGTTCGGTGCCGTACATGTTGGCGGCGTCCATGATCTGGCCACTGCCGGTGAGGATTCCCGCAGTGACCGCGAGCACGCTGTTGGTGATGCTGGCGGTGCGCTGGCGGGCGGCGTGTCGCGCGGTGACATGGGCGATTTCGTGGCCGAGCACACCGGCCAGCTCGTCCTCGTTGTCCAGGTAGGCGAGCAGTCCGCGATTGATGTAGACAAACCCGCCCGGGGTGGCAAAGGCATTGATGTCGGGGCTGTCGACAACCGTAAAGGTGAATGTCTGATCGGGGTTTTCCGTCTGCGCCACCAGCCGCTGGCCGACCCGGTCGACATAGGCCTGCAGTTCGGGGTGATCGTAGACTCCCCCCTGCTTGAGTATTTGCTGGTGCATCTCGTCGCCGATCTGCACTTCACGCCCCTGGCTCATCACCACCACACTGCCGCCGCCGGTGGCGGGGTTGCGCGCGCAGCCGGATACCAGCAGTGGCAGCAGCAGGCATGCCAGCAGGGCTCGGGAAGGCCACTGGCGGCGTCGGCAGTCGGGAAATCGGGGTTGGCTGGTCATGTCTCGCTCCTAGTATTGCGCGGAGAGGAATTGCAGCAACTGGTCACCGATGCTGTCGCAGGCGGTGCCCTGCACTGGGGCAATGATGGGGATGGGCACCACAACCGCGGGCATGTAGGACTGTCCGCTGGCACTGGTGCTGATGCGGCCCACTTCGGCGCGGCGCTTGAAGTCCCAGATGGTGGCCTCGTAGATGGATTCGCTGGACCAGGTGCCAAAGCCAAAGCAGCCGGCGCCCCCGGGCCCCACACCACAGCTCATCGAGCCGGCGGAGTCGGTGCGTTCGGTGCGGCCGTCGATCCAGATCATGTACTCGGTTTTCAGCTCGGCCAGCCGGGCGGCCACCGGCGGTTCACTGAGCAGGCGCTCGATATCCTGGGGGCGCAGGGGGGCGGTACGCGGCTCGAACCAGGGGTAGAGGGCGTTCATGAAGGTGATTTCGTCGATGATCTCAATGGCATCATCCCGGCGGCTGATGTGCTGGCCCACGCAGCTGATGAAGTCGGGTTCGGTCTCGTAGTCGCTGGCGTGGCGGCGGCCGAGGATAACCACGGAGGCTTCCCCAATGCCCGCTTCCGGCGTGTTGAAGACCTGCTGATCGGTGGTGGCATTGACACAGCCGCCGAGCAGTACAGCGAGCAGGAGCAGGCTTCCCGGGCGTATCCAGCGGGTCATGAGCGCGGTCCCTCCTGGCGTCGCGGCAGGCCGGCCAGCCAGTCACGGACGGCCGGTACCTGCAGGAAACTGGTGGCGAAGTGGGCCCCGGCATCCCGCAGCGCGACCACCGCAGCCAGGCGTACGGCTGCCTCGTCACTCTGCAGGAAGGCGGTGGGCGTCTTGCCGTAGGCGGGCATGCTCCACTCCGCCAGTGTCTCGCCGTTGAGGGTCACCAGGCGGAAGTGGTAGCGCAGCCAGATTTCGTACACCTTCACATTGGTATGGGCGGGGATGGCGTACTGCAGCTCCTCCACTTCGGGTATCAGTACCGCGTCCGCTACCGGGTTCATCTGCTGTGGCCCCGGTGGACCGTCCATGTGTACCACGCGCTTGAACATGCCCCCAAGCAGCGTGTCCCAGAGCGCGACCTGGGCCTCGCCGGTCTTTACCAGCCAGCTGGAATCGGAGCGCCCCGCGGCCTCGTCAAAGAACTCGTGGTTGGCGAAGGCCTCGTCGTACCAGACCCCAAGGGTCAGCGGCAGGGGACGCATCAGTGGCTCGGGAAACTCGGCGTTTTGCACCACTACTTCGCGGGTGCCGCAGGCACTGAGCAGAAGTCCCAGCAGCAAAACGGCCAGCCAGCGCTCAGGGGCGGAAGTCATTGAGCCCGACAAAGGTGCCTCCATTGCGGTAAGTCAGCTCGCGCATCAGGTGGGCAAAGCGGTGAGCCGTGCCCTGCAACTGTGGCGCCTGGGAATACAGTACCGGAAAGCCCACGGCATGTATGCGTACGCGCGGATCGCCCTCGCGGTTCTCCCGGTTCAGGCGATCCACCACGTTCAGCACCTCGGCGATGGAATTGCCGGTGAAGTCGTCGCCGAACACGTAGATGCTCATGCGCTTATCCGGGTCATAGAAGCTGCGGATGGCCTGGGTGATGCCTTCCACCGGACTGGAATTGGAAAACACGTTCCAGTTGCGCAGGTTCTGCAGGATGGTGCGGCGCCGCGCCGGGGTATCCGGGATCCACTGGCCCCGGTAGCGACTGAACATGTAGTTGCCCATGTCGTTCATCACCTGGATGCCCTTGACCTCCGGGTAGATGCTGAGAACCGCGTCGAGTTCCCGCAGCATGCGCTCCCAGGCGTAAGAGAACATCGATCCCGAGGTGTCGATTACAAAGAGAATGTACTCGCTGTCGACGGGTATGCCCCCAATATAGTTGTTCTTCGATTGGTATTGCAGGCCCAGCAGGCGTTTTTGTTCCTCGCTGAGCTGCTGCCTGGCCAGGGCCAGCTGCTCGCTGATGATGCTGTCGCTGCTGGCATCGACCTGCAGGTCGCGGTGCCGGGAGCGCGCCTCCGCCAGCTCGCCGCGCAGGCGGGCGATGCGCTCTTCGTAGTCGGAGAGCTGCTCGCGCTTCGCGTTGAGGTCGCGGTTGAGGATGGTGGTCTCGCCGCGCAGCTCGAAGCGCAGTGCCTGGAGCTCGGCAATGCGCTCGCGCAGGTTGACCGTGGAGGCCTCGATCAGCTGTGGTTGCACGGTCTTGGTGATCATCAGCAGCAGGATGATGGCGCCAAAGCCGCAGCAGATCACGTCCAGGAAGGACAGGGAAAACTCTTCGGTGGCGCGGCGTTTTCTCGGCATGGCTGCGCTACCTCAGGGCCAGTCCCGGGAGGGACTCATGAAGCTGCCGCGGGTAGCCTGGGCCAGCTGCCAGAACAGGGAGGCCGCCATGGGGTCGCCTTCCATCGGCGCCAGGATCACGTTGACCGGTACATTGCGCGGCAGCTGGCGGATGGCCTGGCGGTAGAGGTCCTCCCGCTGTTTGCCACTGACGGTATTGCCCCGGGGTGCGCTGGCGCCCTGGGTGGGCAGGCCGTCGGTGATCAGGAAAATATTGTCCGGTGGCGGTGATAGGGCCTGCAAGGCGACGAAGGCCTTCTCCAAGCTGGTGCCGCCGGCAGGCAGCTGCTGGCGCAGCACCTGGGACACTTCCCGCAGCTGCGGCTGATTGGCCACCTCCAGCCACTGGCGCTCGCTGCCCTTGAGGGCGGGGCCGGCTTCGGTGTTGAAGGTCAGTACCTGGTAGTGGGCGCCGGGGGGCAGCTGCGCGGTCAGCCAGTCCACGGTACGCAGGGCACGGGTCCACTTCTCGGCGCCGCGCTGTACCTCGGGGGCCATGTTGCGCAGGCGGATGACGTTGACCAGCCGGTCCGAAAGCATGCTCGCTGAGCTGTCCAGCAGGATGGCGATATGGCTCCCTCCGAGGTTCAGGCCGGTCAGGTACTGGCGCTCGCCGTCACCGGTGAACTCCCGGGCACTGCGGCCGGTGGGTTCCCGGGCGCTGGCGCGCAGGCGCTCCACCTCGCTCTCCAGCTGCCGGAATTCCGCCTGCAGGGCGGCAATATCCTCGCGCTGTGACGGGTCCTCCTGGCGCAGCTCGGCAATCCGCGCCTCCAGGTCCTCCAGCTGCTCCCGGATACGGGTATCCAGCCCCTGGGCCTCGACGATGCGGAGGTCGACCTCGTCGATGGTATTGCGCAGCTGTACCAGCCCGGCGCGGCCCTCGCTGACATCCTCTTCCAGCAGACTGACCTCGGCCAGCAGGTCGGCGTTGCGTGTCTCCGACTGGACCTCGATGGAGTGATCGATAATCAGGAACACCAGCACCACGGCGCCGAAGCCGCAGGACATGATGTCCAGGAAGCTCAGGTTGAAGGTGGTGAATCCGCGCTTGCGCCGGGCCATGGGGCCGCCTCACTCGCCCACGGCGATCAGCTGCGAGGGCTCGCCGTCATCCGCCTGCAGGTAGTCGCCGCAACGCAGGGTGTCGCCGTCCCGGGCCGCTCGTCCATTGAGCTGCAGGGGGCTGCTTCCAGGCTGCTGCTGCAACTGCCACCCCTGCTTCGAGCGGCGCAGCTGCCATCCCGCCAGGAGCACTTCCCCATCCGCCAGGGGGCGGGCCTTATGCCCGCGAAGCAGGTGGGTGGGCAGTGGCGGGCTCGACGTGGTATCCGGTGCCGCGCTGTCACTCGCCGGTTCCCGATCGGTCTTCTCTCCGCTCGTCTCCAGTCCGCGCTCGCCCAGCAGTGGCAGTTCGCTGACAAAGACCAGGGCGTCTTCCTCCTGCAGCAGTCGCGCTTGCTGCGCGGCAAGAGCGGTAAACAGGTCCGCCGGGTCGAGCTGCAGGCTGCGCCAGGCCTCTCCCAGTCCCGGAAGCAGGGCCACCAGGGGGTCCATCAGGAGGGGGGCATCCCTGTGCGCTGCCAACTGTCCGGAGACGCTGTCGCGCAGGGCCGCGCTGCAGTCAGCCAGTTCCACGCGGCCGATGCGTACCCGGTGTCCCTGGATCTCCAGGAGCGCTTCCGGCTGTGCCCGCAGGTCGTGCAGGAGCGTGTGCAGCGCGTCGTAGAGTTGCTGCTCGGACTCCGCCCGCCGGCGCGGGTCAAACCGGGTCTGACGGATAAAGGCCCGGGCCAGGGTTTCCACCAGGCGCTCCTGCAACTGCAGCAGGCCACAGCCGGGCAGCACGGTTTCGCGCTGCAGCCGAACCACACCCTCGCCGGCGCGAAGCTCGGTCAGCAGGGCCTGGTGCAGCTGCAGCTCCAGGTGGAACAGGGGGCCATCGACCTGGAACAGGGACGCCACGGCGACACTGCGGTGAACCAGGCCCACGGCGCGGAAGGGGCATTGCTGGATGATGCCGAGCAGCAGGGAGAGCTGGGCATCCTGCATGCTGCCGGGGGCTGCCAGCAGCAAGTCGTCAGGCGCGTCGGCCGCCGCGTGCAGCTGCTGCAGGTGCTGGTGAACCAGGTCGGCGCTGTGCCGGGCCGGCCCCAGGCTGGGTTGCAGGGGGCGGGTGTCGAGCTGCCACCAGAAGCGGGTGGCGATATCCCTGGGGCGCAGGCGGGCCCGGCCGCGGGCTTCGCTGCCGAAGGTATAGCCCCGGCCGTCATAGACGGCGTAGCCCGGGCTTTCCACCAGCCGGTCGTCGTGTTGCAGGCGCAGGGTGCTGTCGTTCAGGTCGAGGTAGGCGAGGGACATGTCAGTGGGCCACCAGGTGGCGCAGCAGGCGGCGGTCGGCGTAGCGCTGGCAATCGAGCACCAGGCGTTCCTGTGACTGCTGCAGCTGATGCAGGCAGAACATGATGATGATCGATAGCACCAGCGCCACGAAGGTACTGTTGAAGGCTACCCCGAGGCTGACGGTGACCCCGGTGATGTCGCCTTCCACGGCCTTGTAGGCCTGGCCGAGGGCGTCGCCGATCCCGCGCACGGTGCCGATAAAGCCGATGGAGGGAATGGCCCAGGCGATGTAGCGCACCATCGACAGCTCGCTGTCGAGCCGGTCGGCCTCCACTTCGCAGGTTTCCTTGACGGTTTCCGACACCGCCTGGATATCGCCGGTGGTGGCGAAGCGCTGCAGGGCCGACAGCAGGGTGCGGGGCAGTAGGTAGTCCTGTTCCCGGTCGGGCAGGGCCTCCAGGGTACGGCTGTACTCCCGGGCGTCCTCCGGCAGCACGCTGGTGCCCTCGGGGATCTCCAGCAGCGGCTGCGCCAGCAGGGCCTGCTCGCGGAAGGCCTGGCGTGCTTTATAGGCCATGATGGCCAGCGCCCAGATCAGCAGGATAAAGCAGGCCTCCTGCTCAAAGTCGCGGATCACCACGGCCAGGCTGCGCTGCGGAACGTAGTCCTCGCCGGCGGCCTGCAGTGCCATCTGCTCGGCGATCTGTGCGTTGGCGCTGGGGCGGATGACACCGACGTAGGCGGCGTGCACCACGATAACGGCAATCAGCAGGGCAAACAGCTGGTAGGTGAATTCGGGTGATAACCGGTTTTTCATGCTAGATATCCACTGGGAAGGAGACCGGCAGGTCTTCGCGTATCTGTTCCGAGGCCTCGTAATCGCGCGGCGTCATCACCGCACTATTCGGGGTATCCGCGCTGCTTTCAGCGGCCCTGCTGTCCGGGCTGGCCTCGCCTGCCGTGTCGGCCGCGGTACCGTCGGGTTTTTTCGCAGCGGCGGCGCCGGGCCGCGATGCCTGCGCTGTGGTACCGGCGTTGTCCTGGGCATCACTGCCGGATGTCAGAACCAGCAGGGCGAGCAGAGTACCGGCTAGCGGTTTTCGAGGCTTCATGGTGCCGGCTCCGCATAACGTGCCAGACGAAATCCTACGTCATCCCGGGCGGCTTGCCCATAATCCCGCCAGGCCAGGCGCAGTTCCGCCAGTTTGCTGTGGGCCCAGCTGGCGCCGCGTATCACGTAGTTGTCACCGGAGGCGGGCCCCAGGGGGTCGGTCTCGGTGTCGCCCCCGGCGGGCGGGATACGGTAGACGTCGTGCACCCACTCGGCGGCGTTGCCTCCGAGGTCGTGAAGACCGCGGTGATTGGCCGGGAAGCTGCCTACCGTCGCGGTGGTGGCATTGCCATCGTTGTAGCCGTCGACCACGCGACCGGTGATATAGGCGGCGCTGGTGTCGGCGTAGTTTTCCACCACCTGGGTGGGCGGAAAACCCTCGCCCCAAGGGAAGGTCAGCAGGGTTTCCCCGCGGACCCGCGCGGCCCAGGACCATTCCGCTTCGCTGGGCAAGCGATAGCCCAGGCTTTCCGCCCGGAAGCCGGTGACGATGCCGTCCCGCTCGGTGTAGAAGGGCTCCAGGCCCTCCTTCTCACTCAGCCAGTTGCAGAAGCGGGCCGCCTGCTGCCAGCTGACCTGGACCGCGGGCTGGTGCTCGCGGTTCAGGCTCGCCCCCTGTACTTGCCCGGCATTGTGGCTGGCCAGGAACTGACGGAACTGGGCGTTGGTGACTTCCGTGGTCTGCAGGTAAAACAGGCGACGCAGGCGCACCGGGCGCAGGGTTTCGTTGGCGCGACGCCCGGGTTCTCGCCGGGAGGCGCCCATGGTGAAGTCCGTGGGCCCGGATTCGCCGGGGATGAACAATCGCAGGGTTTGCCCCAGGGAGGTGGTGATTTCATCGGGCAGGCTGGCGAGTCGCGCTTCCTGGGCCGTCTGCAGGGTGACCACCAGCCGCTGCGCCAGGCCCGGGCGCGGTGTGACACGGCGAGTCTCGCTGGCGTGGCCCGCCAGGCGCACTTCGATGCGCTGCTCCACCGCGGGCAGGCTGAGGGTCTGGCTGCCCTGGCCCATGGGGCGCCCGTTGACGCGCACTTCTGCTGCCGCGGGGCTGATCTCCAGCTGGATCTCCCCGAGCTGGGGCTGCAGGCGTATACGTTTTTCCGCCCGGGCGCCCGCCGCGAGCTGCACGGTCTCACTGTGGCGGCGATAACCGGGGCGCGTCAGCAGCAGCCGCTGGGCTTTGTCGGGGGGCAGTTCAAGCTCGAGGGGGGTCTGACCGAGGAACTCACCGGCGAGGGTCACATTGGCCCCGCTGGGCTGGCTACCCAGCGCCAGTACACCGGCGGCGGGCTGCAGGGGCAGTGTGCCCAGGTCTCGCTCCTCGCCGGCGCTAAGCGTCAGCTTGCGTGTCAGGGGGGCGAAGCCCGCCAGGTCGAGAGCCAGCTGTCGTTCCCCTTGCAGTATTTCCAGCGTGAGCGGTGTGCTGCCCGCGGCCTCGCCGTCGATACGCACGGTCGCGCCGCCGGGGCGGCTGTCGACACGCAGCTCCGCCCAGGCGGGCTGCAGCTCCACTGCCAGCGTTTGCTGTTCGCCCCGCCCCTGGATCGCAAGCCTTTGTTGGTGGGGCAAATAGCGCGGGTGTTCAAGGCGCAGGCTGTAGTCGCCGGGGGGCAGGCTGAGGCTCTCCACCGGGGTCGCTCCGCGGTTCTCGTCGTCCAGCCACAGGGTAGCGCCTTCGGGGTGGCTGGTGACCGTTACTTCGCCGGGGAGGGGCTCCAGCGCGAAGTGAAAGCTGGTGTCGCCGCCTCGGGCCACCGCGATGCGGGTTTCCAGCGGGTGATAGCCCGGGGCTTCAAGTCGCAGATCGTGCTCGCCCGGCAGCATCAGGAAGCGCTTACCCAGCTGCAGGTCGGGGCCGCTCACGTTGATCCGCGGCTCGCGGGTGCTCTCCACCTCCAGGGTCACCGGGACGGCGATGAACAAAAACAGCAGGGCGAGCGCGCAGACCGCCAGTGCCCCGATCACCAGCCAGCGACCGCGCCGCGGCGGGGGCGTCGGGCCGGGCGCGCTGCTGTCCAGCGGTGTAAAGGCCTGGGGGGCGATGGGCGAGTCGCGGGACATTCAGATGGGCTCCGAGCAGGCGATGTAGACGGAGGGTTCGGGGGTGTCGTGCGCCACGCTAAAGGTCTCCCGGACATCCCGATAGCCGTCGCGGCTACCTACCGCCGTATAGGTGCCGGGGCGCAGCTCAAGCTGTTTTTGCTTGAAGCTGCCCAGGCGCGATACCCGCAGCACGGTCACTTCCGTGAATCCGTCGGAGCGCAGAGTGACCGGCAGTGCCGTGGTAGCGAGGGCCAGCTGCTGCGCCAGTTGTTCGCGCTGGGCCTGCAGGACCGGGCCGGCATCCGCAACCCCGCGGGCCTGCGCCAGGAGTGCCCGGGCTTCGCGGGCGACCTCCGGTGCCGCCAGGCGCTCGGGTGCCTCCAGCAGCGTCTGGAGATCGCGATGCAGTTCGGCACGCGGGAGGGCGCGTGCCAGACCTTCCTGGGCGAACACCAGGCTGCGGTCGATCTCCAGCGCCTCCCGATAGCGCTCGACAGCGGTTTCCCAGTCACCGGCCTGCTCACTGGCGGCGGCGTTCTCTTCGATGCGCCTGAGCCGGGCGGTGCTGGCGAGCACTGCCAGCTCTTCGCGGGCCGCCGCGACCTCGGGGCTGTCGAGTCGTTGCGCGGCGGCATCGCCGAAGTGATCCTTCGCCGCGGCGTAGTCTCCGGCGTCCAGGGCCGCGTAGCCGGCGCTCATGGCGCGCTGAAACTGCGTTTCGGCCAGTGCCGCGGAGACCCGTTCAAGGGCCGTGCGGGCGGCGCGATGTGTCGGATCGAGCGCCGTGGCCTCCCGCAGCAACTCCCGGGCCCGGGCCAGGTCGCCTGTCTCCTCCTTCGCGGTCGCTTCCCGCAACAGTTCACGCAGAGGCTCGAGCTGCTCTGCGCGGGCTTCCAGCTGGGGCAGCCGGGGGTGGTCGGGTTGCAATTGCGTCAGTGTGTCCAATGCCACACCGAGGGCTTTCGCATCCAGTGCCTGCAGGGCGTTTTCCACCGCGGCCAGTGCATTCTCGATGCGGGTCGGGATACTGTTCTCCAGCTGTTCCAGGACTGACGCGGCTTCGCGATAACGCGCTTCCGCGGCGGTGAAGTCTCGCGACTGGTACAGGGCGTCGCCTTCCTGGGCCAGGCTCAGGGCAGCTTTCCACTGGGCACTGGCCCAGTCGGCTGCGCCCTGTTCCTCCAGTCGGAATTGCCGTTGCAGCAGCGCGTCCAGTGCCGCCTGGGCCGCCTGGCGCAGGCGAGCGGCCTGGGCTTCACTCCAGGGGCTTTCCGACGTGGCCCCGGGGCGCGCAGCGGGTCCCGGGGTATTGGCGGCACCGGCACCGGCACCGGTCGCGGGCGCTGCCGCCGAGGACGGCGCGGCAGTACCGGGTTGCGGTACCGCTACGTCGGCTTGTGGTGTGGTGGAGGCGAGCTGTCCGGGCAGCCAGAAGATCACCCCCAGGGCCAGCGCAGTGAGTAGCACTGCGCCGACCCACAAAGCGTTGCCAGTGCGGCGTTCAGCTGGCGGCGGCGACGTATGGCTGTCCGCGGAGGCCGCCGCGAAGGGTGTCGGGGTCAGGGCTTGCTTGTCTCGGGACATCGGGGGCTCGGCCAACTCAGGGTCCTGTGGCGGCGGTGGGGTCGTCGAGCATACCCATTTCTGCGCGGTAAATATCGGACAGCAGCTCGCGCCACTGTTCATATTGCTCCTCGACATTGCCGCTGAGCATGACCGTGCGGTCCTCCAGCTCAATCACCCGGGGCGTGATCTCCGCTTCCAGGGACATCCCCAGCTCTTCCAGGGCCTGCACATGCATTTGTGCCTCGTTGCGCGTTTCGAGCCCGCCTTTCAGCAGGTAGCCGCCGCCGATGATGCCGACGCTCCCGGCGGTGCGCACCGAGCGGTTGTCGCTGCCGGCGGCGATAATCCCCGCGAGTACGGCGGCGCCACCGGCGATCAGCTGTCGCCGGCTTTCGGCCCGAAGCTCCTGCAGTGCAATGGCTTCCTCGTAGCTCATCTTGCGCCATTCCTGGTAGGGGTCGTACATGTCACCGCTGAACTGGCCATAGTGCTCCTGCAGCGTATCCACAAACAGGTGGTCGCGTTCGCGGATGCGCCGGATGCGCTCCAGCATCGGGTCGTCCTCCGCCGGCAGGCGCACGACTTGCAAGTGCCCTCTGCGGTCCTCGCGCAGGTAGTCCTCAAAGGCCTCCGGCGCGAATTCCTGGGCGAAGCGCATCTCGGTAATTCGGCGCAGGTCCCGTCGGCCATCACTGTCGAGGCTCCGCAGCTGTTGCAGCAGGTCGTTGGCAATGCGGTGGTAGATGGCCTGGAAGGCATCGTAGTTGCCCCGCGAGGGGCTGGTATAGGCGTAGCGGCTGGCGTGGGCGCTGTATTCCCGGTCCAGCCAAAGGGTGCCACGGGCATCGCGGGCCTCGACATGCAGCTGCAGGTTCTCGCCATCCGAGTGGAGAATGGTTCCCTCGACCATCAGGTCGCTTATCTGATGGTCATTGGGCACCACCCGCACGGCACCCCAGGCCCCGGTATTCTGCAGGGTTTCGGCCAGCAACCGGGGCATGAAGCGAGCTTCCGCCTTGCGCACTTCCGGGTAGATCTGCTGGTCTTCCTCGTAGTTGTCGAGCCCCGGATCGAAGACGGCGATAGCGACGTCCAGCAATTCGGCTTCGGCAACGCTTGTGGCGGGCCGCTCCAGCGGGGGGACCGAGGTGCTTTTCACCGTCTGGTTGACACAACCCGCCAGGCCCACGAGAAGCAAGCTGGCGAAAAGCAGGCGCGACAGGGTGCTCACGACTCTATGCCCTTGTATTTGCGGTATTCGTCCCAGAGCTTCTCGCGGACGTCCGGGTCCGGCTCGCGCATCGCGGCCTCCCGCAACTGCCGCGCCACGACATCGTCGTCATCGCCACTGGGGATATCGTCCGGCGGTGGGAAGCGCGGCGGATTGGCGGGGGCTGGCCGTCCCGGACCGCTATTGCCGACACCCATGCCACCACCGCCCCCGGCTCCACCACTTACAACCTCGCCGCCGTAGGGGCCGCTCGGGCTGCCGGCACCCGACGCGCCGGTATCGCTTCCGGAGCTTGACGGGGAACGGGTGCTCTCCCGGGCAGCCTCGCGCTGGCGGGTCTGTTCCTCGAGAATGATGCTGTCGAACTCACCCGTGCTGGCTTCCAGGCGTGCATCCAGCACAGCGACCTGCTCCGCCGCTGTCAGTGGGCCGTCGATACCACCCTTGTTGGCTGCACCGGGGGGGCCCGACCCTTCAGTCGCCCCGCTGCGGTCGGCCACGCCCTCAGTGGCTGTACTGCCGCCGGGTGTGCTCCCTGTGGTGCCGGTACTGCTGCCGTCAGCCCCGCGCTCGCCGCTTTCCGCCACTACCGGGGGCGGCAGGTCGCGCAGGTCGGGCAGCCCGCTGCCTCCGCTGGGTGAATCGCCGAAGCCGGGCTCGCTCGACCCTGCGGAAGCGCGTGCCGTCGCGTCTGTACCGCTAGCCCCGCCCGGCTCGTTAACGCCGGAGTTTCCCTCGCCTGCAGGATCGGCGCCCGCGGTTTGGCTGCCGTCTGCACCGGGACTGTCGCCGCTGCCCGGAAGGCCGCTAGTGCCCGATGGCAGCGGGGCGCTACCCGGTGTGCCCCCGGACGACGGCGTGCTGCCCCCGGGCAGGCTGGCAGCGCTGCCGCTGGCACCGCCCGGTGCCGGGGACTGAGCGCCGCTTGAGCCGCTGGAGCTGCTGCTACTGCTGGAGGGCGGACTGGGCATTTGGGGCTGGGTGGGGTTGCTGCTACTCGGGCAGCCGGTCAGCGATAGGCACACCGCGGCGCCACCTGCCAGATACAGGCCGCGACGAAAAAGGCTTTTACCACTGTTTGCTGTCATAGGCCCATAGCATGTTATTGGTGGCGACTGGCTGCCCCACCTCCGGATCAAATCGGGGGCGGAAGGGGGTTCGGCGCAGCTTGCGCATGAGTTTGTGGGCGACCCCGCTGACCTCGCTGTTGTCGTCCTTGCGCAGGAGATCGGTGACCCTGCCATCGGCGCCGACATCAAACTCCAGCAGTATATCGCCCTCAGGACTCTTCGGCACCGGCGCGAAGAGACTTACCCCGGGAAGATCGGGCAGAGGTACCGGCGCCGAGAACAATTCATCCAGCTCCCGCCTTGCTTGGGCAGTATCGCTGCCGGCAAGTTCCGCAAATGCCCGGCACCAGGTTTTGAGCGCCTCCTGGTGCTCGCCGTGCCACTGCTGCCAGTCCCCCAGTTGCACCAGTGTACGCACGGTGGCGGGTGCGCCGGCGCCGGACTGGCCGACCTGCAGCTCATGCATTGCCCGCAGCAGTGACAGCCCCTGCTGAAAGCTGTCTCGACGGTAGGCGCTGCGCTGAGCCCCCGGCCCGCGGTCGACCAGCTGGTAGGCATCGTAGAGCCCCGGGCCACCCTGCCACTGCAGGTCGGAGATCAGGTACTGGGTCTGCAGCATGCCCCGCAGGGGCATCAGCAGACGGGGCGAACGATCGCCCTCGCTCTCCAGCAGCTCATTCAGCGCCTGCCGGTTGAGTTCCCACATGTCGGCCAAGCGGTGCGCCGGCTCTTCGTCGATGCCATAGAGATAGGCCAGGCGCTGCCAGTCGGCATGCCGCACCAGTGCCCGGGCGCGGGCCGGGCCTGCCGACAGGGCCCGCTGTTGCACCCGGTGCAACCAGGTCTGCCGCTGGTCCACCGCGGGGTAGTCCGCCAGCGCCATGAGGCTGGCAATTTCGGCTTCCAGCAGGGGCAGCTGGGTGCCGGCATAGAGGCCGCTGCTCACGCGAGCCAGGTGGGCGCCGCGACGCAACACGGTCGCCGCATCGCGGTGCCTGCCCGCGGCCTGGAGTGCCTGGCCCAGACTGAGCAGCTGCTCGGGCAGTGCCGGACTGTAGGCGCCGTGCTCGCTTTCCAGTCGCGCAATGGTGGCTTCCAGCGCCTGCAGGTCTGCTGGTATATGGGTGTCCGGGGTGACAGCTGTCGCCTCCGGACCCGGCCCCTGGCCGGCGACTTCCGCCGCGCTGACAGGGGCCGCCGCCAGCAGAAGTGCGCTCAGCCAGAGGGCCGGAAAACTGGCGCTGTCGTGCGATGTCGTCACAGTCTGCAGCCTCGGTTCCTATCCGGCGTGGGAGCCCCTCACCGGCAGTATATACACTGTGCCTGATACTACCCAAAATACGCGGCATCCAGCCGTCCGGCTCAAACCACCGGCACAAGGAAAGCCACATGTCACAATTTGTACGGGAAACCGAAGTTCACCGGGTTGGTGAAGGCCACTGGCGCGGCGAGCTCCATCGCGGCTGGCGGATTGGCGAAGTGCCCAACGGGGGCTATACCCTGGCACTGGCCGGCCGGGTGCTGCGCGAGGCCATGCCCCACCCCGATCCGCTCACGGTAAATGCTTTTTACCTCGCCCCGACCGCGCTCGGCCCCGTGGATTGCCGGGTGGAGCTGCTGCGTGCGGGCGGAAGTACCAGCTTTGGCAACCTGCGGCTCTACCAGGGGGAGGAACTGAAACTGCTGGTTACGGCGGCCTATACCGACCTCGAGGCACTGCAGGGGCCGAGTTGGAGCAATCTCGAGCGTCCCGATATCGCACCCTGGGAAGATTGCAGTGGTGGCAACAGCCAGATCGAGTTTGCCTCCCGCGTGGAGGTCCGGCTGGCCCAGGGTGGCGAGGTGTTTCGGGGCGCCGAACCCAGTGGTCGCGGCGAGTTCAGCGGCTGGCTCCGCCATGCCGACGGCAGTGAGCCGGATGCGATCAGCCTGCTGATGTTCGCCGATGCCTTTCCGCCCCCGGCTTTTGACATCGTGGGCCTGGTCGGCTGGGTACCCACGGTGGAGCTGACCGTGCAGCTCCGCGCCCACCCGGCCCCGGGGCCTTTGCAGGCGCGCCTGGTCTCGCGCAGTATCAGTCGCGGGGTGGTGGAAGAGGATGGTGTCTACTGGGACAGCGAGGGCACCCTCGTGGCCCTCAGCCGCCAGACCGCCAAGGTCCGCCTGCCCCGGTCTCGGGGGTAGGTCGCCGAGGGGTGTGGCCCCTGTCGCGACACGCTGCAAGTACGTCCATGTAAGCTCGTGGGTGGCCCTCCATGGCCACCCACGGTCGCGACAGGGGCCACACCCCTCGGCTCCTCGGCCTGGGAGCGGGGTTCGGGGCCGTGGCGACCTGCGAGGAACTGGGCCTTGAGCCCGCCGGGCCCCGTGAAGTCGGCAGTGGCCGGGCAGCCGGATCACTCGCCCGCCACATGCCCCCCCAACCGCCGGGGGTCCGTGGCGCCGTAGAGGTAGCCCCCCTCCAGCATGATCGACTGCGTCCGCCCCAGGGTGCGCGGCGTGGTGTCGACATTGTGGCCCAGGGACTCCAGCAGGCGCCGGGTATCCGGGCTGATGCCGGACTCCAGGATCAGCCGGTCGGGTAGCCACTGGTGATGGACGCGGGACTCGGTGGCCGCCGCAGCGACGTTCATGTCGAATACCATCGCGTTGAGCAGGGTCTGCAACACCGTGGTGATGATCACGCTACCGCCGGGGCTGCCGGTGGCCAGCCAGGGTTCGCCATCGCGCAGCACCAGGGTGGGGCTCATGGAGGAAAGCGGACGCTTGCCCCCCTCGATGCGGTTGGCCTCGTGTTCCACCAGGCCAAAGGCATTGCTGCTGCCCGGGCGGGCCGCGAAATCGGCCATCTCATTGTTCAGCAGCATGCCGGTGCCGGGCACGGCGATGTGTGAGCCAAAGCTGAAGTTCAGGGTATAGGTGTTGGTGACCACATTGCCCCAGCGGTCGGCGACGCTGTAGTGGGTAGTGTCGTGGCTCTCCTGCACCAGAACGCGTCCGGGAGCAATCTCGCTGGAGGGGGTGGCCCGCCCGGGGTCAACCAGTGCGCGCTGGCGTTCGGCGTAGGACTTGCTGGTCAGCTGCGCAACCGGCACCTCAACGAAATCCGGGTCGGCGAGAAACTGGCTGCGGTCGGCGTAGGCGAGTTTCATGGCCTCCGCCAGGTGATGGATGTAGGCCGCGCTGTTGTGCCCCATGCCCTTGAGGTCGAAGCCCTCCAGCAGGTTGAGCATCTGCAGGATGTGGACGCCGCCGGAGGAGGGGGGCGGGGCGGATACCACCTCGAAACCCTGGAAACTGCCGCGCACCGGTTCTCGCTCCAGCGCGCGGTAGTCGGCCAGGTCCTGCTCGCTGATCAGGCCGCCGCCGCGCTCCATCTCGGCGACGATGCGCTCGGCAACCGGCCCCTGATAAAAGCCTTCGCGGCCGCGCTCGGCGATCTGGCGCAGGGTCCAGGCCAGTTCCGGCTGGCGCCAGTGGTCACCCATCCGGTAGGCGCTGCCGTCGGGCTTGAAGAACAGGCGGGCGGCCTCGGGGTTCTTGCGCAGCTGTTCTGCCCGGGCGGCGATCTCGAACTGCAGCGCCCAGGACACTTCCAGGCCCTCTTCCGCCAGCGCAATCGCGGGGGCGAGCACGCGAGGCAGGGGCAGTGTGCCGTAGCGTTCCTGGGCCAGGATCAGGCCGGCAACGGTCCCCGGGACACCGGAGGAGAGGTGGCTGAAGTAGCTGCGCTGGCGGTCGATCTCGCCCTGCTCATCCAGGAACAGGTCGCGGGTGGCGGCAGCGGGCGCGGTTTCCCGGTAGTCGATAAAGGTCTGGCGGTCTTCCTCGTCGAGGTGGATCAGCATGAAACCGCCGCCGCCGAGGTTGCCCGCCCGGGGATAGCTTACGGCGAGGGCGAACCCGGTGGCGACCGCAGCATCGACGGCGTTACCACCTTCGCGCAGGATATCGAGCCCGATTTCCGCGGCCAGGCGCTCCGGCCCGACCACCATGGCCTGGCGCGCCACCTGCGGCAGGAAACGGCTGCCGTAGTCGATGATGGGGGCCTGCTGCGCCGTTTCCCGCGCCAGTGTGGCGGGGCTCAGTGTGATCAACAGGGCACAGCAACAGGCGAGCAGGCGGTGGCGCATGGTGGTCTTTCTCCTTGAGGTGGGCGCGAGCGAAACACAGCGGCACGGCGTCCGCTGATTGCAGGCGCCGCAGTCAGACTTTACCGGGTTTGCCGCGGTGCGCATACTGCACGAGCTGTTTCCGCCTGGATCTGCGGGGGCGGTGAGCTTCGCGTCCCAAGGGGGCGAGCCTGGGGAGAATTGCCACATGTCTGCGTTGATTGAGGAACTGGAAGGCCGCTGGAAGGAGATCTACGGTCGTCTGGCGGCGGGAGAGGATGCGCCGCCGACCCTGCGCCTGCGCGCCGAGGGCTTGATGGAGGCCGTCGTCCTGGCTGGCCATGCCAGCCCCGAGCAACTGCAATCTCGCCTGGCGGCCCAGTACCGGCAGACCTTCGGCCACGAGCTGGCGACGGCCTGGGGCGAAGACTGGCCGGCTTTTTTCCCCTTCCCGCAGATTCCCGGCTTTGGCCGGCGGGCGCCGGTCTGGCCCACCTCCAGTGATTCCCTATAATGGCCGCTTTGCCGCCTCTGGAGGGCCCCATGCAGTACGAGGAATTTCGACGCGAGTATCTCGCCGGTGGCCTGCGTCGCCATATGCTGGATGACTGCCCCGTCGCCCAGTTCGAACTCTGGCTGGAGCAGGCCGTGACCGGGGGCATCAGCGATCCCACGGCGATGGTGCTGGCCACCGTCGATGCCGAGGGGAATCCCTGGCAGCGGATCGTCTTGCTCAAGGGAGCCTCCCCCGCCGGCTTCGTGTTCTATACCAACTACGGCAGCAACAAGGCGCGGGACATGGCGGAGCACCCGCGGGTGTCGTTGCTGTTTCCCTGGAATGCACTGGACCGGCAGGTCATTATTGGCGGGCGGGTGGAACGGCTGTCCGCCGCCGAGTCGGCGCGCTATTTCCTCAGCCGCCCGCGGGAGAGTCAGCTTGCCGCCTGGGCCTCAAGGCAGAGCCGGGGGATCAGTACCCGCGCGTTGCTGGAGCAACAGATGCAATCGCTGAAGAACAAGTTTTCCCGCGGCGAGGTGCCGGTCCCGGATTTCTGGGGCGGTTATCGGGTCGTTCCCCAACGCATCGAATTCTGGCAGGGTGGAGCCCATCGGCTACACGACCGTTTTCGCTATTATGCCGAGGACAATGGCAGCTGGCGCATCGAACGCCTGCAACCCTGAAAGACAAGGAGAGATTTCCACCCATGATCGACAAGCACGACCTGATCGGCGCCTGGCAACTCGAGTCCTGGAGCATCGGCTACGAGGATCGCGAGGACTTCACCCAGCCCTTTGGTGAAGATCCGCTGGGCTTGCTGGTGTACAGCGAGGATGGCTGGATGAGTGCCTCGATCTCACGGCGCAAGCGCCCGCACTTGCCCGGGAACGAGAGCCCGCGCAAGGTGCCCGAGTCGCTCAAGGCGGACGCCTACGCCAGCTATTTCCACTACGCGGGCCGCTTTCGCGTGCGGGAGGGCGTGGTCACCCACTACGTCACCCAGAGCCTCAATCCGAACTTTCCCGGCACCGAGCAGGTGCGACACGCGGAGCTGGACGGTCAGACGCTGGTGCTCAGCGGCAAGGACCAGGCCCGCGGTGTCACCCGTTACCACACCCTGGTCTGGCACAAGGCGCCGCCCACCGCGGACTGAGCAGCAGTCTCAGCCGGAGGTCTTCCGCTGTCGGAAGTAGCGGGAGTCCTCGGGCAGTCCGAGCAGCATCCGGCGGATGGCGTCCAGCCCCGCGGCGGCGACCATGGTCTGGAACAAGGTACGTTCCACCGGCCAGTGCAGGCAGCGAGTCTTCAGGTCGTCCGCGCTGCCCCAGGCCAGCCACACGGTGCCGACGGGTTTGTCGGGACTGCCGCCATCGGGACCCGCCACTCCGGACACGGCGATCGCATAGTTGGCGCTGGCCCGTTCCAGGGCGCCCAGGGCCATTTCCCGAACCACCGCCTCGCTGACGGCGCCCCAGCGCTGCAGGCTTTCCTCGCTGACGCCCAGCACCCGCTGCTTGATTGTGTTGTGATAGGTGACGAAGCCGGCGTGGAAGGCCGCGGAGGAGCCCGGCACCTGGGTCAGCAGGCTGGCGATCCGGCCGCCGGTACAGGATTCCGCCGTGGTCAGGGTCTCGCCGCGGCCGGCCAGGAGTTCCAGCACCCGGCTCGCCAGGCTGGCGTCCCCCTCGCCGATGATGTGATCGCCGAACAGGCTTTCGAGCTGCTCGAGGCAGCGCTGGCGCAGGGGCAGATACTCCGAGCGGTCTACCGCCAGCTTGAGCTCCAGCTGCGGCGCGCCGGCGCGAAATCCCAGTTCCACTTCCGGGGGCCAGTCGGGGCAGGCATCCGCGATCATTTGCTGGGCCGTGGATTCGCCCAGGCCGAAGGTTTGCAGGCGCAGTATGTGGCGTTTGCCCTGGAGCCCCCAGCGCTGCTGCAGGTCCACCAGAATGTCGTCGAGCATGGCGGTGAGCTCACCCGGCACACCGGGTGTGCAGACCACTCGGCAGCTGCCCAGGGACAGGGCGAAACCCACGGCGCTGCCGATGGGGTTGGCCACCACATCGGCGCCCGCGGGCAGCATGGCCTGCTTGCGATTGGCGTGGTTGAGGGGCAGCTGGCGCCGCTGGCACCAGGTTTCGAGGTGCGCCAGCGCTTCCGGATGCTCACTCAGGGGCACGCCGGCCGCCCGCGCCAGTATCTCGGCGGTGAGGTCGTCCACGGTGGGACCGAGGCCACCGTTGACCAGCAGAAAATCGGCGTTGTTCGCCATCTCCCGCAGCTCGCGTTCGAGAGCGCCGGCGTCGTCCCCGAGGGTGACCTTGCGGGCGACGGGCAGGCCGAGTTCGCCCAGGCGCCGGGCGATCAGGGCGGAGTTGGAATCGATGGTGTCGCCGCTCATCAGTTCGTTGCCGGTCAGGAGTAGCTGGATGCGGGGGAGGCGGTGGCTCATGGGCGTTCCTTGCGGGTTGGAGGCCACAGGATAGCGCCAATGCTTTTGAAACGGCAAAATGCTATGTTCATTCAGTCAGTCGGCGCGCAGGGAGAGCCAGGCGCTTGAAAACCAGGTATTGTCCGGAGTGCGGCGCGACTCTGAAGCGCCATGTCGTGGGTGGGGAGGTGCGCAACCACTGGCAGTGTACCCGCTGCGGCCGCCTGCACCACGATTTTCCCATGGTCGTGGTTACCTGTTTTGTCGCCTGTGGCCAGCGCCTGCTTTGGGTGCAGCGCGCGCTGCCGCCGAAGCGGGGGCACTGGGCCATTCCCGGCGGTTTCCTGGAGCAGGGAGAGACACTGGCCGAAGGTGCCGCGCGGGAGTTGCGCGAGGAGAGCGGCGTCGCCCTGCCGGCCTCACAGCTGCAGCTCTACATGACCGGCACCATCACCTTCATCAATCAGGTCTACGTCGCCTTCCGGGCGGCGGTGGATACCGAGTTCGTGCTGCCGGGCGTGGAATCCCTGGACTGCGGCTTCTTTTCCCGGGAGGAGTGTCCCTGGGACCGGGTGGCCTATCCGGAGGTGAACGACGTCATTGTGCGTGCCTACGACGATCTGGCATCGGGGGAATTCGAGGTCTGGCACACGGAAATGACCGAGCACACTTATCTCAGCCGCCGGGTTTCACCTGGCCAGCCCGGCGAGCCCCGCGGATGAGCCGCGAGACATCGGGAGGCAAGGCATGAATGCGACCGTTCTGATGCCCGGTCTGCTGCATATCGGCGGCGGTTGCCGCGAGCGTCTGCTGGAGACGTTGAGCCAGCTGGGGCTGCACCGGCCGCTGCTGGTGACCGATCCTTTCCTCGCCGCGCAGGGTCTGCACGAGCCCCTGTTGCGCGCCCTGGGGGAGGCGCAGGTGCCCTGTGGCGTGTTTGCCGACTGTGTCCCGGACCCGACCACTGACAGCGTCGGCGCGGGGCTGGCGGTCTGCGCGGAAGGAGATTACGACTGCCTGGTCGCGCTCGGCGGCGGCAGCGCCATCGACACCGCCAAGGCGATTGCCGTGCTCGCCCGCCACGGCGGCGAGATGCGAGACTACCGGGTGCCCGCCAGCGTGCCGCCGGGGCTGCCGGTGATTGCCGTCCCCACCACCGCGGGTACCGGTTCAGAGGTGACGCGAGCCGCCGTGATCACGGATTCCCGGGATGGCGAGAAAATGCTCTGCATGGGGCCGGGCCTGGTGCCTGCGGCGGCCCTGGTGGACTACGAATTGTCCCTGAGCATGCCGCCGCGACTTACCGCCGATACCGGGCTGGACGCGCTGTGCCACGCCCTGGAGGCCTATGTCAGTCGCAAGGCCAACCCCTTTACCGACAGCCTGGCGCTGGCGGCCCTGACCGCCATCGGTCGCTATCTGGAGACCGCCTGGCGGGAGCCCGGCAACTGCGCCGCACGGGAGGCCATGATGCTGGCCGCGACGCAGGCCGGCATCGCCTTTGCCAATGCCTCGGTGACCCTGATCCACGGCATGAGCCGACCCTTGGGGGCGCATTTCCACGTGCCCCACGGCCTGGGCAATGCCATGTTGCTGGCCGAGGTCACCGCCTGGTCGGTGCCTGCGGCGCCAGGGCGCTACGCCGACTGCGCCCGGGCACTGGGCCTGGCGGCACCGGCTGAGTGTGACGAGCGGGCCGTGGAGCGGCTGGTCAGCGGCCTGCGGGCCCTCACCGTCAGGCTGGAGGTCCCCGGCCCCGAGGCCTGGGGCATTGCCGAAGCTGACTGGCGGGAGGCACTGCCCTTGATGGCCGAGCAGGCCCTGGCATCCGGCTCCCCGGCCAATAACCCGCGGCTTGCCAGCGCGGCGGAGATCGAGGCCCTTTACCGCCGACTCTGGGCCTGAATCCGGGTGCCTATTCAAGCCCCTGGCCATTGGCTACACTGATCAGCCCTGTGACAGGTGGAGGTCTCCGCATGAAACGCGTGGTATTCAACCAGAAAGGTGGCGTGGGCAAGACCAGCATCACCTGCAATCTCGCCGCGATCAGCGCCGCCCGCGGCCTGCGCACCCTGGTGGTGGACCTGGATGTGCAGGGCAATACCACGCACTATCTGGTGGGCGAGATCGACGCCGAGGCTTTTCCCGCCGAGGCCCAGGGTGCGGCCGGGTTGTTCAAGCAGACGGTGGGCTCCAAGCGCATGCGCAAGAACCCCGATGCCTTTGTCTGGGAGACGCCCTGGGAAAATCTCTACCTGCTGCCCTCCAGCCCCTATCTCACACAACTGGAGCGCGAGCTGGAGGCCCGCTACAAGATCTACAAGCTGCGCGACGCCCTGGAAAAGCTGGATGAGGTCTACGATCGCATCTATATCGACACCCCGCCGAACTTCAACTTCTTCTCCAAATCGGCGCTGATTGCCGCCGATGCGGTACTGATTCCCTTTGATTGCGACAGCTTTGCACGCCAGAGCCTGTATGCGCTGATGGACAACATCGCCGAGCTGCAGGAGGACCACAATCCGGACCTGGAGGTGGAGGGCATCCTGATCAACCAGTTCAACAGCCAGGCGCGCTTGCCGGGGGAGCTGGTGGCCGAGCTCGAGGAGGAGGGCTACCCGGTGTGTGCCACCTACCTGAGTGCCTCGGTGAAAATGCGCGAATCCCACCGGGAGCACCGCCCGCTGATCGACCTGGCGCCCAGCCACAAGCTGACCGGGCAGTTCCTCGACCTTTACGACGAACTGGAGTCGCGCTGAATTCCGCACCGGGCGCGGCCCCGCTGGCCGGCCCGGCAGGCTGCCAAGGCCTGTCTACACCTCCGGCAGCAGGCTGCCCGCCTTGCCCACTGCCTCGACGTACTCGTCGAGGAGGCGGAACATCACTTGGCGTACGGATTCCACTTCGTTGATCTGGCCGATCACCTGACCGCAGGGGTTGAAGGCCACCTTCTGGCAGTCGCCGTGGCTGGCGTAGACCGCGGTGCGTCGAATGCCGTCCGAGGTCACCATGCCCTGCAGGGGCATGCCCAGCGGTTCCGGCGTGTCCGCGCGCTCCCAGGCCTCGGTCCACTCGTTGCGCAGCATGCGGCAGGGCTTGCCGGTCCACGAGCGCGAGCGCACGGTGTCTTCGCTGGTGGCCTTGAGCAGGGTGGCCTTCTGCGCCGGTTCCATGTGGGCCTCCTCCACGGTCAGCCAGAGTGAGCCGGTCCACACGCCGGCGGCCCCCAGGGCCATGGCCGCCGCGACCTGCCGGCCATTGCCAATGCCCCCGGCGGCCAGCATCGGCAGGTCGCCGATGGCATCGACGATCTGCGGCCACAACACCATCGAGCCGACGTCGCCGGTGTGCCCGCCGCCTTCACCGCCCTGGGCCACCACGAAATCGAGCCCGGCCTCCTTGTGGGCCACGGCCTGCTTGACCCGGCCGCAGAGTGCGCCGATCAGGCGGCCCGATTCCTGTACCCGGCGAATCTTGTCCGCGGGCGGGGTGCCCAGCGCGTTGGCGATCAGACGGCATTTGGGCCGCTTCAGCGCCTCTTCCAGCAGCGGCGTGGCGGTGGCTTCGGTCCAGCCCAGCAGACCCATGCTCTTGCTGCCGTCGGGCCATTCCGGCACGCCGGCGTCGGCGAGCAGTTTCTGGGCGAAGTCGATATGTTCCGGGGGAATCATTTTCCACAGCTGGGCTTCCAGTTCCTCCGGGCTCATGTCCCCCATGCCCTCGTACTTCTGGGGGATCACGATATCCACGCCGTAGGGGCGGTCGCCGATGTGCTCGTCGATCCAGTCCAGCTCTTCCTTCAGCTGCTCGGGCGTGAAGCCCACTGCGCCGAGTACGCCGATGCCGCCGGCCTTGCTGACGGCGACAACCACGTCGCGGCAGTGGGTGAATGCGAAGATGGGGTAGTCGATACCCAGGCGTTCGGACAGGGTCTGCGTCATGGTGTGCTCCCGGACTGACAGTGGATTGCCGCAGTATTGGCGCGCCCGGGGCGCGCTGCAATGGTGCCGGGGTGTCAGGGCGATTGGCCGATCCGCTCAAAGCCCCTGATGTCGGTGCACCGGGGGCCGGGGGGGTCTGCATAACGATATGCAAGTAAGTTATTTGGCAAGGCTGTTTTGATTCTTTAAAGTGCCTCGCTCATCCTGTTCTGTGTGACGCGATCTGTAGTGGATATTGATATTGCCAAGGCCAACGCCGCGCTCCGCCACGCCAGTGCCGGCGAGGTGGTTAGCTGGGCCCTGGCCCAGGGCCGCCGCACCATTGCCACCACCAGCATGGGGCGCAATGCCGCCGTGATGCTGCATCTGGTCAGCCAGGTGGATCCCTCCGTGCCGACGATTTGGGTGGATACCGGTTACAACCTGCGGGATACCTACGTGGTGGCCGAGCGTCTGATCCAGGATCTGGCGCTCAACATCCATGTCTACTCACCGCTGATGACCTCCGAGCGGCGCAATGCCATCATGGGCGGCATCCCCACGGTGGACGACGAAGAGCGCCACCGGGAGTTTACCCGGCAGGTCAAGCTGGAGCCCTTCGCCCGGGCGCTGGCGGAGTTCCAACCGGAGATCTGGCTCACCGGTATCCGCCGGGAAGAGACCGAGCACCGCAAGACCCTGGACGTCGTGTCACTGGATGACCGCGGCATTCTCAAGGTAGCGCCCTTGTTCTACTGGTCGGAGGCCGACGTGGAGGCCTACATGGCCGAGCACCACCTTCCCAGCTGCCGTCACTATTTCGATCCCACCAAGGTGCACGACGGCCGCGAGTGCGGGCTGCATACGGCGGCCTGAACTCAGCCCATTACCAGGCCGATCACCACCGCCATGACCGCGGTCGCTACCAGAAAGCCCGCGGTGACTGCCGCCAGGCGCTTGAGGGTGCGTTCGTCTTCCCGGGTGTCTTCCGGGCGCATGTGTTGGGTCATGTCAAACCTCCCTGATTCGGGTTGCCGATACTTCCCAGTGTGGAAAAGCCGCGGCCTTTCCGCCTTGATGCGGGTCAAGAAAACCGCGATCCCGGCGCTGAACGACGCTGGCCGGGCGACGGCAGATCGCCGCTGAACGGTCTATACTTTGACCAACGCTAAAGGGAGAGGGGCCGGTATGACAAGCCCGTTCCGCGGTATCCGGGTCGCAAGGCTGATCATCACCCTGGCGCTGATCACGGTGGTGGGCTGCAGCCACACGCCACGCTTTGCCGATGCCGTGCGTGACCTGCCGCCCCTGCCGGGCATTGAGGCATCTGCCGCAGCGGATGAACCGGCTGCCGACCTGCTGGGGCTGGATGAGGCGATGCGCCGGTTTCTGGTCCATTACGCCCCCCGGGACGCGCATCCCCAGCGTCGTCTGACCAGCCTGCACGAGGCGCTGCGCGGCGCGGGAACCCTCGGCCTCCAGTACGACCCCTTTGCCGACGGCAGTGCCCGCGAGGTGTTCCACCGCGGCACTGCCAATTGCCTCGGATACGCCAACCTGTTCGTGGCCCTGGCCCGCGAAGCGGGCCTGGATGCGCGCTTCCAGTGGCTCGAGGTCCGTCCCCAGTGGTCACATCTGGGCGATCGGGTTGCCCGCGGGCTGCATGTGAACGTGGTGGTGCGGCTGCCGGATGGCAATCGCTACATGGTCGATATCGACCCCTTGCAGCCCGGGGACGTGGCCGGTACCCACCTGCTGCGCGACTACCAGGCGGCGGCGCTGCACTACAACAACCTGGCCGTGGAGGCCATGGAAGCCGGCGATATGGGCTTGGCCTGGCGGGAATCCCTGCGTGCCCTGCGCCTTGCGCCGGACATGGCGCAGCTGTGGGTGAATGTCGGGGTGCTTTACCGGCACGCGGAGCGGGAGGATATTGCCGAGGAGGCCTGGTTGCGCGCCCTTGAGCTGGATTCCCGTGAGCGCTCCGCGATGAACAACCTGGTGTTGCTCTACAGTCGGCAGGGGCGGGACAGCGAACGCCAGCGCTGGGAGTACGCCTTGAGGCAGCACCGGGACAGCAGCCCCTGGTATCACGCCTCACTGGCCCAGCACGCGGGGGCACAGGAAAACTGGACGGCTGCCCTTGTCCATTACCAGTGGGCACTGAAACTGCTCCCGGATGACAGTCAGTTGCTCAAGGAGGCCGCTCTGGTGGAGCTGCGCCTGGGGCACAACCGCCGCGCCGAGGCACTGCTGGAGCGCGCCCTGGCGGCCGCCAGCCTGGACAGTGATGTGCGCGCCCTGGAAGGAAAGCTGCGGGTACTGCAGCAGGCCCGGGCTCAGCCCCCCGAACGCGGCAGTACGCGGATGTAGGCGCGCTGCTTGAGCCGGCCGCTCAGCCGTGACAGGAAGTTGATGAGGCGCATCTGCCAGCCATACTTGTGTTGCAGGGCCTCGAGCGCGCTGCGTATTTCGGCGGGGTCCTCGATCAGCTGTGCTTTGGCTTCCACCCAGCCATCGGTCAGCTTGCCGGTGACTGTGCAGGGGGCAATACGGGCATCGCTGAAGTTGCGCAGGCGCTTGACCTTGCCTGCATCGCCCGAGGAAAACACATAGTAGGCTCCACCCTGCGGCGCAAACCACACCGGTGTGGGTACAAATTTGCCGTTGCGGCGGCGGGTGGCCAGACTGATGTACTGCGCCGTGTCGATCTGTGCCATCAGTTCCCTGTTCATTGGCCTTCCGGTAGAGTCGTGTTCCGGTGCGGAGTGCGGGCGAAGACGCGCGCCCCGCGTGCCGTGCATGATAACAGCTACAGGAGCGAATGAATGGCCTTCGAAACGACGACCGATGAAGTGCTGCAGGGCGTTTCCCTGGCGGGGAAGGTGGCGGTAGTGACGGGGGCCTCGGCGGGGCTGGGTGTGGAGACCGTGCGCAGCCTGGCCGCCGCGGGTGCCGAGGTGGTGATGCTGGCCAGGGACACGGCAAAGCTGGAAACGGTGCGTGAGCGTCTGGCCAATGAGGTGCCCGCGGAGCGGCTGCACAGTGTCCGGCTGGATCTGGCTGATCTCGACCAGATTCGCCAGGCTGCCCAGGGTATCCTGCACGACTGGCCCCGCATTGATCTGCTGATCAACAATGCGGGAGTCATGGCGACTCCGCTCGGCCATACCCGGCAGGGCTTCGAGATGCAGCTGGGTACCAATCACGTTGGCCATTTCCTGCTTACGGTGCTGCTCGCACCCGCTCTGCAGGCCGCCGCAAAGCCGGGAAGGGCGGCGCGGGTGGTCAACCTGAGTTCTGCCGGTCATCGCATGGGCGGCATGCACTTCGATGACCCCAACTACCGGCAGCGGGCCTACGACAAGTGGGACGCCTACGGGCAGTCGAAGACCGCCAATGTCCTGTTCACGGTGGCCCTGGACGCCCGCCTGCGCGAGCGCGGCGTGCGCGCTTTTGCGGTACACCCGGGTGCCATCAATACCGAGCTGGGCCGCCACATGGATGCTGACGACATGCGCGCCATGACCCGCAACTTGCCCGAGGGCACCCGGCTGCAGTTCAAGACCCCGGCCCAGGGGGCGGCGACGTCGGTCTGGGCGGCCACGGCGCCTGATCTCGAGGGCTGCGGGGGCTTGTATCTGGAGGACTGCCATGTGGCGGCCGCGGCGGGCCCGGACGACTTCGAGGGCGTGCAGTCCCACGCCACCGATCCACAGGCCGCCGAACAATTGTGGGCGCTGTCGGTGGAGTGGACCGGGGTGGATCTGACGTGAGCGCCTGGCGCCGGCTCACGGGTCTGTGGTGCCTCCTCTGCCTGCTGTCGGTGGCAAGCGGATCAATACGGGCCGAGTCTCCGCCGCGGGTGGATACCCTGGAGCAACGGGCCAGTCGCGTGCTGGACCGGGTCACACACGGTTCTCCCGACCTGGCCCGCCTGATTGACAGCGCCCGGGCGGTGCTGGTGTTTCCCGAGGTGGTGCCGATGACCTTCGGCGAGGGCGGCCAGTACGGTGAAGGGGCCCTGCTGGTTGCCGGCGCGGTGGTGGCCCACTACGCCTCCACCAGCGCCGAGCCCCCCCTGTTGCCCCCGGGGGTCGCACACCGCACGGATGTCTTGTTGTTCATGACCGATGAAGCGCTGTGGGACTTCCGCAACCGCCCGGTCTGGCGGCTGGGCCTGGACGGACGTGTCAGTGTTCTCGAGCACAGTCGCCCCCCGCGCTGGTCGGCTGCGGGTGGGCAGTCGCCGGTGCTGGGTTTCAGCCTGGCGGGCCCGGCGCTGCGAGAGCCCCTGCGGCTGGCCAACAATACCCTCAGCCGCATTCGCTGAGGCTGGCCGAGCCCGGCGGCTTTTGGGTATCCTGCGGGTCTTTCCGACTCAGGCCCAGGGAGTTCATCCATGCCCCGTTCCACCCCCGTCGCGCACATCCTGTCAGGCGCCCTCGCCATTGGCAGCCAGGTCACCGTCAGTGGCTGGCTGCGCAGCAAGCGTGACTCCAAGGCCGGCATCTCTTTCCTCGCCGTGCACGATGGCTCCGCCTTTGATGCCCTGCAGGCGGTGGTGCCCAGTGAGCTGGAGAATTACCACAGCGAGGTCCTGCACCTGTCCACTGGCTGTGCGGTGACCGTGCACGGGGAGCTGGTGGCCTCCCAGGGCAAAGGGCAGAGCGTGGAAATCCAGGCCAGTTCGGTCGAGGTCCACGGCTGGGTCGAGGACCCCGAGTCCTACCCCATCGCGAAAAAGCGCCACAGCTTCGAGTACCTGCGCACCCAGGCGCATCTGCGCCCGCGCACCAACACCTTCGGGGCGATTACCCGGGTCCGCGCGACCCTGGCCAACGCCATTCACAATTACTTCCATCAGCACGGCTTCTACTGGGTCAACACACCGATCATTACCGGCAGTGACTGCGAGGGTGCGGGGGAGCTGTTCCGGGTCAGTACGCTGGATTTCGCCAACCTGCCGCGCACGCCGGCCGGAGCCGTGGATTTTGCTCAGGACTTCTTCGACGGCGAGGCCTTCCTGACCGTGTCCGGCCAGCTGGAGGTGGAGTCCTACTGCCTGGCGATGAGCAAGGTGTACACCTTCGGCCCCACCTTCCGCGCGGAAAACTCCAATACCAGCCGTCATCTGGCGGAGTTCTGGATGGTGGAGCCCGAGGTGGCCTTTGCCGACCTGCAGGACAATGCCGACCTGGCCGAGGGCCTGCTCAAGCACCTGCTCACCCGGGTTCTTGAAGAACGCGAGGACGACATGGTGTTCTTCCAGCAGCGTATCGACAGCGGCGTTATCGAGCGTCTGCGCTGCGTGATTGAACAGCCTTTCGAGCGCATGGAGTACGCCGAGGCGGTCCGTATCCTGGAAAACTGTGGTGAAAGCTTTGAATTCCCGGTGGCCTGGGGTACGGACCTGGCTTCCGAGCACGAGCGCTACCTGGCCGAAAAGCACGTCGGCAGGCCCGTGGTCCTGATGAATTACCCGAAGGATATCAAGGCCTTCTACATGCGCCTGAATGACGACGAGCAGACCGTCGCCGCGATGGACGTTCTGGCGCCGGGTATTGGAGAAATCATCGGCGGCAGCCAGCGGGAGGAGCGCCTGGAGGTGCTGGACCAGCGCATGGACCCCGGCCTGCGTGACGAGCTCTGGTGGTACCGCGACCTGCGCCGTTACGGCAGCGTCCCCCACGCGGGGTTTGGCCTGGGGTTTGAGCGTCTGCTCAATTATGTCACTGGCATGGAGAATGTCCGCGACGCGATCCCGTTCCCACGCACGCCGGGCAACGCGCACTTCTAGCGCACTGCCGGTACAGCGGGCTAGCGGGGAGGGGCGAGGGCATCCGCCATCAGGCGGGCGTAGTCGGCGAATGCGGCTTCAATGTCGCGCTTTTTGTCGTGTTCTCCGAAGGCCCGGTAGAGGCCGGTCGAAAGGGCCGACCACAGCATGTCGGCGAGGATGTCGCTGGCGATGTCGGATCTGACATCGCCCTGGTCCCGCCCGATTTGCAGCAGCTCGGTGAAGGCCTCCCGGTAGGCGTCCGTCACCTGCCGATTGCTCCGGTCCCGGCCGCCGCGTATGCGGGTCAGCTCGGGGTAGATAACCGCGTTGAGTGCGCGATGTCGGGTGAAGTAGTGAGCTGCCTCCCGAAAAATGTCGGCGAGGCGCTCGCGGGTGCTGGCCGGTGAGTGGCAGCTGGCGCGGATGCGCTCCGGGAACTGTTGCTCGAAGCTGCTGGCCATCGCCAGCACGATATCGTCCTTGCTGGGAAAGTAATTGAACAGGGTGGTGCGCGACACGCCGGCATCCCGGGCAATATCGTCCATGCGTGTGCCCTCGAAACCCCGATCACTAAACCGCTGAGCGCTGGCGTGCAGGATCTGTTGACGGGTGTGCCGTTTTTTTTCTTCCCGCAAGCCCATAAGACGTCACTTCCTCTTTTGCTTCACCCCCGGCGGCATGAAGGGGTTCTGTTTCATAAAAGTGAATTCTAGTTCAAAAATGATGTTGAGTACATAATTCTTCTGTGCTCTACTGCCTGGAGACAGGCTGCCCGGGGCAGCGTGCTGTTGCGCCAGTTGGCGTGCCGGGCGGCGAGCCCCTTGAGTCTGGGTTGGTGACGGGAGAATAACGATGGATTTCAGTATTGCGGCATCCGTGCAGGAAGAGCTGGATTGGATGCGACGTTTCGTGAACGAGGAAGTCATCCCGCTGGAGCTGCTGCTGGAGGATCTCAACCAGCAACAGATGGATGCGATGTTTGCCCCGCTCAAGCAGCAGGTCCGGGAGCGCGGTCTGTGGGCGGCCCACCTGCCGCCCGAGGACGGCGGCCAGGGGCGCGGGCAGGTACACCTGGCGCTGATGCACGAGGTGCTGGGGCGCACGGACCTGGCGCCCGAAGTGTTCGGCTGCCAGGCCCCCGACTCCGGCAATGCCGAGCTGATTGCCGCCGGAGCCAATGCGGCACAACGCGAGCGTTGGCTCGCGCCGCTGCTGCGGGGCGAGCAGCGCTCCGCCTTCTCGCTCACCGAGTTCGAGAATTCCGGCTCCGACCCCACCGGCATCGAGACCCGCTGTGTCCGCGACGGCGACCACTGGGTCCTGAACGGGCACAAGTGGTTCACCTCCAATGCCTCGGTGGCGGACTTCCTGGTGGCCATGGTGGTGACGGATCCGGAGGCGCCTCCGCATCGGCGTGCCAGTATGGTGATCGTGCCCCGGGGCACCCCCGGCCTGCGGCTGATCCGCGATATCGGCACCATGGCCCATCCCGCCTACACGGAGGCGGGGGACCTGGCCAGTCGCATTGGCGGCCATACCGAGCTGCGCTTCGAGGACTGTCGGGTGCCCCTGGACCACATGATCGGGGAGCCTGGAGACGGTTTCATCCTGGCGCAGAAGCGCCTGGGTGGCGGTCGCATTCATCACGCCATGCGCATGATCGGGCAGTGCAACCGGGCTTTCGAAATGATGCAGGAGCGGGCGGTCTCCCGGGTCAGCAAGGGCAAGCCCCTGGGAAGGCACCAGATGGTGCAGGCGATGATTGCCGACAGCTACGTGGAGATCGAAATGGCCCGTCTGCTGGTGCTCAAGGCGGCCTGGACCATGGACAGCAGCGGGCCCCACAGTCCCCAGGCGCAGAAGGATATCGCGGCGGCCAAGTTTGCCCTGCCGAACATCATGCTCGGCGTCATCGACCGCGCGATACAGGTGCACGGCTCTCTCGGCTACTCCTGCGATATGCCGCTGGAGAAAATGTACCGCGCGGGGCGCGGGCTTCGGGTGGCCGATGGCGCCGACGAGGTGCACCGGCAGACCGTGGCGCGCCTGGTGCTGAAAGGGCTGACGCCCCGAGAGGGCAAACCGCGGGAGTACATTCCGGAGCAGCGGGCGCGGGCCATGGCCCGCTATGGCGAACAACTGGCAAGGGTGCGCAGGGAGTTGGCGGATGGCTGAGGTGAAGGGCATCAATCGAGAGCCGCTGAGCGCCTGGCTGGCGCAGGCACTGCCGGGGCATCCGCCCCCCTACGATTTCGCACTGGTGGCTGCCGGCGGCTCGAACCTGACCTATATCGTCGGTGACGGTGGTGGGAGGGCCTTCGTACTGCGTCGCCCGCCGGTGCGGGCGCGGATCGCCACCGCCCACGACATGCGGCGGGAGTACCGCATCATGCGTGCGCTGTCGGGGTCCGGGGTGCCAGTGCCCGAGATGCTGGCCTGGTGCGATGACCCGGCGGTCAACGGCGCCGAGTTCTACTGCATGGAAAAGGTCGAAGGGCACATCCTGCGGGACCTCGCCGCTACCGGGACGATGTCCGCCGCCGCCTGCGAGCGCGCCTCAGACAGCCTGATCGAAGGGCAGGTGCGACTGCACCAGGTGGACCTCGAGGCGGCGGGACTGGCGGACCTGGCACGGCACGAGCACTACCTGGAGCGCCAGCTCAAGCGCTGGGCGACGCAAGTGGAGGCGGGCGCCACGCGCGATCTGCCGCTGCTCAATCGCCTGCACCGGGCACTGGCAGCGAGCGTGCCGGAGCCGCAGACGGCACCCGGTCTGGTGCACGGCGACTACCGCTTCGACAACGTGGTGCTGGATGGCGACTGGAACCTGGCTGCCGTGCTGGATTGGGAGCTGTGCACGATTGGCGACCCTGTCGCCGACTTTGTCTGGTCACTGTGTTATTGGGCGGAACCGGAGGACAGCCTGACCTGGCTGATGGATCCACCGACGCGCAACCCAAACTTCCCGCGGCGTCAGACGGTCCTGGAGACCTACCAGGCCCGAGCAGGCCTGACACTGCGGCACCTGGACTGGTACCTCGCCTTCAGCTGGTGGAAGCAGGCCTGCATCGTCGAAGGGGTCTATGCGAGGCTGCAGAAGGGCGCCGGAGGCGGCATGAAAGTGGAGTCGCTGGAGCGGATTGCCGCCCGCGTCGAGCGCTACCTGCAGCGGGCGGACAGCATCCTGCAGGCCGCCTGATTGGGGCCTGCAGTGCCCCCGCTGATCACGTGACCCGGCGGGGGAGGAGGGGTCAGGCCGGCGGCCCGTTTGGCGGCGCGGCCTGATCGGTGTGCTCCGCGGGGCCTTTCGGTGGCTTGAGCCCCTCTCCCGCGCGCAGGCCGAACTGCGCCTGGTGCTGGTTTTCGCCATCGGCGCCCTGGTAGTCCACCCGCACCGCCTGGTGCAGCTGGAAGCGACGGGTGGTGCTGGTCAAGCTGGCGGTCCACTTGTCGTAACTGAACTTCTCCGGGTCCTTGCGCAGGTCCACAAAGCCCTCCAGCCCGCAGTCGTCCAGGCGCACGGTAAATCCGGAACTGTTGACGTGGGTAATGTGGGCGGGGAAGCCCTCGCTGTTGTCTTTGGCCAGGCGGGCCAGGTAGCGGCTTGCCAGCCAGCGCTCGGCCTCCAGGGTGGCGGCTCGCACATTGAGCAGGCGGGCCTGCAGGCGGGCCAGCATGTCGGCATCGACGCGGTCCGCGGGCTCTCCTCGCAGCACAGCCTTGATCTGCTGGTGTGCCAGAAAGTCCACGTACTTGCGCAGGGGCGAGGTGCAGTTGGTGTAGGACTCCAGGGACATGCCCATGTGCAGTCCCGCCTCGGTGGTGATCTCCGCCCGCGTCAGCAGACGGTTTACCATGGCGCGCAGGGGCAGATCGCCGCCGTCTTCCGAAAGGGCGCGCATGATGTCGCGGTAGCCCTCGCGGCTGGCCAGATCCAGGGCCTCGGTGGCGGGGGCGTGCAGGGCGAGGAACTGACGCGCCTCGTCGAGGCGGTCGTTGCGAAAGCCGGGGTGGACCACGAAGGGGCCCTTCGCCTGGTGGCGCTGGAGAAAGCTGGCGGCACAGCGGTTGGCGGCGATCATGCATTCCTCCACCAGGCGCTGGGAAAGCAGCTTGTCGTGGGGCTCGATATGATCGATCTGCTTGCGGTCGTTGAGAATCCAGCGGAACTCCTGGCGATCCTCCATCACCAGCTCGCGCGCCTCGCGGCGCCCGCGCAGCGCACGGTAGAGCTGGTACAGGGCCTCCAGGGGCGTGGCGTGGCTCATCAGCTCGTCGGCGTGGCCGTTCAGATAGCGATCCACTGCCACATAGGAGAGCTTGGCGCGGGAGCGGATCGTGGCCTCGATAAACTCGAACTCGCCCAGTTCACCCTCGTTGTTCACGCTGAGCTTGCAGACCAGGGCGGGGCGGTCCTCGCCCTCTGCCAGGGCGCAGTGCACCTGGGCCAGTTCCTCCGGCAGCATGGGCAGTACGTCGCCGTGGAAATACACCGATGTCGCCCGTGCCGCGATGTCTTCCTCCAGGCGCGAGCCGCGGGGAATCCACGCCGTGGGGTCGGCAATCGCGACATACAGGGTCCAGCCTTCGCTGCTGCTGTCGGCGTAGAGAGCGTCATCGATGTCCAGGGTGCGGCTGGCGTCAATGGAGACAAACTCCAGCCCGGTGAGGTCTTTCCGCGCGCTGTCCTGGAGTGGGCTGCACTGGGTCAGCTGCGTCTGCAGTTCGCCGCGGGCGGGCCCGCTCCAGTCGACCGGCAGCCGGTACTTGCCCATGCAGTAACTGTTTTCGATGCCCGGGGTCTCGTCGTTGCCGTAGACCTGCAGCACCTTGGCCTGGGGTTTGCCGTCGCGGATCGGGTGACGGAGGATCGCGGCGCGGAGATAGTCGCCCTCCTTGACACCGTTGCGGGCGTGCGGCGGTATGAACAGCCAGCGCTTGAGCCAGGGCAGGTCGGGCTGGACGAAGATGGCCTTGCCCTTGCGCACGCAGCGTCCGGTGAAGTCGGCCAGGGGGCTGTCGAGCAGCTTTTCGATATCGGCGACGGTGCGGTTGTCCTTGCCCGGCCGCACACACACGCGCACCCGGTCGTCGGGAAACACCTTGAGCATTTCGTCGGGTGGAATAAAAACTTCCCGGCCATCGTCAAGCACCGCGAAACCGTAGCGGGACTGGGTCCCCTTGACGGTGGCGTCGGCGCGCTCTTTTTCAGCCTCCATCTGGGATTTGAGGCCTTTCAGCCTGGAGAGCGAGTCGCTGTCTAACATGGTGAACAGGGTCCTTTCAGCAATCCGGCATCGTAGCCGAATTCACCGCGCCTGTCAGGCTCGCCGGGCGTCGCGCTGACGGTAGCAGGAGGGACAGTGCCCCTTCCGGGACCGTCGGAGGCATGGATGCCGACGCCGAGCGTACAAGGATGTACTCGCAGCGTGTCCCGGAAGGGGCACTGTCCCTCCTGCGGGCCGACATCGTGCCAGCATTGACTTTGTGTCCGCCCGGGTGTTCACTCGAAGGCAAGTTGTGGTGTATCCCGATGCGGGTAAGTGCCCTTGAGACGACCGCCGACGCGAGACTGTCCTCCTGCCCACCTCCGTTCCCCCGGAGCCTGGAGGTGCCGCTCGCCGATTCGTCACCACCCCCTCCCGCCCCCTGATTCTCTTCTCCTGTTTTCCGCTACGCCCCTGCCCCAACCCACGAGGACTGCTGTATGGACTCAGGCACTTCCCTGCGCATCGAAAAGACCGCACTGAAAGCGGTCGTCAAGAAAACCTACGTCCTGGACACCAATGTCCTGCTTCACGACCCCACCGCCATTACTGCTTTCAACGAACACCATGTGGTCATTCCCATGACCGTGCTGGAGGAGCTGGACCACATCAAGGACCGCCACGAGAAGACCGTCAGTCGCGAGGCGCGGATAGCCATCAACATGATCGACAAAGTGGTGGACGGCGCTTCGCCGCAGTCCATACAGGCGGGGGTGGACGTCCCGGGCAGCGCGGTCGAGGGGCCTCTGGGAACGCTGGCCATCTACCCCGACCAGCTGCTCACCGATGCCGGCGATGTGCCCTACCTGGATGTCACCCAGGACCAGGCCAATGACAACCGCATCATCAACGTCGCCCTGCGCCTGCAGGCGGAACAGCCCGGGGCCTTTGTCTGCCTGGTGACCAAGGACATCAACATGCGCATCAAGGCCAAGGGCTCGGGCCTGATGCATGTGGAGGACTACCGCCGGGACCGCATCCTCGACGATATCGACCTGCTGGCCAAGGGCTACCAGGTGGTGGAGGGGGATTTCTGGTCGCGTATTCCGGAGGTGGACACCTTGCGCGAGGAGGCGGTGACCCTGCACCGCGTACCCCGGCGCTACTTGCCCGAGGCCTATCCGCGCCTGTTCTACCTCGACGAACGCGACCTGGTGGCGGTGGTGCAGCGCATCGACAGCGACTATGTCTACCTGCGCTGCGACAGTCGGGACAGCCTGATGCACCGGCGCTTCTGGGGCATGTCACCGCGCAACATGGAGCAGGCCATGGCCATGGCGCTGCTCGCCGACGAGAATGTCGACATGACGGTGATGACCGGTCCCGCCGGGTCGGGCAAGACGCTGCTGGCGCTCGCCTATGGCCTGCATGCGATCCTCGAGCAGAAACGTTTCAGCAAATTGATCGTGGCGCGGTCCACGCCACCGATCGCCGAGGATATCGGTTTCCTGCCGGGAACCGAGGAGGAGAAGATGGCCCCCTGGCTGGCTGCTTTCGACGACAACCTGGAAATTCTCCACGGTGCCGACGAGTCCTGCGGTGGCAGCATCGCCTACGTCAAGGAGCGCGCGAATATCCAGTTCAAGTCGCTCAATTTCATGCGCGGGCGCTCCTTCAACAACGCCTACATCATCATCGACGAGGCCCAGGGACTGACCCAGTTCCAGCTCAAGTCGGTGATCAGCCGGGTCGGGGCGGATTCTCGCATCGTGGTGCTGGGCAACCTGGCGCAGATCGACAACAAGTACATCTCCCCCCTCACCTCGGGGCTGACCTACCTGGTGGAGAAGGCCAAGGCCTATCCCCACGCGGGCATCATGCACGTCAACGGGATTGTCCGCTCGCGTCTCGCCGCTTTTGCCGAGGAGCAGCTGTAGAGGGCCATCAGGCGAGCGGCCGGGTCCGGTCGCTCACCCCCATGCCGGCAGTTCTGGTAAGGTGTGCGCCTGTTTACTGGCCGCTGTTGACCCCTGACGAGTCCCGCCCCCATGAAAGCCCTGTTCATCGCCCTGCAATACCTCCTGCCCCAGCACCTGCTCTCCCGTTCGGTGGGCTGGCTGGCCGGCCTGTACCGCCCCGTGTGGCTGAAAAATGCCCTGATCCAGCTGTTCATTCGCGCCTTCAAGGTCGACATGAGCGAGGCGGAAGAGCCCGACCCGACGGCCTACCCGACCTTCAATGCCTTTTTTACCCGGGCCCTGCGGCCGGGTGCACGCCCCTTGGCGGAGGAGGGCATCCTGTGTCCGGCGGATGGCACCATCAGCCAGATTGGGCGGATTCAGGAGCACAGTCTGATCCAGGCCAAGGGGCGCCGTTATTCCTCCTGGTCGCTGCTGGGCGGTGACGACGAGCGGGCCGCCTGGTACCGCAATGGTCACTTCGCCACCATTTACCTCTCGCCGCGGGATTACCACCGGGTGCACATGCCGGTCGACGGCAAGCTGGTGGCGACACGCTATGTGCCCGGCCAGCTGTTCTCGGTCAACCAGGTGACGGCAGACGGTGTAGAGGCCCTGTTTGCGCGCAACGAGCGCCTGGTCTGCCATTTCGAGACGCCCGCGGGCCCCATGGCCATGGTACTGGTCGGTGCCATGATCGTGGCGGGCATCGAAACGGTTTGGGCGGGGCAGGTGGCGCCGCCACCGCGGCAGGTGGAGGAGCGGGATTATCTGCAGCTCCCCGAGGCGGTTGACCTAGCGCGTGGCGCCGAGATGGGCCGCTTTCAGCTCGGCTCCACGGTCATACTGCTGTTCCCGGAAGGTTGCGTCGACTGGGGCCCTGGGCTGACTGCCGGCGGTGGTGTCCGTCTGGGGCAGGCGCTCGGTCGGGTGGCCGGCTGAGCGCCCGGCGCCGTCAGCGGTAACCGGCTTCCTCCGGGGTGTTCAGGGAGGCGATGATGTGCCGGTAGCTCTCCAGGCGAGCGGGGTGGATCTGGCCGCTCTCCGCGGCCTCGAGAATGGCGCAGCCGGGTTCCTGCTCGTGGCGGCAGTCGCGGAAGCGGCAGTGCCCCAGTAGCGCACGGAATTCACGAAAGCCCCACTCCACCTGCTCCCGCTGCATGTGCCAGAGGCCGAACTCGCGGATGCCGGGCGAGTCGATCAGGCTGCCTCCCGCGGGCAAGTGGAAGAGGCGCGCGGTCGTGGTGGTATGCGTGCCCTTGTCGCCCTGGTTGGAGAGCGGTCCGACCTGCAGGTCCACCCCGGGCAGCAGCGCGTTGACCAGTGAAGACTTTCCGACACCCGATTGCCCGACCAGAATGCTGACCTGGCCCGCCAGGGCGGCCTGCAAATCATCCAGTCCCCCCCGGCGGCTGCTCGCCCTGACCTGCCTGTAGCCGAGGCTGTCGTAGGGGGCCAGCAGCGTGTCCATGCGCTGCCGCAGCGCGGGGTCATCGTCGAGCAGGTCGGTCTTGCTGACCAGCAGTACCGGCTCGATGTCGACGGTCTCGGCCGCCACCAGGTAGCGATCGATCAGGTTGGCGTGGGGTGGTGGCAGGGGGGCAATGACCACGAAGATGCGGTCGACATTGGCGGCTACCGGCTTCAGGCCGCCGTGCTGGGTGGGGCGCAACAGTTCGCTGCGACGCGGGTGGCGCGCCACCACCACGCCGGTCGGTTCGCCCGGGCACCAGGCGACCTCGTCGCCGGTCACCAGGCTCGCCAGGTTGGCACGCAGATGGCAGCGCTGTGTCCGGCCGTCCTCGCCCTCGATTTCCACCTGGGTGCCGAAATGGGCAATGACCAGGCCGCTCTGCTCCTCGCCCAGGGCGCCGGAATCCAGGGCTTCATCGGAGCGCTCGGCACGCTTGCGCGCGCGCGCACTGCGCTCGGCCTGGATTTTCTCGATACGCCAGGCTTGCTGCCGGGTGAGTTTGCGTTTGCTCATGGCCTGGCATTCTGTAGCGCCGGCGTGGAGCTGTCGAGGCATTTTGTTACACTGGCGACTTCACCGTACAGGGAGACCGGGATGCAGGATGCCAGCCATCTGATCTGGATTGATCTCGAAATGACCGGCCTGGATCCCGATCGGGACCGGATTATCGAAATCGCCACGATTGTCACCGACAGTCAGTTGAACACCCTGGCCGAGGGGCCCGTTCTGGCGGTGCACCAGAGCGATGCGGTTCTGGGCGCGATGGATGACTGGAATACCCGCCAGCACGGGGGGTCCGGCCTGGTCGACAGGGTGCGTGCCAGTCAACATGACGAGGCGGCGGCGGAGCAGGAAACCGTGGATTTTCTCGCCCACTGGGTGCCGGCTGGCGCTTCCCCCATGTGCGGAAACACGATCTGCCAGGATCGCCGCTTCCTGGCTCGTTACATGCCGCGTCTGGAGGCCTGGTTCCACTACCGCAACCTGGATGTCAGTACCCTGAAGATCCTCGCCAACCGCTGGCGTCCGGAGCTGGCGGCGGGGCTGCAGAAGGGGGGTACGCACCTGGCGCTCGACGATATCCGTGACTCCATCAACGAGCTGCGTTACTACCGCGAGCACTTTCTGCGCGCCGGCTGAACGGGTGCCGCCAAAAATGCAGACTGGTTGGCAGTTTTGCGTTCTCCTGCTTCAATAGGTCCGGGCGGGCATGCCAACCTGTCGTGGGGAAAACAAGTGCCGGTGCCCGCGGGGACCGGGTGAGGGGGGCGGGAATGTCGGGTCTGAAAGCCTTCTACCGTGAACTGCGACGCCGCAAGGTGCTGCGGGCCTGCCTGTGGTACTTGCTGGCGGCCTGGCTCGTACTGCAGTTGGCCTGGGTGCTTCTGCCCATTCTGGGCATGGATCGGGAGCAGGGGCTTCAACTACTGTCTGTGCTGGCGGTGGTGGGTTTTCCGCTGGCCTTTGTCCTGGCCTGGCTGTATGACCTGACCCCGGGAGGCGTCGAGCGCACGCCACCCTTCCAGGAGCGTCGGGTGCTGTCCAATATTCCCCCGCTCAACGATCGCCGCCAGGCGGGCGCCGCCGGGCAGTCGGAACCCGTCTCGCGCTTTACCTGGGTACTGTCTGCGGAGACCGGGCCCCTGGCCGGGCTCAGCTTCGGTATCGATCGCAGCGTGGTCATGGGCCGTTCGCTGGAGTCAGATATTGCCGTGGTCAGCCCCCAGGTCTCACGCCAGCATGCCCGCCTGGACCTGCAGGACGGTGGGCTATTCATTGAGGACCTCAACTCGTCCAATGGCACCGTGATCAACGGGCGCCGTCTGCGTAGCCGCACGCAGCTTCAGCACGCCGACGAAGTGCGCTTCCACGATATCGTCTTCCGTGTGGTGCATCACCCGCCGCCGTCGGCCGAGCGGGGCGTGGCGGAGATGATCAGTGACCCGACGGTCCTGCCGGCGGGCGAGCGGGAAGAGAAGTCCTAGCTCCTAGCGGCCGATTGCCGGGTCGCTGGCGTGTCGCAGGGGCTACAGAGCCCCGTGGCGCGCCAGTGCCCAGGCCACATGCTCGCGGACCAGCTCGGAGGGGTGCTCGAGTCGCGTTCGCAAGGCGCTGACCACGGACTCGCTGGTGGCTGCATTGCCCAGCGCCACGGCGATGTTGCGCAGCCAGCACGCGTGCCCGATACGGCGAATCGCCGAGCCTTCCGTGCGCTGCAGGAAGGTGGTCTCATCCCAGGCAAACAGTTCCACCAGTTCGACGTCATCCAGGCCGTGGCGCGGCTGGAAGTCGTCCTCGGCACTCTGTCGGGCGAACTTGTTCCACGGGCAGACCAGCTGGCAGTCATCGCAGCCGTAAATGCGGTTGCCCATGAGGGGGCGCAGCTCCGGGTCAATGCTGCCGCGGTGCTCGATGGTGAGGTAGGAGATGCAGCGTCGCGCATCCAGCTGGAAGGGGCCGACGAAGGCCTGGGTCGGGCAGATATCCAGGCAGGCGCGGCAACTGCCGCAGTGTTTCTGTTCCCGCGGCGCGTCACCTGCCAGGGGCAGGTCGGTATAGATTTCGCCGAGGAAGAACCAGGAGCCCGCGCGCTCGTTGATCAGCATGGTGTTCTTGGCGATCCAGCCCAGCCCGCCGCGCTCGGCGAGGGCGCGCTCCAGCACCGGTGCGCTGTCGACGAACACGCGGTACTCCCCCCCTGCGCGCTCGCGCAGCCAGTCCGCCAGCCGCGCCAGGCGCTTGCGCATCAGTTTGTGATAATCGCGGCCCAGGGCATAGCGGGAGATGTAGGCGCGGTCGCTCTGCTGTAGAGTGGCCTCTGGTTCACGGCCTGCGGGCAGGTAGTCCAGGCGCAGGGTAATGACCCGGCAGGTGCCAGGCACCAGCAGCTCCGGGCGGCTGCGCTTGCGCCCGTGGCGCTGCATGTAATCCATGCTGCCGTGGTGGCCTGCCGCCAGCCAGCGCTCCAGGTGCGCCTCGTGCTCGGCGAGATCGATGTCGGCCACGGCGAGCGCCTGGAAGCCGGCATCTCGGGCCTGCTGCTCCAGCGCCTGGCGAAGCTGTTGATAGTCCTGATCCTGGGGCATGGGGCTGGGCTGCGAGCGGTTGGGGAATCTATAATCACGCCGTGTGGCGCCCGGAGCGCACAGTCTAGCAGGATGCAGTGGCAAGTGTTGAAACCCGGAAAGGGCAAGGGGCAAATGTTCGACTGGCGAGAACTCGAGGCACTCTACAGTGCGGAAGAGACGCGGGCGCTGGATGCCCGGGCAACTGGCGAGCTGGGGATCCCCGGTGGCATTCTCATGTCGCGGGCGGCGTCGGCGGCGCTGTCGGCTCTGCTGGAGCGCTGGCCGGAAACGGACCGGCTCCAGGTGCTCTGCGGCAGTGGCAACAACGGCGGTGACGGTTATCTGCTGGCCGAGCAGGCGCACAAGCGCGGCCTGCCAGTGCAGGTCTGGCAGTTGGCGGAACCCGCCCGGTTAAAAGGGGACGCTGCCCGGGCCCACGAGCAGGCGCGCGATGCCGGCGTGCCTATGGCGCCCTGGCGCTCTGGCTGCCTGCAGCCCCGGGGCGTGCTGGTTGACGGCATGCTGGGCACCGGGCTGGGTGGCGAGGTACGTGCGCCCGCAGCGCAGGCCATCGCCGAGTGCAATCAGTCGGGTCTGCCCGTGCTGGCCCTGGATATTCCCTCCGGGCTCTGCGCCAATACTGGCCGGATTCTCGGCGATGCGGTACGTGCCGATCTCACGGTCACTTTCATCGCGTTCAAGCGCGGGCTGTTTACCCTCTCCGGTCCCGAGTGCTGCGGCGCACTGCTGCTCAATGACCTGGCGGTGCCGCCGGAGACTTTCGCCGGGGAGGTGGCGCCCTGGCGCCGCCTTTCCCTGGAGGCCTTGCTCGCAGCCTGGCCGGCGAGGTTGCCCTCGGCCCACAAGGGGCATTTCGGCACTGTGCTGGTGATTGGTGGTGACCACGGCATGGGGGGAGCCGCGCTGATGGCGGCGGAGGCCGCCCTGCGCAGCGGTGCCGGTCTGGTGCGGGTTGCCACTCGGGAAGCGCACCTGCCCGGACTGTTGGCCCGCCGCCCGGAAGCGATGGGTCAGGCGGTGCGCAACGGCGCGGACCTGATGCCCCTGCTGGAAGCTGCGGATGTTGTGGTGATCGGGCCCGGCCTGGGGCAGGGGCCCTGGGGGCAGCAGTTGCTGCAGGCCGCCCTGGCAGCCAATCTGCCCACGGTGCTGGATGCGGATGCCCTCAATCTGCTGGCCTCCCGGGCCGACTGGCTGCGCGCCCATGACGCCGGGCATATCCTGACGCCTCACCCGGGCGAGGCGGCCCGCCTGTTGGGCGCGTCGACAGCCTCGTTGCAGGCGGACCGTTTTGCCGCCGTGGCGTCGCTTCAGCGGCAGTGGGGCGGTGTTGCCCTGCTCAAGGGAAACGGCAGTGTGCTGACCGATGGCGAGACAGGCCTGCTGTCCGATTACGGCAACCCCGGCATGGCCAGTGGGGGCATGGGCGATGTTCTTTCCGGGCTGCTGGGTGGCTTGCTGGCGCAAGGGCTCTCTCCCCTGGAAACGGCGGGCCTGGGCGTGGCCCTTCACGGGGCCGCCGCCGATCAGGCGGCCGCAGGCGGCCAGCGCGGCCTGCTGGCGTCGGATCTCATGCTGCCCCTGCGCAGGTACCTGGGATGACGGCGTATCAGGGGGTTGCCCGGGGCAGTTGCTGGCTATCTGACGAAGCGGCCACGGTGGCGGCGGGTGGAGGCCTGGCTGCCGCGCTGGCGTCCCGCGCTCTGCTGATTTTCCTCCGCGGTGACCTGGGGGCCGGCAAAACCACGCTGGTGCGCGGTCTGTTGCGCGCCCTGGGTCACTCCGGGGCGGTGAAGAGTCCGACCTATACCCTGGTCGAGCCCTATGACTTGTCCACTGGGCCGGTGTATCACTTCGATCTGTATCGCCTGGGCGACCCCGGGGAGCTGGAGTTCATGGGTATACGCGACTACCTGGATGGCCACGCCCTGTGCCTGGTGGAGTGGCCGGAGCGCGGTGAGGGGGTTTTGCCCCGGCCCGATCTGGTCATTACACTGCGCCTCGACGGTGTCGGGCGCAGGTTGGAAACCGTTGCAATCTCCCCGGAAGGGGCCGAGGTCTTGGATGGCTGGTTGGGCCAGGAGGAGTCGCCGGACGATGCGCAGGATCGGCGTTGACATGAGGCGCTTGGCAGGCTTGCTCTTGTGCTGTCTGTGCGGCGCGCTGGCGAGCGCCGCCTTCGCGGCCGAGGTGCGCGACGTGCGCCTGTGGCGTGCGCCCGACCACACACGGGTGGTCTTCGACCTGACGGCGCCGGCGGAACACCGGGTCCTGACCCTGGAGTCGCCGGATCGCGTTGTCGTGGATATTCAGCGCACGACACTGTCGACGGCCGCTCTGGAACAGCTGGAGCTGGCGGATACGCCGGTCAGCCTGGTGCGCTCGGGAATCCGCGAAGGTTATGATCTGCGGGTGGTTTTTGACCTGAAAACCGCGGTGGACCCCCGCAGCTTCCTGCTCAAGGCCAACGAGCAGGCGGGTGATCGCCTGGTGCTCGACCTCTACGATCGCTCGCCGCGGCCCGCCGAAGCGGCTCCCGCCGTAGTGAAGCGGGCCGACGTCTCGGCCCGCCGCGATATTATCGTGGCGATTGATGCCGGTCACGGCGGCGAGGACCCCGGCGCCATCGGGCCCAATCGCCTGCGCGAAAAGGATGTGGTTCTGGCCATCTCGAAGGAACTGCACAAACTGCTGGAGCAGGACAGCGGGTTTTTCCCGACGCTGATTCGTACCGGTGACTACTATATCTCCTTGAAGGGGCGGCGGGACCTGGCCCGCCAGCGCCAGGCGGACCTGTTCGTCTCGATTCACGCCGATGCCTTCAAGCGGCGGGAAGCCAACGGTGCCTCGGTGTACATGCTGTCCACCCGCGGTGCCAGCTCCACCACGGCCTCCTACCTGGCCCAGCGGGAGAACGAAGCGGATCTGGTCGGGGGTGTGCGGCTCTCCGACAAGGACGACGTGCTCGCGGGGGTACTCGCCGACCTGTCCATGACCAGCACCCTGGACCACAGCGCTCGCGTCGGCGACAAGGTGCTCCGGCGCATGGATACCATTGCCCGCCTGCACAAGCGCAATGTCGAGCAGGCGGGCTTCGCCGTGCTCAAATCGCCGGATATTCCCTCGATCCTGGTCGAGACCGGCTTTATCTCCAATCCGGGTGAGGCCAGCAAGCTGGCCACCCGGGACTACCAGCGCAAGGTGGCCCAGGCGATTCAAGCCGGGATTCGCGACTGGTTCCTCTACAGTCCGCCGGCGGGCACGTTGCTCGCCTGGCAGAAGGAGCAGGGCGGGCAGGAGTATGTCATCGCCCGGGGTGATACACTGTCCGACATCGCCCAGCGCTTCAATGTGTCGGTCAACGATCTGCGCGCCCACAACGGCCTCAACGGTTCGCGCATCCTGGTCGGCCAGACGCTGAAAATCCCCGCTACCTGACAACCACGCCGCAATCGCCCATGCCCCGAATTCATCGCCTCAGCACGAGGCTCGCCAACCAGATCGCCGCCGGCGAGGTGGTGGAGCGCCCCGCTTCCGTGGTCAAGGAAATCCTCGAGAACAGCCTGGATGCGGGCGCCACCCGCATTGATATCGACGTCGAGGCTGGCGGCGTCCAGCTGATTCGCGTGCGTGACAATGGCCAGGGCATGGAGCCCGATGACCTGCCCCTGGCCCTGGCGCGCCACGCCACCAGCAAGATCCGCAGCCTGGAAGATCTGGAACAGGTGGGCAGCCTCGGCTTTCGCGGCGAGGCCCTGGCAAGTATCGGCTCGGTTTCGCGCCTGACGCTGACCACCAACCACCGGGAGGACAGTAGCGAGGGCTGCTCGGCGCTGTGCGAGGGCCGCGACATGCAGGTCGAGGTGCGCCCTGCGCCCCACCCCCGTGGTACCACCGTCGAGGTGCGCGATCTGTTCTTCAATACGCCGGCGCGGCGCAAGTTCCTGCGCACCGAAAAGACCGAGTTCGGGCACCTGGAGGAAGTGGTCAAGCGCCTGGCGCTGTCGCGCTTCGAGGTGGGCTTCACCCTGCGTCACAATGGCCGCGTGGTGCACGCGCTGAAGCCCGCCCTGGATGAAGTTCAGGCCCGCCGTCGCGTGGCGGCCGTGTGCGGGCCAGCTTTCATGGAGCAGTCGATCCACCTGGACAGCGAGCGCACGGATCTGCGCCTCTGGGGCTGGGTGGGTCTGCCCACCTTCTCCCGCAGCCAGGCCGATTCGCAGTACTTTTTCGTCAATGGCCGGGTGATCCGCGACAAACTGATCGCCCACGCCGTCAAGCAGGCGTATCGCGACGTGCTCTATCACGGCCGCCACCCCGCCTTTGTGCTGTTCCTCGAGCTCGACCCGGCGCAGGTGGATGTCAATGTGCACCCCGGCAAGCACGAAGTGCGCTTCCGGGACAGTCGCGCAGTGCACCAGTGCGTCTTCGGCACCCTGCATCGGGCCCTGGCGGAGGTCCGCCCGGAGACGGCCGCGCCGCCGGTGCGCACCGCGGAAGGGCTGGCGGTGGATACGGAAACCGGGGAGGTGGCACGTCAGCCCGGCCTGTCCTGGGGTGCGCCGCCGGCGCCCGGGCCTGCGGCCTATCGCCCCTCGCCGGTCCCGGCCCCCGGGCTGGCGCTGGAGCAGGTGCGCAGCTATGCCGGGCTGCACCCGCCTGCGGCGGGCCTGCCGGAGCAGGCCGCGCCCGAGGAGGTGCCCCCCCTGGGCTATGCCCTGGCCCAGCTCAAGGGCATTTACATTCTGGCGGAGAATGCCCACGGACTGGTGCTGGTGGATATGCATGCCGCCCACGAGCGCATTACCTACGAGCGGCTCAAGGCCTCCCGCGCCAGCGAGGGGGTTCGCAGCCAGCCGCTGCTGGTGCCCCAGGCGATGGCGGTCAGTCAGCGCGAGGTGCGCCTGGCCAGTGACCACGCCGCCCTGTTCAGCGACCTGGGTCTGGTGCTCGAGGTGGCTGGCGAGGAGTCGTTGATGATTCGCCAGGTGCCGGTAGCCCTGCGTGACGCCGATATTCCGGCCCTGGTGCGCGACGTGCTGGCGGACCTGGCGGAGTACGGCAGCTCCGACCGTATCGAGGCACACCTGGACGAGATTCTCTCGACCATGGCCTGCCATGGCTCGGTGCGTGCCAACCGCAGGCTGACAGTCCCGGAAATGAATGCCCTGTTGCGGGACATGGAGGCCACCGAGCGCGCCGGCCAGTGTAACCACGGCCGCCCCACCTGGACCCAGCTGGGCCTGGAGGATCTCGACCGCCTGTTCTTGCGGGGGCGGTGAGCATGTCATCCACCGACTTGCGGCCGCGCCTGGTCTGCGTGATGGGGCCGACCGCCGCCGGCAAGACCGACTTGGCGATCGCGCTGGCGGAGCGCCTCAATGGCGAGCTGGTCAGTGTGGATTCCGCGCTGGTCTACCGGGGCATGGACATCGGCACGGCCAAGCCGGACTACCCACATCACTTGGTGGATATTCGCGATCCCTCGGAAAGCTACTCTGCGGCACAGTTTGCCGTGGACGCCGCGCGCTGTTGCGCCGAAATCGTCGCCCGCGGTCGGTTGCCGATCCTGGTGGGCGGCACCATGCTCTATTTCCGCGCCTTCCTCGAGGGGCTCGCGGATATGCCCGCGAGCGACCCGGTCGAGCGCGAGGCGATTGCCCGTCGGGCCGAGCGTGAGGGCTGGCCCGCGCTGCACGCGGAGCTGGCTGCCGTCGACCCGCAGGTCGCGGCGCGTATTCACCCCAATCATTCCCAGCGTATCAGTCGCGCCCTGGAGGTCTACCGTGCCAGCGGTATCCCCCTGAGTGCCTGGCAGGCGCGGACCGGTGAGCAAGCCCCTCCCGCTGCCGCCTATCGGGTCAGTCAGCTGGCGGTCTGCCCCGCGGATCGCGGGCTGCTGCACCGGCGCATCGACCTGCGTTTCCGGCAGATGCTGGCGGCGGGGTTGCTGGAAGAGGTCGGCGCGCTCTACCGGCGCGGTGACCTGCACCCGGACCTGCCGGCGATCCGCGCAGTGGGCTACCGGCAGCTCTGGCAACACCTGGCCGGCGAATGCACCCTGGAGGAGGCGGTCGAGCGCGGGATAGCCGCGACACGACAGCTGGCTAAGCGCCAGTTGACCTGGCTGCGCAAGTGGCACGGTCTGGCCTGGTTTTTGACCGACAGCGCGGGGAACGTTTCCGTTCCGGCAGGGTCAGACCAGCCGGGTGTGTCGGCAGTGGACGTGGCGGGGAAAAATTCACCAAAAGTGAAAAAACTGCTCGAAGCTGCCTTGAACTCTCTGGATATTGCCCCAACCAACCCGGGTTCCTGATCTATAATAGGCCAGGTGGCAACCGGAGACGGCCCAGACCCTGGTCGCGCTGGCGCGATCAACAGAGGTACGTACTTTTCATTCATCATTTTTTGGCTCAAGTTGAGCCGGCCTGAGGAGAGAATCATGTCGAAAGGGCACACGCTACAAGACCCTTATCTGAACATATTGCGCAAGGAGCGGGTCCCCGTTTCCATTTATCTGGTCAATGGCATCAAGCTGCAGGGTCAGATCGAATCTTTCGATCAGTTTGTGGTACTGCTTAAAAATACCGTGAGCCAGATGGTCTACAAGCACGCGATCTCCACTGTCGTGCCGTCCCGTGTGGTGCGTCTGCCCATGCAGAACCCGCCGGAAGACGATGACGCCGGTAGCTGATCCCCCTTCCCACCGGTGGCGCACCCGCGCCGCCGGGCGCTTTCCTTCCCGAGGCTGACTTGTTTTTCGATCGACCTGCATCCGGCGAGCGTGCCGTGCTGGTGCACTTGCACCTGTCTTCAGAAATTGAGCGCGAGGAGCCCCGTGAGTTCGAGGAGCTGGCGCTGTCTGCCGGCGCCGATCCGATGGCCTGGGTCATGGGCAGTCGCGATGCACCGCACCCCAAGACCTTCGTCGGCTCCGGCAAACTGGAGGAAATCCTGGCCACGGTGCGCGAGCACGAGGCTGAAGTGGTGCTGTTCAATCACGCCCTCAGCCCGAGCCAGGAGCGCAACCTGGAACGCGCCCTGCAGTGCCGGGTGCTCGACCGCACCGGTCTGATCCTGGACATCTTTGCCCAGCGGGCGCGTACCCACGAGGGCAAGTTGCAGGTGGAGCTGGCGCAGCTGCGGCACATGAGCACCCGGCTGGTGCGCGGCTGGACCCACCTCGAGCGGCAGAAGGGGGGTATCGGTCTGCGCGGCCCGGGGGAAACGCAGCTGGAGACCGACCGTCGCCTGCTGCGTGCCCGCATCAAGGCGATTACCGCGCGCCTGGAAAAGGTTCAGCGTCAGCGCGACCAGGGCCGCCGGGCGCGGCGCCGTGCGGAAGTGCCCACGCTCTCTCTGGTCGGCTACACCAACGCCGGCAAGTCCACGCTGTTCAATCGTCTGACGGAGTCCCGGGTCTACGCGGCCGATCAACTGTTCGCGACCCTGGATCCCACCCTCCGGCGACTCGAGCTGGGCGAGGCGGGACCGGTGATTCTGGCCGACACCGTGGGCTTCATTTCCCACCTGCCGCACAAGCTGGTGGACGCTTTCAAGGCGACCCTGGAGGAGACGGTCAGCGCCGATCTGCTGTTGCACGTGATCGATGCGGCAAGCGATCAGCGGGAGGACAATATTGCCCAGGTCGAGGAAGTGCTGGATGAAATTGGCGCCCGCGAGGTCCCCGTTCTGCAGGTCTTCAACAAGCTCGATCTGCTTGAGCAGCCGCCGCGTATAGATCGTGACGAGGACGGCAAGCCCTGGCGTGTCTGGGTCAGTGCGGTAAGCGGTGACGGCTGTGACCTGCTCCTGCAGGCAATCGCGGAGCGCGTTGGCGATGACATGGTCGAGGAGTCCCTGGAGCTGGCGCCCGAACAGGGGCGTCTGCGCGCTGCCCTCTACCGCCTCAACGCCGTCTCGGAGGAGCGTTTCGGCGACGACGGTCGCGCGCGCCTGCAAGTGCGTCTTCCCCGCGCCGAATGGAACCGGCTGATGAAGGCGGAGTCCGCGACGGAGCACTGAGGCGGTTTGTCCACTCGCCGGGTTAAAATTTGTTAGACTGCGGCGAATCTGATCACAGGAGTGCGGTAATGGCCTGGAACGAGCCGGGTGGCGGCAACAACAAGCCCAGGGATCCCTGGGGCGGCGGCAATCAGGGGCCCCCGGATCTGGATGAGGCCCTGAAAAAACTCCAGGAGCGCCTCGGTGGCCTGTTTGGCGGCGGTCGCCGCAGTGGTGGCAGCGGCGGTGGTCGCGGAGTTTCGGGCAGCCTGCTGGGTGTGCTGGCGCTGGTTGCGGTGGCAGTCTGGGCGCTGCTGGGTCTCTACCAGGTGGACGAGCAGGAGCGCGCGGTCGTGCTGCGCTTCGGCAAATACTACGACACGGTGCAGCCGGGCCTGCAGTGGAATCCGCCGCTGATTGACGAGGTCATCAAGGTCAACACGACCCGTGTCCGCGCGGCCAGCTTCCGCGAAATCATGCTGACCCAGGACGAGAACATCGTCGAGGTGCGCATGTCCGTGCAGTACGTGATCGACGACCCCACCAGTTTTGTCCTGCGGGTGCGAGACCCGGAGAACTCCCTGCAGCACGCGGCCCAGAGCGCCCTGCGCCACGTCGTGGGTGACATGCGCATGGACTCGGTGCTGACCGAGGGCCGTGCCCGCATCGGTATCGAGGTAGGCGACCGCCTGCAGCGCTACATCTCCATGTATGAAACCGGTATCCGCATCGTCAAGATCAACGTCGACGAGTCCAAGCCGCCCTCCCAGGTACAGGCCGCGTTTGACGACGTCATCAAGGCGCGCGAGGACGAAGAGCGCCTGAAGAACGAAGCCGAGGCCTACGCCAACGGCATCGTTCCCGAGGCCCGCGGTCGCGCCCAGCGCATGATCGAGGAGGCCAGCGCCTACCGCGAACAGGTGGTGGCCAATGCCCAGGGTGAGGCGAGCCGCTTCAGCGCGCTGCTCACGGAGTATGCACGGGCACCGCAAGTGACCCGCGAGCGCCTCTACCTGGAGGCGGTGCAGCAGGTACTGTCCAGCAGTAACAAGGTCATGGTGGACGTCGAGGGCGGTAACAACGTGATGTACCTGCCCCTCGACAAGCTGCAGAGCCAGTCGAGTGGCGGCGCCAGCAGCAGTCTGGTGCCCGGTGGTATGCCGCGGATGGATAGCAACGCCTTGCGCGAGCTGACCAACGCGGTCGCCGAGCAGCTGCGGCAGGATGCCGACGCCAACACTATTCGCCGGGGAGGTCGCTGATGAGTGGCAGAGGAATGAGCTGGCTGCTGGTCGCAGTGCTGGCGCTGTTCGTGCTTTCCAACACCATATTTGTGGTCAAGGAAACCGAGCGGGCCGTCATGCTGCAGTTCGGTGAAGTGGTCAATCCCGACCTGGCGCCGGGTATCCATGTGAAGGTGCCTTTTGTCAACAATGTGCGCAAGTTCGAGGGTCGCCTGCTGACCGTGGATTCCACGCCCGAGCGCTTCTTCACCATGGAGAAGAAGGCCCTGGTGGTGGATTCCTACGCCAAGTTCCGGGTTGCCGACACCGCGCGTTTTTACACCGCGACCAATGGCGAGGAGTCCCGTGCCATGGGGCTGCTGGCGCAGCGTATCAACGACGGCCTGCGTAACCAGGTGGCGGTGCGGACGATCCAGGAGGTGGTGTCTGGTCAGCGTGACCAGCTGATGGAGGACCTTACCGAGGAGCTCTCCCAGGTGGCCCTGGACGAATACGGCGTCGAAGTCGTGGATGTGCGGGTCAAGCAGATCGACCTGCCCCAGGACGTCTCCGAGTCGGTCTATCGCCGTATGAATGCCGAGCGCGAGAAGGAAGCCCGGGAGCATCGTTCCCAGGGGCAGGAGCTGGCCGAGGGGATTCGTGCGGCGGCGGATCGCGAAGTGACAGTGCTCGAGGCCAATGCCTACCGGGATGCCCAGGAAATCCGCGGTGAGGGCGATGCCGAGGCGACCCGCATCTACGCCGAGGCCTTTGGCGCAGATCCGGAGTTCTACGCGTTCACCCGCAGCCTCCGCGCCTACCAGGACGCCTTCAGTGGCAGTGGCGACATGCTGCTCCTCAAGCCGGACAGCGAGTTCTTCCGCTATCTGAAAGACCCCAGCGGAGGGGAATAGCACCAAAAAAATCACGGGTGCCCCTGGGGTGGCCTGTGATAGAATTCTGCAACCGTGGGCATCGGCCTTGCCATGATCAGGAGCCGTCCCCGCGGTTTTTTTATGGCTGAGTGGCATGCCGACTGGGACTTGGCCCTCCGGGGTCGGGGGGGCACGTGGATTTCTGGCAGGTACTACCCGTCGCTCTGGCGCTGGTGCTGGTGATTGAGGGGATGCTTCCCTTTCTCAGCCCGGGACGCTGGCGACAGATGATTGTCCAGGTGGCAGCACTGGAAGATCGGCTTATTCGCAACATCGGCCTCGGCAGCATGCTGCTGGGCCTGCTGCTGTTGTATTGGGTTCATTAGGCGGAACAGGGCTTATGGTGACAGTGGAACGCTGGCAACTGCCGGACGGTGTGGAGGAAGTGCTTCCCGCCCAGGCGGCCGTGGTGGAAAACCTGCGCCGACAGTTGCTGGATCTCTACCACGGCTGGGGCTACCAGCTGGTGATTCCGCCGCTGGTGGAGTTCACCGAGTCCCTGCTGATCGGGTTGGGGAAGGATCTCGATCTACTGACCTTCCGTATGACTGACCAGCTCAGTGGACGCACCCTGGGTGTGCGTGCCGATATCACACCCCAGGTCGCCCGGATTGATGCCCACAGCCTGGCCCAGCCGGGCATTACCCGTCTGTGCTACGCCGGCTCTGTCCTGCACACGCGGCCGAAGTCGCTGATGGCTTCCCGCTCCCCCATTCAGATTGGCGCGGAGCTCTACGGCGACGACAGCCTGGCCGCGGATCTCGAGATCATCCAGTTGATGCTGGCGACACTCGCCAGTGCGGGCCTGCGGGGGGTGACTCTCGACCTCGGGCATGTGGGAGTCTACGAAGCCGTGCTCGCCGCCGCCCAGCTGGATGACGAATGCGAGCAGGCGGTGTTCGATGCCCTGCAGCGCAAGTCGCGACCCGACCTGGCCGTGGCCCTGGGTGAGGTGCCGGCGCCGGTCGCGGCGATGATCACCGGGCTGCTGGACCTGCACGGTGATGAGCAGGTACTGGCGCGAGCCCGCCAGCAGCTCGCCGAGCAGGCGCCCGGAGCACTGCAGGCGGTCGAGGCCCTGGAGTCCATCGCCGGCGCCCTGCGCGCGGTGCAGCCCGACCTGCAACTGTATTTCGACCTGGCAGAGCTGCGCGGCTACCATTACCACACCGGCGTGGTATTCGCTGCCTATGTGCCCGGTCACGGCCAGGCCCTGGCCAATGGCGGCCGCTACAACGACGTGGGCCGGGTGTTCGGCCGCGCCCGCCCGGCCACTGGCTTTGCCACCGACCTCAAGGCCCTGATGACCCTGATGCCGCCGACGGAAAGTGCCGGTGGTGCCATTGATGCACCCTCGACACCGGATCCCGACCTGCTGGCCGCTGTCCGGCGCCTGCGCGAGTCGGGTGAGGTGGTCATTGGTCGCCTGGGTGACGACCCCGATCCCCGCTGTGATCGCACCCTGGTTTTCCAGGGCGCAACGTGGCAGGTACAACCTCTCAACCGCTGACCAAACCTGAAGAGCAAGACACGCATGAGCAAGAACGTAGTGGTTCTCGGCACCCAGTGGGGTGACGAGGGCAAGGGCAAGATTGTCGACCTGCTGACTGATCAGGCGAGCGCGGTCGTGCGCTTCCAGGGTGGTCACAACGCCGGGCATACGCTGGTGATCGAGGGGCAGAAAACCGTGCTGCACCTGATTCCCTCGGGGATCCTGCGGGAAAACGTGCAGTGCCTGATCGGCAACGGCGTGGTCCTGGCCCCCGATGCCCTGCTGCGGGAGATCGAAACCCTGGAAGCCAAGGGTGTGCCGGTACGCGACCGCCTACGTCTCTCGCCGGCGTGCCCGCTGATTCTCCCCTACCACGTCGCCCTCGACCAGGCGCGGGAAGCGCGCCGTGGCAATGCGCGGATTGGCACCACCGGGCGCGGCATTGGCCCCGCGTATGAAGACAAGGTGGCGCGTCGCGGCGTGCGCCTGGGTGACCTGCGTGACCCCGAGCGCTTTGCCCGCAAGCTGGAGGAGGTGCTGGATTACCACAACTTCCAGCTGCAGCACTACTACCAGGTGGCGCCTCTGGATTTCCAGCAGGTGCTGGACGAGACCCTGGAGATGGCCCGGCAGTTGCTGCCGATGGTCGCCGATGTCACGTCTCTGCTCCACGAGTACCGCAAGACCGAGGCGAAAATCCTGTTTGAGGGCGCCCAGGGCTCGCTGCTGGATATCGACCACGGCACCTACCCCTTCGTGACCAGTTCCAACACCACGGCTGGCGGCACGGCCACCGGCTCCGGCTTTGGGCCCCTCTACCTGGACTACGTCCTCGGTATTACCAAGGCCTACACCACGCGTGTGGGTTCCGGGCCCTTCCCCACGGAATTGTTTGACGAAACAGGTGCCCACCTGGCCTCCCGGGGGCACGAGTTTGGTGCCACCACCGGGCGCCCGCGTCGCTGCGGCTGGTTCGATGCGGTGGCTCTGCGCACAGCGGTGAATATCAACTCGGTATCCGGCCTGTGCCTGACCAAGCTCGACGTGCTCGATGGCCTGGAGACCATCCAGATCTGCGTCGGTTACACCGACAGCGAGGGCCGGCCCGTGCCCAACCCGGTGGACTCCGACGACTACGAGGGCCTGGTGCCGGTCTACGAGAGCGTGCCCGGCTGGCAGGAGTCCACCCTCGGTGTGCGTTCGCTGGACGGGCTGCCGCGCGCCGCACTCGACTACATTCACAAGATCGAGGATGTGGTGGGTGCGCCCATCGACATCATATCCACCGGTCCCGACCGGGTGGAGACCATCGTCCTGCGGCACCCCTTCGACAGCTGAAGCCGGCGTTACTGCTCGACGTCTTCCTGTCGCTGGCAGGGCGGCCCCGACTGGCGACACGGGGCCGCTGGCGCGGCCGCGCGGCGGCGGTCACTCCCAGCGCATGCGCTCGCGATAGACGCCGAAGTTCTCCCCGGTCCAGCGGCGGAAGGCGCGGTAGAAGCTGTTGACCTCCACATACCCCAGCTCCACCGCCAGGCACTTCCCTGGTATGCGCGGGTTTTCCCGCATCTGCTGTTCGCAGCGGTACTGCCGCACACGGTCGAGGAGAATCTGGTAGCGGGTGTGATCCTCGCGCAGGCGTCGTCGCAGCGTGGTACTGCTGAAGCCCAGCCGTTCGGCGACCTCGCCGGCGCGTACCCGGGCCAGGTCTGCGCGCAGCAGGATGTGGGTCACCCGGTCGCTCATCCGCTGCCGCGGACGATAGCGGTGGGTGGCAAGCGCCAGCGGGCTGTGGAATACGCCCGGTGTGGGGGAGAGATGTGCTTCCATGGCCTGAACCTCCTTGTTCGGCATGTCTGGGGCGGGTTGCTGCCCGCCGTCCCTGGCGGGCAACGGTGCGTGCTGGCACCGTTGAATTCAGCATAGCAAAGCACGGCAATCGTGCCCGCCAAGGCGGCGAAATGGACGCATTTGCAGGAAGTTGGCTGGTGGTGCTTGATACGCCACCGTCTGCTCACCCCCTCGAGGTGGCCTCAGTTGCCGGTCGCGGCGGGCAGTTGCAAGGCATCCGGTAGCGGGCAATCCATCACCGCGGCGATGCTCGCCAGCAGTTCGCGCTCTACCGGTGTCAATTCGCCATCGCTGCCTGCGGCCGCGGTCATGGCCTTGAGAATCCGCGGTTTCAGCAGCGGGTAGCAGGCTGCGAGCTGGTCCACGGCGCGTCCGAATCGCTGCAGCGAGCAGTCCGCCGGTGGCAGCAGGGTGAGCCGCGGCAGGCCGAGTGCGTCCACCGCCAGGCGGAAGGTATGGTTGGCCTCGCCGCTTCCCTGCCAGGCGAGCATGGACAGTACCACCTGTAGAGGCTCACGCACCCGTTTCAGATGGCGATAGCGCACTGGCGCGGGGCTTGCCCGCACGAACTCGGGGTCGAGGTAGTGGCGCAGCAACTGGTACAGACACCACTCCTGCAGTTCGGTGCGCCGGTCGCTGCGGATCAGCAGCATGAGCAGCTGCTTGAAGTGTCGGTACTGCTGTGGGGAGAGTTCCCGCAGTGCCGGCAGGCAGAGGCTCAGTAGCGGTAGCCGCTGGCCGGGCCCGAGGGCGTTGATACCGGGTGCCAGGGTGTTGACCAGGGTGGCGAGCCCCTGGAAAGTGCTCTCTGACAGCTGGGCCAGTTGCCGCTGGCGCAGGCTGTCGTGCTCGCTGATCAGCAGCGAGAGCATCAGGGCCACCGCGCCGAGAGGGTCCTGGCTCTGCCGGCTGAAGGCGAGGGGCAGACCGGACTGCCGGGCCAGGTCGGTCTCCAGGTCCAGGGTGTCCGCCGGTGGAGTATTCGCGGGCTCGCTGCCGGTGTCCGGCTCGTAGCTTGCGGGCTTGGCGGGGCTTGCCTCGGTCCGGCTGGCGGCGATGGCGGCCGCGGTGACCAGTGCCGCACGTCCCACCCCCACTTCACCGCTCCCGCGTTCCCGCGGCAGTTCCTCGTAATGGCGCACCTCCCGCTGGATCCATTGGCCGTCCCACTCCGGGTCCAGTCGTCGAATTCGCGCCGGCAGGGGCGGGTGGGTGGCGAAGCCCTGCCACAGACGGTGTTCGATCTGGCCGAAAAAGATATGCGAGAGCTCGGCCGCCCGCGCCCCGTGTACCAGGGTGCCGGGGACGTAGGCACCGATAACCTTGAGGGCGTCGGCAATGCCCCGGTTGTCCCGGGTGTACTGGACCGCGCAGGCGTCGGCCAGGTACTCCTTCTGGCGGCTGATGGCGGCCTTGATGAAGCCCGCCGCAACCCCGCCCAGCCAGCCGAGTATCCACAGTGCCAGCCCCAGTATCGGCAGCATCGGGCCGCCCTGGCGCCGGTGGCGGTCCAGGCCGGTGCGATGGTGGCGCCCACTGCGCAGCAGAAAGTGGCCGACGTCGCCGATAAAGGTGATGCCCTTGAGCAGTGCCGCCAGGCGGATGTTCAGGCGCATGTCGCCGTTGAGGATATGGCTGAACTCGTGGGCGATGACGCCCTGTAACTCATGCCGTCGCAGCTGTCGCAGTGCACCGCGGGTCACGCCGATCACCGCATTGGCCGGCGCGGTACCCGCCGCGAAGGCGTTGATGCCCCGCTCCCGGTCGAGCACGTACAGGGAGGGTGCGGGCATGCCGGCGGCGAGGGCCATTTCCTCCACCACGTTCAAGGCCCGGCGCTCGTCGGGGTCCCGGGTTTCCGTGAGTACCCGGGTGCCGCCCAGGGCCTCCGCCACCGCCTTGCCGCCCGTGGCCAGTTGCATCCAGCGAAACAGCGACACCAGCGCCACGCTGCCGCCGATCAGCAGGCCAATACTGCCCAGGCGCGACCAGCTGAAGTATGTGCCCAGCGCGACATCAGCCGGCCCGCTGCGCCACAGGAAAACCGACACAGCGGCATGGGTCAGCAATATCAGGCCCGCGACACTCAGCAGGAACAGCAGGGTGAGTAGCCGGGTATTGCGCCGCGCCACATCCTGCCGGGCGAAGAAATCCATGTAGGCGTTCAGAAGCTGACTTGCGGTGCTACCTGGATCTGCGCGCTGTCATCAAACTCCAGCAGGCTGGCGTCCGCGGGATGGCCGAAAGTGCCGGCGAGCACAACCTGGGGAAAGCTCTGCCGGTAACTGTTATAGGCCATCACCGCGTCGTTGTAGCCCTGCCGGGCGAAGGCCACACGGTTTTCCGTATTGGTGAGCTCCTCGCTCAGCTGCTGCATGGTCTGGTCGGCTTTGAGGTCGGGATAGGCTTCGAGGGTGACATTGAGTTTGCCCAGGGCTGCCTGCAGTGCATTTTCCGCGCCGGCCAGGCGTGTCATTGCCTCGCCGCCACCGGCACCCGCGCCGACCTGCTCGAGGACCGACAGGGCTTCGTTGCGGGCGCGTGTTACCGCTTCGAGGGTCTCCCGCTCGTGCTGCAGGTAGCCCTTCGCCGTGTTCACCAGGTTGGGAATCAGGTCGTAGCGGCGCTTGAGTTGCACCTCGATCTGGGCAAAGGCATTGAGATAGCGGTTCCGGAGAGCCACCAGCCGGTTGTAGATGGCGACCACCCACAGGGCGAGCCCCAGGAGTGCCAGCCAGAACACTATTGTGGAAAATTCCATTGCCGGTTCTCCCCGCCGTGTGATGTTTGCATTCTACTCCATGCCGACGAGCGGGCCAGGTATGCTTGGCGAATCCGTGACTGGGGCCACGCTTACTGCCACGCCGTTGAGTGCGGCATTGCCGGAGAGTGCGTCCAGCCAGTGATCGTCGGTAAGGTCGTTGCAGCTGACACCGGCGTGCTGTTGCGCGATACCCAATTGTACGCCGCGGCGCCCGTGGCCGTAGCCGTGGGGCAGGCTGACCACCCCCGGCATCATGTCCTCGCTGGCTTCCGCCGGCACTGTCAGGCTGCCGACACGGGAGCTGACGCGCACGTCCTGGCCATCGCCGATGTGCAGGTGGCGCATGTCCTGCGGATGCATCAGGAGGGTGCAGCGGTCCCGCCCCTTTATCAGCCGGTGATAGTTGTGCATCCAGGAGTTGTTGGAGCGGATGTGGCGGCGCCCGATCAAACGCAGGCCGCTCTCCCGGGGGGCCTGCAGTTCCTGTCGCAAGCGTTCCAGATCCTGCAGCGGCAGGGGGTGGTCCAGGTGGATGCGTTGGTCGGGGGTACGCAAGCGGCCGGGGAGCTGGGATTGCAGGGGGCCGAGATCCAGCCCCGACGGATGCTCGCGCAGGGTTGCCAGGTCGAGGCCCAGAGGATGGCCCTGGGCCGCGCCATAGGGCCCGTGGCGCAGCCCCTGGTCAACCAGGTCTTCCGGCGGCGGCCACGCCTGCCAGTCCTGTCCCAGCCTGCCGGCTACTTTCTCCCCCAGGGCATTGAAAATCTCCCAGTCGTACAGGCTGCCCGCCGGTTTGGGGAAGACGGGGGGCGAGTAGCGGGCCGTGTTGCGCACGGCATTGAGGTGGAAGGCGAGGTCGTAGTGGCCGCTTTCCAGGGGCGAGCAGGGTGGCAGGATCAGGTCCGCGTGGCAGGTGGTCTCGTTCAGGTAGGGGTCCAGGCAGACCATCCAGTCCAGCTGCTCCAGGGCCTGGTCGAGCTGGCGGCCATTGGGTGTGGACAGCACCGGGTTGCCCGCGCCCACGAACAGTGCCCGGATCCGGCCCTCCCCGGGCGTGGTAATTTCCTCCGCCAGGGCCGCCACGGGCAGTTCCCGATCAAACTCGGGCAGGCCGCGCACGCGACTGTGGCTGCGGGCAAAGCCGCCTGGTCCGGTCGCGGTGACCTGGTCGACCGCCGGCGAGCTGAACAGGGAACCGCCGGCGCGGTCGAGGTTGCCGGTGACGATATTGATGACCTGGATCAACCACTGGTTGAGGGCACCGAAGTGCGTCGTGGAAACCCCCATGCGTCCGTAGCAGATGGCGGCCTCCGCCGCGGCAAACTCCCGGGCAATCTCGCGCAGGGCCTGTGCCGGAATACCGGTGTGGGGCGCCACCGCCTCGGGGCTGAAGTCCGCCACGGCCTCGCTCACCGCTTCCAACCCCTCGGTGAGAGCCTCCAGCGCGCGTGGCCCGGTGCGTTCTTCCCGCAGCAGTGTGTGCAACAGCGCGGCGAGGAACAGGGCATCGCTGCCCGGGTGAATGAAGTGGTGCCGGTCGGCGATGGCGGCGGTCTCCGTGCGCCGCGGATCGATGACCACCAGCCTGCCACCCCGCGACTGCAGGTCGCGGATGCGGCGGCGAACATCGGGCACACTCCACAGGCTGCCGTTGGAGGCGATCGGGTTGGCCCCGAGCATCAGGAAGTACTGGCTGCGGTCGATATCCGGGATCGGCAACAGGAACTTGTGGCCGAACAGCCACAGGGCGGCGAGGTGGTGGGGCAGTTGGTCGACAGAAGTGGCGGAAAAGCGATTGCGGGTACGCAGCAGACGGAACAGGGCGCCCTGGTGGGTCATCATGCCGAGATTGTGCACGGTGGGATTGCCCAGGTAGACCCCCAGGCTGTCGACGCCGTGGCGCGACACCGTGTCGGCGAGGCCGTCGGCGGCCAGTGTCAGGGCCGTCTCCCAGTCAATTTCTTCAAACCGGGGTTCCTCCCCCCTGGCCGAGATACGACGCAAGGGGCGGCGGAGGCGGTCGGGGTCCGTGTGGATGTCCTGCAGCGCCACCGCCTTGGGACAGATATGTCCCCGGCTCAGCGGATCCTGGGGGTCCCCCTTGATACGGCGAATCTCGTCGCCGTCGGTTTCTATCACCAGACCACAAATGGCTTCGCACAGGTGGCAGGCCCGGCGGTGCGTTGTTATTGGCATGGGCGGCCTTCCCCTAAAGGGTTTCAGCACAGTCTACTGCCTTTGCGCGGCCATCGCGACGCTGGTGGCACCGCCGCGGTGCGACCGAACCAATGCAGTGCAGCGCCCTGCTGGCGCTGGCGGCGGCCGAACTGGCCATTCGCGAAATGGGGATCACCTTCACGGTCTATAGCGAGGGTGCGAACATCGACCGTGCCTGGCCCTTCGATATCATTCCCCGGGTCATTTCCGCGCGCCAGTGGCAGCAGGTCAGCGCGGGACTGGCCCAGCGCAGCCGCGCCCTCAACGCCTTTATCGACGACATCTACAATCGCCAGCGCATCCTCGCCGACGGTGTGCTGCCCGCGGAGCTGGTGCTGGAGTCGCCCAACTATAAGGCTCCCTGTGCCGGCATGTCGCCGCGCTATGGCGTCTGGGCACACATTTGCGGTTCCGACCTGGTGCGCGATGCGGATGGCCGCTTCTACGTCCTTGAGGACAACCTGCGGGTGCCCTCCGGGGTCTCCTACATGGTGGAGAACCGCGAGATCACCAAGCGTGTGCTGCCGGAGCTGTTCGAGAACTACAGCATTCTGCCGGTGGACGACTACCCCTCGCGACTCTACGCGACCCTCGCCTCCCTCTCGCCGCGGGAGCGCAAGCGCCCCTGTATCGTGGTGCTCACACCGGGCATCTACAACTCGGCCTATTTCGAACACGCCTTCCTGGCCCAGGGCATGGGGGCGGAGCTGGTGGAGGGCAGCGACCTGGTGGTCGGGGACGACGATGTGGTCAGCATGCTCACGGTGGACGGGCCGGTGCGGGTGGATGTGATCTATCGTCGGATCGACGAGGATTTCATGGACCCCGAAGCCTTCCGCGCGGATTCGATGCTCGGGGTGCCCGGCCTGATGCGCGCCTGGCGCGCAGGCAAGGTGGCAATTGCCAACGCGCCCGGGAGCGGAGTGGCGGACGACAAGGCGATCTACGCCTTCGTGCCGGAGATGATTCGCTATTATCTCGGCGAGGAGCCGAAAGTCGCCAGTGTGCCCACCTGGCTCTGCCAGCGCGAGGCGGACCGGGAGCACGTGCTGCGGCACCTCGATCAGCTGGTGGTGAAACCGGTCAACGAGTCCGGCGGCTACGGCATCATGGTGGGCCCCCATGCCAGCGCCGCGACACGCCGCCGTTTCGCCCGCCTGATCGAAGAGAATCCGCGCAACTACATTGCTCAGCCAACCCTCTCGCTGTCCACCGCGCCAACCTTTATCGACGGCAGTGTCGAGGCGCGACACCTGGACCTGCGCCCCTTCATTCTCCAGGGTAGGGAGACCTGGGTAACTCCCGGAGGGCTTACCCGGGTGGCGCTGGTGCGCGGTTCCCTGGTGGTCAATTCCTCCCAGGGGGGCGGCAGCAAGGACACCTGGATTGTGGAGGGCCGGGTATGACCATGCTCTCGCGGGTGGCCGAGCGCCTCTACTGGACCACCCGGTACCTGGAGCGCGCCGAGGATACCGCGCGGCTGATCGCCGCCTACAATCACCTGATCATGGACCTGCCCCGGGGTAACGAGCCCGGCTGGGATATCCTGGTGCGCATCCTGGATGCCGAAGCGCAGTTCTACACGCGTTTCCGCGTGCCGTCGGAGCAGAATGTCCTGCGCTTCCTGATTGCGGATGGCGATAGCCCCTCGTCTATTCCCCACGCTCTGCGCTGGGCGCGGGAAAACGTGCGCACCACGCGGGATGTGTTGCCCGAGGATACCTGGGAGCTGGTCAACGAGTTGCACCTCTATGCCGAGGAGGCCGCGGAGCGATCCGTGGGCCGTCGGCAGCGCCAGCAGTACCTGGAGGAAGTGGTCAATCGCTGCCAGTTGATCAATGGCCTGCTGGCGTCCACCCTGCCGAGGGACCACGCCTATCGCTTTCTCAAGCTGGGCCAGCTGCTGGAGCGCTGCGACATGACTACGCGTTTGATCGACGTCGGGGTACGCGAACTGCTGGGTCGGGACCCGCATTCTCTCGCCCTGCAGCCACCGCTGTGGAGTGCGCTGCTGCAGTCGCTCTCCGCCCTGGGTGCCTACCGCCGCATGATTGCGCCAGTGGTGGACGCCGAGCAGGCAATTACCTTTGTCTTTCGTGAGCCCTGTCTGCCGCGGTCGGTGGATTTCTGTTTGCGCGGTATCCGCGAGGAGATACGCCCACTGCACGAGCCCCAGGCGGCGCTTGCGGTGGTGGAGCGGGCCCGCCGCAAGCTGGCGCGGCTGAATGTGGAGCAGATGAGCCCGACGCAACTGCAGCGCTACATCGACCAGTTCCAGGGGCTCCTGGGCGAACTGCACGCCGCGCTGAGCGAGACCTGGTTCCGGGTCAGACCACAGTGAAACGCCACTACTGCGACTGTGGAACCCAGGCCTTCTTCGAGAGCCGCGAATGCCTGCATTGCGGGGCGCGCTTGGGCTTCGATCCCGACAGCCTGTGCATGCGGGCGGTGTATCCTGAGCCGGATGGGGGCTGGGCCGACAGTGCCGGCCGCCCCCTCCGCTTCTGCGATAATGGCGAGCGCTGGCAGGTCTGCAACTGGCTGTGTGCCGAGGACTCGGGACACCCCCTGTGTTTTGCCTGCCAGTTCAATCGCGTCATTCCCAACCTGTCGTTGCCGGGTAACCTGCATCGCTGGTGGGTCCTCGAACAGGGCAAGAAGCGGCTGTTCTATACCCTCTTGACGCTGGGTTTGCCGCTGGTGGATGGCTGGCGCGACCCCCGCCACGGACTTCTGCTGGACTTCCTGGAGGACGGGCGCAGCCGGGAGGAGTACGCCGAGACCTTCGCCAGTACCGGCTTCCTGGGGGGCGTTATCACCATCAACACACTGGAAGCCGACGACGTGGCGCGTACCGCCGTGCGCGAGGAGATGAACGAGAACTACCGCACGGTGCTTGGGCACCTGCGCCACGAGTCCGGCCACTACTACTGGTCGCGTCTCGACCCCGATGCGGCACTACGCGCCGCTTTCCGCCAGGTGTTTGGCGACGACAGTCGCGACTACGCATCGGCCCTCTCCCTGCACTACAGTCAGGGGCCACCGGAGCACTGGCGGCGTCACTACATCAGCGCCTATGCCAGCGTTCACCCGACCGAGGATTGGGCGGAGACCTGGGGCCATTACCTGCATATCCACGACGCCCTGGAAACCGCCGCGGCCTACGGTCTGGTCCCCCAGGATACGCCGGCGCGGCCGATTGCCGAGCGAATCAACCTGTGGCGGGACCTGAGTGTCACACTGAACGAACTGAACCGCAGTGTCGGGCGCGGGGACGCCTACCCTTTCGTGATCAACAGCCAGGTGGCCGACAAGCTGGCCTTCGTGGAACAGATCATGGCGCGTCTGAGAACACTGTCTCCAGCGAAGGCAGGCGATTGAAGGCGTCGCGGATGTTGTCGTCCCAGGACTGGCGCAGTTCCGCCAGGTAGGGGTGGTGCTCCTCCAGGCTGAAATAGCGCTCGAAGGGCTTCAGGCTGTCCCGCCGGTAGAACAGGCACTCCAGGGGCGGCCCAACGGTGGCATTGGAGCGGGTGGTGGAGTCCATCGAGACCAGTGCGCAGCGCATCGCGGTTTCGTGGGGCGTGTCCGGGCGGATGATGCGGTCCAGGATGGGTTTGCCGTACTTGGTTTCGCCGATCTGGAGGTAGGGGTAGATCTCTGAGACGGTAATGTGGTTGCCCTCGGGGTAGACCAGGTACAGGGCCGGTGGGTGACCCTTGATCTGCCCCCCAAGGATAAAGGTCGCCGCGGCGTTGAAGCCGGCCCCCGGCGCACTGTTGCCACTGTATTTCTGCTGCTCGCGCACATTCAGCTCCCCCACGTAGTCTGCCACGTCCGCGACGTAGCGCGCCTTGAGGATGTTGAACTCGGCGTCCTCCTCCAGATCCCGTTGAATCTGCGCCACTACCGCCTGGCTGGTGGCCAGGTTCCCCGCGCTCAGCAAGACCAGGGAACGATCGTAGGCGACCGAGAAGCGGTGCATCTTGCTGTAGGTGCTGACGCGATCGGGGCCGGCGTTGGTGCGGGAGTCGGAGCAGAAGACCAGGCCGTCTTCCACGGCGATGGCGAGGCAGTAGGTCATTGAGGGTTTTCCGGGCTGGGCCGTTGTAACAGCAGTGGTGGCGGGCAAGCATACTGCGAGGCCTGCCGGAATGCCACTGTAAGCCCACCCCCGTCCAACTGCCGCGGGTCAGTGCCGGTGGCTAGGCGGGCCGCAAAGCGTGCGTATGACCGCAAATTCACGGTCTCTGCCGGTTTCACCCCCGTGGACGGGGGCGTATCATTTCGCTTTCGCCATGTGTGGCAGTCAGGGGGCTTTGCCCGCGGCACCAGCGCGTATCCGCTGCGCTTCGCCCGGCCCCTTCCGATGGATCACGGGAAACGAGACTCTATGAAGAAAGTTCTGTTCGGCAAGCGCATGTGGCTGATGCTGATCTTCACGCTGCTGGTGTTCGGGGGCGTGCTGGGCATGCAATGGTACGGCAGCATCAAAATGAACGAGTTCATGGACAACATGCCCGTGGAACCCGCCACTATCACCACGGCGGAAGCGGGCACGGCCCTGTGGCGCGACGCGGTGGACTCGGTGGGGACCCTGGTGGCCATTCGCGGCGCGGAACTGGCCACGGAAGTGCCCGGCACGGTGGAAGCGATCCACTTCGACAACGGGGCGCAGGTGGAAGCCGGGGCCGTCATTCTCACCCTGGATTCAGCCCCCGACCGCGCCGAGCTGGCGGCGCTCGAGGCAGCCCGCGACCTGGCCGAACTGGAGCTGCGCCGGGCCAACAGCCTGGTGGCGCAGCGCAATATTTCCGAGGCGGAGCTCGACCAGCGCGCCAGCCAGCTGGAGCAGGCCCGGGCCCGGGTGGAAGCGCAGAAGGCGCGCATCGAACAGAAATCCCTGCGGGCCCCCTATGCCGGCCGGCTGGGTATCCGCCGCTACAACGTGGGTGACTATGTCCAGGCGGGCGACCCGATCATCGAGTTGCAGGCCCTGGACCAGCTCTATGTCAATTTTACCCTGCCCGAGCAGCTGAGCCAGCAGGTGGAGCAAGGGATGTCCGTGGAGGCCCGCCTGGAAGCCCTGGATGGCAGTACCTTCGAGGGCGAAGTGACGGCGATCTCCCCGGTAGTCAACCCGAATACCCGCAATTTCACCGTGCAGGCAACCCTGGCCAATCGCGACGAACTGCTGCGGCCGGGCATGTTTGCCCGGCTGAAGCTGCCCATCGGGCTGCAGATGGAGCGGGTGATCGTGCCGCGCACCGCCATTGCCTACCGTCCCTATGGCAATTCCGTCTATGTGGTACAGGACAAGGACGGGAGCAAGACGGTTTCCCAGCGTTTCGTGACCCTGGGGCAGGCACGCGGTGACATGATTTCGGTTGAAGAAGGCCTGGACCCGGGTGAGGTGGTTGCCAGCAGTGGTCTGCTGAAGCTGGACAGCGGTATGCCGGTGAACATCAACAACAGCATTCAGCCTGCCTCCAGTCTGACCCCGCAACCGGATAACGGCTGACCATGAAATTTACCGACCTGTTTATCCGCAAGCCGGTGCTGGCCACCGTGGTCAGCCTGTTCCTGGTGGTTCTCGGGCTGCGCGCCGCCAGTGAACTCAACGTGCGTGAGTACCCGATGATCGAGAACGCGGTGATCACCGTGTCCACGGCCTATATCGGTGCCGATGCCGAGCTGATCAAGGGCTTTATCACCACGCCGCTGGAGCAGGAGATCGCCACCGCGGAGAACATTGACTACCTCACCTCCGACAGCACCGACGGCCTGTCGACCATCTCCGCCTACGTGCGCAACGATGCCGACCCCGACGAGGTGCTCACCCAGGTGGTGACCAAGGTCAACAAGCTGCGCAACGAGCTGCCGCGGGAGGCCGAGGATCCGGTCATCAACCTGTCGGTGGGGCAGCAGGTGGGGACCATGTATATCTCCTTCACCAGTGACCAGCTGCCCACCAACCGGGTCGCCGATTACGTCAAGCGCGAAGTGGAGCCCAAGCTGTCCACCCTGCCGGGTGTACTGCGTGCCAAGGCGGAAACCTTCGCCGTATTCGCCATGCGCATCTGGCTGGATCAGGAGCGCATGACGGCCCTGGGCATGACCGCCAGTGACGTGGGCGCCGCCCTGCGGGCCAACAATGTGCTCTCCGCGGTGGGCGGCACCAAGGGCAGCATGATCAAGGTCAGCTACAAGGCCGGGACCGACCTCAATTCGGTGGAGGAGTTCGAGCGCCTGGTCCTGCGGGAGGACGGAGGCACCATCGTTCGCCTGGGTGATATCGCCGAGGTGGAACTGGGCAACGAAAGCTACGATGCGTCCTCCATGTTTATCGACGAGGAAGCGGTCTTTATCCAGATCGACGTGGCGCCGGACGCCAACGCCCTGGACGTGATCGCCCGGGTGCGCGAGGTCTACGAGGGTGTGATCGATCCGCGTTTGCCGGAAGGCATCGACGGCAACATCAACTACGACGCCACCGTGTACATCGAGAACGCCATCAGCGACGTGCAGGCAACCATCATCGAGGCGATGCTGATCGTTATCGTGGTGATCTTCCTGTTCCTGGGCTCCATGCGCTCGGTATTGATCCCCGCGGTGGCGGTACCCCTGTCCCTGATCGGTGGACTGTTCCTGATGCAGCTGATGGGGTTCAGTATCAACCTGCTGACCCTGCTCGCCTTCGTGCTGGCCATCGGTATCGTGGTGGACGACGCCATCATCGTGCTGGAAAACATCCACCGGCATATCGAGCACGGCATGGAACCGATGGACGCCGCATTGAAGGGCGCCCGGGAGCTGGCCTGGCCGATTGTCGCGATGACCACCACCCTGGTGGCGGTGTATCTGCCGATTGGCTTTATCGGCGGTCTGACCGGGACGTTGTTCACCGAGTTCGCCTTTACCCTGGCGGGCAGCGTGCTGATTTCCGGTATCGTGGCCCTGACCCTGTCGCCGATGATGTGCGCGCGCATGCTGCGCCGGGATGCCGGCGATAGCAGCAATCGTCTCGAGCATTGGCTGGACCAGCGCTTCGAGTCCCTGCGTCGGGTTTACCAGCGCGATCTGGACCGGGTCCTGGACGATCGCGCCGGGGTGCTGGTGTTCGGTGCCATCATCCTGGCCTCCTGCTATTTCCTGTTCCTGCGCGCACCTTCCGAGCTGGCGCCCGCGGAGGACCTGGGGCTGATTTTCTATCCGGCGGACTCCGACCCCTACGTCACCCTGGAGTACATCGAGGCCTTCTCGGCGGAGATCGGCCGCATCACCCGGGAGACCCCGGAAATCGACGTCAACTTCCTGTTCAATGGCATGAGCCCGGGCTCCGCGGGGGCCTCCAATGGCGCCTTCGGCGGCTTCATCTTCAAGCCCTGGAGCGAGCGCGAGCGCTCCTCCGAGGAAGTGTTGCAGCAGGATATTCTGCCGCGGGTAAAATCCATCGCCGGTTTGCAGGTGAATGCGCTGAATCCCTCGCCCCTGCCCACCAGCGGTTTCATGCCGGTGGAGTTCGTGATCACCACCACCCTGGATTTCAATATTCTCTACGAGGATGCCCAGGAGGTACTGCGGCGGGCGCGGGAGAGCGGCAAGTTCATCTTCATCGACCAGAACCTGCAGATCGACATGCCGCGCGAGCGTGTCCATATCGATCGCGACAAGGCGGCCCTGCTGGGGGTCGACATGCAGACCCTGAGCGCGGACATGGCGGTGCTGCTCTCCGGTGGTTACGTCAACCGCTTCTCCATGAACAACCGCTCCTACGAGGTGATTCCCCAGGTACGGCGCCAGCAGCGCCTGGAGCCCGCGGACCTGATGAATTACTACACCCGCACCCGCAGCGGCGATCTGGTGCCCCTGAGTACGCTGGTCACCCTGGAGCGGGAAGTGGTGCCCCGCTCCCTCAAGGGCTTCCAGCAACTCAATGCGGCAACCTTTAACGGTATCCCCCGCCCGGGTGTTGCCCTGGGGGACGCGCTGGAGACCCTGGAACAGATTGCCGACGAGGTGCTGAGCCGGGAGTACAGCGTCGACTACGGTGGCGAGAGCCGTCAGTTTGTCACCGAGGGCAGTTCCCTGCTGATGACCTTCTTCTTCGCCCTGTTGTTGATCTACCTGGTACTGGCGGCCCAGTTCGAGTCTTTCCGCGACCCGATCATCATGCTGGTAACCGTGCCCATGTCGGTCAGCGGTGCGCTGTTGTGCCTGAATGCCCTGTCGATATTCCAGGTCACCGGGGCCACCCTGAATATCTATACCCAGGTGGGCCTGGTGACCCTGATCGGGGTCATCTCGAAGCACGGCATCCTCATCGTGGAATTTGCCAACCGGCTGCAGGAAGAAGGCATGGCCAAGCGCGAGGCGATCGAAGAGGCGGCCTCGGTGCGGCTGCGCCCGGTACTGATGACCACAGCGGCCCTGGTGATAGCGATGGTACCGCTGCTGCTGGCATCCGGCCCGGGTGCCTCGGCGCGCTTCTCCATGGGCCTGGTGATTGCCTCCGGGATGACCATCGGCACGCTGTTTACCCTGTATGTGCTGCCCGCCGTGTACCTCTACCTGGGGCGCGATGTGGCTGCGCAGTCGGCCGCAGGGGAGACCGCCGCGACCTGAACGAGGTTTGCGTCCGCGGGCCATGTTCTATACTCGTTGCAGGAAGCCATCCTGAAACGCGTATGGGGGAAGCATGCATGCACGCAGACAGTGGCTGCTCAGGGTTCTCGACAGTGTTCCCCGCGGTGAGTTGACGCTGCACCTGCCGGACGGTGCTGTCAGGGTCATCGCGGGCGACCAGTCCGGCACCCGTGCCGAGCTGGTGTTGAAGCGCTGGACAGTGCTCGACGCCATCCTTATCCAGGGTGATATCGGTTTTGGCGAGGCCTTCATGGCCGGCGACTGGGAGACGCCGGACCTGATTGCGCTGATGCGCTTCGCGACTGAAAATCTTGCGGTCTTTGACGCCGTCACGCGCCGCTCCCGCTGGCTGCGCGCCCTCGACTGGCTGCGGCACCACCTCCTGCGCAATACCCTGCGCCGCAGCCGGGTCAATGTGCACCGCCACTACGACCTCGGCAACGACTTCTATCGTCTCTGGCTGGATGACAGCATGACCTACTCCGGTGCGCTGTTCGAGTCGGAAGCGATGTCACTGGAGGCCGCGCAGCAGGCCAAGTACGCACGGATTGTTCGTCGCCTGCAGGCGCCCGAGGGCGCCCGGCTGCTGGAGATCGGCTGCGGCTGGGGGGGCTTCATGGCACATGCTGCCGAGCAGGGCCTGCAAATCGCGGGGGTTACTCTCTCCACCGAACAGGCGGCCTACGCGCGGGCGCGGCTGGCCGCCGCGGGCCTCTCGGGGCAGACCGATGTGCAGTTGCGGGATTATCGCGAAGTCACGGGGGAGTTCGACGGCGTGGTGTCCATCGGCATGTTCGAGCACGTGGGCGAGGACTATTGGCGGACCTATCTGGCCGACGTGCTGGCCTTTCTGAAGCCCGGTGCGCGCGCGGTGATCCAGAGCATCTTCATCCGCGAGGGGCGCTTCGAGCGCTACCGCAACGGCAACGATTTCCTGCGCCAGCACATCTTTCCCGGGGGCATGCTGCCCACCCAGCCGGGCTTTGTCGCCCTGGCGGAGCAGGCGGGGCTGGCGGTCAACGACGTCTTTACTTTCGGTCACTGCTACGCCCTGACCCTGGAGCACTGGTATCAGCGCTTCATGGCGCAGCTCGATGCGGTTCGCGCCCTGGGTTACGACGAAACATTTGTGCGCAAGTGGCGCTTTTACCTCGCCGCCTGTGCCGGGATGTTCCGCGCCGGCGAGATCAACCTGATGCAGGTGGAGTTGCAGCGTCCGGCTGGTTTTCCGGCCGGGCGCGTGTGAAGGCCTCCAGCTGCTGGCAGGCTTCGCAGACAGCGCGAATGCGCGGGAAGGGGGTCATGTCGAAATGGAAGCGCCTGGCGTTGAAAACCTGGGGGATCAGGTAGACATCCGCCAGTGATAGCTGCTCGCCGGCGCAATAGGGTGTCGCCACCAGCTGTTGTTCCAATGCCTCGAAGCCGAGCTGCAGCCAGTGGTGATACCAGGTGGTCTTCGCGGCCTCGTCCAGAGCCAGGGTGTTCTTCAGGTAGTTCAGCACCCGCAGATTGTTGAGGGGATGGATGTCGCAGGCGATCGTGTTGACCCAGCCGCGGATCAGGGCGCGTTCCGTGGAACCCCGGGGAAGCAGGGCGGGTGACGGACAGGTCTCCTCCAGCCACTCGATGATGGCGGTCGACTGGCTAATCACCTGACCGTCGTCCAGGCGCAGGGCGGGCACCAGGCCCTGGGGGTTGAGCGCGAGGTAGTCGGCCCCGCGCTGCTCGCCGCTGGCGAGGTCCACCGGGCTCAGCTGGTAGTCGAGGCCCTTCAGGTTGAGGGCAATGCGTACCCGGTAGGCGGCGGTTGAACGGAAATAGGAAAACAGCTCCATGTGCAGCCTCCTTACACCGGTGAATGTGCCGGCAGCACGGTTCCGCGCACTTCGCCGAAGCCGATGGGAACGGCATCGCCGCCCTCGCAGTGGCCGCGCAGTATGACGGTGTCGCCGTCCTCCAGGAAGGTACGGGTTTCACCATTGGGCAGGCTGATTGGCTGCTTGCCGCCACGGGTCAGCTCAAGGATCGAGCCCCCCGCCTCGGGCTCTGGCCCCGACTGGGTGCCACTGCCCATCAGATCGCCGGGCTGCAGGTTGCAGCCATTCACGCTGTGGTGAGTGACCAGCTGGGCCACCGTCCAGTAGGAGTCGCGAAAGTTCGAGCGGGAGAGTGAAACGGGCGCTTCACCGCGGCTTCGCATGGCCTCGGTCTGCAACAGTACCTCCAGCCGGATGTCGAAAGCCCCCTCGGCACTGTTTGCTGGGCTGCTGAGGTAGGGTAGGGGTTGCGGGTCCACGGCCGGCCGCCGGAAGGGGCGACGCCAGGGCGCCAGGGCCTCCAGCGTGACCACCCAGGGGGAGACCGTAGAGGCGAAACTCTTGGCCAGGAAGGGACCCAGTGGCTGGGATTCCCAGGCCTGGATGTCCCGTGCCGACCAGTCGTTGAGCAGACAGATGCCAAACACGTGGTCTTCCGCATCGCCGATGGGAACGGGCGTGCCCAGCGGGTTGCCCGGGCCGATGAAAACGCCCATTTCCAGTTCGTAATCCAGTCGGCGGCAGGGGGTCAGGGCGGGGGTGTCGCTGTCGGGTGCCTTGGTCTGTCCCACGGGCCGGTGAAAGGCTTGCCCGGAAACGCCGATGGAGGAGGCGCGGCCGTGGTAACCGATCGGCACCCATTTGTAATTCGGCAGCAGTGGGTTGTCCGGTCGGAACAGGGAGCCCACGGCGGTGGCGTGGTGGATCGAGGTGTAGAAATCGGTGAAATCATGAATCCGGCAGGGCAGCCGATACTCGGCGTCCACCTGCGTCACCAGGCAGGCGCGCACGGCCGACGCCTCCGGGGCGCCCCGGCGCAGCAGGCGCGATAGCGCCAGGCGCAGCGCCGACCAGGCCCGCGGGCCCAGCGCCATGAGGGCGTTGAGCTCGGGCAAGGCACCGGCTTGTGCGGCCTCGTGGGCGGGGCCGGAGAGCAGGCCGGTTTCGCTCAGCGCGTGCAGGTCGACAATGCTGTCGCCAATCGCCACCCCGCCGCGGAAGTGCTCTTCGGTGCCGGCGACGCGAAACACGCCAAAGGGCAGGTTCTGGATGGGGAAATCCGTATCCGGCAGGTTGGCGGTTTCCAGCCAGCTTTGCAGAGCCGGATCGTGGGTTTCATTCAGTGTCGGCATGGGGGCTTCCTTGGGGGCTGCCATCGAAGTGTTTGCTCAACCCGTCCCAGCAACGCAGGTAGTCTCGTTGCCGCAGTGGGCTGTGCATGGCCCAGGGGGTGACCTGATAGGGATAGCGCGACTCCAGCATGAAGGCCAGGGTATCGCGATAGCGCTCGGGGGCCAGGCTTGCCTGGCTGGCCCGCTCGAACACGGCGGCCTCCGGGCCGTGGGGCGAGAAACAGTTGTGCAGGCTGCTGCCCCCGGGCAGGAAGCCCGATTCCTTGGCGTCATAGAGCCCTTCGATCAGCCCCATGAATTCACTCATGACATTGCGGTGATACCAGGGGGGGCGAAAGGTGTCCTCGGCCACCATCCAGCGCGGCGGGAAGATGACGAAATCCAGGTTGGCGACCCCGCTGGTGTGCGAGGGCGAGGTCAGCACGGTATAGATGCTGGGGTCGGGGTGGTCATAGCTGACCGAGCCCATGACATTAAAGCGGGACAGATCGTATTTGTAGGGTGCGGAGTTGCCGGCCCAGGCCACCACATCCAGGGGGGAGTGGCCCATGCTGACCCGGTAGATCTGGCCCCCGAATTTGGCCACCAGCTCGAAGTCGCCCTCGATATCCTCGTAGGCGGCCACGGGGTACTGGAAGTCCCGGTCATTGGCAAAGCCATTCGCGCCTACCGGTCCGCGTTCGGGCAGGGTCAGCGGTGCGCCGTAGTTTTCGCACAGGTAACCCCGCGCGGCTGCTTCCTGCAGGTCGACGGCGAACTTCATGCCGCGGGGTATCACGGCGATTTCCCCCGGCGCCAGGTCCAGCACGCCGCACTCGGTGCGCAGTCGCAGTGCGCCCTGCTGGGGGATCAACAGCCACTCGCCATCGGCGGAGTAAAAATAGCGGTGATGCATCGAAACGCTGGCCGCGTACAGGTGCACCCCGAGCCCGCGCTGGGCCAGGGCATCGCCACAGGTGGCCAGGGTGACCAGCCCCTCCAGCAGGTCGCGGGGTTCCGTGGGGGAGGGCAACGGGTCCCAGCGCAGCAGGTTGGGCGGTACGGAGCCCGCCAGCGGGCCAGTCTGGAAAGACTCGCCCAGCTGCTCGCAGGGCACATAGTCTCCCTGCACGACGGAGGGGCGAATGCGGTAGAACCAGCTTCGGCGGTTGTCGGCCCGCGGGGCGGTGAAGGCGGTGCTGCTGAACTGCTCCGCGTACAGGCCGTACTTGACCCGCTGAGGATTGAAGCGCCCCACGGGCAGGGCGCCGGGCAGGGCCTCGCTCTCGTGCTGGTTGCCGAAACCGGTGAGGTAGGTGCGGCTGCCGCTCTGGTGGCTGGTCATGATCTGCGGTGCTCGGGCGCCATAGTTGCAAGTGAAACCAATATAGCGGAGAGCGCGCCCGGGAACAAATTCGCGTGGACAGGCAAATGTGAGCCGGCGGTGGCCGGAAGCCGTCTGCTTACTAACAAAAAGCCCGGCGCAGGGGCCGGGCTTCGGGAGGCGGGATCGGCCCAGTTCTACTGGCGGCGCAGCTGGCGCAGGCCCACCAGGCCGAGAATGCCACCGAGCAGGCCCAGCAGCCCCAGGGGCAGTGCAGGCACCGGTGCCACGCTGACCGGGGTGAAGCGTGCGGTGATCATGGCGCCGAACAGGCTGCGGGAGGCGTCGGTGTAGACGGCCTCCCCGTCCTGCCAGTCGGCACCCGCGAGGAACAGGACGCCACTGCCCTGATTGCGATAGGCCAGAGACACGGTATTTTCCGGGTCCCGGGCGCCGAGAGCGATGACGGTGCCACCTTCGCCGCTCACTACATCCTGCAGGTCAGAGCCGCAGCTGTCTTCTGCTGGGCCGACGGGCGTTAGGGGGTTGGCCACCCAGAAGGGGTCGGAGGGGTTGAGAATGACCGACGGCATGACGTTATCTTGGCAGTTGCCGCCGCCCTCGTTGGTATAACTTGTGCCGTAAATTTCGTTGTACACAAGCTCTGGGTTATTGTATTCAGTGATGATAATCCCACCGTTGTTGAGATAGGCCAGCCAGTCTGCGCCGTTGCCGGCGATGGTGCCGCTGCGGGTAATCAGCAGGGCCTGGGTGTCCGAATCCGGCGTACAGCCGGAGACTTCATTCAGTGTGCCGATGCCGGAATAGAGGTCCGCGCCCGTAGCGCTGCTACTACCGCAAAACATCAAGTTTGGACGCGCCTGGGCGGCGGCCTCGAGAGCTCCCCCCAGCGTGAAAACCAGGCCGGCAAGCGCCGGCAGTGCAAGCTGCTTGATCATTGGAATGTTTCCCCTGTGTAATAACCTTTAAATTAATGCTGGAAAATTACGACAAGTCACGGATGTCGACAAGGAGAACATTTGATCGTGGGTCCGCACTGCGAAAAGTGTGACTCAGGTCACGTTTTTTGGTGTGGCTCGTCACTTGGGGCTTGAAACCGTGCGTTTTCGCGGCGTCTTCCGGCCCCCTCCTGAGTGCCGCCTGGCGGTGCTTTACAGGTCCTCAAGGCGCCAGACATCGAAGGCCGGTTCCTCGTAGGGATGGGCCTGGCGCAGTGCCGCCAGGGCGTCGCGAATCAGGGCATCCTCACAGACCAGCTCCACCTTGAGCTCGGCCACACGTTCCAGGGCGCCCACGCTGCCGATATGCGGTATGGCGCCTTGCAGGGGGCGGAATTGCCCCGTACCCGGTGTCTCGAAGCAGCAGGCCTCGTAGTCGCCGATGCGACCGGCACCGGTGGCAAAGACGGCCTCCTTGACGATCTCGGCATCGTCCACGGGTACGAAGAAAGCCAGTTTGTACATGAGTGCGACTCCTTTTTGCGGCAGGATAGAGCCTGCTGTTTTGCCATATTCGAGCGCTCGCGTCAGCCTGGATCGCGGCGCAGCCTCGACTTGACGCAGTTTCAAGTCTTGAGTGACGCAGAAGTCGGAGGAGGTGGCATGGACGCGGAACTGCAGGCCTGCCTGGAGACCGCAGGGCTGCGGCCGAAAGGGGGGCTTGAGCCGCTGGCCGGCGGCGATATCGCCGCGGTCTATCGCCTGGCTACAAATTGTGGCGATGTGGTGGTCAAGCAGGACGCAGCCGAGCGCCTTGCCGCAGAGGCGGAGGGCCTGGCTGCTTTGGCCGCCGCCGACTCGGGACTGGTGCTGCCGGAGGTATTGGCTGCAGGTGGTGGTTGGCTGGTCATGGAAGCCCTGGAGGTCGTGCCTGGAAGCCGCGATCCGGGAGCGCTGGGTGAAGGCTTGCGCAGGCTGCATGCGGTCACCGGGTCGGCCCACGGCTGGTCTCATGACAATGCCTGCGGCGGCACGCCCCAGCCCAATGCGCCACATCCGGATGGTCGCGTCTTCCAGCGCGAGCGCCGGCTCCTGCCGATGGTGCAGGCCTGCCAGGCGCGCGGCCTGCTGGATACCCGCCTGGGCGGGCGCATCGAGGCGTTGGCCCACGGGCTGGAAGCCTGGCTGCCGGACACGCCGGCGAGCCTGGTACACGGGGACCTGTGGTCGGGCAACGTGCTTTTCACGCCGCGGGGCCCCGCAGTGATCGATCCGGCCGTCTACCGTCACTATCCGGAGGTGGATCTCGCCATGCTCACTTTATTTGGCTCGCCGGGGGAGGTTTTCATGGCGGCCTACTGGGGAGGAGCGGCGCCCGTGGACTGGCCGCGCCGCGAGAGGCTGTTCCAGCTGTATCCGCTGCTCAACCACCTGCTGTTGTTCGGTGGTGCCTACCGGGAGGCGATTGAGCGGAGCGTTTCCTGGCTGGAGGTCGAGACCCCCTGACTGCGGAAGACCGGTGCGTTGGGGCGCGCCGGGCTGCCGGAGGGCCGGCTCTTCATCATTAACGGGGGACACCGGTGTTCATTAAACTGATTTTGCGACGATCAATTTAATGGAGAACACCGATGCCCCACGCAGGACTTATCTT
>NZNC01000031.1 GCA_002692965.1 Haliea sp. | reverse complement strand
GAATTACCGTTTGAGGGTGCTGACCCACTGTGGGTGGGATGGCATCATCAACCGGGTTTAGTGAATATCGGTGCATCCCCCCTTAAGTGGGGAGAGCCGTGGGGAGAGCCGAGAAGGGGTGGTAGCTACGGCTGGACTTGAACCAGCGACCCCAGCATTATGAATGCTGTGCTCTAACCAACTGAGCTACGTAGCCACAAAACTCGGTACCGGGTACCGGAGAGGCGCGCATTTTCCCCACTTGGGCGGCGTCTGTCAAGCCTTGGGTGGCCGGGAATCGTCGCCCGATGGGGCCTCCGGATGTTGCTTACGGACGCGGTTGCTGCTGGGTGATGCAGTGTATGTTGCCCCCGCCCAGGAGGATCTCCCGTCCCGGGCACATGACCACCTCGTTTTCGGGGAAAAGTCGCCGAAGTATGGCCAGCGCCTGCGCATCCATGGGGTCGTCAAAACCGGGGACAATCACCCCGTGATTGCTGATCAGGAAATTGACGTAGGAGGCTGCCAGGCGCGGTGGATTGCCGTGCTCGTCCGGTTCGATGCCCTCGGCACCGCCCTCGCTTTCCAGGATCGCGTGTATCGGTGCGGGCAGCGGCAGCCGGTGCACCGCCAGGCGGCGGCCGCGGGCGTCGGTGCTGGTCTCCAGGACTGCCAGCGCCTCGCGGCAATAGTGGTAGTTGGGGTCGTTGGCGTCGTCGGTCCAGCTCAGCAGGACTTCCCCGGGGCGCACAAAGCAGCAGAAATTGTCGATGTGGCCGTCGGTTTCGTCGCCATCCAGGCCCCGGGGCAGCCAGATGACCTGCTCCGCCCCGGTGTAATCCCGCAGCATGCCTTCGATGGCTTCGCGGCCCAGGTTTGGGTTGCGGTTGGGGTTGAGCAGGCACTCCTCGGTGGTGAGTAGCGTGCCTTCACCGTCGACGTGGATGGAGCCGCCCTCGAGAATGAAGCCGGGGGTGGCATAGCGCCGCACACGCTCCATCTGCAGCACCTTGCGGGCCACCAGGGCGTCCACGTCCCAGGTTGGGTAGAGGCCGCCCTCGTCGCCACCCCAGGCGTTGAAGTCCCAGTCGACGCCGGCCAGGCCGCCCCGCCCGTCGATCAGGAAGGTTGGCCCGGAATCGCGCATCCAGGCATCGTCGTTGGACAGTTCCACTACCCGCACCCCGCTGTCGTCGGCAAGTGCATCACTGGCGACCACAAAACTGACGGCGGATGTGCACAGGGTTACTGGCGTGAAGCGCGCGATAGCGCGAATGACGGCGAGAAAGTCGCGTTGTGCGGGCTTTGCACCTGAGCGCCAGCTGTCGGGGCGCTCTGGCCAGATCATCCAGACCTGGCTCTGGGGGGCCCACTCGGCGGGCATGTAAAAACCGTCAGCGCGGGGCGTGCTCATTCGCGGTGTTCACCATCGAGGGTGTTGATGGGGCTGTAGAGCTGCGGACGGCGGTCGCGGAAAACGCCCCAGGCCGTGCGGTGCTTTTCCACCGTGTCCAGGTCGAAGCTGTGTACCAGTACGGCCTCGGACTCGCCGTCGGCTTCCTCGACCTTGGCGCCGAACTCGTCGGCAATGAAGGAACCGCCGTAGAAGGTGATGTCGGAGTCCTCCTGGACCTCCCGGCCGATGCGGTTGCTGGCGATCAGCGGGGTGAGATTGGCGCCGGCATGCCCCTGCTGCACCCGCTGCCAGTGGTCGCGGCTGTGGATGCTGGGGTCGTGGGGCTCGCTGCCGATGGCGGTGGGGTAGAACAGCAATTCCGCGCCAAGCAGGGCCATGGCCCGGGCGCTTTCCGGGAACCACTGGTCCCAGCAGATGCCCACGCCAATCCGCGCATAACGCGTGTTCCAGACCCGAAAGCCGGTGTCGCCCGGGTTGAAATAGAACTTCTCGTGGTAACCGGGGCCATCGGGGATATGGCTCTTGCGGTAGTTTCCCAGGACCTCGCCGTCGGCGTCGACAATGACTATCGAGTTGAAGCGGGCACGGCCGGCCAGCTCGAAGTAGCTGATGGGCAGCACCACCTCCAGCTCCGCCGCGATGCGGCGGAAATGCTGGATGGCCGGGTTTTCCTCCGGCCGTGTCGCCAGCAGCATGTAGTCTTCGTTGGGTGTCTGGCAGAAGTAGGGCGTCTCGAACAGCTCCTGCAGCAGAATGATCTGCGCACCGCCGGCGTGGGCGGCGCGCACCAGGGATTCGGCGCGGGCGATGTTCGCCTCGCGGTCCCAGCTGCAGGCCATCTGGGTGGCGGCGACGGTAACGGTGCGGGGCATGATCATCTCCTCCGGGCGATTGCTGTGCGCCTGCTTCTTATTCTACACATTGAGTGGTAGAAGGTGGTCCGGAGTCCAGCTTTCATGCGGGTTCCGGGTTTTCTGGAGTTCGACAAATCCTTGCCGGTACCCCCAAAAGTACCCCCTCCCGCACTGGCTCTGAATGGAAGCTACAAGCGCTCAGTGGACACTGCGCAACACGTTCAGTTTTGTGTCTGCTGAAATGGAAATAATAACGCTGTGCAGCCATGAGAACCACTCTCTTGTTGGACACCTAAGATGCCTTGTCATTCTGAAGGTGTAAATAAGCGTTGTCTGGGGGAATGTCGTGGAACAGTGCTCCAGGGTGAGTCAGCAAGTACCCATGCACCCGCCGTGATTTGCGCGGCCCCTTCACTTCGCAGGTCCAGATGTTCAATCCGCTGCTCTGCTTCCGGTGCAGCCCCAGTTTCTCAAAGCGCTTCTGAACCCACTGCCAGCCAGGAATCCCCTCCGACTTGGCCAGCTTCGCGACCTGTAGGTGTTCCTGGGCATAGCGCTGGAACACGCCGGGGCTGATGAGGTAGGCGGTACCGTCTACGGTGTGCACCAACGCCTTGGCATCATTGATGATCAGCTTGCGAGTCTGGATGCTCTGGCGCAGCCATGCCATGAAATGTTCGCCGGATGGTGAGTCATCTTCTGCCTCGGGGGTAGATTCTGAAGCGGTTTCTAATGCCATTGGGGCTTCAGGCTGGCTGTCAGAGTCTGGCTGATCGGTGTCATCCAACAGATCGAGCAGCGCTGTCACGCCGTCGTCCTCCGCAATTGGGTGGGTGAATACCTCCGATACTGCCTGAGCAGGCTTGGCATCCGGCATGTGATTGTCGGCCTCGTCTTCGTTGGTGGCAACGCCCTCGTCCTCACCCTGTTCGACCAGTACGGTCCCGGCAAATGCCGGAGGTCGCTCAGCCGCCTCCCAGATTGTCGCTGGAGACAGCTTCAGGAAGGTGAAACTGTGCGACCAGCCTCCATCGCCGGTCACGGTCGCTTTCCAGATCGCTTTGTCGTCCAGGGTGGGCTGAGCGATGCCGTGGTCCTGCAGGATGTTGAACAAGGCGGTGTTGTTGGATGGAATGCCCTCGATACCCTGGGACAGCAGATAGGCGCGCAACTTGTCGGAGACCGTCTTGCTCACCAGCCACAAAGCATCCTGGGTCAGCCAGCCGTCGGAGGCCTGGGGCTGGTTGAGCTTGAACTCTTCCCTGAGCAGATAGCGCAGACCATCCAGCAGTTTTCGCTGCAAGCTGTGCTTGGGAGCGGCGATGGCTTTGCCTGGATCACCTCCTAGCTCCTGGGCCACCGAGGCCTGATCCGCCTGTACCACCAGCTCGCCGAGGGCACCGGCATGTTCATACTGCCCAGCCAGGATATACAACAGGGCAGCCCATAGATCAGGATACTGGCACAGCCAGTCCAGGATGCCGCGATCAAGGAGCTGGGTGTACAGCAGGCCGGTCGCCGCACTATGCAGGCGGTACTCTCTGTCCTTGCGATAGCGAAACCGATAGGGCCGCTGCAAGGGACCGTGCCAGGGGTGCCAGAGAGAGCCGTCGGCATATTCCACATGCAGATCGACGGCGATCTTGCCGATGTCGTGCAAGAGTGCGGCATAGGCTGTGCCAGCGGTCCAGACTTCTGCCTGTGCTGCCTGTTCTTCGGGTTTCATGCCAGCGGGAAGCAGGTGCGACTGACGCAGCTTGAGGGCGTATGCAACGATCTCCAGTCCATGGTCCAACATGCCACCGGGATAGGCATGGTGATGCCCCTCAGAGGCCGGGAACAGTTGGACCAGTTCGGCATAGCGTTCCAATGGGGCTAGGTACAGAGTTTTGAATTGTCGGCGGGACAGCGAGGTGCGCTGCCAGATGTGTTCCAGCAGCTTCTGGCGGCGGGGCGTCGCCAGTAGTGCGGTAGCGGATTCGGACCGTATCAGCCCTTTGGGCATTTCCGCGCCGGGAGTCTGGCTAGCGCCGACAATCAGGCGGGTACTTTTCCGCTGGAACAAAGTGAGCATCTGGAACCCCGAACAATGTGGTTGGGCCGAGGCCTTTTGACCTTTTCGGGTAGAGCCTTTCCCCTTGTCACCATTCCCTTGCCCCTTCCCAGCCCTTTGGCCCTTGGTAAGCCCTGGGGTATAAGCCAATCCCTGAACCAGAGCTACCAGAAATGGGTTGTGGCAGATTCCGTATTGTTTGCGGAAGGCTGGCTGTGTCGTGCCTACCATCGGTGCTTTGACCGCCACTGGAGAAAGCCATGCAGCCCCAAAACCGGCCTGGAAGCGGCAAGATTGACAATGTAAGGAATAATCCTTACTCTATAGGCATGAGTATCACCGACAGGAGATGGACCATGCCTCGTGTCCATGAAAGCATCCATGAGCAAGCTACCCTCACGTCCAAAGGCCAGATCACCTTGCCCAAGGCGATCCGCCAGGCCCTGGGTGTGACGATGGGCGGCAAGGTGTCCTTCGAACTGCGCGGCGGTGAGGTGATCGTCACCCGTGCCGATGCGGAACATGAAGACCCTGCTATCAGTGCTTTCCTTGGCCTACTGGAGCAGGACATTCGCCAAGGTAAGCGTGTCGGCAATCTGCCGGACGACCTCGCTCAAGCCATGCTGGCAAACCTGGGGCATCCGGTGGACCTCGATGAGGACATCGAAGGTGAAGTGGCGCTTTGATGGAGCGCCATCGATGGATATTGCTGTTCCACGACTGCATCGTGGAGCAATTGCAGAAGTTGTACGCCGCCACCGAGCGAGCGCAACGGAGTGACCCGAAGGGCTACGAGGGCAATGCTAACGTCAAGCTATTCAGGGCACTGACACAGATGATCCTGGATGTCGTACCCAGTGATCCGGGTCGTGACGAATATCGCCAGGGCAACACACTGGGGCCAGAGCACCGGCACTGGCGTCGGGCCAAGATCGGGAGACGCTTCCGGTTGTTCTTCCGTTACGACTCTAGGTCGAAAACCATCGTGTTCGCCTGGGTCAACGATGAACAGACATTACGGTCATCCGGCAGCAAGTCCGACCCCTACGCGGTGTTCGAGAAGATGCTCAAGAAAGGCAACCCGCCAGATGATTGGAAAAGCCTGGTGGCAGCCAGTCGGTCAGACTGGTCGAAGAAGGAGAAACGATAATCCTCTGAGGAGGTAAAGCGATGAAAGCAGCACCGACTGTCAAAAAATCCGAACGCGCCGGTCGTTGGCTGGGTCGCGTGTGGCGTGGTGTTGCTCATCGTGAAGTGCGAGCAATTGATTGGTTGGCTGCTCGAAGGGTTCCTGCCCGAGTAGGGCAACTGTTGTTCCTGGGCTTGAAACTCATCGTGCTTGCCTTGTTGCTGTATTCGATGTTCTGGATAGCTGTACTGATAGTTCTCGCTTTGGGGGTAATGAAGTTTGCAGGAATGACTGATCTGGGAGATCACCCAGAGCCTGAGTGGAGGACAGGACCAGCAGGATTTGGTTTTTATACCCATGACGGTCATCGAATAGATCCGCGTGTCCATGACGATGACGATTAGTTCCCATCGTTTCCTATTTCTTTGCTGCCGATAGTGCCAATCCCGCACCCTGGCCCCCCGCACTTTTGACATCAGAGGTACCACTCGCCAGTCCCTGTAGAAAATTTCCCGTCCGGACTCCAGCCCAAGAGATTGCCATCATCCAAAAAGTTGGTAGAGCGATGAACATCGCTGCCATCACAAAGTTCAACAGCATATCTCCGAAGGCGTTGTTGAGCCCAAACAGTGGATTGAAGTTGACGTGCGGCGACTGCCATCCGTAGAGCGCGTTGAGGATGGTGGAATCCACCCAGCGCGCAAGCTGGAACCAGAAATCAACGAAGAACAGGGCAAATTGCACGGCAGTCATCGTCACCACCGTTTGCAGGTTATAGGTACCGAAGATGAGCAGCAGCGGAATGCAGATGACCATGGCCATCTTCAGGAAGGAGAGCACCATCGGCAGTGCCTGACGCACCACGTCCATGGCTGGGAAGAAGCCGAGTGAGCCTACTGTCAGGCCGAGGTCGGAGGCGACGCGAGTCGTGACGTTGGGAAGTGTCACTCCGATCTGACCACCGTAGTCGGTGTAGACATGGCCCTGGTTCATCACTTGGTGCTGAGGTGAGGCAATGGCGCGGATCACCGAGTCATCCACTTCAATTTGGCTGAGGAAGCCGGCCCATTGTCCGAGCCTAGTCAGCAGGCCGGGATCAACCTGCGCCAGCAGGCGGTCGCGCAAACCGTCGCCGCTGTCCAACCACCATTGCCGGCAATTCGGGTAACCGCCGCCACTGGCGACTTCGGCCAGGCCAGCGTCGCGGCTGTCGCTGTAGGGCCAGGCGTCGCGGGGCGATTGGGAGCGGTAAGTGTCGTAGAAGCCTGCCGTACTCAGGAAGAAACGCGAACCGACCCAGGTGACATCGTGCATTTCCTCGTTGTTCAGTGTGGGCCGGTTCGTGAACAGTTTTGCTCGTGCGGGACCATAGCAGTCGCGGGTGAAATCGGCGACTTCCTGGGCCAGCAGCGGATCGGCGATACGTGTGCTGTCGATATCCATGCGCATCTGACGCAGGTCGGTGCCGCAGGGGATGGAGGCCACCGCTGCGCCGGTGACGGCTTTGGAGATGGCGTGCATGAAGAACCACCAAACCGGAACGTGGGCACTCTGGTTGTTGAGAGTGGAGAAGGAGGACGACCAGTTGGTCTCCGACGGCTCAGGCACATTGACCTGGCACTGCTGGGAGCGGCTGCGGTCGAACTGAAGCGTGCCAAGGTCGACCGGAATGAAGGGGATACCCGCAAACAGGATGACCACGATGGCCACCCACACGCGATTCTCGATACGCATGGATGAGAGGACACCTTTGTTTCCTTCATCTGCGCCTTCCGCGCGGGCCTTCAGCCATTCCTGTACGACAATGGCCAGAAACGGCAAAGCGAAAATACCGCTGGCGACGAGCACGTCCCAGATGCCGTTGTTGATGATCCAGGCCACCAGGGTCAGGTAGTACTCTAGGTAGTCCGAGGTGTAGAGCGTCATATCGAGATTCCAGCCATCGGGGTTAAGTCATCCATACGCTGACTTCGAGCAGCAGGACGGCCACTACCGCACCGATCTCTGCTCGGAACAGCCGTTGGCGTGTGTCTTTATCCCAAGACAGCCGACGTCGCATCCGCAGCCAGCCGTAGCCGGTTGCGCCGTACAGGCACAGTCGCCAGACCAAGAAATAGCCAGCGTGGTCGTCGAGCCAGAGGCTCCAGTTCGATACATCACCAACAATACTGATGCCGACCAGATTGACGCCCACTGCCATCAGTACGGCGAATGCTGTCCAGAGCAGTGCCCTCCCCAATGAACGGTTGAACAACCATGCGGGTTTCATGGTGGATTGCCTTGATTCGGTGCCTGCTGGATGGCATCAAGGCGGTTGCGCTCGGTGTCGCCCTGGTAGATGCCCCGCGATACGTTGCTGCGACTGCTGTGGCGCTGGATGATTGCCATCGGGGAGTTGGCCGCCAGCTCGCGACGCAATTCCAGTTCGGTCTTGAGGTTGTCGATTTCCTGGGCCAGCAGGTCACTCTCGCGTGACACTGCATCCTGTGCGAGCTGGTTGGCTGCCACGTTGGGCTCCTTGCGTCCGGCGAGTAGTGTCCGCTGCAGCAGTAACGCTTTCTCCAGCACGCTGGACAGCGCGACCTCGGAGGCCAGGCGACGAGCGAGGATGTCCTGATCTGGCTCATCGCGCAGTGCCTCGATCACGCCACGGGTGATGGGCAATGAAGCGGTACCAGCTTCAGCTAAGTTCTCGAAGGTGGTGGGGGTGGCTCCGGTGACTAGATCCCGCAGCGCCTCGAAGCGAGTCTCGTACTCCTCCTGAATCATGGGCGTCAGGCCAACGCCCGGTACCGTCCGGGTCTTCTCACAACTATCGCAGGTACGCTGTTCCTGCTCACCCAGTACCCGCGTTGCCCAGTCTTCAGCGGCATCCGGCGAGGGCCAGGCCTGACAACTCAGTCGGTGTCCGCAGGTCGCACTGTCGATGGGCGAACTGTCGGTAGCGCTGCGGCCGTTCAGCAGGTTGTAACCAGCACGGGTCACGTCACCGACCACGCGGATGGGAGCCTGCCCCGAACCACCGGCATTGCCGCCCCCGACCCAGGCCACGCCGTCATTCCCACGGCTGGCTTCCGCCTCCTCGATGGCCGACACCGCGTCGGTACTGGCCACCGCCTGTTTGAGCACCATGCCCTCGGCCAGTTGATCCCAACCCAGTTGGCCGCCCGCCATGTCCGCCATGCGGTTGGCGATAGCGCGGCAAGTCATCTTCGAGCGATCGAAGTCCAGCCTAGCTTGCAGAATGCCGTTGGTGAGCAGGTTGTACAGGCCAGGATCGGCACGTTGGATGATGAGGGCTGGCAGTGAGGCAACTGCCGACGTGGCGTTCTGGATCACGTTGCTCATGATTGTCTGGAAGCCGTTGGTGATGCCGTTGAGCTGGTTCTGCAGCGTGGTAGTGAGGCTCATGTCGCCGCAGATCAGGTTGCTGTTCCAGCCGATGCCAACGCCCAGTGTATGCATCGGGCCGACTGGCCCCATGGAGACGGCCCGGCCACCACCGATGCTGTAAAGTACGTCATCACCAATGACGCTGCCCCGGTGGTGGACGTTGTAATCGTCGATGGTGGTTTGCGCCCACAGAGGTTGACTGCCCAGGGCCAGCACGAGTCCCGCAGTCAGTAGTGATGGACGAATCAGTCGTTTCATTGGCCGCCCCTCAGTTGAAGTCCACACTGCCGAGAAAAACCTGTCCCTGACGCTGGCAGCAGGCATAGGGTCGCCACAGTGCCCAGGCGTAATCGCCCCGTTGGGCCTGGACCCGGCGCTCGCTATGGGGAAACACCGCACAGGTGTTCTTGAGCGTGGGAGTGAGTTCCTGCCACTTGCCTGTGGACGCATCGCTTTCCATCAGGGCACCGGCTGGCCAGTAGCCATCGCGGGCATTGGCCAGCAGCGGCTGATACACATGCACCTGACCCCGGCGGGTCACGACGTCGCCTGCACGCTGGGCAACGACGGCGGCGGCCTTGTAGTCGTCGACGTGGTGCAGGAAACCGCCACGCGGGTAGACGTTGCCCCAGAGATTCAGGCCCGTTCGCGTGCCAATCTCGCGCCTGCCCGGTATCAGCGCTTCGGGATAGAGGGATTCGGGGACGTTGTAACGCCAAGCCACGATATCGAGGGTGCTCAGCAGATAGGGCATGAAGGCCGTGCCGGCCCCCGCACAGGAGTAACCCCACTGGCTGATGACCTGACTGAACAGGGTCGAACCTGGATGGCCGATCACGTCGGCGTTCTTGAACTTGGCCAGGTTGTTCTCGTGCTCCTCATTGGTGATGCCGTCACCGCCACCTCGTGCGCTGGAATTGGGCTGACTCAGAGGACGCATTTCCACCCAAGGATTTTCTCCGGTGTTGGAATAGCTGGAGACCACCGCATCGGGCACGTAGTGTTCCACCTTGACGGAGGTCTCCACTGAGCAGCTATACAGAGTGCAGAGTAACCAGTAACAGATGCCCTTTACTCGGTAAGCGATGCAGTCGGGTGACAGCACGGAACCGGTGATGGTCGCGGTATCGAGGGCAAAGGCAGGCAAGGCGACGCTCAACAGGCAAACAGTGAGGCTAGCACGCAGTTTTCGATGAGGTGTTGTCATTGCTGAGCCCTCTTGTAGGCCTCGATGGTGGCTATGGCCCGCGCCACATCGGTATCGCCGTATAACACGTAGCGTCCCTCGACCACGACGGCGGGTAATTTGGAGATGCCCAAGTTCCAAGCATCGACGACACTCTGGTATGCGCTGGCCAGACGGGCTTGAAGATCGGTACCGCCATCCCCCAGTTGCTGACGAACGATGGCCTCTGCTCGCCGGGGATCAGCAGGAAGCCCGGATGCCAGTTCTGCTTCAATCTCAGCGGCAGCATCCAGATAGATGACCGGAACATCATTGGACACAAAGACGGGGTGGCGTTGATCGGTAAAAACCAAGAAATCTGCCGCTTTGGTGTGTGCCGAAACCAACAACATACAGCACGCTAAAAATTGACAGAGTCCGTTAATCATAGATCGGACGAAAGCTAATGACATATCATGATTCCCCATGGGTCGATGAATGTGATCGTCGATCGTCTGGGGAGTCTATGCCATGAAGAATGCGAACTGGGTGCCTACCGCTTTTTTGTAGCGATAATTTCACACCGGACACGCCGAAAGGGAAATTTGTCTTATTTCCTATTTGTTCGCTTCCACCAGCATCTTAGCCTGAATGGCTTTGTTTCTGGTGTATGCTTCCCACACCTACGCAAGCAAAGAGAGCGAACTAAAAGGTCCAATGATGGAGATTTCGATCGAAGATTTTTGCCAGATGTATCAAGAGAAACCTGATGACGCATTGGCATCTTTAAAGGGGCTTGATAACGAGCAGGCTGCGGCAATTCTCATTGACGCTGGTGGAGCTCTCTCCGAGACGTCTTTGTTGGATGATGGCATTTCTCGCCTGGAAGATCTGCAACAATCTGAATCTGAGTCTTCCTTTCGCTCCTATTGCATCGCGAACGGACGACATTTGCGCGCTTCCACGAGACGGCGCCTCAGTTCAGCCACAGACAACGACCTACTCAACGATCTCTTCATGGCACGGGTAAGGCACGGCAAGGTGCTGTCAGACAAGCAGGCGGGTCCGGAATTGCGCAGCCAATCCGCAACGAATTTCGGGAATGCGCTGCTTGAAACTGGCCGATGGGTCGAGGCCTTGGATGTCTATCAAAAGGCTCGACGTATTTGGCCCAGAAATGGTGTTTCAGCCCTTCGGGAAATGCAGTGCTTGATGGGCTTTCACAATGCAGCCCAAAGCGACCCGGCTAGATATGGAACGTATAGCGACCTTGAGCGACTCGGCCAATGCATCGTTGAGCTGTCGAGCGTCGTTGAAGACACATACACGGAGATTGGCCAACTAGCCGGTGAGCAAGCCGTGGAGCAGGCAAGACATGCCGTCTCACAAATAAACACACCAGGCACAATAAGGAAGCAGCACGAGAAGGATTCATTTTTTGAATTCATTGAGAGTAATAGTCTCGCTCTATCCCTTTTTTGCTCTTCCGCGCAATATGAAAATGGAAAGGTCGACACCGCAGCGTTTCAACACATTACAGATGATGATTGGCAGTCGACGTCTGTCCCTGAAATATTTGCCATGCTGAACGTCATGAAGGCCGATTATGCGCTGGCTCGCCAGCTCTTCTACGAAGCCCGGTTCGATGATTGCACGACAATTTTCCGGGAAACCGTGAAAAGCGGCGATACGCTTGATTACTCCATATACGGGGTTCAAGTTTCAGCGATGTGCTCCGCGCAAAGGATTGCCTACGACATCCTCGACAAAATTGCCGTTTCTCTATCTGGTCATCTCAAGTTGGGGCAGGCAAAGAGGACAACCTTTGATAGCTTTTGGTATGACGACAAAAATGGAAAGGAGAAAAGACTGAATGAAGCGGTCAAGCAAGAGATAAATGCCGGCAACCAGGGCCTCCTGGCGCTTTATGACTTGCATCGGGATACGACTAAAGAAGTTCCGGAAAAGGCAGGATTCCTGAGGGCGCTGAAGGAGTATAGAAATTCATCTACCCACCGTTTCACTGTCCTTCATGATGAAAATATTGGGTTGGGCAGAACGTCTCGAAAGCTCGTTGACCATGAACATGTGACACAGTTCGAGGAGCTAACGTTGTCGTCTATTAGACTCGCCAGGGCGGCGTTGTTTTACTTCTGCGACGCAATTAACTTCGCGGAAGACCGCAAGCCGAAGTCCCAGAACGCGATAAGCCTAATACATGAAGTCCCGGACCATGACTATATACGCGGTCGTGATTGCACGAAGTAACCGCGTGTTTGTTGCGGGGAAAGAAAGGAGGCGCCCGAAGACGCCCCGTGGATTACAGCAAACCTGCTTCGGCGAAAGAGAAAGGTATCCCTTCACCGATAATGAAGTGATCCAGCACACGCACATCGACCAACTCAAGGGCCGATTTCAGGCGCTTGGTCATCGCCTTGTCAGCCTGACTCGGCTCGGTCGAACCCGACGGGTGGTTGTGAGCGAAGATCACGGCTGCGCAGTTGTGCTCGATGGCACGTTTGACCACGGCACGTGGATAGACCGCAGCGCCGTCGATGGTGCCTCGGAACATCGGCTCATAGGCGATGACGCAATGCTGCGAGTCGAGGAAGACGGCAGCAAAGACCTCCAATGCTTCACCGGCAAGTTTCAACCGCAAGTACTCACGTACGGCGGCGGGACTGGTCAGCGATGCACCGCGCCTGAAGAGGCGTTCTTCCAGCACGCCGATGGCCTGACGGATCAGCGGGTCATCCTGGATGCTCGCATAGTCGACAAGCGTGCAAGTGGTGCCGTCGGTGACGGCATTGGACAGAGTCATAGGAACCTCCTAGAGGGGAGCGGAGGCTCCTGTCCCAAGGGGCAAGGCCCCCTGGGACAGTAGATGGCCCGCAACCGGGCCGGATCGATGGGCATCCTCCATCACGGGTGATGGACGTTCGCACGAGGGATGCGGAGCGAACAGGTCGATCAACGCGGTCGGAACCGCGCCGTAGCCTTGAAGACCGTGGCTACCTGGGCATGTCGCCGACAACGTCGGCAGGCATTTCGCTTGTTGTGACGGATTCCTTCGCGGCCTCACCCGCCATGGCCATGAGCAGGTCGATGGCGGATATCAGAGCATCGCCCTCGACAGGGCCTGCCGGTAACAGCAAGTCGGTGCCGGTGTGGTTGTCGATCAGGCGCAGGGTCGGCGTGGCGACCACACCCGCCTGTACCGCTTCAGCAGCCTGGGCTTGAATCTCGGCATCGGGCCTCGTGCTGTCCAGGCAGGTTTGCAGCTCAGGTGTCAGACCGGGTATCGGTGTCTCGCTGGGAACGCCCTGGCCATCACTACGTGTGTGCTGATACACCCAGGCGATGGTCTGCCAGAACGCGGTGCGCCCGCTTACTTCCCCGGCGCATTCCGCCAAGCGTGCGCCTTGGGTGGCGGCGGGTTCATGGAAGGCCAGCGGCAAGTGATGCCATTGCCAATTTACTTCGGGATGGGTGTCGATCCACTGTCTCAGGACTGGGAAATAGGCCTGACAAAACGGGCATTCCAGGTCGGCGTAGGAGACCACGGTGAACCGTGCATCGAGGTGGCCGTAGAACCAGGGTGGCCCCATCGGTTCGGCGACAAGTTCATCGACGAGTTGTGATCTGGGACCGCGTAACGAGAGCGCAGAGATCAGTAATGCAGCGAAGACCACCACTGCCGACAGTATCAGCCCAATGTTAGGCCATATTCTGTGGGTCGAATGCCGTGGCCTGTCCATGTGAGCACCTCAGTTGAAACTGTCCGGCGACAAGGGTTCGATGCCTCGCGCCCGGTCGATCTTCTCCGCCACCTTGAAGGCCGCTTCCAGCTCGCTGATGCCGTGTTCGCGCATCAACTGGTGACGTTCGGCTTTCTCTTCGGGCTCGGTCATCGCCATGGCGAGATAGAGGCTTGGCGGCACGGCTCGGAACAATACTTCCATCGACTTCGACAGGATCACGCCTTCGCTGAACTTGCCGGACTCCTTGCGAGCCGAGCGCATCAGCGCTTTCTGCGCGGGGTTGAGTTCCCGAAAACGGGCTACCTTCTCCACTTCGTCCGTGGGCATGGACAGGCAGATCCACCATTCGATCATCGACAGTATGGGTTCGGCGGCCTTGGGCAAGTCGTCCAGGTTCTGGGTCGCCAGCCAGAACCAGGCTCCCAACTTGCGCCACATCTTGGTGATCTTGACGACATAGGGCGCGAGTAAGGGGTTCTTGGTGATGATGTGGCCCTCGTCGGTGACGTTGACGATGGGCCGTCCCAAAAACTGGTCGCGCTCGGCGATGTTGTTGACCGTGTTGATCAGGGAGATGTAGGCGATGGAGAGTTGGGCGTTGTAGCCCTCGCGGGCAAAGGTCGCCAGATCGACGATGGTAATGTCGGCCTCGGGCCAAGGAGTGCCAGGGCGATTGAACATCTCGCCGTCCAGACCCTGACAGAACATATCCATGGCATCAGCCATCTCCAGCAGGCGCACTCGTCGGGTTTCTGGCAGTGTCGTGTCGGCGCTGCGTTCGCGCAGGGCATCGCGCACGTCCTCGGTCAGCACCGCGCGCTCGTCCCGGACACAGCGGCGGGCCGCATCCAGGATGCACTGGCGGATCAGACTTCGGTCGGCGCGGGTCATCCGCGCTTCTTCCTTGTCTTCTCCGCCGGTGATCATCAGCCGGGCGGTGATCTCCAGCTCACCCAGCACATCGCGTTGTTCGTCTTCCTCCGGAGCGAGAGGGCTTCTATCCTCGTCGTCATCCAGAGCATCGGCGTCCAGGGTGCTGACCTCGCCGGGGGTGTCGACCAGCCGCCAGGCATCGCTGAACGGCGCCAGACTCACGCTGGCACCGGGCGCCAGCTTGACCCGATGTACACTCAGCCCGAGGCGTTTGGCAAAGTCCCCGAACAGACCGAAGGAGTTGCCCGCCTCGACGATGAACAGCCGTGGCCGGTAGACCGCGACCACCTGGTTGAGAATGTTGTTGAGCGTCGCGGACTTGCCGGAGCCGGTCGGGCCGAACAGGAACAGGTGCGCGTTCATCTGCCGGTCATGCCGGTTGAGCGGGTCGAAGGTGATGGTGCCGCCCCCGCGATTGAAGAAAGTGATGCCGGGGTGGCCTGTGCCCTGATTGCGGCCCCAGAGTGGCGAGAGGTTGGCCGCGTGCTGGGCGAACATCAACTGGGTGTACCACTGGCGGCGATCTTTGCCTGGATCGAACACGCCGGGCAGCCAGCGCAGATAGCTGTTGAGGGGGGCGACCTCGTCCTCCTCTCGCACGGGTTGCAGGCCTGCATTGAGCATCACGTTGGCGAGTTGCAGGCCGCGCGCGTCCAGCTCGGCCAGGTCGCGCCCGCGCAGGTAAAACGCCAGCGCGCCGCGATAGAGTTTGTGGGCACTGCCGATCAGCGAACGCGCCTCCTGTAGGTCCTGACGCGCCTGCTCGGAGGCCAGGGTGTCGCCGACAGCCTTGCGATCAAGGTGGTTGAGGTGCGCTTCGAGCACGTCCTGGGGCGTGGCCACCAGGGTCAGGCACATCACCGTGTCCTCGGGCATCTGATCGAACAGGGCATTGAAGGCGTCGCCGCCCTTGCGGGTCTCGCCGGTGACATGGCCGGTAGCCGGTGGCGTGCGCAAACGGTCGAGCACCAAGACCCGGTGCGGCATACCGTCGAAAGTCCAGGTACCGTTCTCCACATCGGAACACGGCTCGCCAAAGAACAATCGCTGCGAAAAATCGGTNCCGCTGACCAGCTCGACTTCGCCCGGCTCCGACTCACTGGGGTAAGCCGTCAACTGATAGAAANGCTCNCNATCCTCCGCTGTCGACCCGAGTAGGCTGGGATGCGGATTGAACCAGCGCAGCAACCAGGCGTGGATGTCCGCTGCTTGCATGCGGCGCGCGCCGACACCGACATTGGCCAGTCCGCCCAGCAAGCGATCACACACTGTCGTCAGCGCGTGCTCTGGGGTTTGCCCTCGACGCCGGGCAGTGCCCGGNGCACGGCGGTAGACCACCAGGCGCACGCGGCGGCATTGGCCGCGCCAGGGCAGTCGGGTCACGGTGGTGTCCTCGAAAAGCCCNCCGGGTTTNGCGATGGCGCGCAAGTGATGAGCCAGAAAACGCNGATAACTTTCACTGAAGGCGCTGCCCTGGGCGCGGGGCTGGATNTAGTCGCGCAGGGTGTTCAGGTAGCTGGACCAGTCGGTTTCGTCCTGGGCGTAGAGCTGCACCACCCAGGGGTGTTCGTCCAANTCATCGAAGCTGTCCTGCAGGGCGTTTTCCAGGGCGTCACGAGCTTGCAACAACCATTGCGATTCACGCCCCTCGGTGCCGATAGGCGTCAACTCGAAGAAGGCTGCGACTGACTCGCCGTCATCCAGCAGCAGACTTTGNGAGNCNGGCAGGTACTCCACCCAGGGNAGNAGNTCGACGAATGATGGCTTGACGTCATACAGNTGCTGTTCGTCCGCTTGNGTCGCGGNGGANCGTTTNGNGTCGCGATGGNNNCNCGGNGTGGGAATGCCGTGGTNGTGCAGGNTTTCCACATGACGNGCCCAGNCATCGGGTGGCGCTGGNAANGCCNNTGTTTNNCCGNCNCNATTNCGAATGANCCCTTGTCTTNACCAAGGCAGTGACCAGGCCATCAATAATCCTCCACCCGTTCGCCCGGCAGGGCGTACTGCACGCGCTGATACAGGGGGAACACGGTNCTGTAGCCAGGTACCGGTACGGGGTCTGTACCGGCCAGGTGCGGGAANACNTACATGACCAGGTCCGGATTGGGCAGACGNTNNAACTGNCTGANGATTTCATTGTGNGCNGTNCGGGTATAACGGGCCTGTTCCCTCGGCGCTGCCTGCACGTCTTCCGTGGTTAGTGGTCGACGCAGNGACTGGCGTGCATCCAAGAGCTCTCGGGCNGCGCGGCCGCCATTGCCNGCTTCACGACTCCAGATGTCGTGCATGGTCTGACCATNGTGGGTNAGCAGTTCATCCTTGNTGGTGGCGCAGCCNGCCAGNANCAGNATGGCAAGNATGAGGGCCGNGNATCCGNCCCNTTTGNGGTCAGTCGAGANCCTGTNCATGGGAGCCTCCAATGCGATGATCGACCCGGCGACCCTTGNCGTCGTAGTCGATGTTGAGAGCTTGTTCGATATGCACGGCNACCTGGGCACCGGGTTCCACNTAGACCGCCGCGAAGGCNTGNCCNTAGAGCTGGTTGACCCANTGCGACATCTCNTGCACGCCNCCCGCCAGAATNCGGCCCATNGCCTCATTNNCACTGATGCCAACCGTNCCNAGNGAGCCATCNCTGCCAACGTANGACATNCGNCCGCTCTCCGAGTCGATCAGGGAAGCNGCACCGGCACCGGCGGCTGTGATCAGTGCCTGGGTACCCAGATANTGCTGGGCATTGCTGCGCCGCTCACCGGTCACACAAGGGATACCGTAGGGGTCGCTGATCCAGCCAAGGCCATCNAGGATGTCGACATCGTTCCGGTTGCTGCGGGNATTGCTGCCGTCCTCCTCCGGCAAGGTGCGGATGGTGCCGTCCTGNAACACGAAGGTGATCGAGCGGATCTGCCCCCGCACGCAGGACAGCGTCCAGTCGCCTGAAGCCGTNCCGCTGACCACGGCACCGGCCACATCGGGAATCTCGATGCCGTTGGCGGTGAGATTGTCGGGGCCGATCACCNCCTTGAATGGATAGGGATCGTTCACCGTGCCGTCGACGGGGATGCGACCGATCAGTGCCGTCATGGCGACCGAGCCCATCAGGGTGGCGTTGGAGGGCACGGTGTAGACCGCTTTCNACGGTGAAGCGCCCACTTGCCCATCCGTGGCCCGTCCCAGAGTTTCGCTGGCCGAGTCGATNGTNNCNTGGGCTGGNCCNAAGGTGTTGGGAAANGTGAAGCCGCTGCGATTGCCACTGCGAGGGTCTTCTGGCCGGGCATCATCCGGCTCGATCCANCNCATNCCNTCGCCGAANCCCTGNCCGTCGCCAGGTTCGAGCCCGAGGCCGATGGGTAGATCCTCATGACCTTCCGNGCCACTCAAACCTTCGAGCTGCCGCTGCAAATCCTGCAACAGGCNCTGGGCNTGCTGCCGNTCNNTGGCCACCTGNTCNCGNTCCTGNCGCAACTGGGCTCGCTCNGTATCCAGCGCCGTCTGGATGCGNTGCTCGATGGNGCGTTCACGCTGGCGCAGGCGGTCGTTCTCTGCNTGCTGGGNGCGGTTNTCCGACAGNGCCGTCTNCAGTTGCTCCGCGNAACTGNCGNACCTGGGCCACCAGNGTNGCCACCGTATCGTTGGGNGTATCNCCCTCGATNCCGAGGGCNCGCNTNTCNTCGGCGGACAGNCGTNNCNCTGCNTCNTGNGGNGACGGTGCCNGGGCCNCGNTCCCCNGACANNAGCCGGATACCGNCGAACACCAGCANCNCCANTACCGGGAGCATCANCCANTTGAGCAGACCGTTACTGCGCATGATTCACTCCCTTCGCATCACCGGCGGCAGCGGCGGCTGGCAGATTGNGGGAAGCGTCGATGGGNCTGATGGCNGGCAGCAGCGCTTTCGCCAGACCATGGCCGNGTGTCACCAGGTACACCACCGTGGTGTCGTGTGANGTACCTGTCGGTCCCAAGTCGGGATGCTGGAACGTCGCCGCCACGAAATTGCCTTGTAACGNNCTCGGGTCGAGGTCGATCCAGCGATGAGCGGTATTGGTCAGGCGCACCGCNGTCACCCACTGATCCTCCAGCCGCCAGGTGGCCAGNGCATTGGCGCGGATCGGCAAGGTGGGCAACAACGTGTCCAACACCAGGTCGCGGTGCAGNTTCCCGCGCGAGAGGCCGTTCACGGGTTCGACGGTACGCAGCGGTGCGTACAGGTGCTGGGCTGCGTAGCGCGTGAGTATCACCGGCACCGGTGTCTCCCGCGCGGGATTCGCGGTGGCAGCGCTCGGNACCCCAGGGGCTTGTGTGCTGGTGCCGCCATAACGGGGACCAACGGCATNACCTTCGACGATGCGTACTGGCTCCAGAGGCTCATCGCCTTCCTGTGCGGCAATGTCGATCANGATCAAGGTGCCGTCGTCGGCATCCTGCAACTGCAACCGTGTGGGTTCGATGNTGTCGTGNGCCAACAGGTAGATAGCTCCACCCGCGCTTTGCACCCGAAGGNGATCACCGATTGATGCAGGAANGCCGACGCGCACGTTGCGGTCGATAAAAACCACGCGCTCGTGGCCGACCACCAGAGGCACGGCCAGCGGCATGCGCTCCCACTTGAGGATTTCCACCGCATGGCTAATAGGANTCCAGCCGAGGAGCAGGGTGAGACAGGCCAGAAAGCGGAATGGTCGTAACATGGCAAGTCCTCTATTCCGGGGTNTCCGGTGTGGGGGATGGCGCTTCGGCAGCNATGCGCTGTGGCGTNCCGTCGTAGCAATCCAAGGCCAGACCGAAGGGATTGCGCTCTGGGTCGATGTCCAGGCGCACCACTTTCAGGGGATAGCGCACCAGGGCGCGCTTGACCTGCTCGGTGCCGTAATACTCGTCGGCGGAGATGTCCAGGGTGACGATCCAATCGCGTTCAGACACCACTTTCACCCGTTGGGTGGGGTCATCACCGAAGCCCCGCCCCGGAATCTCATAGATTCCCCGCACTCGCTGACGCAGTTCACCGGTACGTTGCCGTTGCTCGTAATCGAGCTGAAGAAAGTGCTGGCAGGCTGGGGTCAGGTACGCAGACAACGCATGGATATTGCGTGCGTAATCCACCTCGCCATTGGTGGGCCAGCGGTTGAGCTGCTGAAAGATGTAGAAGGTAAAGGCATAAACCGACTCCGGTGGCACGTCCCACCACTTGCGCACACTGCCGGAGCGCAAGTCCGGGGGCACATGGATGGTGAGATCACGCGGGGCCTGCCACCAGCCAAAACCCAGTACCAGGGTAAGGACGAACAGCGCTCCTACACCCAGGCGCAGGGTTCGGATATGGGCCTGAAGGTGGGTGACCTCATTCTTGAAGCGGCTCATTGGCTACCCCTTCGGGTCGTCCAATACCCAGAGCGCGTCACCAGCGAATCCCCGCGAATCCAGGGAGAGAGCCAAGGATGGTTGAGCGCGATGCGCCACTGCAACTGTCGATAGAGCCAGGTGTCGGGTCGCCCCCGCTTCCGACGTCGCAGTGCGCTCCCGCCAACGAAGATGCCAAACGCAATGGCGGCGACGATCATCGACGGTATCAGCGCGATGGTAGATGTCAGCCAAGCCAGGGGCAGACCGAGCAGCAATCCCGCTAGAGCCGACAGGCCCACGCAAATCCACAGCTCATCCGCTGTCAGTCCCCGCACCACTACGGGCTGGCGGTTGAGCCGGTGTGGCAGGAAGCTCACCGTATCGTCTTCGTTGAGTTCAGGGGTGCTGGACATCGTGGGACGCCTTTACAGGATGCCGGTGGCTTCGGTCAGCAACCAGATACCCACAACCAGCAGAATCGCGCCAACCGCCACGGTCAGTCCGAACTGCCCCCAGGTCTTGCGCCCGGTATGAATCTCGGAATAGGTGCTGTAGGCGTGGTAGCAGACGCCAATGAACATCGACGCCACCACCAGCAGCGCCACCAGCAACACGATGTCGTAGCCATAGTTGCGCAGCGTCTCCATGATGCCGCTGCCGGTGCCGCGCGATGGGTCCTCCAGTGTCGGCAGCCCCTGGGCGTACACCTGCGGCACCGCGCTGACCGAAAGCACGGCGGCGGCGGCGGACAGACGGGCGCGTTGAATCAGGCGGTTGGGAACGAAACGGGAAGCCATGGCGAAATCCTCATCGGGTCAAGACAGCAGAAAGAAAGCCAGTACCAGGTACATCGCGACGAAGCGCACCGCGACCCCGAGAAACTGACGTTGAGAAAGACGTTCTTCAGCCCAGCCGACATAAGCAGTGCGCAGAGCCCAGACTCCCCAGAGCAGCAGAACGGCGAACACCAGGCTCAAGAGCACCACGGAGACATCCCCTGCGGAGAAACCGGCATTGGCCTGAAAAGCGGAGATTTGGGCGCTGTTCACGGGGCCGCCTCCTCGGATGCCTGGCGGTAGTCACCAATTAGCTCGACAGGATCGCGGGGCTGGGCACGCTGGGGCACCAGGTAATCGCGGATGCCCTGACGCACACGTTCAATGTCTTTAGTTAGGCGGACGTAGTCGAAGTGATAACGATTGCCCTCGGGGTGAGGCAGGCTGGCACTGTGCTCGGCCAGGCGATCGATCATGTCGAGCTGACGGATCAATGCGGCCAGTTGGGCCTGCTCATTGGCGCCGTCCCCGGCGAGTACTGGTTCGATGGCCAGAACAGAGAAGACCAGCAGCGCGACGAAGGCGCGGTGCCATGGAGTGTTGCGGTTGCTGGGGTATGCCATCGTGCCATTCCTCGCAGGGCGAATGGCATGATGCTGGGGTATGGGATCGGATTGCGCCGCAAAGAATAGGAACGACGGGGTTACCGGATTCCTGATTCATTTCAGGAGGCGGATTTCATCTACTGCTACTGGCGTGGGGCGTGGGGCTTGACGGTTGCTCGAAATACGCCCGCTTGAATCAGGTCAAACCCTATCAGCTCATGCTAAATCATACTCAATACACTATGCTTGCCACATGTTTCATGCCATTATTGGCAATCTGCCCGAATTTTGACTTCACGTAGGAAGACTATGTCAGAGCGTTGGCTGTCGGTCGAAGAGATCGCAGAGTACCTCGGGGTGAGCAAGGACACCGTCTATGCGTGGATTCGTGGACGGGGCATGCCGGCCCACCGAATAGGGCGGCTGTGGAAGTTCAAGTCGCAGGAAGTTGATGAATGGGTGAAATCGGGTGGAGCTGCAGAAGACGAAGGTCGGAACAAGAAATGAGGAAAGCTGACACGATGACTCTGTCCAATTCTGTCAACCGGGATGGTGGCGATATGCAGGTCGCCTGCGTTGATCTGTTTTGTGGCGCCGGTGGGCTGACTCATGGATTCGTCAAGGAAGGGCTGCAGGTCGTCGCCGGGATCGACTTGGACCCAGCTTGCCGTCACCCCTACGAGGCCAATAACCAGGCCAAGTTCATCGAACGAGACGTCAGCAAAATCAAAGTTGCCGAGCTGAAAGAGTTGTTTGGAGGTGCTGGACTGACGATCCTTGCCGGTTGCGCGCCGTGTCAGCCGTTTTCGACCTATGCCCAACGCTATGAATCGGACGGCAAGGATGGAAAGTGGGGCCTGCTGTATCAATTCGCACGCTTGGCAAAAGGTGCTCAACCCGACGTCATCACCATGGAAAATGTTCCTTCTGTCGCCAAGCATAAAGTTTTTCACGATTTCGTCGGTGCCCTGAAACGTGCTGGATACGACGTCTGGTACGACGTCGTGGACAGTTCGCAATATGGCGTTCCCCAAACACGTCGGCGGATGGTCTTGCTGGCTTCCAAGCACGGGACCATCGAGATGATCGAACCGACGCACAAAAAGCCGAAAACCGTGAGTCAGGCGATCAAGCGCCTACGGCCTTTGGCTGCTGGAGAGTCCGCCCCCAGAGACAAGCTCCACACCGCAGCCACACTATCGGAAAAAAACCTGCGTCGAATCAGAGCTTCGAAACCAGGAGGTACTTGGCGTGACTGGCCAGAGGAACTGGTTGCCGAATGCCATCGCGCTGAAAGTGGACGTACCTATCCGGGTGTTTATGGGCGAATGGAGTGGGACAAACCTGCACCGACGATGACGACCCAGTGTTATGGATTTGGGAACGGTCGATTCGGGCATCCAGAACAAGATCGCGCGATTACCTTACGTGAAGCGGCCATCATACAAAGTTTTCCTCGTGACTATGAATTCATTCCCAAAGGAGGAGAGCCCAGCTTCAAAGCATTGGGTCGGTTGATCGGCAATGCCGTTCCCGTCGACCTGGGGCGTGCCATCGCTCGCAGCATCAAGATGCATCTCGCCAAAGTGGCCGCAACATGACACGGTGAAGGAACATTCGATGCCACGTATCTCGCCTACCACACCAGAAACCAGCCAACGTATGGCGAGGGTCAGGCAGAAAGATACGGGTGGAGAGATCGCACTACGCCGTGAACTTCACAAAATGGGGCTGCGCTATCGAGTCGCTTTCGAGGTGTTGAAGAAGCCTCGTCGCGTAGCCGATATAGCCTTTCCTGGTATTCGACTGGCCGTTTTCGTCGATGGCTGTTTCTGGCATGGCTGCCCGGAGCATGCAACTTGGCCGAAACGAAACGCCGACTTCTGGCGACATAAGATCGAAACCAATCGGTCCAGGGATGCCGACACGAATGAGAGGTTGCGAAGCATCGGATGGCGTGTGCTGAGATTCTGGGAGCATGAATCACCTCTGGTGGCGGCTGAGATCGTGGTGCGGGAGGTGGAGGTATTGAAGTCGCACCGGGCATCGCATGAGAAGAATTGAAGGGGAACCGAAAGGGGCGCATGACAGCTTCCAATGAGCAGCAGGCCGATGCATATCGAGCAAAGCCAGAACCGGGGCAACTGGTAGAAGTCCGGCGTCGTCAATGGGTCGTGTCTGACGTCCTTTCATCATCTCTGGAGTCGAGCGCGGCCTCGCAGAACGTCGTGACGCTCTCTTCCATCGATGAGGACGGACTGGGGGAGGAACTGGAAGTCGTTTGGGAGATCGAACCCGGTGCCCAGGTCATCGAGCGTGCAGGCTTGCCGGAGATCACGGGACAGGACGACGCTACGACCCTGGATGCTTTCCTGGATGCCGTGAGATGGGGTGCCGCGACGAATGCCGACAGGGGCTTCCTTCAAGCGCCGTTTCGCAGCGGCGTCAGTATCGAAGCCTTCCAACTCGATCCTCTCGTCCGTGCCATCGACATGGCGCGTGTCAACCTACTCATTGCCGATGACGTGGGGTTGGGTAAGACCATCGAGGCTGGCCTCGTCATACAGGAACTACTCCTTAGGCATCGCGCCCGCACCACTCTGATCGTTTGTCCCGCGTCGCTACAAGAAAAGTGGCGGGTGGAAATGTTGGAGAAGTTCGGCCTCGATTTCCGGGTGGTCGATTCGGCGTACATCAAGCGACTGAGACGTGAGCGAGGCATACATGCCAATCCGTGGACGTCCCATCCTCGTCTCATCACCTCGATGGACTGGGCCAAGAGTGGCGAAGGTCTGCGAACCATTCGAGACGTACTACCACCGCATGTCGGGCACCCGAGAAAATTCGACCTTTTGATCGTCGACGAAGCGCACAACATCGCGCCATCCGCTAGTGCCAACTATGCTCTCGAAAGTCAGCGTACACGCTTCATCCGTACCATCGGTCCTCACTTCCAGCACCGATTGTTCCTGACGGCAACCCCCCACAACGGGTATACGGAATCTTTCACGGCTCTCCTGGAGCTGTTGGATGACCAACGCTTCGCGCGAAACATCCTTCCAGACGAAAAACGACTCAGTCAGGTGATGATCCGTAGGCTGAAGAGTGACCTGGTCGATGCCGACGGAAACCCTCTATATCCCCAGCGCAAATTGCAGGCGCTGAGCATCCCGTATACAGAGGAAGAGCGGGCGATACATCGCAAGTTGATCGATTACTGTGCCAGCCGTGAGGGAGAAGACGGCGAGCCAGGAAATGCCTTCGGCACCACCTTCATCAATCAGTTGCTCAAAAAACGTCTGTTTTCGTCACCGGCTGCCTTTGCTTCCACCTTGGAAAAGCACTTCCAGTCACTGTCGAGCGAGACGCGGCAAAAGCGCAGTGATGCCCTGGATGAGCGAATCTTGCGCAAAGCCATCCTGAAGGCGGAAGAAGATTACGCTAACGATCGAGAAGTCGAAAATGCCCAGTCCGAGGCCGTCGAGGAGGCCTCTCGACGTGCACAGCCTTTGAATGACGAGCAGCGTCAGCTTCTGGGCGAACTCAGGCAGTGGGCGCAGCGAGCCAAGAACCAGACAGACTCCAAAGCCCAAGCCATCCTCGATTGGCTGACAACCAACCTACGCCCAAACGGCGAATGGAATGATCGCCGAGTGATCCTCTTCACGGAATATCGCACCACGCACCAATGGCTGCACGAGATTTTGGTCAGCCACGGTTTCGGCGGAGATCGGCTGGGGATTCTCCATGGTGGCCTTTCCCAAGACGATCGAGAGCCCGTGAAAGCGGCGTTCCAGGTATCTCCCAAAATATCGCCCGTGCGCATCCTGCTCGCCACAGATGCCGCCTCGGAAGGTATCGACTTGCAGAATCACTGTAATTGCCTCATCCATCTGGAGATACCATACAACCCCAACGTCATGGAACAGCGCAATGGTCGTATCGATCGTCACGGCCAGAAAGAAAAAGAGGTACTGATTTGGCACCCCGTCGATGGCGGCCCTGGAAGCGATGAGCAGGTGGGCGGGCATGGCGAAGACATCCTGAGGTCGCTCCGCAAACTGGAGTCGATGCGTGCCGACATGGGAAGCGTAAATCCTGTGATCGCTCCCCAGATGTCCGGCTTGATAGAAGGTTCTCTGACTGATCTGGATACGCGTCTGGCTGAGGCCAAGATAGCCAAGGCCAGACGGTTCGTACTGGCCGAGCGTGAATTGAAAGAACGAGTGGCCAAGCTCCATGACCGTCTACTCGCAACCCGTCAGGACTTTCATCTCACGCCAGAACATATTCAGATGGCCGTAGTGACGGGGTTGGCACTGGCGGGTCGTCCTCCGCTGGAACCGGTCGACCTGGATGATGCCCCGAGTGGCCGCGTCTTCAGAATGCCGTCTTTGTCGGGTTCCTGGGCACGTTGTCTGGAGGGGTTACGACACCCCCATACTCAGCATATACGTCCCATCACTTTCGATCATGAAGTGGCGAGTGGACGAGATGACGTCGTGTTGGTCCATCTCAATCATCGCTTGGTTCAGATGTGTCTGAGGCTGTTGCGCGCCGAAGTGTGGGCGCAGGATGACGTCAAGAAACTGCATCGAGTCACGGTTCGGTCGGTGCCTGACGATCTCATCGATGATCCAGCCGTGGCCATCGTTTCTCGATTGGTCGTCACTGGAGGAAATCATCATCGCCTACATGAGGAACTGACGGTATCGGGAGGTTATCTGCGTGACCGATCCTTCCGTCGAGAAGAAGCTGTCACCAGAGTACAACGATGGTTGGATGTCGGGCACCCCGTTACGGCGGGTGACGGATTGTTCGGCACATTGCGGGAGCGTTTCGATAGCTCACATGAATCCATCTTGAGGGCCGTCGAATCCCGGTCCAAGGAACGTCTGGAGTTCCTGGGCAACACCCTGCGATCCCGTAAGGAGCGTGAAGTCACCGACATCCATGCTGTGCTTGATGAGTTGGAGACGGCGATTCGAGGTGAATTGCAGAAAGACGAGCAACCAGAGCAATTCTCTTTGTTCAGTGAAGACGAGCGTACTCAGCTAAGGCGCGATACTGCGGCACTGGAAGCACGCTTGGAGCGGATTCCTACAGAACGCGAGCAGGAGGAAAGAGCGATCGAAGCCCGCTACGCGAAACTCGATGACCGTACCTTTCCTGTCGCTGTCATCTTCCTCGTCCCAGAGTCGATGGGAGGTGCAGTATGAGCAGCAATGACACGCACCACGATTGGCTCTCACTGATAGAGATTTCTGGCCCGTTCCTCGCCGTTCCAGTTTTGAAGGAGGCGTTTCCACAGGGGTTGGAAGAACTAGACGGCTTCAAACGGAAACGGCTGCGGCAGGCTTACGATGAGTGGCGAGAAGCGTTGGATACGGGTGATCCCGAGTTCACCAACATCCATGCAGCCTGGATCGAAGAAGTCTTGTCGCGGGGGTTGGAGCTGGATGAGGACGGCAAGGGCGACGTTCTCAAGCGTAAGGATTGGTGTGAGTCCAATTTGAGTACCCAGCTTCCTGAGCATGGCGTGACGGTGACACCGGATTTCGCGGTGGTGGATGAGCAGAATGGCAACCGTGCATCGATGCTCATCCACGTCTATCCCCAGGATTCGGATCTCGAAGCCACGTCGAACCAGAATGGTTGGGCTGCCACCCCTGCTGAACGCATGGTCCAATTGTGCCGCGCACGGAGTTGCCGTCTGGGCCTCGTCACGAATGGTGAGCGCTGGGTGCTGGTGGATGCACCAGTGGGTGCGGTTACTACCTTCGCCAGTTGGTATGCCCGCATCTGGGGCCAGGAGCCCGCCACCCTGCAGGCGTTCGTACACCTGCTGGGCATTCGTCGATTCTTCGTCGATGAAACGGAGCAATTACCCGCATTACTCGATCGCTCCCTGAAATTTCAGGATGAAGTCACCGATGCCCTGGGCGAGCAGGTGCGTCGCGCGGTGGAGGTATTGATCCAGGCCCTCGACAAGGCCGATCAGGATCGTGGCCGGGAGTTGCTCCGAGACGTGAAGGAAGCCGAACTCTACGAGGCGGCGCTCACGGTAATGATGCGGCTGGTGTTCCTCCTTTCCGCCGAGGAGCGTGGCTTGCTATTGCTGGGGGATGAGAAGTACGAGGCCCACTACGCGGTCTCCACCCTGAGAATGCAACTACGCGCAGAGTCCGAAGAGATACTGGAGCGGCGTTGGGACGCCTGGTCGCGATTGCTGGCCATCTTCCGGGCAGTATTTGGCGGTATAACGCACGAGGACCTGCGCTTGCCCGCGCTCGGGGGATCATTGTTCGATCCGGACCGCTTCCCCTTCCTCGAAGGCAGATCGAAAGGCTCCAGTTGGCGCATCGACGACTCGAAACCCTTGCCGATCGACAACCGTACCGTCCTATTGCTGCTGGAAGCCATCCAGCAGTATCAAGGGCGCACGCTCTCCTACCGTGCCCTGGACGTGGAACAAATTGGCTATGTATACGAAGGCTTGCTCGAACGCACGGTGAAACGGACTTCCGAGGTGACGTTGGAACTGGATGCGACAAGGGGTGCCAAGTCTCCTTGGGTTACCTTGGCTCGGTTGGAGGCTGCCAGAGACGAGGGAAACGAGGCACTGGCAGAAGTATTGCGTGAGCACACCGGGAGTTCACGCAGCCGCATTCGTAACGACCTTGCCAAGCCGGTCGACGCTGCCCTCGCTGATCGCCTGTTGGCGGCTTGTCATGGTGATACGGAATTGCGTGACCGCATCCGGCCTTATGCTCATCTGATTCGCTCCGACTCATGGGGGTATCCGCTGGTCTATCCTGCGGGCGCCTTTATCGTCACCACTGGCTCCGATCGTCGCGAGACGGGTACCCACTACACACCGAAATCGTTGACCGAAGCCATCGTCGCCGAAACGCTCACCCCGGTTGCCTATGTCGGTCCAGCGGAAGGTAAGCCGCGCGAGCAATGGCAACTGAAGTCGCCTGATGAACTGCTCGACCTCAAAGTGTGTGACCCGGCGATGGGTTCAGGGGCTTTCCTGGTACAAGCCTGCCGCTGGTTGGCTGAACGATTGGTGGAGGCATGGGTGCAAGCTGAGGAAATTGGCAAATCAGTGAGTGTGGACGGCGAAGTCCTCGATTCAGTCAGTGATCGGGAGCCGTTACCTCGCGATGTCGAGGCACGTACCGTCATCGCCCGCCGGCTCATAGCCGAGCGTTGCTTGTATGGTGTCGATCTGAACCCGCTGGCGGTGGAGCTGGCCAAGCTTTCCATATGGCTGATTACCCTTGCAAAGGGTCGCCCCTTCGGTTTCCTTGATCACAACCTGCGCTGTGGTGACAGCTTGCTCGGCATCCACCGGTTGGATCAACTTACCGAATTCTCCATGACCCCTACGGGTAAAGGTCAACAGCGCTTGTTCGGACAGGAGATAGAACGGGCTGTAAGGGAAGCCATTGAGCTACGTTCAAACCTACGCCAGATACCCATTCGTGACATCCATGATGTTGAAGCCATGGAGCATCTGGATTCTGATGCGCGTCGCAAGCTTGAAGTGCCGGGGGCCATTGCTGACGCGTTCATCGGAGAGATATTCGCATCTGGCGGCAGTGGCACAACGTTGGATAACACGCTGACGTCGTTGACTGTCCAAGCGGGTCAAGTGATCGACGGTGCCCGCGATGTGCTCGCTTCGATGCACCAGAGAACTGTTGCCGCGCTCTCGATTGATCTTCCCAATGATAAGCCTGCACGTCATCCTTTCCACTGGCCTCTGGAATTTCCAGAAGTGTTCGTATGCAGAAGCGGCGGTTTCGATGCCTTCGTCGGTAATCCACCTTTCCTTGGTGGTAAACGCATTAGCACGGTTATGGGCGCTACGTTTAACACCTATCTCGCAAACACACATTCAGGCGCGAGCAAGAACACAGATCTAGTCGCTCATTTCTTCCGCCGTGTTTTCAATGCTCTACGTAGAAAGGGATGCTTTGGGCTTCTTGCTACCAACACGATTGCTGAAGGTGACACTCGGGAAGGTGGTCTGGAGTGGCTGGTAAAGAACGGCTCAACGATATACGCCGCTTGGCCAAATGAGCCATGGCCCGGCTCTGCTGCAGTCGTTACCAGCCGTGTTCACATCTATAAGGGTGATTGGTGTGCTACTCAGTCATTGAATGGATACCCGGTACGCCATATCTCAGCATACCTGTCCAGCCAAGAAGACTGGAGTCCAAAGCGGTTAAAGTCTAACGAGGGGAAAGCCTTTATTGGATCGTTGCTCAATGGAATTGGCTTTGTGTTGGATGAGTCAGAAGCCAAACAACTGCTCAATAATGATGAGAAATATTCGGACATAATTATTCCGTATCTGAATGGGCAAGACCTCAATAGTCATCCTGAGCAAAAACCAAGTCGGTGGGTGATAAATTTTTGGGATTGGCCTGAGGATCGCGCCCGGCAGTACTCGGATGCTATGCAGATTGTACTTGCCAGGGTCAAGCCGCATCGGGATAAAGTAAATGCTGCCAAAAAGAAGGTGCGGGAAAAGTGGTGGCTCTACGAGGCATCCGCAAAAGAACTTTACCATACCATAGGTCAAGGTCATTCTTTTGAGAAACATCCGGAAGGCTGGGATATCCGAATACCTGCTAAGCCACGAGTTTTGGCGCTAACCCGTGTAAGCAAGACTTTGGCCTTCACGTTCGTAAGCTCTAAACAAATTTTTTCTGAGCAAACCGTTATATTTCCCTTTGATAAGGGATCTGATTTTGCGTTGTTGCAATCGAACATACACACAGTATTCGCGTGGCAACACAGCTCTCGAATGAAGAGCGATCTAAGATACGGGCCATCTGATGCGCTAGAGACATTTCCTTTTCCCGTCGATTTAGATAAGACGCCAGGTGTCGACTTGGACTCTCTTGGTGAACTGTTCCATCAGGAGCGAATAAGTCTTATGCGGGCAAACAATATCGGCCTGACCAAGCTCTATAAGCGCTTCCATACCGACGTCGAATGTGACCCTCGAATCGAACGACTGCGTGGGTTACAGCGCGAAATGGACGTTGTTGTTGCACGCACCTATGGCTGGGACGATCTCGACCTCGAACATGACTTTCACAAGGTGCCGTACCTGCCGGAAAACGACCGCATTCGCTTCACCATCTCGGAGACGGCGCGCGTCGAAGTGCTGCGACGACTGTCGGAGTTGAACCGTCAGCGTTACGAGGAGGAAGTCGCTCAAGGCTTGCACAGTAAGAAAGCCAGTAAGGCCAAACGTAAACCACGTTCGCCGAGCACGACGAAGGCTACGGAACGACAACCTTCATTCGAATTCGATGCTACCCCAGCCAACGAAGGAGAATACCTCCAGGCTGCTGAGAAACCGGCCGACTATCGCGTCGATCCAACCTCTGCCATCGTTGAGCACCTGAAAGCCCATCCTGGCTGGCATGCAAAATCTGACATTCTGGCCGCTATCGGCATTCCAGATGGTCAGTGGAGCACCTCAATCGCCGAGCTGATTTCGAATGGAAAGGTCGAGCGCCAAGGTGAGAGGCGTGGAGCACGGTATCGATTTCAGGAAGGGGGAGAAATATGAAGGAGTATCGGCTGAACGTTGATCCACGCATTCTTGAATTGCTTGGACCGAACCTCTACACGAACATCTATTACGTCTTGGCGGAGCTGATCGCTAATGCGTATGACGCTGATGCCAAGAATGTCTACATCATCTCCAACAAAGACGATATCCGCGTTGAAGATGATGGGCACGGCATGTCCTATGAGGCAGGTGACATTGCCAAATATTTGAACGTCGCAGGGGTGTCACGAACGACGGAATCAGATTCACTTACGAAGTCTGGCGGTCGACGAAAGATGGGGCGCAAGGGCGTCGGGAAACTGGCAGCGTTATCGGTATCGGAAGACGTAGATGTCCTCACTGTCGCCGATGGTGAGAAGTCTGGATTCGTGCTCACCCGTCAGCCAGAAAATGGCCATGATCTGAAAGCCATCCAGGATGACCAAATCGTCTTCGAGCGCATTACCGATCATGGCTCCGCCATCATTATGAGGAACCCACAGTATCGGCTTCACAAGACTCTGGATGCTGTCAAACGCAATCTCCTCAAAATTTTCCCCCTGGTAAATGCGAACTTTCGGATACATGTCATACGCGGCAAAGAAGAGATAACGATCAAGGACTTCGATCGTAGCATCATGGGTGAATTATGTGCACTGGTCACACTTGGCGACAAGTTCAAACCGCTCTGTGATCTCGTTACTGATAGCTACCCGGAAAGGCGCGCCGATCTGGTTGCGGCGCAGGCCATGAAGGTGATACCCATCACTATGAAGGCTAATGATGGTAAAGAGCACGAGTATTCGTTGGAAGTTCTGGGTTGGATCGGGGCGTACAGAAGTACGCGGGGGCGAAAGGCGGAATTGACTGATTTTCCGGATAACTTCATTTCTCTATTCGCCAACGAAAAGATGGGTGAGTTCAATATTCTCCCTATCGTTGGCCAGAACAAGCTGAACGAAGTCTATGTCGTCGGCCAGTTGCACGTCGACCTTTTCGAATTGACGGAACTCCCGGATATGGCCTTGAGCAATCGTCAAGGTTATAAGTCTGACGACCCACGCTACGAAGCCGTTCGAGAGTATGTGCGTAGTGATTTACTCGCTGACATTCTCAGGCGACGTGAGACATACACGGATATCGTCAATGCCGACAAAAAGAAAAAGAAAGAAGATGCGTTGAGAGGCGATGAGGCAAAGCTGAAAGCTGCGATAGATGCCTTCCGCAAAAAGGCCAGCGCAGAGGCTGTAGACGCATTGGCGGCCCTCGGGGTGAAGGCTTCCCGAGACGCTATGGAAAACGCCATATCACAATCGATCAATGCCAACAGCCCTGATCTCGGACTTAAGTCGGCGGTAGATTCTCAAAAGAAAAAAATCCTGATCAGCCAGACTTATCCGGATAAACCGTTCGCCGACATCATTTATCAGATGCTGATTTTCAACAACGTTCCTCCTGACGATATCTTGTATACCAACTGCGATGATGAGGTGTGCCGTGTTCCGGAAGGGCGTGGAGTATATGACTATCTCCGCGAGTTCTTCGTCGAAAGCTACTCTACGCAAAAGATTTTCGTGCTTTTCGTGACCAGTGAGAACACCAAGGTTTCATGGGGCGCGATCACAGAGGTGGGGGCTTCGTGGATCACCAAGATCGACCACAAAATTTTCAATATCCACCCATTTCGGCCAGAACACCCGCTCAATGACGAAATGCAGTGGCAGAGCACCAATCGGGATAGGCCTAGTGGCGATCTCTGGATGATGCGCCTAAATGCAGACGTCTTTTGCCAGAAGATAGAAGCAGTTTGTGACGCGCTGGGATACAAGAAAATGGCGCGCGAGAAGAACATGGACCACCTGGGGACGCTGGTCTCCATCAGGAATGCGTGAGGATTTCAGGTATGCCATGGAGCCCAGGACAACTCGTTCGTCATATTGATGACCCAGCCAAGATCGGTACGGTTACCGATCAGACCCGTGCACGTGCTTCCGGGTCTCAGTATCGTGTGAACTGGAATGGTCGACTGGACTGGCACTATGAGGAGGAGTTGGTCGAGGCCGATGCTGGCAGCGATGATCCCCTGGATCTTATCCGTGAGGGACGTTACGGGCGAGTAGATGATCTGCGCCAACTACTGACGCATATTCATCTGGCAGGGCGGCTATCGAACGTCGTCTATGCCATGGGGCTGACCCAGACCGATTTTTACCCACATCAATACAAGCCATTGCTGACCTTGCTGGATTCACCAGTCAACGGGCTGTTGATCGCGGATGAAGTGGGCCTGGGCAAAACGATCGAGGCGGGATTGATCTGGACCGAGCTACGCGCCCGCTATGACATGCGGAGATTGCTGGTGGTATGCCCTGCCATGCTCAGGGAGAAGTGGCGGTTCGAGCTTTCGTCGCGATTTGGTCTGGATGCTCGTGTCGTGGATGCGGAAACTTTACGGCAGGAACTGGATTCGTCTGAGCATGGCGAGCGGGCATGGGTCGTCAGTTACCAGGGCATCCGGGCTCCGAGTGATTGGGATGCGTCAGAGAGTGGCGAATCCAAACGGTCGGTTCGTGCCCGTCTGGCGGACCTGCTCTACCACCACGCCGATCAGGAGCCTCTGTTGGACTTGGTGATCTTTGATGAGGCGCATTACATGCGCAACCAAGAAACAGGGGCATGGCGGACCGGTAGCTTGCTGAGGGATGTCAGTACACATCAGTTGATGCTTTCTGCTACGCCGATCAATCTAGGCTCGGATGACCTTTTCAATATATTGCGATTGCTCGACCCGGATCACTTCGAGTATCCGGAGGATTTCCGAAACGTCGTATTGGCCAATCGCCCGGTGATCGCTGCAAGTGATGTCGTGCGTGATCCGACGAGCGATGCTGGGCAAATCATGGCAGCAATACGAGAAATCGAGGTGTCACGATGGTTTGAGCGATCTGAACGCGTTGATCGTTTGATCGAGGAGGCTGAGTCGATCAGGGATTGGACGAACGAAAGCCGCATCGATATCGCGGCAAAACTCGAACGCCTCAACTTGCTAGCGCATATCGTCAGCCGCACGCGCAAACGAGAGGTACAGTCCGACAGGGTGTTGCGTGACCCGACCGTGTTCGAGGCCGAAATGTCGCCTGTGGAGCGGGAGCTTTATCAGGCAATCACCGAGGGAACGCGGGAGTATGCACTGGCCAATGGCATCGAGCATGGCTTCTTGCTCTCTACGCCACAGCGCATGGTCGCATCGAGTCCTGCAGCCTTGTTGAGAACCTGGCGCGATGACGGGCTCGATGCTGATGCCGTGGCGGCGGCGATGGATGAGAGTGACGAGGATGAAGAGAAGTTGATCGAAGGAACGTCAGGCCTCAAGCGCTGGCTGGCGAGCAGAACGCTGTCCCAATTCGAGTTTTCTGATATGAGCAGAAACGACTCGAAGTTTTCCGAATTCTCTGAGGCATTCAAGCGATTCATGCTTGAGGACAGGGAAGCCAAGGCGATCGTCTTCACTACTTTTCGAGGAACTGCGCGTTATCTCGTGGAACGACTTTCTGCTGAGAACGTGGAGGCAGGATTGTTGATGGGAGGTGCGGGTTTCGACAAGGAGGCTGTTGTTTCGGCTTTTCGAGAAGATCGGAACTGCCGTGTATTGGTTTGTACGGACGTGGCTGCAGAGGGCGTGGATTTGCAATTCTGTCGTCTCGTCGTCAACTACGATCTGCCGTGGAACCCAATGCGCATAGAGCAACGAATCGGGCGTATCGATCGTATTGGCCAGCAGTCCAAGCGTATCTTGGTGTGGAACTTCGTTCACAAGGACACGATCGATGCACTTATTCTTGGCAGATTGGCCAAGCGCATCGGAGTGTTCGAAAGTGCCCTGGGGGAAACTGAGGAAATCCTTGGTCAGGTTAGAAAGCTTGAGGATGTTTTATTGTCGAAACATTTGACCATAGATGAAGAAGCACGTCTGATCGAGGAAGTCGCACTAGCCATCGAAAATGCCAAAAGAAAACAGGAGGACCTGGAGCGAGAAGCGATTCAACTGGTGGCGCATGGCCAGCAGTTACTGGCACAGATCGAAGCTGCGCGAGGTGATGGAAAGGTCGTCACGCGTCATGACTTGATTCACTATGTCGATGGGTGTCTGAGGCGTATTCCCGGCTGTAGGATCGTCGCGGCGCATGGGGATGCCGATACATTCGACATAGGCCTGAGCCCTGGGTTTGCCGCAGAGCTGGATGAGTTCATCAGGCGGGAGAACTTGGTTGGGAAAACTGGTCTTGCTTCCGGGCAGACTAGACGCTGTCGTTTCACTGACAGAATTACCGACAAGCCCAAGCCTGGTGAAGAGATAGTCCATCGCTTCCATCCGATCATTCGCTTTCTGTCGCGCAAGGTAGATGGACGCGATGATCACTTCCCACTCTACTCGGCCAGAGTCTCCAATGAGGGCATTGCATCGGGCCGGTATGCATTGACGACTCGATTGGCAAGCTTTTCGGGGGTAAAGGAGGAAGAGCACCTTCTGGTTGCCGCTGTGTCACTCGATGGTAAGACTGTTCTCGATGATCAAGCAGCGAAAACTTTACTCGACTCGGTCAGGAAATCGGGCAACGACTGGCCGACGGTCGCTGTCGATGTGCCTCAGGAGATTGGGTCGGCTGCGGCAGAGCTAAGCGAGGAAATCCTCAGGGATAGGTACAAGTCGATCAAGGATGAAAAATGGCGAGAAAACCGTGACCGTACCGACGTGCTTTTGCAGCTATTGGATGACCACATTCATAAGAAACGAGAGGGATTCGAGAATCGGATTGCCAGCCATGAATCCTATGCGTCCCTGTATGGTAGTAGTCCGGATGGCAAGCGACGCAAGGGGTTGGCGAATGCTGAGCGCAAGAAAATGAGTGATTTTCTTGCGCGGATGGAGACCCGCCGAGCGATGCTGACTCGTAAGAGCCAGGCATTTTCGGCTGAAACTCGTGATATCTGCACCTTGCTCGTGGATGTGGTGAGTATGGGAGGGCGTTCATGAAGAGTTGGAAAGAGCAACTGCGGGGTATCAAAACCGCGTTGCGTGGGGCAGGGGGAAACAAAAAAGGGGGGGATAAAAAGCCGTCCGCTGTTGAATTCGAGCCGCCTGAGTCCTGGTCGACCGGCAACCGGTTAATACCTAAGGGGGGTGGTGGCTCACGGAAGGACGCCGATTCTGACCGCATCACTCCACCGAAGGCGAATGACCGGAATATAGCTAGTAAACATCGAAGCGACCCGACTTCCCGAAATTCTGATCAACGATCCACCATCTCAGGCACTGTCGGGTCATCAGACAACAAGCCGTCGCTCCGATCAGACAGGGCAGCACCGCCGATCTTCAAGCCCCTTGTCAATGGGGGATCATCATTGGTCATGCCGGAGTGGAGTGCGGCTGGCAGGTCATTACAGCATCCAGAGCATCAAGGAGAAAGATCGCCGCCTATGACCGTCAGAGTTGGGGTCGATTTTGGAACCGCTTTTACGAAAGTGGCAATTCGAGCAGGCGCCGACCTCGTTCCCGTTGAATGGTCGGAAGTGACGGGTGACGACTCTGAAACGGGCCGTTATATCGTGCCCGGATTCGTCGTTCGTTCTCCGGATGGTGAATACTGCTGGCAGCGAATAAAAGGGAGTGATATCCAAGGGAATCTCAAACTCTCGGTCATCAAGAAGGCAAAATCGGATGAGTGCCCTATCTCTACAGTGGCATATCTGGCGCTGGTCATTCGGTACGCAAGAGCCTTCTTGTACCGGAACACGGAGGTTGGGCGAAAACTCGCGGGGCGCTCGTTACGCTGGGAATTGAATATTGGTTGTCCCACGGAACCGCATGAGAAACCTGAAGTCGTTGATATGTTTCGCCGCATTGCCCGGACGGCCTGGAGATTGGCGACGCGGATAAACTTGCAGGAATCTGATATCAAGGCCGCGTGGGTGGCCGATGAAAGCGATACCGGGCTGGAGACAGAGCCAGGCGTCGTGCCAGAGTTCGTTGCTCATATCGCTGGTTATCTGGCTTCTCCACAGGTTAAAGAAGGACTACATGCGCTGATCGACATCGGTGCGGCCACACTCGACGTCGCTACGTTCAACGTCGTCCTGCAGAATGAACAGACATCTCCCCCACGTATTCCAATCTTTTTTTCTGCGGTGCGTCCACTTGGAACTCACTATCTGCACTACAACCGTCATTCCAAACTTGATCTTGAGCTCTCATGGAATGATGCAGCACCTGTTGAATCTGCCGGAGAATTTGGGGAACGGAACGGTAAAGCGTCGGAAGATGTCATTGCTGTCGATGGAGAGTTCGCAGAACAAATCGAGCGCTGCGTAACCGGTGTCATCGATGGTACTCGTATCAACAGTCGGGGAGATCCGCGCAGTCGTGCTTGGAGAGAGGGTTTGCCGATATTTGTCACCGGTGGCGGATCAAGTTGTGACCTCTATCGTCAGGCAATGGTCGCAGTGGAAGCGGAGCTGAAGTTACGAGTAGAGAAGCGATCGGGGTCGTCGAGACATTTCCGATTCATTGAATTGAGTCCGACTTTTGGAAGTGCACGGCGTATCGATACCGGTGGCAGGCTGACCGTGGCGCTTGGGTTGACAGAAGATGCCGAGAACATCGCTCGCGTCGTCCCCCATCGCGACATTGGACCCATTACCTACGGTACGAAGGCATCTGTCGATCACTCGGACCTGTATGGAGACTGATAATGAATAATGATTCAAACACAGGTACGACCAGCCAGCCCAACGCATGGGTTGCCATGGACCACGGCCTTGCTATCGATTGCAGGGTAGCCTCTTACACGCTCGTCTTGAAGGGCGACCGATCCTTGTACCAGGCCATTGGCGAAAATGATTGGGTCGTCATACTGAGTACTTCTGGCGAGATTTCACGTATAGGCCGTGTATCAAGGGTACGGTCCAGCCTCAATGAAACCACGCTCTATTTCGATCATGTGCTGTTACTGGATGAACCTGTCTCGCCTGGAGCGTTGCCTTTCTCCCCACCTTCATCGGGAAGTATCGGTCGTATCCAATGGACCGATTTCGTGGAGTCTCTTCCCAAGGCCACGGGAAAGACGATCGCCGACATTCCTCTGATCGAAGATCAATCGTATATCCGGGAGCTACTGCAATTGGCGGTCATGGATGACTTGCTCGGTCCTGCTGGTGGCCCCCATGAGCGTATCGTCGACATGAGTGTTCGGGATCGCTATCTGGTCGGCAAACTGGCCCCCCGGGATGCGGAACGAGGCGGACTCGAAGGGCTTGAAGGAGCCATGGCCGATGAGGCACCTGAAGAACCCATCGACCCCAAGGCACCAGGGCAACACGAGCCTGGTGCAGAGTTTGGGAGGTCGACCGGGCGTGTCGAGCCTGAGGCGGATGCGAGTGACGAGATCGACGCCTCCAGTAATCAATCCCTGGTTCCTAGTAGCCTGGGTATGACCTTCTGTGTCGATGGTGAGGCTGATCGAATCGAGGTGGAAGCTCGCTGGGGGCGTTACGAGCGACTACCCAATGATGAGCATGACTTGGTCAAACCGAATGGGCAGAAAGTCAAAGTCTGGCAACGTATTCCTTGTGGTGGCAAGTTGACCCTTCCCCTGGTCGATGGCCCTGTCTCTCATCGTGCCCCGGATAGTGAGCATCCAGAGGTTCGGATTCAGGGTTCGGTGCGTCCGAAGAACGCCAATGGGGATCGCCTGGTGACTTTGTTCTTGGTAAATGCCCAAGAGGAACCGGATACCAACCGTGACGTGGCATGGGTATTCCAGCCTGAATTGATCGTTCGCGCGGCTGAGGAGTCTATGGATCACGCCATTTTCCGGCGTCGCCCCGTGCTGGATGCCGATGGCATGGACCCTGAGCGTGAAGCTCTGGAAATGATCTATCGTAACCGGGTCGAATTCGCCGTCGGACATGGCGTCGCAGTCCATGCGGTGACGGCGGAGGACGTTACGCTGGCGACGGAGATCGCTACCACCGTCATGCCCGAGTATGAGGTGCAGGTCACGGAGACGCCGGGGCTGGATGCGTCCGATCGTCCCGCCATGCGCGAAATGGTGGCTAGTGGCCTGCTGGACATGCAGCGTCTCGCCACTCTCGACGTAGGTTCATTGGTCGATGCATTGAGCGTATTGACCAATGACTATGCGGAGTGGATCGAGGAACAACGCTCCCGAATCGGTAAAGATGTGACTGGCTATGATGACCAGGCACTAGAAGCATTGGTTCGATGCCAGGAGATTCAGGCTCGTCTTCAAGACGGCATAGATACGTTGAAGCGGGATGAGAACGCATTGGCCGCATTCAGGTTCGCCAACCAGGCGATGGCCATTCAACGTATCAGGAGCCAGTATGCCCTGGAGGCTCGACGGGGCCAAAATGTCTCTGTCGATCAGTTCGACGTACCAAAGAACAGGAGTTGGCGTCCGTTTCAGTTGGCGTTTCTGCTGCTCTCAATACCCTCGTTGGCCGACCCCACGCACCCTGATAGGGTGCGGCCTGTCGAAGCCTACGCCGATTTACTGTGGTTCCCTACGGGCGGCGGTAAGACGGAGGCCTACCTGGGCGTTGCCGCTTTCACCATGGCCATTCGCCGGTTGCAAGGTGATCTCGGAGGTTACGATAGCTCCCGTGGCCTTGCCGTGATCATGCGTTACACCCTTCGCCTTCTGACATTACAACAGTTTCAGCGTGCCACCGCGTTGATATGTGCTATGGAAAAGCTTCGGCGGGATGCTCATATACGAGGTGATGAATCGCTCGGAGAGGAGCCTTTCACCATCGGGCTATGGGTGGGTAACAAGGTGACACCGGGGACAACCGAAGAAAGTCACTATGCCGTCCAAGACATGCGGGATACGAACAAGAACAAGGCCGGCCGGACTTCCCCGCTTCAACTCACCAGTTGTCCCTGGTGTGGTTCCAAGATCGATCCTGGAAAAGATGTGATGGTGGATCGAGGGCGTGGCCGCACCGTGGTTTACTGCGGCGATAAGAAAAGTAGTTGCACATTCTCTCGTGGTCGGTCGAGCAATCAACCGTACCCCGGCATCCCAGTTCTGACTGTCGACGAAGAGATCTATCATCGCCCTCCGACCATGATGATCGCCACCGTGGACAAATTCGCCATGATGGCATGGCGCGGTCAGGTACGGACCCTATTCGGTCGTGTAGGGCAGGAATGTGAGCGGCACGGTCTATTGTGGCAAGGGGCAGACTGCAATGGCAATCATCAGGCAAGTAGAGGGCTTCCGGCGACGAAGACCAAAGTCGTTTCCCCGATACGCCCGCCGGATTTGATCATCCAGGACGAATTCCATTTGATCAGTGGGCCACTCGGCACCATGGTCGGCCTGTACGAGTCGGCAGTGGACGAACTGTGTGGTTGGAAGCTGGACGGAAAGAATATCAAGCCGAAGATCGTCGCATCGACCGCCACGGTGCGTAAGGCCAAAGAGCAGGTCAACAACGTCTTCATGCGTCAGGTCTCGGTGTTCCCTCCACACGGCTTGGACGTCGAAGACAACTATTTCTCGATACAGCGTTCCATCGAAGATAAGCCAGGCCGCCGGTATCTGGGCGTCTGTTCCCCGGGTAGCTCCCGTCCGGCCATGTTGATCCGTGTCTACACTGCCTTCCTCACCGCAGCACAGGCGCTGTTCGATCGCTTCGGGGAGCCGGCCGATCCTTACATGACCATGGTGGGATACTTCAATTCACTGCGGGAACTCGGGGGAATGAAGCGGCTGGCCGAAGACGACGTGCAGACGCGTTCCTATCGGGTCCAGATGAGCATGGTCGACCGTCCCGCGCTGGCACAGCGTGGTGTGAACAATATCCGGGAGCTGACCTCTCGTGTGTCCAGCCAGGACATCCCGAAGTATCTCGACAACCTGGAAGTCAGGTTCAAGGCTGAATTCGACCCGGCATCCGGTAAGTACGTGACGAAATGGCAAGAAGGGGAAGACCGGGCCATAGATGTGGTGCTCGCTACCAACATGCTCTCGGTGGGGGTGGACGTGAATCGTCTGGGGTTGATGGCTGTGAATGGCCAGCCGAAGGGGACTGCCGAATATATTCAGGCGACCAGCCGGGTTGGGCGCTCTTTCCATGGGTTGGTATGTACGGTACTCACCTGGGCACGGCCTCGGGACCTCTCTCACTATGAGACGTTCGAACACTACCACGCCACCTTCTACAAGCATGTCGAAGCACAATCGGTGACGCCATTCTCCCCTCGCGCCATGGATAGGGGGCTTACGGGCTCCCTACTGAGCCTCATGCGCCTAGAGAATGATGAGTTCAGCCCCAATGAGGGAGCCGGGAAGCTTGAAAAGTCGGATCAGTCGGAAATCACCGAAGCCATGGGCGTGCTAGTAAAGCGAGCGTGGAATGTGAGTGAGTCCACTGGAACGAAGGACCTGGCGGAACAGGAGCTGAAGGAGCGAGCCGACGAGTGGGCCAAAGAAGTCAGCAAGGGTGGACGTATTCTTGCCTATGAAAAGCGAGGCCCAGATAAAGACCGAACGGCACCGTTGATCAAATCACCCGGCGTTCAAGCCTGGGACAACTGGACCGTGCCCATGTCGATGCGGGAGGTTGAACCTGGTGTTCGCCTGATCATGAATGTCTCCCGTCTGTCAGACGAGAACCAATGGAAGCCTCGTAGTACAGATGGCGGTGAGGATCAGTGATGATGAATGATAAGACTCCCGTAGGGGAAGTGAGACCCAGCCAGTTGCTCTGGACCTATGGCCCCGGCTCGCTGATTGATTTGCCGAATCTCTCCGTGGTGACACTTGGTACGGATCGGTGGGAAAAGGATCGTTGTCAGCCGATTCAGGAGGCTCGCTTGCTGGCTGCCGTCAGGAAAGAACTGGGGGTTCAGGTCGAAAGCTTGAGGATGCCTCCCTTCCAGAAGAGCGAACTCGTCGACCCATGGTCGTCGGAAGCCAACATTGGTGTTCCGGTACGACCGTTCCCGCGATGGCTGCGTTGTGTGAAATGCGGCCTGCTCTCTCCCTTTGACGCAGGCTTATTCGAAATCAAAGAGAATCGCTATAGACCGGAACGTACCCGTTTCGTCCACAAGGGGTGTCGAGGATCGAAGGGTGATCTCCCGGCCAAGGATGCGGACGCCGTACCGGCTCGTTTCCTGTTGGCATGCCGCGATGGGCATCTGGATGATTTTCCGTGGCATTACTTCGTGCATGGAGGAAATAGCACTTGTAAGGGAACCTTACGCTTCTTCGAAAGTGGCGCATCACTCCAGACCGAAAACCTGTGGGTGAAATGCGATGAGTGCGGGGCATCGCGCAGCATGGCGCATGCATTCGGGAAGGCAGGACAAGAGAATTTGCCAGCCTGTAGAGGACGCCACCCGCACCTGGATCACTTTGGGGATGGGTGCGATGAAGAGCCCCGCGCGGTTCTGCTAGGTGCTACGAACAGTTGGTTCCCGATCACCTTGTCTGCACTCGCCATTCCACAGACAAAAGACCCTCTCGGGCAATTGGTGCAGGATGGCTGGGAGTTCTTCGAGGACCTGGAGTCGGAGGCAGAGGTGGCCGTTACGGTCAAGACTCTCAAGAAGACAGGTGCCTTACCCGGGATAGACAAATATCCGGCTTCTGCCATCTGGGCTGCCATCGAATCCCATCGTGCCGGTGGTGGTGATGAGATAGTGACCGAGGCTGATATCAAGGCACCGGAGTGGGACGTCCTGACGGAAAAAGACCCTCCCACCGATTATCCGCATTTCATGAGCAAGAAAGTGGCGGCGCCTTCGTCGTTTGTCGATCAAATCGGCAGAGTATTGCTCTTGGAGCGTTTGAGGGAGGTCAATGCACTGCTGGGATTCACTCGTGTGGAGGCACCAGAAGAGTCAGGTGAACCTGGAGAACGTCCCCAGAGAGCCAGTCTGACCCGTGGTAACCCGGACTGGGTTCCCGCCAGTGAGGTACACGGGGAAGGTATCTTCATTCAGTTCGATGAACAGGCAATCGAGGCTTGGGAAGATCTTGATGCCGTCAAGGAAGTGGACGGTATGCTGCGAGGAGGCCATAAGGGGTGGCGGAATTCGCGGCGTTTGGACCCGGACGAAGGCTACCCCGGCATCAGATATGCCATGCTCCATACCCTTTCGCATCTCCTGATCCGGGAGTTGGCGCTGGAATGTGGATATAACGCTGCAAGCATACGCGAGCGTATCTATGCCGATACCTCTGGTGATAGCCCTCAAGCAGGTATCCTCATCTACACGGCAGCGGCAGATTCGGATGGCACGCTCGGCGGGCTCGTCGACCTTGGCAGACCAGAAAACCTGGGAAGGTTGCTGGAACAGGCGCTGAATCGGTCCAAGGTTTGTTCATCAGACCCACTCTGTTCGGAGCATGATCCCCGGCAGGATCGGTCTCTCCATGCAGCGGCCTGCCATGCGTGCAGCTTGGTAGCTGAGACATCTTGTGAAAAAGGAAACCGATACCTGGACCGCTCGCTGCTGATACCAACTCTGGAACGCGCGGAAGCTGCTTTCTTCAAGGGAGTCGTGTGACGTGGAGGCCATTATCGATGCAGTAGCGACATTGGTCAGACAGGTCTCTCCTGAAAAGGTCCGAGCCATCGCGGCTCGGATTCGCGACGTAGGGCCTGATAAGGCCCCCATGGTCTTGGCGGGAGTGGTGGGTACCCCTGCTGGTTCCAGTAGCCTCACACAGCTTTTGGAAGCATGGGCAAGCACCGATGCCACTTCCAATGAGCTTGCCTTGATGTTGCTGACTGCCAGTCATGTCCACGCCAAGAATACCGCTGCACAATCCACCGAGCTCGTCTGGACGGGGCCAACCACACCTTACGTTTCGGCGCGCCGTACGGAACAGGCCTTGCTACAAGTCATCAACTCCGCGAAGCACACCTTGTTCGTCACCAGTTTCGTGGCTTATGAGGTCTCGTCGATCGTAAAAGGGTTGAATGCTGCTAACGACAGAGGCGTTGCAATTTCCATGTTGTTGGAGTTGTCAGAGGAACATGGCGGCAGCATAAGCTTCGACGCCATAAGCCAGATGAAAGCCTTGGTTCCTGCTGCCAAACTCTATGCCTGGCGCGATAAAGGCGAGTCCTTCACCAATGGACGAGTGCATGCGAAAGTCGCCGTCGCCGATGATCACACCTGCTTCATCACCAGTGCCAACCTGACGGGCTTCGCCATGGAGCGCAATATGGAGGCGGGCTTGCTTCATACAGGAGGACATATTCCACGGCTGCTTGGCGAGCATTTGCGTGCGCTGGTCGATACGAGAATAGTATCGCCTGTGTGAAGCTCAGCGGCTTGCTGAAGCTGTTGCCAAGAACTCAAACATACCAAGATTGATATCTGCTTGATGTGATTGCAGATTGGGCCCTTTTCTCGTGTTGATTGCATTCCTTGCAAAGTAGTTGAATGTTTGTGACGTCATTGAGGCCGTATCTGGCAAGCGGAACTATGTGGTCGAAATTTTCTTGATTATCGAGGTTTAGAGTGCCAGAGAGGTCTTTGTTGCACAGCACGCATCTTCCTCTATCTCTAAAGTAGACAGCTTTCTTCACCCATTTCGGAATATTTCTTCGTTTTATTGTTCCGGATTTTGTGAAATTGCTTGCGAGTTCTTCAGGTGCTTCGGTGGGTTGGTTTGTCTCCAGGGCGTCAGCCATCATTTCGTTGAAAACCATCAAGAGCGTTCTGTTTTGGAATAATACATAAAACACTTCGTCGACAGTTTGTTGGGTCAGTTTTTCGTAAGGCCCAGATATCCTCAATTCATTGATATAGTCGTATACATCATCCTCTGTCGCCTCAAGGAATGATCTGTTCATGTCTTGTAGATACGATTCAAAGCTCTGAAAATCAATTCCGTGAAATTTGAAGGCGCTTTCTATTGGCAGTCTGGTTGGTTGAATGTCTTTGAGGGCGGAGGGTATGTTCTTGAATCTATCGATCATGCTCCTTCTTTCATCAAGATCTGTTTTGAACGCTTCCTCGTGGTAGATATCCTCTACGATGAATTCAATGAAATAGTGAAGTGCGGAATACTTGGGGAAAGGTTCGGAGAAATAAAGAGCTTTTCCATCTCCGTAAAATTCATCAAGGTTCCTTAAAAAGGAAAATTGGTCGTGGAGGACGTTTCTGACTATATTGCAGAAATAGTAAGTCTCATAGAAATGGGCTTCTATCACCGGTTTTTCCTTGAATGCCATGATTGGAGCCTGACGATATGTTGGTGCTCGGGCTGTTCTCAGTAGTCTACATGTCACACATCCAAGCGGGAATGATTTAATAACTATAGATATTTCTTGAAACTCCCAGCCGCAATATCCACCACCACGCCCAGCAGTACAGCACTGGGCAACAGAATCAGTAATGGGCTCACGCTCACCGGCAGTGCCAGATAGATCACCCAGGGCAACACCAGTAGCGGCATCAGAGCGGCTTTCGCCCGGTGGTAGACGAAACCGGATTCCCGCCCTGCGCCGAATCTGCGGATGTCGCGGCGCACCAGGCCATCCACTAGCCCCACAAAGGCGGTCATGCAGAATAGTGGCAGCATCAGGCACAACACTAGCAGGCGCACAAGGAACACTAACAACACATAGGCTGCAGCGATCAGGTAGCTCTCCAAATGGGCGTAGACCACACCCAGGTAGTAGCGGAAGTCGCGGGTTGGGCTATCGGCCCCAGAGCGAGTCTGAGATGCCGCGCCCTGTATCCAGTCCATCAGCCCGGTTTTGAGGAATATCCACTCATGGGCACCGTCGATCAGCCGATGGGCGGTGCGGCCTGGCTCCTGAACCACCACACTGCGGGTGAAGTGGGTGGAGAGTTGATCGAGTTCGTAATGCACCATGGACTGGGCATGACGCCATTCTTCCTCCGGCCAGAACAGGTGCATGCCGACCCATTCCACCAGGATGCAGAGCAGCAGTGAGCCACAGAGTACGCCGACGAGGCGAAACGGTAGGGTGATCACCGTGCCGACGAGGTTACGCTGCCGCGTCTGTTGCCGCTGGGCGGTGGTTGCCGGGTCGCTCATGATGCTTCGGCACCGTCGGTCTCGGCGGTGGTCATCTGTCTGAAGTCATCCAATAGGTCATCGGGCAGGCCTTCGCTTTGTAGCGCGGGTCTGCCCTGGCTTTCCCACCATTCGCCCGCGTCCAGATAGTGCTGACGCATATAGTCGGCCAGTGCTTGCAAGTCCTTTGGCATGGCCTCGTCGGGATCAGGGGCTGGCAGCGGCATGCGCAGCTTCCACAGGTTGCCCCCTTCCAGCAGTGCGAAGGCCTGGCCCTTGGGAAGGTTGACCACGTGAGCCGGTTCGATCAGCGGTACGCTGGTGGAGGTGATGCGGTCCTGGGTGTTGGAGGTGAAGGCGGTATGCCCCTGTGGGTCGGAGGTGTCCGTGGCCCCACTGACGATGGATGTGGTGTAGACCTCGACCTTGGGCAACTGCTTGGTGAGCAACTCGGCGGTGGCAGTCTCGCGCACCCGCAGCATGAACAGGTTGTTGAAGTTGCCCACTACCTGTCCGGCCTTGGCCCGGTTGCCGATGCGCGCCTCGATGTCGCTCAAGGTCTGGGTATAGGCCGTCACCTGAATCCCCGCGCCACCACCCTTGTTGACCATGGGGATGAACTCGTCACCCATCAACTCGTTGAACTCATCGGCATGGACGTTGATGGCGACTTTGCCTGGAGCAGAAGAGGAGGCATCGGGCAAACCGTCGTCGATGCCGAATTTGTAGATGTGCCCGGCCACGGACACCAGGTCGGAGAACATGGAGTTGCCCACGGCTGCGGCGACCTCGGCATCCGACAAAGCATCCAGCCCGACATAGACGACAGCCCGTTTGCGGATGATCTGCATCCAGTCGAAGATCGGTCGTGGGTCGTGTAGGTCTGCGTAATCCGGGGCCAGCAGTTGCGCGATCTTGCCGGTGGTGAGTTTTTCCAGCAGCGGCAGCAGTGAGGCGACGATCTTGTCGAAGTAGGTGCGGTCGTAGCGTACCGCCGAGCGCAACCCGTCGAGCACCGGATCGTAGACACGCACCTGGGACAGGTACTGCTCGATGGCCACCACGCGCTTTTCCCGTCCGACCATGTGGCGGGGGATGTTCTTGTCGTTCAGCCGTCCTTCGATCTGCACGATCACTTCCCAGGCCTTCGGCTCGGTTTTGGCGAAGAAGTGCTGGGCGTACTCGATGAACAGTGCGTCGATGTTGATGACGTGGCGCTGGATCTGGAGGTAATCGGGGCGTCGTCCCAGCTCCACCAGGGCGCGGGCGATGATGTTGACGAAGCGCCAGGCGAATTCACGGAAGGCGGCGCTGTTGCCCTCGCCGGAGAGTTGGCCGGCGATGCGCGTGGCTACCTCCGAGATACGTCCAAAGCGGCCCACGGCGTTGTAGCGGGCAGAGATATCCGGCCAGCCGAGATGGAATACATAGAACTCGCCCTCGCGTCCGGCGCGTCGGGCCTCCACGTACATACGCTTGAGCAGGTCGGCATCGCCCTTGGGGTCGAACACGATCACCACCTCGTATTCGCCATTGACCTTGCGGCGGATGTCCTGGGTGATGCACAGCTCTGCCAACCGGGTCTTGCCGACCCGTGTGGTGCCAAGCACTAGGGTATGGCCGACTCGTTCCCCCAACGGCAGGGATACGTCCGTCTCCAGCGGCTCGATGCCGTGCAGGCGAGGCAGTCCTCCGACTGGTGGCAGCGGACGGAGCGGATTCAGAGGATGATCCCAGGCGGTTACCCTGCCAAGGCATCGAAATGGAAACGGCGCAAATTCCAGTCGCTCCTCCAGGCGGCGGACAAGCCGATAGGCCGGTGTCGGCTCGACGTAACGGCGAAACTCCGGGCGGTAGGTTTGCATCAACCGGTGGGTATGGCGCTGGTCCCAGCGGAACCCTCTGCCAACGAACAAGCGCTGCTGACTCACCGGTACATTCCGGCTGGCCATCACGTAACGTGGGATGCGGCGGATGTTGCGGCGATAACGCAGGATCACCCTGGCGTCGTGAAAGCGGATGACGGCAAAAGTCAGAAAACCCAGAGCGGCCCCCAGTCCCAGCAAGGGACTCAGGGCCAGTGACCAGGGCGCGAACAGACAGAGCGCGGCGGCACCGACACTGACGCCAACGCTGTACAACTCGACGGCAGGTCGCAGCATGACCTCCACGGCATGGGGCTGGGCCATGTCACTGCTCGATGCCCGTGGGCGTGATCAGCACCGGGTAGTGTCGAAGCTCAAGGCGCTGGGCCAGGTCGTCCCCAGAGACCGGGGACAGCGTCAAACCGGGGGCCAGCTCCCGTAGACGAGCCAGACCCTCGGCGGTATCGACGTTGACCACCAGACCTACGGCATTCAGTGTCAGCAAGCTGGCTGCCCGTTCGCGCAGCCAAGCTTGGGAGAGTTCGTCGTCACCCACCAGAAAAAGCGGCTGTAACCCCGGGGCCTGAATCGAGCGACGTTCCACACTGCCAGGCGATAGCAGTGCCGACTTCACTGGCAGCATGTCTGCCTCGCTGAAAGGCTGTGAGGGTGCCTCTGGCACCTCAATATGAGCAGGTGGGGCAATGGGCGTGCCCATGGGCGGCAAGTCCAGTGCCTGGTAGTACGGCAAGGCCGAGACACCGCCTCGATCCTCGACGATGATGAGTTGGGTGTTATCAGCAGAGACAGTCAGGCTTGCCATCCCCAGCAGCCAGCACAGTGCTTGCAATTGAGATTTCAAGGTAGTGACCTCCCAGGCGTGGCCAGAATTGCCGGGCCACCGTGGACACGCGACAGGTGTTGATGAACGCTGCGGCGGTAGCGGGCGGCAGGCGTGCCACCGGCTGGACGGTGATAGCGGCCAATCGCTGGTAGCCAATCTTCACCTTGCCGGTACTGTTCGCGCAGGATGGTGGCGGCGATGCGCAGATTGCGATACGGGTCGAGCAGGTCACAGGGGTGCGCCACGCGATGGGCGTGGTAGCCGACATTGATCTGCCCGAGCCCTACGTCGATACGCCGGTTCGGCTGCGCATCAAGAGCATCTTGCAGTTCGATACAGGCAGCGGCCTGTGTCGTCAATCGCCGTGGCTGGCCAGCGACATTCAGTGTCCACGGCCAGGGAACGCGCTGGCCTCTCAGGTGGATGCCGCTTTCCTGAAGCGCGATGGCATACAACACGGCGGATGGCACATCGGCATGATGAGCGGCCAGTTGGTATGCCGGTGGCGGGATCAGCGATTTGTTCACCGTCTCCGCCATTGCTGGCGATGCGAGCAACCAGCACAGGCAGATGGCAGCCAGATGTCGAAGTCTCACAAGCGCAGCCATTGCCCGTTGACCTCACGAACGACGGCAGGCAGATCACCCTGCACGCCGATGGACAACCAGCGTCCGCCGTCGTGGTTCAGGGTAATGGCGCGCTCCCGAACCTTGTCCGGATCAATTCCTACTCGCGTGGCCCACTGCCGGATGCGGGCATCCTCCTGGCGGCTGCCAACCATGTATAGATCAAATGTGGCCCCCTCGGACTGCAACTGCCGCACTCGCTGTTCACAGGGCGGACAACTTTCTTTCACGAAGACGGCGAGCCGTACCGAGGGGAGGCTTCCTCCATTGGCGAGGGTCGTTCCCGTCAGATCGACACGTTGGAGTGTGGGATAGAGGCGTTGCCAGGCGGCGTCATAGGCCCGTTGATAGGTCAGTGTTTTTTCGACGCGGCGAGCTTCGGCCTGCACTTGAAGCTCTGCATAGTGGCGACGTTCCTCGTCTGTGCGTGCTTCGATGCCCAATGCTGTGAGCGGGTCCAGGTTGGGCGAGTGGATGCCCAGTGGCCCCTGCATCAGTTGCCGATACCGTGCCCACTCCTCGGGTTGCAGCCCCCACTCTCTTCCCCTGTGTTCATCAATTGTCGTGTCACTGCTCGGGCTCTCCTGGCTGGAGGCGATGCGTGAACCTGTGGCGGGAGCGTTTTGGGCAAGTGCAAGCGTCGGGACAAGAGCAATGATCAGCACCAGCAGCACGACGGGTATACGGGATTTCACCGTAGCCTCCCACGGTAACTGCCCGCGAGTGAAATCCCTGCCGGATCGAAGCGTCATGGCGATGTCTCCTGACTCGGCGTGAAGCACACTTGCCGGGCTCGATCATCTACTTGCAGCTCCCAGGCGGGTCCCGCCAGGGTCAGTAAAGCATCATGGAGGAACATTGGTCCAAGTTGCAGATGGGCAGCCGGAAGGGGTAACTCGTAGAGTGCCGCCACTTGGGGATCGCTGTCACACAGGGCGTAGCCGGAGCGTTGCAGCACATGCCGCAGGCCATCACCTACTGTCGCAGCAGGCGTTGCCGGCACGGATACATCGATCACTTGCAACAGGAGGTTGTGTTGGGCCGTTCGGGGCTTCAGTTCCACCAGCGTGTAGCGACCGTAGCGGGCAATGGGGAGCCAGTCGCTTGGGACTGGAGGTGGTGCTGCTTCGGCTTCTGGCCCAGCGGGTGCAGGAGGAACGGTCGAGGCACATCCAGTGCTCAAGATTGCTGATAGTAGTCCTGAGATGAGGGTGATGTGGTTGATCGTGATATAGTGGAAGATGGTCGGCATACGGTAAATACCAAGAGTTGTGTTCCATCACAATCGCAAGGAAATGCCGTCGCGTCAGCAAAGAATGGGAGCCGTTAAATAACCGTATTCGGATAGGGCAAGTGAACTAAATCATGCGTCTTGTACACCGATGTATTCGGCAAGCATGGGTAGTTTTTGGAAAACTACGCGAAATTACCAAATCGAGCCTGCGGGAGCTGCCGTGCGGTGAGTTCGGGAGATTGGCTGCGTGAAGCAACGTTTGGCACAGATATGGAGACGCTGCGTAAACTATTGGACGACACGCATCATCCAGTGGCACCTTCGTTTGGTCCTCTTCGGGAGGCGGGTTAGAGACTGCCTTGAGGCATCAGCCGTAAGCCTGTTTGCATTAGCAATTGGTGTGGCACTCCTTCTCGAGGGTGTAAATAAAACTGTGTAAACCGCCTATCATTGCACCCTGACAGGGTAAGGATAGGCCACATGGACAAGAAAGTGTCAATGGCCATTTACTTTGACCCACTTTTGGCCAATAAAATTGACCCACCCGGTTTGGTCTAACCGGTCGTTTTCTGTCTCAGTCGATAGCTCTCT
>NZNC01000030.1 GCA_002692965.1 Haliea sp. | reverse complement strand
GCTCCAAACCAGGATCAGGTCGCTCCAGCGGGCGGATAGTGCGGATCATGAACGCTTTCTGGCCTTGCTGTGAGCCAACGGCTATGCGGTAGGAGATGGGCGATTGGCCGGTAATAAACGCAGCGCGCCCGGCGGTGCAGCTCTGCTGACCGTACCAGTCGGTGAACATGGCGCCCTCATTGGCGATCCTGTCGATATTGGGTGTCTTGTATCCCATCATCCCGTGGTTGTAGGCGCTGATATTGAACCAGCCAATATCGTCGCCCCAAATCACCAGAATATTGGGTTTGTCTGCCGCATGAGTTGTAGTTGCCATCAGGCAGGCGGCGATTACAGTCCCTATCGATGCTAGTATGTACTTCTGGATAATTTTCACCAAACCTACTCCTTTGTTGATTGAACGTACCGAATTTCCAAAATCATTCAGGGTGACGCCGCCGGCGATCACGCTCCACATCAAGTGTAGGCTATGTTCAGATAAAAGCAGGGAGCAAGCCTCGTCAATGTGGTCAAGCCTACTTTGCTTGCATAACCGTAGCTGCATCCAGTCGAATAACGCGCCCGTTCATATAAGCATTCTCGGCCAAAAAAGCGCAGGTATGGGCGAACTCATCCATCTCACCCATCCGTCGCGGTGCTTCAACCATCTGGATCAGGGCATCCTGGACTTTTTGGTCCATGGATTTGATCATGGGCGTGCCGAACAGGCCCGGGGCGATTGAATTCACACGGATACCCAGGGGGCCCAGCTCCCGGGCGGCGGGAATGTTCATCCCGTTAACCCCCGCCTTAGAGCCACTGTAGGCACTCTGGCCGATCTGACCCTCGTAGGCCGCACCCGACGATACGTTCACGATCACCCCGCGCTCGCCCTTCTGGTCCGGCTCATTCTTCGCCATCTGCTCAGCACACTTGGCCATGACGTTGAACACCCCCATCAGGTTGACGTTGATCACCATGGCGTACTTCGCCAAGCTGCTGGCCTTGCCTTCCCGGTCGAGGATCTTGCACGGCAACGGGATGCCAGCGGCGTTAACATTCATATGGATCGCGCCGAACTTTTCCATGATCGCTGCGATAGCGACATCTATGCTCTCCTCGGAGGTCACATCGGTCTGGCAGAAAATGGCATTTTCCTCGCCCAGTTCTTCTACCGTCGCTGTGCCGGCTGCCTCATTCAGGTCCAGAAGTGCAACCTTTGCACCCTTCTCGCTCACCATATAACGCGCGGTGGCCTGGCCCAGACCCGAGGCGCCGCCGGTGATTACCAAAACTTTATTTTCCAGATTCACAAAAACCTCCAAATTCCTTTATTTAACTGAACGCATTCAAACCGGTCAGGGCCCGGCTGATTAACAGCTTCTGGATCTCGGTAGTGCCATCGGGGATCGGCGCCACAATAGCCTCCCGCGCCAGGCGCTCAACGATGAATTCCTTGGTCACACCGTTACCACCGTGAATTTCCAGCGCGTCGCGCGTCGCGGTCACCGCGATTTCGGTGCCGTACCACTTGGCCATGGCGCACTCCTTGTCCGCGCGCTCGCCGCGCATCACCATATCCATGGCCCGGTAGGTCAGCAGCCGGGCGGCATCGATCTGGGTGGCCATGGTGGCGAGCTTGTCGGCGATCAGCTGGTGACCGCCAATCAACTTGCCGTGCTGCTTGCGCTCCTGGGCGTACTTGATGGCCTCGTCCATGGCGCGACGCGCCACGCCAATTCCCCACATTGCCATGTGGCAGCGAGCGTATTCGAATATCTTCAGGGTATTTTTGAGCCCGGTACCGCGGCCACCCACCACGTTCTCCACCGGCACCCGCACATCAGACATGAAAACCTGCGAAGTGGACTGACCGTTCAACGCCATCTTGGGAATTCCCACCGTCTCGTAGCCATGCTCCTCACGGTCGATCAGTATATGGCTGATCTCGTTCTCACCGGTGCGACAGGTACAGATGAACACGTCTGAGTACTCGCCATTCGTAATCCAGGTCTTTTCGCCATTGATCACCCAGTGGTCGCCATCGAGCACCGCACGCGTCTTGACTGCAGACACGTCTGAACCCACGTCCGGCTCAGAGATACCCATGGCGATGAACTTGTCGCAGTTGATGATGTCCGCGAGGTAATTCTCCTTGATGGCCTCGGGCGCCAGCTGTCTTAACAGCTCGGCATTGACCGCGTTGATAAAACCGGGGATGGCGATATCCAGAGAGGTGTAGGCGATCTCCTCAAATACCATCAGGTGGGTGAGCCAGTCCATGCCAAAGCCGCCCCACTCCTCACCGAATGGCGCCTTGATCAAGCCGAACTCGGTCAGCCCCTGGGTCCACTCCTGCATTTTCTCCCGCGGTATGAAGCCCTCGCCGTGCTCGCGAAAGGCCGGCTCGATCTCCGAGTCCAGGTATTTGCGCAGATTCTCGATAATCATCTGCTGTTCTTCACTGCGTTGGAAATTCATCGCTTTGTTCTCCTCTACTGCTTTGCGAGTATGCTTACCGCGGCCGTTGCCTCTTCCAGGCCGACGAGGCCACCACCGTTTTCCTGTACTGCGATCCGCGCGCCTTCAACCTGGCGCGCGCCGGCTTCGCCGCGCAGCTGGGTTACCAGCTCAAATATCTGGCCGAGGCCTGTGGCGCCGATGGGGTGCCCTTTTGACTCCAGGCCGCCGGAGGGATTGACCGGCACCCGGCCGCCGACAGTGAAATCGCCGCGCGCGGCGGCGGGGCCGCCCTCCCCCCAGGGCACCAGGCGCAGGTTTTCCACCTGGATGATCTCACCCATGGCAGTCGCGTCGTGCACCTCCACCACGCTCACATCCTCCGGGGAAACGCCGGCCTTCTCGTAGGCTTCTGCGGCCGCCAGCGCAGTAATGTGCTTTTCATACTCCTCGGCCGTGCGGTTGATACCGGAGCGGAAGACGCAGCTGAGCAGCTTCACCGCCCGGGAGGCATCGCCCCTGAGCCGTTTGAGGCCCTCGGCACTGCACAGCACCGCCGCGGCAGAGCCGTCGGAGATGGGCGCGCACATGGGCAGGGTCAGGGGGTAAGTGATCGGCGGTGCGGCCATCACCTCTTCAACGGTGTAAGGGTTCTGGTACTGGGCCAGGGGATTGTGCACCGAGTGGGTGTGGTTCTTGGCGCAAACCGCGGCGATCTGCTCCTGGGTGGTGCCGAAGGTCTTCATATGCTGGCGGCAGAAGGCTGCGTACACATCCATGAACATGCTGTAGGGCTTGGGTGACAGGGAGCCTTCCGGCAGGGTAATCCCCTCCCCCATCTTGAGCAGGTACTCCTTGTTGGCCTCAACCGTGGTCACATCCCAGGCGGAATCAAATGCGGCGAACATTTTTGCCTTGTCATGGGTGAACATTTTCTCCGTACCCACCGCGATTGCGATATCGCAGCTGCCGGCGCGAATCGCCTGGGCAGCCAGGTAAAGGCCGGACGTGGCGGAAGCGCAGGCGCCTTCAACATTGAATATAGGGATGCCCTCAAAACCCATGGAGCGCAGGGCCACCTGGCCGGGCACCATATGCTGGTCCTGCAGAAAGCCGATGACACAGGAGGCGAAGAAGGCCTCGCCCACCTCGTCCTTGTCTACACCCGCATCAGTCAGGGCCCCCTGTACAGCCTCAGCGGTCAGGTCCTTGTAGCTCTTGTCCATATGCCGACCGAAGGGGGTCATGCCGACGCCGGCGATATATACATCTGTCATTTTCTCTACTCCTATTAGCGGCCCTGGAACCGTGGCTTGCGTTTCTCGGCAAAGGCGGCCAGGCCTTCCTGCATATCCCAGGAGCGCTGGTGCTTGCGGAATTCGTACATCTCGTGCCGCAGCGCGTCGTCTCGGGTCTTGTCAGCGGCGGCATTAGCCACGGACTTCATCCGGCGCAGGGCGATGGGGCTCTTCTCAGCGATATGCAGGGCCAATGCCTGGGCGGCTTCCTGCAGCTCACCGTCGGCTACCACCTCATTGACGAAGCCGTAGTTTTTCATCTCCTGTGCGGAAAGAGTTCTGCCGGTAAACAGTAGGTACTTAGCCACGTTGTGGGGAACGATACGCGGCAGTACTGCTGCTCCCCCCGCCCCCGGGTAGACACCGAAGTTGGCGTGAGCGTCGCCTATCCTGGCACTCTCAGCGGCCACGACGAGATCGGCGCACATGGCGGTCTCCAGGCCACCTGCCATGGTGATACCGTTGAGGGCGGCAATCACCGGCTTGGGGAAATCGCGCAGCGGGTTCAAAACCCTGTCGCACAGGCGATCGAGGAAATCAGGCTTACCGGGTGGGACGTCGAGGCTATCCAATACCTGCTTCAAGTCAGCGCCGGCGCAGAAAGCCTTGCCCGCACCGCTGATGACAACAACCTTGATACACTCATCCCCCAGAATCTGTTCCAGGTACTCCTCGTACAGGGTAATCATTTCCAGGCTGATGGAATTCATGGCCTCGGGCCGGTTCATGGTCAACCAGGCTACTCCATCCCTGTTTTCGAATAGAAGGGCAGCTTCACTCATTAGAAAAACTCCTGACACTGATCCATCTGTGGACCGATATTGTTAGCGGAAACCCGCGCTGGGTATTCACTCCCGTGTTCTGGGAATACTATAAGCGCAGGCGGCTGTAAGCCCCTTGTCATCAGAGCTTAAATACTTGTCTGGATGATAATTGTTAACGGGGGCTTTGAGAGTCGATTCGGGCGAATCGGGGAAGAAATAAAAAAAACAGCGCTTGATACCAGGCAGGGTGCCGGCATCAAGCGCCGCAAAGGGACTATCAGAAATTGTATGCTGCAGATATTCCGTAGACGCGGGGTTCCTCAACCCAGCCAATATAAACTCCTGGGCTCAAGGGAGCATCAGCCGAAGCGGTGTAGGTGGTCTCATCGGTCAGGTTCCGTCCGTAGAGCACCACCTCCCAGGTACCTTCCAGGGACATCAGGGAGATACTGGCATCGACCTTGGTGTAGGAATCCTGCAGCACATTTTCATCGAGGTCGCCATCCAGGAAGAATTCATCCTTGTAATTGACATCGACATGGAAATTGAATTCCGCCCAATCAAATGCGTGATTGTAGTCCAGGTAGAGCGAGGCACTGTGCTCCGGTGCGAACGCCCCGCGCTCGCCGGACAGATCCTTTGTACCCTCACCAGAGGAGTTCGGGCAGGTACCCAGGCCAATCTCGACAACGGAACAACCCGCCCCCGGATACGAATCGAACTCGTGATCGAGGTAGGCATAGCTGCCGCCGATTTCCAGTGCATCGGTAGCGGCGAACTGCGCTTCGATCTCGATACCCTGGACGGTCAGCTCCGCCGCGTTGCCTACGACAAAACTTGTGCCACCCCAAGAAGTAACCTGCAGATCTTCCAGCTCAGATCTGTAAATGGCTGTCGCGACGCGCGCACGGCCATCCATGAAGTCCTGTTTTACACCCAACTCCCAGGCAGTCACGGCTTCGTCTTCAAACTCGTGACCGGGTCGAGACGAGCCATCGGGATTCGCTGTATCCGGGCTGAAATTGAAGCCGCCAGACTTGTAACCTTCCGAATACGAAAGGTATGCCATTCCGGTGTCACTGTATTCCCAGCGCAGGCGAGCAGAGGGGTCAAAATGACTTTCATCACGCTCGTCTTCAAAATAGGCAGCGTATCGATCCAGGCTGCCGGCGATGTGCCGCGGCCGCAGCTGTCGCACCGGCATCGCCAGTAGCCACCATGACATTGGTCAGGTATTCAATAAGATCTGCGGACCCGGCAGTAATGTCAGGAGTCACTATATCGTTTACTTGCCCTGGTGCGCCCTGGCCGATGGTAACCAGCTTGGTCATTTCCTTCTCATCTTCCGAGTAACGCCCGCCAAGATCGAGGCTCAGGGTATCGGTGATGTCGAAAGTGACTTCACCGAAAATTGCCATTGTCGTGGTGTCCTGGTCGAAATCGGTCAGACNGGACGATGTGTCTGTCTCACCAAACGGTGTCACGAAAATGGTGGGGACTAGCCCGCCAAATGTGCCATCGATGTGAGTACCTTCGNCCAATTCCAGCTCCTGGTCCTCGTAGTAAACACCCGCGATAAAGTTAAACCGGCCATCCCAGTTTGTAGCAACACGGATTTCCTGGCTGAACATGTTCANCTTTTCCTGGTCGATATTCTCGATGAAGTTGGGAGGCAGGAAGTCCACATCATGGTACTGCTCGAATTCAAAGTCAGATATGCCGGTCAAGGACGTTACCGTGTAGTCACCGACATCCCAGTCGATTTTCACAGANAAGGCGGTCGANGTCGTGTCCTCGGTATCACCCCTGCCCCACTGCAGGTTNCCTACCCAACTTTCATAGTCATCGCCTCCGGGNGCATCGGCCGCCGCNAATTGNCCNCCAGTAAGNGCGGCNGAGAGNGCCAGNGTGCTNGCCGGGGGCAGGCGGTCATCAATNGTATAGGCGTTCATTTCCTTGCCGGTACTTTCCATATCCACGTGTGACGCCTTGGCAACAATCGACAGGTTGTCGGCTGCATCCCAGGCCAGTGTCAGGCGAGCCATCTTGTTGGTTTCTTCCTGCTCATCGGTGTCCCGGAACCTGTTATCCATGTAACCATCGGAGTCTTCCTGGCGCAGCACCAAGCGGGCCGCAACACTGTCGCTCAGACTGCCTGATACGATGCCNGTGTAACGTGTGGTGGNCTGCTCAGGCTCAAACGCGGCCTTGATGGACCCGTTGAACTCATCGCCAACTACCGGGTTGGCTGTTTCCACCTTAATAGCACCAGCCACAGTGTTTTTTCCGAATAGCACGCCCTGGGGGCCACGCAATACTTCCACCTGCTGCAGATCAACCAGGGACTGGGTGAACTGGCGGCTACGGGACTGGTAGATACCATCAATGTACATTCCCGCGGACTGCTCAAAGCCCTTGTTNATGCCTGAGCCGACACCGCGGATACGAATATTCGTGGTCNGGGCGCNGCGGCCAATCTGCAGGCCAGGTACCTTGGCGGAAAGCTGTTCCATGTTGGAGATACCCTGAGACTCCATGGCCTGGCCGGATACCGCGGTGACCGCCACAGGAGCGTCCATCAGGGTCTCAGTACGCTTACGGGCGGTGACCATCACCTCTTCCAGGGCCTGGCCGTGGGTGGGCAGTGACTGGTAGAGAAGAACCTGGGAAGCGGCGACTGCGAGCGCAAGGGGCTTGGTTTTGAGTGAGATATTCATTGTGATCCTCTGCTTTCTATAGTTATGGAGCTTTATATAGTTATGGAACTGTGGGTTATTACATGGCAAACAAACGTCCGGCTCTTGGCCGAATAATGATTAAATTTGTCCATTCAGCCCGGAACGCGTGTTAATTTGCCGCTTTTCTTCCTGCGGGGTTCTTCCTCACCGGCTTTTTAGCTGTTGTTTTCTTTTTTAGCGGGCGTTTCGCCGGCTTACGCTTTGGTTTGGCCCCAGTGGCCGCCAGCAATTCCGCATAGCTCTCTTCCAGACACTGGGCCAGGAATTCCGGGTCCGGCACAATCTCGCGGCAGGCCGNNGGGCAGATATAGNTCTCCCGGTNGTAACTGGTGATCGCGAATACCGCTCCCATGCCGTCGGTACAGGGCGCCACAATGGACCAGAACTTCAGCTTCGCGCCCTGGAGGTACAGCGGCACGCTCGGCCCAGGCACATTGNAAATTGCCATATTAAACAAGCGCTTACCGGTGCCACCCGCATCGAGACCAATACGGGAAATCAGCTTCCCTGTGGCCGCCAGCAAAGAAGCGGGAATATGCTTGTTGAGGTCCGTCAGGTCACTGGCGCCAATGGCGTTGACGATACTCTTGGAGCGAGCAGTCTGTTCGGTCACATAGGCGAGACGTTCTTTCGGGTCCGCAATATCGGAACCGATAGCGGCCCCCATGAAGGTGATGTTGTTGGCGCCAGGCTCGGCATCGGGCCCGGACCGGGTGTTGACCGGCATCATCGCCACCATGGTGTCCCGGGGCAATTCACCGTTGTGGTCCAGGTAGCGGCGCAGGGCACCGGATATAATTGTCGTCACCACATCGTTGATGGTGCTGCCTTCCACGGCCTTGCGAATGCCCTTGAGCTCGTCCAGTTGGAAGCGTGAGGTGGTAAACACCCGAAAGGGAGAAACCCGGCCGTCGAAGCGGGTCGTCGGCACCTTCGTTCCAGAATTGTGTTCTTCGACCCTGGCCACAGTGCGTTTCTGCACCTCCTTGCGCAACCTGCCACCCACCTTGGGCAGCAGGCGGGACAGGGGTCTGGCAAGACGCATCGGCGAGGTCGCATTGTTCCACCAGGCACGGGTGGCCATCTCAAACTGGCTGGGGGCGCGAACACCCTCGGTCTCATGCTCTCCGCCCAGCCCCGGCTTCTTACCCCGGGCATCGAGGTCGTGCAGGGCCCAGGTCAGTTGCGCCGCCGCGGTGCCGTCTACGGCCGCGTGATGCATGCGGGTGAGGATGGCGAAGCTGCCCTTGGGCAGCCAGTCGATATTGTCCAGCCCCTCAACCACGTACATCTCCCACAGAGGGCGATTGAAATCGAAATGGGGGGTGGTCAGGCGCGAGGCCATGATACAGAACTGCCGCCAGTCGCCGGGCTTGGGCAGGGCAACGTGGAACACGTGGTTCTCGATGCGGAAATTCTCATCTTCCACCCAGTAGGGATAGTCCAGGGACATCGGCACCTGCTTGAGCTTCTGGCGGAAGATCGGCGAGGTGGCGGTGCGCGATTCGATGTGTTTGAGGATTTCCTTGAAGCGCAGGTGGCCACCGCCGGGAATTGTGGACTGGTCGTATACATAGATCATGGTGCCGCCGGTACTGGCGCGGTCCGTGTCCAGAGGGTGTAAATAATTCTGTGTAACCGCCGGGGTTAAACGTAGTCGCTGATGCGATCCTCAAACTCGATCATAAACCGGTTCAGCGCAGCCTTCCAATTACGGATCGGCATCGTCCATTTTTTCGACGCATCCATGATTGCCAGGTAAACGACCTTGCGGGCGGAGTCGTCAGTCGGGAACAGCTTCCGTTTCTTGATGGCTTTGCGGATGACGCTGTTCAGCGACTCGATGGCGTTGGTGGTGTAGATCGCCTTGCGGATGTCTTCGGGGTAGCGGAACAACGTGCTCAGGTTCGGCCAGTGATTACGCCAGGAGCGGCTGATGTGAGGGTATTTCTCACCCCAGCGGTCCTCGAACTCGTCCAACGCCTGCAGGGCTTCCTCTTCGGTGACTGACTGGTAGATGCGCTTGAGATCGGCCGTCACGGCCTTGTAATCCTTCCACGGCACATACTTCATCGAGTTGCGCACCATGTGAACGATGCAGAGCTGGATCTGCGCCTGCGGGTAAGCTGCACTGATGGCATCAGGGAAGCCTTTGAGCCCATCCACGCAGGCGATGAGAATGTCCTTCACACCGCGATTCTGGAGCTCTGTCAGGACGCCCAGCCAGAACTTGGCGCCCTCGTTCTCGGAGAGCCACATGCCCAGCAGTTCCTTGTGGCCTTCGAGATTGACGCCCAGGGCCAGGTAGATCGCCTTGTTGATGACCTGCTTGTCCTGCCGGATTTTGACCACAATGCAGTCCAGGTAGACAATCGGATACACCGGGTCCAGGGGGCGCGACTGCCATTCCACGACCTGGTCGATGACGGCCTCTGTTACCTTGGAAATCAGGGTCGGTGAGATGTCGGCATCGTACATCTCCTTGAAGGTGGCGACGATCTCACGGGTGGTCATGCCCTTGGCGTAGAGGCTCAGGATTTTGTCGTCCATCGAGGTAAAGCGGGTCTGGCCTTTTCTCACCAACTGCGGCTCGAAGCTGCCCTCGCGGTCACGGGGCGTGTTCAGCTCGAACTGGCCGTCCTCGGTCCTGAGTGTCTTGCTGGTGTAGCCGTTGCGGCTGTTGGCGTTGTCGGAGGGCTGGTTCCTGTCGTAGCCCAGGTGCTCATCGAGCTCGGCATTCAGCGCCGCCTCAACGGTGATCTTGGTCAGCATCTGGCTGAACTCGTTGAGGTCCTTCTCGGTCTTGAGGGTTTTGGCTGCCTCTCGTGCGAAGGCTTCCAGTTCTTTCTTGTTCATGTGGCCTATCCTTACCCTGTCAGGGTGCAATGATAGGCGGTTTACACAGTTTTATTTACAGGCTCCGTGTCCAGATAGATGAAGGAGGCATCGAGCCCCGACAGTTGCTTGAGTTTGCTCATGTGCTGGACTCACCCGACCTTGCGGCCGGCCTCCTCCCAGTATTTCTGGCGCACCTGCCGGCGCAGCACCTTGCCCACCACGCTGGTGGGTATCTCCTCTACGATTTCAACGGATTTGGGCGTCTTGTATCCGCCCAACTCGTTGCGTACGTGCTGGATAAGTTCCGCCTCTTCAACCTCGGCGCCTTCCTTGAGCATGACCTCGGCGTGCACCGATTCGCCCCACTCCTCATGAGGCACACCGACCACCGCGGACATCAGCACCGCCGGGTGGCTGTTAAGCGCGGATTCCACTTCGTTGGCGTAGATATTGAAGCCGCCACTGATAATCATGTCTTTCTTGCGATCGACAATATGGAAGAAGCCACGCTCGTCGATCCTGCCAATGTCGCCAGACTTCCAGAAGCCATCCTGGAACTCAGAAGCGGTCTGCTCCGGATTGCCGAAGTAGCCCGGCACAATGGCGCGGGAACGCAGCCAGATCTCGCCGGTCTCTCCCCGCGGCACCGGGTTGCCGTCGTCGTCCATGATCTCAAGCTCGGTGAAAGGCGAAGGCCGGCCGGCGGAGGCCAGGTGCGAATCATCGCCGTCCTCCACCAGGTGGTCGGCTTTGCTCATGGACAGGGCCACACCAAAGTGCTCGGTGGAGCCATAGACCTGAATGAAGTTGTTACCAAAGGCCGCCTGCAGTTCCGCCAGCTTGGACGGGCTCATGGGGGCAGCACCGTAGTACATGTTTTCAATTGTCTTGAACCGCGCCCGACCCTTCTCGTCCATATCCAGCAGGCGGTACAGCAGGGTCGGCACGGCGAAACCGTTAGTGATCCGCTCGGCGGCGATATTGTCACACCAGGCATCCAGATCGGGCACATTCATGGTCACGGTACAACCGCCCTTGAACTGGGTCGGCGCAAACATCATGCCGCTGCCGTGGGTGATCGGCGCTAGGTGGATAAAGCGGGTCTCGGGGGTCCAGGCCGGATCCGGCAGGGCCCAGTAGGAGTCGCGACATGCCAGGTAGGTGTCCGCTGTGTACATGGCGCACTTGCCACGCCCGGTAGTGCCACCGGTGAAGCGCATGATCACCACGTCGTCGCGATCGTCGATCACCACGTTGGGGTTGCTGTCGTCCACCTGCTCCAGCAGGTCCCAGAAATAGTGTACGCCCTGGTACTCTTTCTCCGGCCTGTCCATAGCCACGATGGTGACCTGGCGCTCGCGCAGCATGTCATAGTGGCTCTCCAGTAGGTCAGCCTCGATGAACACCACCTTGGCGCTGACCGTATCCACCTGGTATGTGTGATCATCCAGGCTGTCGCGGTAGTTGGTGTAGCACAGGGGGGAGCCGGCTTTTACCGCGGTGAAAAAGTGCAACAGCGATGCGTTGTCGTTGTCCAGGATGATCACCGCGTTATCGCCGCGTTGCAGGTCCAGCTTCTGGCGCATCATATTGACGATGCGGTTGGTCAGCAGGTGGAACTCGCGGAAGGTGTAACGGCGGCTGCGCTCGATGTTCACCAGAGCCTCGCGCTCTGAGAAAGCATCCGCAAGGCGCTCACTGATAGTGCTGAAGTTTATTTTCATGGTGAACTCTCCTTATGACCAGTTGCAGACCCGGCGGCACACGGACTCAATAATGTCCATGGGCAGGGGCAGGAAGGCAGCGATCGGGTCGCCGGCAATAGCCGCAAGGATTTCGGGCATTTTCGATGCGGGGATATCGTGGCGGGCGAAGTCCAGCGGGTGCCCCATCTGCACCAACAGGTC